>CAVOYP010000007.1:0-68219 GCA_963700715.1 uncultured Gammaproteobacteria bacterium
TGGATCTTCAGGCCAATCGGGATGGAGCGGCAGCACAAACGTTTCTTCAAACGCTTACTGCGGAGCCAAGGCGCAGAGCCCAGGAAGATCGTGACCGATAAACTACGCAGCTATGGGGTTGCACATCGTGAGCTGATTCCTGAGACGATCCGCAGTACCAAACAATATTAGAATAATCGGGCTGAGCAGTCTCACGAGGCGACCAGGGTGCGAGAGCGGGGGATGAGGCGGTTCAAATCTAAGGGGCAGGCCCAAAGGTTTGTGGCCGCTCATGCTGCTGTCAGTAATCTATTCAACTTGGGACGGCATCTTGTGAGAGCGCAGCATTATCGGGATCTCAGGGTCAGTGCGTTCAGCGAGTGGAGCAGGGCGGTGGCTTGAGACCAGGTCGCAGATTTCTGCGGTCGGGATACATTAACTTGCCAATACCGTAACGAGTTTTCAAACCGAACTCCGAACCAGGGCAGAACCGCTAACTGGATGATTCTTCGCAAAAATTACCAATTCGCCATGCACAGGTCACACCTAGAAGAGGACATTTGGTCTAGATTGATTCGACCGCTACTATGTAGAAGAATTTGGCCTTGTATGTACGTTATACGCGCCGTGAAAAAGGACAAGAGATCGATTTGATGTCAATTTTCGATCCATTGAAATCTACAAATCGGGAATCGGTGTTATATAGACCATTCCTTGTTTGTAGCTGTTAGTCTTCGCCGAGGTTGTTTTAGTGATATTCGAGGCAGCATGTCATAGTCATTCGGGTTTCGAGTGTTTTCTTCCTTAATTCCCAGCATAACTGCCTTTGGCATTGCTGCCTTGGTGATCGTCATCGCGGGCAGCCAGCTGGCTCGGCAGGCCGATACGTTGGCCGACAGAACCGGCTTGGGCGAGGCGCTCTTCGGGGTCTTGCTCCTTGCTGGGGTTACCTCGCTGCCTGATTTAGCAGCGACCCTGAGCGCAGCGTTAGACGCTCGACCCGATCTGGCTATGAGCAATGTCATGGGCAGCATGACCGCGAATCTGGCGTTTCTTGGCGTGGCTGACATTATCTACCGCAAAGCCAACCTGGAACACGCGGCCGCGTCCCCGGTAAATCTGATGCTGGCGGGATTGCTGATTGTCTTGCTGACTTTGCCGCTGCTCGCAATCCTCACACCAACGGTCACCGAGTGGAGCGTACACCCGATTACGCCGGTGATCGTCACAGCCTATCTGTTTGGCCTGCACCTGGTTCACCGCACGCGGGTCAAGCCCATGTGGTTTCCTCGAATGACCCAGCAGACAGTTTCAGATGAGCCTGAAAAGCATCATGGTGGCGGTTCGCTCACTCTGTGGTTTGGATTTATCGGCATGGCTGTCGTGACCGGTATGGCCGGCTGGATTTTGATGGAGGCAGCCAAGGGCATCATTGACCAGACGGGGCTGTCCGAAACCCTGGTCGGCGGCCTGTTCACCGCCCTGGCTACCTCTACCCCCGAGTTGGTAACCACCATCGCAGCGATTCGAATTGGGGCGCTGACCCTGGCAGTAAGCAACATCTTCGGCACTAACTGCTTCAACATGCTCGTTGTCGCCGCGGCTGACGCGGCCTATCCTCACGGCTCCATCTACCATGACATGGCACCGGTCCAGATGATGTGGGGTTTGATTGGTATCCTGATGACCGCCATCCTGCTACTGGGAATGGTGCGACGAGAGACCTATGGAATCGGCCGAATCGGATTCGAAAGTGCTCTGATCCTTGGTGTTTACGCTGTCGCGCTTGGCGTCGTGGTGGTGAGCACCTGAGAAAACCTGCTGAAATACTGATAGAGGGACAGCTACGAAAGCTGTACGGCAAGGGCTAACAAATTGCTCAAGTCGATTTGGCTCAATCGTTATGTCCGCTATTAAGAATTGATCATCGCCTAGAAACCTAGATTCGCTGAATCCCTTACGACCATTCAGTGGTGGTAGCGGCCTGTTGCCTATTACCGATTCACGCTCAATGTGGGATAAACCGAGTGTCTCTTCATGGCTCTACAAGAGACAAAGTGGGCGATTAGTCGCTACGGCAGCTTCCGACGCAGAAGAGACATTTTCTTCCTGCCGGAAACAGGATAAACATACCCCGCACTGACTTCCGCTCTCACCTCAGAACGCACGTCAGCTATACGCCGATTCTGGCTGGCTGAGTGGCCTCTCTATGCCAGCAGGGGCTAAGTAGTAAAGCCTTACATCGCAGACCCAGCTCTACAGGGGCCTACTACATGCTTTTTCTGATATCTCGTGCTTTCATGCTAACAATACTGTATTACGAATGATAACTGACCAGGATATCTAAACCTATGACTGAAACTGAACGGATTGTACGTATCTTCCACGAATCCTGGGACTTGCGAGACCCTGACCGCGGTGCAGCTGTTATTGCCGAAGATTGCCAGTTTGAGGATGTTGCCCGAGAGGAGCTACAGCCTGGTCCAGAAGCCTATAAACGCGATTACTATCGATGGCGTGAGGCATTCCCTGATGGAGAATGTAAGGTAGTGAATGTAGTTGTTCAGGATGATTGGGCTGTAGTGGAGTTTGTTAATCGCGGGACGCATACCGGGCCACTTCAAACTAGCCGGGGTACTTTCGCGCCTACTGGGCGAAAAGTTAAAGTGCGCTATTGCAGTGTAATGCGCGTTGATAATGGCAAAGTTGTTGAAGGTCGTGACTACTATGACTCCGCCGGTATTCTCCAGCAGCTAGGACTCACAGACGAATAGGGGTTTGCTTTGGGTAAGCTGTGGCCTCCAAGAGAATTGCGGCCAAAACGTCAAAAACTAGGCGATAGCTGCCGTTTCCGGGTGGGCGTCTTGGGCGGATTTCTTGCCTACCCTTATGTCGCTTCATGGCACAAAATTGCCCTCCTGGGAGCAAAATCTGGGGGCTGTGAATGGCGGCTTTCGGCTGGGGAGGAGACATCCTGGCCTGATATGCCCCTTTGCGTCGTTAGCTGCCCTGGGCGATCCAGCACTACTGGTCCGCTTTGCTCCCGTTAACGGTCATCCACAAGCTCAGAGTTGTAGCCGTGGAAGGCAAGTTTGTGCCCATGTGACATGGCTGAACGGGCTCGCGTCGTGAAGCGTCCGCCGTATCGTGTCGGCTTTCACCTAGCGGCAGCCGTCTTATCTGGTCTAGCGAAAGTATAGAATAGCAACAGTGCTATAGCGTGCCGCCGTGCGCTTGCATCCAAACACCAAAGACAGCCAGCGATTCCTTGCTTATTTCATCCCTAAGTTCGGCGATGGCATCTCCGTCGAAGCGCGCAAATTTCCGGGTACCATTGACCTCAAGTGCGGGCAGACTGGTGCTGGTATACCGCGCAGTCCACTCCGCCACGACTGTATCACCATCACTTGAAACGCTGCGTACCTGCACATCCCTCTCGCCGATCGCTCGATCTAGCCCGTTGACGGAATTCTGAAATTTCTGCAAGACCGCATCACGGCCAGTGGCAGTTTCCGAACCATCGCCCATATCATAGCTGGCATCTGTGGTGAAATGCTTGGCCAGGCGCGACCAGTCATCATCGGCGTAGCTTAACTCGAAGTCAGCGGCATAGGCCTGGAATCGATCTTCTATATTCATAGTAACCTCCCTCCAATTAACAATCAGTATAGGAGTTCATGGCTCCAAGACATAGTATGGATAATCCGTATATAGATGATAGCTTTTTGGGCGGATCTAACTTGCCAGCACAGCCTGCTTTGCAAGCATGCGGTCGGTTTCCTTGGAACCTGATCGGCGGGCGATATTTAGTCAGCCTTGACACAAGCGGGTGTCTCCTTAGCGTCGTTAGCCGCCATGGGGGTAATATCCGGCGCTGGATGTCTCCTCCTCACCCGAAAGCCGCTATTCAACCCGCCCTGGGCACGCTCTAACCTTGCCTCAAATGTGCCACGTAGAGTCATTCCGTTTATCTTGATTTCGCCGCGATATTGCCATGAGCGACTGAGTATAATCGTCTATAAATGGACCTCGGTGTATGCTTACTTAAGGTCTAACAGTAAGGAGATGACTATATGACGGAAGCTGAGATAATCAACTCGATGACAGAGTATTTCGGCCTTAACGCAGAAATGCTGTCCATTTATTTAACTGTGACAAGCGGCTACTTAATCGTCTCTTACTTAGTCGGCAATAAATTGACTCGCTTTCAGCTAGTAATTATTTCGGGTCTCTACGTCATATTTGCCGGGGCGACAACTTACCTTGCCGTAGGCTACGGTATGCGAGACATTTACTAGGCAGAAGTTGTTAAGGAACCTATCCCCTTCGACTCCGGTTTATTCTACCGATGCTATTCCAGGGGCCATAGCGTTTGTACTGCTTGGCGGCATAGTAGCCAGCTTAGCGTTCATGTGGCAGAGCAGGCATCCCAAGACCGAATGACCGCTGCACGTGGAAGCTGTAGTCGCCCCGGCCGAATCCGCGGCTGGCGGGCCTATGGGCTAACGTCCCTTGCGCGTCGTTAGCTGCCCTCGGGCGATCCAGCACCTCTGGTCCGCTCTACACCCGAAAGGAGTCATCCAGGCCGCCCTGGATACCCTCTCATCTTGTCTGAAAGGTGCCAGTATCAGCGCTTTTACTTGCCAGCACACCTTCACCACTAAACAAAGTCTTTCGCTACTGGGCATTTGATCCTCGGTCTATGGGCAGTCCATGCCGCGAGTGCCGGGCGCACAAATATCGAAGCTTTCGTCGCCAAGCTGACTGCTCGCATTCCCGGAGAGGGGTGCGGTAAAGTTGTCCCAGAATGCGTTCGACTTAACGAAGCCCGAACGACAACCAGAGACTACGATGTCCGCTGGATAGGAGAGTGAGGGGAACGCTCCTTCTCCGCCCGTGAACGACTCGACCCCGTCGAGCACGATGAGCCCGTCGTCGCTGTAATTCCGGTATTCGACCGATACCCCGCGCTCGGTATACTCAACGAGCGCCTCCCCAAAGACCCGCCCGGGCACAGTGTAGAGTCCCAGATCGACGCCGGGCTTATTCTTGATGTCTGTGATTCCGCCGGCCCAAGGTGCGTCCGGCGTGGTCACGATTGGAAAGCGATCCTCGGGCGGCACTGGCGTTCGGGAGGTGAGTTCGTAGACAACGGCTCGGCGTGTCGGAAGCCCGTGACACTGCGGGTCGGCGGCCATGACAGGCCGGATCTGCTCGCGTTTGGCCACTCGGGTACCGTCGGCGTTCCAGTGCTCGCGTTCAAAACCCCCGTAACAGATATCATCCGAGAGGTTCTGACCGATGTAGTCCCCACGGGCGCCCAGCCGGTCGACCAACCATGTGTCCAAGCCGCGGTTCAGCCCATTGTTGCCGGCAAAGGCCCAGGTCGAGACCAGTTGCGATCCGCGGAGGATCACAAAGTTCGGCCGCGGCACCAGACCGAATGCGGCCGTCACGTCCAGGGTGGGATCCTGGCTGCGCTTGGAACCCACCACTAGCCAACTGCCGTCGGGAGAGACGTCGATCGGTTCGTCGTAGTCCGGGTGGCGCGTCAGGCGCTCGATTTCCCCGGTTGAAATGTCGACACGACCCGCGTCGGAGTTAATCGCAAAATCCTCCGATAATAGAGCGAGTGCTGCTCCACCTTCGATGAAGCCCTTGATCTCGCCGGCGTGAGGCACCGTGAACTCAAAGCGCCCATCGGAACGCGGTGTCATCGCAGACTCCTCCAGTGGGGCCATCACCTCGACATTGTCGAGCTCGTAGTGGTCGGCCTCTCGGCGCAGTTCGCCGATCACGGGCACAAGGCCAAGCTCAGCATCGTTGCGTATCTGGGTCCACCCCAAGTGGATTCCGTCGGGCGCAATGCGAAACTCGCGAACGCGCTGGTTTTCGATGAGGTTTGCGTCATCGGGGTCGAATGGAACGCGCACAAAAACCAACTCCGGAGTCTGGCAGTCGAGCAGGCTTGGTGTACATTCCAGGATCGGAACCGTCTCGGCCCCGGGGAAGGGGCTCTGGTACGGGAGCGGGGAGGGCAACCCAGCTACAACCTGGTTTCCCACCACGATGCGGCGACCGTCGCTGAATATGTCGAGCTTCACGAAGGGCAGACCCCCGATCGAGCAGGTCAAGCAGTTGAACTCGCTTCCGTCTACTTTGCCGATCATAATTTGGAAATTGCTCTCACCGACCAGCTTCGCGGCCCAGATCAGGTGCTCCCCATCGGGATGGAAGTTGGTATCGGTCACGGTGTTGGCATCGACGCCGTCCGGTACGGGCAGCACAGCGCGCACGACCGGCTCGGGAGCGGGCGGAGGGTTCGCCGCAAGGAAGGCCTCCTCCTCGGCTACCGCGGCATCACAATCGCTCGGGAACGCCACCAAACCAGTTGTCTCGAAGTACTGCGTTCGATATTCAGCACATTGCTCGTCCGGCGAGTCTGGCGTGCAATCGCTGTCGCTGTACGTCTGGCATATATCGAGCCCCTCCCCAGTGAGGCCCGCGTCTACGCAGGCCGCTTCGACAGGACCTACCACTGCTTTGGCGTTCGACGAGTTTCCATCGCAGCCAAGCAGCGCCACTGCAGCAAGAACAGCCAAAATAGGTAGTAACCTCATAATAATTCCCTCAATGTGCAATTGGGCGCTTGCTGAATTATCGAATTGCGACCGACGCCATCTGCGCTTTAGTGTTATTTATAGCTCAACTTGGGCGCATTAGTACAGTCAACGCGCCGACTATTCCTGATACAGTTCCGATCGCGTCCCAGTTCATTCCGACGCCTCTGTTATTATTGATCGAAGGTGAAGAGTGAGAATGTCGCGTGTGCGTCGTTAGCTGCCAAGGCTCCTATCTCTACTTCTGGTCTGCTCTGCTCCCGTTAACGGTCATCCACAAGAGCCCAGCAGCTAGCGCAGGGAGGGCAAGTTTGTGCCAGAAAAGGTCATTCCACCACAAACATTCGGGACATGAAAGCTCGCTCCTATCGCACCAGTTAGGAATCCTGCTCGCCATCCTGTACTTGAGAGCGGCCCGTTGGAATAAAGAGAAAAATAACAGCTCCAACAGTACCAATAATGAATACCAATCGGCGAACAAATCCAACGCCCTGGGCGGTATACGTATCCACCGTATGGATATCTTGGGCTGCCAACTGGGAGAAATAGTAAAAAACCTCTCTGGCAAAACTGGTGTAGCGAAAGTACAGAAGAGATGAGCATGCAAAATAGAGCAATGCGACGAACAACTTGATTTTTATGTTGAGACTAGCACCTGCAACACGCGTTGCCACAATGAACGCGAAAGTTGCTCCCATCCACGTTTGGAAAGTGCTATCAATTAGGCCAGTAATTTCAAACGCAAGACTTGTCATTTCGTATGGTGACATTTACTTCCCCAACATTTCCTTATGGCTATGTGCCAACAGTTATCTACTAGGCTGCAAACCTACTTTATGCATCGATGTCCCCTTTGAATAAAAATCGATAGCAGACTTCAGTGTAGCCCAAACGGCCGCTGTGCGTCGAAAGCCGACCGAGGGCAGATCGGATCTTTTTGTCTCCTCCTCACCGGAAAGGGGTCATCAGTCTCGCCCTGGACACCCGATCACCTTGTCTGAAAGGTGCCATGCGGGATCATACGATTTTTCCAGCATTTGATGCGAAGTGGTAGTACGCGACAGGGCGCTGTCAGCCCTAAGCTAACCTTAGGACTGGTCAGAATTGCGTGACTCTCGCGCCTGCGTTTCTTCAACGAACTCCCGGAAGGCTTGACTGAAGTGCCACCGCCAAAACGGCCAATACTCCCGGCCACCAGTAGAGCGAAGGACGCGATTTCCGGTGTTTGATAATCCTTCCCATTGCTCTGGCGAGAGAATACCGGATCGCCACTGGACGAAAGCGCTCTCCAACAGGCGCATATAGCTTACCAACTGGAAAGCGAACCGCTGTTTCTCTTCATCGGATAGATCGCCACCTTGTAGCCCAGTCATGTAGATACGAAGAGCAGCTGGGTCGGCAGACATGGCAGCCAAAAGTGTGACGAACGACTCGACACAGCCTGAAAGGTTGAGGCTCGAAGAGACTGGAGTTTCTGCGCAGCTGAATGGCCACGTAAAACAATGAAATGATAACCGCGATGCCGCCGAGAATCTCCGGTATTGCCGAGCTGTTCAAGATTCATGCCTTTTTCCACAGGTTAGTGGTTCAAGTAATGTGTCGCTCTCGGCCGCCTTGAGTAAAAAGCGGCCTGTCGCTTTCGAGCATATCCCACCAGCAGGTGGGCAGCAATGCGTCGTTAACTGCCGTCGGGGTGTCCAGTCCCGTCTGTCCCTTCCGCGCCCGAAAGACGCCATTCGGGTCGCCCTGGAGACGCTCCCATCAAACTGTCCCGAAAGGCGCCAACACGTCTCACAAGTTGGTCTAGTTGTAAATTTTTGGGCCGCCTTTGGGTTGACGGCTTTTATGTGGTCAAATAGTCCCAAAATGCGTCAGTAAAGTAGTCTCCACGCTGTCGCCAATACCAAGTAAAGCCCGAGGTCAGCAGCTGAGGCTTCTATTGTCGCTGTCATTGCTTTGTACATAGCTGAGTCCAGTGTTCCCTCATTTCCGACAAAAAAGATGCTTTGATAGGCCAATATTGCACTATGAAAACACATTAGAAACTGCAATGCTTCATCTTTTGATAGAGATTCGGGGTCAGTCATTCCCTTTCTAAAAACTGTTGCGGCCTGCTCATTGGTTCCAATTTCGTTGTACCAAGTTTGAAGTGCGATGGTAGCACTGTATGCAGTGTCAGCTCGCATCCCCTTTGTAGAATCTGAAATTTGAAATCCTACAAACACTAGTGACAAAATGATGGCTGCATTCCCGATAATTTCAGCGAGATTGGCCCACTCTTGTAATGTGTGTTTCATTTGAACGACCCTTGCAGTTATTGGATTTCAAGGGTAGCTCAGCAGATTAGAAATGTCTCTTGTGTGCGTCGGAAGCGGACAGCAACGAAGTGGTGCCTGGCAGCTGCTTCTGGTGTGAGGCGGCGACATGTTGTACGGTTTGCTCCGTATACTTAATGGTAGCGGTCAGAAAAAAATGCGTGCCGAAGCCACATGCCTCAGTATGGAAGTCGAGGCGCTTCTCACCGAAGCCCAGCTTCCTGTGTCCGATCTCTCGGGCAGCCCCAGCCTCAATCTGCTCGGCATACGGCAGGGCGGTCGGGTCGTGGGCGTCGTCGGAGTGGAAGTCTACGGGAACTTGGGCATGCTCCGCTCGTTAGCGGTAGAGCCGGCGAGCCGTAAATCCGGGCTAGGAGTCGGCTTGGTGTCTGACGCCGAAGCCTGGGCAGCAGCGCGGGGCGTCGAAACCCTGTACCTTTTAACCACAACTGCAGCACAGTTCTTTGCCAGTCTTGGTTACGAGGCTATCGCAAGGTCGGAGGCTCCGGCCGCCATATCGGCAACCGCCCAGTTCTCGGATCAGTGTCCGGCCTCGTCCACCTTCATGCGCAAGGTATTGGCCGCTAACCATTCGCTGCAGGCGCGACCCTGACGGGCCGCCGCTTGAGCTCAAAAGTTAGGCCCGCTGTGAAGTGAAAGCGGGCGTAGCAGACAGGCTTGGCCGCCCCACTTCAGCAGGCTGATCATGTCTCTTGTGCGTCGTAAAGAGCCATTTCCAAACCCCCACCAGAGCCCTTCGAATGTCCGCTTTCCGGATTTGCTACCACCGAAGTCCCTGCCGCAATCTGTCCGCTTTCGGGTAGGCCGGGGAGGTCCCCGGGAAGCCGGGTTCTACTTGATCATCTTGATCCAGTCGCCGGTGCGGGGTTCGCCGCGGGGATACAGGCCGTTGAGCAGGCGCAGCTGGGCTTCTGCATCGTGGATGCCGGTGCCGGCCGCGAGGCTGGCCATGGTGGCGCCCCGGGGTACCTGGATGTAGTGGATGACATGGCCTTTCCCAGCCTGGCGCTCCTTGGGATAGATGGGCCGAAAGCTTTGGATCGCGGCGAGTAACTGCGGGTCGGCGGCGGCGAAGTTCTCCGCCCTGCCATCGAACAGGTAGCTGAGGCCGCCGTAATCGATCACCGCCAGGCGGCTGGGGCCGCCGCTGGCGGCCACCCCGGTAAAACCGTTCAGCTGCGCCTGGTCCAGCGCAGTCTCCTCGGTCAGCGCGCCCGGCGCGATGCTGCGCAGCACCTGCTGTGGCGAACTCGCCTGGTCCCGGCGGCGGATGGTCAGGGTCAGGCTGGCCGCACCGTCCGGGGAGCGGGCGACGATTGCCTTCGCCCCGGCAGTGACCTCCCAGCCCGGCGGTTGCTCGAACGTGAAGCCCAGCTTGTTGTGGTAGAAGCGGTTTTCATCCCGCTGCCCCTGCACGCTCTGGCCCCAGACCAGGCCCTCGATGCGGCGGCGGAATTCCCCCGGCACCTCCGGGTCGTCCGCCGGGGTCTCGCCGCTGGTCAGGTCCCCGGCGGCCCTCACCACTGTCTGCAGGCGCTGGTCGTTGCGGGGGTGGGTGGCGTACAGCCCGTGGTAGCTGCCGGCCGGTTTGCCGGTGGCCTTGGCCTGCACCCGCTGGTACTGCTCATGCTCCTTGAGCACGCCGATCACTTCCAGCAGCGCTTCCGGGTCGTAGCCCGCGTTGTACATGTATTTCGCGCCCAGGCCATCGGCTTCCAGCTCGTGCTCCCGGCCGTAGCCGCGCACCAGCTCCGTGCCATACATATTGGAGGCGTCCGCCAGTTCGCCGCTGCCAGTGAGGATATAGGCGGTGGTCGCCACCACCTTGTTGGCGATGTTGGCGGTCTGCTGGCGAGCGGAGTGGTTGGCGGTGACGTGGCCGATTTCATGGGCCAGCACCCCTGCCAGCTCCGCCTCGCTGTCCAGGTAGGCCAGCAGGCCCCGGTTGATGTAGATGAAGCCACCGGGCGTGGCGAAGGCGTTGAGGTCGGGGCTGTCGATCACGGTGAAAGTGAACGTGTCGCTCGGCGAATCACTGGCCCTGACCAGGCGCTGGCCCACGCTGTCAATGTAGGCCAGCAGTTGCGGGTCGTCGTAACTGGCGCCCTGTTCCAGCAGTTTCTGGTGCATCTCCTCGCCGACGGACATGTCCCTGCCGTTGACGGTGACGTTGCTGTTACTCTTGCCGCTGGTGGGCGTATCGGCGCAGCCGCCCGCCAGGGCGAGGGCGGCGAGGACGATGGCAAGGAGCGAACCGGGTCGAATCATGGCTACCTCCGTCTCGTCTAGCCGTTGCTGGAAAGGAACTGCAACAGCTGTTCGCCGATACCGTCACAGGCCGTGCCCTGTACCGGCGCGATGATGGGAATGGGTATGACCACGGCGGGCATATAGGACTGGCCGGTGGCGGTGGTGCTGATGCGGCCCACTTCCGCGTTCTCGGTGAAATCCCAGATAGTGGCCTCGTACTTGGCGTCGCTGCTCCAGGTGCCGAAGCCGAAGCAACCGCCGCCCCCAGGGCCGACCGCGCAGGTGAGCGAGCCGCTCGAGTCGCCGCGCACCGTCGAGCCATCCAGCCAGATCATATACTGGGTGTTCATCGCCGCCAGGCGCTCGGCCACTACCGGCTGCTTCTGCAGCAGGCGCTCCAGGTCGGCGATCTGCAGGGGGGCGGTGCGGGGCTCGAACCAGGGGTAGAACTGGTTGACGAACTCCAGCTCACCGATTACCCGTATGTTGTCTTCTCCGCCGGCGAGGTGGTCGCCGACACATTCGACGAAATCCGGCTCCGTGTCGTAGTCGCTGGCGTGGCGCCGGCCCAGCACCACCACCGTGGCCTCGCCGATACCGTTCTCGGGTTTGTTGTACACCATCTGGTCCACGGTGGCGGTGACGCAGCCCGAAACCACGCTGGCGATGGCGCCCGCCAACAGGGCGCGCAAGGCGTTGTACATCATAATTCTGCCTCCTTGGTGTTGCCATGCACCTGCTGCAGCCACGCCTGTACCTCGGGCACGCGGCCAAAGCTTGTTGCGAAATTGGCCCCCGCGTCCCGCAGGGCCATGACCGCCGCCAGGTTGACGGCGGACTGGTCGGTCTGCAGCAGCGCGGTGGGGGTCTTGCCGTAGGCGGACATGTTCCAGTCGGCGATGGGGTCGCCGCCGCTGGTCACCAGTTGCAGGTGGTAGCGGATCCAGATTTCGTAGACCTTGACGTTGGTCTGGGTCGGCAGGGCGTACTGCAACTCCACCACCTCCGGGATCAACACCGCGTCCACCGAGGCCTTGCCCTGGCCGGGGCCGGGCCGCTCGGCCAGGGGAACCACTTTTGTAAACATGCCGGCCAGCAGGACGTCCCACATCTGCACCTGGGCCTGGCCGCTCTTCACCAGCCAGCTGGACTCGGCGCGGCTCTTGGCCTCGTCGAAAAACTCGTGATTGACGAATTCGGGGGCATACCACACGCCGATGGTCAGCGGCAGTTTCTCCATGGTCGGCGCCGGGAACTCGCCCTTGACCACCACCTCCGACGGACCGCAGCCCGCCACCAGGGCAAGCACCAGCGCCAGGCCGCCGGCCAGCCACCGGACGTTAGGGACGGATGTCGTTGAGACCGACAAAAGTGCCTCCATTGCGATGGGTGAGCTCCCGCATCAATGCGGCGAAACGGATGATGTTGGGGTGCTGTTTCGCCGGTTCCATGACGAAATATACAGGAAACGCGACGGCGTGGATGCGCACGAGTCGCTCGCCGCGGTCATTGGAGCGGTTGAGCCGGTCCACCGTGTCGATCACCTGGGAGATGGAGTCGCCGCTGAAATCATCGCCGAAGACGTAGATGCTCACTTTCTGCCCGGGTTTGTGGAACGTGCGGATGGCCGTCTCGATGCCCTCGACCGGGCTGGAGTTGCTGAACACGGCCCAGTTGCGCAGGTTGTCGATGATGACCTTGCGCCGGCCCGGGGTGTCCGGAATCCACTGGCCCCGGTAGCGGCTGAACATATAGGTGCCCATGTCGTTCATCACCTGGATGCCTTTTACCGTGGGGTAGATGTTCAGCGTGGCCTGCAATTCCTGCAGCATGCGCTCCCAGGCGTAGGAGAACATCGAGCCCGAGGTATCGATGACGAAGATAATATACTCGCTGTCGACCGGGATGCCCCCGATCAGGTTGTTCTGCGGCTTGTACTGGGAGCCCAGCAGGCGCTTCTGTTCCTCCGACAGCTGTTGCCGGGCGATCGCCAGCTGCTCGCCTATGACATCGTCGGTATTGGTCTGGACCTGGATGCTGTCGTGGCGGGAGCGGACGCTGGCCAGCTGCCCCCGCAGGATGGCGATGCGCTCCTCGAACTGTGACAGCTGCTCCTGTTTGGCATTGAGGTCGCGGTTCAGCACCCGGGTCTCGCCGCGCAATTCGAACAGCTGTTCCTGCAGCGCCGCGATCACGCCCTGCAGCTTGCTGGCACTGGCTTCGATGAGCTGTGGCTGGACGGTCTTGGTGATCATCAGCAGCAGGATGATCGCGCCGAAACCACAGCAGATCACGTCCAGGAAGGACAGGGAGAATTCCGCCGTTGTCCTGAGCTTGCGGCGCGCCATCAGGGCCAATCCTTGGAGGGGGCCATGAAAGAACCCCTGCTGACCACGGCCAGCTGCCAGAACTCGGAGGCCGCCAGCGGGTCGCCCTCCATCGGCAGCAGGATGATATTCACGGGCACATTGCGCGGCAGCTTGCGCACCGCCTCCCGGTACAGGCGCTGGCGCTCGTCGCCGCTGACCTTGGTACCCCGGGGCGGACCGGCGCCCTGGGTCGGCAGGCCGTCGGTGATCAGGAAGATATTGTCCGCCACCGGCGACAGCTGCTGCAGGGCGGTGAAGGCGTTTTCCAGGCTGGTACCACCGGTGGGAACGATTTTGCGCAATTGGGCCGAGAGCTTGTCCAGCTGGGCCTGGTCGGCGACATCCAGCCACCTGCCCGCGGTATCCTCCAGCGCCGGCGCCGCCTTCGTATTGAAGGTGATCACCTGGAACTTGCTGCTTGCGGGCAGCTGGGCGGTGAGCCAGTCCACCGTGGACACCGCCCGGTTCCACTTGTCGGCCTTGCGCTGGGTGGCGGCGTCCATATTGCGCAGGCGGATAATGTTCACCAGCCTGTCCGCCAGCATACTGGAGGAGATGTCGAGCAGGATGGCGATGTTGCTGCCGCCGAGCTTGAGGCCGGTCAGGTACTGGCGGTTGCCCTCGCCGACGAAGGTGCGGGCGCTGTTGCCGCTGTCCTTCTGGGCGGACTGGCGCAGCTTTTTCACCTCTTCTTCCAGCGCGCGAATCTCGGCCTTGAGGGCTTCGAAGTCGGTGCGTTCGGTAAAGCCGTCCTTCTTCAGGGCGGCGATCATGGCCTCGAACTTGTCTATGTCCTCGGTGATGCGGGTGGCCTGGCCTTTCGCCTCCACCGTGCGCTCGTCCACATCCGACAGGATGTTGCGCAGCTTGACCAGGCCCGCTTCGCCGTCCCTGACCTCCTCCTCCAGCATGTTCACTTCCGACAGCAGCTCGCGGTTGATCTCATCGCTCTCGGTCTTGATGGAATGGTCGATCACCAGGAACACGAGAATGACCGCCCCAAAGCCGCAGGACATGATGTCGAGGAAGCTCAGGTTGAAGGTGGTGAACTGGCGCTTTTTCCGGGCCATGATGGTGGGTCGCTAGGACGTTACCTCGATCAGCAGGTACTCGGGGTCGCTGCCGATGCGAATGCGGTCGCCGCCGCCCAGCAGCTGCTCGGCGCCAGCCGCGGCGCCATTGACCATGACACCGGCGCCGGCCCCGCGCAGGCGCCAGCCCGCCGCGGTGTGTTCCAGGCTCCAGCCCTGGCCGAGCGCGTACCCCGTTGCCGCCAGTGGCAGGGCGCGGTGACCCTGCAGCAGGTGGGTGGCGGCGGGGCGCGGCGGTGCGACCGGGGCGGGGACGGCCGTCGCCGCGGCGGCGGGGGCAACGGCCTGCACCGGCGCTACCGCGCCCGCCAGGGCGGGCAGGGTGGTGACGAAACTCAGGGCCTGTTCCCGTTGCACCAGGCGCTCCAGGTGGTGTTCAAGGGCCCGGCGCACGCTGTCGGCCGCCAGCGGCTCGAATCCCGGCAATTGCGCTGCCAGTCCCGGCAGAAGGGCCGCCACCGGGTCGGCGAGCACGCGGTCGCCCGGCTGCGGTGTGCCGATCGCCTCGCGCGCACTGCTGAACAGGCGCTGGCCGGCGGTCTGGAGCTCGGCCCGGTTGATGCCGGCGCGGTAGCCGCTGACCTCGATATTGGTCTCGCCGTCGCGACCCAGGGCACGCAGGGCGTCGGGCAGGGCATCGTACAATTGTTGCTCGGTGATGGCCTTGCGGCGTGGGTCGAAGCGGGTCTGGCGGATAAACGCGGTGGCGATGATCTCCACCAGTCTCTCCTGCACCTGCAGCAGGCCGGCGCCGGGCAGGGGCAGTGAGCGCAGCAGTTCCACCTTGCCGTCGCGTTGCGCCAGTTCGCTGATGACCGCCTGGTGCAGCTGGATTTCCAGGTGGAACAGGCGCCCGGCGGCGCCGTGCAGGCTGCCCAGGGCGACGCTGCGGTGCACCAGGCCGACGGCGGCGAAGGGGCATTGCTGCGCGATGCCCAGCAGCAGCGCCAGTTGGTCCCGCTGCATGCTGCCCGACACGGCCATCAGTATTTCCTGCGGCTGCCCGCCCTCCCGGTGCAGCTCCTGCAGCTGGGCGTGGACCAGGTCGCCAGTGTGGCGGGCGGGCCCCAGGGCCGGCTGCAGCGGCTCGGTGCTCAGCTGCCACCAGTAGCGGGTGTTGATATCCCTGGGCTGCAGGCGCGCGGCGGCCCGGGCGGGGTTGCCGAAACGGTATTGCCGGTCGACCAGCAGGGCGTAACCGGGGCTTTGCAGGTGGGTGCTGCCGTGCCACAGCTGCAGGTTGCTGTCGTTGATGTCGAGCAGTGCGATGGCCATCGTTATGGACTCGTGTTAATGGACGACCAGGAAGCGCAGCAGGCGCTTGTCGCAATAGCGCTGGCAGTCCAGCACCAGTCGCTCCTGGGTCAGCTGCAGCTGGTGCAGGCAGAACATCAGGACGATGCTCAGCACCAGGGCGACAAAGGTACTGTTGAACGCAACCCCGAGGCTCACGGTCACGCCGGTAATGTCACCTTCCACCGCCTTGTAGGCCTGCCCGAGCGCGTCGCCGATACCGCGCACGGTGCCGATAAACCCGATGGAGGGAATGGCCCAGGCGATATAGCGCACCATGGACAGCTCCGAGTCCAGCCGGTCGGATTCCACCTCGCAGCTTTCCTTGATAGTGTCTGAAACCGCCTGGATGCTGCTGGTAGTGGCGAAGCGCTGCAGCGCCGACAGCAGGGTGCGCGGCAGCAGGTAATCCTGCTCCCGCTCCGGCAGCGCTTCCAGCGAGCGGCTGTACTCGCGGGCATCTTCGGGCAACACGCTGGTGCCCTCGGGGATATCCAGCAGGCGCCGGTCCAGCAGGCGCTGCTCGTGCAGGCCGCGCCGGGTTTTGTAGCCCATGATCGCCAGGGCCCAGATCAGCAGGATGAAACAGGATTCCTGCTCGTAGTCCTTCAGCACCACGGCCAGGCTGCGCACCGGAACGAAGTCAGTGCCCGCCGCCTGCAGCTCCATCTCCCGTTTGATGTGCGCATCCGCCGCCGGCCGCACCAGCCCGACATAGATGGTATGCACCACGATGACCGCGATCAGCAGGGCGAACAGCTGGAAGATGAACTCGGACGACAGCCTTTGCTTCATTGCAGGATCCTATATGTCTACCGGAAAGGAGACGGGCAGGTCTTCGGAGATTTGCTCCGAGGCCCGGTAGTCTGATGGCGATCTGCCGGTTTGCGCCGGCGGCTTGTCGGCGCCGGCAGGGGCGGGCGCCTTGTTGTCCTCGCCGCTGGCGGCCTTGGGGGGAGGCGGCGCCGGTGTCGCGCGCTCACCCGCACCCGGTTGCGCCAGCGCCGCGCTCGCCGCCAGCAGCAGGGCCGCCAGCGCCAGGGGTCTCCTTGGAATCATGGTTCACTCCGCATAGCGCGCCAGCCGGAATCCTACGTCATCGCGGCCCGCTTGCCCATAATCCCGGTAGGACAGCCGCAACTCGCCGATTTTACTGTGGCTCCAGCTGGCGCCGCGAAGCGTATAGTTGTCGCCGCCCTGGCTCCCCAATGGGTCCACTTCCGTGGCGCCGTTGGCGGGGGGGATGCGGTAGACATCGTGCACCCATTCCGCGACGTTGCCGCCCATATCGTAGAGCCGGTTCTGGTTGGGCTTGTAGGAACCCACCGGGGCGCTCACCACGGCAGCGTCGTTGTAACCCGCCAGGGCCCGGCCGGTGACGCGGGCGGAGCCCTCGTCCGCGTAGTTTTCCAGCGAGTTGGCGGGGGGCGGGAAAGCGTCACCCCAGGGGAACTTGAGCAGGTTCGCGCCGCTGGAGCGGGCGGCCCAGGCCCACTCCGCCTCGCTGGGCAGGCGGTAGCCGGTGGCGGCGGGGTTAAAGCCGGTGATGATGCCGTTGCTCTCTTTGTAAAACGCCGGCAGGCCCTCGCGCTTGCTCAGCCAGTTGGCGAAGGCGGCGGCCTGTTGCCAGCTCACCTGGACCACGGGCTGCTGATCCCGGTTGAGGCTGTTGCCGTCGACCTGGCCGGAGTTGTGGCCGCTCTGGTACTGGCGGAACTGGGCATTGGTCACCTCGGTGGTCTGCAGGTAGAAGGGGCGGCGCAGGGACACGGGGTACATGACCTCGTTGGCGCGGCGCCCGGGCTCCCGGCGCGACGCGCCCATGGTGAAGTCGGCCAGCGGCGAGTCGGCGGGCTTGAACAGCAACAGGGTCTGCCCCAGGGCGGTGGTGATTTCCGCCTTGTTGCCGGCCGGGCGCGCGGCCGCGGCCTCCTGGGCGCCCGCCAGGTTGACCTCCACCAGCTGCTGCAGGCCGGGGCGCGGGGTGACGCGGCGGCTCACCGTGGTGTGGCCCGGCAGGCTGATCTCCACCTGGTGCTCGAACGCCGGCAGCGACAGGGTCTGGCTGCCGGTGCCGCGCACCTTGCCATTGATCTTCAGCACGGCGTTGGCGGGGCTTATCTTGAAGCGCACCTCGCCCAGCTCGGCGCTGAGGGTCACGGTCCGGCTGTCCTGCCCGGCGGCGGGCAGTTCCACGCTGCCGTTGTAGCGCCGGTAGCCGGGCTTGAACACCGCCAGCCGGTGCACCTTGCCCGGGCTCACTTCCAGGTCCATCGGGGTCTGGCCGTGGAACTCGCCGTCGAGGGTGACGTTGGCCCCGCTGGGGACGCTCGTCAGTTTCAATATGCCGGGGGCGGGCTGCAACTCGATGGTCTTCAGCTGCAGGGGCTTGCCCGGGGTCACCAGCAGCGCCTGCTGGGCATCGGCGTAGGCCGGCAGCTGCAGGATGAGCTGGCGCTCCCCGCCCATGAGCGGCAGGGTTGCCGGCGTGGTGCCCAGGGCCTCGCCATCGACCAGGATGCTGGCGCCGGCAGGCTTGCTGTCGATGGTGACGTCGGCCCAGCCCGGGGCCAGCGCGAGTTCGAGCTGCTGCCTGACGCTGCGACCGGTGACCTCCAGCGGCTGCGTCAAGGGCAGGTAGCGCTCCAGCGCCAGGGCAACGGTGCGCGCGCCGGCTTCCACGCTCAGGTCCCGCAGCGGGGTTTTGCCGACGTCCACGCCGTCGATCTGCACGCTCGCGCCCGGCGGCTTGCTGTCGATGCTCACCAGGCCAGGCAGCAATTTCAGTTCCAGCTGCAGGGTCTGGCTGTCCCGCTCATCCACGGTCACCGGGGTTTCCAGGGGATGGTAGCCCTCGGCGCTGGCGTGCACGGTGTAGTTGCCGGGCCGCAGCAGGAAGCGGTTGCCGAAAGCCAGGGCGAGGCCGTCGATGGAGACATCAGCCGGGGTCTGCGCGGTCACCACCACCTGCAGGGAGCGGGCGCTGAACAGGAACAGCATGACCAGGGTGAAGCCAAGGGCGCAGGCCGCCAACAGCCAGCGCAGCTTATTGGGCTTGCGCGGCGGCTTGGGCTCGGCGCTGCCCAATGGCTGGAACGCGCTGGGCTGGATGACGGCAGCGCCGCTGTCCCCGGGGTGTACAGGAGGATTCATGCTCAGATGGCTTCCGTGCAGGCGATCGTGAGCGCCGGCGGCGGACCCTCGGGTTTCACGGTGAAATCCACGCGCACGTCGCGGTAGCCGATGCGGCTGCCCACGGCGGTGTAGGCCCCGGGCCGCAGGGCCAGTTCGTGCTGGTTGAATTTGCCCAGCTTCGCCACCTTGTAGACCACCACGTCGGTTTGCGCATCCGAGCGCAGCGCCACCTTGACCGGGGTGTTGGCCTGTTGCAGCAGGCGCTCCAGCTGGCTGATCTGCTGCTCCAGCAGCGGCCCGCGGGGGCTGACCTTGCGGGCGAATTGCAACATCTTTTCGGCCGCGGTGGCCACGGCCACGTCGCCCAGGCGCAGGGGGTCATCGATGGTCGCGCGCAACTGCGTGTCCAGCCGCGCCCGGTCCCGGCTGCGCTCGAGACCCTCCCGGGCGAACAGCACATTGGGGTCGATCTTCTGGGCCTGCTCATAGGCGCTGACCGCCTGTTGCCACTGCTCCGCCCGCTCCGCCTTCGCGCCGCTGTCCTGCAGCCCGGCCAGGCGCTGGGCCGTGGCGGCGGCCTCCACTTCCTGCAGGGCGCTTTTCGCCTCGGCGGAGCCCGGTTGCAGCGAGGCCGCCTGGCGGAATGCCTTGCGCGCGGTGTCAAACTGGCGGGCGTCGAGGGCGCTGTAGCCGGCGCTCATGGCCTCGTTGAAACGCCGCGCCTGGTGGGCGGCGCTGACCCGCTTCAGTTCGTCGCCACTGCGCTGGTGACTGGCGTCCAGCGCCACGGCCTGCTGCAG
The DNA here is from genome assembly GCA_963700715.1 of uncultured Gammaproteobacteria bacterium. GTDB lineage: Bacteria > Pseudomonadota > Gammaproteobacteria > Pseudomonadales > Halieaceae > JARRPM01. The sequence continues at coordinate 19,874 of CAVOYP010000007.1, forward strand.
CAGCGCGATGGCGGCGGGCAGGTCCCCCGTTCTTTCCGCGCTCGCGGCCTGCTCCAGCAGGGACAGCAGCTGCGGCAGGGCCTCGACCCGGCGGCGCAGCGCGGCGGCCTCGGCATTGCCCGGGTCGATGGCATCCACCTTGTCCAGGGCGCTGGTGGCCTGGGCGAGATCGCCCTTTTCGAGGGCTTCGTTGGCCAGCGCCAGATGGCGGGCCAGTTCTACCGGTATGCTCGCTTCCAGCGCCTTCAGTTTCTCCAGGCCCTCGCCGTAGCGCGCAGTGGCCCCGGCGTAATCGCGGGTGCGGAACAGTTCATCGCCAGCGGTGGCCAGGGCGGCCACGGCGCTCAGCTGGTCGGCGGCCCAGGCCTTTACCCCCCGGCCTTCCAGTGTCTCCTGCAACTCGAGCAGTTCGGCCAGCACGTCCTGGGCCTCCTTGCGCAGCTTCGCCGCCTGGGCATCCGACCAGGGTGACACCTCCGGCCCGGCCGCGGTTTGCGCCGCCTGCCCGGGCTGCGCCGGGCCTGCCGCGACGGCCACCGCCGGGTCTGCCGGCTGATCCTGGGGCGCGCCGGTATTGATCCGCTCGGGCAGCCAGAAAATCACCAGTACCGCCAGCAGCACCAGGCCGCCCAGCGCCGGCAGCACCCAGGCCGGGGTGCCCTCGCGGCGCTTGCCGGCGGCGGCAGCGGGCGCCTCGACGGGCGCGGGCTGCGCCACGTCAAAGGGCGTGGGCTGTAACTGCTCGTTGTGGGATGACATGCGGTGGTGGAGCCTTGTTGGTTTGGGTGCGGTGTACCGGGGTGCGGCGGGGTCAGAGTTTACCAGCTTCCGCGCTGTCATCGGCAGGGGTTTGCAGCGCACCCGTCTCCGCCTGGTAAATATCCGCCAGCAACTCGCGCCACTGGGCGTACTGGTCCTCGACATTGCCGTGCAGGGTGACGGTGCGATCCTCCAGCTCGATCACCTGGGGGGTGATTTCCGCTTCCAGCGACTGGCCCAGTTCCTCCAGTGCCTGCACGTGGATCTGGGCCTCGTTGCGCTTGTCCAGGCCGCCCTTGAGCATGTAGCCGCCGCCCAGCACGGCGACCTGGCCGGCCACCTGGGACGTGGCGCTGTCCCCGGTCGTCGCCATGGCGATGCCGGCAATCAGGGCGAGGCCGCCGGCGATCAGCTGGCGGGTGCTCTCGGACTGCAGTTCCTGCAGGGCCACCGCCTCCTCGTAGCTCTCCCGGCGCCACTCTTCATAGGGACCGTGCATCTGCTCGCCGAAACTCCGGTAATACTCCTGCAGGGTGTCGATAAACATCTGGTCGCGCTCGCGGATACTGGCCACCCGCTGCAGCATGGGGTCGTCCTTGGCGGGCAGGCGCACCACGGTGAAGCGGCCCTTTTTGTCCTCCTCTATGTAGCCGTCGAAGGCTTCCGGCGAGAAGCTGCGGGCGAAGCGCAACTCGGTGACGAGGCGGATTCGCTCGCGGTCCTGGGCTTTCACTTTTTCCTGCCGCTGCAGCAGGTCATTGGCGATGGTGTTGTATACCGCCTGGAAGGGGTCGTACTGATTGCGCTTGGTGACCTCATAGGCGTAGCGGCTGGCCTCACCGGTGTAGTCCTGGTCCAGCCAGACCTCGCCGCGGGAGTCGACCGCCTTGATGTGCAGCTCCAGCCGCTCGCCATCGGAGTGCAGGATCTTGCCGGTGACCACCAGGTCGTTGATCTGCTCCGGGTTGGGCACCACGCGCACCGCACCCCAGGCGCCGCTTTCCTGCATGGCCTCCGCCAGCAGGAAGGGCATGAAGCGGGACTCGGCCTTGCGCACCTCCGGATAGGTCTGCTCGCCCTCCTCGTAGTCTTCGATACCCGGGTTGAAGATGGAGATACCCACGTCCAGCAGCTGGCCCTCGGGCACGGCCGCGCTGGCGGTGGCGACCTGCGGCACCTCGTTGGTTGTGATGGTCTGGTTGACACAGGCGCCCAGCGGCAGTCCCAGCGCCAGTACCACAAGCAGCCGCGCTAGTTTCATTTGCTGATGCCCTTGTATTTACGATATTCATCCCACAGCTTTTCCCGCACCGCCGGGTCCGGCTCGCGCATGGCCGCCTCGCGCAGCTGCCGCGCCACCACGTCGTCGTCATTGCCGCTGGGGATATCCTTGGGCGGCGGATACTTGGCGGCGTTCTGGGGGATGTCGCCACCGCCACCGCCGGCCCCGCCGCCGATACCGCTGCCCGTGCTGTAGCCACCGCCGCCGTATTCCTCGCCAGTGCCACTGCCGTCTTCCGTGCCATCCCCGCCGCCGGCCGAGCCGCCAGCGCCGGCGCCGGCTTCAGAGTAGGTCGTCTGCGGGCGCTGCCGGGCGGTGCTGCGCTGCGTGGTCTGTTCTGCCAGGATCATCGAATCGAACTCACCGGTACCTTTTTCCAGACGCGCGTCGAGGATCGCCACCTGTTCAGCGGGCGTCAGGGGCCCGCTGGCGCCGCCCCCCGGGATGCCGGCCTGGCCGCTTGCGCCGCCTTCACTGCCGGGACTCCCGGCCACGCCGCCGCCCTGCTGGCCCGTTCCCTGCTGACCGGAGCCCTGCTGGCCCGCTCCTTGCTGGCGTCCCTTGCTGAGCAGCGCCGCCGCTCGCAGCACCCGCAGCGCCGGATTCGCCAGTGCCGGTGGCACTTTCCATGCCCGCCATCACGTCCTCGAAACTCGGTTCTTCATCGGTCAGGTCCGGCAGGGCATCGCTGGCGCCGCCGCCGGCGCTGCCCGTGCTCCCGGCCTCCGCGCCGGCCTGCTCACCACCGCCCGCGGCCTGGTCGCCACTGGCGCCGGGTGCCTCGCCCTGGGGAAACTCGCCAACATCGGCCCTGGCCTGGCTGCCGTCGCCCTGTCCCTGGGACGCGGCGGACTCCGCGCCGCCGGATTCGCCCGCCTGGCCCTGGCTGCCCGCGGCCGAACCCCCCGCCGGCTGGCCCTGGGAGCCGCTGGCCGAACTGCTCGATGAGCTGCTGGAAGAGCTGCCGGATGAACTGCTCGATGGGCTGCTGGACGGGCTGCCACTGGGCGGTGGCGGCGGCTGCGAGCTGGGCGGCGTCGAGGGCGTCTGGGGCGTGGTGGGCGTGCTGGCGCTGGGGCAGCCGCCCAGCAACAGGCAGGCAGCGCCGATCCCTGCCAATCGCAGCAGCAGATACCCTGGATTACGGTTTGATGTCATATGCCCTGACCAGTTTGTCGCTCCCCGCCAGCTGTCCGCCCTCGAAGCGGGGGCGGAATTTCGTGTTGCGCAACAGCCGCAGCAGGCGTTCGGCCGCGCTGTCGATGTCCGTGTTCGTATCCATTCGCACCAGGTCTGTCACCCGGCCGCGCTCGTCCACCCTGAATTCTACCAGCATATTGCCTTCGTCCGCGCTCACCGCCGGCGGCAGGGTTCGCAGGCCCTCGATATCCGGCAGTGGCACCGGCTCCCCGAATGCGCGCTGCTGCTCCTCTTGGGCACCGTCCCGGTCGCCGAGTTCCGCCAGCGCCAGGCGGTAAATTTCGGCGGCGTCGTCCACCCGCTTGTGCCACAGCGCCCAGTCACCCAGCTCCACCAGCGCCCGGAAGGCCTCCGGGCTGTCCTCGCCCTTGTCGCTGCGCTGGACCTGGTAAATCGCGAGTATGACGCTCTTGCCCAGTTCATAGTTCTGCGACCTGTAGGCGAAAAACCGGTCGGCCTGGGGGTTGGCCGGGCCCTGGCTGAACGCGCTGTCCTGGGGCTGGTTCTCGGCCTGGTACTGGTTGATCAGGTACTGGGTTCGCAGCAGGCCATAGAGGGGCGGCAGCAGTTCGGGAGAGGTGTCGCCCTGGGCGGCCTCGATGTCGCTCCAGGCCATCCGGTATAGTTCCCACATCCTCGCCAGGCGCTCGGCTCCCTGCTCCCCGAGGCCCAGCTGGTAGGCATTGAATTGCCAGGTCGCCTGCCTGATCAGGGCCGCGGCCCGGTCCTCCCCCTGGTCGAGGCCGCGCACCTCCACCCGGTACAGGTATTGCTGCAGTTCGTCCACCCGGGCGTACTCCCCCAGCGCGATGGAGCTCCTGATCTCGCCCTGCAGTAGCGGCACTTGCTCCCGGCAATACAGGCCGTTGTTGATGCGGGCCAGGTGAACCCCGCGCTTGAAGACATCGACCGCCTCCCCGTGACGGTCCTGCTGCTGCAGGGCAAGCCCCAGGCTGAGCATCTGCTCCGGCAGGTCGGCGGCGTAAGCGCCCTCCCGGGACTCTATCTGCTTGATCGCCTCGAGCAGTGATTTCTCCGCGGTCCGGTCCTCGAGTTGCTGCACCCCGCCGGTGAGATCGACCTCCTGTGCCGCCAGGGCGTGGCAGCAGGTCAGGGTGACGGCCGCCAGCAAGTGCCGCAGCAGCGCTGCGGGCGCGACCGGGTGCATTCGAGACTGGCTGCGGCGGGGCATGGGGGGCGGTGCTATCCAGAGCGCGTGATACCGGGCCAGTATATACATTACTGCCGGTGCCGGACAAAATACCGGCGCCTGCGCGTGAGCTTTGTTCCGCGGTTCAGGCCTTTGAACGGCCAATGGGGGGCGGATGAGCCAGTTTGCAGAAGATACGGCGGTGGAACGGCTGGGGGAGAACCTCTGGCGCGGCCATGTGCGCGAGGGCTGGCGCATCGGCGCCGTACCCAACGGCGGTTATGTGCTGGCGCTGGCAGGCCAGGCGCTGCGGCAGGCGCTGGACCATCCCGACCCGCTCTCAGTCAACGCGTTCTACCTGGCGCCCGCGGTGCTGGGCCCGATCGATTGCCGGGTCGAGGTACTGCGGCGGGGGCGCAACACGACCCATGCCACCGTGCAGATGTTGCAGCAGGGCGAGCTGAAGGTACAGGTCACCGCGGCCTACACCGACCTCGCCGCGCTGGCGGGGGAAACCTGGTCGGCGGCGCCGCGGCCGCAGTACCCGCCGTGGGAGGAGTGCACCCCCAGCGGGCAGGAAAAAGTGGAGTTTTTTCGGGAGCGCGTGGAAGTCCGCCTGGTCAGCGGGGTGGAGGTTTTCAGCCGGCGCGAGCCCAACGGCAGTGGCGAATTTCGCGGCTGGATCAGGCACCGTGACCAGGCCGCGCCGGATGCGCTCTCGCTGCTGATGTTTGCCGATGCGTTTGCACCGCCGTCATATACCATATTCGGACCGGTGAGCTGGGTGCCGACGGTGGAGCTGACGGTGCAGGTGCGGGCCCATCCCGCCCCCGGCCCCCTGCAGGGTCGTTTCTACTCGCGCCATCTCACCCGCGGGGTGATCGAGGAGGATGGTGAATTCTGGGACAACGCCGGTAACCTGGTGGCTATCAGCCGGCAGACGGCCAAGCTGCGGCTGCCGCCACCCCGCTAGTCAGTACCGCGCCACCCAGCCCTCGGGACGGCGGGTATCGGTCGCCCCCAGCAACCAGCCATCTTCCAGCATGATCGACTGGGTGCGGCCGATGGTCTGTCCCCCCAGCACCACCTTGTGCCCCTTCTGCTGCAGCAGGTTGACGGTGTCGGGACTGATGCCGTCCTCGGCCAGTATCTCATCCGGCAGCCACTGGTGATGGATGCGCGAGTTCATGCCGGCGGCGGCGACATTCATATCGAAGGCCATGGCGTTGAGCAGGGTCTGCAGCACCGTGGTGATGATGCGGCTGCCGCCTGGACTGCCGGTGGCGAGCCAGGGCTTGCCGTCCCGGAACACGATGGTGGGGCTCATGGAGGACAGGGGGCGCTTGCCGCCCTCTATCCGGTTGCGCTCGCCCTGCATCAGCCCGAACAGGTTGGGCTTGCCCGGCAGCGCGGCGAAGTCCCCCATCTCGTTGTTCAGCAACATGCCCGTGCCCGGCACCGCGATGCTCGAGCCGAAACTGGCGTTCAGGGTGTAGGTGTTGCTCACCACGTTGCCCTGCCGGTCGGCAATCGAGTAATGGGTGGTTTCCGTGCTTTCAGCCCGGAGCGCGCGGCCGGGCGCAATCTCGGCCGCGGGCAGGGTGCGGTCCGGGTCGATCAGTTTACGCAGCCGCGCTGCGTAGGCCTTGTCAGTGAGTTCCGCCACGGGCACCGGGGCGAAATCCGGATCGCCCAGGTACTCGCTGCGATCGGCGTAGGCCAGCTTCATGCTTTCCGCCAGCAGGTGCAGGTAGGCGGCGCTGTTGTGGCCCATCCCCGCCAGGTCGTCCTGCTCCAGCATGTTGAGAATTTGCAGGATGTGCACGCCGCCCGAAGAGGGCGGCGGCGCCGAGACGATTTCGAACTCCCGGAAACGCCCCCGCACCGGTGTCCGTTCGATTACGCGGTAGTCGGCGAGGTCCTGTGCGGTTATCAGGCCGTCACCGGCTTCCATTGCGGCCACGATCCGGCGGGCGATCTCGCCGCGGTAAAACGCGTCCGTGCCCTTGTCGGCGATCTGGCGCAGGGTCCAGGCGAGCTCGGGCTGGCGCCAGGTTTCACCTACCTGGTAGGCACTGCCGTCAGGTTTATAGAACAGGCGCAGCGCTTCCGGGTCCTGGCGCAGGCGCTGGCCGCCGGTTAACAGCTCGTAGCTGAGGGCGAACGACACCGGGATCCCGTTCTCGGCCAGGGCGATGGCGGGCGCCAGCACCTGCTGCCGGCTGAGGCTGCCATAGGTCTCGAGCGCATACAGCAGGCCCGCCACCGTGCCCGGCACCCCCGAGGCCTGCAGGCTGAAATACTCGCGCTGCAGATCTTCCTTGCCGTCGGGGAGCAGGAACATGTCGCGGCTGGCAGCGGCGGGCGCGGTCTCGCGGTAGTCGATGAAAACCTGGCGGTTGCCCTCGGCGAGGTGGATCAGCATGAAGCCGCCGCCGCCCAGGTTTCCGGCCCGGGGATAGGTGACCGCCAGCGCGAACCCGGTGGCCACCGCCGCGTCCACCACGTTGCCGCCCTGCTGCAGGATGCGGCTGCCGATTTCCGTGGCCAGCTGCTCCGCGCCCACCACCATGCCGTTGCGGGCCACGGTGGGCAGGAAGCGCTCCTTGAAGTCGATGATCAGCGGCTGGTCCGCCGCCGTATCCCTGGCCCAGCCGGCGTTGGCGGTGATCAGGCAGAGGGTGAGCAGTGTGAATAGCAGTTGTCGCAGGGGGTTCACGGTGGCGGGTGTCCTGGTCCGGGTGAAATCGGACTTTAACTGTTTTGGCTGGCGCAGCATACTCGGGTGTGGGCTTGGACCCGCCGGAGCAAGAATTTTCCCGACGGAGTAAGGCGAAGTTTCTCGCGAGGGACCGTTGAGGCCATGGATGGCCGATACGAGCCTACATGGACGTGTTTACGGCGAGTCCCGCGCGAGAAACTTCGCCTTGCTTCGGCGGTAGCCCGCACTCACCAGGTATTACGACATTGGAAAAACTGTCAGAGGAACTCACCCGGCGCTGGGCCGCCATGTTCGCCGCGCTGGCCGCGGGGGACGATGTGCCGCCGTCCGGGCGCTTGCGGGCTGAGGGTGTGATGGAGGCCGCCCTGCTGCTGGGTGCGGCCACTGCGGGAGAACTGGATCGGGCGATGGACGACTGCTACCGACAGGCGTTCGGCCGTGCGCTCGCGGACGATTTCGGCGACGACTGGCGCGAGTTTTACCCGTTTCCCCAGATCCCGGCGATGGGCCGGCGCGCGCCGGTGTATCCCAGTACCCGCGATTGACTATAATGCGCCACCCGGAACGAGGAAGCTCGATATGAAACTTCAGCTGGCGCGGCTTTCGCCCCTGGTGTTGTCAGCGCTGCTGGTCGCCTGCGGCAGTGCACCGGTCGCGCCCACGACCACCATAACCTATGACCGCCAATTCAATTTCTCATCGGTGCGCAAGGTCTATATCGAACCTACCAGCCGGACGGACGTGGCGACCATCGCGATCAGCGATGCGCAGAGCAAGCGTATCGACGACGCGCTCGGGGTGGAACTGCAGCGCCTGGGTTTTGAGACAGTGTCGTCAAGCCGGCAGGCGGACCTGTTCCTCACCTGGTATCTGATCACCGAGGACCTGATCAAGTCGGGTAATTGCGATGGCTGCGATCCGGCCCTGGCGGGCGGGCATCGCTACGCCCGTGGGACCCTGATCGTGAACATGGTCGACCCCCTGCGCAACCAGGCGGTGTGGCGCTCGGTGCTGAAAACCTCGCTGGCGGGCGACCCCGGGTCGGCCAGTGCCGAAGCGGCCCGGCAGCAGGCGGCGGCGGATATCTTCGCCGGCTTTCCGCCGCAGTAGGGGCGCAGCGGTGCGAGAGCCCGGGGGTGGGCGGTGACCCTGCAGTACGAGACATTCAGGCGGGAGTACATCGCCGGCGGGCTGAGCCGGGAGATGCTGGACGCCTGCCCCATTCGCCAGTTCGAGGGCTGGTTGGAGCAGGCGGTGAAGGCCGGGCTGAAGGACCCCACCGCGATGTCATTGGCCACGGTGGGCGAGGACGGGCTGCCCTGGCAGCGTATCGTGCTGCTCAAGGGCCTGTCCCATGGCGGCTTCGTGTTCTATACCAACTATGGCAGTGCCAAGGCCGCGGCCATCGCCTGCAACCCCCGGGTGTCACTGCTGTTCCCCTGGAACGAGTTGGACCGACAGGTGATCATCGGCGGCATGGTGGAGAAGATGTCGGTGATGGAATCCGCCAGTTATTTCATGACCCGGCCCCGGGAGAGCCAGATCGCCGCCTGGGCCTCGCGCCAGAGTCGCCCCATTTCCGCCCGGGCCCTGCTGGAGCAGCAGGTGCAGGCCTTGCGGGAAAAATTCGGCCGGGGGGAGATCCCCATGCCGGACTTCTGGGGCGGCTACCGCGTGCTGCCCGAGCGCATCGAATTCTGGCAGGGCGGCGAGCACCGCCTGCACGACCGCTTCCTGTACCGCCGGCAGGCCGCGGGCGACTGGAGTATCGAACAGTTACAGCCCTGAGGGAGGAGAGAGAACGTCATGATCAGCAAGGATGATCTAATCGGCACCTGGCAACTGGAATCCTGGACCATCGGCTACACCGACCGGGATGAATTCACGTACCCCTATGGGGAGGAGCCCCAGGGCCTGCTGGTTTACAGCAACGATGGCTGGATGAGCGCATCGATCAACCGCCCGGGTCGGGCGCTGTTGCCCGAGGACGTGAGCTTTCGCAAACTGCCCGACGCGCTCAAGGCGAAGGCCTTTTCCTCGTACTTTCACTACGCGGGCCGCTACCGGGTGGTGGATGGCGATGTCATCCACTACGTCACCCAGAGCCTCAACCCCAACTTCCCCGGCACCGAGCAACTGCGCCACGCGGAACTGGACGGCCAGACCCTGGTGCTCAGCGGCAAGGACCAGGTCGGCGGCGTCACCCGTTTCCACTCGCTGGTCTGGCACCGCGCCGGCGTCACCCCGGCGTGAATATGTGAAAATGGGGTCTGAAAATGGGGTCAGATCGATTTATTTTTGATCAGCCACCGCTGCGTCAGATCCGGGCTGAAATGGGGTCAGAGCGACCAATTTTTTCTGGCAGTAAGTGGTGGGTGTCCCAGATAATCCCCAGTTAATCCTCCACAAATAACCCTTCCGAAAAAGCGTCATTTTTCAGTTGCTTGCGAAATTGATCTCCAGCTAAACCCGGTCTGCAGAAGAAACACATCTGTCTTTCCTCAATTAATCCTTGTGATAGTTACAGGCGCTCTACCTGCGTCGTTTATAAGTACTATACTGAACGTGGGCATTAACCCATATTGAAGGGCAATAGGGCGGGATTATGAACAATCCATCGAAATTTTTGGCCATGGCTCTGATGGTGGGTGCATTGATGGCGTGCTCGGCTACCCGGCACGTCGAGGATGTTCGCGCCGAGGAGGCAGACCGGGTTACGGTCGGCACAGTGCAAAAGGAAATCAAGCTCGGGATGTCCGGAGCGGATGTCGCAGGGGTGCTGGGTTCCCCGAATATTGTCACCACCGATAGCGAACGACGTGAGACCTGGGTATATGACAAGATTTCAACCGAGGTCGCCTACTCGAAAAGCGGCGGCTCAATTGTCGGCCTCATATTCTCCAGCGCCGGTGGTGGCCTGGGCGGAGGGTATAGCAAGGCCGGTGCGACCAGCACCACGCAACGTACGCTGACCGTAGTAATCAAATTTGATGATGACGGTCTGGTGCGCGACTTCAGTTATCACGCATCCCAGTTCTGATGGGCGCGTCCCGCTACCCGCACGGCAAGTGTTTGCTTGCCGCCTTCCTGCTCGCCGGGGGCGTGACCGGGTGTACAAGCATTCCCGAGGAAGCCTACCAACTACCCCCGAGTGCGCAGATGTGCGCGAAGTCCAGACCCGGACCTTCGACGTGCCGGATGAAGCCAATATCCTGCAGGTGGCAGTCGCGCTGATGCAGGACATGGAATACAACTTTGACACCATCGAGTACGAACTTGGTGTGCTCAGCGGCTCGAAGGTCGTTGATGCGGACTCACTGGTGCAGCTTACCGGCGCAGTAGTCGCTGATATAGTGCTGGTCACCCTGTCCGTCCTCACCGGGACGAATCTGGGGGGTGGCGTCTATGCCGGTGCGGACAATGAGATCGGCTTGAGGATTACTATCGTGGTCCTGCCCAGCCTGGAAAGCGAGGGTCAGTACACCGCACGAATAACGATACAGAGCGAGTTGATCGACAAGGCCGATCGCGTCAAGAAGGTGCGAATGATTGAAAATCCTGTCGTCTACCAGGAGATTTTCGAGAAATTTTCCAAGTCCCTGTTTCTGGAAGGAGTGGAGCGGTGAACGCGCGCCTGCAGTGGATGGCGGTTGTGCTCTGCCTGGTGATCACGGGCTGTGCGGGCAGTGCTCGGGAAGTGACGGGGTCGGGCAGTCAACTGCAGGCGCGCCAGATCCAGACTCGCGATTACGATACGCTGGACAAACAACTGACGATGCGGTCGGTGCTGGCGACAATGCAGGACTTGGGCTTCACCATCGACAACGCCGATCTTACGCTGGGTACTATTACCGGCACACGTATTTACTACGAGGGTGACTACGAGAACTTCACCATGCGAATGACGGTGACCGTGCGGGAAAAGGACGGCAATCGGTCTCTGTCCGCGCAAACGCCCGGCTCGACGACAAAGCCATTTCCGATCCGCGCACATACCAGGATTTTTTTGCCGCGCTGGACAAGGCGATGTTCCTGACCCTGCAAAAAATCGATTAGTGGCAGTGGGGTCTGAAATGGGGTCAGATCGATTTATTTTTGATCAGCGAGCCTTTTGGGCCGGCCCGGCTTGGTGTGGCCTGTAGGCTGTCCCAGAAACTTACCCACCTGTTGCCTGAAAGCCTCGCTGCCGAGAATGCGGTTGGCTGACAGGCATTCGCGCAATTCGGCGATAGCCTCCTGTTTCGGTGTGCACTGGAATAAAGCCCGGTATCTTGCCCTTCTCTCATCTTCCGACAACCCAATCTGCTGGTAGAGCGGGTGCTCGGTTATCAGCGAGTCCGAAATGCCCATTGCGTTGTAACGATAACTGCTCCATGGGTACTCGTCCGGTGACACCACCAGATACGCGGCAACCGGGTTGCGTTCAATGTACCGGTAACAGGTCAACAGGTAGGTGTCGGCCTCGATAAGACTGCCCTTGTGGCGCCCTTCCCATAAAGTGCCGGATCGTTGATACGTCCTGTTGATGTACTGTACGTATTCTCGTCCGGTGTGCTGCACAATGCGGGAGATGCTGTCTCCTTCGGCAGGAGAGATCAACAGGTGAACGTGGTTGGTCATCAGGCAGTAAGCGTGGAGCGCGCCACCGTAGCGTCGTAAAGCTTCGCGCAAAACGGTCTTGTATCGGCAGTAATTCTCGTGGGTGAAGAAACAGGCATTGCGGTTGTGTCCACGTTGCACGATGTGGACTGGAATGCCTGGCCTGTAAAGCCTCAATCTGCGTGGCACGGCCTTCTCCCGGTGGGTGAAGGCTGAATGTTAGCAAGCGGCGGGTAGGGTCCGAATATCAGTACCGGTCAAAAAATATTCGATCTGACCCTATTAGGAACAGGTCAAGAAATATTCGATCTGACCCCATTAAGCATTAAGAAAGCATTAAGGGCTGACCCGGCGCTGGCCGAAATAGCGCGGTTCGGAGTCGATGCCCAGCAGCGTGCGGCGGATCATGTCCAGGCCGGCGGCGGCGACCATGGTCTGGAACAGGGTGCGCTCCACCGGCCAGCGCAGGCAGCAGCTGCGCAGCTCATCGCGGGAGCCCCAGGCCAGCCAGACCGTTCCGACGGGCTTATCCGGGGTGCCGCCGTCCGGCCCGGCGATGCCTGATACCGCAATCACGTACTGGGCTGCTGCGCGCTCCAGGGCCCCCAGCGCCATCTGCCGCACCACCGGCTCGCTCACCGCGCCTTCCTGCGCCAATACCTGCGCGTCCACGCCCAGCACCGCCTGCTTGATGCTGTTGGCGTAGGTGACGAAGCCGGCGTGAAACCCGTCGGAGGAGCCGGGGATGCGGGTGAGCATCGATGCGATCAGGCCGCCGGTGCAGGACTCGGCGGTGGTGAGGGTGGCGCCGCGTGCGCGCAGCAATTCCAGCACCCGGGCCGCGAGGGTGATATCGCCCTCGCCGATGATGTGGTCGCCGAAGAGCTGCTCCAGCTGCTGCCGGCAGCGCGCCCGCGCGGCGCTCGCGCCGGCGCTGTTGATGCTCAGCTTGATTTCCATCTGGGGCGCCCCGGCGCGGAACCCCAGTTCCACCTCCGCCGGCCAGTCGCTGATGCCGTCGCTGATCATCTGCTGGGCGGTGGACTCACCCAGGCCGAAGGTTTGCAGGCGCAGGATGCTGCGCTCCAGGGGTCGGTCAAGGCGCCGGGCCAGGTCCGCGACGATACCGTCGAGCATGGCGGCCAGCTCCCCGGGCACCCCCGGGGTGCAGATCACCCGGCAGTTGCCCACCGGCATTTCGAAACCCACCGCGCTGCCGATGGGGTTGGGGACTGATGGTGGCGCCGGCGGGCAGCATGGCCTGCTTCAGGTTGGCGGCGTTCAGGGGCAGGCGCCGGCGCCCGCACCAGTCCTGCAGGTGGGCCAGCGCCGCCGGGTGCTCCTCGAGGCCCACCCCGGTCACCCTGGCCAGCACCTCCGCCGTGAGGTCGTCCACGGTGGGGCCGAGGCCGCCGTTCACTATCACCAGGTCCGCAGCGGCGGCCATGGCCGCCAGCTCCGCCTGCAACAGCCCGATATCGTCGCCCACCGTGACCTTGCGGTGCACGCTGATGGCCAGCTCTCCCAGGCGCCGCGCGATCAGCGCCGAATTCGAGTCCACGGTGTCGCCACTCATGATCTCGTTGCCGGTCAGCAGCAGTTGTACTCTCAGCTCGGGCCCAGCCATGGCATTCTCCGGTCTCGCGGGGGGTGCAAGCATAGCCGCAATGCCTGGTCCCGGGCAAAGTGGGATAGACTCGGGTCGGACAGATTCGCTGCGCAACGCAACAACGGCCCGGTTAAGGAGATGCGTCATTGGCCCCCATGAGCTATTGCCCTGAGTGTGGCGCCAGCCTCGAACGCCGCGTGGTGGCTGGCGAGGTGCGCAAGCACTGGTTTTGCCGGGCCTGCCAGGCGCCGCGCCACGACCACCCGATGCTGGTGGTGACCTGCTTTGTCGCCTGCGGGCAAAAGTTGCTGTGGGTACAACGCGACCTGGAGCCCAAGCGCGGCCTGTGGGCGATTCCCGGCGGCTTCCTGGAAAGTGGTGAAACCCTGGCCGAGGGGGCGGCCCGGGAGCTGGGGGAGGAGGCGGGTATCTGGTTGCCGCCGCAACAACTTGAGCTCTATATGACGGGCTCGATTACCTTCATCAACCAGGTGTACGTCGCCTTCCGGGCCGCGGTTGACACTCCGGATTGCACTCCCGGTGCGGAGTCGCGGGCCTGCGGGTTTTTCTCCCGGGAGGACTGTCCCTGGGACGAGGTGGCCTACCCCGAGGTCAATGACTCCATCCGCCAGGTGTATGCCGACCTGGCCAGGGGTTCTTTCGGCGTGTGGGAGGCGCAGATGAGCGCGCAGCGCTACGAGTTGCGCGAAGTGTGCCAGGGGTCGCGCCGGGGCGACCAGCCTGGTCGGGCCCAGCCCTGACCTTCTGCAGCGCCTGATTACAGCGGGTTGCAGTTTTCAATGATCACCCGGCCCTGCAGGACATCGCCCCGCGAGTACTCGCGGAACTCACAGGTGTTGGTGGCCGGATCAAAACTCTCGATCCACAGATGATCGTCTTTCCAGGTAACGCCCAGATGGCGATGTCCGTCGGGTACCGAGACTTGCATCACGCCGCCCCAGCGCTTGACCAGGATCTGCTGGAAGTGGAAATAGTACGCCGCAGCACCGATGAGACCGAACAGCGCTGCAACCACCACCGCGGCGCGCCAGTATTTGAGCAGACTGCCCACTATCCACAGCACCGCAGCCATCGCGGCGATTACAATTATCCAGTACAGGTACGTCGTCATGCCAATGTCCTCCTAGAACCCCCCGTGCGCTTCCATGTGGGCCAGCTCCTCGGGGCTCGAGGTCCGACCCAGGGTGGCGTTGCGGTGGGGAAAGCGGCCGAAACGCGCGATGACATCCCGGTGCGCCACGGCGTACCGCAGGAAATCGCCAGTGGCCTGTGCGCCGCTGCTGCCTGCCAGCTCGGTGAACAGGCGTACCGATTGCTCCTGCACGGCCAGGTCCTCGCAGTGCTCCAGCGGCAGGTAGAGAAATACCCGGTGGATCACCGGCAGCGCCAGGTGCCGCCCGCCTGCAATCGCCGCTTGCGCCGCGGCCAGGGCCTTGCCGTCACCGGCGAATGCCCCGGGCGTGCCGCGAAAGACATTGCGGGTGAACTGGTCCAGCAGCAGGACCAGGGCGATGAGGCCCTTGTCATCTCCAGCCCAGTGGTCTAATTCGCCGGCGAGGCCTCGGGGCACCAGGTCACCGAAGCGGGCGGCCACGGCGGCGTCAAACTCCGCGCCGCCGCTGAACCACAGCCGCTGCTGCGCGGGTGCGGCCAGGCCGGCGGCATCCAGCGGGCCAAACCAGAACTGGTGAATGGCGGCGATATCAGTAGTCACGGTGGCACATTTTCCCTGATTCAAACCTGCCTGCAGCTAAACGGCGCGGGCATCGTATGTTAACGTACGCCTCCCTTTGGACCAGCATAATGGAATCAGATTATGGCATTACCACCGGCGGTAGAGATTTTCCTGCAGGCGAACGCGGCGCGGGAGGGAGTGACTACGACCGCAAGCGGCCTGCAGTACGAGGTGCTGGAGGCCGGCAATGGCGCCAGCCCCGGGCCGAGGTCCACCGTGGTGACCCATTACCACGGCACCCTTCTGGACGGCACGGTGTTTGACAGCTCGGTGGAGCGTGGCGAGCCGGCCCAGTTCGGCGTGAACCAGGTGATCCCGGGCTGGACCGAGGCCCTGCAGTTGATGTCGGTGGGCGCCAAGTGGCGGATCGTCTGCCCGCCGCAGCTGGCCTATGGTGAGCGCGGTGCCGGCGCCGCCATCGGGCCCAATACCGCGCTGGTGTTCGAAATTCACCTGATTGCGATCAAAGACTGAGGCGCGGCCGCCACCGGCCCCGCCTTTCTCCCGCTGCGCGCTTACATTGGCGCAAGGGTTTTATTACACTGGGCGCCTTCCTCCAAACCCTCTTCCACGGTGGATCCGGTAATCATGAGACGTGTTGTTTTCAATCAGAAAGGCGGGGTCGGCAAGACCAGTATCACCTGTAACCTGGCGGCAATCGGGGCGGCCATGGGCTACCGCACCCTGGTAATAGACCTGGACGTGCAGGGCAACACCACCCACTACCTGGTGGGGGAGATCGACGCCGAGGCATTCCCGGCGGAGGCCCAGGGCGTGGCTGGCCTGTTCAAGCAGACCGTGGGCTCACGCAAGATGGGCCAGAACCCGGACTCCTTCGTCTGGGAAACCCCCTATGAGAACCTGTACCTGATGCCCTCCAGCCCGGTGCTGTCGGTGCTGGAGAAGGAGCTGGAGTCGCGTTACAAGATCTACAAGTTGCGCGACGCCCTGGACAAGCTGGACGGGGAGTACGACCGGATCTACATCGATACCCCGCCCAACTTCAATTTCTTTTCCAAGTCGGCCCTGATCGCGGCGGACTCGGTGCTGGTGCCCTTCGACTGCGACAGCTTCGCCCGCCAGAGCCTCTACTCCCTGATGGAAAACGTCGCCGAACTGCGCGAGGACCACAACCCGGAGCTGGAAGTGGAGGGCATCGTGATCAACCAGTTCAGCGCCCAGGCACGCCTGCCGGGCGAACTGGTGGCGGAACTGGAGGCCGAGGGCTACCCGATCTTCAACACCTACCTGACCACTTCGGTGAAGATGAAGGAGTCCCACCGGGACCACCGACCGCTCATCGACATGGCCCCCGGCCACAAGCTGACGGCCCAGTTCCTGGACCTGCACGCCGAGCTGGAGAAAACCCGCTCCCGCCAGGCGGCATAGGAGCCAAGCTCAGACTTCCGGCAGCATCCGGCCGGCCTTCTCCACCGCGTCCACGTACTCGTCCAGCAGCCGGTAGATCACCTGCCGGCAGGACTGCACCTCGTTGAGTTGCCCGATTACCTGGCCGCAGGGATTGAACGCGACTTTCTGGCACTCGGCCACCCCGGCATAGGCGGAGGTGCGGCGCATGCCGTCCGAGGTGACCATGCCCTGCAGCGGCATGCCCAGGGGCTTGGGCGCGCCCGGGCGCTCCCAGGCCTCGGTCCACTCGTTCTTCAGCATGCGACAGGTTTTGCCGGTCCAGGAGCGGGAGATAACGGTATCCTCGCTGGTGGCCCTGAGCAGCGATTCCTTCTGGGCGGGCTGGGTATGGGCCTCCTCCACCGTGAGCCACAGGGAGCCGGTCCACACGCCCGCCGCGCCCATGGCCAGGGCCGCGGCAATCTGGCGGCCGTCGCCGATGCCGCCGGCCGCCAGCATGGGGGTATCGCCGATGGCATCGACGATCTGCGGCCACAACACGATGGAGCCCACGCTGCCGGTATGGCCGCCGCCCTCACCGCCCTGGGCCACGACGAAATCCAGCCCCGCCTTCTTGTGGGCCACGGCCTGCTTCACCTTGCCGCAGAGCGCGCCGATCAGGCGGCCCGAGTCCTGCACCATCTTGATTTTGTCCGCCGGCGGCGTGCCCAGGGCGTTGGCGATCAGGACACACTTGGGCCGGGTGAGGGCCTCCTCCAGCAGGGGCGTGGCGGTGGCGTCGGTCCAGCCCATCAGGCCCATGGTGGTGGTGCCGTCCGGCCAGGGCGGCACGCCGGCGTCCGCCAGCAGTTTCTGGGCGAAGTCGATGTGTTCCTGCGGCACCATCTTCCACAGTTGGGCCTCCATCTCCCGGGCGTCCATGTCGCCCATGCCCTCGTATTTCTGGGGAATGACGATATCCACGCCGTAGGGCTTGTCGCCGATGTGCGCGTCAATCCAGTCCAGTTCCTCCTTGAGCTGGGCAGGGCTGAAGCCTACGGCGCCGAGCACGCCGATGCCCCCCGCCTTGCTGACGGCCACCACCACATCGCGGCAGTGGGTGAAAGCAAAAATGGGATAGTCGATACCGAGACGTTCACACAGGGGATTGCGCATGGGGCTCTCCGGGGGATGGGCACAATGGATACTGGCTCCAGTATTCGCGCCCGCCCGGGCGCGGGCAAGTGCGACTCGATGCCAGCAAAACTGGCGATTTCCGCCAGCGCGGCGCCCCTGCGGCCAGCGGCCCCCGGGCAAGAATAACCATATAAAGCTTAGTTATTTGTATACCGCTTTCTTGTTCTTTACAGTGCGGCCCCCGAACTCAAAAATGCGAGCCATGCAGGCCCCGGAACTGGATTTCGACAGCGTAAACGCCAGCCTGCGGGATGCCAGCCCGCAGGACGTCGTGCGCTGGGCGCTGGGCCTGGGCCGCCCGACCATCGCCACCACCAGTATGGGCCGCAATGCCGCAGTGCTGCTGCACATGGTCAGCGAGGTCGACAGGAACCTGCCCACTATCTGGGTGGACACCGGGTACAACCTGCGCGACACCTACGTGGTGGCCGAGCGCCTGATCCGCGACCTCGGGATCAACATCCACGTCTACTCCCCCAAGATGACCAGCGAACGCCGCAACGCGATCATGGGCGGTATACCCACGGTGGACGAGGAAGAGCGGCACCGGGAATTCACCCGGCAGGTGAAACTCGAGCCCTTCGAACGGGCCCTGCAGGACTTTGCCCCCGAGGTCTGGCTGACCGGCATTCGCCGGGAGGAAACCGACCATCGCAAAACCCTGGACATCGTGTCCCTGGACGGCCGCGGCATTATCAAGGTCGCGCCGATCTTTCACTGGTCACAGGACCAGGTGGAGGACTACATGGCGCGGCACCGGCTACCCAGCTGCCGGCATTACTTCGACCCTACCAAGGTGCAGGACGGCCGCGAGTGCGGCATGCACACGGCGGCCTGAAGTCCTAGCCCATGATCAGGCCGACGCTCACGGCCAGGATCGCGGTGGCGATGACAAAGCAGCCGATAACAGTGAACAGCTGGCGCATGGCGCGCCGATCCGCGGCGGTATCTTCGGGGGACAAGTGCTGGGTCATGGGATTTCTCCTCCTTATTGCTCTTCAGGCCAGATCCAGGCAAAAAGCGTCGCGCAGCGGTGCAGGGCCTGCATTGATGCAGATCAAATTTGGCGCGCGCCTGGAGCCGACTCTGGCCTATACTGGGCCTGAGGAGGGGTGTATGGCGTCTTCCATACCGAACTTTACAGGCCAGATCCCGCGCTCGCGGGGGCGGCCCCTTGCAGCCGCGCTGCTGGTGCTGGCCTTTTGCCTCACCGGCTGTGCCGGCTCGCCGGTGGACAGCGCCACCATCGGCAGTCTTCCCCCCCTGCAGCTTGGCGATGCCACCCTGACGGTAGCGGATGCCGCCAACCGTGTGCCCCGGGCTGAGTTGCTGTCCCTCGATGAGCCCATGCGGCAATTCGTCGCGCGCTATACCATCGACCAGTCCGACCAGCGCCTGCGGCTGATGTCCCTGCACCAGGCGGTGCGGGGAGCCGGCGGCCTGGACATGCAGTACGATCCCTCCGCCGAGGGCAGCGCGCGCGAAGTGTTCCAGCGCGGCTTCGCCAACTGCCTGTCCTACGCCAACCTGTTCGTGGCACTGGCGCGGGAGGCCGGGCTGGATGCAAGCTACCAATGGGTCGAGGTGCGGCCCCAGTGGAGCCGGGTGGGCGAGCGGGTGCAGGTCGGGCTGCACGTGAATGTGCTGGTGCGCCTGCGGAACGGCACCCACTACATGGTCGATATCGACCCGTTGCCCGCGCAGAAAATTGCAGCATCACGGGAACTGAGCGACGCCGAGGCCGAGGCCCTTTACTACAACAATATCGCCATGGATGCCCTGGGTCGCCAGGAGCTGGCGACTGCGTGGTACTACCTTGTGCAGGCGTTGCAGCTGAGCCCCGCCAATGCCCACCTCTGGGTCAACCTTGGCGCCCTTTACCGCAGCAACGGCCAGCACAGGCACGCGGAGCAGAGCTACCTGCAGGCGCTGGACCTGGATGGCAGCGAGTACTCAGCGATGACCAACCTGGCGGTGCTCTATGGCCTGGAAGGGCGCCTGCAGGAGCAGGCGCACTGGCTCGGCAGGGTCGACCAGCATCGCCAGGCCAACCCCTACTACCACGCCTGGCAGGGCGATGAAGCGGCAGCGGCGGGGAACTGGCCGGCGGCGCTCGTCCACTATGATCGAGCCTTGGCGTTGCTGGCGAGTGACGGCCACCTGCTGTTCAGCCGCGGGCTCATCCACTACCAGCTCGGGGACCTGGATGCGGCCGCCCTCGATATGGAACGGGCGATCGATGTCGCCACCCTGCAGTCGGAGATTGGCGACTACCGGCGGCAGCTGGACGAGGTGCGCAAGGCGCGACTGGCGGGGGCCGGGCTCAGCGCGACGCCGCGCGGCGCTTAGGTCGCTCTACCCGAATGTACTGGCGCCGATTCATTTTCCCGGTGAGGGTGGAAAAGCAGTCGCCGATCTTCATCTGCCAGCCGTACTTGCGCCGCAGGGCCTGCAATGCCCGCGCCGTGTCCGTCGGTTGGTCGAGCAGGAAGGCCCGGGTATCCATCCACTCCCCCGTCAGCTTGCCGGACACCGTGCAGGCGGCGATGCGCGCCTCGCTGAAATTGCGCAGGCGCTTCACCTTGCCAGCGTCCCCTGCCGAGAACAGGTAGTAGCTGTCCCCGTCCGGGGCGAACCAGACCGGCGTGGCGACGAAATCGCCGGATTTTTTGCGGGTGGCGAAGCTGATATAGCTGCCGCCCTCGAGGGATTCAATAGCCTGTTTTTTCATGTCGGTACCTGCGCGCCTGATCGGTAGTAGCAGCCGGCACTATTAGAGCTGCATTTGGCGACCTCTACAAGGTTTGCAGGCTAACTGCACCGGATGGCGCGCTTGGTGTAGAATCCCCGGCGCCGGTGGCCCTGCGGGGGCGGGTCGGCCCACGGTGCGAACGCCGTGTTTCCACTTGAAGAATCCCAGGGAGAACTGACGATGTTCCATTTGACACGCGGCGCGATTATCCCGGCGCTGATGACCCTCTTGCTGCTTGCGACGGCGCCGCTGCTGCGGGCAGACAGCAAGGAGACCATAGATAGCGGCAGCGTCGCGGCGCTGGAAGAATTGCGCAAGCACTCCGGCAAGGCGGGAGAGCTGATCGACCAGGCGGCCGGTGTGCTGGTCTTCCCCGATGTGGTCAAGATGGGTTTTGGTGTGGGCGGCGAGTTCGGCGAGGGCACCCTGCTGGTGCCCGGCAAGCCGACCTCCTATTTCACGACCGCCGGGGCCTCTTTCGGCCTGCAGGCGGGCATCCAGAAGAAAGCCAAGGTCCTTCTTTTCATGACGCAAGAGGCCCTGAAAAAATTCCAGAACAGCGCCGGCTGGACCGTGGGGGTGGATGGCAGCGTGGCCCTGGCCACGCTGGGGGCGAATGGCAGTATCGACGCGAATACGCTGCAGCAGGCAGTGATCGGTTTTGTGTTTTCCAATCAGGGCCTGATGTACAACCTGACCCTGGAAGGCACCAAGATCACGCGTATCGCCAGGTAGAGATTGATGGCCGAATACACCAGCGTACAGCGCCTGCTGGCGGGCGCACTGCCCGTCGGGCAGCAGGTCCGCGTCAGGGGCTGGTTGCGCAGCAAGCGGGACTCCAAAGCCGGAATTTCATTCCTCGCCGTGCATGACGGCTCCTGTTTTGATGCGATCCAGGCAGTGGCTCCCGCGACCCTGACCAACTACGAAACGGAGGTGCTGGCCCTGTCCACCGGCTGCGCCGTAGTGGTCAGCGGCGAACTGGTGGCCTCCCAGGGCAAGGGCCAGAGCGTCGAGATCCAGGCAGCGAGCGTGCAGGTGGTGGGCTGGGTGGACGACCCCGAAACCTATCCTATTGCCAAGAAGCGCCACAGCTTCGAATACTTGCGCACCCAGGCACATCTGCGCCCGCGCACCAATACCATCGGCGCCATCACCCGGGTCCGGGCCACCCTGGCCAATGCCATCCACAATTATTTCCATAGCAACGGTTTTTACTGGATCAATACGCCGATTATCACCGGCAGCGATTGCGAGGGCGCCGGTGAATTGTTCCGCGTCAGCACCCTGGACCTGGCCAACCTGCCCCGCACTGCGGCGGGCGCAGTGGATTTCAGCCAGGACTTTTTTGGCGGCGAGTCATTCCTCACGGTCTCCGGCCAGCTCGAGGTGGAGTCCTACTGCCTGGCCATGAGCAAGGTGTACACCTTCGGCCCCACCTTCCGCGCCGAAAACTCCAACACCAGCCGCCACCTCGCGGAATTCTGGATGGTGGAGCCGGAAATCGCCTTTGCCGACCTCCACGACGACGCCGACCTGGCCGAGGACCTGCTGCGGCACGTATTCACCCGGGTGCTGGAGGAACGCGAGGACGACATGGCTTTCTTCGCCCAGCATATCGATTCCACCGTGATAAGCCGCCTGCGCACGGTGATCGACAGCCCGTTCGAGCGGATGGACTACCGCCAGGCGATCGACATCCTGCAGCAGTGTGGCCAGCGCTTCGAATTCCCGGTTGCCTGGGGGCTGGACCTGGCCTCCGAGCACGAGCGCTACCTGTCCGAACAGCACGTGGGTCGGCCCCTGGTGGTGATGAACTACCCGAAGGATATCAAGGCCTTCTACATGCGCCTCAATGACGATGGCGAGACGGTGGCGGCGATGGATGTGCTGGCCCCGGGTATCGGCGAGATCATCGGCGGCAGCCAGCGCGAAGAGCGCCTCGAGGTGCTGGATGCGCGCATGGATGAGCACCAGAAGCGGGAGCTGTGGTGGTACCGCGACCTGCGCCGCTACGGCACGGTGCCGCACGCGGGTTTCGGCCTGGGCTTCGAGCGCCTGCTCAATTACGTGACCGGCATGGACAATGTGCGCGACGCGATACCATTTCCCCGCACCCCCGGCCACGCCAGCTTCTGATCTGCCTGTCCCCGGGGCGGGGTGGGCCCTCGCCTCGATGCCGGGCCGCCGCGCCCACTAGCTCGCAGCAGCGGTGACTTCCTTTGGATCCGCTTTCGGCGGCTTCAGCCCGCAACCTTCCACCAGGGCGAACAGGGCCCGGTGCTGGTCGTCCGCGTCCACCCCCAGGAAACGCAGTTCCACGGCCTGCTGCAACTGAAACCTGCGCGTGGTGCTGGTGAGGCTCGCGCCCCACTTGTCGTAGCTGAATTTTTCCGGGTCCTTGCGCAGGTCGACGAAGCCTTCCAGCCCGCTGTCCTCCAGGCGTACCGTGAAGCCGCTGCTGTTGACGTGGCTGAGCCGCGCCCTGAAGGTGACGTCGCCGCCGGCGGCCAGGCGCGCCAGGTATTTTCCCGCCAGCCAGCGCTCGGCCTCCTGGGTGGCATTGCGGATGTTCTGCAGGCTCTGCGCGAGGGCGACGAGCTGCTCGGGGTTCACCCGGTCCGGGGTTTGCTGGTGCAGCACCGCCTTGATCTGCAGGTGTACCAGGAAATCCACGTATTTGCGCAGGGGTGAGGTGCAGTTGGTATAGGTTTCCAGCGCCATGCCCATGTGGGCGCCCGGCTCGTGACTCAACTCGGCGCGGGTGAGCAGGCGGTTGATCATCGCCCGCAGCGGCAGTTGGTGCTCATCGGCGGACAGGTGGCGCACGATGTCACGGTAGCCGGTTACACTGGTGGGGTCGGCCGCCGCGATGCCCGGCGCGTGCATGGCCAGGAACTTGCGGGCCTCATCCAACCGGTCGGCGCGGATGCCGGGGTGGATGACGTAGGGGCCATTGGCCCCGTGTTCGCGCAGGAAGCGGGCGGCGCAGCGGTTGGCGGCGATCATGCACTCCTCCACCAGCTTCTGCGACAACAGTTTCTCATAGGGCTCGATGGTTTCGATCTGCTTGCGGTCGTTGAGGATCCAGCGGTACTCGCGCCGCTCCTCCATCACCAGCCCGTGCTTTTCCCGGTGTGCGCGCAGGGCGCGAAATACCTGGTACAGCGCTTCCAGCGGCGTGGCATGGCTCATCAGTTCGCTGCCCTGGCCACTGAGGTAGCGCTCGACCCCGTAGTAGGACAATTTGCCCCGGGAGCGGACAATCGCTTCAAGGAATTCGCAAGTCCCGACCTCGCCGTCATCGCTGACGGCCACCTTGCAGACCAGGGCCGGGCGGTCGCTGCCTTCGGACAGGGCACAGGTATCCTGCGACAGCTCCTCCGGCAGCATCGGCAGCACGTCGCCGTGAAAGTACACCGACGAGCCGCGAGCGAGTATGTCCCGGTGCAGTTCGCTGGCGGGGACGATGTAGGCCGTCGGGTCGGCAATGGCGACGAACAGGGTCCAGCCCGTGCTGCTGATTTGTGCGTACAGGGCGTCGTCGATGTCCTGGGTCCTGACCGTGTCGATGGAGATGAACTCCAGGTCCGTCAGGTCGCGGCGTTTGCCGGCTTCCAGCGGCCGGCACTCGGCTACCAGGCGCTCGACCTCCTGCCGGCTCGCGGCGCTCCACTGGGATGCCAGCCGGTACTTGGCCATGCAGTACAGGTTCTCGATGCCGGGGGTGTTGTCATCACCGATCACCGCCAGCACCTTGGCCTGGGGTTTGCCGTCGCGAATGGGGTGGCGCAGGATGGCGCAGCGGACGTAGTCGCCTTCCTTGACGCCGTTGCGGGCGTGGGGCGGTATGAACAACCAGCGTTTCAGTTGCGCCAGGTCGGGCTCGACGAACACGGCCTTGCCCTTGCGTACGCAGCGACCGGTAAAGTCCCCCAGCGGGCTGTCCACCAGCTTTTCGATATCGGCGATGGTCTTGTTGTCCTTGGCCGGGCGAATACAGACCCGCACCCGGTCGTCGGGAAAGACTTTCAGCATCTCGTCCGGTGGGATGAAAATCTCGCGTCCGTCGTCGAGCACCGCGAAACCGTAGCGGTTCTGGGTACCCTTGATGACGGCCTCGGCGTGCTCCTTCTCGGCCTCCATCTGGGATTTGAGGCCTTTGAGTTGCGACAGTGCGTCCTGGTTGAGCATGCAGCGAGCTACTTATGTTTTGCTGGAGACAGGCGCGCTATCGTAGCGGAAATTACCCGCTGTGTCAGTGAGATATGGCCCGCAGTGCGCCAAGGCGGTGAATATTGCCATTGCCATTCCCCTTGCCATTGACAGGCCATCGAAGCGGGTTTGATAATCCCTGTAACGCGGTAGAGACCAGCCACGCCGGGAACAGCCATTGAGAGATTTCCGGATGCAGGCAGCACAGCACATCGTCTGTTGCCATGTGTCACCCACTCAGCGCGAGCGCGCAGCCAGCGAGCCACCAGGGCTCGGGCATCGTACACCCTCCTATCCACCCCAGCCCCGACCACTGCTGTCGGACTACAACAAGAATTACCCCATACCATTACCCAGTGATACATCGACGAGGAATCCTCTATGGACTCAGGCTCAGCCCTGCGTGTAGGAAAAACCACCCTTAAACCAGTCGTCAGGAAAACTTACGTGCTGGACACCAATGTCCTGCTGCACGACCCCACGGCGGTCACCGCCTTCAAGCAGCACCACGTGGTCATTCCCATGACCGTGCTGGAGGAGCTCGACCATATCAAGGATCGTCCCGACAAGACGGTGAGCCGGGAGGCGCGCATCGCCATCCAGATGATCGACAAGGTGGTGGACAACGCCACGCCGCAGCAGATCCAGCAGGGCGTGGGCGTTCCCGGCACCAGCCTCGACGGCAGCCCGCTGGGCACCCTGGCGATCTACCCCGACCAGCGCATGGCAGATAGCAGTGCGGTGCCCTACCTGGACGACACCCAGGCCCAGGCCAACGACAACCGCATCATCAATGTCGCCCTGCGCCTGCAGGCCGAGCACCCCAACGAGTTCGTCTGCCTGGTGACCAAGGACATCAACATGCGGATCAAGGCCAAGGGTTCGGGCCTGGCGCATGTGGAGGATTACCGCCGGGACCGGGTGCTGGACGATATCGACCTGCTGGCGAAGGGTTACGAGCATATCGAGGGTGATTTCTGGTCCACCATCAGCGAGGTGGACACCCTGCGCGAGGGCGACTGCACCCTGCACCGGATTCCGCGCAAGTCCCTGCCCCAGGCCTACCCCAACATGTTCCTCTACGACGACCAGCAGTTTATGGCCTTCGTCAAGCGGGTAGAGCGGGAGTACGTCTACCTGCGCTGCGACAGCCGCGACAACCTGATGAACCGGCGCTTCTGGGGCCTGGTGCCGCGCAACCTGGAGCAGGCGATGGCCATGTCCCTGCTGGCGGACGAAAACGTCGACATGACGGTGATGACCGGCCCAGCGGGCTCGGGCAAGACCCTGCTGGCACTGGCCTACGGGGTGCATGCCATCCTCGAACAGAAGCGCTTCTCGAAGCTGATCGTGGCCCGCTCCACTCCGCCGCTGGCCGAGGAAATCGGCTTCCTGCCGGGCACGGAGGAGGAGAAGATGGCGCCCTGGCTCGCCGCCTTCGACGACAACCTGGAGATCCTGCATGGCACCGACGAGTCCTGCCACGGTAGTATCAGCTATGTGAAGGAGCGGGCGAACATCCAGTTCAAGTCCCTCAACTTCATGCGCGGCCGCTCGTTCAACAATGCTTATATCATCATCGACGAGGCCCAGGGGCTGACCCAGTTCCAGCTCAAGTCGGTGATCAGCCGGGTGGGGGCGGACTCCAAGATCGTGGTGCTGGGCAACCTCGCCCAGATCGACAACAAGTACATCTCGCCGCTGACCTCCGGGCTGACCTACCTGGTGGAAAAGAGCAAGGCCTATCCCCACGCCGGGATCATGCACATCAACGGTATCGTGCGTTCGAGGCTGGCGGCTTTCGCCGAGGAAAACCTATAGGTCGTCCTCTTCGGGCATTGAATCGGGTGGCGGCCGCTGGCCGTTCCCCATTTCCTCCGGCGCCAGCAGTGGCCGCTCCGGTGTGGCCTCCATTTCTTCGGCCTCGCGCTGCTGCCGGCGCTTCCTGTCCTTCCTGTGCGCCAGGTCGCGCTCCAGCGCGATTTGCAGGCGCAGTGCGACGCTCCAGGCGAATTGCCTTTTGTCTTCCGGGTCCTGCTTGCGGTAGTTGTAGGCAGGCTCCAGTTCGAGGAACAGGTATTTGCGGTAGACCTGGCGGCGCAGCAGCACGCCGAGGCGATAATTCTTCACATAGTCGGGGTCGGTCACCCCGTTGACAGCGCCGAAGTAGCTGACGCCCATGACATGGTTGCGATTGACGGTGCGGGTGCGCTGGAACAGGGACAGGCGGCTTATCCATTCAGTGCCGGCTGTCTCCTCCCCGTAGACCGCCCGATTGTTCCAGCGCAGGATCGTGTTCTGGTCCAGCAGGCGGTTGAGTTCGATCTGGCTGGTGGCATAGGCGCCCTCGCTGTCCTCGTACTGCAGGCGTTGGGTGAAGCGGTAGGTGTTGGCATCGCCCAGGGCGCCCTGGTAGCGGTAGCGAGCGCCGGGGCGCAGGTGGTTCCAGCTGATTCCCATGGTCAGGTCGAAGCGCGAGTGCTCGCCCTCGGATACCCGGTACAGCAGGCCAAAGCTGTCATCCCGCACGGGTTCGCCGCTTGTCCTCGGATCGAGTTCATCTCCCGACTCCTCGTTGAACACCAGGTTGAGGCGCTTTGACACCCTGGGGAGCTGGATCTTGCCGCGCAGTCGGATGTTGTTGTTGGTGCCGTCCTGCTGGTCCCAGTCGGTGGTTAAATCGAGACGGAGCTGGGACTCCGGTGCTTCCAGTTCGTAGTTCGGAGTGCCGAAGTAAGCGTCCACCCACTCGGCCAGGTCCTGGGCTCTCTCGGTGGCATAGGAGTGGCTGGAGTCCATCCAGCTGACACCGGCGTCATTGGGGTCCGCGGGCACTGCCGGCTGCCAGCCCTCAATGCTGTCGTCGGGTTTCGCCTTTTCCGGGGACTGACCATAGGCCAGTGCGGGCACGGCGAGCATAAGTGCCAGCAGCCACGTCTTCACTGTTATAATCTGCCGTTTCCCATTCCTCTCGTGTAACAATACGACCTATGGACAGGATTTTCATCTTTTTGCAGCACATATTGCCCCAGCACCTGCTCTCGCGTTGTACCGGCGCATTGGCTGACTTGCGCCACCCGCTGTGGCTGAAGAACTGGCTGATCCACATATTTATCCGCCAGTTCAAGGTGGACATGACCGAGGCGGCGGACCCCGATCCCACCAGCTACGCCAGCTTCAACGCGTTTTTTACCCGGCCCCTGCGGGAAGATGCCCGCTCCCCGGCGGAGGCGGATGTCATCTGCCCGGCGGATGGGGCTATCAGCCAGTTGGGTGACATCCGTGGGGGGCGCATTTTCCAGGCGAAGGGCCAGTCCTTCAGCACCTGGGAGTTGCTCGGTGGCGACAGCGAGCGCGCCGGGTTGTTTGCCGATGGCCGCTTCGCCACCATTTACCTGGCACCCCGGGACTATCACCGGGTGCACATGCCGCTGGCGGGCCGCCTCACCGCCACCAGCTATATTCCCGGCAAGCTGTTTTCGGTGAACCGGGTGACCGCGGAAAACGTTCCGCGCCTGTTCGCGCGCAACGAGCGCCTGGTCTGTTATTTCGACACCGCCGCCGGTCCCATGGCGATGATCCTGGTGGGCGCGATGGTGGTGGCGGGGATAGAAACGGTCTGGTCCGGGCAGGTCGCACCCCCCACCTCCGAGCCGGTGTTGCGCGACTACGTGGCCGTGCCCCGGGTCATCGAACTCGCCCAGGGCGAGGAGATGGGCCGCTTCAAGCTCGGCTCGACGGTGATCCTGCTGTTTACGAAAGACGCGGTGGAGTTTGACCCGGCCTATGTCGCGGGGGCTACCACGCGGCTGGGTGAGTCTTTGGGTAGGTTCTGCTGAATTCGTAGTTGGGTTTACTGATTGCGACGGTCCCGGCAGTGCCCGAGATCGGCAGCAAAAGGAATCTCGAAGAAATATCTAACTTTCTTCCAAGCTGGCAACAATGCGCCGGTAACTGTCCATCCGCAGTTGACTGATCTCCCCGGCTGCCAGCGCCCCGAGGATCGCGCAGCCGGGCTCGTGCACATGCTGGCAGTCGCGGAACTTGCAGTGGCCGAGGAGTGGGCGGAACTCGCGGAAGCCATGTTCGACCTGGTCCCGGGTCATATGCCAGAGGCCGAACTCGCGGATGCCGGGGGAGTCGATCAGGCTGCCCCCCGAAGGCAGGTGGAACAACTGCGCGGTGGTGGTGGTGTGGGTGCCCTTGCTGGTGGTCTCCGACAGGCTCCCCACCCGCAGCTCGGCCTCCGGCAGCAACGCATTGACGAGGGACGACTTGCCTACTCCTGACTGGCCCACAAACACGCTGGTGCGCTCGCGCAGCGCCGCGTGCAACTCCTCCATTCCGCCCTGCTTGCTGGAGGTGTGGAGGATGCGGTAGCCCAGGGTGGGGTAGATCGCGAGCAACTCGTCCAGCTTGTGCCGCAGCGCCGGGTCATGGGAGAGCAGGTCGGTCTTGTTGAGCAGGATCACCGGTTCAATGTTCACGGTCTCCGCCGCCACCAGGTAGCGGTCGATCAGCATGGCGTGGGGCTCCGGCAGCGGGGCGATGACCACGACGATCTGGTCGATGTTGGCGGCCACGGGCTTGAGCTTGCCATAGGGGTCTGGCCGCGACAGCACGCTGCTGCGCTCGCCCTGGGCGACGATCACCCCGGTGGGTTCGCCCTCGCACCACACCACCCGGTCACCGGTGACCAGGTTTTCGAGGTTGGCGCGCAGGTGACAGCGCAAGCGCTGGCCCGAGGGGGACTCCACTTCGACCTGGGTGCCGAAATGGGCGGTGACGAGACCGTGCTGTTCCGGGCCCAGTTCACCGCCGGCCAGGGACTGTTCGGCCCGGGCGCCGCGCCTGTCGGCCCGCTTCGTCCGTTCTCCCTGGATTTTCTCGATGCGCCAGGCCTGCTGGCGGGTGAGCTTGCGTTTGGACATGCGGCCATTATTGGCTCAGCGCGTAGCACTGTCGAGGCAATTTGCTACACTGCGAGTTCGGTGCTCACGCGCAATTCGGAGTTGTATGCAAGACGTCAACAACCTGGTCTGGGTAGACATGGAGATGACCGGGCTGGACCCGGATCACAACGTGGTCATCGAAATTGCGACCATTGTCACCGACAGCGAGCTCAACACCCTGGCGGAGGGGCCGGTGATCGCGGTGCACCAGGATGACGCCACGCTCGCGGCCATGGATGAATGGAATACCAGTCACCACACCCACTCCGGGCTGGTGGCCCGGGTGCGCGCCAGTGTTCACGACGCCCACAGCGCGGCGGAGCTGACCCTGGCGTTCCTGCAGCAATGGGTGCCGGCGGGTGCCTCCCCCATGTGCGGCAACAGCATTTGCCAGGATCGGCGTTTCATGGCGCGCCATATGCCGGAGCTGGAACGCTATTTCCACTACCGCAACCTCGATGTCAGCACCCTCAAAATCCTGATGCAGCGCTGGCGACCCGAGCTCGAGGCGGGCATCACCAAGACCTCCACCCACCTGGCGCTGGATGATATCCGCGAGTCCATCGAGGAGATGCGTTACTACCGGCAGCATTTGCTGAAGCTGGAGTAGGGCAGCCCCATAAACAGGCGCGGCTTAATGGGGTCCTTGGCTTAATGGGGTCAGAACGATTTATTTTTGATCAACCGTGCCGTCGAAAAGGCAAAAGGGGTCAGAAAAAGGGGTCAGAACGATTAAAATTAAACCGATCTGACCCCATTTAGCCAAACCGATCTGACCCCATTTAGCCCCATTTAGAGCCCCTTAACTGGAAGGCTGGTGTTGGCGTAGAGCCCAGTCGACGTGCTCGCGCACCAGCTCCGAGGGAAAATTCCTGCGCTGCTCCAGTGCCGCGAGCACGGCGGGAGTGGTGGGGGCGTTGCCGAGGGCCACCGCCAGGTTGCGCAACCAGCGCTCGTGGCCGATGCGGCGCAGGGCGGAGCCCTCGGTCCTGGCCAGCCAGGTCGCCTCGTCCCACAGGAACAGCTCGACCAGTTCGGCATCGGCCAGCCCGTGCCGGGGCTGGAAATCGTCCTCCGGCGTGGCCTGCGCAAACTTGTTCCACGGGCATACCAGCTGACAGTCGTCGCAGCCGAACACCCGGTTGCCGAGCAGCGGCCGCAGGGCGGGGTCGATAGCGCCCCTGTGCTCGATGGTGAGGTAGGAAATACACTTGCGCGCATCCAGCTGGAAGGGGCCGGTAAAGGCGTTGGTGGGGCAGATATCCAGGCAGGCGGTGCAGGTCCCGCAATGTTTGCCGGCCTGAGGCGCATCCGCCGGCAGGGGCAGGTCGGTGTAGATTTCGCCCAGGAAAAACCAGGAGCCGGCCTGGGCATTGATCAGCATGGTGTTCTTGGCGATCCAGCCCATCCCGGCCCGCTCCGCGATGGCCCGCTCCAGCACCGGCGCGCTGTCCACAAACGCCCGGTACTGTCCGCCCCCGGCCAGTTCGCGGATGCGTTCCGCCAGTGTCGCCAGCCGCTTGCGCACCAGTTTGTGGTAATCACGCCCCAGCGCGTAGCGGGAGATGTAGGCCTTCTGCGGCGCCGCCAGCACTTCCAGCGGGTGGGTATTATCGGCGAGGTAGTCCATCCGCACCGAAATCACCCGGCAGGTGCCCGGCACCAACTGGCCGGGCCGGGCGCGCTTCACACCGTGGCGCGCCATGTAGTCCATGCTGCCGTGGTAACCCGCGTCCAGCCATTTCTGCAGGTAGGCCTCGTGCTCCGCCAGCTCAATGTCGGCGATTCCCAGCTGCTGGAAGCCCAGCTCCGCCGCCCAGGCCCTGATCTGCGCGGCCATGGTGGTTTGCTCTTGTGCTGACAGTTGCCGGGACAATGGGGGACCGCAATCAGGGGACATGAGTGTACAATTCTGCCAGAACCTCGCCGGTAGCGTTGCTGTTTGTTTATCGGGCGCAGCCACGCCGCCGGCATTGGAGCAAAAATCCGTTGCGATGAATTGGGGAGCATGACTTTGGCCGCGACACTCGGCACCGAACGCCTCTACACCGCGGCCCAGACCCGGGAGCTGGACCGCTGCGCCATCCAGGATCACGGTATACCTGGCATTACCCTGATGTCCCGGGCCGCGAGCGCGGCGTTTGATTGCCTGCTGCGCAAGTGGCCGCAGGTCGAATGCGTGCAGGTGCTGTGCGGTACCGGCAACAACGGTGGTGACGGCTTCCTGATCGCGGATCTCGCCCACAAGCGCGGCATCCCCACTACGGTACTGCAGCTGGGGGACCCGGGGAAAATCAGCGGCGACGCGCTGCTGGCCCGGCAGCAGGCCCTGGCCAACGGGGTGAAAATCACAGCCTTCAGTGCCAGCCCCCTGCTGCGCCTGGGAGTGATTGTCGATGCCATGCTGGGCACCGGGCTCGGCGGCGAGGTGCGCGATGAGTACCGGGAGGCCATTGCCACGGTCAATGGCAACGGCGCGCCGGTGCTGGCGGTGGATATTCCCTCGGGGCTGTGCGCGGATACCGGCCGGGTGCTGGGGCTGGCGGTAAAGGCGCAGCTGACGGTGACCTTCATCGGCCTCAAGCGCGGCCTGTTTACGCTGGCGGCGGCCGATCACGTGGGTGCCATTGAATTCAACGACCTCGGGGTGCCGCCCGAGATCTACGCGCAGCTTGACTGCGACAGTTACCGGCTGGAGCTGGAGCCCCTGCTGCAGCGCCTGCCGGCGCGGCCGGCCTCGGCGCACAAGGGACTCTACGGCACCGTGCTGGTCGTGGGCGGTGATTACGGCATGGCGGGCGCGGTGGCGCTGGCGGCGGAGGCGGCCCTGCGCTGTGGCGCCGGCCTGGTGAAGGTCGCCACCCGGGCTGAGCACGTGGCGGCGCTGGTCGCGCGCACCCCGGAGGCGATGCCCGCCGCGGTGCGGTCGGGGCAGGAGCTGGCGGCGCTGGTCGAATCCGCGGATGTGCTGGTGCTGGGCCCCGGCCTGGGCCAGTCCGCCTGGTCGGAACAGTTGATGCAGGTGGCGGCTGCCTGCGGCAAGCCCATGGTGCTCGATGCGGACGGCCTGAACCTGCTGGCCCGGGGTCGGGGCATAGCCGCGGCCCGCCGCGACAACTGGGTGCTGACCCCCCATCCCGGGGAGGCGGCCCGGCTGTTGGGCACCTCGACCGCGGCGGTGCAGGCGGACCGGTTCGCGGCGGCGCGCCTGCTGCAGCAGCGCTACGGTGGCGTCGCCGTGCTCAAGGGCAACGGCAGCCTGGTAACCGACGGCGCGCAGCTGTTGCTGAGCGACTACGGCAACCCGGGCATGGCCAGCGGCGGCATGGGCGATGTGCTGAGCGGGGTGATCGGCTCGCTGCTGGCACAACATATGCCTGCGCTGGAGGCGGCGGCACTGGGGGTTTGCCTGCACGGGGCGGCCGCGGACAGGGCGGCCGGGGATGGCCAGCGCGGGCTGCTTGCCAGCGACCTGGTACCGCATATGCGGGCCCTGCTGGGTTGAGCGCGGCCAGCCTGACGCTGCACGCTGCTGACGAGGCGGCCATGCTGGCCATCGGCGCACGCCTGGCCACCGTGGCCGCGCCCTCCCTGGTGATTTACCTGGAGGGTGAACTCGGCGCGGGCAAGACCACCCTCAGTCGCGGTTTTATCCAGGCGCTGGGCCATCGCGGCGCGGTCAAAAGCCCCACCTATACCCTGGTGGAGCCCTACCAGCTGGGCCAGTGGCAGGTGTACCACTTCGATCTGTATCGGCTGGGTGATCCCGAGGAGCTGGAATTCATGGGTATTCGCGATTATTTCAGTGGTGGTGCCATCTGCCTGGTGGAGTGGCCACAACGGGGCGAAGGCGCTTTGCCCACGGCGGACATAACGATTAAAATGGAGCGCGAAGATTCTGGCCGCCGCCTCAGCCTGTGCGCTGCAACGAGCCTTGGGAGGGCAGTGCTGGCGCGACTGCGGGCAGGCAGTTGAACGAACAGACCGACGGCGCCAAGAAAAACAACAGGCCGCGACACACACGGCGGGAGTGACATGGGCAGGACGTGGATCGGGGCGATGCTGGGAATGCTGTTGGCGTTTCCGGCGTGGTCCGTGGAGGTGCATGATGTGCGCCTGTGGCGCGCCCCGGACCACACTCGCATCGTATTTGACCTCACCGGCCCCGCCAGCCATAAACTCGTCGTGCTCAACAATCCCGACCGGCTCGTGCTCGATGTGGCGAACACCCGTATGCAGGCCGGGGTCGGCCCGCCCAAGCTGGCGGGCACGCCGGTCAACTCGCTGCGGACCATGCCCCACGAGGGCAACAGCCTGCGCGTGGTGCTGGAATTGAATACCGTGGTGAACCCCCGCAGCTTTTTCCTCAAGTCCAACCAGCAGGCCAGCGATCGCCTGGTACTGGACCTGTATGACAAGGCCCCGCAGAAGCAGGCGGTGGCCACCAAGACCGAGCAGCATTCCGACAAGCGCGACATCGTCATCGCCATCGATGCCGGCCACGGGGGCGAAGACCCGGGCGCCATCGGCCCCAACAAGCAGCGCGAGAAGCACATCGTGATGGCAATCGCCAGGGAGCTGAACGCCCTGCTGCAGGCCGACAAGGGTTTCCGGCCGACAATGATCCGCACCGGCGACTATTACATCAGCCTGGCCGGCCGCCGCGACCTCGCACGCCAGCGCCAGGCGGACCTGTTCGTGTCGATCCACGCCGATGCCTTCAACCGCCGGGAGGCCCACGGCGCGTCGGTCTACGCGCTCTCTACCCAGGGCGCCACATCGACTGCCGCAAGCTACCTGGCGGAGCGGGAGAATGCCTCGGACCTGGTGGGTGGCGTGACCCTGTCGGACAAGGATGAGCTGCTGGCCGGTGTGCTGGCGGACCTGTCCATGACCTCCACTCTGGACAACAGCCTCAAGATCGGCGCCAAGGTGCTGCGCCAGATGGACAGCGTGGCCAAACTCCACAAGCGCGGCGTCGAGCAGGCGGGATTCGTGGTGCTCAAGTCACCGGATATTCCCTCCATCCTGGTGGAGACGGGTTTCATCTCCAACCCCGCGGAGGCGCAACAGCTGTCCAGCAGCGCCTACCAGAAGAAGATTGCGCGGGCGATTCACGCGGGTATCCGGGACTGGTTCCTGAACCATCCGCCTGCGGGCACCCTGGTGGCCTGGCAGCGGCAACAGAACGGGCAGCAGTACACCATCGCCCGGGGCGACACCCTGTCGGCCATCGCCCAGCGCTTCAATGTTTCCGAGGCCGACCTGCGCAACCGCAATGGCATCAGCGGCGAAAAAATCCTGGTGGGGCAGAAGCTGCTGATCCCCGCCAGCTGATGTAACACCCCGATGTCTTCAGACTTCCCACCGCGTATCCACCTGCTCAGCCCCCGGCTGGCCAACCAGATCGCCGCCGGCGAGGTGGTGGAGCGCCCGGCCTCGGTGGTGAAGGAGGTGCTGGAAAACAGCCTCGACGCTGGCGCCACCCGGGTGGATATCGATGTTGAAGCCGGCGGCAGCAAGCTGATCCGCATCCGCGATAACGGCAGCGGCATGGCGGCGCAGGACCTGCCCCTGGCGCTGGCCCGCCACGCCACCAGCAAGATCGCCTCGCTGGAGGACCTCGAGCGGGTGGGCAGCCTGGGCTTTCGCGGCGAGGCCCTGGCCAGTATCGGCTCCGTGTCCCGCCTCACCCTCACCAGCAATCCCTCCGACAGCGGCAGCCAGGGCAGCAGCGCCGCCTGCGAGGGTCGCGAGATGGAGGTGCAGCTGAAGCCGGCGCCGCACCCCCGGGGCACCACGGTGGAGGTGCGCGACCTGTTCTTCAACACCCCTGCCCGGCGCAAGTTCCTGCGCACCGAAAAAACCGAATTCGACCACCTGGAGGAGGTGGTCAAACGCCTGGCCCTGTCGCGCTTCGAGGTGGCCTTCAGCCTGCGCCACAACGGCCGGGCGCTGCACGACCTCAGGCCGGCGCACAGCCAGGCGGAGCGCCAGCGGCGAGTGGCCACGGTCTGCGGGCCGGCGTTTATGGACCAGGCCCTGTATGTCGAGAACGATCTGTCCCCCCTGCGGCTGTGGGGCTGGGTGGGCCTGCCCACCTTTTCCCGCAGCCAGGCGGACCTGCAGTATTTCTTCGTCAATGGCCGCGTGATCCGCGACCGGGTGGTGGCGCATGCGGTCAGGCAGGCCTATCGCGACGTGCTCTACCACGGCCGCCACCCGGCCTTCGTGCTGTACCTGGAGCTCGACCCCGCCCAGGTGGATGTGAATGTGCACCCCACCAAGCACGAGGTGCGCTTCCGCGACGGTCGCGCCGTACACAATTTCATCTTCTCCAGCCTGCACCGGGCCCTGGCAGAGGTCCGCCCGGGCGGCGGGGCGGCGGACAGCGCCGCGGGGGAGGGGGGAAGCGAGGCACTGGAGGACGGCCTGGCGGTGAACACCGTCACGGGGGAAATCACCCGCCAGGGAGGGCTGGCCTGGGGCGCGCAGCCGGCTCCGGCGGGCGGGTTCAGCAGTGCCGGCGCCTACCGGGCCCCGGCGGGCCCGGCCC
Organism: uncultured Gammaproteobacteria bacterium; assembly: GCA_963700715.1. Classification (GTDB taxonomy): domain Bacteria; phylum Pseudomonadota; class Gammaproteobacteria; order Pseudomonadales; family Halieaceae; genus JARRPM01. The sequence goes on from CAVOYP010000007.1 coordinate 55,973, forward strand.
CCGGGCAGGCCAGGGAGCAGCTGCGCGCCTATGGCCACCTGCATCCCCTGGCGGAGGCGGGTGCGGAGGAGGTGCCGCCGCTGGGCTATGCCCTGGCCCAGCTCAGGGGCATCTACATCCTGGCCGAAAATGCCTCTGGCCTGGTGCTGGTGGACATGCACGCCGCCCACGAGCGCATCACCTACGAGCGCCTCAAGGCCGCCCGCGACAGCGAGGGTATCCGCAGCCAACCCCTGTTGGTGCCCCGGGCGGTGGCGGTAAGCCAGCGCGAGGTGCAGGTGGCGGCCGCGCACGCGGCCCTGTTCCAGCGCCTGGGCATGCTGGTGGACGTGGCCGGGGAGGAAGCCCTGGTGATCCGCCAGATTCCGGTGAGCCTGCGCGATTCCGATGTGGAGCAGCTGCTGCGGGATGTGCTGGCGGACCTGATCGAGTTCGGCAGCTCGGACCGCATCGAGGGCCACCTCGACGCTATCCTCTCCACCATGGCCTGCCACGGCTCGGTGCGGGCCAACCGCCGCCTCACCATCCCGGAAATGAACGCCCTGCTGCGGGACATGGAGGCAACCGAGCGCTCGGGCCAGTGCAACCACGGCCGGCCCACCTGGATCCAGCTGGGCATCGAGGAGCTGGACAGGCTGTTCCTGCGCGGCCGCTGAGCGCATATTCATCGATGGCCGCTGCCAAGCCCCTGCTCATCTGCCTGCTGGGCCCCACCGCGTCCGGCAAGACTGACCTGGCGATCGAGCTGGCCGCGGCCCGCGACTGTGAGCTGATCAGCGTGGACTCCGCCCTGGTCTACCGCGGCCTGGACATCGGCAGTGCCAAACCTGCCTACCCGCATCACCTGATCGATATCCGCGACCCCGCCGAGGCCTATTCGGCGGCGGATTTCGCCGCCGACGCCCACCGGCTGGTGGCGGATATCGCCGCGCGCGGCCGCACGCCCCTGCTGGTGGGCGGCACCATGTTGTACTTCAGGGCGTTTCTCGAGGGCCTGGCGGAGATGCCCGCCGCTGCGGCGGATATCCGCCGCGAAATCGAGGCCGAGGCGGCGTTGCACGGCTGGCCCTGGCTGCACGCGCGCCTGGCGCAGGTAGACCCCCAGGCCGCGGCGCGGATTCACCCCAACCACTCCCAGCGCCTGGGCCGGGCGCTGGAGGTGTATCGCGCCAGCGGCATCACCATGAGCCAATGGCAGGCCCGGCAGGCATCGCGGCCGCCACCGGCGCAGCGCTTCCATGTGGTCCAGCTGGCCATCTGCCCGCTGGACCGGGCGGTGTTGCACCGGCGCATCGCCCTGCGCTTCGAGCAGATGATGGCGGCCGGGCTGTTGGAGGAGGTGCGCGCCCTGTACCGGCGCGGCGACCTGGCGGCAGCAGCTGCCGGCCGTGCGCGCCGTGGGTTATCGCCAGCTGTGGCGGCACCTGGCGGGGGAGTGCTCGCTGGAGGCGGCAGTGGCCGCCGCCATTGCCGCCAGCCGCCAGCTGGCCAAGCGCCAGCTGACCTGGCTGCGCAAGTGGCCGGACCTGAACTGGATCCATACGGATGAGGCAGGGAACCTGGCGCAGCCGGCGGGGTCTGATGCAGGCGGGACGGGAATGGGACAAAAGCCCATTTGGCGGGCCTTGAACTATCTTGAACGCGCCCCACTATAGTATGCTGACCCCGCACTCGAAGGTTCCACAGCGGGTTGTGAGTAGAGGAGCCCGCCCTGGAATTGGTATGGAAGCAACAATAACAGTGCGAAGTTAGGCGCTTTTATCATTTTTTCGACCCAGATTGGGTCTTTTAGGAGGAGTTATGTCAAAAGGGCACACGCTACAAGACCCTTACCTGAACATTTTGCGTAAGGAACGCGTTCCTGTATCCATCTATCTGGTCAACGGCATCAAGCTGCAGGGGCAGATCGAGTCATTCGATCAATTCGTAGTGCTGCTGAAAAATACCGTGAGCCAGATGGTCTACAAACACGCCATTTCCACCGTGGTGCCGTCGCGGGTCGTGCGCATGCCGCTGCAGAACCCGGCTGAAGACGAAGCAGACGGTGGCGATAGCTAACAGCCTTTGCGGTGGTCGCCCGCCGGGCGGCCACTGTCCCACTTTTACCGCACGCCGAGGTCGTATTGTTTTTTGATCGTCCCGATTCGGGTGAACGGGCTGTGCTCGTGCATCTCAATCTTGCCAGTGAAACCGAGCGGGAGGATCCCCGCGAATTTGAGGAGCTGGTGCTCTCGGCCGGGGGCGACCCGGTAGCGTATATCATGGGCGCCCGGGATGTGCCGGACTCGCGCACCTTCGTCGGCAGCGGCAAGCTGCAGGAGATCGCGGCGGCGGTGGCCGAGCACGAGGCCCAGATCGTCATGTTCAACCACTCCCTCAGCCCCAGCCAGGAGCGCAACCTGGAAAAGGAGCTGCAGTGCCGGGTGCTGGATCGCACCGGGCTGATTCTCGATATCTTCGCCCAGCGCGCCCGCACCCACGAGGGCAAGTTGCAGGTGGAGTTGGCCCAGTTGCAGCATATGAGCACGCGCCTGGTGCGCGGGTGGACCCACCTGGAGCGACAGAAGGGCGGTATCGGCCTGCGCGGGCCCGGTGAAACCCAGCTGGAAACCGACCGCCGCCTGCTGCGGGCGCGGATCAAGTCGATCCTCGCGCGGCTGGAGAAGGTGCGCAAGCAGCGCGATAACGGGCGCCGTTCCCGGCGCCGCGCCGAGGTGCCGGTGGTGTCGCTGGTGGGGTATACCAACGCGGGCAAATCCACCCTGTTCAACCGCCTGACGCAAGCGGGTGTGTACGCCGCGGACCAGTTGTTCGCCACCCTCGACCCGACCCTGCGCCGGCTGGACCTGGAGAACGTGGGCCCCGTGGTGCTGGTGGACACGGTGGGCTTTATCGCCCACCTGCCGCACAAGCTGGTGGCGGCCTTCAAGGCTACCCTGGAGGAGACCCTCAACGCTGACCTGCTGTTGCATGTGATCGACGCCGCCACCGAGCAGCGCGAGGACAATATCCAGCAGGTGCACGATGTGCTGGAAGAAATAGGCGCGCAGCAGATCCCGCAGCTGCAGGTCTACAACAAGCTCGATCTGCTGGAGCAATCCCCGCGTATAGATCGCAATGCCGACGGCATGCCGGAGCGGGTGTGGCTGAGCGCCGCCACCGGCGCCGGCACCGAGTTGCTGCTGCAGGCTATCGCCGAGCTGGTGGGCAAGGACATGATCAACGAGGTGGTCGATATCGGCCCTGCGCAGGGTGGACTGCGGGCAGCCCTGTACCGCCTGGGAGCGGTGGAGTCCGAGCAATACGGTGAGGACGGGGTGGCCCACCTCAGCGTGCGACTGCCCCGCGCGGACTGGAACCGCCTGACGAAGAAGGGCCCCGAACCCCTTTTCTGATGAAACACCTCTTTGTTGCGTTCGCGCTGGCCGATGGGCGCAGGGCTGCGATAGCGGGCCCGTGTAATGAGGCAAAGCGGATAAAATTTGTTAGACTCACTGCACTTTTGACTTAGGAGTGGACTATGGCCTGGAATGAGCCGGGTGGCGGCAACAACAAACCCAGGGACCCCTGGGGTGGCGGCGACCAGGGTCCGCCCGATTTGGACGAGGCGCTCAAGAAGCTCCAGGACAAGCTCGGCGGCCTGTTCGGTGGCCGCGGCGCCCGCCGGGGCGGCGGTGGTGCAGGCGGAGGCAGTACAGGCGCCGGTGGCATACCCGGCGCCCTGCTGGGTCTGATTGCCGCGGGTGCCCTGGTGTTGTGGGGCGTGGCGGGCTTCTACCAGGTCGACCAGCAGGAGCGGGCCGTGGTGCTGCGCTTCGGCAAGTACCTGGATACCGTGCAGCCCGGCCTGCACTGGAATCCCCCGCTGATCGACACCGTCACCAAGCTCAATACCACCAGGGTGCGGTCGGTCAGTTTCCGCGAAATCATGCTCACCCGCGACGAGAACATCGTCGAGGCGGCTATTTCGGTGCAGTACGTTATCGATGATCCCACCAGCTTCGTGCTGAAGGTGCTGGAGCCGGAGATCTCTCTCTCCCACGCCACCCAGAGCGCCCTGCGCCACGTCGTGGGTGGTACCACCATGGACCAGGTGCTTACCGGTGGCCGTGAACGGATCGGGGCGGATGTGGGCCAGCGCGTGCAGGACTACCTCAACCTGTACCAGACCGGCATCCTGGTGAGCAAGGTGACCGTGGACGAGACCAAGCCCCCCACCCAGGTGCAGGCCGCGTTCGACGACGTGATCAAGGCCCGCGAGGACGAGGAGCGGGTGAAGAGCGAGGCCCAGGCCTATGCCAATGGCATCGTGCCCGAGGCCCGCGGTGGCGCCCAGCGCGTGCTGGAAGAGGCCCAGGCCTACCGGGAGCAGGTGATTGCCAAGGCCGAAGGTGAGACGCAGCGCTTCACCAAGCTGCTCGAGGAGTACCTCAAGTCCCCCGGGGTTACCCGCGAACGCCTCTACGTTGAGGCGGTGCAGAACCTGCTGAGCAACAACAGCAAGGTGATGGTGGACGTGCCCGGAGGCAACAACCTGCTGTACCTGCCCCTGGACAAGCTGGCCGCCCCGAGCGCCAGTAGCGGTGCCGGGGTGCGTCAGGTCACTATCGACAGCTCCAATATCCGGGAGCTCACCAACGCCGTTACCGAGCAGTTGCGCAACGACGCCGCTGCCGCCGGCACTCGCAGGGGAGGTCGCTGATCATGGGTGGACGCAATATGATTTTTCTGGTGGCGGTGGCCCTGGCCCTGTTGCTGGCCAACAGTTCCCTGTACGTGATCAAGCAGACCGAGCGCGGGGTGCTGCTGCGGTTCGGCGAGGTGGTCAAGCCTGACCTGCAGCCGGGCCTGCATGTGAAGATTCCTTTCGTCAACACCGTGCGCAAGTTCGATGGCCGGCTCATTACGGTGGATTCCACACCCCAGCGCTTCTTCACCCAGGAGCAGAAAGCCCTGATCGTGGACAGCTACGCCAAGTTCCGCATCAAGGACACGGAGCGCTTCTACACCGCCACCAACGGTGAGATGAGCCGCGCCATGGCGCTGCTGGCCCAGCGCATCAACAACGGCCTGCGCAACCAGGTGGCCGCGCGCACGATCCAGGAAGTGGTGTCCGGCGAGCGCGACCAGTTGATGCAGGCCCTCACCGCGGAACTGACCGCGGTTGCCCAGGAGGTGCTGGGCGTCGAAGTGGTGGACGTGCGGGCCAAGAGGTTCGACCTGCCGCCGGACGTGTCCGAATCGGTGTACCGCCGCATGAACGCCGAGCGCGAGAAGGAAGCCCGCGAGCGCCGCTCCCAGGGCCAGGAACTGGCGGAGGGTATCCGTGCCGCCGCCGACCGCGAGGTCACGGTTATCCAGGCCAACGCCTTCCGCGACGCGGAACTGGTGCGCGGCGAGGGCGATGCCACCGCCACGCGGATTTACGCCGAGGCCTTCGATCGCGACCCGGAGTTCTACAGTTTCACCCGCAGCATGCGGGCCTACCAGCAATCCTTTGACGGCAACGGGGATATCCTGCTGATTCAGCCCGACAGCGAGTTCTTCCGCTACCTGAACGACCCCAGGGGAGGCAAGTAAGGCACAAAATTCACAGGTGATTTAAACCTCCCCTGTGGTAGTATCCTGCAACCGTGGGATCCGGCGTTTTGACCACAAGCGCAGGACCCGCGGTTTTTTATGTGTGAGGGGTATCATTGGATTTCTGGGACGTTCTGGCCGCCGCTATTGCGCTCGTCTTCATCATCGAGGGCATGCTCCCCTTCATCAGCCCCGACCGCTGGCGCAAACTGCTCACCATGGCGAACCAGATGGAAGACCGTGTCATTCGCAATATAGGCCTCGGCAGCATGCTGTTCGGTGTCGTCGTGTTGTACCTGGTGCACTAGTGTTCTGGCGGCCTGCATGACATCGGTTGACCGCTGGCAGTTGCCCGACGGGATAGAGGAGGTCCTGCCGGCCCAGGCCGCCACGGCGGAGCGCCTGCGCCGGCGCCTGCTGGACCTTTACCGCAGCTGGGGTTACCAGCTGGTGATTCCGCCCCTGATGGAGTTCACCGAGTCCCTGTTGATCGGCCTGGGTCGGGATCTCGACCTGCTCACGTTCAAGCTCACCGACCAGCTCAGCGGCCGCACCCTGGGCGTGCGCGCCGACATCACCCCCCAGGTGGCGCGCATCGACGCCCACAGCCTGGCCCAGCCGGGAATCACCCGCCTGTGCTACGCCGGCTCCACCCTGCACACCCGCCCCAAGTCGCTGCTGGCCTCGCGCTCGCCCATCCAGCTGGGGGCGGAGCTGTACGGCGACAACAGCCTGGCGGCGGATGTGGAAATCGTGCGCCTGATGCTGGCGACCCTGGAAGCGGCAGGTCTTGGCGCCAGCGGCGTGGGTGGCAGCATCACCCTGGACCTTGGCCACGTGGGCGTTTACCAGGCCGTGCTCGCCAGCGCCGGGCTCAGTCCGGAGCAGGAACAGACTGTCTTCGACTGCCTGCAGCGCAAATCCGTCCCCGACCTGCGCCAGGCCCTGGCCGGAGTCGATACCGCTGCGGCCCGGCTGGTCATCGCCCTGGTCGACCTGCACGGCGACGAGTCGGTGCTGGCCCATGCCCGCGAGCTGTTCGCCGACCGCGCCCCGGCGGCCCTGGGCGCGGTGGACGCGCTGCAGGAAGTGGCCGGCGCTATCCGCCGCCAGTGCCCCGGGCTGGATATCTATTTCGACCTGGCAGAGCTGCGCGGTTATCACTACCACACCGGTATCGTTTTCGCCGCCTACGTGCCCGGCCACGGCCAGGCCCTGGCCAACGGCGGGCGCTACGACAACGTGGGCGCGGTGTTTGGCCGCGCCCGCGCCGCTACCGGGTTCGCCACCGACCTGAAAGCCCTGCTCGCCCTGTTGCCGGCCGAGGCCGGCTCCCGCGGCGCGATCAGCATGCCGGATACGGACGATGCGGTCCTGGCGCAGCGGGTGGCCGAACTGCGCGAGGCGGGCGAGATCGTGATCAACTGCCTTGGCGCCGACCCCGACCCGCGCTGCGACCGCCAGCTGCAGCAACACGCCGGGCAGTGGCGCATCGAACCCCTCCAATTACCCGACTGAGCAATACAGATGAGCAAGAACGTAGTCGTCCTGGGCACCCAGTGGGGTGATGAGGGCAAGGGCAAGATTGTCGACCTGCTGACTGACCGCGCCGATGCCGTCGTGCGGTTCCAGGGCGGCCACAACGCCGGCCACACGCTGGTGATCGATGGAGAGAAAACCGTGCTGCACCTGATTCCCTCGGGCATCCTGCGGGAGCATGTACAGTGCTTTATCGGCAACGGCGTGGTGCTCGTCCCCGGAGGCCCTGTTGAAGGAGATGGGTTCGCTCGAAGCCAGGGGCGTGCCGGTGCGCGAGCGCCTGAAGCATTTCCGCCGCCTGCCCGCTGATCCTGCCCTACCACGTGGCCCTGGACCAGGCCCGGGAAGCCAAGCGCGGCTTCGAGAAGATCGGCACCACCGGCCGGGGCATCGGCCCCGCCTACGAGGACAAGGTGGCCCGCCGGGGCCTGCGCCTGGGTGACCTGCAGGATGAGCATCGTTTCGCCCGCAAGCTCAGGGAGGTGATGGATTACCATAACTTCGCGCTGCAGCGTTACTACCAGGTGGAACCGCTGGATTACGCCACCGTGCTGGAGGAGACCCTGGCGCTGGCGCCGCAGCTGCTGCCCATGATGGCGGACGTGAGCGCCCTGCTGCACGAGCGCCGCCGCAGTGGCGCCCGCATCATGTTCGAGGGCGCGCAGGGCTCCCTGCTGGACATCGACCACGGCACCTATCCCTTTGTGACCAGCTCCAACACCACCGCCGGCGGCACGGCCACTGGCTCCGGTTTCGGCCCGCTGTACCTGGACTATGTGCTGGGCATCACCAAGGCCTACACCACCCGGGTGGGCTCCGGACCCTTTCCCACGGAGTTGTTCGACGACATCGGCAAGCACCTGGCCGAGCGCGGCCACGAGTTCGGCGCCACCACCGGCCGGCCCGGCGCTGCGGCTGGTTCGACGCCGTGGCCCTGCGCACCGCGGTGAATATCAATTCGGTGAGCGGCATCTGCCTGACCAAGCTCGACGTGCTGGACGGTCTCGAGACCATCCGGATCTGCGTGGCCTATACCTGCAAGGAAGGCAAACCGGTGCCCAATCCGATCGACGCCGAAGACTACGCCAACCTGGTGCCGGTGTACGAGGAGGTGCCCGGCTGGAGCGAGTCCACCCTGGGCGCGAAGACCCTGGACGAGTTGCCGGCCAATGCCCGCGCCTATATCGGCAAGCTCGAAGAATTGGTGGGCGCGCCGATCGACATCATCTCCACCGGCCCGGATCGGGTGGAGACGATAGTGCTGCGCCATCCGTTTGACGGGTAGGACGCGACCTCGCTAGCGGCCGGGCCGCGCCGGCCCGGCTTGCCGGGCAATCCCTTCGGCCCTGCTCAAGCCCGCAAAGAATAAGTGGAAGGTGGCACCAGCATACCGTTTACTGCCAGCTTGATGTAGACCTCCAGCTGGTCGATCGCATCAGCCCTGCAGTCGAAGGGCCCTTCGATCGTTTTTTCGCGGGTCAGGAAAAACCAGCGCCCGCCATCCTCCACCATCCGGTCCGTGCGAAACCGGGTGCGGCTGATGGGGTCGTCGTCCTTGCGTCTCGCGGCCATGAATACCTGCCAAACCTCTTAGGTAAAATTGGCTTCTCTTGACCGCAATTCTAGCGCATCAAGGCGGCCGCCAGGCGACCCACTGTGTGACGCGATTCTCAGTACTGGGTATTTCTGCTGCGCTGCTGCCCGATCGAAGTCAATCCCGGGGCGCGCACCGCCGCTCAGCTGCCGAGTACAAACCGGGTGAACCACTCCTGCAGCACTGGGATCACGGTGGTGATGACGATGAGCGCCAGCATCCAGCGCAGCAGTTTCAGCTCGCCGCTGATGCCGACCAGGGCGAGGTCGATGTGATTGAAGCGCTGCTCGATGCGCGCGTCCTGGGCGGCAAATCGCTGGTCGATACGCGCATCCTGGGCGGCGAATCGCTGTTCAATGCGCGTATCCTGGACGGCAAACCGCGCATCCAGGCATTGCTCCAGGTAGTCCGTCGTCACCAGGGCATCCATGTTGAACACAAACGCTTCCGCCATCAGTTCCGCCTGCGCCTCCGCCTGGGCTTCGGGTACGCCCACCTCCTTGAGCCTGCGGGCGAACTTGAGTGTATCAAAGGCGATGGCGGCCATACCAGTTCCTCATCTGTTTGGGTCAAGGTTGCACCGCTGGCGGTTCATTTACCACGTCAAAAGCGCCCAGCCGCGCCGTTGTACTGTGATTGCGCTTCAATTCTGGACCTGATCCCGTGTGCCACTGGATAATGGCTCGGTGATAGCCACCGGACGATGAAGATGCCTTCGTGACACTGCCACCGAAACCCGCGCCACCTTCACAGCCTCACCAGGACGCGTCCCGTATTCTTTTATGGCTTCTGGTGACCGTCGCCCTGGCGCTGGGGTACGCGGTGATCACCCGGCTCGCCGTCGGGATCGGTGACGAGGATGTGCACCGATTCCAGATCGACTGGTTTTTGCAGGGCAAGTTACGAGCTGTTCGAACATGTGACCGTGCTGCCGCTCTATCACCTGGTGGTGGCCGCCCTGGCGCAGTTCAGCGGGCTCACCTCGCTCAACGGGCTGCGCCTGGTGCACATGGTGTTCGCGGCCGCTGCCATCCCCGCCTTTTTTGTGCTGTGCCGGGCGCTTTACCCCGCGCAGGCCGCGGGCCGCACCGCGCAGTTCATGTTTATCCCCATCCTGTTCCCGCTGTTTTTCCTGACCTATACCGACCTGCCCGCCCTCGCCTTTACCTTCCTGATGCTGGAGCGAACCTTCCGGCGCAAGTACCTGTGGGCCGCCGTTTTTGCGCTGGTTGCGGTGGCCATGCGCCAGACCAATATCGTCTGGGTGGCCTTTGCCCTTGGCCTGGTGGCGCTGCAGGTGGCGGGGGACCTGGCGGGGAGTTCACCCCCGGGCGCGAGCGGCAACCGCAGGGCAAGGCCGGCTCTCGAAGTGTTGCCGGAAACCCTGCGCAGAGGGCGCTACCTGATAGGGGTGTTCCTTGCGTTCGCGGTCTTCGTCCTCTGGAACGGCGGGGTGGCGATAGGGGATGCGGAGCAACACCGGGTAGCGCTGAACCTGTCCAACCTGTACTTTTGCCTGCTGGTGGGCTTTGCGCTGTTTTTGCCGTTCAACCTGGAGCAACTGGGCAATATCCGCCGCCTGCTGGGGCGCCATCGCTGGCTGGCGCCAGTCCTGCTTGCCTGCTTTTTCGTGTACTTCTTTACCTACGAGCACCCGCACAAGTACAACAGCTTCTCCCTGGCGTTCTACCGCCACAACTGGTTCCTGCATTACACCAGCGACGTCACGGCGCTCCGCATCGCGGCCTTCATCCCCATGGCGTGGATGGCGCTGAGCTTTGCCACCGCCGCCGGAAGCAGTGACTACCGCCGGGAGATGCTGTTGCTGGTGCCGTTTGCGCTGCTGTCGATGGTGCCCCTGCCGCTGATCGAGCCGCGCTATTACTACGTGGCCTTATGCCTGTTCCTGGCCTTGCGGCCGCCCATGTCAACCGCGGCCAACCTCATCACGCTGCTGTATTACATCGCCGCCTCGGCCTATGTGGTGGAGGGCATCTCCCGCCAGGCCTTCTTCCTTTGACGGCCGGGCCTACCGGTGTACCAGCCGCGCCAGCCAGCCCAGGAGTTCTTCCGGCAGGCTGAGCCCGTAGCTCAGGGGGCCGACCAGCAGGAACCCGACCGGTATCAGGATGATGAGCCAGCGCAGGGCCCGGGGTTGGTCCGCGAACCGGCCCGGGCGCGTCCACCCCCGTTGATCGAGCCACAGCGCCACCGCGCAGATGGCGAACACCAGCGAGGGCAGGTAGTGGTACAGGAACATGACCCGCGGGATCACCAGGTAGGGCAGGTATGAGACCAGGAAGCCCAGCAGGGGCAGCAGGCGGCTCATTGGCTGCCGGTTGGGCAGGCCGGCGGCGGGCCCCTGGCCGAGCGCTTCGCGGACAGAGGTCCAGAGCACGCACAGCATGCCCAGGCTGGTGCCCCACCAGACCACGGGGTTGCCCAGCAGGTAGATGGCGCTTCCCGGGCTGGCGTAGTAGTAGATCGGGCGCCACATCCACGGCCAGGCCCACCAGGGGCTGCCATTGGGATGGGTGGCGCCGAGGCCGTAGTTGGCCTTGAGCATGGTCAGGTGGATGTTCACGATGTCCTGCACCAGCTTGCCCTCAGGGACGCCCCAGATGTCCCCCGGGCCGGGCCTGTCCAGCAGGCTGAAGTGCAGGGCCCAGCCGCCGAGGTAGGTGATTGCCGCGCCCAGCGCGGCCCAGCCGCACAGCCGCGCCACCTGGCCGAGACCGCTCCCGGCCGGGTCGTCGCCGCCCGCCGGCCCAGCGGCGCCAGCAGGATCACGGCGACCAGCAGGGCGCTGGTCAGGCCGGTGAATTTCGTGCCCACCGCGAAGCCCACGCAGATACCGGCCCCCAGGCTGAGCACTGCCTGCCGCGCCCGCTGGCGCTGGCGGGTTGCCGCCAGGGCCAGGATGACCCCAGCCAGGATGGACACAAGCAGCGGCCCCTCCAGCGCCAGCACCCGGGTCTGCAGCAGCAGCGCGTTGTCGAACAGGGCGGCCCAGCCGCCGAGGAAAGCGGCCCAGGCCGAGGCCCCGAGCTGGGTCAGGAACAGGAATACCAGCACGGGTATCAGGCTGCCGCTGATGGCGGGAACCAGGCGCAGCAGCAGCGGGTCCAGCTGCGCCAATGGCGTGCCTATGCTCGCGAAGGTCTGGCCGCCTCTGTAGCCGCCAAGCCTCATCCCCAGCGCCGCCAGCAGCTTGCCATGGGGAGGGTGCACATCGAAGAAGTACTCGCCCGAACAGCAGTAGGCGTCGGCAAAGCCACCGAAATGCACCTCGTCGAAGACCACCACCGCGGGCTGGCCGATGCGGAAGAAATGCAGGGCGAGGCCTGCCAGCAGGAGGGCGGCGAGTAATCTGGCCCGTTGCAACCTGGGGTTCAGCTCTGCAGTGGTAGCCGCCATCAGTTCAGCCTTGGTCTTCGAAGTGATCATGGAAGCTTCAACTCGAGACCTGACTTGTGGAGTGACTATTCAACTTCAACACCCTATCCGCCAATGCCAAACTGGCCGGCCGGTGGG
>CAVOYP010000008.1:0-164185 GCA_963700715.1 uncultured Gammaproteobacteria bacterium
CATCTCGCCGAAGCGTTTGCCATGAAACTCGAAATTCATCATGGCGGAAACTCAGTGAACGATGTAGCCAACCTACATATTCAAATGGCCATTCCCAATACAACTTTTATGGAAGTGTTGCTGCCTCATGAAACCTGGTGGCATGGTTTAGTAGAAGAGATTCAGATTGACTCGGATGGCTTCGCTCACGCTCCAACCAAGCCAGGGCTAGGTTACGAGGTCGATCTCGACCTCGTAGAGCGCCAGAAAATTGCCGTGTTGAGTTAAGCGCAGTTCCAATTTCTTTTTTTGATTCTGCGCCGGCTTTTATTTGGGAAGAAAGATTATGATGAGCAATAACTGTTCGAGTAGCGTTTGGTGGCTTGTTTCACGAAACAAACACCTATGCTACAGAATTAACGGGAGCAACGACCTATGAAACACTGGTTGCCTACAAGGGTGATGAAATATTGAAGCTGGCGGGTACAGCACTCGGTGGGCCAATAGACGAATGTAAAGAACAGGGCTGGACACTTCTGCCAACAGCTTTGTTGCACGTCGACAACACCTTTGGCATGGTCACAGACGATGCCTATGAGCAGGTCAAAGAAGACATTCTCTCTCGACTACGGCAACAAATGCCGGTGGATGTTTTTTATCTGGCCGTTCATGGTGCAGGCGTAGTTCAAAGCACGCCAGATTTAGAGGGCGATTTAGCTCGCGCGGTGCGTGAAGTGATCGGACCAGAGGCAAAAATCGTAAGCTCTACAGATTTGCACGGTAAAGTCACTGACACCATTGCCCATGAATATGATTATTACACCACTTGCAAAGAATACCCCCATGTAGATCTTTACCCGTGCGCACGGGATGCCTTACGGGTTGGTGTCAAAACAAGACTTGGGGAACTCAATCCAGTATTTCAATATCAAAAACTACCTATTGTAATTCCCCCTTCCACAACGAAAATTGATGGCGCTTTTGGACATACCATTCGTGAAAAGTGTATCGGCTACGAAGCCCTGGATGGGGTTTTGAATTGCTCAGTGATGCATGGGTTTCCTTTCCAAGATACCGATTTTTGTGGCATGTATGTATTGGTAACGACTAACGGCGACGAAGAGCTTGCAAAAAAAATATCGAGTGAGCTTTCTCAATGGATATGGGATAACCGCAGTCAAAGTCAGGTATTTGCGCCCTCAGTGAGTGAAACCATAAAAGAAACGAGAGAAATATTGGATCAAAAAGGACGCTATAAACCGGTGGTTGCCGGGACACTTAGTGAGCACAAGCCCGTAATCATTGCCGACTGTGGGGATAATCCCGGTGGCGGCACCACCGGTGACACAACCCATGTACTGAAAGCTCTAATTGACGCTCAGCTAGGTAAGGTCGCCTTCATGTCTATTCGCGATCCTGAAACGGTTGATCAAGCCATTACAGCAGGCGTTGGCTCCACCATTGATGTGTGCTTAGGAGGGAAACTGGATTATCCTCGTGGCGGTGAACCCATCCGAGTGCAGGCTTACGTCAAATCAATTTCAGACGGTGTTGAGACCATTCGTGGCGAGATGGTTAATGGCATGACCTTTTGTTTAGGACCTTCAGTACGACTGCAAATTCAAGGTGTTGATGTCATTGTTCAAAAAGGATTAGGTCAGGGTTTAGATGATGTACAGGGTCGTGCTCATGGCATTATTGTTGAAGAATACGATGTGGTTTGCATTAAATCGTCGGCCCATTGGCGTGCTTTCTACAGCACAGTAAGTGATGATCTTCTGCTAGCAGATTCACCCGGGTTAACCACGACACACGTTGAAGTCTTTGAGCACACCAATTTAACTTATAAAGTTTACCCGTTCGACGCAGATGCGACTTTTCCTATTTAGTACGCATGCGGAAACTCGGTACTGACAAGTGACTATGCTTCCTCGTCAAGTGCTTTGGCAACTTAACTCATCCAGATTACAGGAAACCTGCTGCCGAGTCTCAAGCCAGTGCCCTACTCACTTCAGCAACCGCACTCATCCTGAGGTTCCGGTAGTGTTCGGCACCCGACTAGGTGCCTGCCAAGATTGAACACGTTCTGTATAGCGACATGTGCATTATCATAGGGAATGATGTCGACCGGGGATCGGTTTCGTTTGAAAGCATTCATGTGCCTGATGCTACCAAGTATGGCGACTTAAAATTTTCCATACCAACTGAAGGAGTAACTGTATGCTCAACCTCACGCTACAGAAATGGCGCGCAGGAAAGTCCACCATGGGAGTATGGTCCAACCTGCCCAACATCCATATAGCCGAAATGTTGGGACGCACCGGGGTGGACTGGATCTGTTTCGACCTGCAGCACGGATTGATGGACTACAGCGACCTTACCAGACTGCTACCGGCCATCTGTGGGCTGCCCATAACGCCGATCGTGCGCGTGGCGGCCAACCGGCCGGAACAGATTGGCAAGGCACTGGATGCCGGCGCTCAAGGGGTCATTGTGCCCATGGTCAATTCGGCGACGGACGCGCAAAAAGCGGTTGCCGCCTGCCGGTATCCACCACAGGGAACCCGCTCGTGTGGACCCATGCGAGATGCGATGATAGAGGGCATCGGCTACCTGGCCACTGCGAATACGCAGGTGGCTTGCGTGGTGATGATCGAAACCGATGAAGGTCTGCGCAACGTGGATGAGATAGCAGCAGTTGATGGTATCGACGGCCTGTTCGTTGGACCAATGGACTTGTGTTACGGTCTCAACATCACACCTGGAAGTTTTACCGACTCCCGTTTCACCGATGCCATCGCTCGTATTCTCGCGGCCTGCAAGGCACATGATCGAGCCGCCGGCATATTCGGCTACACGGCAGAGATAGCTGCTAGCTCGCTGCAGAACGGGTTCGATTTTGCTTCCATCGGCACTGATATCAGTTTCATTCGAGACGGCGTCGCGCAAGCTTTGGCGGTCGCGAGGGGAGAAGATCAGGCCGCCGCAAACGCGCGTGAGCCTCAAGGCGGTTATTGAACGATTCCTCTGAACTTGACAGCAGCGTATGCCGCGGACAAGACTGCTCATCCCGACTTTGGCCCGGTCGCCGTTGTAATTGATTGGCGGCTGAAATAATCCATTTGGGTACTGGCAAGTTTATGTCTCCCAACCGCAGAAATCTACGACCTGGCCTCAGGCAACTGCCCTACTCCATTCAGTAAACGCACTTATCCTAAGATCCCGATAATGCTGAGCCCTAACCAGATGCCTACCAAGATTGAACAAATCACTGACAGTGGTATGAGCACCCAGAAACCGCTGTACCTGATCGACTGATTTTATCTTGCGCACCCCTCGCTCCCTCACCCTGGTTGCCTCATGCGATTGTCCTGCCCGATTATTCTCATACTGTTTAGTACTGTGGATTGTCTCCGGCATCACTTCCCGATGCGTGACGCCATAGCTTCGCAGTTTATCGGTCTCGATCTTCCTGGGTTCACCGCCATGACTCGGCAGTAAGCGCTTGACGAAACGCTTAGCTGTGGCAATTTGATGCCGAGCCATGGAGTCAAAGGGGATGAGTGATCCTTGTGCTGTTGTTTTATGCGCACCGGTACAGAATCGCCATCAGTTCAAGGCTACCAGAGCCATCACCAGCAGCGTGCTGAGCACAGGGATGACTACAGTTATCACCCCGATATCCTTATAAGCCTCTTTGTGAGTCAGTCCGGTGATGGTCAGCGTCGCGACAATTGAGCCGCAGTGCGGCAGGGAGTCGAAGCCGCCACTGGCCATAGTCGCGACGCGGTGAATAACCTCGGGCTGCAGGCCCATCTCAATGTAGGCCGGCGACATGGTTTGCATGAATATTTGCAGGCCACCTGTGGCGGAGCCAGTGATCGCCGACACCACGCTCACCGAGGTAAACATGGATATCAGCGGTGGTAGAGCAGAGTCGATCATAATGGCGATAAACTGCTCGAAACCGACTGTATGGGTCACCACGCCACCAAAACCGATTACTGCCGCGGTATTGATCAAGGGCATGATTGAGTCCTGGGTGCCCTTACCCATTACCTGCAGGGCGTTACTGCGCACAGACGGGAACAGGACCAGTGCCAGAACCGTGCCACTGATCAGGGCGATGCTCGGCCAGACAACAGGCTGGCTGCCGGCAAAGCGCAGCAATTCCATTGCCATGCCCGGCCCGGCAAGGCTGGCTTCATCCAGCGACATCTGTATCAGGCGGGGCACGATGATGGTCAGCAGCACTAACGCCAGTGGCAGGCAGGACAGCAAGGCATTGGGATAATTGCCGCCGTCTTCCTCTACATTCGAAATGACATCCCTTGGGCCGGCGACAAAATGTTCGCCGTTGGCTTGCGCGCGCAAGCGCTGGCGCTCGAGATACCACATACCACCGCCAAACATGCACAGGGCACCAACGATGCCCAGCCAGCCGCCGGCAAACAGGTCCGTCCCCAGCGATACGGAGGCAATGACATTCTGTATTGAAGGGGTTCCGGGTAGGGCCGTGAGGGTAAAGGTGCCTGCGCCCAGCGCCAGTGCCGCACAAAACAGACGCTTGGGGATATCCGCTTGCTGCAGCAGTTTTAATCCCAGCGGATACATGGCGAACACCACCACGAACACCACCACGCCGCCATAGGTCAGCAGAGCGCAAGCCAGAGTGGTAATCCACAGGGCGCGATGTGCTCCCAGCTTTCTCACCATAGCCATGGCGATTCCCGCCGCCGCGTGGCTCTCACCCATGACACGGCCGAAAATTGCGCCACAGGCAAACAACAGGAAGAACTTGCCGGCAAAAGTAAAAGCGCCCAGCGGGCCGAAAGAGAAGTACTCGGTCAGGCCGGTGGCCAGCGGTAATCCATTTGTGAGGATGATCAGCAGCGAGCAAAGTACCGCAGCGAAAACGATATCAATGCCCCTGAGGGCAAGCCAGATAAGTAAGACCACACTACCGAGAAGACCGATATATTCCATTTATTTTGCCCTTATTATTTTCCATATCTTTATGGTCAGTTAAAGCTACAGGAACTGACCCAACGCGGCCAATATATATTGGTAAGCGCCTGCAGTTTTGCTGCCACCATAGGGGGATAAGTTAACGTGAAGGCCCTCGCCCTGGGTGCCGATGCCTGTCACATTGGCAAGGCCTATGTCGTAGGTCTCGGTTCCGGTGCCACCGCCGGATACACAGGCTACAGTGTTATCCAAATTTCGCATTAGATTCTCCTTTGTAGATCAATTAACTTGAGTCGGTAAATCGCGACCCTCGAAACAGGCCATAATATTTTGTATGGCGCAGCCGGCCATCGCACCCCGGCACTGTGCGGTGGCGCTACCAATGTGTGGCGCCAGGGTGATGTTGTCGAGTGCGAGCAAGCCGGGATGAACCCCAGGTTCTGCTTCAAACACGTCGAGCCCGGCGGCAAACAGGTGGCCCCCTTGCATGGCGGCGACCAGGGCCGGCTCGTCTACAAGAGGGCCACGGCCGGTGTTTACCAGTACCGCGTCGGCTTTCATCGCGGCGATGGTGTCGGCATTCATAATGTGGCGGGTGCTGTCCGTCAGTGGACAGTTTAAGGAGACGATATCCGCCTCGCCCAGCATGTCTGTCAAGGACGCGAAATAGGTGGCGTCCAGCGCTGCTTCAGCCGCATCTTTACGGCGCGGGCCGTAATAGAGGATATCCATATTGAACGCCCTGGCACGACGGGCGACCGCCTGGCCGATGTCACCGAGGCCGACGATACCCAATTTGCTACCATGCACGCTTTTACCCATTGGGCCAACGGGCTGGCTTGTGCTCCAGTTACCTGCGCGCAGGAACTGTTCGCTGGCCGTTAAACGACGACTCGCGGCGAGAATCAGGGCGAAGGTGAGGTCTGCGGTGTCTTCAGTAACCACCGGAGTATTGGTCACGGCAATGCCGTGAGCGCTGGCCGCGGCCAAATCAATATTGTCGTACCCCACGCCCATATTGGCGATCAGTTTTACACAGTCGGGCAATTGCGCGATAAATTCACTATCCAGTGGCGGGTTCAGCGGGGTGGAGCAAATAGCCTCTGCATTCTCAAATACACTGAAATCCCCGGTAAACAGTCTTGTTTTCACAAGCTGCCCATTGGCGGTTATTGCGGGGAGTGGGAGGGGTAGCATGAGGACGAGGACTGGCTGGCTCATTCGGAGATCTCCTGGTTAATGTAGTGTTAAAGCTGTGATATCTGGGTTGGGTGCAGCCGCAAGGGTCACCCAGCCTGCTATGTTTCAAGAAAGTAGTTGCCATAAGAGCCGCCATTGCCGATGCGCCCCTGATCAAGCGCGGTGATAGCATCAACATGGGTTTCAGCCTGCAATCCCGCACCAAAGATTCCCAATGTCTTTGCCTCTGGTCGAGCCAGTATTTGGGTGGCGAGCGCAGACGCAGCAGCGGTGCGAAGGCCAGTGACTGAGGTACCATCGATCATGGCCTTCGGCTCACCGGACTCATAGTCAAACAAAATGATAACGCCCTGAATGGTAGGTAGCCCTTTTCCGAGCATTATCAGCGTGAAGGCTGATCAGTTTGACTCCATAGAAGCCTAGCTCTTTGCAGGCACCAGGCATAGACAGCATGGATTTTCCTTCCTCAATGGGGATAGTGCTGCGCAGAGGAACATGAACATTATCTTTCGAGAAGGCAATCATCGCCTCCCGAACCGATTGGATACAGTCTTTGACGGGTAGCAGTTTTCTGACTTGTGTCGCATCTATTTGCGTAACTGGCATTGCTGGCCTTCTCGTTATCACCTTCAAGTGAGAGCAAAACACATCCACGAAGGGAAATACGTCCCCCAAACTCACTTACAAATTTGGATGAGATTCAGACATACAAAAAGGGCGTCATTGTCTATGGTTCTATCCAGCCGGGTCCATGTACCGCACGACCAGGAGTAGCGCCAGTATGCTCACCTTTACTGACGACAGGCACTCCGTTGACGAGCACGTATTGTACGCCGGAGGCATACCGGTGTGGATCATCAAACCGCGAATTATCGTTTATCGTCTTGGGGTCAAAGATGGCAATGTCTGCGAAATAGCCCGGTGCGAGGCGGCCACGCTCACGGATCCCTAAGGTTTGTGCCGGCAGAAAGCTCAATTTTCGAATGGCCTCTTCCATGGCTATGACTTTCTCATCGCGGACATATTTGCCAAGTAAACGGGCTACATTACCGTAAGTGCGGGGATGTGCGCCTCCTTCCAGTGTCTTGCCTTCAGCAGCCGGAGCCTCGGCATCGGAGCCGAACATCACCCACGGCTGACGGATCTGTTTTTTGAGGTTTTCTTCAGACATCAGATAATACGCCGTATCTACACGGGAACCATCTTCGATCACCAGATCGATGATCGTGTCACGCGGATCCTGCTCACGCGCGGCGGCCACTTCAGCCAAAGTCTTACCATTGTATTTTCTGAGCGCCTTGTTTTTGAACCCTACAAACATCATACCTTCAGGGCCGGCAAAATAGCCCAGGTTTTCCCAGTCCTGCGCATTGACGGCCATCTCTTCTTTAACTCGGGCACGGATTTCAGGATCTTTCAGCCGTTCAACCCATTTGTCATAACCGCCAGCCTGCACCCAGGTCGGCATTGATGGATCCAGTCCAGACGCACCAGCTATGTAAGTGTACATGTCCGCCGTCACCGGAATGCCTTCCCTGCGCAGCGCTTCGATTTTGTCGATGGCTATATCCATTTTATTCCAGTTCGGACGCCCTGCTGCCTTGAGATGGTGAATCTTCACAGGCAGTTTTGCTTCTCGACCGATGCGCAGGGTCTCGTCGATGGATTCAATAAATCGATTGCTCTCAGAGCGCATATGAGCCGTATAGATCCCCCCATACTGACCAGCAACTTTCGCTAACTCGATCAGCTCTTCGGTCTCCGCATAGGTGGCCGGTGCATAAATCAACGCCGTAGTGAGGCCCAGCGCGCCGTCTTCCATTGCCTCTGCAACCTGGGATTTCATTATCTCCAACTGTTCCGGTGTCGGATCGACATCATCCATGCCGATAACATTCATACGTACCGTGGCGGCTGACACGAAGGTGGCGAAATTGACCGACACACCCTTGTTTTCAACAGTCTGTAGATATTCGCCCACCGTTCTCCAGGTCATATCGACTTTATCTTTAGAAAATCTCGACCAGAAATCAGCGGTCAAATCCGTCAACGGACTCAGCGAAATCTCACTGAGCACCTCAAAGGTTACCCCTTGCATAACATCACTCATGGCTCTCCCATCGCTGAGAAGTGACAAGTGAGCGTGACTGAGCATGTTGAAAAAACCCGGCGCGACGGCGAGCCCGGATGCGTCAATTTCAATGTCAGCGGAATGCTTGGGGAAGCTACCTATGGCATTAACACGGTCGCCGGAAATAGCAACATCCCCCACATAGGGTGGGGCACCAGTACCATCATAAACCGTACCATTTCGTATCAGCACATCGTAATCGGCAGCCATGGCAAGATTAAAGGTAGTCAAAAGCGACAAAGCCATGAATTTTTGTAACATAATGGGGTCTCGGCGAAGCCGCTACCGCGTAGCGGTTTAGTTCAACATAATAGCTCAGTGCATTACACTATATATCGTTATAATTCAGCGTAAATCACTTCAAGTGACTCTACATTAGTTTACCAGCATAAGTTCGCAACCCTTGTTGCAATCTTGCTGACATACTTAGTTATGGATACCGGGAAGGGTCCGGCATGACATGATATTGCAGTCAAAACCATAACGGCCTTGGGTCGAGGTCCAGCATGGCATAAATTAAACTTTAACCGGCCACTGTCGAGGGCAAGCTACCACTCTCCCAGCTTCTATTCAGCAACTGTATTTAATCTGTCGACTGAAAACCACACTTATAGAAACTCTTCTAATGCAGCCAATAACTCTGCAGGTTTTTCCTGTGATATATAGTGTCCGCACTCCAACCCAAATCCCTGTACGTCCAAGGCCTTGTCCTGCCACGTTGAGAGAACATCGTAATACTTCCCCATCGGGGCTAAATTTCCCCAAATTACGAGCAAAGGGCATTCAACTCTGGCATCGCTATCGGCTTTATCGTGCTCTAGGTCAATCGTGGCCCCAGCTCGATAATCTTCACAGGTCGCATGTATAACATCAGGATCTAGAATATTTTTCTCGAAGTCCGCTAATGCAACAGGGTCTACAGCTTCAACACCTCCTATGCGAGTAGACAGCCCCCAATGTAAAAAACGTAATGGATTACCACCGATTAATGTCTCTGGAATAGGTGCTTTTTGAATCAGAAAAAACCAATGGAAGTAAGCCGTAGCTACATTTTGATTGACGGTTTCATAGAGTGTTCGTGTGGGGATGATATCTAACAACACAGCCTTAGTGACCCGACTCGGATAATCTAAACACAGGCGATGCGTAATTCGCGCACCACGATCATGCCCTACCACCTTAAACGTTTCAAAACCTAGCTCATCCATAATGGCGATCATATCCGATGCCAAAGCGCGCTTGCTGTAGTTTGAGTGATCAGGGGCGCCTACCGGTTTATCACTGTCGCCATTACCTCGTACATCTGGGCAAATCACGGTGTAACGCTGCGCGAGTTCTGGAACAATTTTGTGCCAGGTTAAATGGGTTTCAGGGTAGCCATGAATCAATAACAGAGGCTCACCTGAACCCATCACGTTAACACTTATATTGACGTCACCGTTTTTAACGATTTGGTTACGGAAATTCAACGACATAATTTAGTCCTTTTGTTATGGATGCACTTGCAATCAATCCAGCTCGATAAAAAGAATTAGTAATCAATAAACAAGAACATCGATTCAGTTTTTATTGATGAGGCATAATCAAAAACTTATCACCCGTCAATTGCTGAACATACACTGACAAAGCCTTCTCACTGGGTATAGGAAGGATAAATACCCTTATTTTTGCAACAACAAAGCTGACCATGAGGACATAAGGTTTGCGCTATTTTCTAGGGTTGTTTCCAGCCGGGTCCATGTACCGCACGACCAGGAGTAGCGCCAGTATGCTCACCTTTACTGA
Organism: uncultured Gammaproteobacteria bacterium; assembly: GCA_963700715.1. Classification (GTDB taxonomy): domain Bacteria; phylum Pseudomonadota; class Gammaproteobacteria; order Pseudomonadales; family Halieaceae; genus JARRPM01. The sequence goes on from CAVOYP010000008.1 coordinate 10,064, forward strand.
CGACAGGCACTCCGTTGACGAGCACGTATTGTACGCCGGAGGCATACCGGTGTGGATCATCAAATTCCATGGGGATGACTTTCTCGTCACGGACATATTTGCCAAGTAAGCGGGCTACATTACCGTAAGTACGGGGATGTGCGCCTCCTTCCATTGCTTGCGCAACCTGGGATTTTATTACCTCCAACTGTTCCGACGTCGGATCGACATGATCCATGCAGATAACATTCATACGCACTGTGGCGGCTGACACGAAGGTGGCGAAATTGACCGACACACCCTTTTTTTCGACAGTCTGTAGATATTCGCCAATCAAGATCGGCGGACCCCGGAGCAAACTGGCCGATGGCACTCACGCGGTCACCGTTGATGGCGAGATCTGCAACATAAGGAGGTGCCCCGGTTCCATCATAGATGCTGCCGTTGCGGATAAGCACATCGTAATCAGCCGCAATAGCTCCATTGATGACTGCAACCATAAGAAAACTGATGAGTGTTCTGAACATAAGTGGTTTCTTAATTTTTGCAGTTCGACCTGACAATCCGGTACAGCCCGATACCTTGTATTACGGGCTCAATATCAAAAGCATCGAGCCCTCTCTAATTAGCTAAAATAATTGAACCCAAGCAAGTTCCAGTAATAATAAAACCAGGCCATAAACAGCGCACAAAGACTGACCAGGCTATACCGAACACGGGCCCAGGAACTCACGAGCACACCCTGACGCCAAACCTGCACAGAGCAATAAACATGGTACAGAGCCGCTAAAGTAGCCAACATTGGAAAAATCAGAGAAAATTTCAGCGTAATCGGCAGTTCATACATAAGTGCTATCATGCCCCCACTGACCCCAATAGAGGCAAAGATAACGAATAGAGAATTAGTCACTGCCACGGAAATTGAGGCCACAAAGGCTTTTTTCTCCATACCCCGGAGGGCCCGAAATTCAGACCATTGATAAGCCAACCGTAAAAACACCCCGACAAAAATCAACAAAGACAAGCCGACAAGTGACCCTGTGAACTCACGCGTTTCGTAAAATGGAGCCTTATATAATTGCATGACACCGAAGCCATCAATGACAAAACCTGTAATCTCTCCATTCGCGTCTTCCTGAAAGGCAACTCGCCCATAATCATCCACTTCCCGAAACAGGTTATTGCCAACCTCAACATAACGCTTGTCTGCGATCATCAACATGTTGTCCGGCAAGGAAACAACCTTCATACCACCAGACACGCGCAGCAAAGATTCGATCTTGGTGAAACTTGAGCGCCAGCTGTTATAAGTACCTTCATACCGTTTTCCCCGCTCGGCGAAATCAGCAGGTGGTGTCACCACCGTTACCTCGTTGGGAAAGAATTCATCATAAAATGATTTTACAAAAGCCTCATGGGTTTCCCTCATACCGGGACCGCTGAAGGATGAAAACAGCATAAAGTCTTCTTTTTGTGACATCCCGAAATGAGAGGCAAATATGGTCGTTCCGCCATCATGACCAAAACTTTCAAAATCAGCGGGGCCAAATCTGCGTTTGATAAACCCTAAGCCCATACCCCGAACACGCTCGTCATGGGCGAAGCCTTCATCTATCATCTGCTGTAGCGTTTCTGCTTTTAAGATACGCTTTCCGTCAATGGCGCCACCATTCAAGAGGGCGCGGGCAAAAATTGACATATCATGCGCAGATACCGCCGCAGACCCAGCAGGCCCGAAGTTTGAAATAATTTCATAGTTCTGTTCGTTGTAACGTCCCTCTGTATAACCGTATGCTTTGGCCATATTGGCATCAAGTTCTGGTGGCAGAGGTTCAGCGAAGCTCGCGTTTTTCATGCCCAATACATCAAAAATATTCCGCTGAATATAGTCGTTGAACGGCACCCCGGATACATTTGATACTATCAAACCCGCCAGGGCCGTCGCCCAGTTGGAATAGGCGGTATGTTGCCCCGGCGCATTGACCCGTTGTGGTTGATATTTAGCCAATGCCTGGTCAAGCGGTATAATCCGGCTGGCATCATCAATAATCAGATACCCCAATATGCCATCTTCAAAACCAGCGGTATGGGTCATAATATGGCGCAGCGTAACGGGCTGACCCGGCCAACTATCGTCAATTTGAAAAGAGTGGAGATACTGATTAACGTCAGCATCAAGGTCAAGATTCCCTTGTTCCACCTGCTGCATAACGGCAACCCAGGTAAACAGTTTGGAAATCGAACCAATGCGGAAAAGGGTAGTTTCCGGATCGACAGGAATACGGTTCTCAACATCAAGAAAACCATAGCCCTTGGAGAATATCATCTTCCCGTTTTTCATGACCGCGACAACACCGGAAGCACTATGAGAGCTTTTCATGTTGGTTTTTACAACACCATCAACGAAAGCTTCTACAACAGCCGGGTTTGTTACATCCGGGCGATCAAGAGCATAGCCTGGACTATGCCCCAATAAAAAAAACGCTGCCAATATTTGGGCAAGCCTCCCCGTCATTTTTTTCATCTTATCCACTACGGCGATTTAAGTGTTGGCGGGGTGGATCAAAAAATAATCATAGAGTGTTCGCGCCACCTCGGCGACAGCACGCTCACGATCGGCCGGCGGCGTATCGCTACCGCGGGTGAAAACCACGATAGCGAACCGGCGTCCGTCGGGCAGCGTGATATAGCCCGCATCGTTAGCCACGCCACCCACCGTTCCTGTCTTGTGGGCAATGGGCGTATTCCTTGGAAGCAAGCCGCCAAGGCGGTCAGGCATGGTCACGGTTCGAGCCATGGTACCCAGCAAAAACTCGGTGCTTTTCTCACTGAGAGCACTGCCGTTGTAAAGACTGGTCAACAGGTTCAGCATCGCCCTCGGTGTGGATTTATCCAGCGGATCAGCCTCGAACTGTGGATCTGCTGCGATGACCCTGGCCGGATCAGCACTTGCAATGCGCGCGATCTCTGCGAGATTTTCCCGTCCCGGCTCGACGCCATAGAAATCACGCAACAGGTCACCGGTGGAGCGGTCGACCCGCATACCTTCGATGCCCAGTTGCGCGAGGCGGCGGTTGACCGCCGCGGGACCGCCCGCCAGTCGCAGGCAGACATCGGTGGCGGTGTTGTCGCTATGGGTAATCATGACCTCCAGCAGGTTGGCGACTGACAGCGCCACCCCCTGGTGGATAAAATTCGCCGCGATCACCTGGGAATACACCCACTCGTCATCATCAATCTCGATCATGTCAGTGAGGCTCAGTTCGCCGGCATCGACTTTGCTGAGCAGGGCAACGGCTATCGGTATCTTGTAGGTACTGGCCATCGGGAAGGCCTGGTCACCATTGAGGAAGACCTGTGTACCACCCGCCATATCCTGTGCGGCCACGCCGATAACACCGACCAGCCCGGCAGTAACGGCTTCAAGGGCAGCGGCCACCTTGCCGGATGTCGCATTATTCGTTGTCGGCTGCGGTTGGCCAAGGACGTTTGCAGCGGCCAGCATCGTGCCGAAGGCTATGCCAAGAAGTCCGGGTATAAGGTTTCTGTTCATTGGGAGTTCCCTCGTGTAGAAGATGGCGAGATCGAGCCTGTAACCTGGCGGCGAATTCTCAGTGCAATTGTCTCGATCACAGCTTTTCTGCACCCCTGACGCCCAGTCGATCCCGGACTTCCTGCAAGAGAACGCGCGCCTGTTCCGGTTCCGACAGCCGCCCCTTGGCCAGCGCTCTTTCGAGGGTCATTCGCGCCCGTCCCCATTCGTGACTGGCCAGATGGCGCATGGCAAGATTCACATCGAGGTCGCCACTGCTCGACTTACGACATAACAAATCCAGCATTTTTTCAATCCATTTACGACGATTTGATTATTTTCACGATCCCCAGGGTACAGATGGGAATGATGTAGACCAGTGCAAAGCCCACCGATAACGCGGAGTATCCTTTCGCCACCAGAGCGACAATGCCCAGTGAGCCCAGCAGTCCGCCCAGGCCGAGCGTCACTATCGCTATAGCGGCCCTGGCCGGATGGCCCAGCGCCTCGTCCTCGCCTGGCTTCAGCACCGCCTCGATGCGCTCGATAAATCCCTGCACCAGCCCGGCACCGGTCTCCACCAGGGTGCCGAGCAACGCAACAAGGAAAATACCCAGCAACAGGGGCGTGGTGTACTGGGACATCATCCAGTAGTTGGGTACGGGTTCGTCCAGCACAGCCGGATATCCTACTGCATAGCTGACGTGAAACAGGAGCGCGGGGATCATCACCGTCAGGCCGGTTACCAGGCCAGCCGTTATGGCTTCCGAACGCGAACTGATCGCCCGGGTAGAAAACAGCAGAACCGGTGCTATGGCCAGGTTATACATGGCATACAAGACGCCACCCTGTAGCCAACCCACTTCCACGGCACCATTTTTTACCGCTTGCAGGACATCTACATCACCGTGGTCCATCACCTGGATAAAATAGGCCACAAACACCACGTACATGCCGATCGACCACAGGGTGAGGACTTTCTCCACTGCCTCGCGGCCGAAGTACACCAGCGCAATCACCAGCACCAGCACCCCAGCCATGCCCACCAGGCTGGAAATGCCAAACTCCTCCTCGAGAATATTGCCCGCTGCCGAACCGACCACCCCCAACACCAGCAGGAACAACAGCAGGTAGAGAATCTCGAAGCAGATCCACAAAGGACCGATGAGTTTGCCAAAAAAAGTTCGGTAGTCGTAAACCTGGAACACCCGCGCGAACTCGTAGGTGCAGGCCAGTACCAGGGCGAACACACAGGCGGCCACGCCGATGCCCAACAGTCCTCCCAGTATGCCGTAGCGGGTGAAGAACTCGACCACTTCGCGACCGGTACCATAGCCGCCGCCCATCACCACCGACACGAACACGGCGGCCGGCACAATGTAGACATTAAAAAAACGGCTCCGCATGGGCACGCTCCCCGGATAAGACCGGTCACCTGATCATTGTAGCAACCCAAAAAAATGGCCACCGAAGTGGCCACACAAGGGATTAACTGCCGAAGAAGTATCTAGCGCTCACACCGTACATCAGTGGTGACCCCCAGGTATAGCGGGGTGTACCCAGCAGGTTGATGTTGCTCTGCTGCTGGTACTCCTCGTCACCCAGGTTCTTACCCCATAGAGCCACTTCCCACGCCGCACTGACCGGCGTGAGAGTTACCCGGGCATTCCATATATTGTAGGAATCTATGATGTAGGGCTCGACGTTGCTCGGGTCAGTGTACTGCTGGTCAATGTAGGCGTAATCAATGTTGAAGGTCAGGTCGCCAAAGCTGCCCACCGGCTGAATGTACTGGACCCCGGCATAGATCTTCCATTCTGGCGAGAACGCCAGTTCATTGTCGGAGTAGTCAGTGCCGTCCTGGTTAACATACTTGTCGTAGTTCGTGTCCAGCCAGGCCGCATTCAGGGTGAACTGCAGTTGATCCATTGGAATCCAGACGGATTCCAGTTCCACACCCTGGTTCGTGACCGCGCCTGCGTTGGTCAGCTGAACGGCCGGGGTGCCCCCCGCGCTGAATACCGCCTGTAACACCTGGAAGTCATCGTACTCCGAGTAGTAGTAGGCCGCATTCAGGCGCAGGCTGTCCTCGAAAAGGGTGGACTTGATACCGGCCTCGTAGCTGTCCACCGATTCCGGCTCATAGGCGAAGTAATCGAGACCATTGGTCATGAAATCGGCATTCCAGCCACCGCTCTTGTTACCGCGGGCGTACTTGACGTACAGCATGATCTCCTGTTCAAGGAAATAATTCAGTCCCACGGTGGGCGACCAGTCATCATCGCTACGGTCGTCGCTGATCTTGTCATAATTGATGGCACCCAGCAGAAAGCCCGGGGATTGTGTAAAGGGCCGCCCCGTAGCCGCCTCCAGAGCCGCCGCTGTCGCCGGATCGTTGGGGTAGCTGACCTGGGACCACTCATCCAGGTCCTTGCTCTCGTCGGTGTAGCGGAGACCCGCGGTGAGCTCTATCTCTGGGGTGAAGCGGTAGTTGCCATGGACATAGGTCGCGTAGGTTTCAGCGGTAATTTTATTAGGCACCTCCGTATAGCCGGCAATAGCGCCGGCAAAGGGCGCCAGGGCGGGGGAACGGGCGGCGATAAGCGTTTCCCCAAGAGCAACAGTGCGGGCGCTGGTCAGGTCATTGTAGAAATAGAATACGCCGGCTACCCAATCGTATTTTTCACCGACCGGCGAGACCAGCCGAAATTCCTGGGAGTACTGGTCCGAGTCTTCATCGAAGTTGACGGTCACCAGCTCCAAGGGGGTGTAATCATCATCAGCGATTGTATTAAACTCGTTGTGCCGGAAAGCAGAGATCGATGTCAAGGTATAGTCGCCGCTGAGGAACACATCCGCGGTCAACGCGGTGCCCCCGGATTTGATGTCGTCCGTGGTCACAAAATTCTGCTGGGTCTTGTAGGCATCCAGTGCAGCATTGGTGCCAAGCGGCTCGTCGCTGTGCTTCTCGGTATAGTCACCGGACAGGCGAATATCAAACATATCGCTGGGCAGCCAGCGCAACTGGACGCGGCCCGCAGTGGTATCCCAGTCGCCCACATCCTTGTTGAGGAAGATATTGTCAAAGTAGCCATCGCCCTGCTGGTAGGAGCCGGAGGCCGACGCAAACAGGGTGTCGGTGAGCGCACCGTTGATATAACCGTCGACTTTACCCGTCTCGTAACGGCCATATTCGGCCCCAAGTTCCGCTTCGAAGTCCTCAGACGGCTTCTTGGTGTGCAGGCTGATCGCACCCGTTTCGGTGTTCTTGCCAAACAGGGTACCCTGGGGGCCACGCAACAACTCTACGCGTTCGAGGCCCAACAGTGGCACGTCGGCGGAGTAGGAGCGACCCTGGAAAACCCCGTCGATATACACACCCATACGGGCGTCAATACCCACGTTGCGGGAAAAGTCGACGACCCCGCGCATGCCCATAAACTGCTGGCTACCCCTGCCCAGGCCGCCAATATTAAACGATGGCGCTGCCTGGGTCAGGTCGGTGAGGTTATTGGCGCCGAGCTTGTCTATGGCATCGGAGGAGAAGGCCTGCACCGAGATGGGTATGTCCTGCGTGGACTGCTCCCTCTTCTGGGCAGTAACAACCACCTCCTCCAAAGCAAAGCCCGATCTCTCCTGGGCCTGGACGGCGGTTACACCAAGTGCCGCGAGGGCACCAATATTTAAAGCCAGGATTGTCTTACGCATGGTGTTGTTCCTCAAAGTGGTTTTATTGTTCAACATTGGTTCGCAGTTGAGATTCAGTGGGTGCAGATACATTGCTTAAACGGAAATGCTCTTTAGATTGCTCACAAATTAGAGAAGTCATACAATTCGGTCCAATTTTATTTATTTTACTATTCAATAGATTCAGTGAATGTTGTTGCGGCCATGCGAAAGGCCCTCATCACGCAACCTGCCCTTCATTGTCTGGAGCCACATCTGCTTCAAGTCGCCGCGGAGATACCCAGGCCGGGTCAAAGCCCGCTTGTTCGAGGTCGACCGGCAAGCCGCTGTCCAGCAGCAGAGAGGCCGCCAGCCGCGCCGCGGCGGGGGCTGTCTGGATGCCGTGGCCACCCTGCCCCGCCAGCCAGAAAAATCCTTCCGAATTGGGGGCGAAGCCGATGACTGGCGTGCGGTCGGCGACGAAATTGCGCAGGCCGGCCCAGCTGTGTTTGACCGCCCGCACCTCCAGTTGCAACGCCTCCTGGGCAAAATGCACCGCGTAGGCGATATCCAGTTCTTCGGGCTGTGCATCGCAGGGCGGAGAGGGGTGCTCATCGGCCGGCGATGCAAGAATCAGCCCGGCATCGGGCTTAAGGTAGAATGAGCCGTCACTCGCCATGACCAAAGGCCATCCCGACACATCGCATCCGGCGGGCGGATCCAGCAGCACGGCGGTGCGACGCAGGGGCATCAGGCCTATACCATCAACGCCGGCCAGCTCAGCGACTTCATCGGCCCAGGCCCCCGCCGCGTTGACCAACAGCGGTGCCGTGTAACTGGCCTCGGACGTTTCCAAGCACCACGCACCGCCGCGGCGCTCCAGAGCGGTAATATCCACCTTGTTTACAAGCCGGCCGCCCTGTTGGCGCAGCGTACGCAGATAGCCTTCATGCAGCGCGTGCACATCCATATCGAACACATCCGGTTCGTACCAGCCAGCTACTGCATAGTCGTCTTTTGCGATGGGTAAGTGGCGCTTGATATCGTTGTGGTCAACGCGAACGATGTTCGGAATACCCTCTTGTAAATGCGCCAGTTCCTGTTCGACTGCCGCCGTTTCGCCAGGCGGACAAAGGGACAGCAATCCCCGGCGGTGCAGCAGGGCCTTGGTCTGGAAAATCTCCGGTGGGTCCATCAGGAACTCCAGGCTGCAGCTTGTCAGCGCCCGCAGGCTAGGGTTGTCATAGCCATAGGAGGGAATGAAAGCGGCAGCGGAGCGGCCAGTGGAGTGGTAACCCGGCTGTTCCTCGCGCTCAAGCAGCAGCACACGGGCCTCGCCGCTGACCTCTGCCGCGACAGACGCACCGGCCATGCCAGCGCCAATTATTATGATGTCGAAGGTTTCCAAAATACCTGAATTCCTGCATCAAGCCTGTTTATTGTCCGACAATATCACAATGTTTCGCTTTCGAAAACACCTAAGCGAAATTTTTTTTCGATACCGAAATTATTTATCCGCCCAGGGAGGGGAGAAGATACGGCTGACCCACTGGCTTGTTAACAGGTGCTAGCAGGCTGCGATGGCCTCTATCTCGACGTTTGCACCCGGCAGCATGAGATCGGAGCGGACTGTCGAACGCGCCGGACGATGATCTCCAAAAAAATCGCTATAGGCCCTGTTGAAACCACCAAAATCCGCTGCGTCAGTGAGCCAGATTGTAACCTTGACCACGTCCTGAAGAGACAAGCCCTCCAAAACCAGGAGGCGCTGGATATTCTCCAGGCATAAACGGGTCTGCTCGACGATATCGCCAGTGTGCAACTTACCGGTCTCGTCAAAAGCCAGTTGCCCCGAGGTGAACAGAAAGCCGTTCGCGCGGTAGGCAGCGGACAGTGGTGCAATACTGCCATCGGGCAGGGTGATCTCTTTTCCTACAGATTTTTTGTCACTCATGGTGCTTATCTCTTTTTCGAACGGAAAGTGTCAGCCACGTTCTGGTAGCCTTCCAGAGACATGCTGATAAGAATTTCGGCATGCTTGCGACCCAGCGATACATAGTGGTGCCCCATCGAGGAGTCAAACAGGATACTGTCGCCTGCCTTGAGCAGTACCGGTTCGTAGAGCTCTGTGTGCAATTCAAGGCGACCACTGAGCACGAACAGAAACTCCTGCCCGGCATGGCTGTGCCAGGGTAGCTCCGGGTCAAAACTATGGGATTTCACTACCCCTTTCAGATAACCCTGCTGGTGGTTGGCGACCTCACTGCACAGTATCTCGTAATCCATATCGGCTGTGATGAACGTGGTGCCCTGTCCGCCCATCGTAATAGCGCGTCGGCCCTGCATGCGACGACCCGGATTGGTCAGGTCAGTTACCGGTAGACCGAGCCCGGTGGCCAGTTTGTTAACACTGGTGAAGTTCAGGTCCGTCTTGCCGTGCTCAAGTTTTGACAGCGTGCCCACCGAAATGCCCGTCTGCCTGGCGACCTCCGCCAGGGTCCAGTCGTGCTCTTTGCGCAATTCGCGCAGACGGCGCCCGATCGGATTAACGGCTTTAGCGTCCGTCCCGGGATCCGTAAGCTTCTTTTTTTTGTTGCTGGCGTCACTCACACCTGAAATCCTCTTACATCACACAGGCTGCAATAAGCCTGCTGTACACACTACACCATTTTTTTCGATAACGAAATATCAACTCTCCTTATCACCCTTAAATGGCGACTTCCTGATTTGCTCATCAAATGTACCCTGAACCTTTCAGGTTGTGCCTGTAGAGTCACCGCCATCACGTGAATTCCACATCATGTCTGCGGAGACGGTCGACCAGCACGGCGCAGTGTCCGATGTCCGTCTGGCCACCGCGTGGCAACAGTCGGCACTACGCGAGCCCGCCCCGGACCTGGGCCGGCAAATCCGGTGGCGGCGGGAACAGCAGCAGTTCCAGACGGGCATCCTCCAGATCAGGGGGTAGGGGCCAGCTCACCCCGGCCTCCTGGGCCCGGCGCAAGCACTCGGCGACGGTGGGGCGGCCAATGCCAGTGCCGGACGCAATCTGGCGATTGCTCATGCCCATGGCCCATTTGAAGCGCAGGACGTCTTTGATTTTACGCATGGATAACCTCTTGGCAGGCATCTGTTCCCCTCCGGTTGGAAAGGGCCAGATTACCGGTTAGTTATCCCGCGTCGGTTGGCTCCGAAAGGTGATCTCAGGCGCTCTGCCGGGGTGGCAGCTTTGCCGTGGAATCAGTGGCAACATTCGCGCGGAATGGGTGGCAGGCTTCGTCTGGAATCAGTGGCAGGCTTGGTCTGGAATCAGTGGCAGGCTTGGTCTGGAATACGCAATCAGGCTCGCCTGTTTGGTTGCCATCTATCAGCGGCCAGGGGGATCTTCTCCGGCAGGTAGCGGAAAAACACATTGGCCTGGCCCATCATCGGGCCGATACCGCCCACCTGGAACATCAGCCACTGCATTTCCAGCGAGCGGCCCCTGCTGTCCTGCGGCATCAGTTGCCCGGTTTTTTCGGCCAGGTAGACCAGGATGGCGCCGGACTCGAACACGGTAAAGTCATCGGCCCCGTGGTCGATGATGGCCGGGATGCGGCCATTGGGATTGATCGCCAGGAACCAGGGCTCTTTCTGCTCTCTGGCGCCCAGGTCGAGAGCCCGCAACTGATAGGACAGGCCCAACAGAATCGATTCAAGGTGCGGGAGTGTTCAGCCCAAGTCAGACAGGATTGCCTGCAGATCACGAGAACCATGGACGAAATCCAGCACAAAAATACCGTCGACGGTATTTCGGTAAATGATGAAGTGGCGCCCTTCTCGATAGTATTCCAGGTCAACCACCTTGCGATGCCCCGCAAGCAAGCTGTTGCAAGGCAGACCATGGGGCAGTTCGTCAGCCGCTAGTGCTGACAGGCGATTGATAAGTTGATTCTTATACCTTTCAGCCTGATCAAGGCCGAACTGCTCGATCGTCCAGCGAATGATATGTTCCAGGGTCAGTTCAGCCTGCGGTGATAACCGATAACCCCTCATGGACCATTCTTGCGAACAGCGCGTTCAAATGCTCTTTCAATGGCCTCTTCTCCAGACCCCTCGGCGAACTCACCTCGCTCAATCTGGTCAAAACCGGCGATGACACCAGCACTGATGTCCGCGAGTTCCGCTTCGCGTCGCTTTACTCGATCCTCCAACAGGCGCAAGCCATCGCGAAGGACCTCGCTCGCATTTTGATAACGGCCGGTCTCAACCAGTTGTCCTACGAAGATCTCCTGCTGTTCTGTTAGAACCACGTTTCTGGTTGGCATATGTCACCTCACTGAGCTGGATGTGATACTAGCAGGGATGGCAATATATGCCAATATTCCCGCCGAGATTGCAGGGAAGCCTGCCAGACGCTTGCGGGAGAATTGCGGGACTTGCTGTGATCCGTTGTGCTCTGTGGTGCAAAATGCGCCGTGGGTGCTGGTGCGCCAGCGGTCTATTTAAGTTGATAATATCAATAGGTTAAAATTATCCAGCACGATTCATAATGCCGGGGTCGGTGGTCGATGCGTCGGACCGTCAAGTCCACCCGTAGCTACCATTTTTTACCTATAAAACAATCAGATAATTCGTCACCCGCCCGCCGCGATGGCTCTCAACCCAGGCGCGTCGACGACCCGCAGCGTCCGGTAACCCCGCTCGACCAGGCCGCGGGCCTCGAACCGCCGCAGCGCCTGCACCAGTGTGGTGCGGGAGACATGCGCCATGGTCGCCAGCTCACCCTGCGTCAGCGGCACGTCGGTCCGTTCCGGGTGCGAGCGCCGTGGCGGGTTCTGCCCAGTGGTGCGCAGCAACACGCTGGCGCAGCGGCGGTCGTGATCATCCAACAGCGAGTCGGTGTAGGCCGAGATAGCCGTGTCTCCGTATTCCATGATGCCGCTGGCTATTACCTCCCACCATTCGGGCCGCGCCTGGAGCAGCGCCCTGAGCACCCGATCGGGTATGGCGGCCATCAGCGTGTCGACGCAGGCCACGGCGCTTACCCGCGGTGCGCTCCGTCCCACGACCGTTCCATAGCCGATCCAGCTGCCCTCGTGCAGGATGTGCAGCAGGGGGTTGTCGCCGGCTCCGAACCGCGAGTAGATCTCGACCGCACCCTCGACAATGCCGCAAAAGTTAACGTGGGTGTCGGTGGACTGATAGATCGGACGACCCGCGGGGCAGGTCACCCATGTGGAGCGGGCGAGGACGGCGTCCTGAAACTCCTGCGGAGCGCGCCCGAACCATCCCTCGTTGTTCTTCAGGATCGCCAGCCGTTCAGGGATTGGCATTTGGGGCATAGCAAAAAACCTCCAGATTGTACGCGGCCGCACAATCTTCCGGGTGCAGCTTTCTACAATCAAGCCATATTTCGCTCCCGCGGAGAACAAGGAGGCCTGGGCATGTCGAGAACCAGAAACCGGGGTGCCTGGCTGATCGCCAGCCTGCTGGGCACCACCGCAGCATTCGCACTGGCGCAGGTCGCCGAGGCGCCGCCACGTCCGGCCAGATACGAGGTGCCGTTCTCGGCGCCCCGGAATTTCATCGATCACGCCCGTTTTTTCGCGGAAGAAACGATCCAGGTCGGGCCCTACAAGATCTGGAGCTTCAACACACCCAACCGCGGCTTCGGCAACATCATCGTGGTCGAGGGCGAGAAGGAACTGGTGGTGATCGACACGACGACCTCGGTCGAGCATGCGAAGGTCGCCGAAGGGCGTCTGCGCAAGATGACGGACAAGCCGATCGCGGCGGTGATCTACACCCATCACCACGTCGACCACATCAACGGTACGACGGCATTCATCAGCCGCGAGGATGCCGCCAGCGGCCGCGTCAAGGTGATCGCAACCGATAATTTCATCACAGAGGCGGCGGTCGAGAACGCGCTGGTGGGGCCGATCATGGGGCTGCGCGCAGCCTACATGTACGGGGCGCTCCTGCCGCCTGACGCGGAGGGCGAGCACTTCCACGTCGGCTGCTGCGGTTTCAATGTGCTGGGCAGTAACGGCTACATCGAGCCGAACACGTTCGTTCCGAGGGACCGCGAGACGGAAATGACACTCGCCGGCTTTCGTTTCGTCTTCTTCTCCACTGGGGGAGAAGCCGCCAGCCACCTGGGAGTCTACCTGCCAGAGCAGAAGGTTCTGCTCTCGGGAGACGAGATCCAGGGGCCGACCTTTCCGCAACTCCACTCGCTGCGTGGCACGCGGCCGCGCGACATCGAGCGCTGGATCGGCGCGATCGACCGGATGCGCAGCTACGAAGCCGACTACCTGGTGCCCAGCCATGGGCAAACCGTCGAGGGCAAGTCCGAGATCAGCAAGATCCTGACCTATTACCGGGACGCGATGCAGTACGTACACGACCAGACCGTGCGACTCATCAATCTGGGCTTCACGCCCGACGAGATCGCGGAGACGGTCAAGCTGCCGGACTCCGTGGTGATCGAACCATGGACCGTCGAGTATTACGGCGCCGTCGATGTCAGCGCGCGCAACGTGTACGGCGGCTACATCAGCTGGTGGAACGGCGATCCCGCCGAGTTGCGGCCGAACACAGGCGTCGTAGATAACAGTAAAACTCATCAGTATCCCAGGTTATCTTCCTGCGCCTGCTTTACCAAGCTCATCCATTGCCTGCTCACTTTGCACCCTGCACGTCTTCTTATAGGCCATCAGGTCTTCAAACCGAATTCGCCTATGGGTTCCGACCTTGGTAAACCCGGAGCTCACCCCGCTCCAGCAGTTTAACCAGATAGGGGCGGGAGACATTGAGAATATCTGCTGCCTGCTGGGTTGTCATTTCGGCATGCATTGGAACGACGGGTTACCGTATTTCCCTCTTGAGCCATGTCTGCCAACAAATCCCTCAGCAGTACAAGCGGCCTGACGTGGCAAGATCAGGTCGTGCCCGTCCGATCCTGGCGATACTGCACGATGGATTAGCAGGTTTTTCATTCAATAGCTTGCTTAGTTCCGCCGTCGCTCGCCCTGGCAAGTCGGGTAGCCTCACTATCTGGCAGACGTTCATATTCGTGTGCAGTATTCATAATCTATCTCACCGTATTCCTATTGTGCCTGGGAGCTGGAATCCCCTATGGCATCTCTTTCATCATGGCTGGAGTTAACCTTGGCGCAACTCCTGTTCGCCAGAATATTCGAAACAAACGAAATAATCAAATTAAACGAAATAAACTGATGGATCTAGTTTGTGCGGCATGAGCCCACGTCACTAATACGCGAATGCGGGTAGTGACGTGGGCAGCGCGAGATTATTCAGTAAATTTCCCGTAACCATAAAATCTTAATTCCGCCACGACTGTTTCCAGTGGAACCAGCATCGGATGAGCCGGTTTTAGTCGTTTTGCACCACCCAATGCAGCGATGCCAGCGAGGCTTCCCGGGATCGAGGCGGCCGGGGGCCATCGGTGCGGAGGCTCCCAGCGCCAAAACCACTGCAGTTCCAGACTGAATTCTCTGAGACACCCGTATTCCGTGTTCGTATGGTGGACCCACTAGACGCGGCCACTGCGGAAAAGTGGTAAGGAAGACCCCGCCTTGCGAAAGCGAATGGGGCAGGCAGAGTCCGGTTGTTTTGGAATCTGCTGAACGCGTCACTCAGGGCCACTATGACGCAACGGTCTGTCATGACCGGGTCCATCTTCGAATCATAGCGATACCGCATTGTCTGGCTAACGCACCTTCAAATTAATCCTGCTTGTTACGGGGATCTGTTCCATAACCGCTGTTGATGGCCGGGCACTTCGGCCCAGATCAATCGAGAGTTTCTTCAACCCCGCAAGCGCACTGGCGGTCAGTGCATTCTGCTTTTCTTAAAAAAGGAGGCAATTCCACCCCAGCCTCTGACTGGATAACCGTTGGTTGGCACGGGCCAGTTTTCGTTCGAAAACACACCGTGTTGTCTATGGCCAGACACATTCAGGTCAACCGGGATTGGTGTCCCGTGATCGTACCGCTTGCCGGACCTGCGCAGCATTGTTGCCAGGTGATCAGAAACACTCACCGAAGGAAACAGCACTATGCGCGACCTGAACTACCAACTGAAAATGTTATGCAAGCACAGCCATGAAGGCAGCTTTGAAACCCGGATAGGCCGGGAACGCCAACTCAGCGCCATCGCCAACCAGTTACACGACCTGGGCTTCAGGCAACTGAAGGCCACAGGCCTCAAACAGAAACATGTCCAGGCCCTGGTGAACCACTGGCTGGGCCTAAACCTCTCCCCCGGGACCATCAAAAACCGCATGAGCTGTTTACGCTGGTGGGCCGAGAAGGTTAACAAGCGGGCCGTGGTGGCCGGCTCCAATGACTTTTATGGGATACCGGACCGGCAGTTCGTGTCCGACACCAGCAAGGCCAAAGACCTGACTGGGGAGCAACTCAGCCGGATCAAGGATGAACACGTCCGAATGAGTCTGCGGCTGCAACAGGCTTTCGGGCTCAGACGCGAGGAAGCCATCAAGATTCAGCCTCGCTGGGCCGCTCGGGGCAGGCACCTGCAACTCAAGGCCAGCATGGACCAAGGGCGGGCGGGAACGCACTGTACCCATCCGCACCCAGGAGCAGCGCGATGTATTGGAACAGGCCAAACGGCTTGCCGGGCTGGGCGCCCTGATTCCGAGGGGCCGGAACTATGTCGAGCAACTGCGAATCTACGAGCGCCACACCGCCAATGCCGGGTTATCGAAAATGCACGGCCTGCGCCATGCGTATGCCCAGCAGCGGTACAGGGAACTCACCGGCTGGCCCTCCCCCCATGCGGGCGGCCCTACCAAAAAGGCACTGACTCTGGCGCAGCAACAGGCCGATCAGCAGGCCCGACTGGCCATCAGCCAGGAGTTGGGCCATGTCAGGGAACAAATTACCGCGGTCTACCTGGGCAGGTGATCCCCGTGCAAAGAAATACCCCCGATCGCCCCACCACACCGGTACTGCAGCCCCCCACCATCCGCGGCCTCAACGAGGCACAGGCCGCGGCCTATGTGGGACTGGGCGTGACGCTGTTTCGAGCGGTCGGCCCGCCCCCCATCCGGGTCCGCCACCGCAATATCTGGGATCGACTTGACCTGGATGCCTGGCTTGACGACTATAAACGTCGAGGGCGGGCCAAGGAGGAAAATCTATGGCCCGAGAAAAAGGACTCTACCAGCGTAAGGACTCGCCCTACTGGTGGATCGACGTCGTCTTGCCAGACGGACGCCGAGTATGCCAGAGCACTAGGCTTAAAGACCGAGACGCTGCCACCGAGTTCCTGATCCGCCTCAAGGCAGACGCATACGATGCACAACAGAAACCACTGCAGCCCGATCGCAGTTGGAAGGAGGCCGTGCTGCGCTACGTCGGTGAACTGGATAGCCCCAGCCGCCTCGTATCCAGTCGCGACCACCTGCGGCAGCTGGACCCCTTTCTCTGCGAGCTCATGCTCAATGAGATCTCGATGGAGTCCCTGCAGCCGTTTATCCGCCATCGCAAGGACGTTGAGGGCGTAACCAACGCCACGGTGAACCGGGCGCTGGAGATTGTGCGACGTATTCTGCACCTGGCCCGGGATGAGTGGGGGTGGCTGGAGCGCTTTCCCCGCATCCGGATGTTGAGTGAGCCGAGGCGCCGTGTGCGCTTTCTCTCACGCCAGGAAGCCGATGCTCTGCTGGAGGCACTGTCGGCGCATTTGCGCCCGGTGGTGTCGTTTGGACTGGCAACAGGTTGCCGCATGGGCGAAATCCTGAACCTGGAATGGCACCGGGTGGATTTTGACCGTCGGGTGGCCTGGCTGGACCACGGCACCACCAAAAACGGCGAGGGACGTGGCATCCCCCTGAACAACGATGCCATTCTCGCCCTCAGGGCGGTCGAGGGAGATCACGGCCGCTGGTGTTTTACGTACCAGGGCAAGCGCATGGAGCGCGTGGGTTCTGGCTGGAAACGTGCCCTCAGGCGGGCCGGGATCACGGCATTTCGATTCCATGATCTGCGCCACACCTGGGCCAGTTGGCATGTCACCAACGGCACGTCGTTACAGGAGTTGATGGAACTGGGCGGCTGGAAGTCGTATGAGATGGTGCTGCGCTATGCGCACCTGGCACCGGATCATCTGAGTCACGCCGCGGCGCGCATCGAGCGAACGTGGAAATCGTAGAGCAAAACTCTACGAAAACCCTACGTTAGGTTCTGAAGAAGATCGAGCGCGAATGCGTAAGTCTTTGATTTGATTGGCGCGCCTGGCACGATTCGAACGTGCGACCGCCTGGTTCGTAGCCAGGTACTCTATCCAGCTGAGCTACAGGCGCGGTGAGGGCCGGTACTATAAGGACGAAGGCATAGTGAGTCAATAGTTTGCTCAATCACCCAGCCAACTCTCGAGGTAGGGCATCAGCTCCGATAACAGGGGCTCTACAACGTTGGCCCGTACCTCGGTCAGCACGGAATCCACGGTCCAGACGCTGTAATCCTCGCCTATGAGCGGCTGGTTGTCGTCATAGTTGATGTCGAGCACGATGGCTTTGAAGTCGCCCTCACTATTGCTCCAGGGTGACCAGGGTGGCTGGCTGCCGCCATTGGGGTCGCCCTGGCGGATGAAACTGCCCCAGTAATCGACCATCACTGCGGCCATGGCCTCGCGGCTGGCAGCGTTGTCGGGCGTGTATAACAGATTTTTGTACTCGTCGATGAGGAAGGTATCCCAATTGCCGAACATGAACGGAATCTCGGCGCCATGATGGGCCCCGCCCGTGGCACCAAGATTCAGGGGAAGCGGGCTGTTACCTTCGCCATTGGGCGAGCCCCAGTGAAAGCGGTAGACATAGATGTCGGGATAGTCATCCAGGGCGCGCAAGCGGGTCGCGATACTATCGGCGGCAGTTACCCGCCACAGGTCGCTTACGTAGCGACCGACCACTTCCCGCAGTTCATCACTGGCGTCGGGCATCACGTTGTAGCCAAGCGGGTTGGTGTAGAGCTTGAACTCGTCTTTGTTGGTGCCGACCAGCAGGGGCACCTTGCCGGGAAACTCGCCACTGGCGAACAGGTCATAACCCGCTGCCGGAATGACATGGCCATCGCCAAAAATGGCCGGTGTGCCGGGGTTGTTGCTGATGATCTCCTGTGCGCTCTTGCCGCGCAGGTAGGCCGCCATTTCGGCGGAGGACTGCGGTCTCTCGGTAACGCCTTCCAGGGCCATCAACTCATCGACCAACCTGGATGCGGCGTCGGCCGCATTGGCAGTGCTGGTAACGCTCCCGCCAGCGCTCTGCACGATGGCCTTCTGGAACAGGCCGCTGGCCTGCTCACTCAGCATCAGGGAGAGAATATTGGCGCCGCCGGCCGACTCGCCGGCGGCGGTCACGTTGTCAGGGTCGCCGCCAAATGCGCTGACATTGTCCTGTACCCAGCGCAGGGCGGCGATGAGATCCAGGGTACCGAAGTTGCCTGAGTTATCGTTACTGTCGCCATCCTGCAGGGGCGCGTAGTAGAGCCAGCCGAGGGGGCCCAGCCGGTACTGGACAGTCACCACCACGATGTTCGCGGCGGCGGCCAGGTTAGCGCCATTGAATACCGGCCAGTTGGTCGCGCCGGTTCTGTTGGAGCCACCGTGTATCCACACCATCACCGGCAGGTCCCGCTCCTGGCTCCGGGGGCGCCAGACATTAAGGTATAGGCAGTCTTCCTCTCCGACGTACCGACCAAAAAAATTGAATTGCGGGCACTCTGGCGGCAACGCCTGCACCGCTAGGGTATCCGTCCAGGGAGTCACCTCCCGCGGCGCCTTCCAGCGCAACTCCCCCACCGGCGCCGCGGCGTAGGGCACTCCCAGCCATTCCCAGGTGTCGGCGCGGTCAGAGGCCTGACCCATGATCGGGCCGTTGGGCAGCGCGACAGACTCCTCCAGCGGCGCCAGGGCAGGCCCCACCACAGGAGGATAATTGTTGCCATCGGAGCAGGCCGCCAGCAGCGTGACGCAGAGGACCAGGACCAAGCGATTCAGCATGATAAAGACTTTCCTTGTGATGGTGGAAACTTGCTCAGGACGGATGCCGCAGCACGCCGCCGCCGACCGCGCCGCGGTGGGGCGTATCCAGCAGCACCCCGGGGTTCATCATGCCGGTGGGGTCCAGGGCCTGGCGGGCGCCGGCGAAGGCCCGCCGAAACAGTGGCGGTACCTGCAGGTCGTAGCCGAGGGGGCGATGATCGCGTCCCACGGCGTGGTGATGGGTCACCGTGCCGCCCAAGCTGGTCACCGCCTCATTGGCCGCCAGCTTTATGGTGCGCCAGCGATCCAGCATAGCGCCCATATCACCGGTTTTGCTGCCCATGCAGTAAAGGGTGAAATACGGCGCCGGGCCGTCGGGATACACATGGGTGAAACGGCAGCTGAGCATCGGCTCGGCGCCACTGACCTCCTTCAGCACCCTGCCAACCCGCTCCCGCACGCCGGCGTAGAAAGCGTCGAACCGGTCCCAGGTGATGGCGGTTTCAAAGGTGTCCAGGATCAGGCCCGCCGGGGTGAGGTAATTGCGGTAGTAGGGCGCCCGCAGGAACTGGTTGCGCCAGTCGCCCGCGGCGCCCCTGCGGTGCTCGCCCTCTTCCGGCGTTGTCACCGCGGCGGTTGTCATGGAACGCTCGACACTGGCCTGGTCCCAGCGCCCGCCATGGTCGGCCACCAGCTCGAGCGCGCGGGACATCCAGGCCTGCAAGGGATGATCGGCCGACTCGAAAGCCAGTACCAGCAGCGCCGTGCTGCCATTCCCCACCCCGTTCACCAGGGCTTCCAGGGGGTCCAGCAGGCGGCAGTTGCTGGGAAACAGCCCCGCCTGGCTGATGGCATGCACCGCGGCGGCGGCCTGGGGCATACCGGCGAAGTTCACACTGGCCGATGCGCGAAAACGCGGGCGGTCCTGCAACCGCATCCAGGCCCGCGTGATAAAGCCCAAGGTGCCCTCGGAGCCGATCATCATCCGGTCGGGCGAAGGGCCCGCGCCGGAACCAGGCAGGCGCCTGCTCTCCATCGCGCCCTGCGGGGTCAACATGCGCACGCTCTCGACGAAATCGTCGATATGGGTGTAGTTGCTGGCGAAATGGCCTCCCGCCCTTGTGGCAATCCAGCCGCCCAGGGTGGAGAACTCGAAACTCTGCGGATAGTGGCGCAGGGTGAGGTCGTGGGCTTTCAGGGCGGCTTCCAGTTCCGGGCCCAGGGCGCCCCCCTCGATCAGCGCGGCGCGGCTGGCCCGGTCAACTTCCAGCACCCGGTTGAGGTACTGCAGGTCAACGCTGATCGCAGCGGCGTAGTCGCCACCCACGTCCGGTTCCACGCCACCGCAGACGCTGGTGCCGCCGCCGAAAGGAATCAGCGCGGCGCCGCTGGCGGCGGCGAATTCCAGCAAGGCATCGATGTCGTCCTCGCTGCGCGGAAACGCCACCCAGTCCGGCGGGTTGGGCATGACCCGCTGCTGCATCCGCACCAGGTCGGCGAAGGACTTGCCGTAGCCATGGGTGATGCGGTCATAGGGTGTACAGGACAGGATGGATTGCAGCGCAGCGGGCGCGGCGATGCGCGGGGCGCGCAGGTCGAAGTCCTCCAGCCGGGGAGGCGGGCCGGGAGTGACACCCGCCCCCAACTGGCCGGCCAGCTTCCGCACATGCGCCTGCTCCGCATCGGTAAGTCCTGCATCGGCGTAACCCCAACCCCAGAAACAGAGCTCCCTGCGATGGCCCAATGTCGCCGCCATGGTGTTCTCCCGCCCCTCAGGGCGAGATATATCCCGGCGCAGAATCGAGGTACAGGCGGATCGGCCAATTGGAGTCCTTGCCGAGGCGGATCACCAGGCCGTAGTTATCGCTGTCGTAATCGTCCAGCCACTCGAAGCTGATATCCAGCGGCTCGGGTTTGTCCGGGCGCCGGCCGATGACGACCACTTCCTCGATATCCGCAGGGTCGGCCATGGCGGATTTCGGGATCGCCAGGGTCACGGTGCGGGTGCCCGCCTCTTCCCCGTACTCCACTTCCCGCATTTCCACCCCGCTGGCCGGGTCGCGGTAACCCTTGACCAGCTGCAGCCAGTCGCTCTGCAGGGGCTGGGCCTCGCCCTGCGCCAGAGCCGCCAGCGGGATGAGCAGTGCCAGGGTTAACAGCAACTGCCGGGGGCCTGAATAGCGCATGGTGAATCCTCACTGCCGGGGGTAAGCCATGATAGCGGTCATTGTGGCTGATGTCAGATCCAGAAATACATGATACTGATCAACTATGGCAGCCCCCGGGATGTCCGATACTGGGAAACGCGAAACAGGAGCAACTCGATGCGCAACGCGGAACAGCTTGAATACTGGAACGGTGAGGCCGGCAGGCGCTGGGCCAGGGACGATGAAACCATGGCGCGCCTGTTGCGCCCCATCTGCGAGGCCCTGCTGGATCATGCGGCACTGGAGGGCTGCAGGAATGCCCTCGATATCGGCTGCGGCGGCGGCAGCCAGAGCATTATGCTGGCGCAGCGCCTCGGCGAGTCCGCCCGCGTCCTGGGCGTCGACATCTCCGAACCCATGCTCGAGGTTGCGCGGCGCAATGCCCGGGCGCCGGCGCAGGGCCGGGGGGCACTCGAATTCCTGCAGGCCGATGCCGCCACCCATGATTTCGGGCCAGCCAGCTTCGACCTGTTGTTTTCCCGTTTCGGGGTGATGTTCTTCGACGAACCGACGGCGGCTTTCGCCAACCTGCGCCGCGCGCTGCAGCCCGGGGCACGGCTCGCGTTCTGCTGCTGGCAGCCCATGAAAAGCAACGAGTGGGTGAGGATTCCACTGCAGGCGGCCCTGCAGCATCTGCCGCCCCCGGAGCCTCCGCCACCCGGTGCGCCCGGGCCCTTCGCTTTCGCGGATCCGGCGCGGGTCGAGGCTATCCTGGGCGGAGCCGGTTTCACCCAGGTGGCGCTGCAACCCTTCGTCACCACGCTGCGCACCAGCCAGGCCGGGGAGCTGGCGGAAGCCGCGCGAGAACTGGCCCAGATCGGCCCGCTGGCCAGGCTGCTCACGGGCCAGCCCGAGGCTGTGCTGGATACCGTGTTCCCGGCGATCGAGGCTGCGCTGCAACCCTATTTTCAGCCGGGTGCGCTGGATATGCAGTGTGCGGTCTGGCTGGTCACAGCTGCGGCTCCATGAGCAGCAAGCACCATCCCGTATCGAGTACCTGCGGCAGCGCAACGCGCACCCCGGCGGTGCGTTGCACTGTGCAGTGCCTTGCGCCTAACATGGCGCTATCGCAGCCTTATCAATCCCCGGAGGGAGCATAATAATGAAGCTACTGCGCAAACATGTTTTTCACCTGAGCGACATTCCCCGCGACCTCGACTCGGTCATCACGATCGACAGCAGGAAGGAAGTCGATGCCCGGGAGCTTGGCCTGTTGCAATCCGACGTGGACCGCATCTGGGACAGTATCATCCGGATGTATAAAACCGGCGTGCACCCCGCCATCACTGCCTGTATCCGCCACCAGGGCAAGGTACTGCTGTCCCGTGCCATCGGGCATGTGCGCGGCAATGGTCCCAACGACGGACCCGAAAGCCAAAAAGTGCTCGCGACGCCCGACACCCCGATGTGCCTGTACTCCACGTCCAAGGGCATCACCGCACTGCTGATGCACATGCTGCAGGAAGAAGGGCTGATCAATGTGTCGGACCCAGTGGCGTTTTACGCGCCCGAGTTCGCGCGCAAGGGCAAGGACAATATCACCATCCACCAGATCCTGGCGCACCGCGGCGGCATCCCGGGCCTGCCAAAAGACGTCGCCCTCGAAGTGCTGTGGGACGAGGACCAGACCTGGGACCTGTTGTGCGATGCCGAGCCCATCGTCACCGACGGTTCCAAGCTGGCTTACCACGCCATCACCGGCGGTTTCGTGTTGGAGCGGGTTATTCGCAAGGTTACCGGCGAGGACATCAACGCCTACATCGCCAGAAAAATCCGCGAACCCATGGGTATGAAGTATTTCAGCTACGGCATAGAAGATGAGTACCGCGACGACCTGGCGCAGACCTATGCCACCGGGCCGCGGCCGGGGCCGCTGATGAGCGCCTTTATCAAGCGCGCCCTGGGCACTGACATCGCGTCGCTGGAGGAGATCGCCAACGACCCGCGCTTCCAGCAAGCCATCATTCCCTCCGGGAACCTGGCGGGCACCGCCGAGGAGGCCAGCCGCTTTTTCCAGATGATGCTCAATGGCGGCAAGTGGGGCCGGCGGCGTATCTGCTCCGAGCGCACCGTGGCGCGCGCGGTACAGGAATTCGGCAACCGCACCCTGGACAGGACCCTCTTCATTCCCATGCGCTTCAGCGCCGGCCTGATGCTGGGGGACGAACCCTTCGGCGTGTGGGGGCCCAACAGCCGCCAGGCTTTCGGTCATGTGGGCCTGGTCAACAAATTCGCCTGGGCCGATCCCCAGCGGGATATGTCGGCGGCGGTGCTGACCTCCGGCATACCCATAATCGCCCATCACCTACCCGCCCTGCTGAACGTGTTGCGCAGTATCGGCAATACCATTCCGGCCAGGGAGGGTGAGCCGAAGCCGTTTGCCCTGCAGCTTGCCTGACCGGCGTCCGTCAGGCGGCCCGCATTACGCAGCGATCAATGTTGCAGCAGAAGGTTTGCAACCAGGTCCGCGTGTCGATCCACGAAATCCTCCGCCCGCGGGTCGACACCGAACAGCTGCCGGCATTCCTGCTCGGCGCTGAAGACAAACGCGCCCGCGCCGATAAACAGGTAATAGCGATGCGGGTCACCATCGCCCCATAGCAGCTGTGACGCCGCCGGCAGCGCCTGCGCCAGCGTCTGCAGCAACGGGCGGATGTGCTCACCCACGACACAGGCTACCCGCCAGGAGTCGTTGGTACACTCCTGCATCATCAGCCGGTTGAGCTGCGGATGCGCCGCGCTGTAACGGACAAAGGCCCTTACCATCGCGCGCGCAGCCTCCTGCGGTGACACATCGGCCAGGGTCTCCACCCTTCCCACAAAGTCTTCCCTCAGCGCAGTGAACAACTGGTCCACGGCGGTCCGCCACAGCTGCTCCTTGTCACCGAAGTGGTATGCCACCAGGCCGCGCTTGACACCGGCCGCCTCCTCCAACTGGCGCACCGAGACGCTCTCGAACCCCCTCTCGCTGAAGGCAGTGACGGCGGTCTGCAGCAGTGCCGCACGGGTATCCAGGGCACGCTGCTGCTGGCGTCGGGGGGCGCTGGCCCGGGCAGTCTGGGGCATCGGTTTTAGCTCCTTGGCGACAACGTGTAAAAAATACTTGCAATATGACAAATATACAAGTATTTTATTTTGCCATATTGCAAGTTTAATGGAAATCCGATGAATTCTCCCGCCACCCACCCCGACTCCGGGGCACCCTACCAGCTTGTTGCGCGGGCGCAGGATCCCTGGGTAAAAGCGCATGACCTGGCGTTGCTGGAATTTGCCGGCCCGGAGCCAGAGCGCGCCAGGGCATTCTTCACGGCCTTCGGACTGCAGTGCAGCAACGGCCCGCAGGACAGCCTGCACTTCGCGGCAGAGGCCGGTGCGCCGGTCGCGGTGATCTACCGCAGGGCGGGCGTCGCCGCGTTTATCGGCCCCACCTTCGCAGTAAAGTCCCCACAGGAACTGGAACGGCTGGCGCAGCGGGCCGGCGCACCGGCACCCTGTCCACAGGACCTGCCCGGCCAACCCCCGGGCGTAATACTGCACGACCCCAACGGCGTACAGGTAAGGGTCGCCTGGTTCGACAACTGGCGGGAACTGCCGCCCTGTGGTCCGGCACCGCTGGCCAACCGCGGCCCGGACCGATCCCGCATCAACGCGCCGCAGCGCCCGGCTCGCAGGCCCTCCCGCGTGCTGCGGCTCGGGCATATGGTGCTGGGCACACCGCGTTGGGAAGACACCGCGCGCTTTTACATCGACACCCTCGGCCTGATTCCCTCCGACGTGCAGGCGCTGCCTGACGGTCGACCGGCGGTGGCGTTCATGCGCTGCGATCGCGGTGACGAGCCTGCGGATCACCACACCTTCGTGGTGGCGCGACTGCCGGTGCTGGATTTCGAACACGCGGCCTTCGAGGTGCCCGACCTGGATGAGGTGGGCATGGGAGGCCAGGTCCTGCAGCAGCAGGGTTTCCGCCGGGCCTGGGGAATCGGCCGGCATATTCTCGGCAGCCAGATATTCGACTACTGGTTCGGGCCGGATGGCCGCAAGTTCGAGCACTTCGCCGACGGCGACCTGTTCGATGCGGCGCGCCCTACCGGCTACCACGCCATGTCCACCGCCGGCCTCGCCAATTGGGGCCCGCCCGTGCCGCAGGCATTTCTGCGCCCGCGCCTGGGCTGGCGCGAACTCGGTCACCTGCTGCGCAACCTGCTGACCGATTCCGGCTTCGGTGTACGCGAACTGCGACTGCTGGCAACAGCGCTGCGCAGCAAGAGCCTGCCGGACTGACGGACAAACCACCCTTACCCCCAACGACAACAGCCACTTTTCGGAGACATACACATGGCCTTGAATATCGTTCGCTTCGACGATGCCGGCACACCCCGCTGGGGCCTTGTGCTGGGCTCTCGCGTCCAGACCCTGGCAGTGGCTGCGACCAGCACTGCGTCAGCTGATGGAGCAGCGGCATCGACGCTGGCACGCGCCGCGGCCGCCAATCCGGCGCCGGACCGGGAACTCGCCGGGCTGCGACTGCTGTGCCCGGTCACCGCCGACCGCCAGCTGATCGCCCAGGGCCTCAACTACAGCTCGCACCTGCGCGAGATCGGCATCGCCTCGGGCAAACTGCCCTTCAACACGTTTTTTCGCAAGGCCTCGTCCTGCCTGGCACCGGCTGATACCGACGTGGTGCGCCCGCCCCACGTGCGCCTGCTGGACTACGAGGTGGAAATCGGCCTGGTGCTGCGCCGCGCCGTCACCGGCCCGGTCAAGGTGACCCGGGACAACCTCGCCGACTACGTCGGTGCCCTGGTGCTGCACAACGATGTATCCGCGCGGGATGTGCAGCTGCCCCAGACGCAGTTTTACAAGGGCAAGAGCTACCGCACCTTCGGCCCCACCGGCCCCTGGCTGACCCTGGTGGACGCGGCCGACCTGGCCCGGCTGGATGAGATCGAGCTGCGCCTGACGGTGAATGGCGCAACCCGCCAGCACGCCTTCGCGGCCGATCTCTCCTACAAACCTGCGGAGACACTCACAGAACTGTCCGAATTGCAGGACCTGGCGCCCGGCGACCTGATGGTCACCGGCACGCCGGGCGGTACCGCGGTGAAGGCGCCCGGCGGCCTCAAGATGCTGATCGCCCGGCTGCTGCCGGACGCCAAGCGCTGGCAGCTGTTTATCAACAACGCCCTGAAGGACCCGGATTACCTCAAGGACGGTGATGACATGCAGGCCTCGGGCCAAAACCCCCGATGGCCAGATCGACCTCGGCGCGCAGCGCAACCGGATCGTGTCGCGGGCAGCGCCATGAGCTTGCCCACCCAGACCAGCGTACTCATCGTTGGCGCTGGCCCCGTCGGCCTCACCCTGGCCAACCTGCTGGGGTCCGAAGGTGTTGCAACGGTTCTGGTGGAGCGCAATCCAGGCTGCGTACCGGAGCCGCGGGCGGTGGCGCTGGACGGCGAATCCCTGCGCACCCTGCAGGCCGTCGGCCTGGCTGATACGGCGCTGGGCAATATCCGGCAGGGTTTTGTCGCCGACTACATCAACGGCGACGGGGTCCAGCTGTTCACCACGGATCTCACCGCGCGCCCCTACGGATTCTGCCTGCAGAATACCTTCGATCAGCCGACCCTGGAGCGACAGTTGCTCAGCGGCCTGTCACGCTTCCCCTGTGTCACGGTAAGCCACCTCACTGAGCTGCTGCGCTTCGAGCAGGACGGCGAGGGGGTTACAGCGGTGCTGCGCGGCAGCACGGGCATCGAACAGCGCCTTCGCGCCGACTTCCTGGTGGGCTGCGACGGCGGTCGTTCCAGCGTGCGCCAGGGCCTTGGCATTGCAATGACAGGCGAGCGCCTGCCGCAGCAATGGCTGGTCATCGATACTGTGGACACATACCTGGGGGATGAACCCGCCTGCCGCTTCTATTGCGACCCGCGGCGGCCCGCCATGACCATCATCCGGCCCGGCGCCGAGCGCCGCTGGGAGTGGATGCTGGTGGGCGATGAACGCGACGAGGACATGCTGGAGGACGGGCGCATCAGGGGGCTACTGGCGCAGCACACCGACCCGGCTGCCGTCGAGGTGTACCGCAAGTGCGTCTACAGCTTCAGCGCCGTGGTGGCCGAGCGCTTCAGCGAGGGTCGGATATTCCTCGCCGGTGACGCCGCCCACATGACACCGCCCTTCGCCGGCCAGGGTCTGAACGCCGGCATCCGCGATGTGCGCAACCTGTCATGGAAACTGGCGCGGGTGCTCGGCGGGTTCACTGCCCACCAGCGCTGCTGGCTACCTATGACCTGGAGCGCCGCGAGGCGGCAAAAGCCATGGTCGATCTGGCGGTTGCGCTGGGGGACCAGATCCAGCCCACCGACCCGGCGGCCGCTGCCGCGCGCGATGCGATGTTCGCCGCGATTAATACGGACCCCGCCGCAGCGGCCAACTTCGGTGCCAGCGCCGTGGCGCCGCTGAGCG
The DNA here is from genome assembly GCA_963700715.1 of uncultured Gammaproteobacteria bacterium. GTDB lineage: Bacteria > Pseudomonadota > Gammaproteobacteria > Pseudomonadales > Halieaceae > JARRPM01. Next base: position 37,928 of record CAVOYP010000008.1, read on the forward strand.
ACGTGCGCCTGCCCCGGGGCTGGTTCCTGCAGGACGGCAGCGGCGGACGCATGCTGCCCCAGCCACTGGTGCGTGGCGGCAATGGCGACATACTCCTCGATGAATTGCTGGGTCAGGGTTTTTCCGCACTGCTTAATGGGGCCGCCGCGGTCCCGGTTGGGGTTGCGTCGCATCCCCTGTGGCGGGCACTGGCGCCGACGCTTTACGAACCATGTCTTTCCAGCAATGACCTGTCACTGGCGGGTTTTCTTGGAAGCGCTGAACCGGCGATAACCCTGGTGCGGCCAGACCGCTTCGTGCTGGCGCAGATTCCGCTGACCACTGGCGCCACGGCGACGCTCGACAGCTTACAGGCGATGCTGGAGCACTAACCCTCGTGCTCGATGATGACCGGGTCGCGCCGGTTGCGGAGGCTGCGGTTCGACTCCATGGCGAGCCACAGGGCCCGCAGGAGATTCACCGCCGCCATACTCAGGTGTTGCTCCGCGGCGCCGAGGGCCAGGTTCGCGGCCTGCTGCTTCTGGGCCGGGCTCAGGTGGGCGGTTTTCTGGCTCATTTCCGCGTCGACGCTGTCAATCAATTGCTGGATCTCCCTGGCGACCTCGTTGGAGGCCTGGCGAATCTCACGCAGGAAGTGCTCGACATCGCCGGGCACGGCGATCGCGGCCTTTGCCCCCCTGAGCGTCATGCGCGCCGGCAGGGTTGCCAGGTCGAAACCGATTGAAAACATTTTTTCGAGCATGGGAGCGAATCCTCGGGGAGCGTGCCACAGGCCAATTATAAAGCGAAGGAAGCGGGATTAGTACGTCGGCGGCTCGAAGGGAGCATGCCCGCCGCGGCGGCGCAGCCAGTTGAGGGCGGTCAATACGCCGCGGCGCCCGACCAGCCATCGCTCCAGCCGGTATTTGCCGGGAAAATTCATCAGCAGCAGCCCCACCAGCAGGGTCAACAGGCCCTGGCCGGGGGTCACCAGCATCACCATCCCCAGCAGCACCAGCAGCGCGCCGACCAGGTTCTTGATGCCGCCCAGCACCAGGGCGAACCAGGGCTCATCTCCCCACTCGCGCCATACCGCCCGCTGGGGTTGGTTGAAATAGTCTGCCGGCAGGCGTGCCACCACCCAGGGCACACCCACGACCGCGGCGGCCAGGCCCAACAGCGAGAAGCCGCCGGCCCATAGCAGCAGCAGTTCCAGATGTTGATTCATAGGTCTCCGGTAGGCCTCGTCATTGCAGCGTCATCGTGCCCCTGAAGCGGCATGCGCATTGCCCCCCGCCGATCGCATCAGCTTGGTAAATATTACCAATACCCGCTACAGAAGGCATGGAAACAGCCGAAATGGGGTAAAATTCGCGCAATCCGCCGGGCCCGAACAAGAGTGGAAGTGTAAACGACCTGCATCCGAACAAAGGGACACTTTATGAGCAAGAAACTGGTTTCAACCCCGTCAAAAATGGCAGCCGGCATGGCGCTGGCATGGGGCTGCGCGTTCGCGGCATCGACCCAGGCGGCAGTGGTTATTCCCGACAAGGGCGGCTTCAGCGGTTACCTGAACGTGGGTGCCGGCGGCGTATCCGTGAAGTCAAACATGCTGGCCAGTATCATCAACGGCAAGGTCAATGTCGGTAACAAAACCGTCAATAACCTTGCCGAGGATCCGAACAGCAGCGAGGGCGGAGCCATCCCCTCGCTCAACTTCGAACTGTCCTACACCTTTGAAGAAACCCGCACCCAACTGTTCGTTGGCAACCTGCTGGAAGATTTCGTAGCGTTCGACATGAGCACACTCGCGGGCGTGCGCCAGGATGTCGGCACTGCCGGCCTGATCGGCGCGAGCCTGCAATCCACCAGCGTCGATACCCAGGTCTGGAGCGATCCCTACCTGACTAACGCCAGGCGCAGCGACACCGACCGCACCAGCAAGGGTTTCCGGGTCTTCTGGCAACAGTTCATGAGCAGCGGGCTCGAAGTCAGGTACACGGCTACCGAGGTCGATATCGACAAGGAGCGCAGCGGCGAGAGCCTGGCGCTGAGCGATGCGCAGCGCAGGTTGCTGGACCGCAATGGTGATGTCAGCCGCTTTGATATGCTTTACGAATTCTCCTCTTCGGACAAGCGCCACCTGGTGACCCCCGGTCTGGCCTATGTCGACAGGGGGCTGGATGGCGATGCCATGGCGAATGATGGCGGCGAGGTCTCCGTTAACTACATCTACAAGCACAGCGACCAGTGGCGCTATGTGTTAAACGCCAGCTACGGCGAATACGACTTCGACGCGGCCAACCCCATCTACGCCATTGACGACAGCACCACCGATTACGGGATCAGCGGCTCCGTGTTCTACACGGAGCCCTTCGGCTGGAAGGACTGGTCGTTCAATACCACCGCCGGCTGGTATGAAGCGGATCACGATATCGACTTTTACGACAGCTCCGTAGGCGTCGTCGTTTTCGGTATGCTCCGCAAGTTCTAAACGCGGCCCCAGCCACAGGCTCTGCTTGCGGAGCCTGTGGCTGCTGCCACACCCCGCCCCACGTTTCCGTTACACTGACGCCCCCATGTCAGACAGCCGCAAGATCCCCATGAAGTTATCCGTCCTGGACCAGTCCCTGGCCCGCGCTCCCGACCAGGCATCGGCCGCCCTGCGCGAGACAATCGAGATGGCCGCCTGGTGCGAGCAACTGGGGTATGAACGTTTCTGGGTGTCGGAGCACCACGCCTTCGGGGCCGTGGCCGGCAGCGCGCCGGAAGTGCTGCTGGCGGCGATCGGCGCTGCCACGAGTACTATTCGTATCGGCTCCGGCGGCATCATGCTGCCCCACTACAGCGCCTACAAGGTCGCGGAAGTATTTTCCCTGCTTGCGAACCTGTATCCCGGCCGGGTCGATCTCGGCGTGGGCCGGGCGCCCGGCGCCGACATGTCGACCGCGGTCGCCCTGGCCGCCGATGGTCGTCCCAGGTTCGAGCGTTTTCCCGAACTGGTGGCCAAACTCAGTGATTACCTGTGGAACGATAATGCGAGTCCCGTGGTGAGTCCCAGGCCGCCTGAGCACATTCCGCTGTGGATGCTCGGCTCCAGCCCGGATAGCGCGGTCCTGGCGGCGCAGCGCGGCCTGCCCTACAACCTGGGCCTGTTTATCAACCCCCAGGCGGATCCCCGCATGATCGGCCTGTACAAGTCCCGATTTCAGCCCAGCGCCCTGCAGGCGCAGCCCTATGCGATCCTGGCGATCAGCGTGTTCTGCGCCGACTCGCAGGAGCAGGCCCGGGCGCTGCAACTGGCCCATGACCTCAACCTGTTCCGCTTCTTCTCGGGTCAATACGATGGAATGTCACTGACGCCCCAGCAGGCCCTGGCCTACCCGCTGGGTGCGCGGGAGCAGGCCTTCATCGCCAGCCGCCAGGACAGTCGCGCGGTCGGCACCGCGCAGCAGGTGCGCGCAAGGATGGAGGAACTGGCCGCGCGACACGCGGCCGATGAAATCATGGCGGTGACCAACATGTACTACTTCGAGGACCGCAAGCGCTCCTTTGCCTTGCTGAAAGAGGCGTTTGCCTGAGGGCTCAGCTCTCAGTCCGACAGACCCCTATGAGCGGGCTCGGGACTTCGGCACCACTTTGGCGCCAGCCTTTGGTTTCAGCCGGGGTATCGCATTCACCTTAGGCTTCTGCGCTCCGGCCCTGGTCTTGGCCTTGGCCCGGACTGCGGGCGCGGCCTTTGATTTGGGTTGAGCAGGCGCCGGCCGCCGCGTTTTCGCTTTCGTTTTAACTTTCACGCTCGCCTTTGCCTTCGCCTTCGCTGTGGGTCGGGCTCCTGCTTTCGTTCCCCGGCTGACGGCCTTCGCCGGCTGCGCGCTTGCTGCCCTGCCGATACCTGCCGCCTCTTCCAGTTCCGCCAGCGAATCTTCCAGGTAGTCGATAAAGCGCTGCACCTGCGGCAGGGATCGGCGACAAGCCATGATGCCGAAATCCACCTGCTTGTCGTAAGTCACCAGGGTGATGTTGAGCGCAATGCCCTCGGTGACGATGGAGGCCGGGTAGATGCCCTCCAGCCGCGCGCCATTCCAGTACATCGGCTGGCGCGGGCCCGGCACGTTGGAGATCACAGTGCTGTACGGTGGAAAGCGACTGCCCAGCCCCATGGGTATCAGCAGCAGGCCCGGCAACTGGATCAACTGCAGGAATAGTGACGCCTCCTCCGGCGACATGTCCTGGAACATGGCCTTGCCGGCCTCCATCGACGCCTTGATCGCCCGGAAGCGCTGCAATGGGTCCTTGATATTGGTGGCGAGGTCGGCGCTGATGGCCCCTACTGCATTGGAGGAATCCACATCCCCTTCCCGGCGCAGGGACACCGGCACCATCGACTTGAGTGACTGGGTGGGCAGCTCCCCGTGATTGAGCAGGAAGGTGCGCAGTGCACCTGAACACATCGCCAGCACCGCGTCGTTGAAAGTGCCATCCATCGCCTTGCCAACCGCGCGAATGCGGTCGAAGGACCAGGACTGGGCGACAAACCTGCGGGCACCGTCGACCCGGGTGTTGATACTGGACTTGGGCACGTTCAGCCAGGGTACCACCAGCGACCCGCCCTTGCCCTGCCAGGCGCCGGCATACTTGCGGACCGCGCCGAGCATGTGCCCGCTGCTGTCGAAGCTCGCCTTCAGCATTTCGGCCACATTGCGCTGTTGCGCTTCGGTGGGAGGACGGCTGATATGCAGCGATTCGAGATAACGATTGCGCGCCGCCATCGACAATGGCGAGTGGTGTATACGCTCCCGGGGATCCGCGGAATACATACTCTGCTGCAGGTGCATCGAGCGCACGCCATCGATGGCGGCGTGGTGAAACTTGGAGTAAACGGCGAACTGGCGGTCCGGCAGGCCTTCGATCAGGTGCGTTTCCCAGAGCGGCCGGTTGCGATCCAGCAGGGTACCGTGCAGGCGCGACACCAGCGCGAACAGCTCGCGGAAGCGCCCGGGCTTGGGCAGTGCGGAGTGGCGGATGTGGTAGTCCAGGTCAAGCGCGGTGTCCGGCTCCCAGTAAAGCGGCCCCATCATGCCCAGGCGCCCGACCTTCAGCTTGTCCCCGAAGGGCGGTTGCAGGGCGTCCGCCGTGCGCATACTGGCCGCCAGGCCATGCAGAAACTCCTGCTCGTCGGCCCCGTCGGGCAGTGTGAACAGGTTGAACCCGCCCACGTGCATGGGTGTCTCCCTGCTCTCGAGCATCAGGAAGGCGCTGTCAATGAGACTCAGTTTTTTCATGGGGCGATACCACCGTCGATGAGGGGCGCCTGTCCGGCGGCCTGTTATTAGCTGACCAGCAGTGTAGCAGATGTCGCGGGATATCCGCTCCTCAAACGGTTCTGCCTACTGCAGGCGCCGCTGCACGAAGAGGGTTGCCGTGGTGAAGGAAACCGCCGCGATGATCAGCAGTGGCCACACATTGTTCCACACGTCCGCTGCCGGCATGGACTTGAGGAAGGAGCCCTGCACGATGATGAGAAAGTGCTTGAGGGGGCTGGCCTGGCCGATGTATTGCAACCACTCGGGCATGTTTTCAAAGGGTGTGGCAAACCCCGAAATCATTATGGTGGGCGACATCACAAAGAATATGCCGAGCATGGACTGCTGCTGGGTACTGGCGAGGGACGAAACCAAAAGGCCCACCCCCGAGACAGAAAGGACGAAGGGGAACATCGCCGCGAACATCAGGGCGAAGCTGCCATAAAAAGGCACATCGAACGCAAGAATGGCGACCCCCACTACCAGGATCCCGACAATGCCACCCCCGAGCAGCGCCGGGATGGTCTTGCTCACAATAATTTCCAGGGGCGTGCTGGGAGAGACCAGCAGCTGGTCGAATGTACCCAGTTCCCTCTCCCTGGAAATCGAGCTGCCCGTGATCATCAGCGCAATGACCATCGATAAGGTGGCGGCGAGATTGGGCACCATGAACCAGCGATAATTCAGATTGGGGTTGAACCAGTGGCGAACCTCCGCCTGCGGCGGGGTGACAAACTGCGGCTCGGCGCCGGCCAGTTCAAGCCCCATCCCTGCCGCGATGGCCGTCATGTAGGAAAGCGCCACCTGGCCGGCATTGGCGCGCCGGCCATCGATGACGACCTGCACATTAGCCGGGCGCCCGAGCGCAACGTCGCGAGAAAAATCCGCCGGGAAATGCAGGCCCAGCAGGACCTCGCGTCGCGCCAGCCTCGCGGAGAATTCCTCCATGCTGTCCAAATGGACCACCCTGCCGACGAAGCTCGCCGCGCTTGTCCTGGAGATCATTTCCCGCGACCAGCGCCCGGCGTCGTCATTTACTATCGCCAGGTCAACATGGCGCACCTCCAGGGTGGCTGCGAAGCCGAAAACCAGCACCTGCATGACCGGCAGGCCGAACAGCATCCCGCGCACCTTGGGGTCTCGCAGAAAAACCAGGATTTCCTTGAGGATCGAGGCCAGCAGTCGACCGAGCATCAGTCCAACCCCTTTTTCGACTTGAGCCGGGTGATGCCGAAGAACAGCGCACCCACCGCCAGCATGGAGGCCATATCGCGCAGGAACAGGGGCCAGACATCGCCCGCCAGGAACACCGTCTGCAGGCTGGAAACATAGTAGCGCGCCGGAATGATGTAGGTAATCTTCTGGATAAAAGCGGGCATGCTCTGGATTTCAAACACGAAACCGGACAGCAGGAAGGACGGCAGGTAGCCCGACATCACCGCCAGTTGCATGGCCACCAGCTGGTTTTTCGACAAAGTGGAGATCATCAGGCCCTGCCCCAGGGCCGGCACCAGGAAAACCGCGCTGATCAGCATGAGGGCCCCAAAAGAACCGACCATGGGGACACCGAGTACCTGAACCGCCAGGAAGGCACAACCCGCACATGCCACCGCGCCAAGCACAAAGTACGGCAACAGCTTGCTTAGAATGAGCTCCCCCATGGTTGCAGGTGTGGCGAGCATCGCCTCCATGGTGCCGCGCTCCCACTCCCGCGACACCACGAGAGCGGTCAGCATGGTGCCGATCATCGTCATCACCACCGCGATGGCTCCAGGCACCAGGGTGCGACGGCTTTGCAACTCCGCGTTGAACCAGAATCGCGGTTCCAGCCGGATAGCGGGGGCTTCCTGCCCGGCCCCTTCACGGGACTGCAACCACCCGCTGAACACACCCTGCATATAGGCCGCGGTGAAGGTGGCCGTGTTGGGATTGGAGGCATCGGTGACAATCTGGATGGCGGCGCGCCCCTGCCCTTCCAGCAGTCGCGCTTCGAAGTCCGCGGGGATCACCGCAAAGGCCTTGAGTTCACCGGATACAAGCTTGCTCTCTACCTGCTCCCGGTGCCGTGCCGGCGTGACCCGCAGGTAGGGTGTGGCCTCGAACGCCGCCGCCAGGTCCTGGGCCGCGGGGCCATCACCTTCCAGTACCACACCAACGCGGACATTTTTTACGTCCAGCGAAACCGCGAACGCAAACAGGAACAGCAGGATAGGCGGCAACACAAAGGTGATCAGCATGGCCGCAGGGTCCCGCAGGATCTGGTAGCTTTCCTTTTTCATGAGAGCCCACAAGCGCCTCATGCGGCATGCTCCGCGGCGTCTTCCAGGGCATTCTGCCGTTCGATCAGGCGAATGAACGCCTGCTCCATGGTCGGGTCCGGCAGGGATTCGTCCGCCGCCATCGCCTTGAGGCCGTCCGGTGTGTCGAGAGCAATCAGCTGTGCGCGGTTTACCAGGGCGACGCGATCGCAGTATTCCGCTTCATCCATAAAATGCGTGGTGACCAGCACGGTGACGCCCCGGCCCACCAGGCCGGTGATATGCGTCCAGAATTCCCGGCGGGTGATCGGGTCCACGCCCGAGGTGGGCTCATCGAGGAACAGGACCTTGGGGCGATGCATCAGGGCGCAGGCCAGCGCCAGCCGCTGCTTGAACCCCAGCGGTATATCGTCCGGCGATGCGTCGAGCATGGCCCCCAGCTCGAACACCTCGATCATTTCCTGCACCCGCTCCCGACGCAGGGCGCGCTTGAGGCCGTAGACTCCGGCAAAAAAATCCAGGTTCTGGCGCACCGACAGCAGGTTGTACAGGGAAAACTTCTGGGCCATGTAGCCCAGCTGGATCTTGACCTTGCCGGGTGACCGGCGCAGGTCCAGCCCCGCGACTTCGGCAAGTCCGTCGCTGGGCTTGAGCAGGCCGCACAGCATCTTGAAAGTGGTCGACTTGCCGGCGCCATTGGGGCCCAGCAGGCCCATTACCTCCCCCTGCCGCACATCGAAACTGATAGCCCGCGTGGCGGTGAAGTCACCAAACCGCCTGGTCAGGTCCTTGCAGCGCACCATGACCCCGGCGGCCGGGGGAACCTCGGGCATTTTTGCCGCGAGACTCGAAACGCCGCCGGGGCCGCCGCCGAGCAGGTCGATGAAGGCATCCTCGAAGCGCGGCGCGGTTTCGACCAGGTGCGCGCCGTAGTCCTGTGCGAGCCGGTTTATCTGATCCACCGCGGCGCCCTCTGCAAGCACCAGCCTCACCGAGGCGCCCTGGATAACCCCGTCCCGTACCGTGGGAAGTTGCAGCCCCTGCGCCAGGGCAAGCCGTCGATTGCCCTTGATATCGCGCATCAGGTAACTGCGCCGCTGCAGCCTTGAGGTCAGTTCACGCGGCGGCCCGGAGTAGACCACCTTGCCGTGGTTGAGCAGCAGCACCTCCTGGCAGCTCTCGGCCTCGTCCAGGTAGGCGGTGGACCACACCACCGCCATGCCCTCGGCAACCAGCTCCTGCACCATGCGCCAGAGATCCTGGCGGCTGACCGGGTCCACCCCCACGCTGGGTTCATCCAGCAGCAGCACCTTGGGACGGGCCATCAGGGCGCAGGCGAGCCCGAGTTTCTGCTTCATGCCGCCGGACAGTGCACCGGCCATCCGCCTGGCGAAAGGCGCGAGGCCGGTGAACCCCAGCAGCCGGGCGAACAGCTCGCCGCCCGGGCCCACGTCCAGGCCCCGCAACTCGGCGTAGAGTTTCAGGTTTTCCATGACGGACAGGTCTTCATACAGGCCAAAACGCTGGGGCATATAGCCGCTGATGCCATGGATCGCCCCCGTCTCGGTCACGCTGTCATGGCCACAAACCGTTATCGTGCCCTGCGACGGCACCATCAGCGCCGCAAGGCAACGCATCAGGGTGGTCTTGCCGGCGCCGTCCGGACCGACCAGGCCGGTAAGGCGGCCACCCTGGATGCGCGCCGTGACACCATCGAGCGCCAAGCTGTCACCGAAGCGCTTGACCAGGTCGGTGATAAGAATTTCGACCGCCACTGTCAGCTCAGGCAGTGGGGATAGTGATGGTTACGGGCATACCCTGGCGCAGGCCGTCATCCGCGTCCTGGATCACAATCCGCAGGCGATAGACCAGGTCGGTGCGCAGTTCCGGTGTCTCCACCGACTTGGGCGTGAATTCCGCCCGCGGGGAGACAAACCCGACCTGTCCCACATACTCCCTGCCGGAGGAATCCGTAGTGACGGTAAGCTTTGTGCCTGGCACCACCTTCCCCAGGTTGGACTCATCGACATAGGCGCGGACATAGGTCATATCGGTCAGGGACAGGGTGTACACCGGCATACCTGCACTGACGATAGCCCCGGGCTCACGCACCCGGGTGAGAATAACGCCGTTGTTCGGTGCCACCAGTCGGGCATCCTCCAGTTGGGTTGCGGCCTGGTCGCGCTGCGCCTTCGCCCCCGCGAGCGCGGCCTCGGCAGCGACGATATCCTCGGCGCGGGGGCCCTCGACAGCCAGCGCCAGCGCCTGCCGGGCGGCGGCGAGTCGGGCCGACGCCTCGTCCCTGCGGGCGAGGGCACTGTCCAGCAGGCCCTGGCTGCTGAGACCCTTGCCCGTCAACTCACGCTGGCGCGTGTATTCCTGCTCGGCGTTTTTGTGTGCGGCTCCGGCTTCCGCCACCCGGGCGCGGGCCTGCTGGATCTCCTGCGGCCGCGACCCGGCGCGCAGCACCGCAAGCCGCGCCTCGGCCCCGGCCACACCGGCCTCGGCCAGGGCCAGGCTATCCTGCAGGGGCTGGCTGTCGAGGCTTGCCAGTAAGGTGCCCGCGGTCACCGCATCGCCCTCCTCGAACAACATCTGCTCAAGCCGACCGCCTACCCTGAAACCCAGCTGCACTTCGCGGATGTCGACATTGCCGTAAAGCGTAAGCCCGCCCTGCAGCGCATCACGCGGCCACAATGTGTAGGCCGCAAAACCGGCTGCCAGCAGCAGAACCAGAACCACAATAGCCTTTCTCATGATGCGGCAACCCCCTGGGAAAACTGTGACGCGAGCACGAGGCGAAACTGCTGCTTGATCGCGGCGATGGTGTCAGGCCCGGGCGGGCCCCACTCCAGGTAGCGCGCAGTCGTGCCCCGCGCGATGAAAAATATCAGTACCTGCCCGAGTATCATGAGCGTGCGGATGCGGCAGGTTTCGGATGCCGCCTCGAGCCCGGCAGCCAGTGCCACGAGACGGCCGAGCAATGCCAGCAGGCGCGAGAAGATGTTGTCGTAAAGCAACGCGAAGGCCTCGGTGGGATCCTGCTGTTCGCGCAGGACCAGGCGCACCCAGCCCGCCGAGGACGCTTCGCTGATCAGGTCGGTGTAGGCATCGAACATGTCCAGCATCAACCCCAGGGCCAGGTCGCGGCGCTGCACCGGATCCTCGGGCGCGGCGTCCAGCCGCCGCAGCACCTCCTCGATGACAGGGGCCATGCGCCGCTGCATCCGGGAGACGATGTGCTCAAATACCCCGCGGTAAAGACCCTGCTTGCCACCGAAGTGGTAGCCGATCAGGGCCTGGTTGACTCCGGCCGCCTCGGCAATCGCCCTGGTGCTGGCGGCATCGAAGCCGGAGCGCCCGAATGCATCGAGCGCTGCCGCCAGGAGGGCTTCGCGGGTCTGGTCGCCGCGGGAGAGGGGCTTCGTGTTCACCAAAGCAATATTAATCATTCGATTAATTAAGTCAAATGAATAATTCTATCCCTGGATTGCCGCTATTCGCGGCCTGGCGCTGGACAGCAATTAACAAGAAAGGTGGCCTGATAAGGTTTATGTAAACCACGCTGGCTTCAGCGCTCCCGGGTCACAGGGCATACTTCCCGGCTCAGTCAGCCGGAGAGCGAAAACGTGGGCAAGCATGCATTCAGGAACGCCTTTCATCACTGCATCGCGGTGGCGATCAGCACAGCCCTGCCCGGATTTCTGTACAGCCCGCTGCTCCAGGCCGAGACGGGCGCCGCCGGGAAGCCCCTGGAGCGGCCTTTCCAGCGCACCGAGCAGCGCGAGCCCTGCGCCGATTTTGAAGCCACCGGCAAACCCCTGTTCGGGGACCTCCATGTCCACACCAGTTACTCCTTCGACTCCTACCTCTCCAGCCAGCGGCGCGACCCCTGGGATGCCTACGGCTACGCGCAGGGCGAGCCGATTGTCCTGCCCGACGCGAATGGCGAGCAGAACGTCGTCGCCAAAATCGGCAGGCCGCTGGATTTCGCCGCCGTGACGGATCACGCCGAATTCTTCGGCCAGATCAATGTGTGCACCCGGGACAGCAGCAAGCTGGGCTACTGGTGGCCCCACTGCGTCATGACGCGGGCACAGAATATCTGGCTGCAGCTGCTGGCGGCCAACTGGTGGACGGACCTCGGTGGGCAACTGGAAAACCCGCCGCGAAAGTCCTTTGCCTGCACCCTGTCGGACTGCGACCAGGCCAATGCGGAAACCTGGCAGTTGGTGCAGCAGGCGGCGGAAGAAAACTATGATCGCAGCAAGCGCTGCGAATTCACCACCTTCGTGGCCTACGAGTACACCGAGGCCTTCGACCAGAACAACATGCACCGCAACGTCGTGTTCCGCAACGAGCAGGTGGCCGAATCGCCGGTGACGGTGTACGACACCGGGCGCGACAGCTTCCCCAGCCTGTGGCGACAGCTGCGCGAGCGTTGTACCGACCTGGGCAACGGCTGTGACGTGATGGCCATTCCCCACAACTCCAATCTCGCCGGCGGCCGCATGTTCAGGGACCCGCAGTCGACTGAGGAACTGGAGAATCGCCTGTTCTTCGAGCCGGTGGTAGAACTGGTGCAGCATAAGGGCGCGTCCGAATGCCGCTACGACCGCCTGCGGGGCATGGGCCTGGACACGATCGACGAGCAATGCGACTTCGAACAGATCGCCGCTGACAACCTCAATATGCTCGGGTCAGTGCACGGTGTCGTGCGCACGGACCGCGCCAACCTGGTTCCCCTGGAAAAATTCGCCCGGCGCAACATGGTGCGCAACGCTCTCAAGGACGGATTGTTACTGCAGGAAAAGCTGGGTAGCAACCCCTTCGTGATGGGTTTTATCGGCAGCACCGACACCCACAGCGCCGCGCCCGGCAGCGCCGAGGAGGACAACTACGTCGGACACCTCGGCCGGCGCGATTCCCAGTACAACAACGTGCAGGATCACTTCTCCTCCAACCCCGGTGGACTCGCGGTCGTCTGGGCACAGGAGAATTCCCGCGACAGCATCTTCGAGGCCATACGACGCAAGGAGACCTACGCCACCAGTGGTACCCGTCCCGTCGTGCGCTTCTTCGCCGGTGACCTGGACCCTGGGCTGTGCGACTCGGCCCGGATGATCGAGCAGGCCTATGCCCGGGGTGTACCCATGGGCGGGGAGATTACCGGCGGCGACAAGCCACCCCACTTCCTGGTCAGCGCACAGAAAGATGCCGGGACCTCGCGCTCCCCCGGCACCGACCTGCAGCGTGTGCAGATCGTCAAGGGCTGGGTGGGTGCCGACGGCAAGGCAAGGGAAAAAGTGTTCGATATCGCCGGCCGGGCTGACAACGGCGCAAGCGTCGACCCCCAGAACTGCGGGAGGGTAGGCCGGGGCATGGAGCAGTCCTGCAGCGTATGGGAAGACCCGGAATTCAATGCCGCGGAGAAAGCGTTCTACTATGTGCGGGTACTGGAAAACCCCACCTGCCGCTGGAGCACCCTGCAGTGCCAGGCCGCAGGCGTGAACCCCTTCGCGCCCAATTGCGCGGCGCAGGCCGGCGTGGCCACCGCCCGGGCCCAGCAGGATGGCGCCTCCGGCGATGTCTTCGGCAAGTGCTGTACCGATCCTGCCGCGGAAGCCTTCTACTCGCCGCTCATCCAGGAGCGCGCCTGGACCTCACCGATCTGGTATCAGCCTGACAGGTAATAGGCCACTGCCTCGGCGACCTCCCGCTCGACGGGTGCGGGCTGCCAACCCAGCTCCTGCCGCGCCTTTGAGCTGTCGACATCGGGCAACAGGGTTGAGCAGCGCAGGGAGGCGATGCTGAAGCGGTTGTCCCTGCGGGTAAAAAATGCCAACAGGTCCGCGATGCCCGCCATGGTATAGAGCACAGGCAGGGGAATTTTCCTGCGCGGAGGCGCAACCCCCGCTGCTGTTGCGGCAATGGCAAACAGCTCCCGGTAGTCCAGCCAGCGCTCCGCCACGATGTAGCGCTCCCCTACCCTGCCCCTGGTTTCGGCGAGCAGCATCGCCCTGGCCGCATCCCGGATTCCCACGCAGGGGCCACCGCCCGCCCAGTAGTAGGGCATTTTCCCCAGTGCCACATTCTTTACCATCGCCCCATGGGGCGTGGGAGCCACGTCATCGCCGCCGTAGGTGTTGCCGACGCAACAGGCCACCCCGGGCAGGCCCCTGTCACGACAGTACTCCAGGAACATGTCCTCTGCCTGCACCCGGCATTTCACGTAGTGAGGCGCCCTGTCCCACCAGTTGAACGCATCGGCCTCGGTGGATACGCCGGAGGGGTTGAGACCAATGGTGGCGTAGGTGCTGGTGAATACGAAGCGTTGCAGCGGATACTCCAGTGCAACGTCCAGCACCGTGCGCAGGCCATCGACATTGGTAGCATACAGCGGTGCCGGGTCGCGCAGCCAGGCCCGGGTGTCGACGATGCAGTAATACACCGTGTCACAGCCGGCCATTGCCCTGCAGAGAGACTCCCTGTCGCCCAGATCTGCGATCACCCGCTGCGGTGACAGGTGATCGATAGCGCGGGTATCGCTGCCCGCGCGCACCATGATGCGCACGCTGCGCCCCGCGGCCACCAGTTGCTTGACCACATGGCTGCCGAGGAAGCCGCTGGCACCCATCACCAGTACTTTTGACATCGCATCCCCCTGCCGGCGACCCCGTGCTGCATGAGCCAAACACCACAACCTGGCCGTACTATAAAGCGCATGCGCCACCGGGACGAGGTCCGCCCCGGCCAATATCGCTGGCATGAGGATGCAGGCTGCTGCGGTTCGGGCTCGCGGCCCAGGGTTCCGACCGCAATTACCCCGCTGGTCGGGAAACAGCATGAAATATATACTGCGAGCCAGCCCCGCCGCGGCATTCAACTGTTACCCTCTCGAAGGACTTCATTTAATGGCGACCAGCAGCGAATTGGAGCCACAACCGGTTGCGATCGCGCTACCGGACTCGGATCGCAAGCGGATCCATATCGTGGTGCGCCAACCGATACCGGAAACCCTCGCGGGCAAACCGATATTGCTGGACGTACAGGTGCGCAATGAGTCCTCCCAGGCTATTGCCAGTGATTATCCGCTGCGGGTGTTCCTCGCCTACCACTGGGCACGCGCCGACGGCAGTTACGAGCAGTACGACGGTGTGCGCACGGCCCTGCCGGAGTCCCTGCCCGCGGGCGGCCAATGCAACCTTGAGATGCGTCTTGCGCCTCCTGCCAGGCCCGGGCACTTCGAACTGCAGGTCGGCCTGCTGCAGGAGGGCATCTCCTGGTTCGAGACCAGTGATCACCAACACCTGCAGAAGCACCCGGTCCAGGTACAATCGCGGGCGCAAAGTGCTCTGCGTTCGCTGAAGAAATTGCCCCGCTACGCCGAGGATCGCAGCGTGCAGGTGGATACGCCCCCGGCGATATTCAGTTTCGAGCTGACCAACCTCTGCCCCTTCAAGTGCATCATGTGCGCGCGCACTAACAATATGACGCGGGCCGAGGGACATATGTCCTTCGAGACGTTCAAGAAGGCGGTGGATGAATTCGTGGAGCTGAATCCCGAGCACGCCCGCACCCAGGATGTCTGGTTGCACGGTTTCGGCGAAAGCCTGGTTCATCCCGAGTTCGGCAAATTCATGCGCTATGCGATAGACAAAGGCGTCAATGCCGGCCTGTCGATCAACCCCCTGATGCTGACAAAGAAGGTGGCCAGCGACCTGCTCGATGCCGCACCGGGACATTTATATGTCGCGCTGGACGGACATGACGATGCATCGTTCGAGAAAATCCGCGGCGTGCCAAACGCCTACCACAAATCAAAGCGACGACTGCTGAAATTCCTGCAGGAGAAGCAGCGGCGCGGCGTCAAGACCAAAATCACGCTGTCGATGATCGACTTCCCGAATAACCGGCAGAGCATCGAGGAAGTGGAAAGCTACTGGAATGCCCAGGAGGGCATCGACCACTTCGTGGCCAAGCCCTTCGTCAGCTGGGACGGCAAGGCGGAAGACGTCAACCGGCTGGCAGGCCCCGACAGGAAGCCCAGGCAGACGCAGGGCAAGGTACTGTGTGATTTCCCCTGGGAAAAGATGACCGTCTCCTGGGACGGCGACGTAGTGCCTTGCTGTTTTGATTACAACAAGCGCTATGCTCTGGGTAACATCAACACCCAGACCCTGCTGGAAATCTGGAACGGCGAAAGGATGCATGCCCTGCGCAGGGAGATGATCTCCAATAAAGTCACCAACCCGCTTTGCGCCGGCTGTGAGTACCTGTACCAAGATGTCGTACCGTGAGCCCGGAGCCAGTCTCCCCAGGAAAAAACAGCGACATCGAAATCCTGCGGGCTTTCGCCATCCTTTACACGATCATTCTGCACTTCAGGGTGCTGCTGGACGCCGACAGTATCCTGCTGATCCCGCACAACTACCTCGACCTCAGTGTGGGTGTCGATTTATTCCTCGTCATTTCGGGCTTCGTCATCACCGGCTCGATTATTGAATCGACAGCAGACCGGGTCGCCACCCGGCGCTCGCTCATGTTTTCCTTCTGGATAAAGCGCATATTCCGCCTGCTGCCGGCGGCGTGGACCTGGGTGGCCGTCGCCTGCGCGGCGCAGTTCTTCGTGTTGGTGATGACGGATATCCCCTACCGGCCCCGGGACATACTCATCAGCGTGGCGGCCGCCCTTGGCAACCTCATGAACCTGTATACCCCCTTCTGTATCGCCAATGGCGGGGGGCAGGCCTGTATCGTCGGCAACTACCTCGGGCACTACTGGAGCCTGTCCCTGGAAGAACAGTTCTACCTGGTGTTTCCGTTCCTGTTTTTCTTTCTCTCCCGCCGCGCGCTGGTCGGGCTTCTGGTTGTGGCCATCCTGGCCCAGTTCTTCTGGCAACGGCCGTTCTTTACCTATGCCTGGTATTTCAAGACCGACGCCCTGTGTTGGGGTATCGGGCTGGCGCTGCTGGCGCGGACCGGTTTTTATCGCCGCCACACGCCCTTGCTCTTCAACTACCGTAACCTTGCCGCCGCCACCGGACTGATACTGCTCGCCTGCCTGCCACTGCTGGCTGCCCAGGTACAGGGCATCGGCGGTTACATGAAGCCTTACGGCGTCGGGCTGGTTGCCCTGTTCTGCGCCGCCATCGTCTGGCTGGCATCTTACGACCGCAACATATTCAGTATCGGCCCGCGCTACCGGCGCGTGATGCTGTACCTGGGCAGCCGCTCCTACTCCCTGTACCTGTCCCACCTCGTGGTGTTTCTTGGCAGCAGGGACCTGTTCGGCCAGTTCGGGCAGGAACTGGCAACGGCCACCGGTGCGGCGGGATTCAGCGCAATCAGGCTTGCGGTGGCGCTGGGCCTGACACTGCTGGGCGCCGAACTGACTTACCGCTTCGTGGAAAGTGTGCTGCGGGCCAGGGGCCGGGTGATCGCCGCCCGGGTGGTAGCGACGCGTCGCGCGGGTTGATCCGGGTTATTCCTCCCGGAGGTGGATCGGGCCGAATTTCGCGGGGAATTTGCCCAGCATACCGGCGTAGAACTCACGAAAATACTGCATATCGGCGCTCACATCGCCTGACACCTGCAGCGCCGGCCCGAAGCCGCCGCGCCTGCAACCGAAATCGAGGAAGGATGGGACGATGGGCACGCCCGCCTGGCGGGCAATATGATAGAAGCCTGACTTCCAGTATCGCGTCAGCTCCCTGGTGCCCTCGGTGGGCACTACCAGTACCAGCTGGCCGACCCTGCCGAATACCTCCACCATGGCGTCAACCACATTGCGGTTCTCATGCCTGACGATGGGAATGCCGCCAAGGGCGCGCATGAGCCAGCCAAAAGGGGGTATAAACAGGCTGTGCTTGGCCATCCAGGTCACCTTGATATCAAAGGCGGCGGCGAAGGCCAACATGAGCGGAAAATCCCAGTTGGAGGTATGGGGCGCAGCGATCAGTACGTAGCGGTCGATGCTCGGTCGGACGCCCTCCAACTTCCAGCCGGCACGGTGTAACAACCAACGGGCAAAACGCTGTTTCATGCGCAGATCTTATTCTGGAGGCGGGCAGCGGCAAGCTTACACAGCTCCCGCCCGATGTCCAGCCAGCAGTTCCACCTTGCCGGTGTCGCCATCCAGCCGAATCAGATCGCCGGTCGCGATGAAGCGCGTGCCCTGGCGCGTATTGACGACGCAGGGCAGGCCGTATTCCCGCGCAATCACCGCGCCATGTGACACGGCGCTGCCGAGGTCAGTCACCAGCCCGGCGATCATGCTGAAATAGGGCGTCCAGCCGATATCGGTAATCGGCGTGACCAGTATTTCACCGGGCTGCAGCAGCGCCGCTTCCGCCAGGGTATGTGCCACCCGCGCGCTGCCCTCCACCACCCCGCGCGAGGCGGGGCGCCCGAAGAGGATGCCGTCGGCCATATCGACCTGCTGCGGCTCCAGCGGCTGCGGCATGCCTACCGAAATCTCCGGGAACTCGAAGCGCTGCTGGAAGGCGAAGGCATTGCGCCTGGCAATTGCCCGTGCCACCGCGGCGGCGCTCGGGGCGGCGACGAAGTCGGGCAACTCGTCGAAGCTGAAGAAATGCACGAGGTCCGCATCCGGCAGCCTGCCCTCACTGGCCAACAATTCTCCCAGGCGGCGAAAACCCAGCTTGAAGTAGTGGGCAACCTGCACCAGCTGCGACTTGGTGTGCTCCCGGCGCCGGATGGCGTTGTGCGCCCGCGGCAGGATCCAGCGCAGACCCCGGCTGAGCGAGGACCAGTCGATCCCGGCGGTGTGCAACTGCCGGTGGCCACCGGTCACCAGGCGGGCATGCACCGCGGCCTGCATACTCTGGATCAGCGCGGAGGGGTCGTCTCCCCAGGAGGGGTCGCGCATACACAGCTCGCGATAGCCGCGGTGCCCGTGGGCTGCCATGAAACCGGCGAAATCCTCAGCCAGCCCTGGGGTCGCGCGCAACCACGCCAGCGCCTGGTCTACCGGTACCTGCCGGAAACTGGTCCGGACATCCGGATGCGCGGCGATCCGATCGAGCAGGACATCCAGTTGCTCCAGCATCAGGGCGCTCTCGACCCCACTCGCGCCCGAGAGCAGGCGCACTGCCTCGGCCTGGTCCTCCCCCGTGCTGTGGCTGGAGCGACCGGAGACCATGTTCTCGACCACGGCGCACAGAAACCCCGACAGGGCCGAGGACTGGATGTGCACCGCCATGCAGTGCTCGAAGAACCAGCTCCTGGCCGCCAGTTCAGCCCACATCGCGGCACTGTCCGGCTTGCTGGCAATGCCGAATTGCTCCAGTTCCCGGCCAAAGCGATCGACCACCGCCGGCGCTGCAAGGGCGAAACGCAGCAGTTTCACCGTGTTCAGCAGGCGCCGCCACAGGGGCAGGGGCGGAAACTCCTTGAGTTCCGGTACGAGGCGCCCGCACAGGGTTTGCGCGGTCTGTTCGGCACTCGAGCCGAGCACCGCCGCCGCCATCACCACGTTGCCGGTCAGGTTGAGGAATAAATGGCCGTAGGCCTGGGCGGTGATCTGCCAGCGCCGGTCGATGCGCGCCCTGGCGCCGACCGCGACCTGCATATGCTGCAGGCCGTAATCGATGCCCCAGCCGGTAAATGAGCCGGTCAGGGGGCAGACGGCCCCCGGCATCATCTCGCTGATGTTGCTGATGGTCAGCACATCGTCCGGGCGCGGCAGCTGGGTATCGAACTCGTTCAGGTCCGCCGGCAGCGTGGTGATGGGACGGGCCTGCAGCCAGAACAGCCGGCCGGCCCGGTCGATGGCCCACTCCAGGTCCAGCGGCTGGCCTTCGCGCGCGGCGGCGGCTCTCGCCTGGGCGGCAATGGCGCTTATCTCGCTGTCGGTCAGCAGCGCTTGCGCGCCCACCAGCTGGCGGCGCACGACGCTGCCGCTGCTATGCACGGCGTAGTGATCCGGGGTGGCCTCACCGCTGACCAGCGCCTCGCCCAGCCCCGCGACCGCGTCGATAAGCAGCAGGTCGCGCCGGGCGCTCACGGGGTCCGCGGTGAACACCACGCCGGCCACCCTGGCGTCCACCATGCACTGGATCACGATATTCATCGCCGCCTCACCGCCCTGCGCCTGTTCCAGCTGGTAGCGTCGGGCGCGTTCACTCCCGGCGGACGCGACGCAGTGATCAATCGCCCGCTGCAGGGCCTGAAGCCCTTCCACATTCAGCACCGTGTCGTACTGGCCGGCAAAGGATGCCTCGTTGCCGTCCTCGCCAAGTGCGGAGGAGCGAACGGCCACCTTCCCGCCACCCAGTGCGCGCAAGTGCTGTTCCAGCTCCGGCAGGGATGCGTCGCTGCGGGCGTTGCGGATAACAAACGCCGGTGGCACCGGCAGCCCCATGGCAAGCAGGCGCGACAGGCCGTAGGCCTTGCCGCCCATACTGGTATCCCTTACCTGGTGCAGCGGGACAATCTCGGTGATCACAGTGCCTGGCTCCCGACGCGATATTTAAAATTGATCAGCTGCATGCAATTCTAACCGTTGCTGCAGCCATCGGGTTCCGCCGCAATGCCACTGAGCGACAACAAGTGGGCATCTGGCAGAATATTCTCCAGCGCGCCCCGGGCCGCCGGATCCAGCTCACGCCACTGCCTGCACAGCTCGCGCCACACCCTGACCTGGAAAGTCTTGGCGACCGAGCGAAACGGGCGGCCCAGTAATTCGCCGTCATAAAGCGCTCTCCCCCGGTTGAAGGCGGCCTCGTTGAACAGGGTCTCCCCGGCCGCCCGGGCCCGCAGGTAAGCGCGCTCGTTCTGCACCATCAGGGGCGCGAACGTCTGCATCACAATTGCAAGCAGCGGCCGCAGCGCCGGCGACAGCGTTAGTGCGCCGCTGCTGCCGCGGTGCCTGCCGTCGCGGATAGCCAGCAGCCACTGATAGGTCAGGGGCGCCAATTGCTGCAGCCTGGAGGCGGTGGTGGGATCGATCAGGTTCATGCTCAACTCGCCGTAGGCGCTGGCATCGGCCGCGGTGAAGCGCCCGCCCAGCAGGTAGGGTTGCACTGCGAGCAGCTGCTCCATGGCATCGAGGTAGCGCTGCCAGCTCTCCTCCAGCAGGTCATGGGTGGGTGGAAACCCGGGCCGCGCCGGGGGCACTCGCAATGGCTCCACGTCTGCACGGTAGCCCGGGGGCGCGACACTGAACAGGTAGGGGCAGCGTCGCACCTGGCGGCGGGGCAGGTCGACCCGCAGCCGGGATGAAAACGGCGGGGGCAATAACCTCGCCATCTCCCGGCCCGTGACCTCGCCCATGACGTTGTCCAGCGCGGAGCAGACCCAGCGCTGGTGATGCACCATGTACAGGCCGTATTCATCAAACGCCTCGTCGATCAGCCTCGCGACAAAACCGGCCAGCGGATCCTGCGGATAAAAAGGCGGTACCACTGAAGGCTGCTCATCGTCCAGCCACTGGGCGATGGCGGAGGAATCGTAGTGAAACTCCCTGCCGTTCACGATCAGATAGGGCACGGAGGGGTATTCATCCAGTGGGTCCATCGCAGGGTAGCGCAGCACCGCCTGCCGGCGGCGGGCGCGGGCCAGGCGCAGGGCGGCCAGGATGTTCTCCAGGCGACCACCGTCACGGGGCAGGCGGCGAAATTCAGCGCCCCGGTAATTCAGCAGGGCCTCCACTTTCAACAGGAAGGGCGACGCCTCGACACCCCATACGTCCAATTGCATCAAGTGAAGCGGCCGCCGCTCTCGGCCAGGTCCTCCAGGTAGCGGCTGGGCTGCCAGAAATCACTGCCAGTGCTCTGCTGGTAGGCGCGCAATTTCTCCACTACCCGGTCGAGGCCCAGGCTATTGGCATAGTGCATGGGGCCGCCGCGGTAGAGCGGCCAGCCGTAACCGTAGACGTACACCACATCGATATCACTGGCGCGCAGGGCGATACCCTCGTCGAGGATTTTCGCGCCTTCGTTGACCATCGGCAGGATACAGCGCTCGAGGATCTCTTCGTCCGCAATCTCGCGCTGGATGATGCCGGCCCTGGCGGCGAATTCGGTGTAAAGTTCCTGCACAACGGGCGCAGGCGTCGGCTTGCGATTCTCATCGTAGTCGTAAAAGCCCGCGTTGGTTTTCTGCCCGCGACGATCCATTTCGCACAGCCGCTCCCTGACCGTCGCACCTTTTGATGTCTCGGCGCTCCAGCCGATATCCAGCCCCGCCAGGTCGGACATCTGGAACGCGCCCATGGGGAAGCCGAAGTCATACAGCACCTTGTCGATCCGGTGGGGCGGTGCGCCCTCCAGCGCCAGCTGTTCCGCCTGGTACTGGCGCACGAACAGCATGCGGTTGCCGACAAAACCGTGGCACACGCCCACCAGTACCGCCACCTTTTTGATGCGCTTCGCCAGTGACATGCCGGTCTTGATAACCTCTTTCGAGGTCCTGTCGCCGCGCACCACTTCCAGCAGCTTCATCACATTGGCCGGCGAGAAGAAATGCAGGCCGATGACGGATTCGGGGCGGCCGGTGACCGCGGCGATTTCGTTGAGATCAAGCGCGGAGGTGTTCGAGGCGAGAATCGCGCCCGGTTTGGCGATAACATCCAGCCGCCCGAACAGTTCCTTCTTCACCGCCATATTCTCGAACACGGCCTCGATCACCAGGTCGCAGTCGGCGAGGTCGGCAAGGTCGAGGGAGCCCCTGACCAGGCCCATGCGCTGTTCGACATCCGCGGCGCTGATGCGGCCCTTGCGCGCGGTGTTTTCGTAGTTCCTGCGGATCACACCAAGGCCGCGATCCAGCGCCTCCTGCTTGACCTCAACGATGGTCACGGGGATGCCCACGTTCACCATATTCATGGCAATCCCGCCGCCCATGGTGCCGGAGCCAACCACGCCGACCTTGGAAATCGGGATTTCAGCCGTGTCCCTGTCGATGCCGGGAACTTTCCCCGCCTGGCGCTCGGCAAAGAAAAAGTACTGCTGCGCGGCCGATTGCGGGCCACTCATCAGTTCCATGAAGAGCTTGCTCTCGGTTTTCATGCCCTCGTCGAAAGGCTGGTTAACCGCAGCCTCGATGCAGCGGATATTGTATTCAGGGGCCAGGTAGCCGCGGGTCTTCGCGGCAATTGCCGCGCGGAACCTGTCGAATACCCGGGGATCAGCCCGGGCACCCTGTAACTTGTCGTCGCGGTCCCGGATTCGCGGCAGTGGAGCGGCCGCGGCAATCACTTCGCGGGCAAAAGCCAGCGCGCCCGCGCGCAGGTCGCCCTCGATGATGCGATCGACCAGGCCGGTTTCCAGTGCTTCTGCGGCGCTGACAGGCGCACCCGAGGTGACCATCTGCAATGCTTTTTCAACGCCTACCACCCGCGGCAGCCGCTGGGTTCCCCCGCCGCCGGGCAGCAGGCCCAGATTGACCTCGGGCAGGCCGAGCTTCGCACTGGCAACAGCCACCCGGTAATGGCAGCACAGCGCCGTCTCCAGTCCGCCGCCCAGGGCCGTGCCGTGAATGGCCGCGATCACCGGCTTGGACGAGTTGTCCATGGCTGCCAGTACCTCGTGCAGCCCGGGTTCGACGAAACCGCGGGAAAACTCAGTGATATCAGCGCCGGCTATAAAGGTATTGCCCTTGCAGTAAACCAGGATGGCCTTCGCCGCGACATCAGCCTGGGCCTTTGCCACTCCCTCCTTGAGACCCTGCCGCACGCCCTGGCTGAGGGCATTTACAGGGGGGTTGTCCAGGGTCAGGACGGCGACGCCATCGTCCACTTCGTAATCGACCATACTCGTCAGCTGCACCATGACTCTTGCTCCTTCGCCAGGAATTGACTGTTGGGGGAACCCCGGGGGATTGAATGGATAAACCGCGTCTATCAGCCGGCGTACTGCCGCGCCAGGCCCCGGATCACGTCATGAAAGCCCGCCATGGTCTCGTCTATGATCTGCCTGGCGCTGATCACGGCGTCGATACGGCCGCAGACTTCTCCGGACAGCGGGATGGCCGCCTCCATATCACCGCCGAAATACAGCTGCGGAATGCCGGCCATATTTTCCATGACATTGAACTTGCCCAGCGGTTCCAGGGCCGCCGTGCGCGCCGTGCGCAGGGCGCGCAACGCCGGCCGTGACTGCTGGTTGAGGAACACGGTATCCGTCTCCCTCGCCGCCACCACCGCCTGCTTCCAGTTGTCGTGCACAGGTGATTCCAGGCAGGACAGCATCCGGGTACCCATCTGTACACCTTCTGCACCCATGGCGAAGGCGGCCGCCATCGATACCCCGTCACTGATGCCGCCGGCGGCGATGATGGGCACATCGACGCGGGAGCGGATCAGGGGCAGCAGCACCATGGTGGAGACCGGGCTGGGGTTCTTGAAACCGCCGCCCTCACCGCCCTCGACCACCAGGCCATCGACGCCCGCATCGATGGCCTTTAGGGCCATCTCCAGGGTGGGTACCACGTGGAATACGGTAATGCCCGCCGCCTGGAAATCACGGGTGCAGACACTGGGGCTGCCGGAAGACGTGGTGACAAACTTGATCCCCTGCCCGATCACGAAATCGATGATATTGCTGCCCTTGACATAGGACAGGGCCACGTTCATACCAAACGGCCTATCGGTCAGCTCGCGCATCAATGCCACTTCGCGCTTGATATTGTCGAGTTCACCCGATGAGGTCTCGATGATTCCCAGGCCGCCGGCATTGCTGACGGCGGAGGCCAGCTGCGAGCGGGCGATCCAGCCCATGGGTGCCTGAATAATTGGGTACTGGGTGCCGGTCAGCCTGGTCACCCGGTTGTCGATTGTCATTTCCTGTTTCCTTTTCAGCTCAATTTTTACCGCTCAGTCAGCAGCCCGCTGCCTGGTCGCGCAACCTGTTCTCGCAACTTATTCTCGCAAAATAGTCTCACAACCGGTTCCCGCCAGCAGCGCATCGACCCGCGCCCTGTCGCCGCTGCCCAGGGCGCGATACGCTTCGTTGATCCAGCCCAGGCATTTGGCCTGGTAGGGGAATGCCTGCTGGCTCCAGTTGCAGCCATCGATCGGGGCCTGCCAGTGCTTTTCCCCCGCCTGCACCGCCGCGGCATTGGCCAGCAGCGCGGGCGCGTAGACCCGTCCGACCTCGCAGAGAATCTCCCTGAGGCTGGCGGGTAACTCTTCCAGCAGCTGCCAGTCGCGCTCATGCGGCTCCAGCGCGGAGAGGTCCTCCGCCAGTCCCATCCAACCCACTGTGCGCTTTGACAATTCATGGGCGATGGCGCGGGGGGTGGGATCAAACCCCACCAACTGGCTGAACTGCCCGAACAGCGCGAAGTCGCCGGCGCCGGGGCGTCGCCCCAGCAGGAAGGGCAGATTGGCAAAATGGTTTTCCAGCGCCTGCAGCAGGCGCCGGTAGCTGGCATCGATGATCGGCGCGGTCTCGTCATTGGAGCCCACGTAGCGCAGGCGCCCCACCTGGCGCTCGCTGAACATCTGCTTGAATTGCGTCCAGTTCCCGGCCGGCAGGGTGACATCCATGTAGGTTGGCAGCACGCTGCCCGCATTGTCCGCATCCGCGGCAAAATGCCAGCGGTAGTGGAACATATACTTGGTGCACCACTCGTCGGCAAAGTCCTCCAGCAGGTAGTCGATGAATGCCAGGGCCGGGTCGCTGGGCAGCACGCTGCGCCCGCCAAAGGCTTGCTCCAGATCGCGGATAATCGGGGTCGAATCACTGCGGGGCACGGGGTTGCCTGCCTCGTCCCGGTACAGAAAGGTGGGCAGGAATACCAGCTTGGGCACCGGGATATCGCGCTTGCGCAGCACGGCCGCGGGATCACCCCAGATCATCTGGTAGGGAATGCGCCGGTAGCGCAGCAGCGCCAGCATCTTTCTCGTGTAGGGCGAGCCGGGGGAGCCGATCAACTCAACGGGGCTGGGTAGGGTCATCTGCCTCTTCCTCAACTGGGACAGTTACTCGATCCGGAACGGGTACAGGATCTACCGGGCGATATTGCCGAAAATTGACGGCAAACCGGGATAACCCGGCCGCACATAATATTGACATATTCGATGCCATTATGCCACGCTGTCTGCGCATACGGTGGCAGCCACCCGGATCTGGCCCACGAGCCCGACCTGCCGTCTCGCGCGAGCATAACAGGAGACACTCCATGCGAAAATTAACCATCATTCTGGCGGTCCTGCTGGTTGCGGCTGCCCTGGCCTACTCCCAGCGCGGCGCCATCGCCCAGCGCATCATGAGCCGCGGGGTGGATGTGGTCATGAATACCGACACTCTGGCTGAACTTGGCGACGGCCTGCACCTGGCCATTTGCGGCGCCGGCGGGCCCATGCCCGACATCAAGCGCTCGGGGCCCTGTGTGGCGATCGTCGCCGGGGAAAAAATATTCATGGTGGATACCGGCACCAACGGCGTGCGCAACCTCGGTCGCATGCGCTACCCCCTCGGCCAGGTCGCCGCGGTACTGCTGACCCATTTTCACTCGGACCACATCGACGGCCTGGGCGAGGTGGCTACCCTGCGCTGGGTGTCCGCGGCCAATACCAGCCCCCTGCCGGTGATTGGTCCCGAGGGCGTGACGCAGGTGGTTGCGGGCTTCAACGACTCCTATGAGCTGGACACCGGCTACCGCAATGCACACCACGGCGATGCGGTGGCGCCGCTGTCGGGCAAGGGGATGGTGGCGGTCGAATTTCCCCTGCCGCAACCTGGGGAGCTGACCACGGTGTACGACCAGGACGGCCTGAAAATACAGATGCTGGCGGTGATACACGACCCCGTCAAGCCGGCCGCCGCCTACCTGTTCAGCTACGAGGGCCGCACCATACTGGTGTCGGGTGACACCGCCAAATCCGCCAACCTGCAGCAATTCGCCCAGGGCGTGGACATACTGGTGCACGAGGCCCTGTCAGCCAAACTGGTCGGCATCCTGCACGACGGCGCCGAGCGGGCAGGCAATAAAAATATGGCCAAGATTACCGACGACATACTGAATTACCACGCAACCCCGGTGGAAGCCGCGGAGATCGCCCGGGATGCCGGCGTCGGCCGCCTGGTGTACTACCATGTAGTGCCGCCCCTCATTTTCCCGGGAGCGGAGGCCGCCTGGCTGGAAGGTGTGGGCGAGGTGTTCCAAAATCACACCCTGAGCCAGGATGGCACCTCCTTTACGCTGCCGCCCAATTCCAAAGAGATTATCCAGACGCAAGCAAAAATCTAGGAGGCTGCGCATGATCGACCTGTATACCGCCCCCACGCCAAATGGCTACAAGGCGTCATGCACCCTCGAAGAGCTGGGCCTTGAGTACACTGTCAAGACGGTGGATATCCGTTGCGGCGACCAGCACAAGCCGGAGTTCCGCGCCCTCAACCCCAATGGCCGAATTCCCGTGATCGTCGACCGGGCTAATGATGATTTCGCCGTGTTCGAATCCGGCGCCATCATGATCTACCTGGCGGAGCAGGCCGGCAGGCTGCTGCCCACCGATACGAAGGGCCGCTCACGCGTGATCCAGTGGTTGATGTTCCAGATGGGAGGCATCGGCCCGATGATGGGCCAGGCCAACGTCTTTTTCCGCTATTTTCCCGAGAAAATCGAGGCTGCAATCAACCGCTACCAGCACGAGGGTCGCCGCCTGTTCGAGGTGCTGGACACACGCCTGGGCCAAAGCGAATGGCTGGCGGATGACTACTCCATCGCCGACATCGCCAACTGGTGCTGGGTGCGGACCTACAAATGGTCCGGCATCTCCCGGGACGGCCTGGAAAATCTCGATCGCTGGATGACCGTGATGAAGGAGAAGCCGGGGCTGCAGCGGGGCGTGCGCGTACCGGTCGCGATCGACAGCATCATCGAGGACAAGGAGAAGGCGGAGGAGTTTGCCAGGAACGCGCGCTCGACGCTGCAGACCTGAGAGCGCCCGCCTGCGACGAAATCCAGCCGCGAGGAAATCTACCGCCGGAGTTATCCGACCATGCCAAGCAAAGAGCAGATTGCCGCCGGCCATCGACCCGTGCGCAACACCAGGATACGGAACCCTGATCCCCACGCCGCAGGAACTGGCGGCGCTGGAACCGGATGTGCCGGTGCACGCCACCGCGGCGGGTATCGAGTACGTGCGCACGCCCGATGCCTGTTTTGACAATCTGGCGGATTTTCCGTACCAGCCAAAGTACGTGGATATCGACGGCCTGCGCATGGCCTATATCGACGAGGGTCCGAGGGACGCCCAGACGCTGCTGCTGATGCACGGCCAGCCGGTTTGGGGCTACCTGTACCGGCGCATGATTCCCATCCTGCTGGCGGCGGGCCACCGGGTGGTGGTTCCGGACATGATGGGTATGGGGCGCTCCGACAAGCCCATAGACCAGCGCTACCACGACTACTACACCCACGTGGGAAATTTCGAGACGTTTCTCAAGAAGCTTGAATTGAAAGATATCTCACTGCTGTGCCAGGACTGGGGCAGTGTTATCGCCCTGCTGGTGGTGGCGGAACAACCGGCACTGTTTTCCCGGGTGCTGTTGACCAATGGTGTCATGGTCGGCTTTGTGCTCAATCCCTTTTCGATTCCGGAGCCCGTGGAGCTGGACAGGGCTGCGCCGGACATCATGCAGGGCCTGTTCATCCCGCACCTGGCGGATCCCTTTCCGGTGATGTTCCAGGCCTGGATCAACTACACCCTGACCGCCGGGGACAGCTGGGATCCCGGGCAGTTCCTCGCCCTCAATTGCAGCGCCGGCGGGCGCCCACTCAGCCCGCAGGAGGAACAGGCTTACCGTGCGCCGTTTCCCTCGCTCATCTACAAGGCGGGCCCGCGCACCCTGCCGTCGATGGTCTGCGGCATCGGGCCCCGCAACCTTGCGGGCTGGAGCAAGCTGATGACGTTTGCCAGGCCCTTTCTGCATGTCCGGGGCAGCCGTGACACCCAGTTCGGCACGATTGAACTGCAGGAACTCCACACCACGCTCATTCCCGGCGCACAAGGCCAGCCCCACGGCGTGCTGGACGCCGGCCATTTTATCCAGGACAACAAGGGTGAGGAACTGGCGGAGATATTCAACCGGTTTATCGCCGCATGAGCGGCTGCCGCAACTGGCAATCGGCGGCACCGCGCCAGAGTTGACAGCCCGGGTGATAGCGGTCGACACTGGCATAGCCCGCATATTCCGCGGCAGTCGATAAAGGGAAACCAGCATGGCCGAGCACACAGGGGATGAGCGGAGAGGGGTGAATCCACCGAAGTGGATTCTGAAAACCATGTCGCGCACGCATATCTTCCTCAACAAGCTGACCCTGGGAAAAATGTTCAACACCCTGGCCGGCGACGAGGTGTGCTTTGTGACGATGACCGGCGCGAAGTCCGGCCGCACGATCACCATGCCGCTGATGTACGTGCCCTACGGCAACGGCCTGTTGCTCGTTGCCTCCATGGGCGGGGCCGTCAAAAACCCGGTGTGGTACTACAACATCGCGAAGAATCCCGATATTTCCGTGAGGTATCGCGGCAGGGTAATGAAGCTGAGGGCGCGACTGGCGACAGCGGCCGAGAAGCCGGCGCTGTGGCCACTGTGTGACAAGGCCTATGCGCCCTATGCCGATTACCGCGCCCGCACCAGCAGGGACATCCCCATTTTTATCTGTGAGCCCGCCGTTGCGGCCTAGGCGGCCGCTACCCGATGCCGAAGGCCAGCCGCAGCATTTCGTACACGACTTCCATGCTGGCCCTGGTGCTCAGGCCCTGGTGCGAACGCAGCCGGTCCCAGGTCTCGAACGACGCCGCCGCATCCACCGCCTCCTTTCTTACCGCGGGCAGTCCCGCTATTTCGGGCAGCCAGTCAGCCAGGTCCTTGCGCAGGCCGCGCTGGTTTCTCGCATAGTTTTTCTGTAGTACCGGCGAGCGCCACATCAGGGCGCGCGTCGACAACATCAGCGACGAAAGTTTCTCATAAGCCGCAGCCCGCCGCTCGATGGCGTGGCGGATACGCTCTTCCAGGCTGCCGTCGCGATCTCCCCCAAGGTACAGGCCCTCGTAGCTTTCCCGCAGCTGTATATCAATGGTGGCAAACAGCGCTTCCATGTCGGCGAAATGGCGAAATACCGTGCGGATGCCCACTCCGGCCCGCTCCGCGACTGTCTGCGCAGTGGGTACGAGAACCCCCTCCTGCACCAGGTCGCACAGGGCTTCGATAATCAGCTGTCTACTGCGCTCGGTGCGCAGCAGCCTGCCGTCAGGCTTTTTTTTCTCGGGGGAATGAATTACCGCATCAGATTTGTTTCCGATGCTGCGCTTGCCCGCTTTTGTCATTTTCTGGTGATTCCCTGCTGAGGGGTAGTAGACAATTGGATGCGATAATAGGACAACCAGGCGCAAAGCGTCCATTGACTGCGTGCGCTTGCCAGCTGCATTGCCACCAGTTGGCACATAGCAGCATAATATATGCCATTATTCTTTAGTAGCCCCCGGCCCAGGGCCGGCAAACCTGGCGCCAGTCGTTCGCGGGGCCTGTCTGTTCAGCGTGCAGCGAGCACTTTCGAGCGACCAAACAACAGGATATCCAGCAGGCCGGTGACACCCAGCAGCAACAGGCCCAGCATCAGCCGCAGGTCGCTGTAGTAAAAGTTCATTTCGATCGGGATAGGCGATGGTCTTGTCGAGCGCCGCCAGCTTGAACTCATGCCTGCCCATCAGCTCTGGATGGGTGATGATTTCCATGAGGCTGCGGCGGCTGCGATAGCGCATCAACGCGCCCATCGTCCAGTTGTCGGCCCCGGTCACGCCCAGGGTGTCGAAATTGCTGAAGATAGCCGTTCCCATGAGTACCGGGTGCGACGCCCTTCGCAGCAGTTCCGGGTACATGTGCTCCATATACCGATCCATCAACTGCATGGCGCTTTCGCCAGGCGCGGCGCCGGGTGTATCAGGCGGGTTCTCGTTCAGGTCGATCAGGTTGACCATCAGGAACTGGCGGCCGCTATCCGCCTCCATAAACTCACGGAGCCTGGCGATGCGCTCTTCGCCAGCACCGTTTTCGCGCAATTTCTCACTGAACAGGGTGATTTCACCGGGGTTCAGGGGGCCGCGCAGGTCGGTGTACCAGGCCACAAACAGCAGGTAGACCAGACCTGGAACGAGCCACAACACGCTGCGCTTCTGCAAAAATATCACTCCCGCCAGTCGCCGTATCCAGCTATCGGCATATATAATGCCGAAATGATAACAGACTGAGAACATAAGCCGCCACAATGTGAATGAACACAGGGTGAATGAATGACCGCGACCAAACCAGCGCCAGTGACCCTCTACGGCTCCAGCATCTCCTACTTCACCGGCAAGATGGAAACTTACTTCCGGGTCAGGGGTATCGCCTATCGCAACCAGGCCATGAACCGGGCCCTGATGACCAGGGCCGAGCGGGAGACGGGCGTCATGCAGTTGCCGTGCGTGGAGCTGGCGGACGGGCGCTGGATGACCGATACCACCCGCATGATCCAGTGGTTTGAGCAGGCGATTCCGGCGAACCCGATTATCCCCCGCGACCCTTTGCAGCGTTTTTTCAGCCTGCTGCTGGAAGACTACGCCGATGAGTGGCTGTGGCGCCCCGCCATGCACTTCCGCTGGCACCAGGATGACAGCGCCCATATGCGCAGCCGCCACCTCGCCTCGGAGCTCACCCGTGATGTACCGCTGCCCGCCGGCCTGAAGCGCTGGTTCATGCGGCAGCGACAGCGCCGGAGCTACACCCTGGGGGATGGCATCCACCCGGGCAACGTGGCCGCGGTAGAAGCCGTCTATCACCGCTGCAATGCGCAGCTGGAGGCGATATTCAGCCGGCGCCCGTTTCTGCTGGGCGACCGGCCGAGCCTGGCGGACATCGGCTTCAGCGGTCCCTATTTCCGCCATTTCAGCCAGGACCCGGTACCGGGTGAAATCCTGCGCCAGCAGGCCCCCGCGGTCCATGCCTGGTTGGGCCGCCTATGGGCCTGGGGCGGCAGGGACACAGGTGAGTGGTTGAGCGGCATCCCACAGGACTGGGGTCCAATCCTGGACGACATCGGCAGTCACTACCTTCCCTATCTGTGCGCCAACGCAGAAGCGGTCGCCGCGGGAAGGAAGCGCTTCGATGCCACGATAGCGGGGGTGGAGTACCGCGGTGCGCGCTACTCGAAGTACCGGGTGTGGTGCCTGCAGCAATTGCGCGATGAATTCGCGGCCCTGCCACCGCCGGCCAGCGCCGCAAGCCGGCAACTACTGGAAACCCATGGCATATGGGAGCCCCTGTGGCGCCTGCCGGTACTGGATGCATGCGCCCGGCAGAACCAGGGCCTGCCTTTTCACGGGGATAACAAGATGATCGGTGTGAACTGATACACAGGTCAGCCCTGTCACCATCACCGGCAAACCAGGAAAGGTATTGGTCGTGTCCAGCTCCCGGGCACTGCCCCTAACCCGTTCCGGTTCGCCGGAATGTTGGTTGCATGGCTTACGCGAGTCAGCTCAGGTCAAAGCGATCCGCATTCATCACCTTGACCCAGGCCTTGACGAAATCCCGCACGAATTTTTCACGGTTGTCATCCTGGGCATAGACTTCGGCGTAGGCGCGCAGGATGGCGTTGGATCCGAACACCAGGTCCACCCGGGTAGCTGTCCACTTCGTCTTGCCGCTTCTGCGTTCGACAATGTCGTAGAGGTTTTTTCCTCTGGGCTGCCAGCTGTAGGCCATGTCGGTAAGGTTCACGAAAAAGTCGTTGCTCAATACGCCAACCTTGTCGGTGAACACACCGTGCTTGCTGCCACCATGATTGGCGCCCAACACCCGCATGCCACCCACCAGCACGGTCATTTCCGGCGCGGTCAGGCCCATCAACTGGGTGCGATCCAGCATCAGCTCTTCCGCCTGCACCGCGTAGTCCTGCTTCAGCCAGTTGCGGTAGGCGTCATGGATCGGCTCCAGCACGTCGAATGATTCCACATCGGTCTGCGCCTGGGTGGCATCGCCACGGCCGGGCGCAAACGGTACCGTAAGATTCACGCCGGCATCCCTCGCCGCCTTCTCCACCGCAGCGCTACCGCCCAGCACGATCAGATCCGCCATGCTGACGTTCTTGCCCATGCCTGACTGAAGCCCTTCCAGGGCCGACAGCACTTTCTGCAGGCGGGCCGGTTCGTTGCCTTCCCAGTCCCTCTGCGGCGCCAGGCGAATGCGGGCGCCGTTGGCTCCACCGCGATAATCAGATCCGCGGAAGGTACGGGCGCTATCCCAGGCGGTCGCAACGAGTTCAGCAACGCTCAAACCGCTGGCCAGTATCTTCGCCTTCAAATCAGCAATTTCGGCATCACTCAGCTTGTAACTCACTACAGGAACCGGGTCTTGCCAGATCAGCTCCTCCTGCGGTACATCGGCGCCCAGATAACGGCTCCTGGGGCCCAGGTCGCGGTGGGTCAGCTTGAACCAGGCGCGGGCGAAAACGTCATCGAAGTAGGCGGGATCCCTGTGAAAGCGCTCGGAAATCTTGCGATACTCGGGATCCACCTTCAGCGCCATGTCGGCGTCGGTCATCACCGGCATACAGCGGATGGAAGGGTCCTCCACGTCCACCGGCTTGTCTTGTTCCTTTATATTCACCGGCTCGTACTGCCAGGCGCCGGCGGGGCTCCTGGTGAGCTGCCACTCGTGCTTGAGCAGCATGTCAAAATAGCCGTAATCCCAACGGGTGGGATGAGTAGTCCATGCGCCTTCGACGCCACTGGTCACGGTATCGCGGCCGACGCCACGGCTCTGGTGATTGATCCAGCCCAGACCCTGTTCCTCCACGTCCGCGCCTTCCGGCGCCGGGCCCAGGTTCCCTGCGTCGCCATTGCCGTGGGCCTTGCCGACCGTGTGGCCGCCGGCGGTCAGCGCCACGGTCTCCTCGTCATTCATCGCCATGCGCGAGAACGTGACACGCATGTCGCGGGCGGTTTCCAGGGGGTCGGGTCTGCCGTCGACCCCTTCCGGATTCACGTAGATAAGGCCCATCATCACCGCAGCCAGCGGGTTTTCCAGTTCGCGCTCGCCGGAATAGCGGCTGCCTGCGCCAGCGGTGGGCGCCAGCCATTCCTTTTCCGAGCCCCACCAGGTGTCCTTTTCCGGATGCCAGATATCTTCACGTCCACCGGCAAAGCCGAAGGTCTTGAAGCCCATGGATTCATAGGCCATGTTGCCGGCCAGAATGATCAGGTCCGCCCAGGACAACGCATTACCGTACTTCTTCTTGATCGGCCACAGCAGGCGGCGAGCCTTGTCCAGGTTGCCGTTGTCGGGCCAGCTGTTGAGCGGGGCAAAGCGCTGGTTGCCCGTGTTGGCACCACCGCGGCCATCGGCCACGCGATAGCTGCCGGCAGAGTGCCAGGCCATGCGGATCATCAAACCGCCGTAGTGACCCCAGTCTGCCGGCCACCAGTCCTGGCTGTCGGTCATCAGGGCCTTGAGATCGTTCTTGACGCCTTCCAGATCGAGCTGCCTGAAGGCCTCGCGGTAGTTGAAGGATTCGCCCAGAGGGTTGGTCTTGCGGTCGTGCTGGTGGAGGATGTCCAGATTCAGTGAGTTTGGCCACCAGCCCGTATTGGTGGTGCCGGCAGCAGTGTTGCTACCGTGCATGACCGGGCACTTGCCCGCTGAAGATGACGAGTTATCCATGGTGTTGGCTCCTTGTCCGAGAGTTGACGGGGGCCGCCCTGGGATGACACCTGAGTGGAACGGCCTGTTCGAATCATCATAGTCACTTTTATTAATTTTAAAATTTGATTGTTACTATCATTTTGATAGATTTTATGGATCTTCAGTAGAGGAGGCACACGAGGCCTGGTTAACCGGGTTCAGCAGCACTTTGCGGTCAACGGCCCGCAGCTTCACCGTCCAACCAACCAGGGTAAACGCCGGCTTTTGCCCATTTCGTTTGCCGGGCCGCGCGTTTGCCAGCATTTACGACAGCAACCCGACTTCTCACTACCCCGCTTCAGCGGCATACTGCTCATGCACACCAAAGGGGAGTTACATCTATGCCAGAACCGCTACTGCTGGAACGCCAGGGCGCCGTGGCGATAATTGCCATCAACGACCCGCCCTACAACCGCATGAGCCTGGAATTCATCGACCAGCTTGAAGTGCTTGTGGGCGAGATCGCGGCCGATCACACCATCCGCGCCGTGGTACTCACGGGACAGGGCCTGGACAACTTCTCGGTGGGCATGAACCTGAAGCAGCTCGCCGCCGGCATTGAGCGCAAGGGTGGCGATGATGCCCTGTTCGACCAACGGCTACGCGTTATCAGGGCCATCGAGACTATGGGTAAGCCCTGGGTAGCCACGCTATTCGGGTATTGCCTGGGCGGCGGGCTGGAAGTGCCGCTGGGCTGCCACTTTCGCCTCGCCGCCACTGAGGGCGCGCAGATAGGATTACCGGAGATGGACCTGGGAACTGTGCCCGCCTGGGGCGGCAGCGCCCGCCTGAGCAAATGTGTCGGCCCCAATCACGCGGTTGATATGATTTTGCGCGGCAGGAAAATTACGGGGCCTGAAGCCCTCCGCATCGGACTCGCACATGAGATCTGGCCGCTCGCGGAGCTAAAGGATCGCGCTGTAGCACTCGCCCAGGAACTAGCCATGCAGCCCGCCCTGGCCGTGCGCGGGGTACTGGAAGTCGTTGTGAATTCGCAGGACAGGTCGCTGGAGGAACTGCTGCAGGCCGAGCGCAGGGCAGTGAAGGCAACTCTGGGCAGCCCTGATGCTCGGGAAGGTATAAAGGCCTTCCTGGAGAAACGAAAGCCCGTATTTAACCAGTAGCAGCGCCTGCACGGTCACAGTGCAGCCCTGCCGTCGCACCGCCGGCAAACACTATCGGGCAGCCTCCACCAACTCCAGCTGCCCCGGCTTGCGCTCTACCCAGTGGACGATTTCAGCATTCAAGGCCGCGTAACCCTCGATGGCATGCAGCAGGACATCTGCCGCCGTCCGATCTGCTGCGAGAAGTGCGTGGTAATGCGCCCAGGGCCGCTGGAACATCCACTGGGCATAGCTGTGCACAACGCGCTCACCGCGCGCGCTGCCGCTCTGGAAGGGATGCATGCCCAGGAAGCGGGGTATATTCCCGCCGGGGTTCTGCTGCAGCCAGGCGGCGTTGTGGCGAACCACGTCAAGTACATCGGGCAACTGGTCGCGGCACATCGTTCGCAGGATGGGTAGCAGTGTTACCGGGATCTCATCATCCGCGAGCCACTCACCGGAGAGCGGCACGGGGTTGTTCATGCGTTCCACCCAGGCGTAAACATTTGGCGCCCGCTCCTGCATGATTGCTTTCGGTACCGGATCGCGACCCAGGTGAGCGTACAGTGGGCCCATGAAACCGAAATCCCCGATACAGGGGCGCGAGCCCAGCAGGAAATCGTACTGGCTGAAATGCGCGTCCAGCTGGTCCAGGAATTCGAGGTAGGCCTGTTCTATTCCCGGCGCGGTCTGCGCGGTAATTCCCAGCCCCGTTATCGAGCCCCGGAACATGGCAGAGGTGCGCTCGCCGATGGCCAGCTGCTCCTCGGGGCTTGCATCCGGCGCGCTCATCCTGCCGAATTCCCCGAAGATGAAATCGCGCTGTTGTTCCAGCACGCTCCAGCGGTAATGCATGGCGGGAATGACCAGCCATTCGTCGCCATACAGCTCCAGCATCAGCGCTACCAGTTTCTGCAGCGGCGTGTCCGGGTAGACAGAAACCGCAGGGTGGGCCGTCTCGAGAAAATCGATAATGTCGGTGGTGTCCTGCACGAACTGCCCGTCGGCGGTAGCCAGCACAGGCACGATCGCCGCGCCGACTTGCGGCAGGATGGTGGATTTGTAGACTGCCCTGGAAGCCGTCACCTCTTCCCAGTCAAGACCCTTGAAACGCATATAGGCTCGCACCTTCCCGGTGTAATAGGAATGATCGCCACCGTAGAGTATGTAGTCTGCAGCCATCGCTATCTCCCTGCTGATTTTGCGCCTGAGCTGCCTGCCACGATCGCGCGTTCGATGCAATCGAGACGGTCCTGCCCGAATACGTTCAGTTCGCCGTAGTTGAAACTCGGCACCCCCCACAGCCCGTGGGAATAAAGCTGTGCCAGGTTCTCCTGAGCCCACACGCGCCAGTCATCGGCCTGCAGCAGGCCCCGCGCCCGGGACCAGTCCAGCCCTACCCGCTCCACCAGCTGTTTCAGCCCGGCATCGGTATCGGAACGGATACCCTCGGCCCAAACCCCCCGGGCGTAACTTTCGAGGAATTCCTGCCCCTTGCCGGCGGCCTCGGCGAAGTCGTAAAGCGCGTAGCAGCGCTCCACACCCCTGCCCAGCGGATCGGCGATAAAACCGAAATCGATGCCGAATTTATCCGCCTCCCTCTTGACGTCCGCGGTGATATAGCTGCTCTTGGTCCTGGGCACCTGCATGCGACGCATGACCATTGGCAGTACCGGTTTGACCACCAGCGGAATCCGGTAGTGGGCGGCCAGTTGCCGCACCCTGACCAGGCCGAGGTAGGAGTAGGGACTCCTGATCGAGAAGTAGATGACGATGGGGATGGCGCGCTGCGCGTCCGCTACCTGGTCGGCGTTACCCAGGCGACAGAAATCCCGATAAGTCCTGTCAAACTCCACCCGGGCGCCACTCCGGGCGAGGCCCATTTCATTGAGCCGGCGCTCCAGGTGCTCCAGCCGGTCCAGGCCCCAGTACCATTCGCCGCCATAGTGCAGCATGCCGCTCAGGTAGTGGCCGTTAGCCTTGAGCAGGTTCTCATTGGCGCGCAGGTGATGCTGGTAACACTCCACATTGCCGGACACGCGCGGGTCCAGCAGCGCCTCCAACTGCGCACTGGTGTCGTGCCAGTACGCACTGAACAGCGCCATGGCCTTGTCGA
This sequence comes from uncultured Gammaproteobacteria bacterium, assembly GCA_963700715.1. GTDB lineage: Bacteria > Pseudomonadota > Gammaproteobacteria > Pseudomonadales > Halieaceae > JARRPM01. The sequence goes on from CAVOYP010000008.1 coordinate 75,389, forward strand.
GATAGCCCGGCTGCAGTTCCCAGTGCAGCAATTGCGCGGTCAGCTGCGCATCGCGCCCGGAAGTGCTGGCAGGCCTTGCCGCAGGGAATTCCAGCCCGTAGAGCGCTGCCAGGTAAGCCCCGTCCTGGAAGGCATTGCGTTCCCACAGCGCCGGCGCCGGGTACATATCCGGCTGCAGGTTCAGGACAGTGCGAAAATCGTACTGCAGCGGATAGCGCTCCGCCAGCGCCGCCAGCACCTGCAACAGCACATAGCTGTAGGGATCATTGATACGCAGGTAAACCGTGACCCGGTGCGGCTGTTTGCTGCGCACCCGGCGCCGTTCGGCCCGGCGCCGCCGCAGGTCTTGCAGGCGACGGCTGGTTATAACGCGAATGACATGGGGCAGAATCGGACTGGACATGGTCACCTCCCCGCTAAGCCGGACTGCCCCAACCAGAGACCGGCGGCGTCCACTGTTTCGATATTGAGCTGGCCGGCAAGGCCCGCGGCCCGGTGTACGCCGATCTCCTGCATTTCAGGCGACATCATCATCTCCAGCATGGCCTGTTTCGAGGGGTAGCGGGCGATGGCGACCACATCCCAGAGATCCTCCACTTCCCCCAGGCTCAGGCGCGACACCTCGGCCATGAATACGGCACCGCCGCCAAATTTTGGCAGCAACTGGCTCACGGCGTCGCCGTACAGGTTATAGGCCTCCCTGCCCGTCAGGTCGGTCTGGCGACCATCCTTGTACTGCGCCCTGTCCTTGAAGCGCAGCAGGTTGACCATGTAGATCGGGCCGTCGTGGCCGGGCTCGAGAAAGCCCGCCATTTGCTCCTTGTTGGGGTACACCGCATTTTCAACTTTCATAGGTAGTGCTCACTCCGCGGTCGGACAGGGTGATGGGCCTGATTATATTGACACATATTATGCCATCATGTAGCGTTCCAGGCCATAACAACTACATAACGGATCACCCTGCCATGAATCGACGAACGCACCTACAGGCCGACGCAATCTGCCCGCTCCTCATGGCAGCCGGGAACATCGCCACAGCGCTGGCAGCGGCCCTCATCCTCGCGCTCACGGGCGCACCGGCCATGGCACAATCCGGCGCGCTGGAAGAAGTCATCGTCACCGCCACCAAACGCACTGAGAGCCTGCAGGACATTCCTGTCACCGTCAATGCTATTACCGCCGACACCCTGCAGGACGCGGGCGTGGTGAACCTGGCGGACATCGCCCAACTGGTACCGACCCTGACCGTCTCCACCAACCTCAGCCCCTTTGCCACCGGCATCCGGATTCGCGGCATCGGCACCTCCCAGAACAATATAGCCCTGGAAGCCTCTGTCGCCTTTGTGGTCGACGGGGTTTACCTGGGCCGCTCCGGCCTTGGCATGTCAGACCTGACCGATATCGAGCGCGTGGAAGTCCTGCAGGGACCACAGGGCACCCTGTACGGCAAGAACGCCAACGCAGGCGTTATCAGCGTGGTAACCAAAAACCCGGACTTTGAAGAAACCGGCGGTTATGTCCAGGCCACCGCGGGTGATTACGGCCTGCAACAGTACACCGCATCCATCACCGGGCCGGTCAACGATGAGTTCGCTTACCTGTTCGCGGGCAACTGGCGCCAGCAGGACGGCTGGCTGGAAAATGATACCGGGCCTGACCAGATGTCCGAAGACGGCTGGAACCTGCGCGGCAAGCTGCAATGGCAGCCCAGTAATGACCTGAGCGTCATGCTGACCGGCAGTCACGTGGACCGCGACGACCGCTGCTGCGCCGCGGATGCGCTGCAGACCGATACCTTTCTCGGGCTGTTGGCGGCCAGCGGCCTGCCAGTACCCAGGAACGATGCGTATGACTGGCAGAACAACATCGACCAGAGCACCGAGTTCACCATGAACTCGGATATGGCGATTCTGACCGTGGACTATGAACTGGCGCAGTTCCAGCTGACATCGCTCAGTGCCTGGAACGCTTACGACTTCAAATCCTCCGCCGATGCCGATCGCTCCCAGTTCGATATCCTGTTTTTCGTTGATGACAAAACCACTGGCAGCGCCTTCTCCCAGGAGTTTCGCCTCAGCAGCGACCTGGAGGGCCCGCTGCAGTACCTTGGCGGCCTGTACTACCTGCACGAGGAAAACAAGCGGGACAACCCCCAACCCTTTACCTTCCTGGGCGAGGACATTGTATCCGTTGGCAGGCTGACCTTCGGGCCACAGATTGCGCTGTTAGCCGCACCCGGGGACTATATCGCCTCCGTGGGAGAGTATGAGACCGATGCCTATGCGGCCTTCGGCCAGACGACCTACAGCTTTACCGAGGAGTGGCTGCTGACCGTGGGCCTGCGCTACACCGCCGAGGAAAAGTCGGTGGACGGCTATGTTGAAACCTTCTCCAGCGCACCTGCCGCAACGATTCCCGGCATTCCCACCTTCGTGGAGCTGATAGCCACCCCCGGTGGAGGCGAGTCGCAGCTCAACAAGGACAGTGTCACCTGGCTGGCCAGCCTGCGCTACTTTGTCAGCGCGGACACCATGGTGTTTGCTGCCGCCGCCACCGGCGCCAAATCGCCCGGCTTCAACGCCCCCGGCGCGCCTTCCGGCAACCTGGAGTTCAGCGAGGAAACCACCAACAACTACGAGCTGGGCGTCAAGAGCCAGCTGTTCGATGATCGGCTGAAGCTGAACGCCAGCGCTTTTCATTCCGAATTCGATGACCTGCAATTCCTGGCGCAGCTCCCGGTGGGCGCGGGCACCTATGTCAGCAATGCCGCGAAGGCCACCACCCAGGGTATCGACCTGGGCTTCACTGCGCTGCCCCTGCCCAACCTGATCCTCGACGGCGGTGTGCAATACCTGGATGCGGAATACTCAGAGGGTGAACTGGAGCAGTTCAATGTGGTGTTGGCACCCGACTGGAGCGGCAGCCTAGCCGCTACCCTGGTACTCCCGGTTGCAGGGGGCAACGCCTACCTGCGCACCGATTACAGTTTTATGGGTGATCACTACACCAACCCCACCTACCAGCCACCCGAGACGAAGCAGGACAGGGAACTGGTCAATGTGCGCCTGGGCTGGCGTAACGACAGCTGGGATGCGGCCATCTGGGCGAGGAATATCACCGACGAATCCTATTCCACCCTCTCCGCTGCGCCCTTTTTGTTGACGGGCATGACGGCGCAATTCCTGCAGCCGCCGCGCACCTACGGGGTCACGGCAAGATACAGTTTCTAGCGCTGATACAATAAATCGACCGGCGCAGGTAATCGACTGAGGCGCACTCGACCAGTGCTCTTTGCAAGCCGCGGCCGGCAGTGCAGAATGGGCGACTCCCGGGCATGCCAGGTCCCACTGCTGGAGTAACCATCATATGTATAAGCAACTGCAAGAAACCGTCGCCGAGATGACCGCCCCGGGCCAGATGTTCAGCATCGCCCAGGTCGAGGTCGGCGGCTACCCGGTGAAGGCCTGGGCCATGGCGCCCAACTCCCTGCGCGACATCTGGCTGAGCTCGGCGGGCCACGCCAATGCTGATTACCTGGTGTACCAGGATGAGCGCTGGACCTATGCCCAGGCCCACGAGGAGGTTGCCCGCATTGCCAACTGGTTGGTCTCCCATGGCATCGGCCGCCACGATCGGGTGGCCATCGCCATGCGCAATTTCCCGGAATGGATGCTCTCCTACTGGGCCATCGCCAGCATCGGCGCGGTCTCTGTGGGCGTGAACGCCTGGTGGGTAGCGGATGAGTTGAAATACGGCCTGAAGGATTCCGGCACCCGGCTGCTGATCTGTGACGCCGAACGCCTTGCGCGCTTCGAGGGAATAAGGGCGGAGTTCCCCGGCATGCAAGTGGTGGCGGTGCGGGTGGACGCTGCGCCGGCCTGGGCCTCGCCCTGGAGCGAGGTATTGGCGGCGGATGCCGTCATGCCCGATGCCAGTATCGATGCCGATGACGACGCCTGTATCTTCTATACCTCCGGCACTACCGGCGCGCCGAAAGGCGCACAACTGACCCACCGGGGCTGCGTAAACAACATCCTCAGCGTGGTATTCGGCACCATGTCGCAGGCAACCGCCCAGGCCAGGGCCCTGGGCAAGGAGCCGCCCGCGCTGCTCGGCGCTGGCAAAACGCAGTTGGCCTCGATCATCGCCACGCCCCTGTTCCATGTCACCGCCAACAATTGCATGGCCCAGACCGCGACCATCGGCGGCGGCAAACTGGTGCATATGCACAAGTGGGATGCGGGCGAGGCGCTGCGTCTCATCGAGCAGGAGAAGGTCACCATCTTCAGTGGCGTACCCACCATGAGCCGGGAGATTATCAACCACCCGGATTTTGCCACCAGGGACACCTCCACCCTCAACTCGCTCAATGGCGGCGGCGCCCCGGTGCAACCGGACCTGATCGGCAAGATCGATAGCGCCGGACGGGGAGCCCAGGCCGGCCAGGGTTATGGCATGACCGAAACCTGCGGCATGATCAGCACATCGTCGGGTTTTTTCCTGTCCGACAAACCCACGAGCGCCGGCCTGGTGCTGCCGATCTACGATGTGAAATGTATCGACCGGGAGGGCAACACGCTGCCCACCGGTGCCACCGGGGAGATCTGCGTCCGCAGCTCCCAGGTGATCAAGGGCTACCTCAACCGGCCGGATGCCACCGCCCAGACCATCGTCGACGGCTGGCTGCGCACCGGCGATATCGGTTATGTCGATGCCGACAACTTCATCTTCCTGGTCGACCGCGCCAAGGAAATGGTACTGCGCGGCGGGGAGAACGTGTATTGCTCAGAAGTGGAAACCGCCCTGTACAGGCATCCGGCCGTGGCCGAATGTTCCGTGTTCTCGGTACCCGACGAGCGCCTGGGGGAAGAAGTGGGCGCGGCGATTTACCCGGCTGAGGGCGCCCGCCCCAGCGCGGCTGAGCTGCGCGAGTACTGCAAAACCCAGCTGGCTGCCTATAAGGCGCCGCGCTACATCTGGATCCTGGACGAACCACTGCCGCGCAACGCCAGCGGCAAATTCGTGAAACGGGCACTGCAGGACAGCCTGGATATCGCCGCGGCGGGATAAGCCGCCGTCGCTTGCAGGCACATCGGCCGGCAGCCGCTGCGCTGGCATTCTGAGACGCCAGAGGAATACGGGATGACACAAACCAGGGTTGCAGATGAACGGATGGCGGCAGCCGCTGCGTTGAAAGAGCGCTTCCAGGCGTTTATCAACGGCGAGGTGATACCGCTGGAGCCACTGCTTGAAGCAGGCGGGGAAGCGGCTGCAAAGGCCATGGCCGACCTCAAGGCGCGCGCGAAGGAGCTCGGGCTCTGGGCACTGGGCCACCCGGCGGAGATCGGCGGTGGCGGCCTGCCCTTCATGGACTTCGTTTATATGAACGAGGTGATCGGTCGCTCCTGGTATGGGCAGCAGGCGGTTGGCTCTATCTCGATGCAGGATTCCATCATGTTGCATCGCTATGGCAGCCAGATGCAGAAGGAGCGATGGCTCAGGCCCCTGGTTGACGGCGACATCTACCCCTCCGTGGGCCTGACCGAACCGGAGGTGGCGGGCTCCGACCCGACCCTGATGCGCACCACCGCGGTACTTGATGGCGATGAGTGGGTGATCAACGGCCACAAGTGGTTCACCTCCGGCGCCAACATCGCCGCCTTTACCACGGTGTTTTGTGAAACCGAGCCACAGCAGCGGAAGCACGCGAAGTTTTCCTCGATCATCGTGCCCACCGACACGCCGGGCTACCGGATCGAGCGGGTGGTTCCCACCATGGGCAGCACCCTCGGCGGCCACTGCGAGGTGCGGCTGGACAATGTCCGGGTGCCGCGGGAAAACCTGCTGGGGGGGCGCGGCCAGGGTTTCGTGATAGCCCAGAAGCGGCTGGGCCCGGGGCGGATCTTTCACTGCATGCGCTGGCTGGGACAAGCCCAGCGGGCGTTCGAGTTGATGTGCGAATACGCCAAGGTGCGTTACGCCCACGGCTCCATGCTGGCAGAGAAGGGGGAGATCCAGCGCTACGTCGCGGAATCCGCGGCCGAAATCCAGGCGGCGCGCCTGATGACCCTGGACGCGGCGCGCCTGATGGATGCGGGGGACGAGGCGCGGGTGCAGATATCCCTGATCAAGTTCTGGGGCGCGCGCATGCTGCACAACGTGATCGATCGCGCCATCCAGGTACACGGCGCCCTGGGCGTCACCAGCGACACCCCGCTGGAACATATGTACCGGGAAGCGCGCTTTGCCCGTATCTACGACGGCCCGGACGAAGTCCATCGCATGGTCGTTGCGCGGCAGCTGCTCAAGGACCCGGTGGGTAACGCTCCCTGGTGAGGCCACGGGGGCATCCCGCTGCCGTCAGGCACCCGGCATCATTCGCAGCCGTGCCGCATTGATTATTTCAACTCACTGGAACCCTTGCCGAGCACCTGCCGCGCAATGATCAGTTGCTGTATCTGCTGGGTACCTTCGTAGATATCGATGATCTTCGAGTCGCGGGCGAATTTCTCCAGCAGCTGGGCCTTGCTGTAGCCCAGCTGACCGCAGATTTCCACACACTTCAGCGCCACCTGGTTGCCCATGCGGCCGGCCTTGGCCTTGGACATGGAGGCATTCATCGAGTTGGGCTGTTTGTTATCCGCCATCCATGCGGCCTTGAGCACCAGCAGGCGCGCGGCTTCATAGTCCGCTTCCATGTCGTAAAGATCACTCTCAACCGCGCTCATCTGGTGATAGCTCTTGGCAAAGTCCAGCTCGATGCCTTTTTCCCGCAGCAGCTCCAGGGTCAGGTCGAGCGCGGCGCGGGCGACGCCCAGGCCCTGGGCAGCGACCATCGGCCGGGTGTTGTCGAAGGTCTGCATGACGCCGCCGAACGCTTTCTTGCGGTCTTCGGCAGTTTTGGCAATTTCCGGGTTGCCCAGCAGGTTCGCCTTCGGTACCCGGCAGTTTTCAAACACGATCTGCGCGGTGTCGGAAGCGCGTATGCCCAGTTTGTGCTCCACCCGGGTCACCGTCATGCCCGGCGTACCCTTGGGCACCAGGAAAGACTTGATCGCGGCCTTGCCGAGCTTGAGATCCAACGAGGCCCAGACGACTACCTGCTTGCTGCGGTAGCCGCTTGTGACGAAGATCTTCTCCCCGTTGATGACCCACTCATCGCCGTCGAGCACCGCGGTCGTTCTGATGGCGGCGGAGTCGGAACCGGCGCCGGGCTCGGTGATGGCCATGGAGGCAAACAACTCGCCCCACTCTTCTTTCTGTTCAGCGGTGGCAACCGCACTCACGGCGGCATTACCCAGGCCGACATTCGGCAATGCCAGGAACAGGCCGACGTCGCCCCAGCACAGCTCCGCGGAGGACAGCACCATGAACATATTGTTGCCGTTGCGGTTCGCGCCCGCAGCCGGCTCTTCACTGCCGCCCGCGGCGCGATTGCGGCCACCTCCCAGCAACTTACCGAGATCGTACAACTCCTGTGGCATCTCCTGCTGCTCGAGCAGGTCGTATTTCCGCGACAGGGGCCTCAGGCCGCCTGAGGAGAACTGCCGCAGCAGCGCCCGGGTGTCTTCGAGTCTTTTGGGTAATTCCAGATTGATCATGCCACCACCACTATCAGGATTGTTTTTGCAAGGCTTGCTTGCATCACGCCAGCAACATGCCGTCCAGCATCGCCAGGGCCCGCAGGTTGCGATAATACATTTCCACCGGGTGCGAGCGGGTAAAGCCATGGCCACCCAGCAACTGCACGCCGTCAGTGCCGATTTTCATACCGTACTTCACGGCGTTGCGGTGGGCCAGGAAGGCTGCGCGGGTGCAGTCCAGCCCGCGCTCCGCCTGGGCTGCGGCGCGGTAGACCATCAGGCGCAGAGCCTCGAGTTCGGTAGCCATGTCGGCCACCATGAAGGCGACGGCCTGGCGGTTGGAAATGGGCTCGCCAAAGGCAGTGCGCTCTTTCACGTAGGGCACGACATAATCCAGCACTGCCTGGCAGGTACCCACGGCCAGGGCCGCCGTGGCAATTCTGCCCAGGCTCAACAGGCGCCCGAGATCGAAATCGTCGCGCAATCTGGCGGATGCAGGCACCGCAACCTTGTTCAAAGCCATGGCATACAGCGGCAGCGGTCGCAGCCCCATGTAGTCCTCTTTCTCGAAACTGACGCCGGCGCTGTCGCCACTGAGGATAAAACCCTGGGTACCGGCGTCGCCGCTGTCGGCGAACACCAGCAACAACCGCGCCTGGGGCCCGAAGGCGACCATGCTCTTGGCGCCATCGAGGACATAGCTGCCATCGCTCTGTCGCACCGCCCTGGTGTTGAGCCGCCGCGCATCGAAACCGATACCGGGCTCCATCAGGGCCATCGCCCCCGGGGTGAAGTCGGCTGTCGCCAGGGCCTGGCTCACCTTTTCCTTTTGCGCGTCGGTGCCGTAATCCATGACGCAGTTGATCACCGCCAGGGGCGCCAGGGCGGCGATCGCCATCGACATATCGCCCCGGGCGAGGTCTTCGGTATTCAATACATTGGAAACCGGGCTGCGCCCTGCGCCGACGCCACCGAGCGCCTCGGGGATCGGCATAAAGTTCAGGCCCAGGTCAACGGTCTTGCGCAGGAACCCCTCCGGCAGTGCGCCGGCCTCGTCGGCGGGCCGTGCCGCCGCCGCCATCTCCTCACGGGCAAACCGCCGCATCACCTCACGGGTCATCTGCTGCTCTTCGCTGGGTGTCAGGTCAAACAGTAAATCTGTGTCACTCATGTCAATCAGTCTTCCATTGTGTTCGCAACGAGCACCAACTGCGCGGCCTCGCCTGGGCGGCCCGGGCTAAGCGGCCCGTCCCATAGCCGCCGCATCTTGCGCCAGCAGTTTACTCACCACGGGATCAGATTTGACCCGCTGCATGAAACTGACAAAACCGGGCCATCGCGCCGGGTCGACCTCATAGCCCGCATAGCCGGCGTTGATGAAGGGGCTGAGCAGGCAGACATCCGCGAGGGTAATCTCGCCAAACAGGAAGCCCTGCGCGGGCACCTGGGTCTCCAGGTAGTCCAGCATCGGCGGCAGCTGCCGGGTGATGATTTTCTCGATCAGGGCCTCGTCGGGCTCCTGTTTCATAACCAGCGGTCGCATGAAGCGCTGGAAGAAAATACCGGAGGCCAGTTCAGTAACGCGGGTACCGGCCAGTTCCTCCAGCCAGCGCGCCCGCGCCTTGGCGGCGATACCAGCGGGGTACACCGGGGGCGCCGGGTAGGCATCCTCCAGGTATTCACAGATTACGGTTGAGTCGCACAGGGTCAGGTCGCCGTCCTGCAATGTGGGTATCTTGCCCAGGGGGTTGATCTTCAGGTACTGCGGGTCCCTGGCGAAGGGCATTTGCTGGATATGCTCGAATGGCAAGCCCTTGACCGCGAGTACATACAGTACCTTGCGCACATAGGGTGAGCCGGTGGTGCCGTGCAGTTTAATCATTGCGAATTCCTCAACAGGCTGTTCCTGGCGGGTTGTCGCGCCGGACATAGTGGTCCCCGCGCAACAGGACATCAAGCCGCCAAACCGGGCCGATTCTGTCATATTGGCACCTTGAATGCCATATCTCTGGCAACACCATTGCGGGGAATTTGCATGGCCTGCATGCGCGGGGATTTCAGCCAGAACGGAACGTCACCTGGCCGGCGTGTACCAGACCGGCGACGTATAGGCGCGCTCCTGCAGGGTCGCTGGCCCCTCGTAGGGCGTGTCGATCCCGAGGGCGATGGCATCGAGTTGCGAGTGCCGAATGGTCGGGATCTGCAGCACCCTGGCGTAGTAAAAGGCGCGTTGGGTGGGGTCAAATTCCGGATCGACCCACAGGGTAGCCAGCTCCGCCGCACCGATGCTATTGGCTGTCTTCCCGGTGTGCAGATCAACCGTACTGCCAACCGCGGGCAGCTTGCCCTGCGCATCCGGCTGGCGATCACCGGACCAGGCCACATCAAATATTTTCTCCTGGGCTTCGCCCCTGGCGTCGAGCCAACCCTTGACTACCTGGATCCTGTCGAGGTTGTGATCGATCGGGCCCCTGGCCGCGCTGATAATAAAGTGAGGCGCAGCTCCGGCGGGCGCCGCCGACAACTGTCCCCCCATGGGCACGCCCCTGGCATAGCCAATGGCGGCAATGTCCGGCGAGGTGGCGTCTTCCAGCGCAAAATCCCATCCGGCGAACAGGCGCACCCGTATACGCGGCCCGGTGGTGGCATAGGTCTCGCGGCGTTGCATCGCCGCGACAATGGCCTCTCGACTGTTGTCGGAAGCCCATACCGCGGCAAGTCCGGAAGCCGACATGCTCCAGCCATTGAAACCGTGTTCGCCATCAGCGTAGCCATCGGGATCGTTGCGGCGCTTGTTTTCAGGAATCGAATCCGTGGCCACCTTGCCCCAGAAGTTTGGCTCTTCCGCCGAGGCCATGCTGGTGTGAGAGTCGGTGGAACCGATCATGCCCAGCTTGAACGGGTTGACGCCGATTTCATTCTCGAGCTCCAGGCCGGTTTTCAGCGCGGAGCGCACCGTATCGCCCTCCTGGACCTTGTATCCCTTGGCCTGCGGAAAGGCCTGGAGGTAGAAATTGAAGCGCTCGAAATCGGCAAACTCATCGTTGGGCGCGAGCTCGGGGTGGGTTTCGCTGTCGCCCTTGATCTGGGTTACTTCCGCTATCGGCTCCCATCTGGCCTGCTTGGCGGCATAGCCCTCAGCTAAAGGCTCACCCCTGAGGGTTGTCCTGGAAAACATATAGCCTTTCGACAGGTTGGAGTTATGGGGGATAGCGATAAAGCTGGCGCCGGTGCGCTCCGACAGCAGTTGCAGCTGGTCCCAGAGTTCCTCCGGATAGGGCGCATCGTCCGCCCCCACCGGGTCAAACGTGCTGGCGGTCGCGCCGCTGGCATCGGACACGACGACCCGGTGCAGGTTGGCGCCACTGGCCGTCTGGGTCCATTCCCAGCCCACCAGTGCGGTGAAAACCCCAGGCTTGTTGTGATGGTCCGCCACCTGCATGGACTGCGCCCACCGGGAGGCGCTGATGCGACGGGCGGCGTCCTCATTGATCAGCCCCGCGCTCTCCAGGCCGCCATCAGTACCTGCCTCTACGGCTGCGGCGACCGGGTCGCGCGTGTCGCCGGACTGCACTTCCGCTTCGGGCAGCAGCTGCGTAAAACGTTTGGTGGCGCTGCCCGGCTCCTCGATAAGGTAGCGCACCAGGGTCACCATGAACCAGGATTTCAGCCGTTCGAACACCCCGGCTTCAGGCTGCTCAAATTCCCCGTCCATCACCACCGGCATCACACCCAGGTACTCCGCGTGATCGGACACCGCGAGGAAATCCAGCGGCTCCAGGATCTGGACGCGGGTGCGATTATAGGGATGGATAACCGGTTCACCCTTCGCGTAGCGGTAGGCGACATCGGGGCCCGCGGACCTGTTGCCCGCCGTATAGGCATCGGGAGAGTAGGAGGTGTGCAGATGGGTGTCGCCCCAGAACAGGCGAGTGGGCTCCTGGGCCAGGACCAGGCCCGGAACCAGGGCAATAAGTCCGCAGGCCAGGCCGATAAGGTATCTTCTGCTGCCGGTCATGCGTTTTCTCCTGGCCTGGGGCGCCTCAGCTGGCGAGTGGCTAAACGGCGTTCAGGATACCATTTTCGGCGGCGCTTGCAGACGGGAGGGAGCAATGCACCGTGGGGTCACAAGTGCGGTATTTTTATAGCAGCGAGGATCACGGAAGTAGTGTTTGTCGGGCATTTGGCTACAATAGCGCCCACTATCAACGCTGCCTGGGGGCAGATCGACCCATGACTGATTTCCTCAAATCCCAGAAATTGCACGGCGTGTGCTACGACATCCGCGGCCCGGTGCTCGATCACGCCAACCGACTGGAGGACGAGGGCCACAAGATCATCAAATTGAATATCGGCAACCCCGGCGCTTTCGGCTTCGATGCGCCGGACGAGATCATTCGCGATGTGATCCACAACATTCGTGAGGGGCAGGGCTACTGCCACTCGAAGGGCTTGTTTGCGGCGCGCAAGGCGATTATGCAGCGCTACCAGGTCGAGGGCGTCATGGACGTCGATGTGGACGACATCATCCTCGGCAACGGCGCCAGCGAACTGATCGTGATGGCCATGCAGGCCCTGCTCAACAGCGGCGATGAGATGCTGATACCGGCCCCGGACTACCCCCTGTGGACCGCCGCCGTCTCCCTCGCCGGCGGCAGGCCGGTGCACTACCGCTGCGATGAAACCAACGACTGGCAGCCAGACCTGGAGGATATCAGCAGCAAGATAACCGCCAATACCCGCGGCATCGTGGTCATCAACCCCAACAATCCCACCGGGGCGGTTTACAGCGAGGAAACCCTCAAGGAGATCGTCGAGCTTGCCCGCCGCCACGGGCTGATCATCTTCGCCGACGAAATCTACGACCGCATCCTCTACGATGGCGCGCGGCATACCCCCCTGGCCAGGCTGGCCACCGACGTGCTCTGCGTCACTTTCAACGGGCTGTCCAAGACCTATCGTATGGCGGGCTTCCGCTCCGGCTGGATGATGCTGAGCGGCGCCAAGGAGCGGGCCGGCAGTTATATCGAAGGGCTGGAGATGCTCGCGTCCATGCGCCTGTGCGCCAACGTGCCGGCGATGCTGGCGGTGCAGACCGCGCTGGGCGGCTACCAGAGCATCAACGACCTGATCCTGCCCGGCGGCAGGCTGAAGGAGCAGCGCGACCTGGCCTACGAGCTGATTACCGCAATACCCGGGGTGAGCTGCGTCAAGCCGAGGGCGGCGATGTACCTGTTCCCGCGGCTGGACCCGGATATCTACCCCATCGAGGACGACCAGAAGATGGTGCTGCAGCTGTTGAAGGAAGAGCACATGCTGCTGGTGCAGGGCACCGCGTTCAACTGGGTGGACAAGCAGCACTTCCGCATTGTCTTCCTCCCGGACCGGGACCAACTGATCGATGCCATCGGCCGCTTCAGCCGCTTCCTCGAGCGCTTGCGCGCATCAGGACTGCCCCGCCTCACGGCGTGACGATGGGAAAACCGGCCGGCGGCTTTTCCAGCAGGCCGAAAAAGCTCAGCAGGTCGAGCTTGCTGCCCGTTACGGTGATGCCGCCGTCGCCGAGCAGGTCGCCTATACCGGCAGTGCCAACCAGCACCCTGAGGAAGGTGGCCTTGGGCAGGGCTATACCGGCATTGGCATCTGCCGCGGGCGGGGAGCGCCGAAAATGCAGCACGGCGTTCTCAATCCACAGTACGTAGCTCGCTTCACCGGCGGCGGCATCGGTAAACTCCAGGTTCAGCTTGAGGTTCCTGCCCTCGGCCCCCGGGCCATCGAGGGCAGCGGCCCAGGCCTCCAGGAAGCTCTCCACCGGCGCCCAGGCCAGCATATCCATGGCCATTGCCGGGCTCGGTGCAATGCCTGCCGTATCACCGCGCAACTCCTGCGCGCCGGTCAGGTAAAAATTGCGCCAGATGGCCGACTCCGCCATATAGCCCATCTGATCGTAGGCACTCGCAAGCAGCTCCCGGGCAGCCCGGTTGTCCGGATCGGCAAACACCGCATGGTTGAGCAGTTCCGCAACCCAGCGATACTCACCCCGGTCGTATGCCACCTGGGCCGCGCTGACCACCTGCTCGCCACCCCCCATCAGCTCAAGGTAGCGCCGCGAGGCCTCGGCCCGGGGCAGGCGATCCAGGTTGGCCGGGTTGCCATCAAACCAACCCATGTAGAACTGGTACACCGCCCGGGCATCATGCTTGAGCGTGCCGTAATACCCGTGCACTGAAAATGCGTCCTGAAGTTCCCGGGGAAACCTGATCTGCTCGGCGATCTCATCGGGTTTCATGCCGGCGTTGATCATCCGCACGGTCTGGTCGTGGATGTACTTGTAGGCGTCCCGCTGCTGCTTCATGTAACGGGTGATATTGGGGTTGCCCCAGAGCGGCCACAGGTGGCTGGCAAAGAACACTTCGGCGTCGCCAAAGCGCAGCAGCGCCTCGTCGATATAACCCGACCAGCGCAGGGCATCGCGCACCTTGGCCCCGCGCAGGGTATACAGGTTGTGCAGGGTCGGCACCATGATCTCGGCGCCGCAGTACGCCTTGAGATCGGGCAGGTAGAAAGCGAGTTCAGCGGGGGCCTCCGAGTGGGGGGCGTTCTGGAACACAAACCTCACGCCATCCAGCGTCAACTCCTGGGGCGTGTGGTCGACAATGAGCGTCGGCGGCAGGATCCCAACCCTGCCCACCGCCGTCGCCTGGCCCAGGCCGGCATTGACTCTACCGGAAACGGTGGCGGGCAATGAATTGCCGAACTGGAAAACGGCGCGGCGTCCCATCGCAGGGCCGAGCAGGATATTCTCGCTGGTCGCCTCCTCCAGGAATCCCTCGGGCGCAACGATCGGCAGTTGCCGTTGCTTCGCGTCCTCGGCGGAGACAATACCCAACGCGCCGCCGAAATGATCCACATGACTGTGGGTGAAGATGATCGCCGTGACCGGCTTGTCGCCCAACTGCTCGCGGGCGAAGGCCAGTGCGGCGGCCGCGGTTTCCCGCACGGTCAGCGGGTCCACCACGATCCAGCCGGTCCTGCCCTCGATCAGGGTCATATTCGCCAGGTCGAATCCGCGCAACTGGTAGATGCCGTCGCTGACCTGGAACAGTCCGCTGTGGTTGTTCAATACCGCATGGCGCCACAAGCTGGGGTTGACGCTGGGCGGGGCATCGCCCTGGACAAAGGCGAAACGATCGTAATCCCAGACCAGCGTGCCATCGGCGGCCAGGAGCTTGCCCTGCGGCCTGGCGATGAAGCCGCGCGCGGCATTTTCTGCATCGACGGGATTGGCGAGGTCCAGTGACTCGCCATAGGCCGCATTGGCGGCAACCGTGGTGGCGGTGGCATCACCGGAGGGCTCGGCGACAGGCGCCGACCTGCCACAACCGTACAGGCAGGCCAGCAGCAGGCCGGCGACTGCGAGCTGCGCAAGACGTGTTTCGACAATGGGCATCTGTGCATCTCTCCTGTTGCAAAATTGTACGGCTCGGCGCACGGCCAGCGCTTATCGTTCCAGTACGGCGACGACGCCCTGCCCGCCGGCGGCGCAGATGGAGATCAGGCCCCGCCCCGCCCCCTTCTGCGCCAGCAGCTTGGCCAGGGTGGCGACGATACGACCGCCGGTCGCGGCGAAAGGGTGCCCCGCCGCCAGCGAACTGCCGTTGACGTTGAGCCTGCTGCGGTCGATCGTGCCCAGCGGTTTGGCCAGCCCGAGCCGTTCCTTGCAGAAGGACTTGTCCTCCCACGCGCTCAGGGTACACAACACCTGGGCGGCGAAGGCCTCGTGAATTTCATAGTAGTCGAAATCCTGCAGGGTGAGGCCCGCCCGCGCCAGCAGGCGCGGCACCGCGTAGGCGGGCGCCATCAGCAGTCCTTCCTTCCTGTCGAAAAAATCCACGGCGGCGACTTCACTGAAGGTCAGGTAAGCCAACACCGGCAACTTTCTGGCTTTGGCCCAGGCCTCACTCGCGAGCAGCACCGCGGAGGCGCCATCGGTCAGCGGGGTGGAATTGCCCGCCGTGAGCGTGCCCTGTCCGGGGGCCACCTTCCTGTCGAACACCGGTTGCAGAGCACGCAACTTCTCGATGGACAGATCAGGGCGCAGGTTGTTGTCGCGGCTGATGCCGTTGAAGGGTGTCATGAGGTCGGTAAAAAAGCCCTCATCGTAGGCGCGGGCGAAATTGCGGTGGCTGGCGAGCGCTAGCTGGTCCTGGTCCTCGCGCGCAACACTCCACTCGCGCGCCATCAGCTCAGCGTGCTCACCCATCGACAGGCCGGTGCGTGGCTCGCCGTTGCGCGGCAGGCTGGGCGTTACCAGCATACCGGGCCGCAGGCGGGACAGGGCAGCAAGGCGCCTGCCCGTGGTTTTTGCGCTGGCGGCGTCGAGCAGGATGCGGCGCATCTTTTCGTTCACGCCGATGGGGGCGTCCGAGGTGGTGTCTACGCCACCTGCGATACCGCAGTCGATATGCCCCAGGGCGATCTTGTTGGCGACCACCATGCAGGCCTCGAGGCCGGTACCGCAGGCCTGCTGCAGATCGAACGCAGGGGTCTCGCGCGACAATGTCGTGGACAGCACGCTTTCCCGCACCAGGTTGAAATCCCGTGAGTGCTTCATTACAGCGCCCCCGGCAACGTCGCCCAGGCGCTCACCGTGCAGGCTGAATCGATCCACCAGCCCCTGCAGGGTTGCCGTCAGCATCTGCTGGTTGGACGCCCGTGTGTAGGCAGTGTTGGAACGCGCGAACGGAATGCGATTGCCGCCGAGGATTGCGACCCGTTGGATGGCAGTCATGCTGGTCTCCTGGTGATAGTTGCTGCTGTGGTCAGGGCGATGAATCGCCGATGTGGAGCTGCCCGCGCAGGTGCGGCTTCTGGCCCATGTTGTCGCGCACCTCGAACTGCGTGTCCCGCTGCTGGCGGGCTACCCACAGGCTCGCTGTCGCGGGCAACAGCAGGGGTGTCTTGAACTCCACCGCTACGGTGGCCGCGGCGACAGGGCGCTGGGGCAGCAGCGCGGCCAGGGCACGCGCCTTGGTCCACATGCCGTGGGCGATGGCCCGCTTGAAGCCCAGCGGCCTGGCGGATATTGCACTCAGGTGGATCGGGTTCATATCGCCCGAAATGCGCCCGTAGCGCCGCCCGATGTCGGCCGGAGCCTCGAAATCCGCCTGTCGCGACAGCGCCGCATCGCCGCCCGGTGAACTTGCCCAGGCCTTGCCCGCCGGCGCCTTCACGCCTACACGCAGCAGGCCCTGGGTCGCCTGCCAGACCGGCTTATCAGCGCGCAGTATGCGCAACTCGAGGGTGTACACCTGCCCCTTGTCGTGGGCAAACAGCCCACCTGTCGTCATTTCCACCCGCAGGACATCGCCGGCGTGCAAGGCCTCGCGCTGCTCGATCCTGTTGCTCAGGTGTACCGTACCCATGGCGGGCCAGGGGCAGTATCTCGACGCCATGAACTGCATCATAAGCGGGAAGGTCAGCAGCTGCGGGTAGATCAGCGGCACACCCTGCTGCGGCGTAAATCCGCAGACCGCGCGGTACTTCGCCAGGTGTGCGCCGTCCAGGCTGGTGCGAGGCAGCACGAAAGTGACCTGCGGCAGCTCCGCCACCGGGCCAGCGGGCTTTCTGGCGGCGCCCAGCAGTTGTGCCATGGCAGCAAGCGGGCCGCGCCTTGCGCCGACTTCAATAATTTTCATTCGCTCAGGCCCCCAGCAGGCTCTGTCCGCAGACACGCACGATGTTGGCTGTGAGTCCGGCGGATGCAGGGCTGGCAAACCAGGCAATGGTTTCCGCCACATCCAGCGGTTGGCCGCCCTGGCCCATGGAGTTCAGCCGCCGCCCCGCCTCGCGCATCGCCAGGGGCACCGCCGCGGTCATCCGGGTCTCGATAAAACCCGGCGCGACAGCATTAATGGTGATGCCCCGTTGCGCCAGGGATGGCGCCAGGCTTTTCACCATGCCGATCACGCCGGCCTTGGACAGGGCATAGTTGGTCTGGCCGTAATTCCCGGCGATGCCGGAGATGGAGGACACGCAGACAATGCGGGCGCCGGATTTCAGCGCGCCCGCCTCCACCAGGGCGTCATTGATCCGCTCCTGGGTCGAGAGGTTGACGTTGATCACCGCCGACCACATCGCCGGCGTCATGTTGGCAATGGTCTTGTCACGGGTGATCCCGGCATTGTGCACCACGATGTCCCAGCCACCGTCGGCCTGCGCCGCATCAACCAGCGCCCGCTCTGCGTCCGGCGCACCCAGGTCGAGGGCAATCGTGCTGCCGCCGACACGGGCGGCGACCTCATCGAGACCGGCCTGGGTCTGGGGAATATCCAGGCACAGCACGCGGGCGCCGTCGCGCGCGAGGGTCTCGGCGATGGCAGTGCCTATGCCCTGGGCGGCACCGGTCACCAGGGCCGTTTTTCCCGCCAGCGGCCGGGCCCAGTCCGCGGGAGCCGCACACGGCCCGCAGGGCAGGCCGATACGCACTACCTGCGCCGATACATAGGCCGAGCGGGGCGAGAGCAGAAAGCGCAGGGTTGACTCGAGCTGATCCTCGGCGCCCTCGGCGACATACACCAGCTGCGCGGTGATGGCGCGCTTGAGCTCCTTGCCAAGGGAGCGTGTGAGTCCTTCCAGCGCCCGCTGTATCGTCGCTGTGCGCGGCCGCGCGCACAGTTCGGGCGGACGACCGAACACGATGATGCGGCCACAGGGCAGGATCGAACGCGCGGCATCGTGGAAGAAGGTGTACAGCGCCTCGGACTGGGTGCTGTCCTCCAGGCCGGTGGCGTCGAACACCAGCGCCCTGAGCTTTTCACCGGGCTGGTCGGCAACTCCCCAGCGGCCCGAGACCAGGCCGGCGCCATTGGCGATACCCAGCCACTGGGGCAGGCCTGCATGGGCGAGCGTTTGTGCGCCCATGGACCTGAAGGAAGCCGCCAGCGGCGCCAGCAGTTGGGGCACGCCGCCACCACCGAGCAGGACCGGGCCCGCAACAGGCGGCTGGCCCGGCTGGTAGCGTTCAAGTACCAGCGGGTGCGGCAAGCCCAGCAGGGCGGTCAGGCGGGCGCCGAAGCCGGTGTTGGCAAACTTCAGATAGGAATCCTGCATCAAGCCTCCTTAACGCATTACCAGACTGGTTAGCCCCATTGTCAGGCGCGCGGGGGCATACCGTGAACCAGCGTCAGGAACTCCAGTTTGGTTCCGCCTCGTCGGTGTTGCGAAAGGGTCTGGTAGTCCGGATCGGCATACCACTCCTTTGCGACCTGTTCGGAAGGAAACTTGAAGATGATCATGCGGCCCGCACGCGGCGAGTCCCCTTCCAGGGTGATGGGCTTGTCGTCGAAGGTGACAAATTCGCCGCCGTATTTTTTCAGGATTCCAAAGAAACCCTTTTCGTACTTGCGGTATTCGTCGGCATCGGTGACTGCGAGGTTAACAACCATAAAAACGGGTACATCAGCCATATTTTCTTCCTTGGTGAGTGGGTGGTGGCAGCAGGTAAAAAAATCAGTTCAGGGTGGCCATCCAGGCGGCGACGGCCTGCCCGATCTCCTGCGGCGAGTCTTCCTGGATGAAGTGGTTCCCCTTCACCGTGACTTCAGTCTGGTTGGGCCAGCTGCGGCAGAACTCGCGGGGCTTACCCGTCAGGATGGAGCCCGGGTCGGCGTTGATAAACAGCTTGGGCAGCTGCTCGTTCCGCGCCAGCCATTGCCCATAACTGGCCACCAGCTCGACCATTTCCGGGGGCTCGCCATCGATCGGTATCTGCCGCGGCCAGTTGAGCGTGGGCTGGCGGTCATCGGGGGTGGAAAAGGCCGCCCGGTAATGCTGCATCTCTTCCTCACCCAGCTTGCGGATGACCGAGCTGGGGAGTACCGCCTCGACAAACATATTGCGCTGCAGCACCAGGTCCTCGCCCTTGGGCGACCTGAAACCCTGGAATATTCCCCGCGCCGCCTCGGGCCAGTCCTCCCAGGTCACCGGGCAGACGATCCCCTCCATATAGGCGATGCCGCGCACCGCGTCCGGGTGCTGCTGCGCCCAGTAAAAACCCAGGGCGCTGCCCCAGTCGTGGATGACCAGGGTGACGTTCCTGTCCGCGCCGATGGCCGCCAGCAGGCCGTCGAGATACTTGTAGGCGGTGAGAAACGTATAGCGCCCGGGGCCGTCACTGGCCGGCAGTTTCTCTGAATCGCCCTGGCCGATCAGGTCCGGGGCAATCACCCTGCCGCTGCCGACCAGCTCCGGTATCACGTTGCGCCATAGATAAGAGGATGTGGGGTTGCCGTGCAACAGCACGATGGGGTCGCCCTCACCGGCTTCCACCCAGGCGATTTTTTTGCCGTACACATCCCGATAATTTTTGCTGTAGGGCATTTTTGCGGAAATCATGCTGCCTCCTTTGGGTTTACCTGGTCAGATTTCATCGATCACGGTCCTGCCGTTGCGAAAATAGATGAAGGGGCCGGGATCCTCGGGTGTGTGTCCCTGCTCGAGCCGCCGCTGGACCTCTTCAAGCACCATGCGGGTGATACTGGGCAGGGGCAGTGCGTGGGTATCGGCCAGCGCCACCCAGTGCAGCCGCAGCAGTTCACCGGACCCCTGGGGCGCGTCGTGCACATCGCCCTGGATGAGTTCGGCATCCGCCATGAAAAAGCGCGCATCGTAGCGCCTGCTGCGGTAGGGCGGGGTGATGGCCCTGGCGACGAGGTGCAGGCGGTCCAGGCGCGGATTCACATCGAACTGCAGGAAGCTGCGCCAGTGCGGCGAACGGGTTTTCAGGGTGGGTGTGTCCGGTTCGCCCAGCACCAGCCCGGTTTCCTCATAGGTTTCTCGGATTGCGGCAAGGGCCAGGGCCCGGGCCCGGGTTGCAGAACAACCACGCGTGAGCCGCGCCATCACTGCCGGGTGCAGGTCGTGGGGAGGCCGCAGGCGATGGTCCGCGGCGTCCACCTTGCCGCCGGGAAAGACAAACTTGTTGGGCATGAATTTGTGACCGGCAGCGCGCTGCCCCATCAGTATCCGGGGTTGGCTGCCATCGCGGCGCACGATAATCAGGGTGGCGGCGTCACGGGGTTTGACCGCCCTGCCCCGGCTGCGAATCTCGCTGCCTTCGATGTACTTGGGATCGTAACCCGGCTCAGCCAAAACAGGCCTCCCCATCCGTTTCAGTTGGGCCAGTAGATGTACTCATCGCCCTGCGCGTAGGGCACACCGCCCGGCTTGTCTATCAGTTGCGGGTTCTGCACCACGCTTGGCCACATGGGCTCGGCCTGCTCGGCGTTATGGGCTGCCAGCAGCGCCTCCAGGGCCGCCACTTTATCAGGTAATTGCGCTGCCAGGTTCTCCTGCTCGGTCGGGTCCGCGGCGAGATTGAACAACCATTTTTTCTGCCCGGCCCCCGCCGGCTGCTCCGGCTGGTCCGCCCGAATCAGCTTCCAGCCGTCATGCAGTACCGTCTGCTGGTATCCCTCGCGCCAGAACAGGGTCCGGTGGGGTACGCCGCTGGCCTCGCCCCGCACGAAGGGCAGCAGGTCGACACCGTCCAGCTTGCGGTCCGTGGGCAACGCAGCAGACCCGGCGGCGGCGAAGGTGGGGAACAGGTCGAAATGATGGACCGGGTCTGATACCACCGTGCCCGGCGCGATGCGGGCGGGCCAGCTGGCCATAAAGGGCACGTGGATGCCGCCCTCGAAGTGGTTCAGTTTCCAGCCCCGGAAGGGCTTGTTGACATCAGGCAGGCCGATATAACCGGCGCCGCCGTTGTCGCTGGTGAAGACAATGAGGGTGTTGTCACTCAGGCCATTGTCCGCCAGCGCCTGGCGGATGCGGCCAACGCTGCGGTCGAGGGCGCGGATCATGCCGGCGTAAACCCGCAGGGTATGGTCCTCGATGTGGGGGAAGGCGTCATAATCTTCCCTGGTCGCCTGCAGGGGGTTGTGGACACCCCAGTGCGCGAGGTAAAGGAAAAAAGGGCGATTGCGATTGGCTTCTATGACCTTGACGGCTTCATCCGTGTAGTAGTCAGTCAGGTAAGCCGCGGGCTGGAACTGCTCCCCACTGTTGAACTGCGCCGCGTACCGGGCCGTGGCCCACACCATGCGGTCAATGCCGTCATCCTCGCGCTTGGCATTGACCACGTTCGGATCATCCTCGGGCAGGTAGAGGGTGCCCGCCATGTTGAGACTGTTGTCAAAACCCTGGTCCTCGGGGCGCATCCCGGGAAGGTAACCCAGGTGCCATTTGCCGATATGAGCCGTGTGATAGCCACGGGACTGCAACAGCTCGGCAATCGTGATCTCCGAGGCCGGCATGCCCAACTCCTGGAAGGGCGGCAGCGCTTTTGCCCCGGCGTGGTCGATGATCACCGGCAGGGGTGGGGGATTCAGATCGGACATCCACTGGAAGATGGTGGTGCCGATATTCATGAAGGGGGTGAATTCAAAGCCGAATCGCGTCGAGTAGCGCCCGGTCATCAGCGACGCGCGGGAGGGCGCGCAGACCGCGTTGGCGGCATACCCGTCTTCAAACACCACGCCCTCCCGGGCGATGGCGTCGATATGGGGAGTCATCACGCTGCCGTCCGCCGCGCCGCCGTTATAGAGAGAGATATCGTTAAAGCCCATGTCATCCGCGAGGATGAATACGATATTGGGCGGTCGCTGCGCCGGCGGCTGGCTGGCGGTTGCCGGCCCGTCGGGCCACTCCACCGGGATGTTGGGCCCGATGGGCCGGGTCAGCTTGGCGACCAGGGGCAGCCCCCACACCAGCAGGTTGACCCGGTTCTGCCAACCAGCATAAGCCGCCACGGCCAGCACCAGGATGATGACAATGAACTTTTTCATACTAGCCTCGCTAATCCTGGGGCCGGCGCTGGCGCCCGACTGCCGAGTGCAGCGCGATCGCTACAGCAGCGACACCATCAGCCCCCGGTTGGGTGACACCCTGTTATCCAGCAGGTCGCTCCAGAGAGCGGCCAGCCCCTGGGCGTCCCGCGCCCACTCCACCGCCAGGCTACCCTGCACTTTGCGGGCGACATCCGCGCTGGCCGTCATCGCCCTCATCATCGCCACCCCAGGGCCCCAGTCTGCCTCGCGCTTGTCGATCTGGCTGGGGGCGAAGAAGAATCTCGGTTTGGCGCCCGGGAGATCGCCCGCCGCGCCCCAGTCCTCCCAGTGGGTAGCGCCCACGGACTCGCTCGCCACCATGTTGGCCCCCAGCAGATTGTGCAGCACGGCGCGCAATTTCGTGTCGCCGGACATATCCACGTAGACTGCCGGCACCGCGGCGTCGATCTTCGCCTCATCGCCGTAGGTCACCAGGGCATCACAGCAGCCCAGCTTCTGCATGAACTCAACATTGGGAGCGGACGTCAGGCCCACGACCCGCCGGGTTACGGCCGGGTCATCGTGCAGCATCTGCGCCAGGGCGAAGCCGGTTTTGGAAGACACGGAGCCAATCAATACCTGCCGGGCACCAAAAAAATCGTTGTCCACCAGGTAATCGTAGATCAGGAACGAGGTGGCAAACAGGGGAAACAGCAGGCAGCGCTCGACTTCCATGGCCTGCAGGAAAGCCGGCTCGGCCCGGGTGCGCCGGTAGCCGTTGTAGAGCGCCGGCAGGGCCCGGCGATGTTCTGCGATGTCGACGAACTGGTCCTCTCGCACTTTTCCCGGGCGCAATACCGCGTGGCTCGCCATGGGGAAGAAGCCCCACAACCGCTCCCCCACCGGCACCTCGGCGCAGCCGGATTCCACCACATTGGCGCAACCCCATACCGGCACCTTGCCCCAGTTGCCTTCAGCCGGGTAGTACCCCCAGTAGCCGACCATGTCGCCGGACACGGCGTAGCTGACGTTATTGGAGGTCAGGGCGAACCGGTCGATGGCGACCAGCACTTCACCTTCTGCCACGGCGGGCAGTTCCCTGGTAACAATCCGGGTGTTTCTGTAATCCTTGCGGTCCACCCACAACTCGGTACATCGAGTCATTTATATTCTCCTGCAGCTGGCAAAAAAGCATTGGGAATCAGCCCTGGGCACGAGGCCTCGCCGCCTGGGCCCGCGTGCCGCCGGCGGGCAGGCCCATTCTCAGGGCCGGAATATTAGCACCCTAATCGATTAATGGCACTCTATGTGTCACTACCCAATAGCCGCGGGGGTTCCACCGCCCTGCCCGGCCGGAACTCTGTACTACTGCCGCAAAGCCCGCTAGTCTCTCCTGCCCCGCTGCGAAGGAGACGACCGTGTACCAGTTCAGTGAAAAGTCGAGGCAGTTCCAGGCCCAGCTCAAGGCCTTTATGGACGAGCACATCTATCCCAATGAACATGCTTACCATGCGCAACTGGCTGCCGCGGAGGATCGCTTCGCCGCACTGCCCCTGATGGATGAGCTCAAGCGCAAGGCCAGGGAGGCCGGGCTGTGGAACCTGTTCATTCCCCCCTCCCTGCAGCAGTACAGCGACCACGGGGGCCTGAGCAATTTTGACTACGCCCCGCTCGCGGAAATCATGGGGCGCGTGCTGTGGTCGCCGGAGGTGTTCAATTGCAACGCTCCCGACACCGGGAACATGGAAGTCTTCATGAAGTACGCCAGCCCCGCGCAACAGGCGCAGTGGCTGCCGCCACTGCTGGCGGGGGAAATCAGCTCCTGCTATGTCATGACCGAACCACAGGTGGCCTCCAGCGACGCCACCAACATCGAGTTGCGCATAGCGCGTGAGGGCGATGAATGGGTACTGAACGGGCGCAAATGGTTTGCCACCAACGCCATGTATGAGCGCACCCAGGTTTACATCGTCATGGGTAAAACCGACCCGGACAACCCCAACCGCCACAAGCAGCAGAGCCAGGTGCTGGTGCCCAGGGGTACGCCCGGCATGACCCTGGTGCGGCCGCTCACTACCCTGGGCTACGACGACGCCCCCCTGGGCCATGCGGAGATCAGCTTCGACAACTGCCGGGTGCCGCTGGAAAACATCCTGCTGGGTGAGGGCCGCGGTTTCGAGATTGCGCAGGGACGGCTCGGGCCGGGGCGGATGCACCATTGCATGCGCCTGATCGGGGCCGCCCAGCGCTCACTGGAGTTGGCCTGCAAGCGGGTGACACGGCGCTCGACCTTCGGCCGCACCCTGGCCCAGCACCAGTCCGTGCGCGAGGACATCGCAAAATCCTTCGCTGAGATTGAAATGGCGCGACTGCTGGTGCTGAAATCCTGTCACCGGATGGATGAGGTGGGCGCCCAGGAGGCCCGCGACATGATCGCCGCCAGCAAGATCAGTGTGCCCATCATGGTGCAGAACATTATCGACCGCTGCATGCAACTGCACGGCGCGGGTGGCCTGACCGGCGACTATTTCATGGCGGAGGCTTTCAATTATGCCCGCTGGTGCCGCCAGGCGGACGGGCCGGACCAGGTCCACCAGATGGCGCTGGGCAAACAGGTCATCAACGCCTACTGCGACTGAGCAGACCCTGTATAATGGCGGGCCGCGACATACCCCGAAATCGTAACAGTCACCACATAAGCCAAGGAGTACAGCATGTCAGATAAAGTCGTATTAGTGGATATAGCCGACGGTGTGATGACCATCACCCTGAACCGCCCGGAAGCCAAGAACGCGGTCAACAAGGCCCTTGCCGAGGGCGTTGCCGCTGCCATCGACCAGCTGGAGAGCGACGGCCAGCTGCGCGCCGCGGTCATCACCGGCGCCGGCGGCACCTTCTGCTCCGGTATGGACCTGAAGGCCTTCGTCAGCGGTGAAGTGCCCATGGTCCCCGGGCGCGGCTTTGCCGGCCTGTGCGAATACGTCGGCACCAAGCCCCTGATCGCGGCCGTAGAGGGTTACGCCCTGGCCGGCGGCTTCGAGGTGGCTATCAGCTGCGACCTGATCGTGGCCGCGGATAACGCGAAGTTCGGCATCCCCGAGGTCAAGCGCGGCCTGACCGCGGCCGCAGGCGGGCTCGCCAAACTGCCCCGGCAGATTCCCCCGCGGATCGCCATGGAACTGGCCCTCACCGGGGATTTCATCACCACCCAGCGCGCTTTCGACCTGGGCCTGATCAACCAGGTAGTCCCCGCCGGCACCGCGCTGGAAGCCGCCCGGGCGCTGGCGGGGAAGATTGCCGCCAATGGCCCGCTGGCCGTGGCCGCCAGCAAACAGGTCGTGATCAGGTCCCAGGACTGGAATACCGGCAATATGTTCAGCGAGCAGATGAAGATCGTGCAGCCCGTGCTGGTCAGCGAGGACGCCATCGAGGGCGCCACGGCCTTTGCCCAGAAGCGCGCCCCCAACTGGAAAGGCAAATAGAGGGAGTATCGACATGAGCGAAGCCTGGATCATCGACGCCTGCAGGACACCCCGTGGTATTGGCAAGAAGGGCAAGGGCGCCCTGGCGCACCTGCACCCGCAGCACCTGGGCGCCACCGTGCTCAAAGCCATCGCCGAGCGCAACCAGCTGGATACCGCCCAGGTGGACGATATCATCTTCGGCACCAGTTCCCAGCGCGGCCAGCAGGGCGGTGACCTGGCGCGGATGGCGGCGCTGGACGCCGGTTACAACACCCTCGCCTCCGGCGTCACCCTGGACCGCTTCTGCGGCTCGGGCATTACAGCGGTGAACCTGGCGGCGGCCAGCATCATGTCCGGGATGGAAGACCTGGTCATCGGCGGCGGCTGCGAAATGATGTCCACCTTCGGCCAGGACCCGAACCAGTCGCCCTTCATCGACAGTGACAACCTGCACCTGCGGGAGCAATACCCGCAGCCGCACCAGGGCGTGTGCGCCGACGCGATCGCCACCCTTGAAGGAATAGACCGGACCGGCGCTGGATTCACTGGCGGTGGTGTCCCAGCAGCGGGCGGACCACGCGATCAAAAATGGCTATTTCGACCAGCAGCCTGGTGCCGGTGTACAACCTGGACGGCAGCCTGGCCCTGGACCACGAGGAATTCCCCCGCCCCCAGACCACCCTGGCGTCACTGGCGGAACTGAAACCCTCCTTCGAGGCGATGGCCAACTACCCGCTGAATGACAGCGGTGTCACTTTCGGCTCGGAGATACGCCGGGTGTACCCGGACCTGGTGATCAAACACGTCCACCACGCGGGAAATTCTTCCGGAGTCGTGGACGGCGCAGCCGCGATTCTGCTGGCCTCGCCCGATTACGCCAGGGCCCACGGCCTGAAGCCACGGGCCCGCTTCGTCGCCATGGCCAATATCGGCGACTCCCCGACCCTGATGCTCAATGCCCCGGTACCGGCGGCGCGCAAAGTCCTGAAAAAGGCCGGGCTGCAACTGGCGGATATCGACCTGTTCGAGATCAACGAGGCCTTCGCGGTGGTGGCGGAAAAGTTTATCCGCGACCTGAAGCTGGACCGGGACAAGGTCAACGTCAACGGCGGGGCGATGGCCCTGGGCCATCCGATCGGCGCGACCGGGTCGGTACTGATCGGCACCCTGCTGGACGAACTCGAGCGACGCGACAAGCAGTTCGGCCTGGTGACCATGTGCGCCGCCGGGGGAATGGCCCCGGCGATCATCATCGAGCGGATCTAGGATGCGTTTGCCAACGGGGCGGCCGTAGTATTGTCGGGAGAAAAAAGGGGACGCGTCCCCTTTTTTCCTTTTTGAGTCCCACTTTTCACTGCCTGCCGTGGCCCTATGAAGCTGTCAGTTCGCTGCGGAATAGGCGGCGTCCCCCAGCTTGCGCTCAACGTCGGCAACATCGCGACGCAACGCCGCAATTTGCGCTTCGTCGAGCTGCCGGCGCAGACTGCCGTGATAGTCGATGGGGTCGAGGGCCTTCTCGCCACGATCAAGCTGGTAGTGCAGATGCGGAGCAGTCGAGCGGCCGGTGTTGCCGCTCAACGCAATAACCTGCCCTGCGCTGACCCGCTCCCCCTCGGCGACCCGGTTCTCGTTGAGATGCAGGAACTTGGCGAGCACACCGTCGTCATAGCGGATCTCGATGCAGTTCCCGTTGGCAGCCCAGTTCCAGTTGGCGCGCGTGACGACCCCCGCGCGAGGTGACATGACCTCGGTACCCACGGGAACCTTGAAGTCCATGCCCCGATGCGAGGGCCGGTCCTTCAGTAGACTGGTTATCTGCTCGTACTGCGCGAGCGGGCTCTCCTTGAGGCGGTGCGGAACTTCCATGCCGTCCAAGTACCAGTAGCTGGGGTAAGGATCTCCCGGGGCCTGCCAAAGATACGCAGCCAGCGTCCGCCCCTGCCTGCCCACGCGCAGGCTGCCAGCGGCGACCTCGGGAAAGCCGTCGCTCCCCATTCGCCACACCAACGCGACGGCGTCGCCGGACTGCAGATCCCTGCGCATGTCGACGTCCCAGACAAACAGACGGGCGAACACGCTGGACAGCGCGTCGCCGTCCTCCGCTGCAAGCTGTTGAAACGTTCGTGCCAGAGAGTGCTCGACCTTGCCGCCGAGCGTCGTCCATCCTCCATCTTGGGCAACCTCACTGGCGGCGTCCAATGGAGCCGACGCGAGCGTTTCGGTGGCCGCGCCGGGCTGCTGTGCAAGCGCTGGCGCGCCGGAATCGTCGCTACCTGCTGCAACAGGCCGCTCTGGCGTCAGCGGCGCTTCGCCGGAGCGACCGCTGAACAAAAGAACCACGTTGAGCGTCAGCGAACAGCCGAGCAGTACATACAGCAGGGGGGATGTCCTGGCGGATGGGTCGGGCATTGGAACCTCGTGCGGGAATAGATGATTGACGTCGCCGCGATCAGCAGGCTGCGCGACGGCGCGAGTATATAGGATGAATCGACTCCTGTGAGCCTGACCTGCCTCGATTTCCTCACTGAAAGCCGGTCGAGGACAGTAATTTCATGGATGGGGAGAATAAACGGGCATTCCGCCGCAGCCCAGCCTGGAATGGAGGCCTGAGCTGCAGCGCTTACCACCTTATGGTGATTGAGAATTTTTCGGCGTGAGCGGATCTAGGATGCGTTTGCCAGGGGGGCGGCCGCAGTATTGTCGTGAATGGCCGTCACCAGAGACGCCGGCAACTTGAGGCCTGCTGCAAGCTGGTCGAGAAAATTTCCACCGGCAACACAGTTGTTATCCAGCACCATGGCAGCGGCCGTATAGACCTCTATCGCCACGACCGGATCCTGGACCTGCGCCGCCAGCGCGGCGCTGGGCAAGGGATGGCTAATTTCATCGAAAAGGGTACTGCGCTCCTCCCGACTGAGCCCGAGCGAATCCAGCCGCTCCATGATGCGCCCCTGCTCCTGCGAGCTCATCTGACCGTCGGCCATCGCCGCAGCGATCATTGCCCGCAACACCAGCAGGCCCTGGGAACTGCCCTGGTCCGACCCGAGGGCGGCAAATTGTTCCTGCGGTAACTGCTGCCATACCACTGGCCCCGCTGCAGCTTGCGGCTGAGCGACCGGAGTCGCCGGCCCCTGGAGCGCGGTGCCGCCATCGCCCTGGTATTTCTTGTAGGCATTCCAGGCAAGGGCGCCAACCGCCGCCAGCCCCCCGATCTGGGCGACGGATTTTGCCGCCTTGCGGCCGGACTTGGACGTCAGCGCGCTGACCAGTGCGCCGCCGGCGACCCCTCCAGCCAATCCTGCGCCGACGCCGCTACCGGTTACCAAACCTACCAACTTGTTGATGTCTACCATGGGATTACCCTCTGTTTGTTGCGCACGATGAAGAAGATTGGAAACGTTAAGCGTCTTCCCCGCCCAGGAAGCCGAAAATGTGCAGCAGGCTGGCGAAGAGATTGTAGATGGAGACAAAGAGCGACACGGTCGCCATGATGTAGTTTGTCTCGCCGCCCCGCACGATATTCTGGGTCTCGAACATGATCAGGCCGCTCATCAGCAGCACGACGATGCCGGACACCGCCAGTGACAGCGCAGGCATCTCGAAAAATACCGCCGCGAGTCCCAGACCAAAGGCGGTAAGAACCCCTATGAAGAGGAAAGATCCCCAGCCAGCGGTATTCACGGCTGTCGCACTGCGGGCGTACCAGGAAAGGCCGAGAAAGGTGACTGCCGTGACGCCCATTGTGGTCGCGACCAGTTGCGGGCCGCCTGCCATGCCCAGGTAGTGCGCGATGAGAGGGCCGAGGGTGTATCCCATAAAGCCCGTCAATGCGAACACGCTGGCGAGCCCCCAGACGCTGTTGCGGAGGCGGAAAGTGAGGAATAGCAAGCCAAAGTACCCAGCGAGAGTGAGCAACAGACCGGGCGCCGGCAACTGCAGGGCGGCACTGGCGCCGGCAACGGCCGCTGAGAACAGCAGGGTTGCTGAGAGCAGGCGGTAGGTGTCGCGCAGCACCTTGTCGCCCGCGGAGGATTGGACCCCCGGTATCGGCATGGTCCTGGACACGGTGTTGGCCTTGTCGATCTGTGTAGTCATTGCATAATCCTCCAGCGGTTATTAACACAGTTAATAGTAGCCTTCACGGCCAATCAGGTCTATTCGAATATCTCTGCTCGATACGAAGCTTTTATCGATGTACGATAGTTCGATAAAAGCGAATATTATCCTTACTATAGATCGACTTTTCTGCCATGCGAGTGAGACGGTACAGGCCCTGGCCCTACTGCCAGGCCTGACCCGGGGAGACTGAGAAAACAGTGCGACACCTGAACTACAACCACCTGCTTTACTTCTGGACTGTCGCCAGGGAAGGCAGTATCGCCAAAGCGACCCAGAGCCTGCACCTGACTCCCCAGACAATCAGTGGCCAACTGAAGCTGCTTGAAGAGTCGGTGGGTGAGACGCTCTTCAATCGGGTAGGCCGCGGACTGGTAATGACCGAAACCGGCCACATGGTGTACCAGTATGCCGATGAAATTTTCACCCTGGGCGCGGAGCTGACATCCCGGGTAAAAACGGGCCGGGTGATCGTGCCTGCTTTGCTGGCTGTAGGCGTTGTAAACTCGATCCCCAAACTGGTGGCATCGCGGATATTGCAGCCGGTTTTGCAGTCCGAAATACCCATCAGGCTGGTCTGCCGTGAAGGCGGGCTGGAAAGCCTGCTCGGGGATCTCGCGGTGCATCAACTGGATCTGGTGCTATCAGACCGGCCAATTCCATCCGGACTTTCGGTCAAGGCTTTCAGCCACGCCCTGGGTTCAAGCAAGATTGCATTCTTCGTCAGGAAAGCGAACGCACGTCAGTATGAAAAAGGCTTTCCACGCTCACTGGACAAGGCCCCCATCCTGCTGCCCACTATCGACAACCCCATCCGGCGCGCCATCGACGACTGGTTTGACGGACAGGGCATCTCACCGGCGCTGGTGGCAGAGTTCGAGGACAGTGCCCTGATGAAGGCCTTCGGTGAGGCGGGCAACGGAATATTTCCTGCGCCAGCGGCGATTGCGGAGGAAGTCGAACACATGTATCACTGTCGGCGCATAGGCCCGGCCATCGACGTGGAGGAAAACTACTACGCCATTTCCCCGGAGCGAAAACTCAAGCACCCTGCGGTGCTGAAAATCATCGCCACCGCAAAGAGCGATTTGCTATCGTGCTAACGCCTGCCACCGACCGGGCAGACGGGCACGACCCAGCCTGGTAATCGCCCTTCGCGCCCTCGCGATCGCGCCTTCTATCGCCAGGTTCCCATCCGCCTGGTCGTTGGCCAAAAGATATCTCTCGCCGCTGCTTTCGACAAGCACCACCTTGCAGGCATAGCTCACGCGCTGTTCGCGCGCCTCCACGACCCTGTCAAACTCAACGGTTATCCGGCTGATATGCGCCAGCATTGAACCCAGCATGACCTGCAACTTGGTTTCTATCACGGCCTGCCATTTCGTCTCTGCCCTGTTCCTGATGACTATCCTGGCCATTGCGCATTCCCACCATGAATTGAGCAGGTATCGTGACTCAGACACGCCTGACTGACTATCCGTATCTCCGGCACAAGATGTTCGTTTATTCCGATCGAAGGTCAACTCAAGCGGCAATGCAAATGACCCATCGACGAGATATATCAGCACTGGAAGGTCTATAGGCATGCATGCATCAACAGTGCCAGATACAGGATTTCACTGATCCGGATTGCTTCGCTAAATCCTGATTAGCATCTCGAATAGTTCGACTACTCCCATGGCCTTGTACAGCTAAAATGAAGTCGTCACCACAAAGGAGAGACGCTATGAGAATCTACACAAACACCCAGGGTTTTGACCTCACTCCCGCAATTGATGCACATGTAACCAAGCAGCTCCACCGCAATCTTGCCTCTGCGGAAAACCAGGTCATTGCCGTGGATGTGTTTCTGACCGACATCAATGGCCCCAAAGGCGGCATAGACAAGAAGGCTGTGGTTTGTGTGCAACTGGCCTCACGGATGACAATCCGCTTCGAGGCGGTTCACGCAGATCTGTATGCCGCTATTTCGTTGGCAGCACGCCGCACGAAGCACACCGTAAGGCGAACCCTGCGTAGACTAAAGCGTATGGAAAAAGCTGAATTGCGCGGCTTGCGCCATTTTACCGGAGAGTTGCAGACGGGCTGAGTAACGACTCAGCTATCAATGCCGCAGCCATTGCGCGTCTGATATCAGGCAGATGCCACCGCTTCTGGTTAACAGCGGTCGCACTGCCTCGAGAATCGTATCCACCGTTGCCTGATCGTTACACGCAACCAAAATCAGGCAGTTACTGGTGTCACCGGCAAGTTCATCCGCCCGGCGCACTCCACGTTCACCCGCGCCCCTCACATCGGGAATCAGGGTAAATCCTGCCGCACCCAGTTTGGTGAGAAGCTCGGTCAACTTCTTCGCAAGCGGTGTTTCTATAACTATTTCAATGCGTTTGCAGGGTTTCATAGCAGCCACTTTGTCAGTGCATGGTAGGCCGGGATGCCTATCAACAGGTTAAATGGGAAAGTGATGGCCAGGGACATAGTCAGGTATGTGCCCGGACTGGCCTCCGGCAGGGCGAGTCGCATTGCCGCTGGTACTGCGATATAGGAGCCGCTCGCGGCAAGTACAATCAGCAGCAGGGCATTGCCCTCGCTCAAACCCAACAGCCAGCCCAGGCCCAGTGCGAGCATGGCGTTCAGCAGCGGTATGCCCAGCGCGGTGCCCACCATAAGCCTGAGGTGCTTACTCCTCTCGCGCCCGTCCGCGGTTTGCAGAAAGTCCCTGAATCGGCGGGCGGCGACAATGCCCATATCGAGCAGGAACAGGCAGAGCAGGCCCAGGAACAGGTCTTTCACCAGGGGCTGCACCTGGAGCATCCCCTCCGATCCGGTAATCCAGCCTATCAGCATACTGCCGAGTATCAACAGCACAGAGCTATTGAACACGGACTCGTGGAATAACTGCCGCCAGGAAAAGGAATTGGCTGAGCTGGCATTCTTACCCGCAAATCTACTGTACAGCAGGATACCTATGATGATGGCCGGCGACTCCATCAGCGCCATCGCGGCCACCAGATAGCCGCTCCATTCAACACCCTGGATATCAAGGTAACCTGCCGCGGTGACGAAAGTCACAGCGCTTACCGAGCCATAGGTGGCCGCTACGGCCGCGGCATCCGCAATCGGCATACGCCGTCGCAGCAGGAAAAAGGTATAGATCGGAATCAGGGCCGAAAGCCCCATGGCTGCTCCCAGGGTGAGCACCACGGTGGTATCGATGGTGGATTCCGCCAACGCCACCCCGCCCTTGAAGCCGATGGCAAACAGCAGGTAAAGCGAGAGAAATTTGGCTATCTGGGCGGGGATCTCGAGGTCGGAGCGAACCGCAACCGCAATCACGCCGAGGAAGAAAAAGAGCAGAGGCGGCGAGCCAAGATTGCTCAGGAAAACTGACATCAGGCGGGTGGTTCCTGGCGCAGGGCCAGTGATTTCTCCACAACCTTGTCCCGCAGGGCAAGTTTATAGCTGCGCAAGCGCTCCCTCAGTACCGGGTCGCCCGTGGCGATCATCTGCACGGCGAGTATCGCCGCATTGGCTGCATTATCGATCGCCACCGTAGCCACCGGCACCCCGGCTGGCATTTGCACTATCGAGAGCAGGGCATCCATGCCCTCAAGGCGCGTGGCACTTATCGGCACCCCGATTACGGGCAAGACGGTGAAGGATGCCGCCATACCTGGCAGGTGAGCCGCCCCGCCGGCGCCGGCGATAATCACCTTGAGGCCGCGCGCTTCGGCAGAACTGGCGTAGTCATGCAGCCTCTCGGGTGTACGGTGCGCGCTTACGATATCCATTTCATAGGCCACCGCGAACTCATCGAGCATTTTCGCGGCGGCCCGCATGACAGGCAGGTCGGAGTCACTACCCATGATAATGCCGACCAGTACATTCATGCCGCCCTCTCGCTGGCGCCCCCGGAAAGTGTGTCCAGCGTGCGGCCCGCGCGAGCGACTGCTTCGGCTGCAGTGTCGGCAAGGACATTGATATGCCCCATCTTCCGGCCCATGATGCCAGGACGTTTGCCGTACCAGTACACCCTGCTGTGCGGCTCCGCGCCGCCATCAACCCGGGGGGTTCCAGGGCAGAGGTCGCGCATCTCCTCGTCATACAAAATATTCATCATCGCCGCAGGGCTCTCAAGTTCAATCGGCAACAGGGGCATGCCCGTCACCGCGCGCACATGCTGCTCGAATTGTGACACATTGAAAGCATCGAGTGTAAGGTGACCGGAATTATGTACCCGGGGCGAAATCTCATTGATCAAAAGCTCACCGGCCGGGGTGACAAACATTTCGACCGCGAAAGCTCCCACCCCACTAAGCAAAATGACGACTCTCTCGGCCAACGCGGCTGCCGCTGCAGCGAGCGCGGGGCTGACAGCTGCGGGCACCGACACCGTGTGAACCGAGTTCAGCAGGGAGTTGAACTCCATACTCACCGGCGGGTAGGTCTGGATATCACCGTTCTGGGCGCGCACAGTAATCACGGCGATTTCCCGACATCCTGGCAGGAACGGCTCGACGATACTCGGCACGTCCCACAGGGACTGCCCCGCTTCTACCGACCTCAGTATCTGTACTCCGCGTCCGTCGTAGCCACCACAACGCGCTTTTTGCACCACAGGCCCGCCAAATTCCCTCGCGAGAAATTCATGGGAACAAGCAGTAGTGCCGGACAAAACAGTGAAAGGCAGGGTCGGCAGCCCATGCTCTTGCAACCAGGTTTTCTGCAGGGCTTTATCCTTCAGCATGAGCAGGCAATCCGCGCCAGGGTTGATCATAACCCTGCCCTGTGCCTGGGCCTTGATCAGGTGCAACAGGGTCCGCTCGGGTATGGCTTCCTTGTCGAAGGTCACCACGTCACAAACCGCGATGAAGCGATCAATGGCCGGGAGACTGTCAAGCGCATCGACAAAAGCGCGGTCGGCGCACTGCAGGGCGCCATCCTCCACCGAGTCCGAAATGACTGCCACCTTCAGGCCCAGGGCCTGTGCCGCCCCGCAAAGGTACATGCCCAATTGGCCGCCACCAACAATGCCCAGACACATGCTCATAAAGTGGACCTCCCCGTCGCGACTGGATCGAGGTGGCATGAGGTGCCTGCAATTGCCGCTGAATTCGCCATAATCATCGTCCCTTGGTAATTTACCGGCAATGATAAACCGCGAGACTATTCCGACAATTCGAAACTTCTCCGGGTATTGTTCGGGTATCGCGATGTATCAAAAAAATGTATTGGCCCTGCGACAGGGCCGTGTTGCCTGCCTTTGCGGCGCCACACTAATCAACTGCGGCTGACAACCCGGATGGCCACGGGACCAGTGCAGCGAGCGCCTCGACCCATGCCGCATGAAGAGGTGTATTAGGGGAAGGGAAACAGATAAAGTGTCCGGCGCAAAACCCGGAAGGCTCCCGCACACACTCTGGAAATCTGCACACAAATTGGAAAAAAATACAGTCAAAATAGATAGTTACGACCACACGCCCATGATGCAGCAGTTCCTGCGGATCAAGGCGCAGCACCCCCGCGACCTGTTGTTCTACCGCATGGGCGATTTCTACGAGCTGTTCTACGACGACGCCAGGAAGGCCGCACAGCTGCTGGATATCACCCTCACCGCCCGGGGCAAGTCGGCGGGCGAGCCCATTCCCATGTGCGGCGTGCCCTACCACGCCGCCGAGGGCTACCTGGCCCGGCTGGTGAAGGCCGGCGTATCCGTGGCGATCGCCGAGCAGATCGGCGATCCGGCCACCAGCAAGGGGCCGGTGGACAGGCAGGTAGTGCGAGTGGTGACCCCCGGCACCCTGTCGGACGAGGCGCTGCTGGACGACCGCCTGGATAATCTCCTGCTCGCCGTGTGCCAGCAGCACCACAACTTCGGCATCGCCTACCTGGATCTCAGCACCGGCCGTTTCCGGGTGCTGGAAGTGAACGGCGAGGAGGCGCTCGCCAGCGAACTGGAACGCCTGGACCCCGCCGAGACCCTGTACCACGAACACATTTTCCTTCCCGGGATCACCACGCGGGCGGGCGCCCGCAGCCAGCCCGCCTGGGAGTTCGATATCGACAGTGCCCGCCGCGCCCTCAACAGCCAATTCCAGACCCACGACCTGAAAGGATTCGGCTGCGATGATCTGCCCCTGGCCATCAGTGCCGCGGGCTGCCTGCTGCAGTATGTGAAGGATACCCAGAGGGGCAACCTCCCCCATATCCGCAGCATGAGTCACGAGAGTCGCGCGAGCAGTGTCATCCTGGACGCAGCCACCCGCCGCAACCTGGAGATCGACGTCAATCTCACCGGCGGCGACAGCAACACCGTGTTCTCAGTGCTGGACCGCAACGTCACCGCCATGGGCAGCCGGCTGCTGCGGCGCTGGCTGCATCGCCCGCTGACCGACATCCCGGTCCTCGAGGCGCGCCAGGAAGCCATCGGCGACCTGTGCCGTAACTATGCCTACGAGGCCGCGCGCGCTGCGCTCAAGCCCATCGGTGACATGGAGCGCATCCTCACCCGGGTGGCCCTGCGTTCGGCCAGGCCCCGTGACCTGACCCGCCTGCAGGCATCGCTCGAAGCCCTGCCGCAATTGCGCGCCGCGCTCGCGCCGGCAGATTCACCCCGCCTGGCCGCGCTGAGCCGCCTGGTTGGAGAATATCCCGACCTGTGCGACCTGCTCGGCCGTGCCATTATCGAGAACCCACCCGTGGTCATCCGCGACGGCGGCGTCATCGCCGACGGCTACGACGCCGAGCTGGACGAGCTGCGCCGGCTGAGCAATAACGCCGGGGATTACCTGCTGGACATCGAGCAGCGGGAGCGCCAGGCCACCGGCATTTCCACCCTCAAGGTGGGCTACAACCGGGTCCACGGCTATTACATTGAAATCAGCCGGGGCCAGTCCGACCGGGCGCCGGTGGAATATACCCGGCGCCAGACCCTCAAGAACGCCGAACGCTACATCACCCCCGAGCTCAAGGCGTTCGAGGACAAAGCCCTGTCCAGCAGGAGCCGGGCCCTCAGCCGGGAGAAGGCGCTGTACGAGGAATTACTGGAACGCCTCAACGAGCAGCTGGGCCCGCTGCAGGAATCCGCCGGGGCAGTGAGCGAGATCGACGTGCTGGCCAACCTCGCGGAGCGCGCGGACAGCCTGCGCCTGTGCCGTCCCCAGTTCTGTAGCGATCAGGTATTCGAGGTCACCGCGGGGCGCCACCTGGTGGTGGAGCAGGTTCTGCAGGAACCCTTTATCGCCAACAACACCCTGCTCGATGAACAGCGTCGCATGCTGCTGATCACCGGCCCCAACATGGGCGGCAAATCGACCTATATGCGCCAGAACGCGGTGATAGCGCTGCTGGCGCATATCGGCAGCTATGTGCCGGCGACGGCGGTGAGGCTGGCGCCGATCGACCGCATCTTTACCCGCATCGGCTCCTCCGACGATCTCGCCTCGGGGCGATCCACATTCATGGTGGAGATGACCGAGACCGCGAACATCCTGCACAACGCCACACCCCGCAGCCTGGTGCTCATGGACGAGGTGGGGCGCGGCACCAGCACCTTCGACGGTCTCAGCCTGGCCTGGGCCGCGGCGGTTCACCTGGCCCGCACGGTGCAGGCGTTCACCCTGTTCTCCACCCATTACTTCGAACTCACCAGCCTGCCGCAGCTGTGCCCGACCATGGCCAATGTGCACCTGGACGCGACCGAGCACCAGGACCACGTGGTGTTCCTGCACCACATCCAGGAAGGGCCTGCCAACCGCAGTTTCGGCCTGCAGGTCGCGAGGCTCGCGGGCATTCCGGCGCCGGTGCTGGACGCGGCCCGCGACAAGCTGCGTGAACTCGAGCGGGGCGAGCAGCAGCCGGCGCGCAGCACCGCCAGCGCACCCCCCCCAGCCCAGGTGGACCTGTTCAGTGCCCCGCTCCCACACCCGGTGGTAGCAGCGCTCGAGGAGCTCGACCTGGACGAGCTCACACCCCGCGAGGCGCTGCAAAAACTCTACGAATTGAAAGGGCGACTGGGCTGACCTGCCCCCTTCAATTTCCCCCTGCATGCGGTTAAACTGGCGCCCCTCGCGCGGCACCCCTCGCCGGGCGCCCCTCGCCGGGCGCCCAGCCCCGGGTGCGGCTGCGGTGGAGCGGGGCATAATCCAAGAGGCATTTCAGGCATGACATTTGTCGTAGGCGAGAACTGTATCAACTGCAAACACACGGATTGTGTGGAAGTTTGCCCGGTAGACTGCTTTTACGAGGGTCCCAATTTCCTGGTGATCCATCCCGATGAATGTATCGACTGCGCCCTGTGCGAGCCCGAGTGCCCGGTGGACGCCATCTTCTCCGAGGACGAGCTGCCTGAAGACCAGCAGGTTTTCCTGCAATTGAACGCCGAGCTGGCGGAGATCTGGCCCTGCATCACCGAGATGAAGGAAGCGCTGCCCGATGCCGAGGAGTGGGCGGGCAAACCCGACAAGCTGCAGTACCTGCAGCGCTAGCCCGGCACCATTGCCGCGTCGCGGCAATCGTCGCAATACTGTAATGGCGCCCTCGCGCTACTGATTCAACAGCCCCTCCCGCAGCGCCCGCGCCTGCAACTTGATCCGCCGGATATTTTCCGGCCCCATTCTCAGCAGCTGCTTCTGCAGGGGAACCAGCTCCTCCAGTTGCGGATCGGCGTACTGGTAAAGGACCGATTTTCGCGTCAGCGCAATGGGACCCTCTATTTCCGGGGTTGCGAGAATCCGATCGAGCAAGCGGATCACGGCGTTGTCGAACTCGTCCGGGTTGAGCCCGAGCTGGCCAAAGGCCTCCTCGTGCAGCGGCCGCAGGGTATGGAAGGTATCCACCAACACCACGGTATCCAGAGCGGCAAAGGCCGCTACCAGCGCGTCGAAGCGCGCGTAACCGGCGGGGTTCATCAGCACCTGCCCGTCCTGCTCCAGCACACTGAAGGCTTGCGCGGGGGGGTCGATGGGCAGGAGCTTGCGCAGTACCAGGCCCCGGCTGAAACCATCGATCAGCGCGGCACCCTGCTGGACGAGGTTCTGCTGCTGCAGCAGGCGATCCAGCGGCGGGCTCGCCCCGGCGGCAGCCAGTTGCTCCCGCACCAGGGCATCGCTGTCCGCCAGGGCCGGCAGGGCCACTGCCGGTTCCGCCGATGGCTCCAGAACGACCGTTGCCACTGGAGCGGGCCGCGGCGGGATATCCGCTGCCGACGGCAGGGGATCCACTTCCGCTGCCACCTCGGCGAGCGGAACTGTTGCCGGCGCGGGCTCAGTGGATGGGCCCTCCATGGTTCGCCACAACACCACGCCCAGCGCGATAAACGCCAGCGCCAACAACAGGTACTTCAAAGAGCCCCGGCCGGACCCTGTCGTACCCTCAACCCTGTCTTCCCGCATTGCCTTCATTGCAATAACCCCACCTGCAGCTGGTGATTCAGGCACCCCGATAATGCGCATCCGGGGTGCCGCAACAGGATAACAGAGGAAACAGGCACCCGGTGCACCCTCGCACGCGCATATCCCGACCGGGCCAGGCATGATTCGTTTTCTTCCATGCGAATGGCAGGCTAAACTGGTCGGGCGTGATCAAAGCGCGCCCGTCAGGGCTGGCGCCAGCCACCATGACGGACGCCTGTCATATGAATTTTGAATAGCGAGGTATGGAATGTCTTTTTTGGAAAGAAACAGGTTTTTTTTCGCCGTAGGCCTGCTGTTGGCCAGCTGCGGCTTTTCCGCCCAGGTGCTGGCACAAGCGGTCGAACAGACCGTGACCATCGAAGTCAGCAAACCGGCCGAGGGCTCCCAATGCAAGGTCCAGGCCGTATTCAGGGGCGAACAGGATAACTGCAACAACGAGGCTGCCAAGGGTCGAGCGAATTGCAGCAAGGAATCCGGTTGCGTTTGTACCCGCCAGGAAAAGCACGTGAGCTGGAAAGTGGATCCCACGCAGTCCTTCGCCATCGTGTTTGACCAGGGCAGCCCCAACCCCTTCGTCGCCAAGGGGGACCGGGAGTGCAGTTTCAAGAGCGACAAAAAGGGCAAGTTGCGCTGCCGGGTGAAGGGCAAGGACGTACCGAGGGGAGATTACACGTACTCCATCGTTGTGCCGGAGTGCCCCGCGATCGTCTCCCACATCAAGATCTATTGAGCACTGCCGCCAGTCGAGGACGCATGAGGTGACACCAGGCATCCAGGTACAGCAGGACGGCCAGCAGGCGATCGACATTCTGGTGCGCGCGTTTCATGACGACCCTGTCATGCTATGGATGTCGGGTCATCCGGACTTTCTGCGGACTTTTTTCAACATTACGCTGCCGATCTTTCTGCCGCACGGCCTTACCTATATCGAGGAACAGGGACGGGGGGCCGCGGCCTGGCTGGGCCCTGAGCAGACTCTGCACTGGCCGGTAACCGCGGGCAACCTGTGGCGCATGTTTAAAGTCTGCGGTGTGCGCGGGTTTATCCGCTTCGGCCGCGGCGGCCTGGCCACTGCCCGGTTTCATCCCGGCGAACCGCATTACTACCTGTTCCTGATCGGCACCCTGCCCGAGTGCAAGGGCCAGGGCATAGGCAGCGCCCTGATCAGCCATGTGCTGCGCAAATGCGACGAGGAAAACCTTCCCGCCTACCTGGAAAACTCCAAGCAGGACAACCTGGCGTTTTACCGGGGACACGGCTTCGAGGTAGTTGACCAGATAAATTTTGCCCGCGGCGCGCCGCCGGTATGGTTGATGTGGCGGGAGCCGCGTCCGCTGGCATGAGCCCGGCGGGCTCCCCCCGACGCGGGCGGCAATGCCGGCGGTGACCGGGCAGAATCAGCTCTCGACAAACGCCCGTTCGATCACATACTCAGCTGCCTCGCCGTGGCGGGCTTCGCGCAATCCGCGGCTGTCCAGCAACTCACAGATTTCCTTGAGCATGGTGGGGCTGCCGCAGATCATGAAGCGGTCGCTGGCGGCATCGATCGGTCCCAGGCCCACGTCCGCCTGCAGCTTGCCCGTGCGCAGCAGGTCGGTCAGGCGGCCGTTGTTGCGGAACGGCTCGCGGGTCACGGTGGGGTAATAAATGAGTTTGTCGCGCACGTCCTGGCCCAGGTACTCGTGGGCCGGCAGGTGCTCGGTGATCAGCTCCCGGTAGGCGAGTTCATCCACATTGCGGCAGCCATGGGTGAGTACGATTTTATCGTAACGCTCGTAGACCTCCGGGTCCCTGATGATGCTCAGGAACGGCGCCAGGCCGGTCCCCGTGGCAATCAGGTACAGGTTCTTGCCGGGCAACAGGTTGTCCTGCACCAGGGTACCGGTGGCCTTGCTGTTGACCAGCAGTTCATCCCCAACCTTGATCGCCTGCAGTTTCGAGGTGAGTGGGCCGTCCGGAACCTTGATGCTGAAGAACTCCAGCTCGTCCTCGTAATTGGCGCTGGCCAGGCTGTAGGCCCGCAGCAGCGGCCGGCCCTCCTGCTCCAGCCCGATCATGGTGAAGTGGCCGTTCTTGAACCGAAACCCCTGGTTGCGGGTGGTCTTGAAACTGAACAGGCGATCGGTCCAGTGGTGGACCGAGGTGACCCGCTCGCGCATCAGGGTTGCCATAGAAGGTGCTCCGGTATTGACATCAACGGACGCCAGTGTAGGTTCTACGACTATATCGCCAAAGTGGATTTATCGGATATTATATATCTGTTTAGTCGATATAGGGTTTCGCCATGCGCTACAGCCTGCGTCAACTGGAGGTGTTCCTGGCCACGGCCGCGCAGGAGAATGTCACGCGCGCGGCCGAGGGGCTGGCCATGTCGCAGTCCGCGGCGAGCGGCGCGCTCAAGGAGCTGGAGGACCAGTTCGGGGTCAAGCTGTTCGACCGGGTGGGCAAGCGCCTGCAACTGAGCGAACTCGGGCGCCAGCTGCGGCCCCAGGCGGAAGCCCTGCTGGCCCAGGCCAGGGCCTTCGAGCAGGCCCTGGCCGGGGAGGACGCGCTGGGGCGCCTGCGCATCGGCGCCACCATGACCATCGGCAACTACCTGGCGGTGCCCATGATCGCCGGGTTCCGCCAGCGCTATCCCGGAGCCGGGATCGCCCTCAGCGTCGCCAACAGCGAGACCATCGCCGCGGGCGTCGCCGCGTTCGAGCTGGACATGGGCATGATCGAGGGAGAGTTTCACCACGCCGAGCTGGAAACCCTGCACTGGCGCGCCGACGAGCTGGTGGTATTCGCCGCCCCGGGTCATCCCCTGGCCGGGTCCCGGGCCCTGGGCGATGCCGAGCTGTCAACCCTGCCCTGGATCGTGCGCGAGCGCGGCTCCGGCACGCGCCAGGCCTTTGACCGGGCCATGCACGGGCTGTTGCCCGATCTGGACATCGCGATGGAGTTGCAGCACACAGAAGCGATCAAGCGGGCGGTGGAAGCTGGACTGGGCGTGGGCTGCCTGTCGCGGATCAGCCTGGTGGAGGCCTTCCGCCGCGGCAGCCTGGTGCCGCTGGCCGTGCCCGGCAGGGACTTCCGACGGGAACTGTACCTGATCATCCACCGCAGTAAATTCCGCAGTGTCGCCCTGCAGCGCTGGCTGGAGCTGTGCCGGGAGAGCGCCGGCGGATAGTGCGTCCGCCGCCGACCCGATGGCAGGCGCCGCTTACAGTGGGTGCAGGCGCACGGGCAGGGTCTTGTAGCCGCGCACGAAATTCGAGCGCACCCGCTCCGGCTCACCCACCACTTCCACCCGGGAGAAACGCTGCATGATTTCCTCCCACAGGATACGCAGCTGCATTTCCGCCAGCCGGTTGCCCATGCAGCGATGGATGCCAAAGCCGAAGGAGATGTGGTGGCGCGGATTGCTGCGGTCGATGATGAAGTCGTCCGGGCGCTCGATCGCGGTTTCATCGCGATTGCCCGAGAGGTACCACATCACCACCTTGTCGCCCTTGCGGATCTGCTTGCCCCTGAACTCGATGTCATGGGCGGCAGTGCGGCGCATATGCGCCAGGGGCGTCTGCCAGCGGATGATCTCGGACACCATACCGGGGATGAGGCCGTGATTGGCGCGCAGCTTGTCGTACTCCCCGGGAAACTGGTTCAGTGCCAGCACGCCGCCGCTGGCGGAATTGCGGGTGGTGTCATTGCCGCCCACGATCAGCAGCACCAGGTTGCCGAGAAACTCCATGGGGCGGTCCACCAGGTCGGCGGTACTGGGGTCGCGCTGCAACAGGGTGATCAGGTCGAAGCCACTGTCCCTGCCCTTGCGCTCGTGCCAGAGGCGGGTGAAGGTTTGCAGGCAATCCATCATCCCTGTCATTAGTTCCTCATGACTGACATCACCACCCGCCATCTCCGGCGTGCCCGCGGCAAGGTCCGACCAGTAGGTCAGCTTGGCCCGCTGCTCGAAGGGAAAGTCGAACAGGGTCGCCAGCATCTGGGTGGTGAGATTGATCGATACCCGGTCTACCCAGTTGAAGGTCTCGCCCACGGGCAGGCCGTCGAGAATATCCTGCACGCGGCGGCGGATCAGCCCTTCCATTTCCGCCAGGTTGCGGGGGGCCACCACGCCCTGGACGGCGCGGCGCTGCACGTCGTGCTTGGGGGGGTCCATGGCAATGAACATCTCCAGCGGCAGATCTTCCGGCGCGTCGCCGATGACAATGATGGGTTCGGAGGAGAACGCTTTAAAGTCACTGTCCACCGCGACGATATCCTCGAACCGGGTGATCGACCAGAAGGGCCCGAAGATGCTGTTGGCCTGGTAGTGAACCGGGTCTTCCGCGCGCAGGCGCGCGAAGAAGGGCCGCCAGGCGTCCTGCTCCAGCAGGCGGGGATCGCTGACATCGATATCGGCCAGCGGCGTGGTTAAGGCATCGGGGAGAGCTACAGCCTGGTTCATCGTCGTATTCCTCTGGTTGGCGTTCGCTATTGCTTACATCTGGAATTCGGGCAGCCGCACCACCATGCCGTCCAGATCCTCTGTCACCTGGATCTGGCAGCTCAGGCGCGACAGCTCGCTGCGATCAGGGCGCATACCCAGCATGGCCTCCTCCATCGCGTCCGGCTCGCCGCTGGCCTGCCGCCAGGCGGGCTCGACAAAGCAGTGACAGGTGCCGCAGGCGCAGGCCCCACCGCAGTCGGCATCGATTCCCGGGACACCGTTGTCGACGGCGTTCTGCATCAGGGATTTGCCGGTGTCGGCGTCAATCGTGTGGCTGGCGCCGCTGTACTCGATCAGGGTGATGGTCGGCATGGCTGGGGGCTCCTGGACAGTTGGTCAGACCAGTGTAGGCATTATGAAAGAATTGGGGGAGGTCTTTTTTTGACACAAGGGGGTCATATAAAGACAATGGGGCATGGGCACTCACAACGACCAGGCCTTCATCTCCAGCCACTACACGCGCATGCTCGCCCGCGAACTGCGCCTGCATGAGCCGGACCTGCCGAAACTGCTGGAGGGCACCGACCTGCCCACCAGTGTGCTGCTGCCGGGTGACGATACCCGGCTGAGCGGCCCGCAACAATTGCGCATCATGCGCAATGCCCGACTGCTCGACCCCGACCCGGCACTCGGCCTGCGGCTGGGCAGCCAATTGGACCCCTCCGCGCACGGCCCCATCGGCTACCTCGCCCAGAGCAGCCCGGACCTGATAACCGCCCTGCGGGCGCTGCGCGACTTCCTGCCACTGCGCATCGCGATTGCCCAGCTGGGGCTGGAGGTCTCCGGCCCCTGGCTCAGGTGCACCCTGCAGGTTCGCCTGGCGGCGCCCGAGGAGGAAAGGCGGATGCTGCTGGAGTGCTTCGCCCTGTTGCTGCAGGCCCTCATCGAATC
Organism: uncultured Gammaproteobacteria bacterium; assembly: GCA_963700715.1. Lineage (GTDB taxonomy): Bacteria > Pseudomonadota > Gammaproteobacteria > Pseudomonadales > Halieaceae > JARRPM01. The sequence goes on from CAVOYP010000008.1 coordinate 120,176, forward strand.
TGTCCTGGGCAAGCCTTTAACCACTGGCCGGTTCGAGTTCGAGTTCGGCCCCCCGGCCTATCGCAAGGCCTACCGGGACTATTTTCACTCCCCGACCCGCTTTTCCCGGGAGCAAAGCCAGCTGTTGTTGCCCGCGGGCCTGGCGGGAGCGGCGAACGCCGCCGCGGACCCGGGCTCCTACGGCCTGGCCCGCGACCTCTGCGAGCAACTGCTGGCACAGCTGCCCGCACGCTCACTGTCGATGACCGACCGGGTGCGGCGCAGGCTGTTGTCGATGCCGGCCGGGCGCGCCAGCGAAGAGGATGTGGCGAGGGCACTGTTCGTTTCCAAGCGTACTCTGGCCCGCCGCCTCATCCAGGAGGGCAGCGGTTACCGCCAGATAAAGGATGAGTTGCTGGGCGAACTCGCTGCGCGCCACCTGCGCGAGAGCCGGTTGGGTGTGGAGGCTATCGCCGCCCTGCTGGGTTACCACGACAGTGCCAATTTCCGGCGGGCTTTCCGCCGCTGGCACGGGACCAGTCCCGCCGAGTTTCGCCGCGCCTGAAAATGCGGGTCAGGTGAACAGGGAGTCGCTGCCGAGGCCGTTGTTTTCCATGATCGTGCGCAGGCGCCTGAGCGCCTCCACCTGGATCTGGCGCACGCGTTCGCGGGTCAGGCCGATTTCGCGACCGACTTCCTCGAGGGTGCTGCTCTCATAACCGCGCAGGCCGAAGCGGCGCGACAGGACCTCCCGCTGTTTTTCCGGCAGCTCCTCGAGCCAGACGGCGATGCTTTCGCGAATATCGCTGTCCTGCAGCAGTTTGGACGGGTCCGATTCGCACGTGTCGGCGATGGTATCCACCACCGAGCGGTCCGAGTCGGGCCCTACCGGGATATCCATGGAAGTCACGCGCTCATTCAGTCCCAGCACACGCTTCACTTCCGCGGCCGGCCGGTCCAGCATGTCGGCGATTTCCTCGGCGCTGGGCTCATGGTCCAGCTTCTGGGTCAGCTCGCGCGCTGCCCGCAGGTAGACGTTCAGCTCCTTCACCACATGGATAGGCAGGCGAATGGTACGGGTCTGGTTCATGATGCCGCGTTCGATGGTCTGGCGAATCCACCAGGTGGCATAGGTTGAGAAACGAAAGCCGCGCTCGGGATCAAATTTCTCCACGGCGCGGATCAGGCCGAGGTTGCCCTCCTCGATCAGGTCGAGCAGGGTCAGACCGCGGTTGATATAGCGGCGCGAGATCTTGACCACCAGCCGCAGGTTGCTCTCGATCATGCGGCGCCGTGCGCTGGCATCACCCTGCAGCGCGAGGCGGGAGAAATATTTCTCCTCGTCGGCGCTGAGCAGCGGCGAGTAGCCGATTTCGTTGAGATACAGCTGGGTGGCATCGAGGGAGCTTTCCACCCTGCCGGCGGTGCGGGCCCGGGCTTCTTCGAACAGTGCGAGTTCCTCGTCCTGTTCCGGTGGCAGCTCGGTATCCGCCGCGGTATCCAACAACAGGTCGACGCCGTCGTCGATGTCGATGAGGTCGGTATCCGGGCCGGGTTGGGGTTGTTGCTTCGGGCCGTTGTCGCTGCGAGCTGTCACCACGCCAGCCTTACCCGGTTTTGAAATCCGTTTCGCGCGGGTTGCTTCCACTTTCCGTGACCCTCTTTATTTTATGCGACGAGAATCGGGGGCATTTCTCGCGGGGCCGATCAGGTTAACCCAGAGGGATAATTGATTACAAGCCGGCCCAACGGCAAATTCATGCCGGGCGGGAGCCCCCTTTGGGGCAGCCGCCCGGGCGGGCGGCGGTGGGGCCCGGGAAAGGCCTGGGGTCAGCGCCGGGGCAGCAATTCGAGGGGATCTATGGGCTTGCCTTCCCTGCGGATTTCAAAATGCAGTTTCACGCTATCGGTGCCGGAACTGCCCTTCTCGGCGATGACCTGGCCTGCCCCCACCACGTCATTCTCCTTCACCAGCAGCCGATCATTGTGGCCGTAGGCGCTGATGTAGATGTCGTTGTGCTTGACGATGACCAACTCACCGAAGCCCACGATACCGGTGCCCGCATAGACCACCGTGCCATCGGCTACCGCGTAGATCGGATCGCCGCGGCTGCCGCCGATATCGATTCCCTTGTGCACATTGGGAGAATAGCCGCGGCTGACACTGCCCGCCGCCGGCCAGCGCCAGGCCGTCACCTTGGCGCCCGGGGTGGGTGCCCTGGCCGGGGTGGGCGCTTGGGCCGGGGCGGGCGCCAGGTCCGGCGCAGGTGCGGGGCTCGGGGCCCGGGCCACGGCCCCGGTTGCCTGAGCCTGAGCCTGAGCCTGGGCCTGGGCCGGCACCGGAGCCTGGGCAGGCGCGGGCGCCACCCCGGGCTCGGCGGTCAGCACGGTAACGCCCGGGGGCGGCGTTGCCGCAGACTCTATCGGGGGGGTCTCGATCGCTGGGGTCTGGACCGGCTTTGCACCCGGGTGATACACCCCGCTGCTCACCGGGGGTTTGTCGCGATAGACCGGTGTCGGCTTCGTCACCTTGCTTACAGGCGCGGTCGCAACCCCCGGCACTGCGGTCACGACGACCGGAGCCGGGGGCGCTGCGCGCGGCGCGCCTGGGGCAGGCGCCGCTGCGTAGCCTGCGGGGTCCGGCGCCGGGGCGGCGCCGGGAAGCGGCGGCTGCAGCTGCCACAGGTAGATATTCTGGCCGGGATAGATGGTATAGGGGTCAACTATATTGTTCACCTCGGCCACCTTGCGGTAGTCCAACCCATAGCGAAAGGCGATGGAATAGAGCGTGTCGCCGCGCTGGACCACGTACACCGTCACCGCCGGTTTCGGCGGTGTATACGGGGCGCGACTGCTGCTGCCACACCCGGCAAGGCCACACAGCAATAGGATCACGACTATTGCGCGCTGCAGATTTTGCCCCGGCCGCACTAGTCTTGTCCCCAGCTGTGCTCGATCAACCAGACGGCCGCAAAACCCACCAACACCAGGCCAATACACAGCCAAATGGCCGGGTCCTGACCCGTCAGCGCCAAAAATTCCGCCGGGGACACCGGCACCTGCTGGGCGGGCTTGAGCACGCCGTGGCTGTCCGGTACCCAGTCCAGCACCTGCTTCCAGGGCCACACGATCACCAGCGAGCCGAACAGGAAGCCGGTCAGCACCGCCATGGTCGCCTGGTGAAAACGGTGCAGCAGCCAGTGCAACAGGCGCGAAAAACAGAGCAGGCCCGAACCGCAACCCAGGCAAAAGACCAGCAGGAAGCCGATATCCAGCGCTTTGACTGCAGCCAGTACCGTGCCGTACATACCCAGCAGCACCAGGATGAAGCTGCCGGAAATGCCCGGCAGGATCATTGCACAGATCGCCACGAAACCCGCCAGGAACACTCCCACGAGGCCAAAGTCCAGGTTGGCGACGGGCAGGAAGGCGATGATGCCCGCGGCAGCCGCTCCAAGCAGCAGGCACAGGGCGCGCGCGGGGGTCCAGCCCTCTATCTGGCGCAGCAACACCACCGCAGACGCCAGGATCAGGCCAAAGAAAAATGCCCACAGGGGCACGGGGTGGTTGTCCAGGATCCAGGAAAACAGCCGGGCCAGGGAGAAGATGCTGGTGCCGATCCCCGCCAGCAGGGCGAGCAGGAAGCCGCCATTGACATGCTGCCAGGCGCCCTGGATGTCCAGCTTCCACAGCCGCGCCAGCAACTCCAGGTCGAAGGAGCGGATGCTGCCCAGCAGGGTGTCGTAGATGCCCGTGATAAACGCGATGGTGCCGCCGGAGACGCCGGGCACGATATCCGCGGCGCCCATCAGGACGCCGCGCAGGTAAACGCCCAGGGGGCTCAGCTGGCTCACTTCACGGTGCCCGGGCGCAGGGGCACGAAGTTCACTTCCTCCACGATCTGGGTATCGAAACCCTCATGGGTGCGGGTGACGACCTGCAGGTGCTGGGTATCGCTGCCCACCGGGATGACCAGCCGCCCCTCCGGCGCCAGCTGCTGCAGCAATTCCTCGGGTATGCGTTCGGGCGCGGCGGTGGCGAGGATGCCGTCGTAGGGGCCGCGTTCCGCCCAGCCCATGCCGCCGTCGGCGTGGTTCATATGGACGTTGCGCAACTTGAGCTGGCGCAGGCGCTGCCGCGCTTTCTGCTGCAACGGCCTGATGCGTTCAACGCTGTAGACCTCACCCACGAGGTGCGCCAGGATGGCGGTCTGGTAGCCGGAGCCGGTGCCGATTTCCAGCACCCGCTGGCGGGGCCCCGCGGCCAGCAGCAGTTCAGTCATCCGCGCCACGATGTATGGCTGCGACAGGGTCTGCTGGAAGCCGATGGGAAGGGCCACATCCTCGTAGGCGCGGTGGGCCATGGCCTCGTCCAGGAACAGATGCCGAGGCGTGGAGCGCACCACGTCCAGCACCTTCTGATTGGTGATGCCCTGTTCCACCAGGCGCTGGATCAGGCGCTCACGGGTGCGCTGTGATGTCATTCCGATGCCGTTTACGTCGACATTGCTCACCGCCCTTGCCACCCCTTCATATCCCCTGTTGCGCTCCCGCCAGCCTGTTGCCTGTCCGGTCGAGCGTCTTGTTGTATTTCTGGCTGCCCGCCCTGCTGGTACTGGACAATTTCCGCCAACAGCGCGGTGGCGTAAGCGCCAGCACCGAGGGCAAAATCCAGCTGCAGGGCGCCATCATCACAAAACTGCCAGCAAAAGTCATCTGCGAGCAGGCGGGCGGGCCGCCAGGACAGCTCCAGCCCCTCCCGCTCCAGGACCTCGCACAGCAGCCGGTGTTGCCCCAGCGCCTCCCTCTGCTGCAGGTCCCGCACGGGGGCTGCCGCGGATACGCCCCTGCCCCACAGGGGCAGGCCCGGGTGAACATCGCCCAGCCGGGCGCGCGCGAGCAATTCCTCGTCGACCTGTGCGCAGCTGAACAGGCTGCGGCTGCCCCGGAGCATGACCACGTCACCCTCGCAGGGGATGTTCCAGCTGCCCGCCGCGACCCGCTCAGCCAGCACGGTGTTGAACAGGAAGGCGCGCAGCGCCGACAGGTGCAGGCTGCGCCTGGCCCGGGTCAGCCGGCGGCCGCCCGTGAGCGCCCAGCGTTGCGCCTGCTCGAGGCCTGCGCCGCCGCGACCGAAACGCTGCTCGCCGAAATAGTTGGGCACGCCCTGTTCGCGCACCTGTTGCAAGCGCCGCTCGAGAGCGGCGCGTTCACCGCTGACAGCGCGCAACAGCAGGCGAAAGCGATTGGCGCGGTGCACTCCCCGCCTGAGCTTGCGCGTGTGCCGGCCGCGCTGCAGCAGCTGCACATCGCCGCCGGCCTGCAAGGCCGTCCAGTCGGGCTCCGGCCGCCCCGCCAGGCCGACACTGAACCACTGGCGGGTGACCGCGTTGCGGTCCTTGAGGCCGCTGACACCGATGTCCCGCTCCGGCACACCGCTCAGCGCCGCCAGCCGCTGCAGCAGTTCCATGCTGTTGAGATTGCGTTTCTGCAGGTACAGGAAGACGTGCTCGCCCTCACCGGACAGCTCGAACCCCAGTTCCTCGCTGACCAGGAAGTCCTCGGGGCGGCAACGGATCAGGGCACGGGCAGGTGGGGTTCCCCAGGCGCGGGGCCACGCCATGGTCACGGGCCGGCCGCTTGCAGCAGCACCACGGCGTGGGCGGCAATTCCCTCCTCGCGCCCGGTAAAGCCGAGCCTTTCTGTGGTGGTGGCCTTCACGTTCACCCGCGAGACCTCGGCCGCCAGGTCGGCCGCCAGATTGGCCCGCATGCTGTCGATGTGGGGCGCCATGCGCGGGGCCTGGGCCACGAGGGTAGCGTCCAGGTTGGCCAGCTCCCAACCCGCCGCCTGCACCAGCCCCACCACCCGGCGCAACAGGACGCGGCTGTCGATACCGGCGTTGGCCGGGTCCGTATCCGGGAAATGCCGGCCGATATCGCCCTGGCCGATCGCGCCCAGCAGGGCGTCGCAGATCGCGTGAATCAGCACATCCCCGTCCGAGTGCGCTTCCAGGCCCCGGTGGTGGGGAATGCGCACGCCGCCCAGCACGATCGCCTCCCCCGCACCGAAGCGATGCACATCATAGCCATGTCCTATTCGCATAAATCCCTGCCCTGCCCTCCTGCCGCGGTCACGTCGTTGCCCCGGCGCCGAGGTACCAGGCCGCCAGCTGCAAATCCGCGGGCAGCGTCACCTTGAGATTGCGGGGCGACCCCTGCACCAGTTGCACCGGGTGCCCCGCCAGTTCCATGGCGGAAGCCTCGTCGGTGATCGCCCGCCCCTGCGCCCGGGCATCTGCGAGGGCGGCGTGCAATTCGCCCAGGCGAAACATCTGCGGGGTCTGGGCCCGCCACAGGCGACTGCGATCGAGGGTGCGCAGCACCAGGCCGGCGCCGCTCGCCTCCTTCACGGTATCGACGATCGGCTCCGCCAGGATAGCGCCGGTGCCGCTGGCGCTGACCCGCTCGATCAGGCGGTCGAGATCGCCAGGCTGCAGGCAGGGCCGGGCCGCATCGTGCACCAGCACCCAGTCCGAGGGTTCACCCAGGGCCAGCAGCGCCGCCAGCGCCGCCAGCACGGAATCGCTGCGCTGCTCGCCACCGGCCACGCGCCGCACCCTCGGGTCGGCGAATACCGGCAGGTCAGCGGCCAGCTCATCAGTGGGGTGCAGCGCGACCACGACCCCCGCTATCCGCTCGCTGCGCAGCAGGGCATTGAGGCTGTGCTCCAGCAGGGTGATGCCGGCAATTCGCAGGTATTGCTTGGGCAGGTCAGCCCCCATGCGGCTGCCGGTTCCAGCCGCGGGCACTACGCCCCAACAACGCCCCGGCGCCATCAGGGCGCCGGCGTGGGCGCCGGGGCAACGGCGGCCGGGGTGGCGGCCGGGCGCCTTCCCCGGTCGTGCCGGCGGGCTCATCCACAAACTGGTAAAAGGTTTCACCCTCGCGGATCAGGCCCAGTTGCTCCCGGGCGCGCTGCTCCAGGCCCTTGTTACCGTTCTGCAGCTCCAGCACTTCGCGCTCCAGCACCGCGTTGCGCGCCTGCAGCTGGCTGTTGATCCGGATCTGCTCCTCGATCTGGCCCTGCAGGCGATGCTGTTCCGCCAGGCTGCCCTCCGCAAACCACAGGCGGTACTGCAGCCCGACCAGCAGGATCAGCAACACTGCGAGCAGCCAGCGCAAGTGTCAGCCCCGACGGGAGAATTCCGCCAGGCCGCGATAGGGCGCACGACCGGCCAGCTCCGCCTCGATGCGCAGCAGGCGATTGTACTTGGCCACGCGGTCGGAGCGGCACAGTGAGCCGGTCTTGATCTGGCCCGCGGCGGTCGCCACCGCCAGGTCGGCGATGGTGGTGTCCTCGGTCTCGCCAGAGCGGTGGGAGATGACTGCGGTGTAGCCGGCTGCCTTGGCCATGGCGATGGCGTCCAGGGTTTCGGACAGGCTGCCTATCTGGTTGAACTTGATCAGGATGGAGTTGGCCACGCCCTTGTCGATACCTTCCTGGAGGATGCGGGTATTGGTGACGAACAGGTCGTCGCCCACCAGCTGCACCTTGTCGCCGATCTTGTCGGTCAGCATTTTCCAGCCGTCCCAATCGGATTCGTCCAGGCCGTCTTCAATGGAAATGATGGGGTGCTTCGCCGCCAGTGCCGCCAGGTAGTCGGTAAAGGCCTCGCTGCTGAACTGCTTGCCTTCACCCGCCAGATTGTAAACGCCGTCCCGGTAGAACTCGGACGCGGCGCAGTCCAGCGCCAGGGTGATATCGGTACCCAGTTTGTAGCCGGCCTTGCCGACCGCCTCGGCGATGACTTCCAGGGCCGCCTCGTTGGAGGGCAGGTTGGGGGCGAAGCCGCCCTCGTCGCCGACCGCCGTATTCAGGCCGCGGGCGGACAATACTTTCTTCAGCTGGTGGAAAATCTCGGCCCCCGCCCGCAGGCCCTCGGCGAAGGTCGGCGCCGCCACCGGCTGCACCATGAATTCCTGGATATCCACGTTGTTGTCGGCGTGCTCACCGCCGTTGAGAATATTCATCATCGGCACCGGCATGGTGAGATCCGGAGCTGCCGTTGATATTGGCGATGTGCTGGTACAGGGGCATGCCCCGCGCCTGGGCCGCGGCCTTCGCCGCCGCCAGGGACACGGCGAGGATGGCATTGGCGCCAAACTCGCCTTGTTGTCGGTGCCGTCGGCGTCGATCATGGCGGCATCCAGCTCGCGCTGGGCACCGGCGTCGCGCCCCAGCAGCAGGCTCCGGATCGGGCCGTTGACATGGGCGACGGCCTTCAGCACACCCTTGCCCAGGTAGCGGGCGGCATCGCCGTCGCGCAGTTCCAGCGCCTCACGCGAGCCGGTGGAGGCACCCGAGGGAGCGCAGGCCGCACCCACTTCGCCGGACTTGAGGGTCACTTCCGCCATCACCGTGGGGTTGCCGCGGGAATCCATAACCTCAAAGGCCTGTACTTGTTTGATCGTGCTCATTACCAGGGCTCCGTATATCGCTTGCGTAAAGCGGCCTTTGGCCGGCCTAGTGGATTTCGAGTAGGGCAGTGACTTCACCAGGTCATCCACCGCCTTCACCTGCCGCAGGAAGGGTTCCAGCTGCGCCAGCGGCAGGGCACTGGGGCCGTCGCAGAGGGCCTTGTCGGGATCCGGATGGGCCTCCAGGAACAGGCCCGCCAGGCCCACCGCCATACCGGCGCGCGCCAGGTCCAGCCACCTGCGAGCGACGGCCACCGGAGGCGGCGCCCCCCGGGTCCCGACACTGCAGGGCGTGGGTGACGTCAAAGATCAGCGGGACGTTGCCGCAGGCCCGCTTCATCACGCCGAAACCCAGCATATCCACCACCAGGTTGTCGTAGCCAAAATTGCTGCCGCGCTCGCACAGCAGGACGCGGGTGTTGCCGCACTCGGCGAACTTTTCCACCACGTTGGCCATCTGCGAGGGGCTGAGAAACTGGGGCTTCTTGATATTGATGATCGCGCCGGTCGCCGCCATGGCCTCCACCAGGTCGGTCTGGCGCGCCAGAAAGGCCGGCAGCTGAATGATATCGCACACCTGGGCGGCGGGCGCCGCCTGCTCCGGGGTGTGCACGTCGGTGATCACCGGCACCCCGAACGTCGATTTCACCGCGGCCAGAATGGACAGGCCCTCCTCGAGGCCCGGTCCACGGAAGGAGTGGATCGAGGAGCGGTTGGCCTTGTCGAAAGAGGCCTTGAACACGTAGGGAATGCCCAGCCGCGTGCAGACCTCGACGTAGTGCTCCGGCAACCCGCAGGGCGAAGTCCCGGCTCTCCAGCACATTCACGCCGCCCAGCAGTACGAACGGCGCCGCGTTATCGAAGCGTATGTCCCCCAGGGAGACGGTCTGGTCAGTCATGGCTTTTCCCCTGAGTGTACAAAAAAATGACCTGCGGGCGAGTTCAGCTGTGCACCTGGCCGGCCTTGCCCCCGGCATGGGCGATGGCCGCCTCGATATAGCTGGTAAACAGCGGATGTCCGCCGCGGGGACGGGAGGTGAATTCCGGGTGAAACTGGCAGGCGATAAACCAGGGATGCGCCGGCAACTCGATCATTTCCACCAGGGAGCGATCCGCCGACCAGCCGGCAATCCGCATGCCGGCTGCGCGCAGGCGATCCAGGTAGTTGTTGTTGATTTCGTAGCGGTGGCGATGGCGCTCCATGATCGTTTCGCGCCGTAGATCTCCCGCACCTTGCTGCCCGCATCGAGATGGCAGGGCTGGGCCCCCAGACGCATGGTGCCACCCATGTCGGAGGACTCGTCACGCGGATTCGGTACTGCCGTCGGCATTCATCCACTCGGTGATCAGCGCCACAATCGGGTGCGGCGTGTACGGGTTCATCTCGGTGGAATCGGCGCCCTCCAGGCCGCAGACATTGCGGGCATACTCCACCAGGGCCACGTGCATGCCCAGGCAGATGCCCAGGAAGGGGATGTTGTTTTCCCGGGCGTAACGCACCGCGGTGATCTTGCCCTCGACACCGCGATCGCCAAAGCCGCCGGGCACCAGGATGGCATCCATACCCTCCAGCACTGCGGTGCCGTTGCGCTCGATGTCCTCGGCGTCGATATATTCGATCTTCACCTCGGTCAGGGTTTGCAGGCCGGCGTGCTTCAGCGCCTCATTGAGCGATTTGTAGGCGTCCAGCAGGTCGACGTACTTGCCCACCATGGCCACCCGCACCTGGCCCCGCTTGGGGCTGAACTCACGCTCCAGCACATCGTCCCAGTCGGACAGGTCGGCCTCGCTCTTGCAGTCGATGCCGAAGCGCTCCACCACAAAGTCGTCGAGGCCGAAGTCGCGCAGCATGCCGGGGATGCGATAGATCGAGTCCACATCCAGCAGCGGGATGACGGCGCGCTCTTCCACGTTGGTAAACAGGGATATCTTCTTGCGGGCGCTCTCCTCAATCTCCACCGCGCAACGGCACAGCAGGATGTCCGGCTGCAGGCCGATGGAGCGCAGCTCCTTGACCGAGTGCTGGGTGGGCTTGGTCTTGATCTCGCCGGCGGTGGCGATATAGGGCACCAGGGTCAGGTGCATCAACAGGGCGCGGCTGGGCCCCAGTTCCACTTTCAGTTGCCGCGCCGCCTCCAGGAAAGGCAGGCCCTCGATGTCTCCCACCGTGCCGCCGATCTCGACCACGGCCACCTCGGCATCGCCGGCGCCCAGCACCACGCGGCGCTTGATCTCGTCGGTGATATGGGGGATGACCTGCACCGTGCCGCCCAGGTAATCGCCGCGGCGCTCCTTGCGCAGCACCGCGTTGTAGACCCTGCCGGTGGTGAAATTATTGCTGCGCTTCATGGTGGTGTGGGTAAAGCGTTCGTAGTGGCCCAGATCCAGGTCGGTCTCGGCGCCATCCTCGGTGACGAAGACCTCGCCGTGCTGGAACGGGCTCATGGTGCCCGGGTCGACATTGATGTAGGGATCGAGCTTGAGCAGGGTGACCTTGATGCCCCTGGCCTCCAGCACTGCAGCCAGGGAGGCGGCAGCGATCCCCTTGCCCAGAGACGAAACCACCCCACCTGTGACGAAGATATAACGCGTCATGAATAGCCTTTTAATTTATGCTGTATTTCCAGACACACAAAACGCGTACGCAGCTCCCCAAAGGAGCGATCTGCGACCGGTGCAAGTCCTGCAAAAGATGGGAAATCAGGCTACCAGAAAGCCGCAGCCAGCTCAATCGAAAGCCGTGGCGATGTCGCGCTCCCAGCGCGGTTGCCAGAGTGTTCGCCCGGGCCTGCGCCGCCGGCGCCAGCGGCTGGAGTCGCACAGCCACAGGTCCCCCACCGCCAGCAGTTCGCCCTCGAGGTACAAGCAGCGGCACCCGATCCCGCCACCAGGGCGGCACGTCCCGCTCCTGCAACAGTTTCTTCAGGCTGCGACTGCCGCCCCGCCCCGGCAGGCCGACAGCGCTCCCCACCCCGACGCCAGGCGACGTCCAGGCGCTCCCCCGGCGCCAGCCACAGGCCCCGCCCGCCTGCGCCGCTGCAGGCCACAGCCGCCCCCCAGCCAGGGGCAGCTCCGCACGCTCGCGCCGGCGCCAGGTCAGCAGGGACTCCGCAGCCGCCGCAGGGTCGGGTTCAGGTTCAGGCAACAGGTAGACCCCGTCGCGATAGCGCTGCAGGCAATAGGCGCTGCACTGCAGGCGCGGCCTGGCTCCGCTGCGACGCCACCGCCAGCTGGCGCAGGAACTCTGCCAGGGCGGCCTGGTCCGGCATCGGCAGCCCCGCCGCCGCAACCAGGCGCGCAGGCGCGTAGCGGCGGCCTCCGCGGGCGCCTGGACCGAGGGCGGCCAGCGGCAGGCCGGGATCACCCATCACACTGTAGCACCGTTCCGGCACCGGCAGCCGCTGGGCCAGCAGCCCGGCGGCTGCCGCCATGTGCTCGCTGGCCCGGGCCACGGTGTGCCGATAGCCCGGCCAGCGCGAGGCCAGCAGGGGCAGCAGTTCGCGCGCAGGAAATTGCGATCCATGGCGGTATTGCTGTTGGAGGGGTCTTCCACCCAGCTGCAGACCGTGGCTGCGCGGCGTAGTGCTTCCAGCTCGCTGCGCGGTAGTCCAGCAGCGGCCGCACCAGCAGCCCCTCTCCCAGCGTGCGCTCGGCGCGGCATGGCCGCCAGCCCCTCCACCCCGGCACCGCGCAGCAGGCGCAGGAAAAAAGTCTCCACCTGGTCGTCGAGGTGGTGGCCCAGGAACAGCACATCGCCGGCCGGCAACTGGGCCTCGAAAGGCGCGTAGCGGGCCTCCCGCGCCGCCGCCTCCAGCCGCTCGCGCCCGCGACTCACGTCGACAGCGCAGGCAAACGAGCGGCAGCTGCAGGAGTCGGCACACCCACTCGCAGTGACGCTGCCAGTCCCCGGCCTGCGCCTGCAGACCATGGTTGATATGGATGGCGCCCAGGGGCGGCGCCCCGGGTTGGCTGCGACGCCAGCGCTGCAGCAGATGCAGCAGGACGGTGGAGTCCACACCACCGCTGAACCCCACGTACCAGCGGCGGGCGCCCAGCAGGGCGCCAGCTGGCTGTCGAGGTCGGGATGATTGAGCGGGAATCAGCCATGGTTCGCGGGCGCCCGCAGCCTGTCGCCGCCGGCGGCCGCTAGTTTCCGTAGGACATCAGTCGCTGGTAGCGCTTGGCCAGCAGATCTGCCAGCGGCAGCTGCTGCAGGCTATCCAGCTGCGTCGACGATATGCTCCCTGATGCGCTGCGCCATCAGCTCTACATCGCGGTGAGCGCCGCCCAGGGGCTCGGGAATGGTGGCATCAACGATGCCCAGTTCCTGCAGAACGGAGGAGGTTACGCCCATGGCCTCGGCCGCATCCGGCGCATTGGCGGTGTCTCTTCCAGATGATATTGGCGCAGCCTTCCGGCGAAATCACGAAATAGGTCGAGTACTGCAGCATGGCCAGGTGGTCGCCCACGCCGATGCCCAGGGCGCCACCGGAACTGCCCTCGCCGATCACGACGCAGATGATCGGGGTGGCCAGACGCGACATCACCGCCAGGTTCTGGGCGATGGCCTCGCTGATGCCGCGCTCCTCAGAATCGATCCCGGGTAGGCTCCGGGCGTGTCGATCAGGGTGATCACCGGCAGCTTGAAGCGCTCGGCCGTCTCCATCAGGCGCAGGGCCTTGCGATAGCCCTCGGGCTTGGGCATGCCGAAGTTGCGCAGCACCTTGTCCTTCACTGCCCGACCCTTCTCCTGGCCGATCACCATCACCGGGCGGCCATCGATCCGGGCAATGCCGCCGACAATGGCCTTGTCATCGCCAAAATGACGATCGCCGTGCAATTCGTCGAATTCGGTAAATACGCGCGGAATGTAGTCCAGGGTGTAGGGGCGCCGGGGGTGGCGCGCCACCTTGACGATGTCCCAGGCACTCAGGTTGGAGTAGATTTTTTCGGTGAGCTTGGTGCTCTTGGCCCGCAGGTTCTCGATTTCCTCGCTGATATTGATCTCGTTATCAGTGCCGACCAGCCGCAACTCCTCGATCTTGACCTCCAGCTCGGCGATCGGCTGTTCGAAAGTCCAGGTAGTTGGGATTCATGCGGGGTGGTCTCGGCAAGGGTGGCGTGGCGCCCAGTGTACAAAATTAATGCGGCCGCAGACCAATAGCGGATCCTGGGCCGTCTGCGGTGGACGCGGCGCAGCGATTCCCCTGGCAGTGCGACTTGCAGGTATACACTACGGCCCCATGCAGAGCATCGCCCCCCTACCTCGTCCCCCACAGCCGGGAAGAAATCGCGCATTCTCTACGAGGACGAGCGATCTGTTGCTGGTGCGCAAACCCGACCTGCTGCTCAGCATTCCCGGCCGCCATCCCCTGAACAAGGACTGCCTGGTCACCCGGCTGCAGCAGCGCTACCCCACGGCGAGTATCGTGCACCGCCTGGACCTGGACACCTCGGGAATCATGGTGATCCCGCTGAACAAGGCCAGCCCACGCCCATATCAGTCGCCAGTTCCAGCAGCGCCAGGTGGAGAAGTCCTACCACGCGATCGTGTTCGGTGTGCGTGGAGCAGGATGCAGGCGAGGTCGATCTGCCCATCACCTGCGACTGGGAGCACCGCCCGCGGCAGATGATCTGCCATGAGCGCGGCAGCGCCGCCCTCACCCGCTTTGAAGTGCTGGAGCGCGGCGACTGATCGCACCCGGGTGCTGCTGAGACCCGTCACCGGCCGCTCGCACCAGTTGCGCATCCACATGCGGGAGCTGGGTCACCCGATCCTGGGCTGCGATATGTACGCCCACGCCGAAGGCGCTGGCCATGGCGCCGCGCCTGATGCTGCACGCCACCACCCTGGAATTTACCCACCCCGCCACGGGGCAGTGGCTGCGCGGAGAGTGCTCCGCCGGATTTCTAGGCCGCTCTCTCACAGCGACTGTCGACAGATAGCTGCACCAGTCACTCCAGCTGCCCGCGTACAGGGTGGCGTCCTCCCGGCCCAGCAGCGCGAGTGAGAACAGGTTGACGCAGGCCGTCACGCCGGAGCCGCAGTAGACCACCAGTTGCTCGGCCTCCAGGGCGTCGCCCCAGTGCGCCTGCAGCCCGGCAGTGTCCAACACCCTGCCGTCAGCGTCAGTCACACCCTGCCAGGGCCGATTGATGGCGCCGGGAATATGGCCCGCCACCGGATCGATCGGCTCCTCCAGTCCCTGCGTAGCGGCGCGGCTCGCGGGAGTCAACCAGCAACGCGCCGTGCGCCTGGAGCGCGCGCAGGCCCTCGATGTCGCAGTAGCCGCTGAAGCCGGGCACCGGAAGCGGCGCAAAGACTGTGGCACGGGGCTAGCTCGGTTTCGGGCACGCCGCCGGCGGCGAGAAAGGCGCGATAACCACCGTTGAGCAGGCGCGGTGCACGGTAGCCCAGCGCCCGCAGCAACCACCACAGGCGGGCACGCAAAGGCCAGGCGGGAGTCGTCGTAGGCCACCACCTCGGTCCGGGGCCCGACGCCGAAGCGGGCCAGAGTCGCCGCGAAGTCGGCCGGGTCGGGCAGCGGATGCCGCCCGCCGTGTTCTTCCAGCGGGCCAGCAAGATCGCGATTCAGGTCGAGGTAGTGGGCACCGGGAATATGGCCCTGCTCATACAGGATTCGGCCTTCGAGCGGGTCGGCCAGCGAAAAACGGCAGTCAAATACCACCGGCGTTGTGGCCAGCCAGCAATTGGGCCGGCTTCAATCAGCATGGGCGGCATTGGGTCAGTCATGGGTATCTCCGGGCAATCAGTGGGCCACAGCCTGGCCGCGCAGGGGGACAGAGTAGGCGAGTGCCGCAAAATTAACTAGACTCATGCCGGGAGTCTTCCCGCGCAGCAGTTCGCCAGAAGGCTGTCACTGAGAACACGATCCTCCACACCCGGCATGAAGTGAGAGAACACCGTGGTTGAGAGCACGCGCACCGCTTCGCGGCTGATGATTATCGCCAAGCCCAATTGCTCCGCCAGCTGGCGCAGCAATATGCTGGTGTTGCTGGCGCTCGCGGTGCCCTCGCTGATCGCGGCGACCGCGTTCGCCCTGCTGGGCGCCTGGCCCATACTGCCCTTCGCCGGCCTCGAACTGCTGGCCCTGGGTTCGTCGCTCTACTACGTCAACTGGAAGCAGCAGTACCGCCATGTCATCACCGTGAGTGAAGACAGCGTGTGGATCGACAAGGGCTTCTATGCGCCCAGGCAGCGCTGGCACTTTCCGCGCCGCGACACCGGTCTGACCATCGTCCCGGAGCAGCACCCTGGGACGGACCTGACTTGTCCCTGCAGGCGACCGGATGAAACCGTCAGCGTGGGGGAGTTCCTGAACCGGGACGACAGCCTCAAGCTCACCGCCCTGCTGCGCCAGGAGATGCGGGTGGGCAGCGCACAGTCCGCGCGGCCACGAGCTATTCTAAGACGTGGACTAAATATCCTCGAAGTCGCCGTGGCGACCCTTGCCTGAGGCGAATCGGGTCGCGCCTTGCGGTCTCGCGACGACGCGATCACCTCCAGACCGCGCCGAATTCATTGGCAAGCGCCTCCTCCAGCGACAGACCCCACTGCTCACAGGCGCTCAGCCGGTCAGAGCGCAGGCAGTTCTGGGGAAAGCGACTGAGCTGCCGCGCCAGCTCCAGGGCCGCCGCCAGCGCCGTGCCATCGCTCACCACGCGATTGGCCAGCCCCATCTGCAGCGCCTCACCGGCGTCCACCGCGCGGCCCGGTGAGGATCAGGTCCATGGCGCGGCTGTGGCCGATCAGCCGCGGCAGGCGGACGGTGCCGCCGTCGATCAGCGGCACGCCCCAGCGGCGGCAGTACACGCCCAGCACCGCGCTGCGCTCCACCACCCGCAGGTCGCACCACAGGGCCAGTTCCAGCCCGCCCGCCACCGCGTGGCCGGCGATGGCCGCGATCACCGGCTTGCCCAACACCATGCGCGACGGACCCATGGGACCGTCGCCCTCGGGACGCCAGCTGGTTGCTGCCCGCCCCCGCGGCCATCGCCTTGAGATCCGCGCCGGCGCAGAAGGTACCGTACTCGCCATGGAGGATGGCGACATCGCTGTGCGGGTTGGCGTCGAAGTCCCGGAAGGCCCGGGCCAGCGCCTGCGCCGTGGCGCCATCGACCGCATTGCGCACCGCGGGACGCGACAGGCGCACAATCGTAACGCGATCCCGGATTTCCGAGCTGACTGACTCCATTGTTCACCGCCTCCGCTGGCCTGGTTGCACGACTCCAGTCTAGCGCATCGCCGCCCGGCGCGAATTACCCGGCACAAAAGCGCTGGACGCTGGCAAACCCGGTACCTATGATCGCCCGACAAGGGTTTTCAATAATGGAAATAAAATGAGAAACCGACTCGTTCAGGCGGCCTGCCTTATAGCATTGCTTGCGAGCTGCTCGGGATCGCAGGAGCCGCTGGACATCACCCGCACCAGTCGCCCCTCCGGCAACCTGCTGCCCGTCAACCGGGAAATTCTGGCGCTGCGCCCCGCGCCAAACCCGGCCCGCAACGCTTACTTCGGCGACCTCCATGTGCACACGGGCTACTCCTTCGATGCCTATGTGTTCGGCAATACCACCTTGCCGGCTGATGCCTACCGCTACGCCAAAGGCGAAGCCCTGCAGCACCCGAGCGGCTTCGAGATGCAGCTGCAACAACCGCTGGATTTTTACGCGGTGACAGACCACGCCATGTTCATGGGCCTGATCCGGGAGGCGGCCGACACCAGCACCCGTTTTTCCCGCTACGAGGTGAGCAAACCCCTGCACAATATCAACGCCTGGTACAACATGCATGACCTGAGCCTGATCGCACGCGGTCGCAACTTCGCCGGCTTCCTTACCAACAGCATCAACGAACTGCTCGATGGCACCATCGACCCGAAAGTGGTGGAGGCAGTCACCAAGTCCGCCTGGCTCGACACCATCCAGGCTGCCGACAACGCCTATGAGCCCGGCAAGTTCACCACCTTCGCCGCCTTCGAGTACACCGCCTCCACCGACGACATGGGCAACCTGCACCGCAACGTCATTTTCAAAGCGACCGACCGCCTGCCGGCGATGCCCTTCTCCCGTTTCAACTCGCAGAATCCGGAGGGCCTGTGGGACTGGATGGACAGCCTGCGCGGCGAGGGCATCGAGAGCCTGGCGATTCCCCATAATTCGAACGGCTCCAACGGCCAGATGTTCAAACTGGTCGACTGGGCCGGCGACCCGATGGACGATGATTACTCCATCCAGCGCATGCGCAACGAGCCGCTGGTGGAGATCACCCAGGTCAAGGGCACTTCGGACACCCATCCACTGCTGTCGAAGAACGATGAGTGGGCGGATTTTGAAATCGCGCCCTTCCGGGTCGCGACCAAGCTCGACAGCGAAGTGACGGGCAGCTATGTGCGCGATGCCTACCTGCGGGGCCTGCAACTCGCCGCCGGCGGGGTGGTAAACCCCTACAAGTTCGGCCTGATGGGCGCCAGCGATACCCACAACAGCGCCTCTTCCCCCGATGAGGCGAACTACTTCTCCAAGGTCAGCATGCTCGACGGCACGGCGGAATTGCGCGGCTCGATTCCCGCGTCCTTCGCCTGGGGCACCCTCCTGCAATGGCGCGCGCCGGAGCTGGTGACAGGAAGTGGACGGCAAGCTTTACATGAACGGCGGGGCGTTCCAGTACTGGTCCGCCTCGGGTCTCACCGGCGTGTGGGCCGAGGAGAACACCCGGGAGTCGATCTACCAGGCCTTTCGCCGCAAGGAGACCTTTGCCACCAGCGGCCCCCGCATGAAGGTGCGCTTTTTCGCCGCTTACGAATTCGCGCCGGGCCTGATGGACAGCCCTGAGCTGGCGGCCAGCGCCTATCGCAGCGGCGTCAGCATGGGCGGCGACCTGGCGGCGGATGGAAGCAGGGAACCCGCCTTCCTGGTATGGGCGACCGCCGACCCGGTGGGAACGCCCCTGCAACGGGTACAGATCATCAAGGGCTACCTGGACAATGGCCAGCACCAGGAGCGCATCTACGATGTGGCCTGCTCCGACGGACTGGTGCCGGACCCGGCCACCGGCCTGTGCCCCGACAACGGCGCACGGGTAAACATGGCGGACTGTTCCATCACTGCGGGAGTCGGCGCCGCCGAGCTCAAAGCACTGTGGCGCGACCCGGATTTCGATCCGGCGCGGGAAGCGTTCTATTACCTGCGGGTGCTCGAGAACCCGACCTGCCGCTGGTCAACCTGGGATGCCGTCCGCGCCGGGGTGGCGCCGCGCAGTGACCTGCACAGCACCATCCAGGAACGGGCCTGGTCGTCCCCAATCTGGTATCGACCGCAAGCGGCCTCCCCCGGGGTGGAGGCAGTGCAGGCCGTCAGCGGAACGGCCGGGACCCCGGTAGAGGGTTGATCACAGGGGCGGGATGCGCAGGCTCTGGCCGGGGTAGATGTGGTCAGCGTCTTTCAGCATGGGCTTGTTAGCCTCGAATATCAGCGTGTACTTGCCGGCTGCGCCGTAATGCTGCTTGGCAATCTTGCTGAGGGTGTCGCCCTTCTGCACCGTGTAAAAGGTTGAGGGTGCAGCGGATGCGGCGGCCGCGGCCGGCGCGGGGGCATCCACCGTCAGCTGGCAGTCGACCCTGGCAATTCCATACTGGTTGCCGGCGCAGAGCACGATCTTCTCCAGCGCTTCCTGGCTTGGTGCCGAGCCGGTGAGCACGGCGGTATCGCCGTTCACCTTCACCGCCACCTTTTCGCCCGCAGCCCCCAGTTGCGCCACCGTGTGCGCGATATTCTGCTGGCGCAATTCGTTGACCCGCTCGGGGGAGACCTCAACGGTCTTGGTGATGTCCTCCTTGGCAGAGCCGCCCTTCACCTTTGCGGCCAGTTTTTCGCCTGCATTCGCCACGAAATCAAATAGTCCCATTGCTTGCCAATCTCCCTGTCGAAATGATCATGCGCATCGCGCCTTGTGCGCCATGCAGTTGCACGCGCCCGCTGCACGTTGCCCGCTGCACGTCGCCGCTCACTATAGCCCAGCATGGGGGAGACGCAACGCCGCGAATCCCGGTTTCACGGATTCGGGCTGCCAAGGTATAATCCGCGGCCCTGTCGCCACCCGCCCGCGGGCCATCCCATGTGCAGTCACCATCGTGTCCAGTAAGCCCAGCCCCGCCAACAAGGTCGGTTTTGTCAGCCTGGGCTGCCCCAAGGCACTGGTCGATTCCGAGCGCATCCTCACCCAGCTGAAGATCGACGGCTACGAGATCGTCCCCCGCTACGAGGACGCCGAGATCGTGGTGGTGAACACCTGCGGCTTCATCGACAGCGCCAAGCAGGAATCCCTCGACGCCATCGGCGAGGCCATCAGCGAAAACGGTCGCGTGATCGTTACCGGCTGCATGGGCAAGGGTGACGATGCCCGGACCATCATGGAGCTGCACCCGAAGGTGCTGAGCGTGACCGGCCCCGCCGCCTACGAGGAAGTGGTCAGCGCGGTGCACCAGTACGTGCCCTACACGCCGGTGCACGATCCCTTCGCGGACCTGGTACCACCCCAGGGCGTGAAGCTGACACCGCGCCACTATGCCTACCTCAAAATCTCCGAAGGTTGTAACCATCGCTGCAGTTTCTGCATCATCCCCGCCATGCGCGGTGACCTGGTGAGCCGCCCCATCGGCGATGTCATGGAGGAGGCCGAGCGCCTGGTGCGCGCCGGGGTGCGGGAGCTGTTGGTGATATCGCAGGACACCAGCGCCTACGGCGTGGATACTAAATACCGCACCGGCTTCTGGAATGGCCGCCCGCTGAAAACCCGCCTGCAGGACCTGTGCGAGGCCCTGGGCGAATTCGGCATATGGGTGCGGCTGCATTACGTCTATCCCTACCCGCACGTTGACGATGTCATCCCGCTGATGGCGGAGGGCAGGATCCTGCCCTACCTCGACGTGCCGCTTCCAGCACGGCAGCCCGGAGATACTCAAGCGCATGAAGCGCCCTGCGGCCGCGGAGAAATCCCTCGAGCGGATCAGTGCGCTGGCGCGAGATCTGTCCCGACATCACCCTGCGCAGTACTTTTATCGTCGGTTTTCCCGGTGAGACCGAGCGCGACTTCGAGCAGCTACTGGACTTCCTGCGCGAAGCGCAGCTGGACCGGGTGGGCTGCTTCCAGTACTCCCCGGTCAAGGGCGCCGCCGCCAACGCCCTGCCGGACCCCGTGCCGGAGGAGGTAAAACAGGAGCGCTGGGACCGTTTCATGGCGCTGCAACAGGAGATCAGCGCCGATCGCCTGCAGGCCAAAATCGGCAGGACCATTGAAATCCTTATCGACAGCGTCGACGAGCAGGGCGCGATCGGGCGCTCCAGCGCGGACGCGCCGGAGATCGACGGCAAGGTCTACCTGGACGGCATCACCGACCTGAACCCTGGCGATTTCGTCGAAGCCGAAGTCACTGGCGCCGACGAATACGACCTCTGGGCGGGCTGAGCCTGCGATGAACCTGTTGCTCTTCACCGCGGCGGACTGCCTCGGCGACGGGCGGATCCGTATCGCGGACCAACGGCTGCAACACCTGGTGCAGGTGCTGGGCGCGGGGGTTGGCGACCAACTGCGGGTAGGCGAGCTGGGTGGCCTTAGCGGAACCGGCACGCTGCTCGAGATCAGTCCCGCCCAGGCGTTACTGGCCGTGGCGCTGGATACGGCTCCCCCGCCAAAGCTGCCGCTGCGCCTGGTGCTGGCCCTGCCCCGCCCGAAAATGCTGCGGCGCATCCTGCGCAGCGTGGCGGAACTGGGCGTCGCCGAGTTGCACCTGATCCACTCCTTCCGGGTGGAGAAGAGCTACTGGCAGACGCCCGCGCTGGCGCCCGAAACCTTGCGCGGCTACCTGTTGCAGGGCCTCGAACAGTCCCGCGACACGGTGTTGCCGGCGCTGCAGTCTCACCGCCGCTTCAAGCCCTTCGTGGAGGATGTGCTGCCGGGCCTGGCCAGCGGCCGGCGCGCGCTGCTGGCCCACCCCGGAGACTACCCTCCCTGCCCCCGGGGCCTGCGGCAGGACACCCTGCTGGTGATCGGCCCCGAGGGTGGATTCATTCCCTACGAGGTCGAGCGCCTGGCAGCCGCCGGCTGCGAGGTCGTCTCCCTCGGCCCGCGCATACTGCGGGTGGAGAACGCGCTCTCCGCCCTGCTGGGCCGCCTGTTCTAGGCGCCCCGCAACACCCGGAATCCGCGCCTGTACTGTTTTTTCCTTGACGAGGGTCAAGGTGTTCCCGGCGGGCTCAGGCTAACGTTGCGGGACGCACAGACGACCCCCACACAAGGAGCCCTGGATGCTGACGGTTGCGGAAATCATGACGCGGGAACCCTATACACTGGGTCCCGACGACACGCTGGCCACGGCGCGCCAACTGCTGGCGGAGCACCACATCCGGCACATACCCATCGTCAGCGCCGCGGGTGCCCTTCTGGGTGTGGTTTCACAACGGGATGTACTGGCGGCCGGTGACACCACGGTGCTGGGCCACGGCAGCGGCAACCCGTTCGAAGGCTATGTCGCGCTTTCCACTATCATGTCCACACCGGTGCAAACCGCCGATGAATCGGCCAGCCTGCGCGGGGCGGCCCTGCACCTGCTGAAAAACAAGGTCGGTTGCCTGCCGGTGCTGCGCAAGGGCAGGCTGGTGGGCATTATCACCGATTCCGACTTTGTCGCCGTCGCCGTCAACCTGATGGAGCAACTGGAGGCGGCGGAGCCCGACGAGGATAACTTCGATGAGGATGAGGCGTTTTCCTGAGGGGTTTATTCCCGCAGGGCCTTGAGTGCAGTTCTACACCGCCGCGACGCCAACCGGGCAGCTGACACCGGTGCCCCCGAGGCCGCAATAGCCACCGGGATTTTTCGCCAGGTACTGCTGGTGGTACTCCTCCGCATAGTAAAACGGCGGCGCCGGCAGAATCTCAGTGGTGATCGGGCCGAAACCCGCCTTGTCCAGGGCCTGCTGGAAAGCCGCCCGTGAGGCCTGCGCCAGGCGAGCCTGGTCCTCACCAAAACAGTAGATACCCGAACGGTACTGGGTGCCGCGGTCATTGCCCTGGCGCATCCCCTGGGTGGGATCGTGCCCTTCCCAGAACACTTTCAGCAGGGTTTCATAGGCGAGCTTCGCCGGATCGAAAACCACCAGGACGACCTCGTTGTGCCCGGTTTGGCCGGTGCAGACCTCCTGGTAGCCCGGATTGGGCGTGAAGCCGGCGGCGTAACCGACCGCCGTGGTGTACACGCCCTCAAGCTGCCAGAACTTGCGCTCCACTCCCCAGAAACAGCCCATGCCGAACATAGCCTGGCACAGGCCGGCCGGGAACGGCCCCTTGAGGGGGTTGCCGTTGACATAGTGCGCAGCCGGGACCGGCATGGCCTGGGCGCGACCCGGCAGTGCTGACTCCGCGGTGGGCAGCTGACTTTTGCTGGCAGAATTGAAAAAACTCATGGGCACTGAATCCTCCTGCGCGCAATGTAGGCCAGCGGCCCGGGAACTGCAATGCCTCTTGCGTCCCTTTCCCTTGAGGCCAACTACCGTGTAAGCTGGTTTCACAGCGCGGGCCGGAACTTCGGCCATCACGCGATTGTCATAAATAGTAATTACACTGGAACCGGTCATGAATGCCGGCCGCAGCGAGCGCGCCGGGCCTATCGGGACAGTTAAAAAAGTGGTAAAGAAATGAACACATTGAAATTCAACCCAAGGGAATTGTGCAGTCGCAAACTATGGCAACTGGTCAGCACCGAGACAAAGGAACAGGTCAGCGAGCGCGAGCTCAGGGAGGCGATAGCCGAACTGGCCAGTCGTCGCCACTACCTGGAGCAGTTGCAGCAACTCGGGGCGATCGAGGAAAAACGCCCGGGCGCCTGAGCGCCGGTAAACCCCCACTCCCCCGCTGATGGCTAAACCCCCCGCCCGTCGCGCCTCCTCGCAAGACATCGAACGCTTCCTGCAACAGAGCAGGAACATCTCGGAGTTTGTTGCCAAACAACCCCGGCTGCTGTTCGCCGTGGATGCAACCGCCAGTCGCCAACCCACCTGGGACAGGGCGAGCCGGGTACAGCGGGACATGTTTGCGGCCGCCGGCGCAGTCAATTCGCTCGCCGTGCAGCTGGCCTACTATCGCGGATTCCAGCAATTCTTCGCCAGCCCCTGGCTGACTGACAGTACGCAGCTGGAGCGGCTTATGGCCAGCGTGCGCTGCGAGGGCGGGCACACCCAGATTGCTCGCCTGCTGCGCCATGCCCTGGACGAGCATCGCAAGGTCGCCCTCAAGGCCCTGGTATTCATTGGTGACGCCGTAGAGGAGAGCCCGGATACCCTGTGCGACCTCGCGGGCCAGTGCGGCCTGTTGCGCCTGCCCCTGTTCCTGTTCCAGGAGGGACAGGTACCCGCAGTGGAAACCACCTTCCGCAGCATGGCCCGGCTCAGCGGCGGCGCCTGGGCCCGTTTCGACAGCAGCAGTGCCGGCATGTTGGCAGGGCTGCTGGGCGCGGTGGCACGCTACGCCACCGGCGGCCGCACCGCTCTCGAGAACAGTTCCGGCCAGAGTGCTAGACTGCTGCTCCAACAACTGAAACCCTGAGGCAGCCTTGTCCCGACTGATACTCCTGCTGGCGGTTGCCGTCGTGCTCTACCTCATGTACCGCCGGGTGCGCACCGTGCCACCCCACAAACGGCGGGCTGAATACATCAAGCTGGGCGTCGCAGTAGCGGTCGCCGTCGTGTTGGTACTGACGCTCACCGGCCGCATGCACTGGCTCGGCGCGGTCGCCGCTGGCCTGCTGGTGGTCCTGCGCCAGCTCTTTCCCGTCCTGATCCGCCTGTTCCCGCTACTCGCCGCCCGGCGCGCCATGGGCCAGGGGGCGCCCTCCCAGGCCCAGACCTCCACCGTCGAAACTGCCCTGCTGCGCATGCAACTGGCCCACGACAGCGGCGATCTGCAGGGGGAGGTGCTGGGCGGCAGCTTCGCCGGCTGGCGCCTGGCCGATATGGACCGGCAACAGCTGGAGGCGCTTTTGGCCTACTGCCAGCGTGAGGACGCCCAATCCGCCCGCCTGCTGGACAGCTACCTGCGACAGCGATTCCCGGGTGAGACATTCGACCAGCAGCAGGCCCCCGGCGGCGACAATGGCGGCATGAACCGCAGTGAGGCCCTCGCGATCCTCGGCCTGGCGGAGGATGCCGGCCGGGAAGACATCGTGGCGGCGCACCGCAAATTGATCCAGAAACTGCACCCCGACCGGGGTGGCAATGACTACCTTGCCGCCAAGATCAACCAGGCCAAGGATGTGCTGCTGGGATGACGGCCGGCGCCATGCGCAGGACGCAACGCGCCGACGCAACGCGTCGACTGGAACAGGCGCGGATAAATGCTTAAACTTGCGCCCACGCAACGCCGGACAGCATTATCGCCATGACTGAAGTATTCGTGATCCGCAACCAGCTTGGACACTACTGGGGCAAGGGCAAGGCCTGGGTGGACGGCTCCCAGCCGCGCCATGTGCAGCGCTGCAGGCACCGCGACGAGGCGGTGAACACCCTGTTCGAGCTCAGTTCAAAGGACGTCGAGTTGCGCGGGGAGGTGCTCGCCGCCGAACTGAGCGAACGCGGCGAACCGCTCGTGGAGCCCAGCCAGATTCCGCTGCCCGCGGGGCCAGAGGACGCCGCCGTTGAGGAACCCGCGGAGCCGGTGGCCTGACCGCCCTGCCCGACGGTTTCGCCACTTGAAAAAAACCGCGACGACCCCATACTCGGGTTTGACCAACGGCGAAGATTCGTAGCTGACGCGGTCCGTCGCTTTATCCACTACCGAGGCAAGTCCCAATGAGAATCCTGTTATTCCTGGCAACCAACATCGCCGTGCTGGTGCTGGTCAGCCTCGTATTCAACCTGCTGGGGCTGGAGGGCATCCTGGCCGCCAATGGCGTGGACCTCAACCTGGGGGCGCTGCTGGTGATGTGCGCCGTGTTCGGCTTCGGCGGCGCGCTGATATCGCTGTTCCTGTCGAAATGGATGGCCAAGCGCGGCGCCGGCGTCTATATCATCGAGCAGCCCCGCAACCGCGATGAGCAGTGGCTGCTGACAACGGTCAAGGAACTGGCTGAGGAGGCCGGTATTGGCATGCCCGAGGTGGGCATATTCCCCTCCCAGGCGTCCAACGCCTTCGCCACCGGCTGGAACCGCAACAACGCCCTGGTCGCCGTAAGCGCCGGCATGCTGCAGCGCTTCAGGCCGGAGGAAGTGCGCGCGGTGATGGCCCACGAAATCGGCCACGTGGCCAATGGCGACATGGTGACCCTCACCCTGATCCAGGGCGTGGTAAACACCTTCGTGATGTTCCTGGCGCGGATCATCGGCCACACGGTGGACCGGGTGGTGTTCAAGAACGAGCGCGGTTACGGCCTCGGTTATTTCGCGGTCACCATGATCGCGCAACTGGTGCTGGGCATTCTCGCCAGCATCATCGTGTTCTGGTTCTCCCGCTGGCGCGAATACCGCGCCGATGCGGCGGCCGCGAGCCTCACCACCAACGGCCACATGATCGCCGCCCTGCAGCGCCTGCAGCAGGAACAGGGCCTGCCCCAGGATTTGCCCGGGGAACTGACCGCCTTTGGCATCAGCGAGCAGCTCAAGCAGGGTGCTGCCGGCCTGTTTCGCTCGCACCCGCCGCTGGAGGACAGGATCAGGGCCCTGCAAACCGCGTAATGCTTATTGCAGTCCAGGCTGGCTAGAGTAGTCTTCGCGAATTTGCTCTAACAGCTTTTCTGCGTAACGCGCGTGGCCATCTGCGCCCAGGTGTAGTGTGTCCGGCATGCTGCACCCGTCGCGTACATCGGCAGCGTCAAACCACCCGGTGGTATCGACCAGCACGCAGTGCCCCGCGCCCGCGATATCCCGTACTACCTGACGATAGTCCTCCAGAGTCGCTGTTTCCACACTGTCGTGCTGGCGGTCGTCGAAGCCTGACCTCAGTGGCGTCACACAGAATATCTTTTGTGCCGGGGTTGGCTCTATGCGGCCAAGAAATGTGTGGTAGCGCTCCCGGAACTGCTCCACGGTGGAGAGCCCGTAGGCGAAATCATTGACCCCGAGCATAATCCACACCGCGGTGCCATCTTTGCCGCCCTGGGTGAAGTTTATACCGCCCTCTGCGCGCTGGGACACGGCGTTCCACATACTGTTGCCGCTGCGGGAGAGGTTGACAACGCGCACCCCCTGCAGCGCCACGAGATGGGCAGTCGTCCTTGTGTAGTCTGCCGGCAGTTGGTCTACCGAGTCAGCACAACCAGCCATGATACTGTCGCCCACAATGATCAATGTGCCAGGTAACTGTTTGAGTGGTTCGGCGCTGATCTCGTTTGCGCCGGCTGAACCGCCTGCGCAGCCACTCAGGAAGATGACGCCGACCAGCCAGCTGATCGCGATAATTTCACGCCACATCGAGGGAAGCATATTCACTGCTCCTGAGATCCAACGGCGGGATTGTCGGCCGGGGCGGTTGCGGTGACTTTGATCTATATCAGGAGTTTTCGGCTTATAAACTTTTGAGGATTCAGCGGCTGCGTGAACATAACGGGCGGCTGCCTTTTTTTGACCCCAAACATTTTTTTAGCCGGTATTTGCGCTGCCCGTCCGCGAAGCAAAGCAGTCCATAGGAAAGTCTGAAGGTTGCACTCAAATGCTGACAATTAGTCTATCCTTGTCACAAAGTAATTCTTTTGCCTCGAAGGCCCAACTAGCCAGGGAATCACCACGACAGCAGAGAATAAACTTCCTGCGGTCCAGACAGCACCATGCGGAAAATCCATTGATATAGCCAGCACAGGAACTAGTGAAAACGCGATCGCATTAGTGCCGTAAACAACGAGAGCTTCTAAGCGCCACTGGTTGACACCTGGAATAACCTCTCGTTGTGAGCCCTTCATAACAGCTAAAACCCCGGCAAACCCCAAAACTGCTACAGCAATTTCGGAAGGGATAACAGTGTTGGTGGGCGGAAAGCTGACCCGGGCCCTTACAGGTAGTCATATTAAACTTCGTTTACACACTGTGGCTGCGTTCCAAAGCGTATCTTCTGCTTCGCTGCTGGCGGAAGGCGTCAAAAGAGCCAGGACGGCCGCGGAAATGCTGGGAGAGCCCTTCCCTTATTTTCCCTACGCTGCCCATTTGAATATTTTCATCTCGCTGCTGCTGCTTGTCACCAGTCTCTGGTTCATGTGGAGCGTCAGGCACCCCGGGCCCGGGCAGAACGGGTCGGAGTAAAACGCTCTGGAACCATCGCCTTCCGCTCAGCCGGCCATGTCTTCGCCGAGGGCAAAGCAGATGGGTAGATTGTTACCACACTGGACGACGTGTTATGGCGGAGTCAGGGTCTGACGATGTCCGTGATCACATACTCACTCATCGGAATGACATCGATGTGGCCGAAATCGATAAACCGTGCGCAACTTTCGATCATGGCGGTCATGCGCTGCTGCAGCAGGTTCTCATCGCCCCCGGTGTTGTAGAAGGCGTGGTCCGAGTCCATCGCCTCGGGGGGAAAGTTTTCCTCGACGATGGCATCGAACGCCAGGGTCCCCGCGCCGAGTACCCGCGCCACCACATTCTGGCGATAGCCGAAGGTGGACTGGGTGTCGATGGCCACCGCCGTGTGGCTGTCCTTCCAGATCGACAGCCACTGCTCCCGCTCCAACTGTACGGGCTTGCGCATGAACACCACGTGGCACATGCCGTGAACCCGTTCGCCGGGCAGAGACGGATGCCGCTCCCGGCTGGGCAGCGGTTCCGCCTCAACCACCAGGTAGGCGCCCTTGCGCTCGACATGCCGGTCTACCAGGGGCTCCCAACCGGCAGCCGCACCGGCATTGTCCACCCACAGGGACAGGGCCGCAGCCGGCAGCGGCGGGTGGCTTTCCATCCGGCGTTTCGCCGCGGCAGCTACCGCGCTGTCGGCCACCGCGAGGCGCACACCGTGTACGCCGGGCAACTGCGCCAGCGACGGGCAGAGCTGGCCCAGCAACTCATCCCGAAACTCATCGGCGGAGCGCCCGGACTGGGGCCACAGTGCATAGATCAGCTTCTCCACGACCGCCTCGCAGCGCTCGCCTACATCAAACCCAGGGGCGGGGTGATGGTGGCGCAGTTGTCGATGAGCATCTCGGCGCCACTCACGAAGCGCGACTCATCGGAGGCCAGGTACAGCACCAGGTTGGCGATATCCTCCGGGTCGCACATATTGCCGTACTTGCCGACCGCCTCGATGTCCTCTGCGGTGGCAACATCCTTGCCCATCGCCACCTTTACCACCATGGGGGTTTTCACCCCGTCCGGGTGGATCGAATTGCAGCGAATACCGTTTTTCTGCTCCTTGCAGAACATGGCGATACTCTTGGTGAGGGAGCGCACCGCGCCCTTGCTGGCGGTGTAGGCGGCGACAAAGGACTGGCCGTGAATGGCCGCCACCGATGACATGTTGATGATAGAGCCGCCGCCGGACTGGCGGCCATGGCGGGAATGGCGTGCTTGCAGCCGAGGAACACGCCGTCGCTGTTGACCGCGTTGATCTTGCGCCAGGTGGCCAGGTCGGTATCGACAATAGTGCCCAGGGCGATCATGCCAGCATTGTTGACCAGGATATCCAGGCGGCCGAATTTCTCCAGCGTGGCGCTGATCACGGTCTTCCAGTTGTCCTCATCGGTCACGTCCAGGCGCAGGAACAGGGCGTTGGCGCCGATGCCCCGGGCCACCTCCATTCCATCCGTCTCGTTAAGGTCCGCCACGACTACACGGGCGCCTTCGCGCGCAAGCAGGATGGCGTCCGCCTTGCCCATCCCGCTGGCCCCTCCGGTGACGATTGCTACTTTGCCGGCCACTCTTCCCATCTTGTGTCATTTCCCCGTTTGTCAGTGGTTGTTCAGCGCGAGAGTTAAACAGATGCGGCTGGCCAGCTCAAACCGCATGACACTAAAACAGCCGCAGGGCTGCCCAATTGAACCGGCGGGCCGCCCGCTCGCATATGGATCGGGCAGATAGTATTCTGTGCCCTGGCAAACCGGCTGAACTCGAGGAGCTCCGCATGAACCAGACACGGGCACAGCGGCCCAGAAACTTCCCGCCCTGGTCAACTGGCTGGGCATACTGGCTATCACCCTGCTGGTGGTGCTGCCCGTGTCCGTCATGACCGTGCGCTCAGGCGCCTGGCAGCAGGGGCTGCTGCTCTATGCTATCGGCTGTTTCGGCGCCGCTATCCTGCTGCTGCTGGCGATTGTGCTGTTGCTGCTGCCGCGCTACGCGAGCTGGCGCAAGGCCATAGCCGGCCGGGCCCTGATCGCCGTGCCCGGCACCCTGTTGCTGTTGTCCCTGCTCGCCGGTGGAGACCGCCCCCGCATCCACGATATCAGCACCGACCTGCAGGACCCGCCCGTATTCACCGCTGCCCCACAGCAGCGCGGCAGCGGCAGCAACAGCCTGGACACAGCCCCCGAGACTCGCACCCTGCAGGCCGCGGCCTATCCCGAAGTGCAGACCCTGCGCAGCCCCCTGGAGTACGGGGTGATATTTGACCGGGCACTGCAGGTGGCCATGGAAATGGGCTGGGAAATCTACCAGCAGGATCGCAACGGCGGCATTATCGAGGCGGTGGATACCACCACCATCATGGGCTTCAAGGACGACATCGTTATCCGCGTACGCACCAACGCCGCAGGCACCCTGGTGGATTTGCGCTCGGTATCACGGGTTGGCCTGGGCGACATCGGCGCCAACGCCAGGCGCATCAGCAGCTTCATCGAGCGCATGCAGCAAGGAATAGCCAGGCGCAGGCAAATCCATGTTACAGCTGTTGCGCTATGCCCTGCCCCTGGTCCTGCTGTTGATCCTGGCGCCCGCCCGGGCCGCCGGGGTCGACTACCTGAGCTTCGCCACCGAAGACGAGGCCAACAGCACCGAGATCTTCCGCAAGGCCAGCGCCTCGGTGGTATTTGTCACCAACACTGCCCTGCGCCGTAATTTCTTCAGTCTCAACATACAGGAGATTCCCCAGGGCGCCGGCACCGGCTTCGTCTGGGATGCCAGCGGCCTGATCGTCACCAACTTCCATGTCATTGCCGGCGCCCAGAGACTGACGGTCACCCTGCAGGATCGCAGCGAGCACGAAGCCGAGGTGATCGGCCTGGCCCCGGAGAAAGACCTGGCGGTGCTGCGCATCACTGATCCGCCGGACAAGCTGGTGACCCTGCCGCTGGGCGACTCGTCGGAGCTGACCGTGGGGCGCAAGGTGCTGGCGATCGGCAATCCCTTCGGCCTCGACACCACCCTCACCACCGGCATCGTCAGCGCCCTGGGGCGGGAGATACAGGCCCCGAACAACCGCAGGATTCGCGGCGTGATCCAGACCGACGCCGCCATCAACCCCGGCAACTCCGGCGGCCCGCTGCTCAACTCCCTGGGGCAACTGATCGGCGTAAACACTGCCATCTACAGCCCCAGTGGCGCCAGCGCAGGTATCGGCTTTGCCATCCCGGTCAACACGGTCAGGGAGGTCGTGCCGCAGCTGATCAGCTACGGGCGCATCCTGCGGCCGATCATCGGCGTGGAATTGGCCAGCGACCGCTGGGTGCCGCGCTACCGGATCGAGGGGTTGCCGGTGGTACAGGTGTATCCCGGCATGCCGGCTGCGCAGGCCGGAATAAGGGGCGCCTAGCGGGGACAGCGCGGGGAAGTTGTGCTGGGAGACATCATCACCGAAGTCGCGGGACAGCCGATCGGCAGCAACAACGATTTCTACGACGCCCTGGAGAGCGTTTCACCCGGAGACACCGTGACTATCAGGACCCGGCGCGGGGACGAGACCAAATCGTTCCGGGTGAAAGTGGTCGAATCACAGTAGTACTAGGACAGTGTTCCGCCGTCCACCCGGATATCCTCGCCGGTGATGTGGACGCCGTCCTCGGAGGCCAGCATGGCAATGACACCGGCCACCACCTCCGGCCCGCTGGCGCCGCTCAGCGACATGATGCGCGACATCAGCTCGAAGTCCATGGTTTCGGGAAACGCGATGCCCTCGGTCATGCCGGTCTTGATTTCGCCCGGGCAGACGCAGTTGGCGCGCACCCCGCGCTTGGCATACTCGACGGCGATGCTGCGGGTCATCGCCAGCACACCGCCCTTGCTGGCGGAATAGGCCAGGCCACAGGGCAGGCCGGACAGCGCGGCGGTGGAGGCCGCGTTGACGATACTGCCTTTGCTCGACACCAGGTGCGGGAGCACCTCGCGGCACAGCAACATGGTGCCGGTGAGGTTGATGTCAATCACCTTCTGCCAGTGGGCCAGGGTCAACTGCTGGGTGTCGTCGAAGCGCAGGATGCCCGCCATGTTGACCAGGGCATACAGGCTGCCGTATCGCTCGACACAGGCGGCCACGCAGGCCCGCACGCGTCCTCTGGCTCATATCGCACACCCTGCCGCTGGCCTCGCCGCCCTCTGCCCGGATCTCGGCCACCGTCGCCTCCACTGCCGCCGGGTTCAGGTCCACACAAAACACCGAGCCGCCTTCTGCGGCAATGCGCAGGGCACTGGCCTGGCCAATCCCGCTACCGGCGCCGGTCACCAGCACCACCTTGTCCCTGAATCTTTGCATCTTGCACTCCCACAGCCAAAGCGGCCCCAGCATGCCCGCCGCGCGGGACGGGTCAACAGTGCGGTCCAAAGCGCGAACCGGCAGCGATGAATCCGGCCGGGTGCCTGCCGGTTTATGTCAACTCGGACTGACTTTTTAAGCCATTGTCCGCCACCGACCAGGCGCTACCATGCTTGCTGTTTGAGCACGCCTCGTATGCGCGCTTACCATATGCCGGCCCGCCCATGGACTGATCCGCGCCAGGCACAGCCCAACAGGAGAGAAACTTTGTAAGACCTCGATCAGTTTCGCCGGGAAGTGCGCCAGTGGCTGGAGGCACAACTGCCCTGAGTCGCAGCGCCAGCCCATGACACCGCGAGGAGCAGTACTGGGGCGGGCGCCGCGGCAGCTTTCCCAGCGAGGATGCCCGACTCTGGTTCGAGCGCATGCGCGACAAGGGCTGGATCGCCCCCGAGTGGCCCACGCAGTACGGCGGCGGCGGCCTCAGCGAGCAGCAGGCCCGGGTGATCAAGGAGGAGATGAAGCGCATCAACGCCCGCACGCCCCTGTACGGCATCGGCCTGTGGATGCTCGGCCCGGCCCTGCTGGAATACGGCAACGAGGAACAGAAACAACAACACCTTCGCGCCATCATCAACGGCGAGACCCGCTGGGCCCAGGGCTATTCCGAGCCCGGCGCCGGCTCTGACCTGGCCAGCCTGCAGTGCAAGGCGCGAGGACATGGGCGACCACTTCCTGGTCAACGGCAGCAAGATCTGGACTACCGCCGCCGACAAGTGCGACTGGATTTTCTGCCTGGTGCGCACCGACCCCGACGTCAAGAAGCAGGAGGGCATCAGCTTCCTGCTGATCGACATGGACGACCCGGGCGTCAGCACCACCCCCATCGCACTGATCAGCGGCGAGTCCGAGTTCTGCCAGACCTTCTTCGACAATGTGAAAGTGCCGAAGGAAAACCTGGTCGGCGAACTGAACAAGGGCTGGTCGGTGGCCAAGGCGCTGCTGGTGCACGAACGCAAGCTGATGGCGGAGATCGGCAGCGATCAGCCCGCGCCAGGTCGTGGCGCCCAATGTGGCCGCGCGCAAATACCTGGAATTCGAGAACGGCAGGATCGCCGATGCCCAGCTGCGCAGCGACCTGGTGGACTACGACATGCAGATGCAGGCCGTCGCCCTCACCCATTTTCGCACCTTCGAGGAAAAGGCCGCAGGCGTGCGCAGCGCCGCACCGCTGGTGATGAAATACGTGGGCACCGAGGCGGAAAAGACCAAGAGCGAATTGCTGCTGGCCATCATGGGCAGCCGCGGCCTGGGCTGGGAGGGCGAGGGTTTCAGCGCCGAGGAAATCGACACCCTGCGCCTGTGGGCCATGTCCAAGGCCATGACCATCGCCGGTGGCAGTTCGGAAATCCAGCTCAACGTGATCGCCAAAAACGTTCTCGAACTGCCCCAGTCCTAGGAGCATAGCCACATGGCACTGGTACTGAATGAAGAACAACGCCTGCTGCAGGACACCGCCGGGACTTTCTCGCCAGCAATGCGCCGGTGGCGGCGCTGCGCAAATTGCGCGACGCACGCGACCCACTCGGTTACGATCCGCAGCTGTGGCAGCAAGATGGCGGAGATGGGCTGGGCCAGCATCATCCTGCCGGAAGACTACGGCGGCCTGGATTTTGGCTTCCTGGGCCTGGGCGTGGTGCTGGAGGAATGCCGGCCGCACCCTGACCGCCTCCCCGCTGTTTGCCTCCGCCGTGGTCGGCGCTTCCGCGGTGCTGCTCGGCGGCAGCGAGCGAGCAGAAGCAAGCGCTGCTGCCCGGCGATCGCCGCCGGCGAATTGACACTGGCCCTGGCGCTGGAGGAATCCCACCACCACAGCCCCACGCCATATCGCCACCACGCGCGATAGCGCAGGGCGACAGCTTTGTTCATCAATGGCAGCAAGATGCTTCGTGCTCGATGGCCACAGCGCCGACAAGCTGATCGTGGTGGCACGCAGCAGCGGCGAGGAGCGCAGCACCGCAGGGCCTGACCCTGTTGCTGGTGGACCGCGACAGCCGCAGGCGTGAGTTGCCAACGCACCATCATGGCGGACAGCCGCAATGCCGCCAACATCCGCTTTGACGATGTCGGGTTGGCGCCGACCGCACTATCGGGGCAGTGGACCAGGGCTGGGCGATGCTGGAACCGGTGCTGGATCGCGGTCGCGTGGCGCATCGCCGCGGAAATGATGGGCTGCGCACTGGAGGCTTTCGAGCGCACCGTTGCCTACCTGAAGGAGCGGGAGCAGTTCGGCGTGCCGATCGGCACCTTCCAGGCCCTGCAACACCGCGCCGCACACATGCAGGCGGAGATCGAGCTGTGCCGCTCGGTGGTGCTGCAGGCGCTGTCCGCCGTGGACGATGACACCGGAGCAGTTGCCGCTGCTGGCCAGCCTGGCCAAGGCCAAGCTGAACGAACTGGTAAAGCTCGTCACCAATGAGGCCGTGCAGATGCACGGCGGTATCGGCGTGACCGATGAACTGGAAATCGGCTTCTTCCTGAAGCGCGCGCGGGTCGCCATGCAGATTTTCGGCGACACCGGTTTTCACAAGGATCGCTACGCCACATTGTGTGGTCTAGTGGCTGACAACGAGGATATGACTATGGAAGCCAGCGACAAGATCAGCCATGGTCCACAAATACGTGGAAGCATTCGACAAGCAGGATATGGACATTATCCGGGAGATTTACGCCGAGGATGCCCGCGTTGAGGATCCGGTCGGCACACCGTACACGTCGGCTATTGACGCAGTCTGCGCTTTCTACGAAGGCGCCCTGAAGTCCGGTGCAAAACTGGCGCTGAGCGGCGACCCGCGCTGCAGCGGCAACGCGGTGGCCTTTCCCTTCCAGGTGAAAATGCCCGGCATCACTATTGATATTATCGATGTGTTCGAGTTCAACGAGGAGGGCAAGGTCAACAGCATGAAGGCCTACTGGGGCCCGGGGAACATGCGCTCCTGAGGCTGGCGCGGTACAATCGAAAACCGGAGGTACGTCATGCTTGCATATACCACACCCCTTATCGGTGGCCTGCTGATCGGCGTGAGCGCCGTCGCGTTGCTGGCCCTGCTCGGCCGCATCGCCGGCATCGCCGGCATCGTCTGGGGCGCCGTATCGGCCCAAGCGGACAACGCCTGGCGCTGGTTATTCATTGTCGGCCTGCTCATCGGCCCGGTGCTCTACCACTTCCTCACCGGCGCGCCCCACCCGCAGGCCAGCTCCCTGCCCTGGTGGCAGGCGGTCGCAGCAGGCTTATTGGTGGGATTTGGTGTCAGGCTCGGCAGCGGCTGCACCAGCGGGCACGGCGTCTGCGGTATCGGCCGCCTGTCACCGCGCTCCCTGGCCGCCACCGTCACCTTCATGGCAACCGGCATGATCACCGTCTACGTGATCCGCCACCTGCTGGGAGCTGCCTGATATGAAAGCATTGGTTGGTCTGCTCTGCGGTATCGTGTTCGGCGTGGGCCTGGCCATGTCGGGCATGACCGACACTGCCAAGGTGCTGGGTTTTCTCGATGTGACCGGACAGTGGGTCCCGGATCTGGCTTTTGTCATGGGCGGGGCGGTGCTGGTGACCCTGGTCGCCTTCCGTTTCGTGCTCAAAATGCAGCGCCCGGTGCTCAACCCGCGCTTCTACTTGCCTGGCACCACCGTCATCGACGGCCGCCTGCTGGGCGGCGCGGCGATATTCGGCATCGGCTGGGGTGTCTACGGTTACTGCCCGGGGCCCGCCCTCGCGGCGCTGACCTACCTGGACAAGCAGACGGCGATGTTCGTGGTCGCCATGCTGGTGGGCATGGCGCTGGCCAACAAGGCCGCTCCCGGCTGAGCTGCGCCGGGCACTGCCACCTGCTGACGGCAAAACTCCAGGCGCACAGAGTATTGCCGCGGCGCCCGCCCTGCTAGACTGCGGGCCATGGACCCACAACTGATCCCCACGTTCATTGTCGTCGCCGTGGTGCTGGTTTACGTCATTGCCATCGCCTCGGCGATGGAAGCGATCCTGAAGGCACGCACATCCCAGGGCGCAATCGCCTGGACCATCTCCCTGCTCACGCTGCCCTATATCACCGTGCCCCTGTACCTGGTATTCGGCCGCAACCGGTTCGACGGCTACCCCAGGCAGTGGAAGGAAATCGAGGAAGAGGAATTCCAGCGCCTGGAACTCGAGAACAACAGACTGATCGAGCAGCACGAGCTGGATTTATCCCACGACCTGCCCGTTTCGAGCGCCAAACCGCTCTATGCCGCCCTGTCCAGACTGGCGCGCAAGCCGGCCACCCGGGGCAACCACCTGGAACTGCTGATCGACGGCGAACAGACTTTCGATAATATCGTGGCGGGAATGGAGGCAGCCCAACACTACATTCTGTTCCAGTTCTACATCATTCGCGATGATGAGACGGGGCGGCGCCTGTGTCGCGTACTGGCAGACAAGGCCCGCGACGGGCTCGCGGTATTCCTGCTGTACGACGAGATCGGCAGCAGAAAATTTTCGCGCACCCGCCTGTTCCGCCAGCTGCAGATGACCGGCGTCCAGGTCGCACCCTTCAACACCACCCA
Source organism: uncultured Gammaproteobacteria bacterium (assembly GCA_963700715.1). Classification (GTDB taxonomy): domain Bacteria; phylum Pseudomonadota; class Gammaproteobacteria; order Pseudomonadales; family Halieaceae; genus JARRPM01. The sequence continues at coordinate 156,910 of CAVOYP010000008.1, forward strand.
GCGCTGGCGCAAGCCCTTCCAGCTCAATTTCCGCAACCACCGCAAGAATGTCGTAGTGGACGGCAAGGTCGCCTGGATCGGCGGTCACAACCTGGGGGACGAATACCTCGGCCGCAACAAGCGCATCGGCGCCTGGCGCGACACCCACATCCGGGTGGAGGGGCCGGCCGTGGCGGCCGCGGTACTGGCCTTCATCACCGACTGGCGCTGGGCCACGGGCTCGGCAATGGAGTTGGCATGGCAGTTCAGTGGGGCGGCAAAAGGCGCCAGCAACGTGCTGGTCTTCCCGTCCAACCCGGCCTCCGATTACGAGGAGGCAGGCCTGATGTACCACCAGCATATTGTCGCCGCCACCGAACGCATCTGGATCGCCAGCCCCTATTTCGTACCCGACAGCGGCATCATCTCCGCGCTGCAGCTGGCGGCCCTGCGCGGGGTCGATGTGCGGGTGCTTATTCCCGACAAGCCCATAGGCCCGATCGGGGCCAACCCGGTACTGCTCATGGCCAACTGGGCCTACACCTGTGACCTGGTTCGGAACGGGGTGAAGGTGTACCGCTACCAGCGCGGCTTCATGCACCAGAAAGTGCTGTTGATGGACGACCGCTTCAGCGGGGTCGGCACTGCCAACTTCGATAACCGGTCTTTCCGGCTTAACTGCGAGATAACCGTGCTGGTGGATGACCGGGCATTCGCGGCGCAGGTGGAACGGATGTTGCTGACCGACCTTGATCGCAGCCACGAGGTCACGCAGCGGGAGATCGACGACCAGCCGGGCTGGTATCCCATCGCGATGGGTGTGGCGCGGCTGTTTTCGCCGGTGCTCTGAACGCCCGCAAACTTCAGCCGAACATACCCCTGACAAATATCACCAGCAGCGCCGCCGGCACCACGAAACGAATCAGGAAGTGCCATACCTCGTAGCCAGGACCGTTGAGGGTACCCAGCTCGTCGCGGCTGGCCTCTCTCGTCATGACCCAGCCGGCGAAGAACGCAATCAGCATGCCGCCCACCGGCAGCAGTATCTGGTTGGAGAAGTAGTCCAGGGTATCGTTAAGATTTCTGCCCGCCAGTTTCAGGTCGCCCAGAACGTTGTAGGACAGGCAGCTGAGTACGCACAGGATCGACACGGAACCCAGCACCAACAGCGCGCTCCTGCGCCGCGCCATGCCAAACCGCTCCTGGACCCACTGGGTTACGGTTTCGGCCAGACCGACCATGGAGGTGATGCCCGCCACCGCCAGCACGACAAAGAAGGCGACACTGAACAGCTGTCCGCCCGGCATCTGGGCAAAGGCCACCGGCAGGGTCTGGAAGATCAGGCCGGCGCCCGCCGCAGGATCGAGGCCGTAGTGAAAGACTGCGGGAAATATCACCAGCCCCGCCAACAGGGCAACCCCGGTGTCTGCGATGGCGATGATAAACACCGACTGGGTGATGGACACGGATCGAGGCAGGTAGGCGCCGTAGGTCATCATGCCGCCCATGGCCACGCTGAAGGAAAAAAATGCCTGGCCAGTGGCCGCCAACCAGGTCTCGGGACCGATTTTGCTGAAATCCGGCGTAAACAACCAGGCGACCGCTTCCTCGAAACCCCCGGTAAAATAGTTGTAGGTTGCCATTCCCAGCAACAGGAGAAACAGCAGGGGCATCATCACATCAACCGCCCGCTCAATGCCCCTTTTTACCCCGGCGACAATAATCGCCGCGGTGATAGCCAATGCCACCAGGGTCCAGAACAACATGCCGAGGTTGTCATCCAGCACGCTGCTGAATTCAGCGGCGGCAGCGGGCCCGTCAACACCGGCAAAGCCGGTCGTCAGGGCCTTGAACAGGTACCACAGCACCCAACCCACCACCACGGCGTAGACTATCTGTATGGTATAGGCCGCCAGCAGGCCCATGCCGCCGACCCACTTCCAATGGCGCGAGCCACCGCTTGCCGTGGCGACTGCAACCAGGGCGGAGGGCGGACTGCCCTGGCCGCGACGGCCCACCATGATCTCCGCCATCAGCACCGGCACCCCTACCCCGAAAGCGCAGGCCAGGTAAACGAGAACAAAGGCCGCGCCACCGTTCTCGCCGGTAACATAGGGAAAGCGCCAGATATTGCCCAATCCGACCGCGAAGCCCACCGCGGCCATCAGGAAGGAGAATCGGGATGACCAGTGCGGCGTGGCGCCCCCTGCTGCGGACATACTCATTACCTTCCAGCTTGTTGTTATGTGCCCAGTCTACACAAACAGGCGGGGGGAATCAGCCACGGCGAGGGGGCGGGTCGCCTGCTGCAGCCATGCCAGGTCGCCTCCCTGCAACAGCGGGCCAATTTCCGCCGCAACGCGCTGGTGGTAGTGGTTGAGCCAGGCCAGTTCCACCGCAGTCATCAGGCTCGCGTCCACCAGGCGCAGGTCGAAAGGCACCAGGGTGAGAACCTCGAATTCCAGCATCGCCAGATCACCGCCCTCGCGGGGAGACTCGCGCACCACCACCAGGTTCTCGCAGCGGATGCCAAAGGCCCCGGCGCGGTAATAGCCCGGCTCGTTGCTGACCACCATGCCCGGCTGCAGCGCGGTGGTGTTGGGCGCCTTGGCAATGCGCTGGGGCCCCTCGTGGACGCTGAGGAAAGCGCCCACGCCGTGACCGGTGCCGTGGTCATAGTCGTAGCCCTCCTGCCACAGGAACTGGCGCGCCAGGCTGTCCAGCTGGGAGCCGGTGGTACCAGCGGGAAAGCGAGCCCGGCCGAGGGCGATATGCCCCTTGAGGACCAGGGTGAACATGCGGCGAATCTCGGGGCCGGGATCGCCGATCGCCACCGTGCGGGTGATATCGGTGGTGCCGTCGAGGTACTGGCCGCCGCTGTCGATCAGGTAGACGCTGTGCATGGGCAGGCGGGCGGGCGCGGTGGCGTTGAGGTGATTGTAGTGGCACATGGCCGCGTTGCCGCCAGCGGCGGAAATGGAATCGAAGGACACTTCCCGGAACAAGTCTGCCTGCTGGCGAAACGACAGCAGGCGCTCGGCCAGTTCAGCTTCCGTATGCAGGCGATGGGCGGTCACCTCGGCGTCGAGCCAGGCCAGGAAGCGGATCTCGGCCACCGCATCCCGGATGTGGGCATTGCGCATGCCGCGGATTTCCACGGTGTTCTTGCAGGCCTTGGGCAACAGGACGGGATCGCTGCCGGGCAGCAGGATGGCGCCGCCCTGTTCCAGCGCCAGCTGGCTCCAGGCATTGGCTGTATCCGGGTCGGCCAGCACCGTGCGCCCGCGGCAACCGGCGAGCACGGCCGCGGCCTCGGCCTCAGGCCGCACCGGTCACCCCCTCCCCAACGTGGGCGGCAAAGCCCGCCGGTATGCGGCGCGTATCGACCAACAGGGTGACCCGGCCATCGGTTTCCAGCAGCGCGATGCCCTGCAGAACCGGCAATTTCGGTATGTCGGTGCCGCGGACATTAAGCAGCCAGCTGACCGCATCGGGCGCGAATACCAGCGCGGCATCAGCACCTTTTGCCGCCACTGCCGCGCCGATTCGCTGCCGCTTTGCGCTGCTGGATTCGCCGGTGAACTGCTCCTCGAGCAACAGCGCCGGGTTGACCAGAGGCGCCGGGCGGTCGTGCCAGCACGCATCCACCAGGTTATCTGTGGTCGGCACCAGCTGCAGGCCGGTCAGGCCGAGGGCGGCGGCAGTGTCGCGATACCAGCGCAGGCTGTGCATGCGCGCATCGCAGGCGACGGCGGCGCCGCGCGGCAGCTGTGCCGCCAGCCAGTCTGCGGGGGGATCGTCACCGAGGCGACAATACTCGAACAGCTCGGGGGACACTTCCTGGCGCACCTGCACCGTGTAACGGCCGTCGACGAAAATGGCGGCGCGCTCGAGGGTGATGATGGCAAGGCCCGCGGAGCCGGTGAAGCCCGAGAGCCAGCGCAGACGTTCGTTGTGGGCGGGGATATACTCGCCCAGGTATTCGTCGGCCCGCGGCACCACAAGCGCGGCATAGCCTGCGACCTGCAGCTGTTGCCGGACGGCCTGCAGCCGCTGCTCGATAACGCTCATGGCGCCGCCCCCACCGACAGCCCGGGCTTGCGGGTGAGGGACACTGCCAGCTCCCGCGCCGCATCCAGCTTGGCGAGGAAATTCGGGTTGCCGGCGGCGGAGGCGACCGGCTGGCTGGAAAACCAGACCATGACCGTGTCCGCCCTGCGATTGATGTAGATCACCTGGCCGTGAATTCCCACGGCGCAGAACTCTCCGGCGGCGGCATCGAGGATCCACCACATGTTGTGATAGGCCGACCACGGCGCGTCGCCATACTTGGGGTTGGCCCTCATCGTGGCCTTGAGTTCATCGCTGACCTCCAGGATCGCGTCCACCCACTGGGCCGGAACGACCTGCTGGCCGGCGAACTCGCCCCGGTCGCGAATCATCATGCCAAAGCGCGCCGCATCGCGCAGGGTGGTGTTCATGCCCCCGGTGGCGATGGGCACCAGCGCCCGGTCGGCGGCGAGGTAAGCGTCGTGCTCAGCCCCCAGCCTGGCCCACAGGTGCTGCTGCAGGATACTGCTGGAAGGTCTGGCCGCTGATACGCGCAATCAGCCAACCGAGCACGTCGGCGTTGCTGGAGTTGTAGTCAAACGCCGCGCCCGGCAGCAGCGCCGGGTCGGGCTTGATGAAATGCACCAGGAAATCGTGTACCCCGAAAATTTTTGCCTCGCCGGGCTGCACGTCCGCCGCGCCGGGCAACCAGCCCATGTTCAGGGCGGGCGCATAATACCGGGAGAAATCTGAGTCGGTATCGGTGTAGTTCTCGTGAAAGTCGATGGCGGTGGCGTGGTCCAGCACCTGCTGGATGGTCACGCGCTCGAAGCCGCTGCCTTTCAACTCTGGAATATACTTTGCCGGCGAGGCGCCCAGCTCAACCTTTCCCTCCGCCACCAGCAGGCCGAACAGGGTGCTGGCAAGGGACTTGGTCATGGAAAACCAGATGTGCTGGCTGCGCTCATTGAAATCGTGAAAGTAGGCCTCGTGCAGCAGTCGACTGCCCTGCATCACCAGCACGCCATCGGCGTAATTGGCCTCGAACAGGGCATCGAAACTCAACTGCTGCCCCGCGGGATCGGTAAAAATTTCTTCCCCGATTTCAGGGCGCAGCGGCCCCGGCAGGCGGTGAATGTCGCCCTCCCGGGGCACCATCACGGTGTTGAGGACCGCACCGGCATTGCGAAACGCCCAGCGACTCATGGGGTAGTCGCGAAAATTCGCCAGGGTCACCTGGGACTCGCGGCTGGGCGGCACGCCCTGCATGGGCACAATCGCTGCACCTGGAACTGGCTCGGCCGCAAGACTCAGCCCGCTCCACAATGCCAGCAGGGGGAAAAACAGATGGCGCGAAATCATCACCGGGAAGCCTCCAGGGGGCCTGTTGTCGCCCGCGCTATACTCCACCGACCGCCGCGGTCGAGTCAACCTCAGATGCCCGCTACCCGCGCCCCGGTCGGGGTATACTGTGGCGGGAAAGTGTCCACGCTTTCCACTGTTTCTGCTCATTCATTACAGGGTGGCAATCCCGATTGCGTCTCGACAGATTAATCAGCAACAGCACCGGGCTTTCCCGATCTGAAACGCGCCTCGCGATCAGGGCGAAGCGGGTTTGCGTCAACGGCATTACCGCCTCCAGCGCAAGTATGGCGCTGGGCTGCACCGATAGCGTCACCCTGGACGGGCAATCCATCGAGCCCCCCGGGCCCCGCTACTTCATGCTGCACAAACCGGCAGGATACGTCAGCGCGACGCTCGATGCTGCGCACCCCACCGCGCTTGAACTGTTGCGGGGTGAACCCAGGTATCTCGACCTGCAGATCGCCGGACGACTCGACAGGGACACCACCGGACTGCTGCTGCTGACCGACGACGGCGACTGGAACCATCGCCTCACCAGCCCCGCACGCCAGTGTGAAAAAGTCTATCGGGTGCAATTGCGCGATCCGCTCAGCCCGCAGGCGATCGCCCAGCTGGAAACCGGTATCCTGCTGCGCGGCGAGCAGCGCCCGACGCGCCCTGCCCGCGTTGCAATTACGGCTCAAACGGACCGGCGCCAGGTGCTGCTGACAATCCTCGAGGGCAAATACCACCAGGTAAAGCGCATGTTCGCCGCAACCGGTAACCTCGTGCTCGGCCTGCATCGGGAAAGCATTGGCGGGATCACGCTCGACCCCAGCCTCGGGCCAGGCGAATACCGTCCCCTGAGCGCCGCTGAAGTGCAGAGCATCGCCTGATGCGAGATCCGGCGATTGACCAATTGCTACAGTATCTGCAACCAACGGGGGGCGATGAGGCGGTAGACGAACGCCTGCTGTGGATCGCCGATGAAAATGCGCTGCACGGCCTGGCGGCAGTTGCCCCCGCCGCGAACATCACGCTCATCAGCAACCGCTTCGATGTCGCGCAGCGGGCGCGGGAACTGGGCTTTGCGGCGCGCTTCAGCGATTTCGACTTCAGCTTCCTGGCCGCCAATAGCATCCAGATCGCCATCTACCGTATTTCCAAGGAAAAGCCCGTGGTGCACCACATCATCAACGAGGCCTGGCGGGTGTTGGCACCGGGCGGAGAACTGGTGCTGAGCGGCCTGAAAGGGGAGGGGATAAAAACCTTCATCGAGAAAGCAGGTGGGCTGTTTGGCAACGCGCGGAGCAGGAAAGTGGGCAAGGTGTACCTTGGCATCGCGCTGAAACAACACGCCGCGCCAGCGCCGCAACCACTTGATAGCAAGCACTACAGCGACCTGCGCCTGATCGAAACCGGGCAGCTGGATTTTTACAGCAAGCCCGGCCTGTTCGGTTGGGACAAGATCGACCAGGGCAGCGCCTTCCTCGTGGAGCAACTGCCCCGAATACTGCAGGGCGCCGGGCGACCGCCCACGAGCCTGCTGGACCTGGGTTGCGGGTATGGCTACCTCAGTATCATGACGCGCGATCTTGCGCTGGAACGACGGGTGGCGACGGACAACAACGCCGCGGCACTGCTGGCCATGGCCAGGAATGCGGAATACTACGCGCTGGCGGTCGACGTGGTGGCGGATGACTGCGGCGGCGAGCTGGCGCCGGGGTTCGACCTGATCCTGTGCAATCCCCCCTTCCACCAGGGCTTCGGCGTGGACGGCGCCCTCACTGACAAGTTCCTGCGCCAGACCTGCCGCCTGTTGAGCGCGCAGGGCATGGCTGTCTTCGTGGTCAACCAGTTCATCGCGCTGGAGCGCGCCGCGCAAAAATATTTCCGGGTGATC
>CAVOYP010000009.1:0-251448 GCA_963700715.1 uncultured Gammaproteobacteria bacterium
GAGCACCCCGTCGGGTTGATCCTCATCTCGCTCTCGATGAACTGGCCATTGCCATCGAGGTAGCCCAGGCGCAGGCCGCTGGCGCCCACCTGGAAGGTGACGGTCGCCGTCACCGTGCCGGCGGGACTCTGAGCGCTGAGGGTGACTGTGCCGGCGCCCTTGGTGGGGCCCGCCTCAACCCGGAAGGTGGCAACGCCCGAACTGTCGGACAGCGCCGTGCCCGTTGCCGGGGAAATTACAGCCGCGTCGGTCACGGCCGTCACCACGACATCCGCGACGGGTGCGCCGTTCTTGCCGTTTCTGGTTACGGTAACTCTGAGCGTGGCCGGGGAGGCGGAAGTCACTTCACTGGTCTCGTTACCGCTGGCGTCAAGCAGGGTCGGCGCCAGGAAAATAGGTGGTGGGACCGTCGTCAGGATTATAAAAACCACCGCCGCCGCCACCACCGCCCCCGCAGGCCGTCATCGTGAGCAGAAGTGCCGTGGCCACCAGCAGGCCGCCGGTGAGTGTGGCGAACCGAGTAATCATCTTTATCCCCTTTTGCCCGCTATATCGCGCGCTTTTTTATGATCCATTGCACCCAGTTTCTGGCGAGTTCGGCCAGAGATTCAACAATTCAATCGACTTTTTACAGGTTAGCACGCCGCATGTCAAAAACTCGATAAATAACATGGTGATACGCCTTATTTGTGATTTTCTACACAAAGTATTTTACCGCGACCCTCCACCGGGCGCTCACCGCACATGCATAATTTCGCCGTACGTTATTCCTGGAAGCTATATCAACGCGACCGAACCTGCCGATTTCTCGAGGAACCCGGTCCCGACACGATGGAACTAGCGTTATTGCCGCTCCCGCGACAACTGATACCATGCGCGCCATGGAGAGAAACCTGCCGACCGGGACCCGGCTCTCGGTGTCGATCGTCCTGCATCACAGCTCGCTTGAAATGCTGGAGAGGGTATTGCGCAGCCTGCAGCGTGCATCCAGGGTCGCCCATGAAGCGTCCCGGGTGGAACGGGTACAGGTGGAGATACTGGACAATTCATCCGACCCCGACTTTCGCCAGCGCGCCGCCGGCGCTATAACCTCCTGGCCATCGGATAAATTTTTCAACGTGATATACCGCGGCCTGCCGGACAACCGCGGCTTCGGCGCCGGGCACAATGTTGCGATCCAGCATCAGCAGAGCGATTACCACCTGGTTTTGAACCCGGATGCCGAACTGGCCGAGGACGCGCTGCTGACCGGGCTCTCCTGCATACAGGAGGACCGGAGTATCGTGCTGCTCAGCCCCAGGGTGCGGGAGAGGACGGCACCCAGGAGTTCCTGTGCAAGCGCTACCCGTCGTTTTTTGTGCTACTGCTGCGCCCGTTCGCGCCGCGGTGGATCCGGCGCCTGTTTCGCCGGCGCCTCAATCGTTATGAGATGCGCGACCTGTGCAGCGGTAGCCAGGAGGCCGATATTCTGTTGGCCAGTGGCTGCTTCATGTTGGTTCGCACCCAGGCGCTGCAAACGGTAGGAGGCTTCAGCGACAGGTATTTCCTCTATTTCGAGGATTTCGACCTGTCGATCCGGCTGGGCAGCCAGGGGCGGCTGGTTTTCAACCCCGCTATCCAGATCGTGCACCATGGGGGTTACGCCGCGAAGAAGGGGATTCAGCATGTAAAGTACTTCATTCGCTCCGGGATCACGTTTTTCCGGCAACACGGCTGGCGCTGGGTCTGACGCCTGCGCAGCGGTTAAATTGCGAATGGACGCTGGCGGGCAATGGGAACTGGTAGACTTGGACAGAATGAGATGCGGGGATCGCTCAGGTGGATGAAATACGGCGCTCGGTATACCTGCGGGCGATGGGCGTGGACAGCTATGTTTCGCGGCGCCAGTTGCCCGGCGCCGCTGAAACCCGGCGCCTGGCCCTCCTGCGCGCTGTTCCTGCGCCGCAGGCAGCGACCGCAGCCGCCGCGCCGGCGGATACCGGGCCCATGCGGCGGCCTGCAGCGCCAGTGGAGATTCCGCGCCTGGATGGCGGCAAATCCGCGCCCGCCCCCGCCGCTGCGGCAGTCCGGCCCGCCCCGGGAGAGCCAGCTCCACGGTTCAGCATCGCGGCAATCAGCTGCGGCGGCTGGCTGTGGCTTGAAGAGCTGTACAGCCCCCTGTCGCCGCAGCAGTCGCAACTGGTCCAGGGCATGGCAGAGGCGCTGGGGATGGTTTACGGGAACGATAGCGCCGACCCCGGTGGCCGGGTCCCGGCCCGGGCTGCAGTCAGCCAATTCGACTGGCCCATGCACTCGAACCAGCAGCTGGACCAGGGAGAGCAGGCCGCCCGGGCTGGCCTCGCCGCCTTTATCCAGCGCAAGCTGGAACTGGCTGATTGCAAAGGCCTGGTCCTGTTGGGGCGAGCCTGCGAGGAGTGGGTCCCGCTGGAGCAGCTGGCCTGCCCCCGGGTCGTGCGTACCGCCAGCACCGCCGATATATTGCGCGATCCCCTGCTCAAAAGGCAGGTGTGGCGGGATCTGCGATCGCTGTTTCAGTCCGCGTGAGCCCGCCCGGGGTGGTGCACCTGGCCCAGCCCGGTGATGCCGCTGCACTGGCGCTGCTGGATAAGCTGGTCAACCCGAGTCCCTGGAGCGAAAACCAGTTCGCTGGCGCCTGTGCCGCGATGCCGGATGGTGCGCACAGCGCCCTCGTGGTCCGTGACGACGAGCGGCTGCTGGGATTTGTTGTTTATTCCCGCGTGCTCGACGAGGCCTCTATCCACAATATCGCGGTGCACCCGTCGGCGCGGGGCAGGGGCCTGGGCCAGGCGTTGCTGGCAACTGCGCTGGCCGAGGCCGGTCGCGGCGGCGCCCTGCGCTGTTACCTTGAAGTGCGCGCTTCCAATTCGGCGGCCCGCAGGCTTTACGAAAAGTTGGGCTTCCAGCTTGATGGTGTACGCAGGAACTACTATTCAACCGCGGTGGGCAGGGAAGACGCATTGCTGATGTCCCTGCAGCTGACGGGGCAGGAGAGCTGAGATGAACGTGCTGGAAACAGAGTGGTGGACGATGGCCCTGCCTCCGGAGTGGTGGGCGGAGTCGGAGGAGGAAAGCATCCTGGTGGGCGACCGGGACAATGTCGGTTGCATCGAGATATCCACCCTGCACAAGGAGCAGGGAGAATTTGACCTGGGCGAAGTCCGGAACATAGCCCGCGCCGAGTCGGAGCAGGCCCTGGAGTGGCGCAGGGTGACCCTGGGGGAATTCGAGGGCGTGCAGAGCCAGTTTGTGGAGGAGGCAAGCGCCATCCGGGAGTGGTATCTGATGCACGGCGCCACATTGCTGTACATCACCTATAGCTGTGATGAGGAAAACGCCGGCATGGACGATGCCGCGGTCGACGAGTTACTGGATACCCTGGCGCTGGTGACCAGCGATCGCCCGGCTCCAGCCTAGGAAACATTCCCCGTTACCCTGACTCGCCTGGCGCCCTTTACCGGCGGGGCCCTGAGGGCCGCCTGGCGCCTCTTGATATTGGAGTCCACCAGGTTCTTGGCGGCGATGATCAGGCCCGTAAATATGAAGGCGCCTGGGGGTAATACTGCCAGCAGGAAATTCGGGTAATCATCGATCACGGTTATTTCCCAGCTGGCGGCGGCGGGGCCGAACAGCAGATCCATATTGGCGAACAGGGCGCCGGTGCCCAGTAGCTCCCGCAGGGCTCCCAGCAGTATCAGCACCAGCCCGAAACCTGCACCCATGATAAGTCCGTCATAGGCGGCAGGCGCCAGGCTGTGGCGGCTGGCGAAACCATCGGCCCGTCCGAGAATGACGCAGTTGGTGGTGATCAGGGGCAGGAATATGCCGAGTATCTCGTACAGTTCGAAAGCGAAAGCCTGCATCAGCAGTTCGGTGCAGGTCACGGCCGCGGCGATGATCATGACGAAGGCCGGCAGGCGGACGGCATCGGAGACGATATTGCGGATCAGTGATACCGCCGAGTTGGAACATAAGAGCACCAGGGTGGTTGCAGCGGCGAGGCCCATGGAATTGACCACGCTGCCGCTTACCGCCAGCAGCGGGCACAGGCCCAGCAGCTGGACCATGGCGGGGTTGTTCTTCCACAGGCCGTTGAGCGAGAGCTCTTTGTAACTCACTTCCGACATCATTGCTCTCCTTCATCCGAGACTGTTTCCGGATCGGTTACCGGGCCTGTCGCCGGGGCATTGCCGGGGCGCGCGAACAGCGTTTTGCTGTGTGCATCTGCGAACTGTAAGGCGCGCAGGGTGGCGGCGACAACCGCCCTGGGTGTGATGGTGGCGCCGGTAAACTGGTCGAACACGCCCTTGTCCTTGCTGACTGCCCAACCGGTCAGCCCCGGGTTATTCAGTGAGCGCCCGTTGAAACCCAGAATCCAGTCCGATTTGCGCAGGTCCACCTTGTCGCCCAATCCGGGCGTTTCCTTGTGGCTGAGGACGCGCACGCCGGCGATGCTGCCGTCGGCGTTGACCCCGACGATGAGTTCGATGTCGCCGTTGTAGCCGTCGGGAGCCGTGACCGGAATAATAGCTGCCACGACAGCCTCATCCTTGCGGGCAAGATAAATTCGCCTGGTCTCCGCCAGGCCCAGGCCGGCGGCTTCGGGGCCGACTGCAATGACGTCGTCCAGCATGGAATTGTCATGGCGTTCCCGCGGTATGATTTCCAGCAGGGCTTTTTCCTCGGCCATGCGCTTTTGTTCGGCGATTCTCTCCCGGGTGGAAAGATAGGTGCCGGCAAGGAGCAGGGCGGTGCAAACTGCGAACGCCGCCAGTAACAAACTGTTGCGGGTGATGGACTGCCTCAGCATGTCAGCTGTCCTCCCGCCTGCCCTGGTGGCCGTAGCTGCGGGGCTGGGTATAGTTATCGATAAACGGGGCGGCAAAGTTCATGATCAGCACGGCGAAGGCGACGGCGTCGGGATAGTTGCCCCGCACCCGGATGGTGTAAACGAGCGCGCCGATCATCGCCCCGTACAACAGGCGGCCGCGCACGGATACGGCGGATGTGACCGGGTCCGTGACGATAAAAAACGCGCCAAACATGGTGGCACCGCTGAGCAGGTGGAACAGTGGGGAACCACCGCTGGCGGAGCTGCCGCCGTCATAGAATATCGCTGCGAACAGGCTCAGGCTGGCCAGCATGGCCACCGGCGCGTGCCAGCTGAAGATGCGCCGGTAGAGCAGCCACGCGCCGCCGGCCAGAAAAGCCAGGTTGACCCATTCCCAGCCCAGGCCCGCCCAGCGCCCGAACTGCGGGCTGCGCTCATAGAGATCCGCCAACAGCAGGCTGCTGTTCTGCCGCACGATATCCAGCGGCGTGGCCATGGTCGTCCCATCGAAGCGCCCGGGCCAGAAGCATGCCTGTAGTGCATCGAAAATCCCCGGCAACTCCCCCAGTCCCCGCGGCGGGGTCCACGCCGTCATTTGCACCGGGAACGATATGAGCAGGATCACATAGCCCACCATGGCGGGGTTGAAGGGGTTGTAACCGAGGCCGCCGTACAGGTGTTTCGCCAGCAGTATGGCGCAGGCGATGCCCACGGCAATAAGCCACCAGGGGGAGTAGGGCGGAAGGGCGATGGCCAGCAGGGTCGCGGTCACCAGGGCGCTGCAGTCCTTGAGGTAAAATGCGATCGGCCGGCGGCGCAAGGCGAGCGCGAGGGCTTCGCAGGCCAGCGCCACCGCGCAGGCCCAGGCGATGTTCACCAACACGCCAAAGCCGAAGAAGTGGGTGAGGACGATGACGCCGGGGACGGTCGCCAGCAGCACCTGTTGCATCACCCGCGGTGTGCTCATGGGGCCGTGGGCGTGGGGAGAGGTGACACGCAGCAGTGCCATCTCAGCTGCGCTCCATGGCAGTCAGCTGGTCCCGGGTCGCGCTCACTTGTTGCTCCAGCCGGGCCAGCGTTGCCTCCAGCGCCACGATGATTTTCTCCTCCTCGCCGCTGCTGCGGCCCTGCGCCAGCCTGGCGCGGGTTTTTTCCAGGCGCTGCTCCAGGCCCTCAAGCTGGCTGCGGGCTTTTTCCGCGGGATCCATCGCGACCGCCTGGGCCCGGGCTGCCAGGGCCCTGGCGATGGCTGCCGCGGCCGCATCGGCGGGCTCGCCCGCCTGGGGCGCGGACCCTTCCCGGCTCGCGAATGCCTGCAGCGCCCGCTCCGCCGCCTCCAGTTTTGCCCGGGTCTTGTCCACGCCCAGTTGCAGCGCATCCACCAGGTCACTGCCCTCGTCCCGGGCCTGCTGCAGTTTGGCGCTGGCGGTCTCCAGGCGTGTACGAGTCGTGACCACTGCCTTTTCCAGCTTGTCCCGCTCACCCGGCGGCGTCAGAACTGCCCGCCTGCTGCGCCGCCTTCCTGGCCCTGGCGCGATCAATCGCCGCCTGGATCGGGTCCTCATCGCCCGCGCCGGCGCCGGCCTCAGCCTGGGCCCGCTGCTGCGCAGCCTGCTTGCGCGCTGCGCGCCTGGCTTCCCTGGCCGCTTCCTCTCGTTCAATACGTTGCTGCCGGGCCTCAAAGCGTGCGCGGGACTGTTCGGCCCTGGCGTGTTCCCGTCGCAGCTCGAGTATTTCGGCCTTTGAAGCACGGTAGTACTGCACCAGCGGAATCGCGCTGGGACAGGCCCAGGAGCAGGCGCCGCATTCGATGCAGTCGAACAGGTTGTGGCGCTCCAGTTTGTCGAACTCCCTGGCCTGGGCAAACCAGAACAACTGCTGGGGCAGCAGGCTCGCCGGGCAGGCCTGGGCGCACAGGCCGCAGCGGATACAGGCCTGTGCCGGCGGCGGCGCGGGCAGCTCGGCGTCGCTGGGGGCGAGCAGGCAGTTGGTGGTTTTGACGATCGGCACACGGGCGTCCGGCACGGTGAAGCCCATCATCGGGCCGCCCATGATCAGGCGCCGGTTCCTGTCGGGCTGGTAGCCTGCCCGGGCCAGCAGGTAATTCATCGGTGTGCCCAGCAGCACGTGAAAATTACCCGGTTCGCGCACCGCCTCGCCGGTCACCGTGGTGATGCGGGACAGCAGCGGTCGCCCGAGAACGACCGCATCATGGATGGCGGCGACGCTGCCCACGTTCTGGCAGATGACCCCGACATCGAGGGGCAAGCCGCCGCTGGGCACCTGTTTCCCGGTGAGTATCTCGATCAGCTGCTTCTCGCCGCCGGAGGGGTACTTGGTGGGAAAGGACACCACCTCGATAGCGGAGCCGGCGGCGGCAGCGGTCAGGGCGGCGATAGCCTCGGGCTTGTTGTCCTCGACCCCGATCAGGGTTTCACCCGGCTGCAGCAGGTGCATGAGGATTTTCACCCCCTCGACGATGCGGTCGGGCTGCTCCCGCATCAGGATGTCGTCGGCGGTGATGTAGGGTTCGCATTCGGTGCCGTTGATGATGAGGGTCTCCACGCTGCTGCCCGGCCGGGTCGACAGCTTGACGGCGGCGGGAAAACCGGCACCGCCCATGCCGGCAATACCGCCGTTGCGGATCCGCGCCAGCAGCTCCTGCGGTGCCAGGGCCCGGTAATCGGGCGTCGGCTGCAACTGGGTCCACTCGTCCAGGCCATCGGTGGTGATGACGATACAGGGTGCGCACAGGCCCGACGGGTGGGCGATCAGCCGGTCCTCCAGCGCCGCGATGGTACCTGACGTGGGGGCGTGCAGCGGTACGCTGACAGCGCCGGAGGCCGCCGCGATCAGCTGGCCTTTGCGCACCCGTTCTCCCACCTCGACCACCGGCGTTGCGGGGGCGCCGATGTGCTGGGACAGGGGCAGCACCAGCTCCGGGGGAATGCCCGCATCGCGAATCGGGCTGCCGAGGGACTGGCGCTTGTTCTCTGGCGGATGGATGCCGCCGTGGAAATCGAAAATCTTCCTCATGCGGCCCGGTCTTGTGCCGGGAGGGCATCGCTGGCGATGATCTGCGGCTCGCGGCTGGTGGGGTCCGGCAGCGGCCAGTGCCAGGTCTGTACGCTCGGCGGCGCTGCGATCATCTCGATGCAATCGACCGGGCAGGGTTCCACGCACAGGTCGCAGCCAGTGCATTCGCTGGCGATAACCGTGTGCATCTGCTTGGCGGCCCCCAGGATCGCATCGACCGGGCAGGCCTGGATGCATTTGGTGCAGCCGATACATTCCTCCTCCCGGATAAAGGCGACGGCTTTTACTTTTTCCTCGCCGTGCTCTGCATCCAGCGGTATGACCTCCACATCCAGCAGCGCGGCCAATGCCTTTATGCCTGCCTCGCCCCCGGGGGGACATTTGTTGATGGCTTCACCCGCGCCGGCTATGGCCTCGGCGTAAGGGCGGCAACCGGGGTAGCCGCACTGGCCGCACTGGGTCTGTGGCAGCAGTTCGTTGATCTGGTCGGCGATGGGATTGCCCTCGGTTTTGAACCGCACGGCCGCAAAACCCAGCACGGCGCCAAAACTGGCACCGAGCCCGACCATGGCAAGCAGGGCGGCCAACAGGGGATATTGGGTCAGGATTTCCAGCACGCGCTATACGAGCCCGGCAAAGCCCATGAAAGCCAGCGACATCAGCCCCGCAGTGACCATCCCGAGCGCCGGGCCCTTGAAAGGTTCCGGCACGTCGGCCACGTTGAGGCGTTCGCGCATCGCCGCAAACAGCACCAGCACCAGTGAAAAACCTACCGCAGCGCCAAAGCCGTAAAACAGTGACTGCAGGAAGTTGTGGTCCTTGCCGACATTGAGCAGGGCCACACCCAACACCGCGCAGTTGACAGTGATCAGGGGCAGGTAAATCCCCAGCACGCGGTACAACAGGGGGCTGGTCTTGCGCACCACCATCTCGGTAAATTGCACCACGGCGGCGATAACCAGGATGAAGGCGATGGTCTTGAGGTAGCCCAGCCCGAGAGGGAGCAGCAGAAACTGGTAGACCAGGTTGCTACAGGCGGATGCCAGGGTCAGCACGAAGGTGGTTGCCATGGCCATGCCCATGGCGCTCTCCAGCTTGTTGGAGACACCCATGAAGGGGCACAGGCCCAGGAACTGGACCAGTACGAAATTATTTACCAGGATCGCCCCGATCAACAGGATTGAGTAGTCTGCCAGCATGGCTGTTCTCGCTTGAACACGGCCCCGCGGGCGTGTCGGACTGCGCTATGGTATGGACTATTTTCCCGGAAAACAATTGCGCGATAGCGCCCCCCACGCAGCCGTGGGCGGCGGATCATTTCACCTGCATGCCGGGTCGCGCGCCGGCGTGGGGTTCGAGCAGGAACAGCTCCTTGCCCCCGGGGCCTGCCGCCAGCACCATGCCCTCGGAAACCCCGAAACGCATTTTGCGCGGCGCCAGGTTGGCCACCATGACGGTCAGCTTGCCCACCAGGTCCGCGGGTTCGTAGGCGCTGCGGATACCGGCGAATACCTGCCTGTGGCTGTCGCCCAGGCTCAGCGTCAGCCGCAGCAGTTTATCGGCCCCCTCCACCACTTCCGCCGCCACGATCTCGGCGATGCGCAGGTCCACCCGGGCGAAGTCCTCAAACGCGATGGTGTCGCTCGCAACCTGCCCTGGCGCCTGCGCTACCGCGTCGGCGGGCGCAGCTACCTTGCCGGCTTCCACCATGGCTTCCACCTGCTTGCTGTCAACCCGCGTCAGCAGCGGCTCGAAGGTGCCGAGGCGACGCCCTTCCATGGATCGGTGCAGTTCGGTCCAGTCCAGCGAGCAGGACAGGAATGCCTCGGCCTTGGCCGCCATCGCCGGCAGCACCGGCTTGAGGTAGGTCATCAGCACCCGGAACAGGTTGACGCCCACGCTGCAGACGGCGTGGACTGCAGCGGCGCCGCCCTCCTGCCGGGCCAGCTGCCAGGGCTTTTTCTCATCGATATACTGGTTGGCGCGGTCTGCCAGGGCCACGACTTCGCGCATGGCCTTGTTGAATTCCCGCTCTTCGTACAGGCTCGCGATGGTCTCGCCGCGGGCGATGAACTGGGCGACCAGCTCGGGTTCCGCACAGGTCTGCGCAAGTGTGTTGTCGAAACCCTTGGCGAGGAAGCCCGCGCAGCGGCTGGCGATATTGACGATTTTACCCACCACGTCCGAATTCACCCGCTGCACGAAATCGTCCAGGTTGAGGTCGATGTCATCGACCGAAGCGCTCAGCTTGGCGGCGAAATAGTAGCGCAGGTATTCAGCATCCAGGTGCTCCAGGTAGGTGCTGGCATTGATAAACGTGCCCCGGCTCTTGGACATCTTGGTGCCGTTGACCGTGAGGAATCCGTGGACAAAAATCGCGGTGGGTGTGCGCAATCCAGCCGAGTGCAGCATAGCGGGCCAGAACAGGCCGTGGAAATTGATGATGTCCTTGCCGATGAAGTGGTAGAGCTCGGTATCGCCACCCGGCAGCCAGTAGGGCTCGAAGGGGTGGCCGGTACGTTCGCAGTAGTTCTGGAAGCTGGCGATGTAACCGATGGGCGCGTCCAGCCAGACATAGAAGTACTTGCCTGGCTCATCCGGGATTTCAAAACCAAAGTAGGGCGCGTCCCGGCTGATATCCCACTCCTGCAGGCCGCCGTCAGTCCACTCGCGCAGCTTGTTCGCTACCTGGGGTTGCAGTGTGTCCGAGTCCAGCCACTTTCTCAGCATGGATTCGAATTCCGGCAGCTTGAAGAAGAAGTGGATGGACTCCTTCTGGATAGGGGTTGCCCCGGAAATGGCGGAGACGGGGTTTATCAGCTCGGCGGGGGTGTAGGTGGCGCCGCAGGCCTCGCAGTTGTCGCCGTACTGGTCAGGCGTCTTGCAGCGCGGACAGCTGCCCTTTATGAAGCGGTCGGCGAGGAACAGTTGCTTCTCCGGGTCGAACGCCTGGGTGATGGCCCTCGAGGCGATGTGGCCGTTGGTCTTCAGGCGGCGATAGATCTCCTGCGCCCAGTAGCGATTCTCCGGGGAGTGGGTGGTGTGGAAGTTGGCGAAGTCGATCAGGAAGCCGGCGCTGTCGCGCTCGTGGTCCGCGCGGATCCGCTGCGATCTGCTCTTCCGGCGATATGCCCTGCTTCTCCGCGGCCAGCATGATCGCGGTGCCGTGGGCGTCGTCCGCACACACATACAGGCAGTCGTGTCCGCGCGATTTCTGGAAGCGGACCCAGATGTCCGTCTGGACCTGCTCCAGCATGTGACCCAGGTGCAGCGGCGCGTTGGCGTAGGGCAGGGCGCTGGTTACCAGTATTTTGCGCGGGCTGGTCGGGGCCATGGGCGTCGGTTGTCCGTGTGCCGGAAAAAGGGGCGCTACTATAGCGTTTTTGCCGGGGTTTTTCATCCGCGCCCGGATGGCGTTGTTGAACCGTCGCCATGTCCTTATACTGCCGTCGCAGCCACCTCGGCAAACGGCCGGCGAATGCGCGCCCGGCACGGTCCCTTCACCATCACCTCACTGACAGGTAAGCATGAACGAAATCAGACATATCATCGCGGTTGCCTCGGGCAAGGGCGGTGTCGGCAAGTCCACCACGGCGGTCAATCTGGCGCTTGCCCTCAAGGTCCTGGGCATGAAGGTGGGCCTGCTGGATGCGGACATCTACGGCCCCAGCCAGCAGATGATGCTCGGTGTTGCCGAGGGTACGCAGCCCCGGCAGCAGGACGGCAAGTACCTGCTGCCGGTGGAGGCCCACGGCCTCAAGACCATGTCGATGGGGTACCTGGTCACCGAGCGCACCCCGATGGTCTGGCGCGGGCCCATGGCCGGCGGCGCCCTGGCGCAGATGCTGGAACAGACCCTGTGGGGGGAGCTGGACTACCTGGTCATCGACATGCCGCCGGGTACCGGTGATATCCAGCTGACCCTGTCGCAGAAGGCCAGCGTGGCCGGGGCGGTCATTGTGACCACGCCCCAGGATATCGCCCTGATGGATGCCCAGAAGGGTATCGAGATGTTCCGCAAGGTCGACATTCCCATCCTCGGGGTGGTTGAGAACATGGCCGTGCATGTCTGCAGTAACTGCGGTCACCGCGAGCATATTTTCGGCGCCGACGGCGGCCAGCGCATAGCCAGGGAATACGGCGTGACCCTGCTGGGCAGCCTGCCGCTGGCCCTGTCGATCCGCGAGCAGACCGATTCGGGCCGGCCCACGGTGGTGGCCGAGCCCGAGTCGCCGGTAACAGCCATTTTCCTGGAGATCGCCAGGGCCATCCATGCGACGCTGGAAAGCGGCGACGCCGATCGGGAATTTCCGGCAATCAGTATTTCAGACGACTGAAGGCATGACTGAATATTAAGGGTGTCACGTGAGTATAAAATCAGACAAATGGATTCGCCGGATGGCCAGCGAGCACGGCATGATCGAGCCCTTCGAGGCGGGGCAGGTGCGCACGGACGGCGCCAACCGCCTGATTTCCTATGGCACCTCCAGCTACGGCTACGATGTGCGTTGCTCGCGCGAGTTCAAGGTGTTCACCAATATCAACTCGGCCACCGTTGATCCCAAGCACTTCGACGAGAACAGCTTCGTTGATGTGGTGGGCGATGTCTGCGTCATACCCCCCAACTCCTTCGCCCTGGCCAGCACCGTGGAGTATTTTCGCATTCCCCGCAATGTGCTGACGATCTGCCTGGGCAAATCGACCTATGCCCGCTGCGGCATCATCGTCAATGTGACGCCGCTGGAGCCGGAATGGGAAGGGCACGTCACGCTGGAGTTTTCCAACACCACCACCCTGCCGGCCAAGATCTACGCCAACGAGGGCGTGGCCCAGATGCTGTTCTTCGAGTCCGACGAGGTCTGCGAAGTCAGCTACAAGGACCGCGGCGGCAAGTACCAGGGGCAGACCGGCGTCACCCTGCCCAAGGCATGATGCAGTAGGGCCGCGAGACCTCGCCGATCCTGTTCGCAGGGACGCTGAGGGCACCGGTCGACGCCCCCTCGGCCGCAGCCTTCAGTGGCTGCCGACGATTTCACCGCCGAGGGTCGCGCCGCTGAGGGTCATCTCCACCGGGTCGCCATTTTCCACGTGGACGGTCCTGACCATCAGGTAATCCCATGCCGGTGCGAACCAGAAATCGGATTTGCGCTCGCCGAGGTCGTGCAGGCGCTCGTAGTGCACGGTGTCGACTGCACCCAGTGGCGTCTGCAGGGTTTCGTTCGCCGACCAGCACCAGGTGCGAGTCTTTCGAGCGTTTGCCATCTGCCACCCGCAGGGTGACATGCCTCGCCGCGGCGGGGTCCGCTCAGCAGCGCAAGGCGCAACTGTTCCAGCTGGCTCATGCGATCGAGGGTGTTATCGGCGTAAGGCAGTTCGTACCACTGGCCTTTGTACAGGCTCCTGATCACGCCCCGGTCCGGCGTGAAGTGGAGTTCCTTGCGGCGACTCACCAGGCCGGTACCCTGGTAGACATAGGATAGGGGCCGGATGCTGTCCAGCCTCGATCCTGAACACGCTGATTTCCTGGAAACCGACCACCAGGATCTTGCCGCCACTGGTAAGCACGTAGCGCCCGTCCTCGTTTGCTTCCAGCTTGCGGGTGATATCGAGGTCCAAGCCCCTGGCGGTGGTCTTGTAGTGGGCGGTGTAGGGCCGCAGCGCGGGAGCTTGGTCCTGCGGCGGCGACGGTGCCGGTCAGGCCGGTGAGCAGGGCAAGCAGCAGCGCCGGGAGAATTTCAGCCGGCGCTTTAACGTCCTCCGTGGAGTAGTCAATGCCGGTTGCCGGTATCGGCTCACCATCCAGGCAGGCTCCGTGATCAGTCAGCTGCAGGCGCCCCGCAGATGGCCCATTGCGCTGCCAGCGGATAGATGCGGTGCTCCTGCACGATCACCCGGTCCGCCAGAGTCTGGGCCGTATCGCCGGGCAGGATTGGCACCCTGGCCTGAATGATAGGCGGTCCGCCATCCAGTTCCAATGTGACAAAGTGCACGGTTACGCCGGCTTCGCGGTCACCCGCGTCCAGTGCCCGCTGGTGGGTATTCAGGCCGGGATACTTCGGCAGCAGGGAGGGGTGCACATTCAGCAGGCGGCCGCTGAAGGGCTCGATGAAGGCCGGCGTGAGGATGCGCATGAATCCGGCGAGGATCACCAGGTCCACCTCCCAGCGGCCCGACTTCCGCGGCCAGCGCCGCGTCAAAGGCCTCGCGGCTGGCAAAATCGCCGATGGTCGATGCAGCGGGTGGGAATGCCGGCGCTCGGCCGCCAGCTGCAGGCCGGCGGCGTCGGGGTTGTTGCTGATCACCACGGCGATGTCGGCGCCGAGCGCACCGCTGGCGCTGGCGTCGATGAATGCCTGCAGGTTGCTGCCGCGACCGGAGATCAGGACGGCCAGCCGGGCCCTGGCGCGCGGGTCACGGCAGCAGCTCGACCTCGGTATCGCCTGCGGCGATGCTGCCGATCTGCCAGGCGCGGTGCCCGGCGGCAGCCAGCTGTGCCAGCGCGGCGTCCCGCTCTGCCGCGGCCACGCAGATCACCATGCCCACGCCGCAGTTGAAGGTGCGGTACATCTCCCGGGTGCGCGACGTTGCCCTCTGCCTGCAGCCAGCTGAATACCGGCTGGCCACTCCCAGCTGTCGGTGTCGATCAGCTGCCCTGCAACCGCCCGGGAGCACCCGCGGCAGGTTTTCCAGCAGGCCGCCGCCGGTGATATGGGACAGGGCTTTCACCTGCACCTGCTGGAACAACTCCAGCAGGGCCTTGACGTAAATGGTGGTCGGGGCCAGCAGGGCCTGGCCGAGGCTGGTATTCCCCATGGGCTGGCCCAGGTCAGCGCCGCTGCGTTGCAGGATCTTGCGAATCAGGGAATAGCCGTTGGAGTGCGGGCCGCTGCTGGCGATGCCCAGCAGCACGTCTCCCGGCTGCACCGCGCTGCCGTCGATAATTTTTGACTTTTCCACCACGCCGACGCAGAAACCGGCCAGGTCGTAGTCCTCGCCCTCGTACATGCCGGGCATCTCGGCGGTTTCGCCGCCGACCAGTGCACAGCCTGCCAGCTCACAGCCCGCGCCGATGCCGGTGATCACCGCCGCCGCGGTATCGACATTGAGCGCACCGGTGGCGTAGTAATCGAGGAAGAACAGCGGCTCGGCCCCGGCCACCACGAGGTCGTTGACGCACATGGCCACCAGGTCGATGCCGATGGTGTCGTGGATGCCCATATCCATGGCCAGGCGGAGCTTGGTGCCGACGCCGTCGGTGCCGGCAACCAGGACCGGTTGGCGATAACCGGCGGGAATCTCGCACAGTGCGCCGAATCCCCCGAGCCCGCCGAGCACTTCGGGCCGGGTGGTGCGGCGGGAGACCCCCTTGATGCGCTCGACCAGGGCGTTGCCGGCATCGATATCGACGCCGGCATCCTTGTAGCTGAGAGAGGTTTTCCCGCTGTCTGTCCGTCATGGAGTGTCCGCTGGCCTTGGGGGTGGGGGTCTGAGGGCGGCTATTCTAGCGACAATCCGCACCCAGTTCATCCCGCAGGGGACAATTTCACCCTTCCCCGGCGCCCCTGCAGTCCTGCTACAATGCGCCCTTTACCGCAGCTCGGGAGACGGGTTTGATCAAGCATATTGTGCGCGGCGTCGGGTTCGCGCTTGCGCTGACGTCGCTAGCGGGTGCTGCCAGGGCCGAATTGGTCCAGGACCTGTACGAGGCCGAGGTGGCGGTAGCCGACCAGTCCGCGGCGGAACTCGCCCGGGCGGCGCGGCAGGGCCTGTCCGAGGTGCTGGTAAAGGTGTCAGGCAGCACCCAGGTCCTGAGCAACCCGACGATCTCGAAGGCGCTGGGGGATGCCAGGAACCGGGTAGAACGGTACTCCTACCAAAAGGGTCCGGGCGTCCCTCCGCAAACGTCCGTCAGGCTGTCGTTTGACGGTGCCTATGTCACCGGCCTGGTGGTGGGGGCGGGCGCACCTATCTGGACCGCGAACAGGCCGGCGGTGCTGGTGTGGCTGGTGATCGAGGATGCCGCCGGCCGCGTGTTTCTCAGTGCCGCTACAGCGCCCGCGCTGATGGCGGCAGTGCAGGGCGAATTTGCCCGCCGTGGCGTTCCGATCCAGCTCCCGACCCACGATGCAGTGGACTCCGCGGCTCTGACCCCTGAACAGGCCTGGAATCTGGATGATCCGGCGCTGGTGCCTGCCTCGGCGCGCTACCAGCTGCGGGATATCCTGGTGGGCCGGGTGTCACTGCTCGAGGGCGGGGGCGCCACGGGGGAGTGGAGTTTCCTCCAGGGTGACAACCGGGTCCGGCGCACCTCCACCGTGGCAAGCGAAGAACTGTTCGTGCGTGACGGGGCGGCGCTGGTGGCCGAAACCATGGCGGCGCGGTATGCGGTGGCGGCGTCGTCCGCTGGCGGCAACGTCACCCTGGCGGTGAGCGGGGTGACGACCTACGCGGATTACGCGGCGGTGATTACCTGGCTCGAGGGCCTTGAGCTGATTGAGCGGGCCGATGTGCAATCGGTGCGCGGGGATACTGTGACCCTGAACCTCAAGGCCAAGGCGGGGGCGGCCCAGCTGGCGTCCATCATCGAACTCAACAGGCGGTTGGTCCCGATTCCCGCGGTTGGCCCGGGGCTCGCCAGCCCGGGGCTCGCCGGCCCTGGACCTGTTGGCCCGGGACTCGCCGGCCCGGGGCTCGCCGTTGCCCCGGGGCCCGCCGGTCCGGGGCCTGAACTGAGTTACCAGTGGCAGAAATAACACCCGATGCGGGGCCCATGCGTAATCGCTGGCCACTCGCCCTGGTGGCGGGCGCGCTCGGCGCGCTTCTGTTCTATTTGCTGCAACCGATTCTGTCGCCTTTCGTGCTGGGAGCCCTGGTCGCCTATCTGGGCGACCCACTGGTGGATGCGCTCGAGCGGCGTGGACTGAGTCGCACCTTCGGCGTGGTGGTGGTTTTCCTAGTCTTTACCCTGCTGGTGGCCCTGGCCATGATTCTCGCCGTGCCGATGCTGCTGCATCAGCTCGATCTGCTGGTGGCCAAGATCCCGGCAATCTACAGCTGGTTTGCCAATGAGGCCCTGCCCTGGGCGCAGCAACGATTCGACCTGACCCTGGAGCGGCTGCCCCGGCTGGACTGGTCCGGACAACTGGCCGAACACTGGCAATCCCTGGGCAGGATCACGGCACAGACCCTGGTGCAGGTGTCTGGCTCGGGCGCCAGCCTGCTGCTCGGCCTGGCCAATCTCGCACTGGTGCCGGTGGTGGCGTTCTACCTGATGCGTGACTGGGACCACCTGATAGAGAAGGGCCTGCATGTGCTGCCGGTGATATGGCAGGGGAAGGTGGCGCAGGTCGCTGGCGAGGCCGACGAGGTTGTGGGCGCTTTCCTGCGGGGCCAGTTTCTGGTGATGTGTACGCTCGGTGTTGTCTATGGCTTCGGCCTGTGGCTGGTCGGCCTGCAGCTCGCCCTGCTGCTGGGGGTGATAGCAGGCCTGGCCAGCCTGGTGCCCTACCTCGGTTTTGCGGTGGGTGTCCTGGCATCCTGCATTGCGGCCTATGCCCAGTTCGGGGAATGGACCGTGCTGTTCTGGGTGCTGCTGGTGTTCGGAGCCGGCCAGCTACTGGAGAGCATGGTGCTGACCCCGATACTGGTGGGGGATCGCATCGGCCTGCACCCCGTCGCCGTGATTTTCGCCCTGATGGCGGGCGGACAGCTGGCGGGGTTCGTCGGTGTGGTGTTGGCGCTGCCGGTGGCGGCGGTCATCGCGGTATTCCTGCGCCACGCACTCGATCACTACCGGGCCAGCGACATCTACGGCGGCGACTGAGTGAGCGATCCGAGCCAGCGGCAGCTGCCTCTGCCGGTGCAGCTGCGGGACGAGGCCACCTTCGACAACTTCCTGCCCTCGCCCGCGACCCAGCCGCTTGTCGCCGCCCTGCAGGAGCAGGCGGCGGGCAGCGGCGAGGCGATGATCTATATCTATGGGCCGGAGGGGGTCGGCAAGTCCCACCTGTTGCAGGCGAGTTGTCAACTCGCCGGGGCCGGCGGGGCCCTGTACCTGCCGCTGCGAGAGCTGGCCGACCACAGGCCCGAGGAGGTAGTCCAGGGAGTCGAGGCGTTGGACCTGGTCTGCCTGGACGATGTGGACAGGGTGCTGGGACGGGCGGACTGGGAATTGGCCCTGTTCCACCTCTGTAACCGGGCGCGCCAGCGCGGTTGCGCCCTGCTGGTGTCCGGCAACGCCGCGCCCCGCGCCCTGGGGGTGGACCTGCCGGACCTGCGCTCGCGCCTTGCCTGGGGTATTGTCTACCACTTGGCGCAGGCGGGTGACGAGGAAAAAATCGCTATTCTGCAGTTCCGGGCCCGGCGCCGGGGGCTGAGCCTGAGCCGGGAAGTCTGCAGCTACCTCATATCCCGCTCGGCGCGAGACATGGAGGCCCTGCTGGACCTGCTGGCAACGCTGGACCAGGCCTCCCTGGTGCAGCAGCGGGCCCTGTCGATACCGTTCGTCAAGGCCGTCCTGGGCTGGTGAAACGCATATGACTTTGCTCGTCCCCTTAGGGTAAAATGACCACAAAAATTGGTGGAAATGGCCCGAACCGATGCTATTCTCCGCGTATTCGTCAACCATGGACAGGAGTTCCTTGAAAATGAGAAAGCAAATTCTGGCTGCGGGAGCAGCAATGGGTCTAGCGTTTACCGGCCTGGCCCCCGTTGCAGCGGCCGAAGTCCCACTGACGCTCAACGCCGGTGCCGCCCGCTGGTA
Source organism: uncultured Gammaproteobacteria bacterium (assembly GCA_963700715.1). Taxonomy (GTDB): domain Bacteria; phylum Pseudomonadota; class Gammaproteobacteria; order Pseudomonadales; family Halieaceae; genus JARRPM01. The sequence continues at coordinate 18,648 of CAVOYP010000009.1, forward strand.
TTTCAGCAGTGACCGCGAGCTGAGTGACATGAACACGCCCTTCGCCGGCCTGGAGTGGGCGTTCAGCGATATGTGGGCAGCTGAGGTGTCCTACGCCCAGGATGACGCCAACAATGAGGCGGTTCCCGGCTCCAGCACCGAGGTGGTGCTGGCCAACCTCGGCATGAGGATGTATGGCGGCAGCTATATCAACAACGGCGGAACCCTGCGTCCCTACGCCGTGCTGGGCGCCGGTTATTTCTCCGAAAACCCCAACTTTTCAGGCGGCGAGAAGACTGAAGACACAACCGTCAATGCCGGCCTGGGTGTGCGCTGGATGTTCACCCCGCGCTTCGGTGCAAGCCTCGATGGCCGTACCGTGTACAACGTGGACAAGAGCAACAACGACACTATCGCCTACCTCGGCCTCAACTACTTCTTCGGTACAGTGCAAGCTGCGGCCCCGCCCGCGCCGACCGCCTGCCCGGATGAAGACGGTGACGGCGTTTGCGATGACGTCGACGCCTGCCTTGGCACACCGCCCAACACCCGCGTGGACGCTACCGGTTGCCCGCTGCCGGTCGCCCAGGTGGCCTCCATCAAGCTGAAGGTGAACTTCGCCTTTGACTCATCCGTGGTCACCGAACAGTTCTTTGGCGACCTGGCTGAGCTGGCCGAGTTCCTCAAGCGCTTCGACCAGGTGGATGTGACCATCGAGGGGCATACCGACAGCGTCGGTTCCGAGGAGTACAACCAGGCGCTGTCCGAGCGCCGCGCCCGGGCTGTGGCGGATATGCTGGTCAACACCCACGGCATCGCCGCCTCGCGCCTGAACGCGGTGGGCTATGGCGAGTCGCGGCCGGTAGCGAGCAACGATACTGCTGAAGGTCGCGCCCAGAACCGGCGGGTAATGGCTACCCTCGAGGTCGAGTACACCGACTGAGTTTCCTCAGCCCAGCTGGAAGCTATCCGCGTCCAGCTGGCAGGGAAAACCCTCTCGATAACTTTGCAAGGCGGCGCCGCTCAGGACTACCCTGGCGGCGCCGTTTTCGTTTGCCATGTCGCGTAACACGGTTCCGTCCGCGGCGATGGCGAGACTGTCCCCGCTGTAATCCAGCCCCCTGGCGTCACTGCCGATACGATTCACCCCGGCCACGCAGGCGAGGTTCTCGATCGCCCTGGCCACCAGCAACTGGCGCCAGTGCTGGCGCCGTGCAGATGGCCAGTTCGCCACGTACAGTGCCAGGTCGTAGTCCTCCCGGTTGCGGCTGAACACGGGAAAGCGCAGGTCATAGCAGACCTGCAGCAGGATGCGCCAGCCGCGCCAGTCGACGACAACCCGCTCTGTTCCCGGCAGGTAGCGGTTGTGCTCGCCCGGCCATGCGAAACAGGTGCCGTTTGTCGTAGTGCTGCACTCCCCGCGGTGTCGCGAACAGCATCCGGTTGTAAACCCCATTGTCCGCCTTGCACGGCGATGCTGCCCGCCAGGGCGCAATCATGGCGCACTGCCAGTTCCCGCAGCCACTGCTCGGTGTCACCGCCGGGCGGCTCGGCATTGGCCAGGGCGTTCATGGAAAAGCCGGTGGTGAACATCTCCGGCAGCAGGATGAGATCTGTCGCCTCAGCCAGGCCCGCGATGATGCTGCCGATCTTGCTGCCGGTTATCCGCGGGTTGTTCCCAGGCCAGTTCACACTGGATCAGGGTGACGCTCAGATCCTGCATAATCGCTCCGCCGCCGCCTCCAGCACCGCATCGCTCTTGGCAAAGCAAAAGCGCAGATAGTGCTGGTCCGGCGGCCTGTCATAGAAAACCGAGATGGGTATGGAGGCAATGCCGTACTGCCGGGTCCACTGCTCGCACACGCTGGTGTCCGCTTCGAGGCTGAGTCGCGCTGTAGTCCAGCAGCTGAAAGTAGGTCCCGGCACTGGGTGTGAGCCGGAAGCGGGAGCCCTCCAGGGCCCGGCAAAACAGGTCGCGCTTGCGCTGGTAGAAAGCACCCAGGGTGGCGGGGTAGTCGGGCTCCGCCTGCATGAAGTCGGCCACCGCCAGCTGTACCGGGGTTACCGCGACAAAGCACACGAACTGGTGGATCTTGCGCAGTTCCGCCGTGAGCTGCTCCGGCGCCACGCAGTAACCGGTCTTCCAGCCGGTGACGCTGAAGGTCTTGCCGAAGGAGAACAGTACGAAGCTGCGGGCCCGCAGGCCCGGGAACCCCAGGGCGCTGTGGTGATGCCGGCCGTCGAAAACCAGGTGCTCGTAGACCTCGTCGCTGATAACGAGCAGATCGTGCTGTTCCACCAGGTCCTGCAGGTAGAGCAGGTCATCCCGCGCCAGGGTGCTGCCGCTGGGGTTGTGCGGGGAGTTGATCATGAGCAGGCGGGTCCTGGGCGACAGTGCCGTTTCGAGGCGCTCCCGGTCGAGAGCGAACAGCGGCGCCATGAGGGGCACGTGGACTGCCCGGCCTCCCGCCAGTTCAATCGCTGGCTGGTAGCTGTCGTAACAGGGGTCCATCACGATCACCTCATCGCCCGCGCGCACGCAAGCCATGACCGCGCAGAAGATGCCCGCGGTCGCACCCGGCACCACGGTGATTTCGGTGTCGGGGTCGCAGGTAATGCCACGGTGCAGCGCCAGTTGGGCCGAGATCTGCTCCCGCAGGTGCATGACGCCCGCCATGGGGGCGTACTGGTTATGCCCTGCCATGACGTGCCGGGCCATCGCCTCCCGCAGGGTTTCGGGTGCATCGAAATCGGGAAAGCCCTGGGACAGGTTCAGGGCGCCGCACTCCGCCGCCAGGGCGGACATGCGGGTGAATATGGTGGTGCCGACATTGGGCAGCTTGCTTGCGATCATCGGTGGTTTGCCCTGCCTGAAATCACAACTGTGTATCCAGGGGCAGCTCCGTGACATTCTTGATTTCAGTCACGGCCATATGTGAGTGCAGCTCCCTGATGGAGGCGCTGGCGGTCAGCGTGTTGCGCACAAAATCCTCGTAATGGCGAATATCCCGGGTAATGATTTTCAGCATATAGTCCCAGATGCCTGTCATGGTATAGCACTCTACCACTTCAGGGTGTTGGACGATCTCGTGTTCAAAGGCAAGCAGGTTTTGCCGGCCGGTGGAGGTCAGGTTGATGGTGGCGAAAACGACGACCTCCATACCCAGGGCGGACCGGTCCAGCAGGGCGACCCGGCGCATGATCAGACCCTGCTCTTCGAGGCGGCTGATCCGGCGCCAGCAGGGTGATTGCGAAATACTGATACGCTCGGCAATGTTGGCGGTACTGAGAGTCGCGTCCCGCTGCAGCAATTTAAGGATTTCGATATCCTGTCTTGAAACAGATAGGGTCAATTTAGCCTCCAAAAATATAAAAAAAGAATTATCTATGCGAATTTAGTGGTTGAGGGGGATTAAATCAAATAACAATTCCCCTCAATTTCGGTGAGAATTTCCCCGCAACCTGACTGGTGGAACCCATGGCCGCAGACCTCTCCCAAGCAAGTAAAAAAGTATCGCTGGACGACAAATATGCCCTGGATGCGACCCGGGCCTACATGACCGGCATCGAGGCGCTGGTGCGCCTGCCGATGTTGCAGCACCAGCGCGACGTGGAGCGCGGGCTCAACACCGCGGCGTTCATCTCCGGTTACCGCGGTTCCCCGCTGGGCGGTGTGGACCAGGCACTGTGGAAGGCAAAGCCCTGGCTGCAACAACACAATGTGCACTTCCAGCCGGGAGTGAACGAGGATCTTGCCGCCACTGCAGTCTGGGGCAGTCAGCAGACCAACCTGTTTGCCGGGGCCCGCTACGACGGCGTGTTCGGCATGTGGTATGGCAAAGGTCCCGGCGTCGACCGCAGTATGGACGTGATCAAGCACGCCAATGCCTTCGGCACCTCGCGCTATGGCGGTGTGCTGGCGGTGGCGGGGGATGACCACGCCTGTAAATCCTCCACCCTGCCGCACCAGTCCGAGCATATGTTCATCGGCGCCTCTGTGCCGGTGCTGAGCCCGTCCAACGTGCAGGAAGTACTGGACCTGGGGGTGTTCGGCTGGGAGCTGTCGCGCTACAGCGGGTGCTGGGTGGCGCTCAAAGCCATCACCGAGAATATGGATTCCGCCATCTCCGCGGATATCGATCCGCACCGTGTGAAAATCGTGATTCCCGACGATTTCGCCCTGCCTGCGGACGGTGTTCACGGGCGCTGGCCGGACAAGCCGCTGGAACAGGAGTTGCGGCTCAACAAGTACAAAATCTACGCGGCCCGGGAGTTCGCCCGGGTCAACGGCCTCAACCGTATCGTGATCGACAGCCCCAACCCCCGCTTCGGCATCATTACTACCGGCAAGGCCTACCTCGACGTGATGCAGGCCCTGGAGGACATGGGTATCACCGGTTCGGTGGCAGCCGAGATCGGTTTGCGGGTCTACAAGGTCGGCATGCCCTGGCCGCTGGAACCGCGCGCCACCCATGAATTCGCCGAGGGACTGGAAGAGATCCTGGTGGTGGAGGAAAAGCGCTCGATCATTGAAGACCAGCTCACGGGCCAGCTCTACAATTACCCGGTGGCGGCGCGGCCGCGGGTGATCGGCGAGTTCGACGAGAACGGCCGGGACCTGCTGCCCAACCTGGCGGAGCTGACCCCGGCCATGGTGGCGCTCGCCATCGCCAGCCGCATCCGCCGCTTCTACCGCTCCGAGACCATGGATGAGCGTATTCGCTGGATCGAGCGCAAGGAGGCATCGCTGGCGGTGCCCCGGGATATCATCGAGCGCGTGCCGCACTTCTGTTCCGGCTGCCCGCACAACACCTCGACCCGGGTTCCCGAGGGCAGCCACGCGCTGGGTGGCATCGGCTGTCACTACATGGCCACATGGATGCCCGACCGCGACACCGACACCTTTACCCAGATGGGCGGCGAAGGCGCCACCTGGATCGGGCAGGCACCGTTCACAGATACCAAACACGTGTTCCAGAACCTCGGGGATGGCACCTATTTTCATTCGGGGATCCTGGCGATTCGCGCCGCGGTGTCCGCCGGGGTGAACATCACTTACAAAATACTCTACAACGACGCCGTGGCCATGACCGGTGGCCAACCTATCGATGGCACCCTTAAGGTGGAGGACCTGATCTACCAGTTGCAGGGAGAGGGTGTGCGCCGTATCGCCCTGGTGAGCAACGACCCGGACCGCTGGCGCGGCCAGTTTGGCGCTGTGCCGGGTTACAGCCTGCACCACCGGGATGAGCTGGATACCCTGCAGAAAGAGCTGCGGGAGTACCGGGGCACCTCGGTGATCGTTTACCAGCAGACCTGCGCCGCGGAACTGCGGCGGCGCCGCAAGAAGGGCCTGGTGGAAGATCCCGCCAGGCGGCTGTTCATCAATGACGAGGTGTGCGAGGGCTGTGGCGACTGCAGCGTCAAGTCGAACTGCCTGTCGGTGCTGCCCAGGGATACGCCCCTGGGGCGCAAGCGGCAGATCGACCAGAGCGCCTGCAACAAGGACTACAGCTGTGCCAAGGGTTTCTGTCCCAGTTTTGTCACGGTGCTCGGCGGCAGCCTGAAAAAATCCACGGTTGCGGTGGCCGACGTCGACCGCCTGTTCGAAGCGCTGCCCGAGCCCGTGCTGCCCACCCTGGAGCGACCCTGGAATACGGTTGTCACCGGGATCGGCGGCACCGGGGTACTGACCGTGACCGCGCTGATAGCGATGGCTGCCCATATCGAAGGCAAGGGCTGCGCCACCATGAACCAGACTGGCCTCGCCCAGAAATTCGGCGCGGTGGTGAGCCATGTGCGGGTCAGTGCGCGGCAGGATGACATCAGGGCGGTGCGGATACCCGCCGGTGAAGCCGACCTGCTGTTGGGTTGCGACCTGGTGGTCACGACGACCTATGAGTCCATGGGCAAGGTCGCCCATGGCCGCACCCACGCGGTGGTCAACAATGCCGAAGTGCCGACGGCGGCTTTCATACTTGACCCGGATGCGAAGTTCCCGACCCAGGCGATGCATGACAAGATACTGGCCGAGGTGGGCGAGCCCGGTTCCTACTTCCTCGACTCCACCCGCATCGCCACCGCACTGCTGGGAGATTCCATCGCCGGCAACCTGTTCCTGCTGGGCTTCGCCTGGCAGCGGGGCCTGGTGCCGGTCTCCGCAGCGGCGCTGGACGAGGCCATTGCCATCAATGGCGTGGCGGTGGACTTCAATCGCCAGGCATTTTTATGGGGCCGGCGCTATGCCCACCAACCGGCGCAGGTCATGCAGTTGCTGGACCGGGCAGAGGACCCCGCAGCGCCGCCCTCGCTGGCTGAGGTGATTGCAGACCGGATGCAACGGCTTACCCGCTACCAGGATGAGGCTTACGCCCGCCTGTACCAGCAGCAGGTGGAGCGCGTGCGCACTGTCGATCCGGGCGCCGCGCAGCCCGACAGCCTCAGCATGGCCGTGGCGCGCCAGTTGTATCGCCTGATGGCCTGCAAGGACGAGTACGAGGTGGCCCGCCTGTACAGCGACGGCGAGTTCCTGCGCAAACTCGAGAGCCGCTTCGAGGGGGATTATGAATTGCGCTTCAACCTGGCGCCGCCGCTGCTGTCGAAGCGCGACCCGAACACGGGCCACCTGATCAAGCGGGAATTCGGGCCCTGGATGATGCAGGCGTTCAGGCAGCTGGCGCGCCTGCGCTTTCTGCGCGGCACGGCGTTCGATATTTTCGGCTACACCGCTGAGCGCCGCCGGGAGCGTGCCGATCTGCAGGAGTACCGTCAACTGCTGGACACCCTGGTCGAGGGCCTGAATGAGTCGAACTACGCGGCAGCGCTGGAACTTGCGCGGCTGCCGGCGAAACTGCGGGGTTTCGGCCATGTGAAGGATCGCAACCGCGAGCTGCTGGCGCCGCGCCGGGAGGAACTGTTGCGGGAGTTTCGCGGTGAGACCGCCGCTGACATGGTGAAGCTGGTTGACCTTGCCACCTAGGCTCGCCGGAGCGCTGTTGTCCCCGGGGCTTCAGTGCGGCGGGTTCGGGTCGATGACCGTCTCCACGGTTTCCAGTCCGGGTAATTGCAGGTAACGCCGCAGGTAGTGCACACAGAGGTAGAAGGGACCGGTGTCCAGCAGCGCCACGCTGGCCTTGAACAGGTAGTTACTGCCGATCAGCAACAGCACAGCCTGGGCGGTGATGTCGCCACGGAACCATGCCGCGCCAAAGGTCACCGATATCACCATCACCGAATCCACCATCTGGCTAATCAGGGTGCTGAAGTTATTGCGTATCCACAGGTGCTTTCCTTTCGTGACCCGCTTCCAGAAGTGGAACAGGTGGACGTCGCAGTACTGGGCCGCTATATAGGCCAGCATCGAGGCGACCATGGCGCCGGAGGTGGTGGCGTAGATCAACTGGTACAGGCCGACACTGTTGTGTACCACTTCGCCATTGGGCAGGGCGACAGGCGCTGCCAGTTGCAGGACCTGCCAGGGCGGCATACTTTCCGGGGATACCGAAGGCAGGATCTCGCCCAGGAACAGCACCAGCAGGATGAAGATATTGAGCCCCAGGCCGACCGTCACGAGAAAATTGGCGCGCGCCTTGCCGTAAAGTTCACAGATCAGGTCCGTGCACAGGAAAGTCAGTGGGTAGGGCAACACGCCGACCGCCAGCGCCATGGGGCCAAGCTGGACGAAGCGGGTGATACCGATGACGTTGAGCAGGGTCATGGCGCAGAGAAAAAAACCCGCCAGGATCAGGAAAGTCCGTTCCCGCCGCTCCCGCAGGTCTGCTACGTAAAGCACGTATCAACTTTCCTTCTGGCCCAGGTTGGCGTGCAGCACCGCGCCATTGATAACCGGGTTGTGGTGGGCCCAGCGGATCAGCTCGGCAATCTCGGCCGGATCGATCAGCCGGTTGAAGCTGTTCATGCCGGCGATCATGCGCTCGACATCGGGATTCGCGCCCAGGTGGGTGCGCAGCATTTCGGTGTCGGTGAAGCCGGGGCAGATGAGGGCGGTATGTACGCCGCTGCCCATCAGGTCCTGGCAGGTGGCGCGCATCATGCCCAGCTGGGCGTGCTTGCTCACCACGTAACTGAACGAGTTCGGCACGGCCTTTTCCGACAGGGTGGAACCCACGTAGAGCACGCTGGAGCCGGAAGGCAGCTGCGGCAGCAACAGCTGGTTGAGGCTGTTGATGCCCACCACGTTGGTCTCCAGCACCTGGCGCAGGCTGTCGCTGTCGCAAGCGCCGGCGCTGTCCTTGCGCATCTGGCTGGCGTTGTGTACCAGGGCAACGCTGTCGCTGGCGGCAATCGCCTGCGCCAGGCGGGTGCCGGCGCGGCCCAGGGAATCGGCTGCAGCCAGGTCGATTGCAATATTATCGACCCCCGGCAGCGGGCAGGGCCGCCGCGACAGGTTGTACACCCGGAAGCCCTCGGCCAGGAAGGCCGCGGCGGTAGCGCTGCCGATACCCACGCTGGCACCGGTGATGATTGCGGTGTGCATTAATTGGGGGCCCCTTGTGTCTGGTGTGTGGCGAACGCCTGTCCGCCGCGGGGTATCATAGCGTATGCCGGGGGCTGCTGTCGGCAGCTGGCGCTGCTGTGGTTGCGCAATTCCCGGACAGGCGTAACAATGGCCTTTACCCCGGATGCCGCAGAACTGTACCCATGGAGCAATTGACCACCCTTTACATCGGCAAGGAGCGCCACAAATTTTCTGCCGCGCACTACACGATATTTTCCGCCACTGAGCGCGAGCGACTGCATGGCCACAACTACTCGGTATCGGCCCGCATCGTGGCCCCAATGGGAGACAATGGATTCGCCGCTGATTACCAGGTGTACAAGCGCCGCCTGGACACCCTGTGCGAGGCCCTGGATGAGTACATGCTGCTGGCGGGGGAGTCCCCCTACCAGGAGATTACCGAGGACGGCGCATATTACCGGGTTGACTTCGCCGGCGAGCAGATGCTGTTCCTGCGCAGTGACACCCTGGTGCTGCCCATCCGCAATGCCACGGTGGAAGAGTTTTCCCGCTACCTGCTGCAGGGCCTGCTTGCGGCGTCGGCCGGGGAAGACCTGCGGGAGCTGGAGCTGTGCGTCGCCTCCGGTCCCGGCCAGAAAGGCTGTGCCCACTGGGCGCCCGCCTGAACCCGCGGCCATGTCGGCTGCGCTCAGGCGGCGTCAGCGCTGGCGATGCCGCAGTGCCGCAACAGCGGTTCGATGACGGGTTCGCGCCCGCGAAACGCCACAAATAATTCCATCGCATCCCTCGACCCGCCGGCCTCCAGGATATGTGTCCTGAATTCGCTGCCGGTCTGCGGGTTGAAAATACCCTCCTCCTCGAAACGGGAAAACGCATCCGCTGACAGTACCTCGGCCCACTTGTAGCTGTAATAGCCCGCCGCGTAGCCGCCGGCGAAGATGTGGGAAAAACTGTGCTGCAGGCGGTTGAAAGCCGGGGGAATGACCACCGCCACCTCGCTGCGCACCTCGTCGAGCAGCGCCTGCACCGTGGTGACCGCCCGCGGCGTCCCACTCACTGTGCAGGCGCAGGTCGAACAGGGCGAATTCCAGCTGGCGCGCCATCTGCATGGCCGACTGGAAATTGCGCGCGGCCAGCAGCTTGTCCAGCAGCGCCGCCGGCAGGGGCTCGCCGGTTTCGTGATGGCCGGAAATCAGCGCCAGCGCTTCCCGTTCCCAGCACCAGTTTTCCAGGAACTGGCTGGGCAGCTCCACCGCGTCCCAGGCGACACCGTTGATACCCGACACCGATGCGACGGTTTGTCGCGTCAGCATGTGGTGCAGGCCGTGGCCGAACTCGTGGAACAGGGTCGTCAATTCGGCGTGGGTCAGCAGGGCGGGCGCATCACCCACGGGGGGGGTGAAATTGCAGACCAGGTAGGCCACCGGCAGTTGCAGCCCGGCGCCCGCCACACGCCGGTCCCGGCAATTGTCCATCCAGGCGCCGCCGCGCTTCTGTGCCCGGGCATACAGGTCCAGGTAAAAGCGGGCGATGACTTCACCCGCCTGCACCAGTTCGAACAGGCGGGCATCCGGGTGGTAGCTGTCGAAGTCACTGACTTCGCGCACCGTCACCCCGTAGAGGCGCTCCACCACCGCGAACAGGCCCGGCAGCACCCGGGTGACCGGCAGGTAGGGGCGGATATCCTCCTGCGACACCTGGTAGCGACGCTCTCGCAGCTTCTCGCTGTAGAAGCTCACGTCCCAGGCGTTGATGGTGTGCGCGCCGTACTCCTCGCGGGCGAAGGCCTGCAGCTCGCGCCACTCCTGCAGCGCCTGGGTCCGGGATTGGCGCGACAGTTGCTCGAGAAAAGCCCGCACCTGCGCCGGGCTGTCCGCCATCTTGGTGGCAAGGGACAGCTCGGCGTAGTTGGCGAAACCCAGGAGGCGCGCCAGTTCCCGGCGCAGCGCCAGGGTTTCCTCGATGATGGCGCTGTTGTCCCACTGGCCCGCGTGGGGCCCCTCGTCGGAGGCCCTGGTGACGTTGGCCCGGTACACCTCCTCCCGCAATGCCGCGTTCTCACAGTACGCCAGGACCGGGTACCAGGAGGGGAACTCCAGAGTGATCAGGCAGCCCTCCAGGCCGGCCCGCTGCGCTGCCTGCCGGGCATTGGCAAGCGCGGTTGCCGGCAGCCCCCTCAGTTCCTCCTCGCCGACGTTCCTGCTCCAGGCGTTGGTGGCGTCCAGCACATTATCGCTGAACTGGCTGCCCAGTTCTGACAGCCGTTTGCGCAGGCGCCCGTACTGCTGTTTCTGCTCCTCGGGCAGGGCCACGCCGGCGAGGCGAAAATCACGCAACACGTTGCTGATTGCTTTCTGCTGCGCAGCGTCCAGGGTGGCGAACTCTTCGCCCTCGGCGATCTGGCGATAGGCCTCGTACAGGCCGCTGTGCTGGCCACTCCAGGTGGCGTACTCGGACAACAGCGGCAGGCAGGCGTTGTAAGCCGCGCGCAGTTCCTCGCTGTTGGCCACACCGTTCAGATGCGACACCGGCGACCAGGCCTGGGCGAGCTCATCGTCCATCTGCTCAATGGCGCGCCACAGGTTGTCCCAGTGGTAGCGGCTGTGGTCGGCGAGGATGGCCTCGATGGCCTGCTTGTTGCGCTCGATCAGCCGGGTGATCGCCGGTTCCACATCGGCTGGGCTGACCCGGGAAAAAGGCGGCAGCTCGTGCTGTTCCAGCAGGGGATTGGACATGTCTGCAAGTTTCCGGTTTGGATCTGGGAGCGGGATTCTAACCCAATGCCGGCGTGCCCGGAAATGACGGCGCGGGAACGGCTGGCGGCGCCAGCTCCCACTGCTGCATGGGGTGATAACTGACCCCGGTTTTGCCCTGCCTGGACTCGAACAGGGTGAAATCCCGGTACGCCAGGCAGATCGCGCTCTGGCTTACCGGCGCCGCGGGCGCAGCGCTGCAGTTGCGCAACAGGCTGATGTGGGGTTGGAACGGCCTGCGGTCGCGCCGGGCGCCGGCCACTGTGGCCAGCTGGCGAAGTTTTGTCGCCAGCTGGGACAGTGAGTCGGGCCAGGTGCTGGGTCCCAACCAGTAGATCCCTGGCCTCGGCCAATAGCCGGCGCAGTCCAGGACCAGTTCCCCGCCCGCCGGCCGGGCTCGTTGCAGGGTGTCATCCACTGCCTGGCACAGGCGTTCCAGCGGGCCGGGCGCGATCTCACCGACAAAGGCCAGGGTGATGTGGAAATTGGCCGGTGGCACGGGCCGGCCGGCGGGACCCAGCTGACGGTCGCGCCAGGCGGCGATCTGCAGGACGATGTCTGCGGGCAGTTCCAGCCCGAAGAAGACACGCATCAGGGCGCGGGCTTTTTCTTCATCAGTGGCGCAAAGCCGTCATTGGGTGCTGCCGCGGCGGGTCTCGTCCGGGCGGCCGGCTTGCCGATGTTTTTCTGGTTGCGCTGGCGCGATTTACTCTTGGCTGCAGCGGGTTTTGGCTTTTTCTTCTTGCTGCCCGCGGCCTTGCCGGAAGACTTCTGCTTTTTCGGGCCGTCGAAGCGGGCTTTCAATCCCGGCACGCTGCGCCGTTCGAAACTGAGCTTGAGGTAGCGCTCGATACTGATCATCAGGTTCCAGTCGGCGGCGGTCACCAGTGACAGGGCCAGGCCGCCGGCGCCGGCCCGGCCAGTGCGGCCAGTGCGGTGCAGGTAGTCATCGCCGCTGTGCGGCAGATCAAAATTGATGACGAGGTCGATATCCCTGACGTCGATGCCGCGGGCGGCGACATCGCTGGCGCAGAGAATATTGATTTTGCCGTCGCTGAAACGGGTCATCACCTCCCTGCGTTCCTCCGTACTCATTTCACCGTGCAGGCAGGCGCAGCGCAGTTGGTGGTATTTCAGCAGGCCCGCCAGGCGCACCGCGGTGCTGCGCTTGTTGCCAAACACCAGGACCCGCTGGAAGCCCCCCTGCCCGAGCAGGGCGAGCAGCAGCTTGTCCTTGTGCTCCAGTGAGTCCGCCAGCACCACCTGGTGGACGATGCTGCTGTGGGGCTGCCGCGGCGCGCCCGCCGCGATGGTTTGTGGCGAGCGCAGCAGTGAATTGCTGATGCTGCCCAGGTCCCGGTGGTTCATGGTCGCCGAAACCATGATGGCCTGGCGCTCGCTGGCGCAATAGCCGTTGATTTTCAGTACGTCGTCCCGGAACCCCATATCCAGCATGCGATCCGCCTCATCCAGCACCAGCAGCTGCAGGCTATCCAGCCGGGTACTCTTGCGCTCGCAGTGCTCCAGCAGGCGGCCGGGGGTGGCGACGATAATCTCCGGGTTCTTGCGAAACAGGGACTGCTGGTAGCGGAAATCTGCGCCGCCGGTGACGCCGTAGACCTGCAGCGGGGTTTTCGCCAGCAGGGCCCGGCACTGTTTCAGCACCTGTCGCGCCAGCTCCCGGGTCGGCACCAGGATCAGGGCCTGCGGCCCCTCCGCCCGGGAGGACTCCGGCGGCGCCAGCAGGCGCTGGACCAGCGGCACCAGGTAGGCGAGGGTCTTGCCGCTGCCCGTTTCTGCACTGACCACGAGGTCCTTGCCGGCCAGCGCCGCGGGAATGACCAGGTCCTGCACCGCGGTGGTGGTAGTGAAGGGCAGGGCGTCCAGCGCGAGCTGCAGGCGCCTGTCCAGTTGCAGTTGTTCGAGCACTCCGGTGCTTCCTCTTCGCGACGCGCAGAATGTAACAATGAGGGTGACACGGTACACTAGCCCTTCCGGCAGGGGAACCGCCGGGTAGTCGGTCACCCACCAGGCATGGAGCAGGCAGTATGCTAAAGGCAGTCAGGATCCGCCGGACCACGGTTTCCCCGGTCATCCTGCCATGATGGCCGGCAGGCCGGTGCAGCCGGTGGTGTTGCAGGGCGAGGGCGTGCGGCTCGAGCCCCTGCAAGCGGAGCATGCCAATGGCCTGTACAACCGGGGGCGCACGGCGGCGGACTGGATTTACCTGCCGCGGCCCTGCTTTATCGACCTGGCCGACGCCCGCCAGTGGATCGACGAGGCGAATGCGGCGGCGGACCAACTGCCGTTTGCCATCGTGGAAACCGGCAGGGACCGGGTGGTCGGCAGCACGCGCTACCTCACTATCCGGCCCGAACATCGCTCGCTGGAAATCGGCTGGACCTGGCTGGGAGCGGAGTGGCAACGCACCGGCATCAATACCCAGGCCAAGCTGCTGTTGCTGTCCCACGCCTTCGAGCGCCTGGCCTGCGTGCGGGTGGAGTTCAAGACCGATGCCCGCAACCTGCGCTCACAGCGTTCACTGGAACGGATTGGCGCGACCCGCGAGGGCGTCCTGCGCAACCACATGATCGTGCAGGGCAATTATGTCCGCGATTCAGTCTATTTCAGTGTGACCGACGCCGAATGGCCGCGGGTGAAAGAGCGGCTCGCGTTGCTGCGTGAGCGCGCCTGAACCCGCGCCGACTCAGCTGATCGTCGCCTGCACGGTCTCGTTCTCGGAGAACCGGCCGGCGAACAGGGGAGAGGTCAGGTAGCGTTCGCCGGAATCCGGCAGGATCGCGACGATCATCTTGCCGCGGTTGGCGTCCTGTTGGGACAGGCGGTGGGCCACGGCCATGGCCGCACCGCAGGACACGCCGGCGAGAATACCCTCTGAGCGCATCAGCTTGTGGGCCCATTCCATGGCTTCGTCACTGGATACCTGTTCCACCTGGTCGACCATGGCCAGATCGAGGTTGGCCGGGACGAAGCCGGCGCCAATGCCCTGGATCTTGTGCGGCGCGTGGCTGGGTTGGGTGCCCGCCTTGGCGGCGGTGATCATGGTGGTGGAGTCCGGTTCCACCGCGACGGTGGTGATGGCTTTGCCCCGGGTCTGCTTGATGTAGCGGGAAATGCCGCTGAGGGTGCCGCCGGTGCCCACGCCGCAGACCAGGATATCGATCCCGCCCCCGGTATCTTCCCAGATTTCCGGGCCGGTGGTGCTTTCGTGGATGGCCGGATTGGCGGGGTTCTCAAACTGGTGCGGCCCCCAGTACTTTGACGGATCCGAGGCGATGATCTCCTCCGCCCGCTGGATGGCCGCGGGGATACCCTTCGCGCCGTCGGTCAGGATGACCTGGGCACCCAGGGACTTCATCAGCATGCGCCGCTCCAGGCTCATGGTATTGGGCATGGTCAGGATGCAACCGTAGCCGCGGGCAGCGGCGACAAAGGCGAGGGCGATGCCGGTATTGCCGCTGGTGGGTTCGACAATGGTCATGCCGGGCTTCAGGCTGCCGTCCCGCTCCGCGGCGAGTACCATGCTGGTGCCGATGCGGCATTTGACCGACATGGCGGGGTTGCGATTTTCCAGCTTGACGTAAATGTTGCCGTCGCTGATATGGTTGATTTTGACCAGGGGGGTTCCCCCTATGGTTTCAGAGTTGTCGCTGAATATTTTTCCCATGGTGGCTCCCTGTTGTGCGCGACGCCGATGCCGGCACCAGACGCATAAGACTAGTGGGCGCCACCTGTCCTGTCCACCGTCGCCATCCTCAGGGACTGCAGTGTCTGCGGACCCACCAGTGTTTCGCGCAGTTTGCCGCTGGGGTCCAGCACCAGGGTTGTCGGCAGCACCGACTGGCCGCGCCAGCCCCAGTTGCGCGGCGGGATCGGCGTCCAGGGTCGGGAACCGGATGGCCAGTTGTTGCAGTTGCTGCGCCAGTTCCGCGCCACTGGCCCCATCGAAGTTCACGCCCAGCACAGTGACCCCGGGCAATTCGTCCAGTGCGTTCAACTCCGGAACTTCCTGGGCGCAGGGCTTGCACCAGACGGCCCAGTAGTTGACGACAACCCACTGGCCCTGCAACTCATCCAGTTGCAGGCTGTTGCCCGGCGGCGCAGCGGGAGCGCAGGCGGTCAGCAGCAGTATCCACAGCAGCCACGACCTCATTGTCCGAACAACTCCGCCAGGCTGATGTTCAGCATCTCGCGCTGTTGCCGGCGCTGCTCCTGCAGCAGCCGGTAAGCTTCCTGTTGCCAGCCCAACTTGCCGGGCGGCTCTTCGGCGGTCAGGGCGTAATCGGTATCCACCCATTCCTTGAGCTGGCTGAAGCTGATGACGTGCAGGTCGCGGCTGAGCATGTACTGGCCGCGATCATTCTCGGCAATCAACTTCTTTTCCAGGAATATATTTCGCAGTAGCCGCCAGCTGTCACTGTCCAGCCCCCGGGTGATGTCGTGGCTGCCGTTGAGCAGCTCGATCTCGCCCACTGCCTGTCCGGTTTCCTGGCGCTGCCAGAGCAGGTAGAGAATATCCAGCGCCTTCAGCACCAGCGGCCGGTTGGCCTGTTCCTTACTCTGGTAGGCGGACAGGCTGTGTACCAGGATGCCGCCCATCAGGACGATATTCCAGGACACGTAAATCCACAGCAGGAACAGGGGCACCGCCGCGAAAGCCCCATAAATAAACGTGTAACTGGAGCCAACGACCAGGTCGGTAAAAAGCGTCCGGGCCAGGTGGAACGCGACCGCGGTGACAAAGCCGCCCACCAGGCAGTGCTTGAAGGGTACCCGGCAGTTGGGTACGGCGACATAAACCAGGCTGAAGCCCGCCGTACTCAGCAGCAGAGGGGTTATCTTGAGCAGGAATGCCTCCACCCCGATAACATCGTACTGTTCCAGCACATGGGTGAATGCGGAGAGGTAGGTGCTGAGCGCCAGCGCCAGACCGATCATGATGGGCGCCAGGCTCAACACCGCCCAATACAACAGAAAGCTGGATACCGCGCCGCGGTTCTCACTGGCGCGCCAGATCTGGTTGAGTGCGCTTTCTATATTGCGCAACATCAGTATGGCGGTGACCACCAGGAATACGATGCCCGGCCCCGTGAGATTCCTCGCCTGCTGGGAAAAATCATCGAGGTAGGCGCGGATGTCAGAGTTGGTTTCCGGCATGAAGTGCTCGAACATGAAAGCCTCGATCCTGGCCTCCATGCCCTGGAAGGTCGGTACCGCCGATGCCATGGTGTACAGCACCGTGAGCAGCGGCACCAGCGCGAACAGGCTCATATAGGTAAGGGCCGCCGCATTCTCCGAGCAGCGGTCCGCGTTGAAGCGGGAGAACAGGTAGCGCGCGCGCCGCCACAGCTCCGGGAGAGAAATGAGATTGAGATGCATGGGGGCATTATGGCACGAACCCCCGGCGCTGGGCAGCGCCGGCCAGGCCGCCTGATGGCGTGGTTTCCGGCCAGTTGCCAACGCGGCTTGCGTCGATTTGGGTGCCGATTCGGGAGGAGTAGACGCGCGCCGGCTTTGCTATACTGCGGCGCTTGTTTTGTCCCTACGGAAAACACCGCGTGAGCGATTTCACCATCTACCATAATCCGCGCTGCTCGAAGTCGCGTAATACCCTGGCGCTGCTCGAAGCCAGGGGGATACAGCCCCGGATTGTCCTCTATCTCCAAACCCCGCCCACTGCTGGGCAGATAAAGGCCCTGCTGGGCAAGCTGGGTATGGGCGCCGCGCAGCTGGTGCGGCGCGGGGAGGACGAGTACAGGGCGCGCGGCCTGGGCAGTGATTCCAGCGCCGCCGAGCTAGTCGCAGCCATGGCCGCCTGCCCGCAGCTGATCGAGCGGCCGATCGTGGTGAGGGGCGAGCGGGCTGTGCTCGCTCGTCCCCCGGAAAGAGTGCTGGAGTTGCTTGACTGATGGCCGAACCCTATATCCTGGTGTTGTATTACTCCCGCCATGGCGCCACCGCGGCGATGGCGCAGCAGGTGGCGCGCGGCGTGGAGCGGGTGCCCGGCCTGGTGGCGCGACTGCGCACGGTGCCAGCGGTGTCGGCGGATTGCGAGCGCAGCGCGGACGAGATTCCCGCCGACGGGCCACTCTACTGCGAGCCGGATGACCTGCGCCATTGCGCCGGCCTGGTCATGGGCAGTCCCACCCGCTTTGGCAATATGGCGGCGCCCTTGAAGTATTTTCTCGACCAGAGCTCCTCCCTGTGGCTCAGCGGAGCCCTGATCGACAAGCCCGCGGGCGTATTCACGTCGACCTCCAGCCTCCACGGCGGCCAGGAGTCCACACTGCTTAGCATGTTGCTGCCCCTGTTGCATCACGGCATGGTGGTGGCAGGGCTGCCCTACAGCGAGGCCGGCTTGATGAATACTACGTCCGGTGGCACGCCCTACGGCGCCTCCCATTGGGCGGGTGCGGACAACAGCCGGCCGCTCGATGAAACTGAAGCGGCCCTGTGCCGGGCCCTGGGCGCGCGCATCGCAGGTCTGGCCGCCGGTAATGCCGGGTGAGGCGGGGGCGGGCGAGCGCAGTCGCGCATTGCTTGACCTGGGTAGCCTGGGGCGTACTCGTGGTCCAGCAGCTGGCTGATGCCTGGTTGCACCAGGCTCCCTGGATTGTCTGGCTGGCCTATTGCCTGCCGCTGCTGATATTTCTGCCCGGTATGCTGCGAGATAAGCTGCGCAGCTATATCTGGCTGTGCTTTATCAGTCTGCTGTATTTCACGCGTCTGGTGGTGAACCTGTTTGCCGAGCCGGGCAGTGCGCTGGCGATTGCCGGCATGGTCGCAGTGGTGACACTATTTATCGCCGCAATGATGTATGTGCGCTGGCGGGCCCGGGAGGTCCGTGCCGCCGGCGCAATCCCAACAGTACCAGGAGAGTGAGAAATGGCTAAATCTTCGTGGCCGCGCAGGCTGTTATCGGCAGTCTGGAACGGCATAACCCGGGTCCGGCTGGCACTGTCGAACATCCTGTTCCTGCTGGTCATCGCCTTTTTGCTGTTTGTATTGCTCGGCGACAGCCGTGAGCAGCATCCCGAAAAGGCCGCCCTGCTGCTCAACCTGGCGGGGACGGTGGTCGACGAGAAATCTCCGGTGGAGCCGCTGCAGGCCCTGCTCGCGGAACCCGCGCCGGAGGATCATGAGGTGCTGCTGCGGGATGTCATCGACGCCATCGAATTTGCCAGGGATGACGCGGCCATCAACTCCCTGGTGATGGAGCTCGATAAGCTGGGACATGTGGGTATCAGTAAGACCCAGGAAATTGCCGTTGCGCTCGAATCCTTCAAGGCTACCGGCAAACCGGTAGTGGCAGTGGGAGACTACTTTACCCAGGACCAGTTCCTGCTGGCGAGCTACGCCGACACGATTATCGTCAATCCCCTGGGTGGAGTCGGCATCGAGGGTTTCGCCAGCTATCGCAGCCATTTCCGCGAGACCCTGGAAAAGCTGTCGCTGAGCATGCACATATTCCACGCCGGCGAGTTCAAATCAATCGCGGAGCCCTTCCTGCGCGATGATATGTCTCCCGGGGAGAAACTGATTACCGGGCGCTGGCTGGAGGTGCTGTGGGGCCAGTATGCTGCGACGGTCGAGGCCCAGCGGGAGCTGGCGCCGGGAAGCGTGAACACCTATGTCAACAACTTTGCCAATTCACTGGCGGAGCAGGGTGGTGACACCGCCGCACTGGCGTTGAAGTCGGGCCTCGTGGACAAGGTACTGAATCGCGACCAGGCCAATGACTTGCTGGTGGAATTGGTAGGTGCCAGCAATGAGGATGGGTTGTTCGAGGCCGTGATGTTTGAACCCTATGTGCGCCGCATGCGCCCGAATGAACTGATCCCCATGGAGGGTGACCGGGTGGCGGTGATCACCGCCCAGGGGAATATCATGCCCGGGGAGCAGCCACCGGGCAGCATTGGCGGCGACTCCCTGGCCGAGCTGATCAGGACCACCGCGGAACAGGACGGGGTGGGTGCCATCGTATTGCGGGTGGACAGTGGCGGCGGCAGCGTATTTGCCTCGGAAGTGATCCGCCAGGAGGTGCTGCGCACCCGGGCCAGTGGTGTCCCCGTGGTGATCTCCATGGGCGCGGTGGCCGCCTCCGGTGGCTACTATGTCGCGGCCCAGGCCGACGAGATCTGGGCGACACCCGGCACCATCACCGGCAGTATCGGGGTGTTTCTGGTGATCCCCACTTTCGAGCGCCTGCTGGAGCGCGCGGGCGTCTACACCGATGGTGTGGGCACGACCGAGCTGGCCGGCTCCCTGCGCCTCGACCGACCCCTGAACCCGCAGGTGGCCGCAGCCCTTCGCAGCGGGGTCGATTTTACTTACCGCAATTTCGTGGAGCTGGTGGCTGAAGGTCGCAAGCTCAGCACTGCACAGGTGGACAAGTTGGCCCAGGGACGCATTTGGAGTGCACCGGATGCACTCGAGCATGGCATGCTCGATGGGCTGGGTACCCTGTCCGATGCGATAGACGCGGCGGCCGCCAGGGCGGGGCTGGAAGAGTACCAGGTGGAGTATGTGGGACAGCCGCTGTCGCCCCGGGACCTGTTCCTGCAGCAACTGGCGGACCGTGTGGGTAGCCTGGGGATCCGGGCACCCTCCGCGTTGCCGGCATCACTGCGAGCCCTGCTGGCACCGGTGGCGGATGCAGTCGAGGAGCTGGCCAGCCTGAAGGATCCGCGCAACCTTTACATGCGCTGTGTTGCCTGCGGCGCTACTCTCTAGCGCCGATCGGTATTTCGGCAGCCGCGGTGGAACCGGCCGCGGTGGAACCTTCTGTTGCACCCTTCCACCAGCGGTCGAGGTCGTCCAGCATCAGGTAGAGGCAGGGCACCAGGAACAGGGTAATCACCGTGGCGAACAGGATGCCGAACGCCAGGGAGATGGCCATCGGCACCATCGCTTGCGCCTGCACGCTGCGCTCGAGCAGCATCGGTGAAAGCCCCATGAACGTGGTCACTGAGGTGAGCATGATGGCGCGAAAGCGTCTGCTGGTGGCATCGGACACCGCTGTGAATGGAGTCGCCCCGGCGGCCAGGGCCTTATTGGTGTGATCCACCAGCAGCAGGCTGTCGTTCACCACCACGCCGCTCAGCGCGATCACCCCGATCACGGACATCATGCTGAACGCGTGTCCGGTGATCCAGTGGCCGACGATGGCGCCGATGATACCGAAGGGGATCGCGCTCATGATGATCAGGGGCTGCAGGTAGGATCTGGTGGGAACGGCCAGCAGGATATAGATGCCGAAGATGGCCAGGGCGAAGCCGATACCCAGGCTCACGGCGAGCTTCCTCTCCTCCTCGGCCATGCCCGATACGCCGTAGCCAAGCCCCGGGTACTTCTGCAGCAGCCCGGGGATAACGCCCTCCTCTATCTCCTTGACGATCCTGGCCGGCTCCACCAGTTCCTTGTCGGCCTCCGCGGTGAGTTCCGATGCTCGCTGGTAGTTGATGTGCGTGGCCTTGAGCAGGCCCTGGGTGATGTCCAGCCGCGCCACCGTGTCGAAGGGCACCGCATCGCCGTCGGGGGTACGGATGAACATCTCATCGAGGCTGCTGGTCAATTGCCTGTCGGCCCGGGGGTAGCGCACCATCACCTTGATCTCATCCATGCCGCGCTGTACCCGCTGGGCTTCGGCCCCATAAAACGCATGGCGCACCTGGCTGCCCAGGTCGAGCCGGGTCAGGCCCAGTGATTCCGCCTCGGGCAGGATATCGATGTGAAACTCATCCGCGGTGTCGCCGATGCTGTTGCGAAAATCATACAGGCCGGTATAGCGGCGCAACGCTGCTTCCAGTTCCTCGGAGGCTGCCCTCAGGGTTTCATAATCCTTGTGCATCAGGTCGAAGGCCACCGGCGGGCCGAATCCCATCTCGTCGTCAGTAGTGATGGACAGCACTTCAGCCCCATGCACGGTGCCCACCTGTTCGCGCCAGCGTTTTTCAATCTCCCGGGTAGACAGGCTGCGCGTGTCCTCCTTGGTCAGTTCCGCTATGACCTGCCCATTGATGCGCTCGAAACCGTAGGCTGCGATATGCGCCAGCAGTGGTTCATCGCTGCCGGTTTCACGCTGGTATTGCGTCTCGACCTGCTGCAGGGCGGCGGTAAGTTCATTGATTACCTGCAGTGTGCGCTCCTCCGGCGTGCCGTTAGCCAGGCGCAGCTCAGCCCGCAGGAATTCGCTGGGCGTCTCGTGCGCCAGCACCACACGCACCGCGCCGCCGGCGAGCAAGCCGCCGCTGAGAATCAACAGTGCCACGAACAGCGCCAGGGTAAGGTAGCGGTTGGCCACGCTGAGGCGCATCAGCGGCATGTAATGTAAGTCGACGAACCGCCGCAGCAGCCTGTTGCAGTGCTCCTGCAGGCGATTCAGCCACAGCAGCCAGGGGTGGCTGGCGGGTTTGCTGTGGGCCAGGTGGGCCGGCAGAATCCATTTGGACTCCAGCAGCGAGAAGGCCAGGCACAGGATCACGACCCAGCCGCAGGCCTCGGGAAACGCGCCGAACACGCCCTGCACAAACAGGGTGGGTGCAAACGCGACGATGGTGGTCAGCACCCCGAACGTTGCCGGCGTGGCGACCTTGTAGACCCCGGTCACAACTGAATGCACGCTGTGGCCATGCAACTCCTGCTCGGCGTAGGCGCTCTCGCCGGTGACGATGGCATCATCGACGAGGATGCCGAGCGCGACGATAAAACCGAAGATGCTGAGCATGTTCAGATTGGAATCGATCAAAGGGGTATTGATGACCGCGATGGTGCCCAGAAAACAGATCGGGATACCCATCATCACCCAGAAGGCCAGCTTGATCTCCAGGAAGAGGGCCAGCACGATGAATACCAGCACGGCACCCATGAGCAGGTTTGCGCTCATGATGCCGAGCTGGTCCTTCAGGTAGTAGGTGCTGTCCGACCAGGCATCGAGTCTGACGCCATCGGGAAGCGTGGCGCGCTTCTGCTCCAGGTAGACCCTGACGGCATTCGCGGTGTCGATGATGTCCTGCTGACCCATCGCGAAGATGTCGATACCGATGGAATACTGGCCATTGAACAGGGAGAAGCCACTTTCGTCGACGAAAGCATCCTGCACGGTGGCGATATCCCCCAGCAACAGGCGTGTGCCGTCGGGCCAGGTTTTGAGGACGATGTCCTCGAAGTCCGGTAACACATAAGCCTGTCCCAGTGTGCGCAACATGATGTCGCCGTTGCGGGTCTGCACCGAGCCTGCGGGGATATCCAGGGAGGAGGCGGAGATGATATTGGCGACATCACCCAGGGCCAGGTGGTACTCGCGCAACAACTCCTCGGAGATCTCGATGGAAATTTCGTAGTCGCGGGCCCCTTTGATTGTTGCCGACGACACTTCGGGAAGACTCACTAATTCGCGGCGCATTTCAGTGGCCAGCGATTTCATGCCGCGCTCATCGATATCACCCGACAGCTGCACGGTAAGCGCAGGAAACAGCACCTCCGGCTGGCGGATGACCGGCTTCTCCGCTTCCTCGGGGAACTCCTGTATGGCGTCGATGCGGTTCTGGATCTCGGACAGCAGTTTGGGCAGGTCATAGCCATCGTTGGGCTCGATCCATATCCGCGCAAAGGATTCATAGGCATCCGACTCGACCCGCTTGATGCCGTCCAGGTCGTTGATGGCCTCCTCGATCTTCAGCACGACACCCTGCTCTACCTCCTCCGGAGCCGCCCCGGGGTAGGGGGCGGTAATGAAGATCGCCTCGATTTCCAGCGCCGGGAACATGGCGCGCTGGATGGTAAAGACCGAGCCCAGCCCCACCACCAGGATGATCAGCATCAGCAGGTTGGCCGCCACCGGGTTATGGGCAAACCAGGCGATTACACCCCTGGGGTGTTCGCTGCTCATTGCGCGCCCACCACGGCAGCCGGCGCGGGTGCGACCGCCGCGCGGCTCTGTTGCCCCTCGGGCGTTTTCTCGCCGAGCGCGTTCTCGCCGAGCGTGTCCGGGCCGGGCGTGTTGCCCCTCGCCTTCAGGCTGTCGCTGGAGGTGACTGACCTGATCTCAACCAGGGCCCCGGCAAAGGAGGCGTCGAGACCGGTGAGAGACACCTGTTCGCCATCGTCCAGGCCCGCCGTTATGTAGACCCAGTCGCCGCCGGTGCGCAGACTGCTGACCTGGCGATTGCGCAGGTGCATGCTCTTGTCCACGACCCACACGAAGCTGCCCGCCCGCAGCACATAGCGCGGGAGCACGACCACATCGGTCAGCTCTCGGCCTTCGATGTCGGCATTGACGAAGGTGCCGATACGCAGGGGCAGCTGGCCGGGATGGCGCAAGCCATAGGGGTCCTCGATCCTGGCGACGGTGTGGAGCACACGGGAGCGCTCGTCGAATACGCCCTCGGTCCGGTGCAGCCGGGCGGACCAGTGCTTGATCTCGCCGCCCACGTCGGTGTACAGATCGATGGCCGCGCCGTCTTCGTAGCCCTCCAGCCCGGGCAATTCGAGGTAGTCCAGCTTGCTCTGCGGGATTGGCAGCCTCACCTCGGCGGCCTCCACCGAGAAGATGTCGGCCAGGGCCGCACCCGGGCTCACAAACTGGCCGAGATCGGTGTGTTTTTGCCGGATCAGTGCGTCGTAGGGGGCACGGATAATAGTGCGTTCTAGATTGTCGCGGGCGGTATTCAGGTCCGCCTGGGCGGCCAGCAGGCGGGCGTTGGCTTCATCCAGCTGCGGGCGGCGCAGGTACAGATCCCGCGCCTCCTCGCTGCGCTGGCTGTTTTTTGGCAGCTTTTCCCACTCCCGCAGGGCCACCTGGCCCCGGCCCTTTTCCTGGACCAGGGCGCTTTCGGCGGCTTCCAGCGCCGCCTGGGCGTGCAGCAGGCTTGTCTGGTAATCCCTGGGGTCGATGCGCAGCAGCACCGCATCCCTGGAGACGAACCCGCCCACCTGGAAGTTATTCGCCACCTCGACGACCCGGCCCTTCACCTCCGCCAGGATGGCGGTTTGTCGTAAGGGCGTCACGGTGCCCTGGGCCTGCACCTTGATGCGCAGGTTCTGCTTCACCACCTCGGCGACATCCACGGTCACTGCCGCGTAAACGGGTTCGGCGGTTTCGGTGGCGGGGCGCAGCGCATACATCACCGCGGCGACGGTCGTCGCCCCGGCGAGCAAAGCGAGGGATAGCGTTAGTTGTCTGGACTTGCTGGCCACTGTGGGAAACTTTC
Source organism: uncultured Gammaproteobacteria bacterium (assembly GCA_963700715.1). Lineage (GTDB taxonomy): Bacteria > Pseudomonadota > Gammaproteobacteria > Pseudomonadales > Halieaceae > JARRPM01. The sequence goes on from CAVOYP010000009.1 coordinate 43,091, forward strand.
CGCTGGGGCTGGCGACAGCGGGGCATCTGCCCCGCGGTGGTCGGCTGTTAGGAAACAGTTCGCATTTATACCACATCGCCCCTATGGGCGGCCAAAAAATACTTGTGAATTAAGGAGATGGGGCCAGATCGGCCCCCGGGTATTACTTTTCAGACCTGTTGATGTGGACATCGACCTGGGGGTAGGGAATGGCCAGGCCCGCCTCGCCGAAGCGCATTTTCACGGCTTCCGTGGTATCCCAGAATACGTTCCAGTAATCCGCCGTACTGGTCCAGGGCCGCACCAGGAAATTCACGCCGGACTCCCCCAGGGCGCCCACGGCGACCACCGGTGCGGGTTCTTTCAGTATGCGTTGATCGGCAGCGAGAATCTCCTGCAGCAACTGCTTCGCCCTTGGCAGATCGTCCTCGTAGGAAACGCTGAACACCATATCAACCCGGCGGGTGGCCCGGGCGGAGTAATTGGTGATGGTGCCCGCTATGATAGCGCCGTTGGGCACGATCACTTCCTTGTTGTCCGCGGTGGTCATGGTGGTCGTGAATATATTGATGTGCTCGATAATCCCGGTGGCCCCACCCGCCTCGACGAAGTCGCCTTTGCTGAAGGGCCGGAACATGATCAGCATCACGCCCGCGGCAAAGTTCGACAGGGAGCTTTGCAGGGACAGGCCGATGGCAAGGCCCGCCGCGCCGAGCACTGCCACGAGGGAATTGGTATTGATGCCCAACTGGCTGAGTGCCGCGATGATCACGAACAGCAGCAGCACCCACCTCAGTATGGCCACCAGGAAACCCACCAGGATGTCGTCCACACCGCGACTGTGCAGCAGCCTGCGAACCAGTCCGCTGACCGCGGCCACGACGATGCGACCGACGTAGAAAATGGCCAGAGCCAGCAGCAGCCTGATGCCCCACGGAATGACAAACTTATCCAGGATGCCGGCGATATCGATATTTTCCATGGAATTTTGCTCCTTGCTGTTGTGGGCGCAACTATAGCCGAGCAATTTGGGCTTTGCCAACGCGCGCGGCCAATGTGCGCAAGCCCTGCGGCAAATTTCCCCGGGGTAATGAAGCCGGGGCCGCTGCGGTGGTATAGTCGCCGCTGCACGCAAACCTGTGAGAGACGAGAGTGACCACCATCTTCAATAATCCCGCCCAATTACTCGACGCTGTCGGCACGCACCTGGGCTACAGCGAGTGGCTGCAGATAGACCAGCGGCGTATCGACCTGTTCGCCGAGGCCACCGGCGACCACCAGTGGATACACGTGGACCCCAAGCGCGCCGCCGCCGGGCCCTTTGGCAGAACCATCGCCCACGGTTACCTTACCCTGTCCCTGGCCAACCTGTTCCTGCCCCAGATCATGCGGGTGGACAACGTCTCCATGGGCGTGAATTACGGCTGCGAGAAAGTGCGTTTCCCCGCGGCAGTGCCCGTGGGCAGCAGGCTGCGCGGCGGCGGCGAGGTGATCAGCGCCGAGGCGGTGAAGGGCGGCGTGCAGGTGGTGGTGCGAATGACGATCGAGATCGAGGGGAGCGAGCGCCCCGCCTGCGTGATCGACACCATCAGCCGATTTTTCCCCTGAGTCGACAGGAGCCTGTGCCATGCTGGAGTTGAGCAAGACAGTTGAACCGGTTTACCCCGCGGCAACCGTGGTGCTGGTGCGCGACGGCGAGCAGGGCCCGGAAGCCCTGCTGGTCCAGCGCAGCCAGGCGGTACAACACATGGGCGGCATGTGGGTGTTTCCCGGTGGTCGGGTGGATGAGGCGGATTACCCGCCGGACCGCGACGACTATCGGGCCGCGCTCAATGCGGCGATCCGGGAGACCCGCGAGGAGGCGGGCCTGGACATCACTGCCGACCAGCTGGTGTACCTGTCGCACTGGACCACGCCCGAGGGTGCCAAGCGGCGCTTTGACACCTGGTTTTTCCTCGCGGTACTCGCAGACGGACAGGAGGTCAGCGTGGACGGGGGTGAGATCGCCGAGCATCGCTGGGTGCGGCCGGAAGTGGCTTTCGCCGAACTCGCGGATCGGGAGCATCCCTTCCGCCTGATGCCGCCCACTTTCGTCAGCCTGGTTGAGCTGGCGGGCTGCTGCGACTGCGCCGAGGCCAGGCAGCGCATCCAGGCCCGGGATGCATTCCACTACGCCCCGCGCATGGTCTTCGTGCAGGATGGTATCTGTTTCCTGTACGAAGGTGATGCCGGCTACGCCAGCGCCAGCCTCGATGTCGAAGGCGGCCGGCACCGGACCTATATGATCGATGGCCAGCTCGAATACATCCGCCAGTATTGAACGACGCCACACGCCAGCCTGCCGCCTTGAGAGCCCGCCGCGATGACTGACCAGACAACGCCCCCGGGCCTGCGGCGGCGCGACCTCCTGGCCGGTTTCGGGGCGGTGGCCAGCGCTGGGCTCGCCGCGGGCGCCGCCGCCCTGCCCGCCGCCGCGGTGACATCCTGGGACATGAGCGCCGACGTGCTGGTGGCGGGTTCCGGCGCGGCCGGCGCCAGCGCCGCCATCGAGGCGCGCAGGGCGGGTGCCGACGTGCTGCTGATCGAATCCCTGCCGCGCTTCGGCGGCTCCTCGTCCATCTCCGCGGGAGTGGTCTACGCCGGCGGCGGTACCGCCCTGCAGCGGGCCCTGGGCGTGGAAGACAGTGTCGAGGCCATGTTCAGTTTTATCTCCGGCGCCGGCGGCAGGCACCCGCCCCTTGAAAAGATCCGGCTCTACTGCGAGCAGAGCAGCGCCCACTTCGACTGGCTGGTGGCCCAGGGCGTGCCCTACCGGGAGCAGCTGGCCACGACGATGACGGTGCCCATGGCGGGGGAGTCCCTGTATTTCTCCGGTTGCGAGCTGGCCTGGCCGGCCCGCGAGCTGGCGCAGCCCGCCCCCCGGGGCCACGTGCCGGTGGCGACCGGCTTGACCGGCGGCAGGGTGCTGATGGCAGCCCTGCTGGCGCAGGTGGCGGCGCTGGGAGTGACCATGCAGGCGGAGGTGGCGGGCGAGCGCCTGGTGGTGGGCGACGACGGCCGGGTGCTGGGCATGGAGGTGAGCGTGGCCGGCGAGCGCAGGACCATCCGGGCGCGCCGCGGTATCGTCCTGGCCAGCGGCGGTTTTATCCACAACCGGGAGATGGTGCGCAATTACGCCCCCGAGTTGTACGACTGCCCGGTGCCCTGGGCCGGCGCCGGCGACCGGGGCATGGGCATCAACATGGGGATCGCGGTGGGCGCCGCCGCCCTGCGCATGCACCAGGGCTTTGCGATTGTCCCTCTGTACCCGCCGGAGGCCGTCCTGTCGGGCATCGTGGTCAACGCCTTCGGCCAGCGCTTCGTCGCCGAGGACACCTATTACGGCGTGCTCGGGGATGCCATCGCCTACCACCAGCAGGGGCGCGCCTGGTTGATCACCGACCGGGACAGCGAGCTGCCGGCGCAGCAGGATGACTTCCTGCGGGTGGCGCAGGGCAACACTGTCAGTGACCTGGCCAGGCAACTGGGCTTTCCGAAAGGGGCCCTGCAGGATAACGTGGCCTACTACAATCGCCACGCGGCGAATTTAGAGGACCCACTCTTCCACAAGCGCCCGGCTTTCCTGCGGCCACTGCAGGGCCCGCCCTACAGCGCCTGGGACCTGTCGGTCGCGAAGTCTTTCGTGCCCGCCCACACCTTCGGCGGCCTGCACACCGGGCTCGACGGCGAGGTGATCAGCAGTTTTGGCGAAGTCATTCCCGGCCTCTATGCCGCCGGGCGCAGCAGCGCGGGCCTGCCCGGCGCGCCCTACATCGCCAGCGGCCTGTCGGTCGGGGACGCGACGTTCTTCGGGCGCCGGGCGGGGCGCGCGGCGGCGGGCGGGGCGGCCGCATGAGGCGCTTGCTGCCCGCCGTGCTCGCCGTCCTGCTGCTGTCGGCGACCCCGTATGGCAACGCCCAGCTGGAAGCGGGCGCGACGCCCGCGCCGCCGCAGGGGGACCCGGGGCGGGGGCGGCTGGTGTTCGCGCAATGTCGCACCTGCCACTTTACCCAGGCGGAGGCAGGCCATGGCAACGGCCCCAACCTGCACCGCATTTTTGGCAAGGTAGCCGGTAAGCAGCCGGGATTCGATTACTACTCGGAGCCGCTGCAGGCCGCCCGGTTCGTGTGGACCCCGGCGCTGCTCTACGCCTGGCTGGAAAACCCGATGGCGGCCACCCCCGGCACCAGCATGATGAGCGCCGGCGTGCCCGACCCCGCCCGGCGGGCGGACCTCATCGCCTACCTGCAACAGGTCTCAGTGCGCACGGCTGCGGACTCGGTCTCGCCTTAGTAGCCACCGAGTTCTCACTCGCGTTCCACTATCGGCCGGGGTCCGGGTATGTCCCGGCTCCACGGCTGCGGCCGCGAATGGAACAGCACATTCGGTTTGACTCGCAATGCGGCGCAACCTATTTCTTGACGATCACCGAACTGCCGTGGCCGAACAGGCCCTGGTTGGCGGTGATGCCGACCTTGGCGCCCTTGACCTGGCGGTCGCCGGCTTCACCGCGCAACTGCCAGGTGAGCTCGCAGACCTGGGCGATGGCCTGGGCCGGGACCGCCTCGCCGAAGCAGGCGAGGCCACCGGAGACGTTGACCGGAATTCTGCCGCCAATCGCCGTATCGCCCCGGCGCAGGGCGGCGGCCGCCTCGCCCCTGGGGGTGAGGCACAGGTCCTCGATCCAGTCGAGCTCCAGCGCGGTGGAGAGGTCGTAGACCTCCGCCAGGCTGACGTCGCGGGGATCGATGCCCGCCTCCTCGTAGGCTTTCAGGGGGATCGAGGAGCGGTAGCTGAGCGCTTGCACCCCGTCCGCCGCCGCCGAGTCGGTGGCGATATCCGGCATCTCCACCACGCCGCTGGCGAAGGTGGGGGTGACGGTGGAGATGGCCGCCACCCGCGGCGCATCCGCCTTGCCGATGCGGCGGGCGTAGTCCAGGCTGCACACGATCAGGGCGGCGCCGCCGTCGCTGGTGGCGCAGATATCCATCAGGCGCAGGGGGTCGGCCACCATGGCCGAGGCCGCCACGTCTTCCGCGCTGAAGCACTTGCGGTAGCGGGCGCGGGGGTTCTTGGCGCCGACCCTGGAGTTCTTCACCTTCACCGCCGCGAAGTCTTCCAGGGTGTCGCCGTACAGGTCCATCCGGCGGCGGGCGTACAGGGCGAAGTAGGTGGGATTGGTGATGCCCAGGTAGAAGCGCACCCAGTCCGGGTCGTCCGGACGGTAACCACCGGCCGGCGCCAGGAAACCCTTGGGGGTGGTGTCCGCCCCCACCACCAGGGCGACCTCACAGGCCCCGGCGAGGATCTTGTTGCGCGCCGCCGCCAGGGCCTGGGAGCCGGAGGCGCAGGCGGCGTAGGAGGTGTTGACCTCAGCTCCCTGCCAGCCCAGGGCCTGGGCGAAGGTGGCGCCGGCGACGTAACCGGGGTAGCCGCAGCGCACGGTCGCGCCGCCGGAGACGAAGCGGACGTCCCGCCAGGGTATGCCGGCGTCGGCCAGGGCCTCGCGGGCGGCGGCCACGCCGTACTGGACGAAGTTGTGGCCCCATTTACCCCAGGGGTGCATGCCGGCGCCGATAATCGCGATTTCATTGGCCATGGCTTTACGCTCCCGTCGCAGGTTTGACAGCGGCCGCCAGGGGCCGCCACTTCCAGGTGACCTTGATGTCGGCATCTGTCTCGTGCAGGGTTTCCAGCACCAGCTCCATCGGCATGCCCACCTTCAGGTCGGCCACGGTCACACCTTTGACCACCTGGCCCAGCACCACCATCTGCTCTTTCTCCAGCTCCACCCCGGCGATGGCGTAGGGCTCGAAGGGCTCCTCCGCCACGAAGGGCGCTGGGGGTTTGTAGCAGGCGTTGGTGTAGCTCCAGATACGCCCGGTCCGGCTCAGCGGCACCTCGTGAAAATCCGTGCTGTCGCAGGCGGGATTGCGGCAGTACTGGTACTGGGGCGGGAAAAAATAGGTGTTGCAGTGGCTGCACTGGCTGCCGATCAGGTGCGGCTCCTGTGCCATGGTGTGCCAGCCTGCAATGGCCGGTGCCAGGGGTTTGTCAGTCATGTTGGTCTCCGCTGCCAGATCGGCGCCCAGAGTACTCTCGGCCGGTGGACCCAGGCAAGAAATCCTCCACGGCAGCATCCCGGCATGGGCCGGTGGGCCCCGGGGGTTTACTATTGCAGACCTGGTGCGGCAGAGCAGGCGGTGTTCCATGTGTGGGCGATTCAATGTGATCGACAGTCCCGGGCTGCAGCAACTGCTGCGGGACCTGGGTATTGACCTCAAACTGCCCGGCGCGGTGAATATCGCGCCCACTGAGCAAGTGGCCCTGGTGCGCGGCCCTGCGGCCGAGCGGGAGCTGGCATCCGCGCGCTGGTGGCTGACGCCCTCCTGGGCGCAGGAGGTCGACCAGAAGTATTCGATGTTCAATGCCCGCTGCGAAACCCTGGGCAGCAGCCCGGCCTTTCGCGGTCCCTTCAGGTCCCGGCGCGGCATCGTTCCCATGAGCAGTTTTATCGAGTGGCGCCAGGAAGGTGCCGCGAAGCAGCCCTGGCTCATCAGCAACGAGGCGGGCGCGCTCGCGGTCGCCGCCCTGTGGGATCTGTGGCAGGGCGGCGCCGACACGCTGCTGTCCTGCACCCTGGTCACCACGGCGGCGGCGCCTTCGTTTGCGCCCTGGCACCGACGCATGCCCGTGATCCTGGCGGCGGATGAGTGCGAGCGCTGGCTCGACTGCAACCATGCCATCGCAGCCGGCGACCCGCTGTTTCGCAGCGAACTCAAGCAGACCCTGCGGCTGCAGGCGCTGCCGCGGGCAGTGGGCAACGCCCGCAACAAGGACCCGGCGCTGCTGGTCGGCGTGGGCGAGGTGGTCGAATTGCGCGCCGCCTGAGGGGGCTGCCCCGGGCGGGCTATTGTCTGCAACCGGGCGATCGGGCATATTGCCCGGGCGGAACAAAAAAAATGCCGCGGTTCGCAATTCCAATAATTTACCTGAACGCTCACTCTGGGGATTCCATGCAACGCACACACGCCATCGCACTGCGTCGTTCCGTACTGGCCGTACTGGCCGCCAGCCTCACCCTGACCCACCACGGCGCCCTCGCCCAGGCGCTGGAAGAGGTAATCGTCACCGCCCAGAAACGCGAGCAGGGGCTGCAGGACGTGCCGATCGCGGTGCAGGCTTTCGGCGCGGAACAGATCACCAACCTGTCGGCGACCGACATCGGCGACCTGGGGATATTCACCCCCAACGTATCGATTTCCCAGGCCGCCAACCAGCCCAGCTACGCCATTCGCGGCATCGGCACCAGCGACTTCGGCATCGGCGCCGACCCGGCGGTGGGCGTCTACCAGGACGGTGTCTATATCGGCCGCTCCGGCGGCTCCAAGGTGGCCTTCAACGACATCGCCCGGGTCGAGATCCTCAACGGACCCCAGGGCACCCTGTTCGGTCGCAATGCCGCCGCCGGTGCCATCCAGTACGTGACCAACAAACCCGACGAGGAACTGTACGGCTGGGCCCGGGGCACGGTGGGCGATTACAACCGCTACCAGCTCGACGGGGTCGCCAACGTGCCGCTGGCGGAGAACCTGTATTTTCGCACCGGCGTGCTGTGGAACGAGCGCGATGGCTGGATCGACAACGTCAGCAACGGCGATGACCTGGCGCGGGAGGGCAACCGTTCCATCATCACCCAGCTGCGCTGGCTGCCCACCGATAAGCTCGACACCAACCTGCGCCTGGAGTTCGACCAGACCGACCAGGACTCGCGGGTGCGCTCCAGCGCCGTGTGGGGCCCGCGTGACAACGGCGGCGGCTTCAACAAGGTGGCCAGCGATTCCGACCTGCCTGAGAAACGCGACCTGTGGGGAGCCGCCTACCACCTGACTTACGATATGGACTGGGCGACCCTGACCTCCATCAGCTCCTACCGCCATTTCGAGACGCGCAACCCGGAGGAGAAGGACGGCTCGGCCGAGCTGTTCTTCTTTTTCAACGACCTTAACAAGGAGAAGAATGATGCCCTGAGCCAGGAGCTGCGCCTGGACGGGGAGGTGGGCTCGAAGTGGCGCTGGACCGCGGGCCTCAACGCCTATGATGAGCACGCCCGGCAGACCAGCGGTATCCACCTGTCACCCCAGGCTCTCGACAAATTGATCGCGGAGGGTGAGATTGGCGCGCCCTACGATGCTTTCCCCCCCGGACTGCCCATCGATCTCGCCTTCACCCAGTTCCCCGACCCGTTCAACCAGCGCACGGTGACCAGCGGCGCCCAGGCGCTGCAGGACGATATCCGCTACCGCGAGCAGATTCGCATCAACGCGAAGTACCGCTCCTACGCCGGCTTCACTGACCTGACTTACGACATCACCGATACCCTCGCCCTCACTGGCGGCGTGCGCTACACCCAGGACGACAAGGAGTTCGGTCGCTACGTACAATTCAATGATTACGTCATCGCCTTCGCCTTTCCCACCGAAACCCGGCTCGATGGCAACGGCAAGTACGATCCCGACGGTGAGCTCGGTTTCCTGCAAACCAACGAGAACTGGTCCAAGATGACACCGCGGGCGGTGCTGGAATGGCAGGCCCTGGAGGAGATGATGCTGTACCTGTCCTATGCGGAGGGCTACAAGGCCGGCGGATTCAACAGCGCCGGCGAGATCTTCGCCCCGCCCTTCGACCCGGAGGAGGTCACCAACTACGAGGCGGGCATTAAATCCAGCTGGCTGGACAACACCGTGAGGGTAAACGCCGCGGTGTTCAGTTATACCTACGACAACCTGCAGTCGCTCGCGTTTATCGAGGCGGAGTGCCTCCCCGATTCCACTGTCGGCACCTACCTGTTCGAGACCTCGGACGTGGAGGGCGATGGCTTCGAGCTCAACGTCAACTGGCTGGCGCTGCCTTCACTGGAGTTGTATTTCAACACCGGCTACCTCGACGCCACCTACGAGCGCCGGGACGAGCGCCGGGTGATTGACGGGGTTTGCCAGGTGATCGACCGCTCCGGCGAGACCTTCGCGGAAAGTCCCGATTTGAACTACACCGTTGGCGCCAATTACAGTTTCGATTTCAGTAATGGCGGCGAGCTGCAGGTTGCCCTGGCCTACAATTTTACCAGCGGCGCAGAGCGCACCAGCTGCAGCTACGTGGTCAACAACAAGGCGGCGGGCCTGCCCAATGACGTGTATGGCCTGACCAAGGTGGATGGCAAGCTGATCATCAGCGATTTCTCCGCCACCGGGAACCTCACCGAACCGCCCTTCAGCGAATGCCCGGACGGCGACGACTTCGAGCAGCTCAATGCCCGGGTGGCCTACAACAGCCCGGAGCGGGACTGGACCGTGGCCGCGTTCGTCACCAACGCCACCAACTGGACCCCGGATAATGTGGACCCGGGCGGCCTCGGCGGGGAACTGGCAACGGCATTTACCGACGGCTCTCCCTCCTATGGCCGCACCGAGGAGCCGCGGATGTACGGCATGGAGTTCCGCTACAACTTCCAGTAGTTCGTCAGCGGCACGTCAAAAACTTTCACTCAAAACCCGCCTCACGGCGGGTTTTGCATTTCGACCCTGATCGCAGCAGCGATAGTCTGGCTCAGCTCGAACAGCAGGGCGCTGTAGGCGGCCGGGAGTTGCGCCGCCTGCAATTCCCCGGCCGGCAGCGCCTGGCTGAACTGGCTGATACGGTGGGTGAGGGTGGAGCCGTCGCTCGGTTGGTACAGCAGCCAGTCCACGACCAGGGTCGCCTGGCCGTCACGGGCATCCAGGTCCATGATATTGATCCTGACCCCATAATCCGGCGCCTGGCGCAGATCCCAGGGGAAAAATCGCAGGTTTTCCGTGTGCATCAGCTGGGACAGGTTGAGGCCGACGACCCGCTTGATACCGTACTCCAGAGGCTCCGCCCACCGATCCGTGTCTGCCAGTTGCAATTGGTTGCCGCCGCGGGTATATACCAGGGCGCTGCGATTGAGGAATTCGGGAATATCGACCGGCCCGATACCCAGGGAGGGTTGCTGGCCGCCGGGCGCGGGGGCGACGCCGGGGGTGAGCCGGTAGAAATTACTCGGGGGTGAGCTGCCGCAGGCGGTGAGGCACAGCACAAGACACAGGCAGGGGATGATTCGATTCGGCTTGCTGGTCATTGGGTATCCTCCTGTTTGCCGCGCAGCAGCGCCTCGGGTTGACGATCCAGCATGTTGGCGAGTTGTTGTATCGCCCGGCTGGCCAGGGTCAGCTCCCGCAGGGCCTTGTCCAATTGGTAGGCCGTGGCGGACCCCGGCGCTACCAGGCTGTCGACATTCCGCATGGTATCTTCAAACGCCGTGATGGCCTCGCCGAGCACATCCAGGTTTTTCCGGGTGAGGGCGGAGAGCTTGGGTAACTCCTCGTTCACTCCGGCCAGGGTGGCGGACGCGCCGTCGAGCACACCGTCGAGTTTCGGTCCGGAAGTGGCCACCTGACTCCTGAGTTCATTGCTGAGGGCGGTGAGTGAGGCCAGGCTGTCCTCCAGCTTCGCCGGCAGGGCCTGGAAGGCGGGATTGGTCACAAAGGCATTGAGGCCGGTTATGGTGCCTTCCAGTTTGCCTGCCAGCACGGCCAGGTCTATCTCCTCCACCTGCCGGGCCAGCAGTTCGAGGTCGGTGGGGATGGTGGGAATCTGGGTGTATTCCGAGTCAATCTGCGCCAGTACCGGCGGCTTGTCCGGATGGAAGTCCAGCTGGATGTAGAGCAGGCCGGTGAGCAGGCTCTGGGTCTTGAGCTGGGCGCGCAGGCCGCGTGCGATCAGCCCATCCGTCACATCCTTGGTACTGCCGCCCAGGCGCTTGATATTCTCGCCACTCAATTCGGCCTCAACCAGCATGATCAGGTCGAGGCTGTCGGCATTTAGCATCAATTCGACGCGGGTTACCTGGCCGATCTGCACGCCCCTCAGGGCGACCGGAGCGCCGACGTTGAGGCCCTTGACCGAGCCGTCGAACACCATCACTACCAGTTCCCGCGACCGGCCAAAATTCGAGCCCAGGGCGAAAATGACGATGGTGATCCCGATTAGCAGGGCGCCGAGAATAAACGCCCCGATGGCTATGGCATGAGGCTTCTCACTCATTTTGCGAACTCCGTGCTGCTGTTGTCTTTGCAGGGCCGCCGCCCCGGGTGAGGAATTCCCTGACCACCGGTTGTTGGCTGTGGTCCCGCAGCCAGGCCGGGTCGCCGTAGTCGATCATGGTGCGACTGGCGGCGTCCAGGTAAACGGAGTTGGTCGCGATGGCGAATATGCTCGGGAGTTCGTGGGTGACCATAACTACGGTGGCCCCGGTGGATTCCTTCAGCTCGTATATCAGGTCATCCAGCAGCCTCGAACTGATCGGGTCGAGCCCCGCGGAGGGTTCGTCGAAAAACAGTATTTCCGGGTCCAGCGCGATCGCCCGCGCCAGCGCGGCCCGCTTGAGCATGCCCCCGCTGATTTCGGCTGGATAGAACGCCTGGTAGCCGGCAAGCCCCACCAGGGCCAGCTTATAGGCAACGATGTCGGCGATCTCGTCCGGGCTGTAGTCGCTGTAGAGCTGTAGCGGCAGCGCGACGTTTTCCGCCAGGGTCATGGCGCTGAACATGCCTCCCGTCTGGTAGGTGATGCCCCAGCGCCGGCGGATGGCATCCCGTTGCTGCGCGCCGGCGCGGGTAAAACTCTCGCCGCTGTAGAGTATGTCGCCTGCAGCCGGCTCGATCAGGCCCAGCATATGCTTGAGCAGCGTACTCTTGCCGCAGCCACTGCCGCCCATGATCACGAAGATATCGCCGCGGCGAACATCGAAGCTGAGGTCGCGTTGGATGACGAAGGAGCCGTAGGCCATGGTGAGCTCGCGGACGCTGATATGGGGCTCTGGAGCGGCGCCGCTGCTCATATGCGCAGCTGCTGGCAGAGAATGTTGATGCCCGCGTCGGCGACGATCAGGTAGACGATGGCGGTGACGACCGCCTCCGTGGCCGCATCGCCCACGGCGGCGGAACTCCTGCCCGAATTGATGCCGGCGCGACAACCCGCCACCGCGATCAGTACGGCGAAGACCAGGCTCTTGACCAGGCCTACGGCCAGGTGGTTGACAGCCAGCGCGTTCTCGGTCTGGCTGATGTATTGCAGGGGGCTGATGCCCATTCCCCCTGCCACGACGCCACCCCCCACGATTCCCAGCAGGTTGGCATACAGGGTGAGCAGTGGCATCACCAGCAGCAGGGCGAGCATGCGGGGGATCACCAGGAACTCGACCGGGGAAACACCCATGGTGGTGATGGCGTCTATCTCCTCGTTGGTCTGCATGGTGCCCAGCTGCGCCGCATAGGCGGCGCCGGTGCGGCCGGCCATGACCACTGCCGTCATCAGCACGCCCATCTCCCGCAGGATGCCGATGCTCACCAGGTTGGCCACGTAGACCCCGGCACCGAACTGCTGCAGCTGCACGGCCCCGAGGTACGCCAGGATCATGCCCACCATCACACTGGTAAGGCTGATGATACCCAGGGCCTCGGGCCCCGCCTGGTAGACGAAGTGGCGGAAATCCTGGAAGCGGGTATTCGATCGTCCCGTCACCAGCCGGGCCAGGGCGATGCTGACCTCGCCGGTGAACGCCAGCGATTCCTTCAGGATCTCTGCGATGTTGCGCAGCGAGTTCAGCGGGTTCAGTCGCGCCAGCCAATTGCCCCTGGGCCCAGCCGGCTGCTGGCGCGGCGGCACCGTGGTTGCCAGCTTCAGCAGCCTCGCCGCACCGGGGGGGAGGTTGCGGGTAGTGAGTTCTATGCCCGCGGCCGCGCAGTAATCGTGACATTGCAGCAGGAAGGCCACCAGGGTGGAATCCCACTGCAGCAGGGCCTCACCGTCCAGTCGCAACCGGGTAGCGGTGCCCGCGCGCAGCTGGGCGCCGAGGGCGGCGAAGTCGCCCGCGTTTGAGCCCTGCACCCAGGCGCCCGAGAGTACGAGCAGGGCATCCTTGTCATTCTCCCGGACAAGCCTGAAGCCGGCGGGCGGATCGCTCATTGCAGTCATCAGTCAGTGAATTAGCGCCTGAGTTTAAAGGCTCGGGCTGCGAAAGGCCACGACCGGCGGCGGTGTCACTGAAAAGGCGCCGGTGGCCTCACCGCTGCAATGGTGTCATAAGCCTTCTGGTAAATATCGACCACCGGGGTGTCGCTGCCGGCCTCCTGGCGCCTGGAAATCATGGTCACCGGAAACAGGTATTCGTCGCTCTGCTTGTAGCGCAGCGCCCGGCTGCGACCCTGGGCGTCCTCGTAGATGACCCAGTGCATGTCGAGATCTGCAGCCAGCAGATCACCCATGACCACGCCCATGGCCTGCAACTCCCGGGTCTGGTCAGGTTTCACCAGCCGCTTGTCCAGCAGCAACTGCAGAATCTGCAGGTCGTTGCCCTTCTCGCCGCTGAACCTGCGCCCCAGCTCCAGCGCAGCCAGGTCCTGCAGCAAATCCCGCTGCTGCGTCATGTACTGCCGGTCCAGGGTGGACAGCTCGCCGACTTTCGCGGCGCTCTGGGCGGTCGCCGTCGCGGCCAGCAGCAGGGCCGCAACCGCGACCGCAAATGAACCCGCTCGTCTTGTCAGTCTCATGGTGATCAACCTCCCTCGTTGGAAAATACCAGTGCCTGCGTGGCGCGGGGTGCCTGAGGCTGCGCCGTGCCGCCAGGGCATTCTAGCGCATTTCATTTTAGCCCAATCTGGTTGTCTTACGGCCGTTGTCATGGATAATGGCGGACTTCCGCCGGCCTGCGTCAGAACAGGTGTCCCGCGAGCCGCGCCAATTTCGGAGAAAGCGAATGATTACCGGCAGTATCGTCGCCCTGGTCACCCCCATGCATGCCGATGGCAGCGTGGACTGGGCCGCCCTGGAGCGACTGCTCGACCTGCACCTTGCGGCGGGTACTGCGGCGATCGGGGCAGTGGGAACCACCGGCGAGAGCGCCACCCTCAGCGTCGACGGAGCACTGCGCAGGTGATCCGCCACTGCGTCGATTACATGCGCGGGCGGCTGCCAGTCGTGGCGGGCACCGGTTCCAATTCCACCTGGGAGGCGATCGACCTGACCCGAGGCGGCGGCCGCGGCGGGCGCGGACGGCCTGCCTGCTGGTCACGCCCTATTACAATCGACCCACCCAGCGCGGGTTGTATGAACACTTCAAGGCGATAGCCGACGCGGTCGACGTGCCCCAGATACTTTACAATGTACCCGGGCGAACCGCTGTCGATATGAGCAATGACACCGTGGTGCGACTGGCCGAGCTGGAGAATATTGTCGGCATCAAGGATGCCACCGGTGATCTCGCGCGGGGGCGGGAGTTGATCAGCGCTGTGCGGCGACAGCGATTGCCATTTACTCCGGAGACGACCCGACGGCGATGGAACTGATGCTGGCGGGCGGCCACGGCAATATCTCGGTGACCGCCAATGTGGCGCCTGCCAGCGATGGCGCAGTTGTGTCGGCTGGCGTTGGCGGGCGATCGCGCCGGCGCCGCCGTCGATCAATGAAGCGCCTCGCGCCCCTGAACCGGCACTGTTCGTCGAGGCCAACCCGATCCCGGTGAAGTGGGCCCTGCAGCAGCTGGGCTTGATCGAGGAGGGTATACGGCTGCCACTGACACCGCTGATGAAGCTTATCGGCACACAGGTCAGTGCGGCTCTGGAGGCGGCGGGAGTTTGATGGAACATCCGACCAGATTGGTGAAGTGTGATATTGATCCCGGTGCTGCTGTTCTTGCTCGGCACCGGCTGTGGTTACCTGTTCGGTGACGAGGGCGTGTTCCGCGACAAGTCCGAAGGATTACAAGAAGGCCCGGGAGGTACCGCCGATCCGCGTGTGCCCGATGGTGAAAGCTGAGCGCCTGCGCGCGAAATGTACGTCCAATCCCGCCCGTGCAGGACACGATCCTGGCGGCCGGCAAGTTCGAAGTGCCCCGGCCGGCACCGCTGGTTGCCGGCGCCGAGGACGAGCTGGTGCAGATCCAGAACCTGGGTGATGAGAGCTGGACGCTGATCGGTATCGCGCCCGGCCAGGTGTGGCCACAGGTGCGCAACTTCCTGGCCGCTTCGCAGATAGCCGTTGCGCGGGTGGATGCCAGCGCCGGCATCATGGAGACCTACTGGGTGAGCCTGGAAGGCCAGCCCATGGCCAGCCGCTTCCGGTTTCGCATGGAGCAGGGGGTGCAGCGCGGCACCAGCGAACTGCATGTCCTGCAGATGAGCCAGGCCGGCGATGTCGAACAGCTGGCCCGCAAATCTCGACTGACCTGGCGCAGGAAGAGGAGATGCTGCAGGCGGTTGCGCAGTTCATCGCCAATAGCGCGGACTCGGCGCCGGTGTCCATGATCGCCGACCAGGCGCATCAGCGCCGAGCGGCAAGATCTACCATGCAGGAGGCGCCGGAAGGCTATACCTATCTGCGCCTGGAGACTGCCTTTTGACCGGGCCTGGGCGTCCGCTGGGTCGCGCCCTGGAGGAGTCCACATTTCGAAATCACCGATCGGGATCGCAGCGCCGGCATCTACTATGTGCGCTTTCTGGGCATCGCAGCCGAGGAAGAAAAGGGCTGGTTCGACTGGCTTGGGACAGTGATGAAGCATCCCCTGGTCGGCCAGGAGTTTGTGGTATCGGTGGAATCGCTCGATGCCCGGGACGCAGGCGATCAGGATTCGACCGCAGGACCCGCAGGGGGATGAGCCCGCGCTCATCGACAAGCGCGACGAGCAGGCCCTGCTGGCGCTGATCAAGGGCAATATCGACTGAGCGATGCGAATTCGCCTCGCCTCGGCTCCGGCAGCAAGGGCAATGCCACCCTGGTCCGAGCCGGCGACACCCTGGTGATGGTCGACTGCGGGTTTTCCCTGCGGGAAACCATCCGGCGCATGGAGCGTCTCGGGGTTGGACCCGGAGCAGCTGGACGCCATCCTGGTGACCCATGAACACTCCGATCACTGCGCGGGAGTGGCGGCGCTGTCGCGCAAATTCGGCATTCCCGTCTATCTCACCCATGGCACCTGCCGGGACCGGCCGCTGCGACGGCAGTCACGCACTTGCGCCGGTTTAACTGCGAGGACATGTTTCAGTATCGGCTGCCTTGAGGTCAGGGCCGTAACGGTGCCCCACGATGCGGCGGAGCCCTGCCAGTTTCGGTTGTCCTGGGGAGAGCAGACCCTCGGCATACTCACGGATCTGGGTAGTGTCACCCCCCATGTGGCGAACAGTTTCGTCGCCTGCCACAGCCTGCTGCTGGAGTTCAATCACGATCTGCCGATGCTGCTGGGCGGGGCCTATCCGCCTCACCTGAAACGCCGGGTGGGCGGCGATTGGGGACATCTCAATAATACCCAGGCAGCGGACCTGCTGCGCCAGCTCGGCGGCGCCCGCGCTGGTCACCTGGTGGTCGCCCATATCAGCGAAAACAATAACAGCCGGGAGAAGGCCGAGGAGGCGCTGCTGTCGGTGCTGGATTCCCTGGAGCGGGTGGTGTGGGCGGAGCAGGGCGGGGCTTCGACTGGCTGCCAGCTGCCTTTAGCAGCAACGCTGCTAGCGCTGGGGCGGCTGCCGTTTCCAGCGGCGATTGCTCCACAACCAGCTCTGGGGCTCGCTGCGAATGGCCGCTTCGGCCAGCTCTACATAGCGTGCGGTGATGCGATGCTCGCCCCGGCGGTAGGGGGGCTTCGCCACTTCCCTGAACTCCACCTCGTAGTAGCCGCGGGCGCGTCGCCGGCACTGGGCAAACAACACCGGGATAGCCGGTCATTGTCGCGATACTCTCCCCGCCCACGTAGAAGGCGGCTTCGCGGTTGAGGAAGGGCAGCCAGTAGCAGCGCTCTGTGCTCGATCGGCGCCTGGTCCGCCACCATCACGAACAGCCTGAACTCGCGCCGGCGCCTGCAGTATGTCCCGGGCTGCGGAGGCCATCGTGATGGGTCGCGAGCCAAACTGGCTGCGAATCTCGAACATCAGCCGGTCCAGCGTTTTGTTGTGCAGCGGCTTGTAGACCGGGTCAATGGGAATGTCCAGGTGCAGCTTTACGCCGTGCAGCATCCACTCCCAGTTGCCCTGGTGAATGGCAAGCACAATCACCGGTTGTTGGAAGTCATTGGAGTATTCCCGCAGCAGCTGCGGGTTCACGACACTGACGCGGCGCCGGATGTCCGCGGCGCTCATGCGACGGGTCCTGAGTATTTCCAGCGCCACCTGCACCAGCTGCAGGTAAAACTGCTTTGCCAGCAGGGTGATTTCCCGGGTGTTCTTCTCGGGGAAGGCCTGGCTCAGGTTCTGCCGAACCACGGTTTTGCGATAGCCTGCCAGGTAGTAAAGCAGCAGGTATCCCGGCCATGCCAGCGCGTACAGCAGCGGCAGGGGCAGCCGGCTCAGCAGGCGGTAGAACACGGGCAATTGCTCACCGGACCAGCGGGAGAGGCATGCCCGGTAGCGGTCATGCTACTGGCAATGGTCGGGCAGGGTTACGTCCGCGACCCGCAGCAGGCTGCCGCTGGCAGGGCACAGCAGCTCGGGATTGCCGGACAGGTCTACCCGTTGCAGGGCGGGCAGCTGGTACAGCGGCACGGCGTCGATGACATGGTTGTCGTCCAGGTACAGTTCCTGCAGCACGGACAGTGCGGCCAGTTCACTGATGTCCACGATGTTATTGGAGGAGAGGGTGAGCTGTTCCAGTTCGGTAAAGGTGGACAGGCCCGCGAGGGTCTCGATGCCCGCCCTGGCGCAGTTGAGGGACGACACTTCGTTGGCACTGGTGGCCTTGGCGTCATTGATGGCCCGCCTGATGCATTCGCGCAGGGCCTTGTCCGGAACGTCGAAATCGGTGAACAGTGGATCCGGCGTGTAGATGACCTTTTCGTTGACGGTGAAATCATAACTGCCGCAGGCAGCCAGCAGCGGGAGTGAAAGTGAGGCCAGGTACGAGCGCAGGCGAGTCGTCATGGTGGGCAGGTTTCCTTGGTGGTGGCGGTGCCTGGGCGCAACCCCGGGCGCGTTGCAGACAGAGCGTTGCAGACAAAGTAGCCCCCCGGCAGGCGGACCCCTATAATGCTAGCTGGTCGGACAGATAAAAACGAGCGCGGAAATGGCGGAATCCAGCATGACAGACAGTCTCCCGGGAGATCGCGAGTCGCGGGACTCGATCAGCATTGTCCAGCGGGGCAATCTCAAGACCCTGGAGCAGACCCTGCGCCGGCAGTGGCGGCTCGGACAGAATATCGTGCTTTGCTGGAGCGCGGACGAGCGCGGCCTGCTGGTCATTTTCGTGCCCCACTATTTCCTGGGCAACTATTGTGCCGGGGCGGGCGCCGGCGCCGCGGAGGGTGATGACAACGAGGCCTTTATCAGGAAACTGATTTCCGGCCGCAGGCGGAAAACGCGGGAGCAGCTGTTCAAGGTCAGCGAGCGGCTCGAGGTAGCCCCCACCTTTATCAAGCTCAATACCGCGCTGACCGAGGAAAAAAATGTGCTGGAGGCCGTGGAGCAGCTGATCCGGCGTTACGGCCTGAGCTACGTGGAGAGCCGGGCGGTGGTGCTGCTCGATATCGTCGAGTTCTCCCTGTACACACCCTTCGAGCAAGCCAGCCAGCTGAACAGCCTGTCCTACTCGCTGAATTCCGCCTACAACAAATTGCTGGCGCAGGGGATCGAGGTCAATTTCGCCCGCACCACCACCGGTGATGGCTACTACATCTGGAACCGGGATCTCGGTTCCGCCGCGAACCAGGATCTGTTCTACTTCATGTTGCTGGTGGTGGCGGACAACGCGGTGGCGCGGGCCGCATCCCGGGGCAATACGGTACCGGTCATCCGCACCGCCTACCACATTGGCGGCCACTACGAGCTGTACCAGGCGGAGGGCGTCAACCCCACGGTATTCAGCTACATCGTGGGGGATGTCACTATCGAATTGGCGCGCATGGTTGACCTCGCCCAGGCGCACCAGGTGCTGATAGGCGATTTTCATTGCGAAAGCCCCAGCTGGAAACCTGTGGGCGACGCCCAGGCCGCCACCCGGGCAGCCCCGATGGTCGCCACCCCGGCCTTTATCAGTGCCTGCAACAGGGGGCTACCCGCCCTGCAGGGCACCCAGCTTTCGGGCAAGTCCATCAGTGCGCTGAGCTGTCATCTCACCGAAGGCGCGGATCGGCAGGACAAGAGCGGTCCCCGGCGCTTTCGCATCGTCGACAAGCATGGGCTGTCGCGCCATGCCTACAACCTGCAGATAGTGATCGAGCTGGAAGGGCAGAGCCTGGCCCTGGGGCTGGATGACAGGCGTTTGCCGCAGCGCGGGGCCAACCCTTACGAGGGCACCGAACGCGATCGCAGGTCCACCTCCGCGCCCAGCCCCGAGGAGCTGTTCGACGACCTGGCGGTGTTGCTGAAGAAGCGCGGCAGCAAAGTGATTACCGAGGATTGACTGGTTTACTCCTGGCAGTGGCGGCGGCCGGGCCCGGTGACGTCCCGCTGGCATCCCTCCTGGCTCGGCAGCTTGGGGTTGCGCTGGCCCCCACCGGCACCGACCCCGCCAGCTGTGAGAATTTTGCCGTGTTGCTGGTGGTGAGCGACGAGGTGTTGGCCCTGCGGCAGACGCCGGCGCTGACCGCTGGCGGCCCCCCCGGTGCAAGTAAACGAAATTCGGGCAGACCCGCCGCGGGGCGGGCTCTTCCCGGCCCCGTGACGGTTGAATTCGGCAGCGACGCCATGCGCCACCGGCGGCGCTCCGGCCACAACGAGCTGCTCGGCAGGGCGGTAGGTATAGCCGGCGGGCGGCTCCCGCGGGTACTTGACGCCACTGCCGGTCTCGGCCGGGACAGCTTTGTGCTGGCGGATATGGGTTGTGCGGTGACCCTGTGTGAACGCGAACCGGTGCTTGCCGCGATGCTGGCACAGGGCCTGCAGCTGGCGCTCGCCCGCGGCGACGAGTGGCAGCGCCAGGTGGTGCAGCGCATGCGCCTGTTTCCCGGCGATGCGCGGGACCCGGCAGCGATGCAAGCGGGCCCGGCGGATGTGATTTATCTCGATCCGATGTTTCCCGCGCGGGACAAGCGCGCGGCCGTGAAAAAGGAAATGGCCCTGTTCCAGGCGCTGCTGGCCTCCGCGGACTGCCAGCAGGATGCGCAGCAGCTGTTGCTGTGGGCGCTGGCGCAGGATGTCGCCCGGGTCGTCGTCAAGCGCCCCCCCCGGGCCCCATACCTGGCGGGGCGCCAACCTTCCCACAGCATCGCCGGCAAGGCGGTGCGCTTCGATGTCCATGTGCGCCGCGCCTAAAGGTACTCTATGAGTGAGGAGGTACACTGGCATGACAGAGCATAAGACGACCGCACTGGTCACCGGCGCCTCGGCGGGGCTGGGCGCAGAATTCTGCCGCCAGCTGGCGGATCGCTGCGAGGTGATTATCGCGGTGGCGCGACGCGGCGAGCGGCTGGCCCAGCTGCGGGATGAACTGGCCGGGCGCGCGCAATTGCATCCCATCGAGGCGGACCTCACCACGATCGAGGGGGTGGCGCGGGCCTTGGAGGCCCTGCGCCAGCTGGGCCCGGTGGACTACCTCGTCAACAATGCGGGTTTCAGCACCTACGGTTTTTTCCCGGACCTCGACATAGATGGCCAGCGTGACATGGTCAGCCTGCATGTCGATGCGACTATCACCCTGTGCCGCGCTGCTATCCCGTTCATGCGCGAGCGCGGCGGCGGCCACATCATCAACGTGTCCTCGGTGGGCGCCTTTCTACCCGGCAAGGGCCTGGCTGTGTATGGCGCCAGCAAGGCCTTCCTGAACTTTTTCTCGTTGGCCCTGCAGGAGGAACTGGCGGGTACCGGCATCGAGGTGCAGGCACTGTGCCCGGGCTACACCCATACGGAATTCCACCAGCAGATCGAGCGCGAGGGCTTCAACAAGGGCTGGATACCCGCGGCGATGTGGATGCAGGCGGATGCGGTGGTGGCAGCCAGCCTGGCGGCACTGGGCAGCGGCCGCGTGCTGGTCGTGCCGGGGGAGGAATACCAGAAACTGGCCCGCGCCGGTTACCAGCGCCAGCTGGACGCGCTGTAGCCGGTACCCCAGCGCGGTTGCGGCGGCTTAACCGGTCGCAGGCAGCAGCAGGCGCTGCAGGATGCCCCGGTAAATCGCCGCCAGCCGCGGCAGGTCCGCCGCCAGTACCACCTCGTTGAGTTTGTGGATGGTGGCGTTGACCGGGCCCACCTCGACCACCTGCGCCCCGGAGGGCGCGATGAAGCGCCCGTCGGACGTGCCGCCGGCAGTGGACAACTGCGGAACCAGCCCGGTCACTTCCCCGATACTGGCCATGGTCGCCTCCACCAGGGCGCCGCTGGCGGTCAGGAAAGGCTGGCCGCTGAGCGACCACTGCAGGTCGTAGTCGAGGCCGTGCGCATCCAGGATAGCCGCGGTGCGCCGGCGCAAATCCTGCTCGGTGACCTCGGTGGAAAAGCGGAAGTTGAATTGCAACTGCAGGCTGCCGGGAATGACGTTGGTGGCACCGGTGCCGCCATTAATGTTCGATATCTGCATCGAGGTGGGCGGGAAAAACCCGTTGCCCCGATCCCAGACTTCCTCTGTCAGTGCCTGTAATGCGGGCAGGGCGCGGTGGATGGGGTTGTCGGCCAGTTGCGGGTAGGCGATATGCCCCTGGATGCCACGCACGCTGAGCGTTGCGCCGAGGGAGCCGCGGCGCCCGTTCTTGATCGTGTCGCCGAGGCGGGTGCTGCTGGAGGGTTCGCCGACCACGCACCAGTCGATGTGCTCGCCCTGCTGTTGCAGGTACTGCATGACCTTGACGGTGCCATTGACCGCGTCTCCCTCCTCGTCGGAGGTGATCAGGAAGCCGATACGGCCGCGGTGGTCGGGATGGGCGGCCACGAAATCCTCGCAGGCCACCACCATGGCCGCAAGGCTGCCTTTCATATCGGCGGCGCCGCGCCCGTACAGGGCGCCATCGACCAGGGTGGGTTCGAAGGGCGGGTTGTGCCACTGCTCCACGGGGCCCGTGGGCACGACGTCGGTGTGCCCGGCGAACACCAGGATGGGGCCTGTCTCGCCGCGCACGGCCCAGAAGTTATCCACCTCGCCAAAGCGCAGCGCCGTGGGGCGAAAGCCCAGGGCAGACAGCCGCTCCATCATCAGCGCCTGACAGCCGGCGTCCGCCGGTGTCACCGAGGGACGGCGTATCAGTTCACAGGCCAGGGCCAGGGTTCTTTCCATCAATCGGTTTCCTGCGCGCGCTCTCAGTTGTGGGCGTGCAATTCGTGGTTGAGTTCCACTGCCGTGCGGTTGGTCAGGCACTCCACAGCACCGGTGGTGGAGTTGCGCCGGAACAGCAAATCGGATTTACCCGCCAGCTCGCGGGCCTTTGCCGTCTCTACCGGCATGCCGCTGGCATCCAGCATGGTGACCTTGGTGCCGGCGGTGATGAACAGCCCCGCCTCGATGGTGCAGCGGTCTCCCAGTGGTATGCCGGTCCCGGCGTTGGCGCCGATGAGGCATTCCCTGCCCACCGAAATCACGATATTGCCGCCGCCGGACAGGGTTCCGATGGTGGAGCAGCCGCCCCCGAGGTCGGAACCTGCGCCGACAAAGACCCCCGCGGATATCCTGCCTTCGATCATGCCGGGTCCGTCGGTACCGGCGTTAAAGTTGACGAAGCCCTCGTGCATGATGGTCGTGCCCTCGCCGAGGTAAGCCCCGAGCCTGACCCGGGCGGTATGGGCGATGCGCACTCCGCCGGGCACCACGTAGTTGGTCATTTTCGGGAACTTGTCCACGCTGGCGACTTCCAGCACTTCACCGCGCAGGCGCGCGGCCAGCTGGCGCCGTGGCAACTCGGCGATATCGACCGCGCCCTCGCTGGTCCAGGCCACGTTGGGCAGGATGCCGAACAGCCCCTGCAGATTGGTGCCGTGGGGCTTCACCAGGCGGTGGGAGAGCAGGTGGAGTTTGAGGTAGCCCTCGGGCACATTGGCCGGGGGCGCATCCTCCCGCAGCAGCACGGCGACCGCCGGGCGGCCGCTGTCCAGCAACTGCCCGGCCAGCTCCGCCTGTTCGCCCGCCCCCGCCGCCGCCAGTGCAACCTGCAGGTTGCGCAGCTGGCTGTTGTCGAGGCTTGTACCGGAGGCACAGTCGCCGACGCTGCTTACCACCGCCGCCGGCGGTGCCAGCAGTGGCCGGGGAAAAAACACCTCCAGCCAGTCTCCCCTGCTGTTCTGCGTGCCCACGCCGAGGCCAAAAGCGAATGCGCTGTCTGTCATGCTGGATCCCTAGTCGATCAGAGTGTGTGCTTGCTGAAAATTTTCTGGTAGCTGGCCGCCGAAAAGCCGGTGAAGCGCTCGCGACCGGTATCGAGCAGGGGCCGTTTGATCAGGGTGGCCTGGGCCATGATTGCAGCCAGTGCCGACTGCTCGTCCATGTGTTCGCGCGTCGCCGCATCCAGCGCCTTCCAGCTGCTGCTGCGGCGATTCACCAAATTCTCCCAGCCGAGTTCGTCGAGCCAGCGCTGCACCGTCTCCCGCTCGAGGCCGTCCGCGCGAAAATCGTGGAAATGGTAGTCGATACCGTGCAGATCAAGCCAGTTGCGGGCCTTCTTCACCGTGTCGCAGTTTTTTATGCCGTAGAGAGTGATCACGTCGCGGCAAGCCCCATAGCGCAAAAGCCTCCTGGCGCAGGGAAAGAGGCGAGTTTACAGTTAACTGAACACCCTGCGTTTTACTCGGGATAAGGCCCCCAGGTACAGCGCTGGCAGTTTAGTCGTCATCGGCACTGTTTGCCAGTGCCCGCGGCGTTCGGGACCG
Source organism: uncultured Gammaproteobacteria bacterium (assembly GCA_963700715.1). GTDB lineage: Bacteria > Pseudomonadota > Gammaproteobacteria > Pseudomonadales > Halieaceae > JARRPM01. The sequence goes on from CAVOYP010000009.1 coordinate 66,952, forward strand.
CGGGCGCCCCTGCGCAATTTTCGCCAAACCTGAAAATACGCTATGGTACGCGCGGATGTGGGCATAGACATTTGCAAGGGCAGGGGATCGGGACATGTCTCTTTACGGTAGGGTACTGGCGATTTTACTGGGCATTTCATCTGCCGCGATTTATGCGGCGCCCGAGGACAATGCCGGCAGGGGCCCGGCCGCGCCGGCGGGGTCGGCCGCACTTGATCCGGGGATGGACATGGGCCAGGTGATCGCCCTGCTGCAGCAGCAGCAGCGGGAACTGGCAGAGCAGCGCAAACTGCTGCAGGACCAGGCAAACCAGATAACCAACCTCCGCAACGAACTGGATGTGCTGCGCGCACCGACGCCGCCGGTCAGCGCGGAGCAAGCAGGTCGCCTCCACTGAGGAGCAGGCAGACACCGACGCCACTGTGGCCGAAACCTCGCTTACCGGCGCGGCTGCGCCAGAGCGGCAGGTCGCGGCGAGTGACTCGGCGGTGACAGCGCAAGCAGCAACTGTCAGTGCCGGGGAGCAGCAGGCTGCAGTGGGTAAGTCCGTCGCGAAAGCCCAGGTGGACGACCCGACCCAGGCCCTGCTTTCGGAATTCGTCGGCGCCTGGCGCCTGCCGGGCACCGATGCGGCACTGAGGATTGGCGGCTACGTAAAGACTGCCATTGTCTATAACAACGACCCCCTGGACATTCCCGATCGATTTGTTGTCGGCTCTATCCCCGTTGGTGTCGCCGATTCCACTGCCGAGGCGGAAAGCAGTATCACCGCCAACCAGTCGCGCCTGAACCTCGATCTTCGCGAGCCAACCGAGTTCGGCATCCTGCGCGCTTTCGTGGAGGGAGATTTTCTGGGCGATGGCGATACCTTCCGCCTGCGCCACGCGTTCGGGCAGTGGAACCGGGTACTGGCGGGCAAAACCTGGTCTGCGTTCATGGATACCGACGCCAGCCCTGAAGAAGTCGATTTTGAAGGCCTGAACGCACGCGTCAACGTGCGCCAGTCCCAGGTCAGGCTGATGCCCGAACGGGGCTCCCAATACGGGCTGGAAGTCTCTCTCGAGGACCCCAACCCCGAGGTGCAGAACGGGGAGGGGGTGACACGGGCACCGGATCTCGTGGTGACCGGTCGCTTTGCTCCCAGCGACCGGCTGCATCTCAAACTCGCCCTGCTGGGACGACAGATTCGTGGCCAGGTCGATCCCTCGTTCGGGTATGGGGTGTCCAAGGAGTACGGCAGGGGCGCCTCGGTGAGCGGGCGGTTTGCCACCCCTTATTTTGATAAGCGTGACAACCTTGTATTCCAGCTGACCAGAGGCGAGGGCATTGGCCGCTACGTAAACGACCTTGCCAGCGTGGGCAACTACGACGGCATATTTGATCCTGCAAACGGCGACCTGGATTTATTCAGGGTCCTGGCTGGCTACACCTCCCTGCAACACTGGTGGGGCGGGCCGCAAGACCTGCGATCGAACCTGACGCTTGGCTTCGTGGACATCGATAACCCCGGCTTCGTCGATGGCGGTGCCTACAAACGCAGCTACCGGGTTTCCACCAACCTGTTCTGGACCCCCACCCCGCGCATTGATTTTGGTGCGGAATACTTGTGGGGGCGGCGCGAGAACCAGGACGGCGAGGAGGGTGACGCGACCCAGATCCAGCTGATGACGCGGTATCGGTTCTAGTGCCAACTGGCTACTTCAGCGGCAGGTAACCCATCTTGCGGGAGCCGTCGATCAGCAGCTTGCGAAAAGTCCGGCGCGGTAGCAGCCGTTTCATGAACGCGATCCTGGCCACGCCTGTGCCCGACAGGATGGTGCCCGAGCCCCGTATCACGCCCTTGGCGATGTCCTGCGCCACCACCCTGGGGTGGTCTCCGTGCTCGACGTAGTGGCGCTGCAGGCGCGCGACCTCTTCCGGGGCCATATGCGTCCGCGAGCTGTCCTGGACGATGGCGGTGTTGATCACCCCCGGGTGCAGGCAGCTGACCGTGATGCCCGCACCCTGGAATTCCATCGCCAACACTTCGCTCAGGCCTTCCACGGCATACTTGCTGGCGACGTAGGCCGACAGATTGGCCGGCGGAGCGATAGAGGCCATGGAGGCCACGTTGACCAGGTGCCCGGGCATTCCCCGCTGCTGCCACAGCGCGGCGAACAGGCGGCAGCCATACACCACGCCCATTACATTCACGTTGAGGGTCAGCTGCCAATCTGCGGTGGTGGTCTGCAGGAAGGAGGACATGATCCCCAGGCCGGCGTTATTGACCACGATATCGGGTATCTGCCCGCTTGAAGCCAGCTGGCCCACCAGTGCCGTATAGGCGGGTTCGTCGGTGACATCCAGGCGGTAGACGTGGCATTGCCGGCCCAGGCCCTCGACCAGGGGCCTGAGTTGGTCGAGCCCCGCCATGTTGACGTCAGTGGCGATGATATCAGCGCCACCCTCGGCGAATACCAGTGCCGTCTCGTAGCCGATGCCGGAGCCGGCACCGGTGATAAACACGTTTTTGCCGGAAAACTGCTTATTCATCGCTAACTCCCTGGTTCGATAACCGGGCGCTGCTGTAGCCACGCCGCGCCCGCCCGATTCTGCACCCTGGCGCTGGCGACTGCAAAGTATCGCTGCCCGGGCTCGGCAGCCAGCCACGGTGACCGATTCTGCCGCCCGTTGGTACGTGCTGGTGTGGTTACAGCGCATTTCACGGCTGTTAGACTTCCCACCCTGAAACGCGAGGTCAACTGACGCCTCACCAGGCCGCATGAGCGCCCTGCGGATATGCCGCGGCTAGAGGAGACTGCACCAGTGACGAGAAAAGCCAGCGCCCAGGTTGTTATCGATATGCCACGGCACAGGGCCTGGGACAGGCTGCGGGATATCTCGCGGGCGCACAACTATGTGCCCGGCATTATCAGAACCGAAATTGTGAGCGAGCAGGCCGAGGGCGTGGGCGCCAGTCGCTATGTCTATCGCAGCCCCAGGAGCTATATCCAGGAAACGGTGGTCGAGTGGCATGATGGGCAGGGGTTTCTCATCCGCCTGCACCGGGGCGACAGGCCGGCCCCCCCGTTTCGCAATGCCCGGTTCCGCTACCAGCTGGAGGATGAGGGCCAGGACCGGACCCTGTTTACCGCCAGCCTCGAGTACGAACTGCCCTGGGGCGCCCTGGGGGCATGGCTGGAGAAAAAAATGGAAAAAACCGTGCAGACAACCATCAGCGACGTGGCCATAGCGATGAAGCTGTATTATGAAACCGGGCAACCCACCACGGCGGCGGCGTTGCGAGCCTATAAGGACACATTATGACAACATTCAACGCCAGCTCGACCACCCGCGAGGTGATTGCAGGCATCTCACTCGACGGCAGGGTTGCCGTGGTCACCGGCGCATCCGCGGGCCTTGGGATAGAAACCGCCCGGGTGCTGGCTCAGGCCGGCGCCACTGTGCTGCTGGTGGCCCGCAACCAGGAGAAGCTGGCGCCGGTGCTGCAGTCATTGCGCGAGCAGCTGCCGGGCGCGCGGCTGGACAGTCGCCTGATGGACCTGTCCGACCTCGACAGCGTGCGGGCGGCGGCAGCCGATATCGCCGCGCGCTATCCGCACATTCACCTGTTGGTCAACAATGCGGGGGTGATGGCCTGCCCCCTGGGGCGTACCGCCCAGGGCTTTGAATTGCAGTTCGGCACCAACCACCTCGGCCACTTCCTGTTTACGGGCCTGCTGCTGCCCGCGCTGCGGGCCGCGGCCGCGGATGCCGGCCGGGACAGTCGCGTGATCGCATTGAGTTCCGCCGCCCATCGCTTTGCCGGCATCGATTTTGATGATCCCAACTTCGAGCGGCGGGAGTATCACAAGTGGGGCGCCTACGGCCAGTCCAAGACCGCCAACGCCCTGTTCGCGGTCGGCCTGGACGCCAGGGAAAAAGGCCGCGGGGTGAGGGCTTTTTCCGTGCACCCCGGGGTCATCGCGACCGAGTTGGGCCGGCATGTGCAGCCCGAGGACTGGGAGACCCTGAAGGCCGCCAGACCCTCGCAGCAGGAGATGACCTACAAGACTGTCGAGCAGGGCGCCGCGACCAGCATCTGGGGGGCGACGACTCCGCAGCTGCAGGGCCTCGGCGGCCTCTACCTGGAAGATTGCCATATCGCCGCGCCCGCAGTGCCGGGGCAGGACGGCGGAATCGAGGCCTATGCCAGCGACCCGGCAGGCGCGGACCGGCTCTGGCGCCTGTCCGAGGCCCTGGTGGGCCAAACATTCTGAGGCGAGAAAGCGTTTTGGCCAAACCGTCCGCCATTGCCGAGGCCTACAATGAGTCGGTACCCCTGGAGTTCACCAGGGCCCTGCTGGCCCAGGCGCGGGCGCACGACAAGGACGTGGCAGCCATCCTGCGGGCCGCGCGCTTTCCCTTCGATCCCCTGCAGCAGGACGTCCAGGCCAGCTTCGTGTCCCGGGAGCAGTACAGCCGGCTTTGCGTGGAGTTGTTCCGGGTGATCCAGGACGAGTCCGGCGGCGCCATGCCCGGTGTGCCAACCCCTCCTGGCACCATGCGGCTCATAGCCCTGAGCATGATCAACAGCGCCAATCTCGCCGCGGCCCTGAAGCGGGCTATCGAGTTCAATGCGGTGTGCCGGGTGCGCCAGGGCGGAGGGATCGTCAACCAGCTGTTGGTGGACGAGCGCGGCCGGGAGGCATCGCTCACCTATTTCAGCAGTGATGACGACCCGGGCATCCAGCACCGCGTATTGTGCAGCCTGGGCATCTGGCTGCGCTTCTGCGGCTGGTTGATCGGCCAGCACATCGATATTACCGGCGCGGCCTGTGCCGGCCCCAGGCCCGTGTTCACTGCCGGTGTGCGCCACTTTTTTTCCTGCCCGGTGCACTACGGGCAGCCCCTGAACTCGGCGACCTTCAGCGTGCGCCATCTCGAGGCGCCTATCGTGCGCGACGAAGAGCAGCTGGAGGCTTTCCTCAAGCTTGCTCCCTACCACCTGGTCATCCAGCCCCAGGCCAGCCCGCTCAGTATCACCCACCGCATCCGGGAGATACTGGGGGACGATTTCCGCCGGGAGATGCCCAGCTTCGAGGAGTTGACGCGGCTGTTGCACATGTCCGCCAGGACCCTGCGCCGGCGCCTCGAGCGGGAGGGTACGTCCTACCAGCGCATCAAGGACAATGCCCGCCGCGATGTCGCCATCAGCCTGCTGAGCAGGGACGGGTTCACGGTGAGCGAGGTAGCCGAACAGACCGGTTTCAGCGACCCCAGCGCCTTTCACCGCTCCTTCAAGAAGTGGACCGGGCAGTCACCCGGCAGCTACCGCTGAACGCTGCCCCGGGGCACTGGCAAAGTTGGTAAAATTGGCACGATTCTTTGCTGTTAATTCGCTGTGCTGGTCAGGTATATATACCCGGTGGGTGGGTAATCCCGGCTGCCAGCGGGTATGATACCGTCGTGGCGCTTGGCCGATTGAAAAGCCCAGTAGCGTTGATAACTATAAACAGGTGCCCGGTACATCCTCCGCGGGATGTGAACCTGGGGCCACAACAGAAGGTAACCTCATGATGTCGCAACATAAAAACACAGTTTTTCCGGTTAAGACCGCCATCGCCGCAGCCCTTGCCCTCGCAGCCCTGCCGACCTGGGCGCAGGGCCTGGTGCTGGAAGAAGTGGTGGTGACAGCCCAGAAGCGGACGGAAAACGTGCGGGATATCGCCGCCACCGTGAACGTGGTCAGCGGCGACAGCATCGAGCGCTTCGCGGCCTTCGACTTCAACGCGCTGCAGCAGCAGACCGCCGGCCTGACCCTGGCGCAGCCGAACGCGCGCACCAACACCATTTCCATGCGCGGTGTCAGCATCGACCCGGAAGCGGGTGTCTCGTCTGCGGTTGACGTGTACTGGAACGATGCCGTGGTGCGTTCGGACACCGCCTTCAACCAGATGTACGACCTGGAGCGGATCGAAATCCTGCGCGGCCCCCAGGGCACGCTGCAGGGTAGAACCTCACCGGGCGGCGCCATCAACATCATCACCCGGCGCGCCAGCCTGGATGAGGCCAGTGGCTTCGTGCAGGGCTCGGTGTCGGATAACGACGGGTATAACACCCAGGCCGCCTACGGCGCGCCGCTGATCGACGGCGTCTTCGGGGTCCGGGTCGCGGGCGTATACGACACCAACAACGGCGGCGACATCGAGAACCTCTCCACCGGCTTCGACGACCAGGAAGCCAAGGCCTACTCCGGCCGCCTGAGCACGATCTGGCAGCCCATCGACACCCTCGAGACCCAGCTGATCTACCAGTACCTGGACCGTAAAAATGATAATCCCCTCGCCATGAGCGGTACTGACCTGCACGACCCCGCCAACCGCCCCACCCTCAAGCCGGATGACCGCAAGGCGCTGGCGCCCAGCGACGATTACGCCGACTTCGACGCGACCCTGGTGAACCTGATCACTGACTGGGAGGTCATCAACCACCAGCTGACGGGTATTATCGCTTACCAGGATTCGAACAAGCCCGCGCAGAACGACACGGACCGGGCCTATTCACTGCAGTATATCAATACCGAGGGTCCCACTTTCCAGGTGCCTGAAACCGCTGCCGAAAGTTGGTCCTACGAGTTGCGCCTTGCGTCGATGGACAACGCTTTCTGGAACTATATGGTGGGCCTGTACTACCAGGACCAGAACACCACGACAACATTTGAACAGAACGGCGTGCGGATTGATGTCTCCGGCCTGGGTTTTCGCACCACGGGAAAATTGCCGGTCAACAGCAATAATTTTGCGGTCTTCACCTTCAATACCTTCAACCTGACGGATACCCTGCAACTGGAAGCGGGTTTGCGCTGGACGGATTACGACCTTTATCGCCGCGCCGATATCAATTTTGGCGGGTTGACCTGGGTGCCTCCTGCGCTGGAAGGGTTCAGGGACCAGATCGAGCGGGGTTTTGCCGCCAATTTCCCCATCGAGGGCATCCCTGATGACCAGGAATCGGACTCCGATAGCGCGGTTACCGGCTCCGCGGCATTGCGCTGGGACTGGCGCGATGACACCAATCTCTATGTCTCCTATAACCGCGGCTATCGCCCCGGCGGCATCTCGATCGTACCCAGCCCGGATATCGAGTTCCTGCCCAACGGGGTGGAAGACCTGCTGTACGAGGAGGAGACCAGTGACGCCTTCGAAATCGGCTCCAAGAGCCGCTTCTGGGAGGGCCGGGCCACCCTGAATACGGCGCTGTACTACCAGGCCTTCGACGGCTACCTGGGCTTCGTGCGCGGGGTACAGGTGCTCAACGACCAGGGCAGGCCGGTGGATCTTCCCGGCGGTATCGTGTTCAACGGCGATGCCAATATCTGGGGCGTGGAAGTGGACGGCCAGGTGCTGCTGACCGAAACCTGGAACGCGGGCGGCACCATGAGCTACAGCAAGGGTGAATGGGACGGCGCCTCCCAGCCCTGTAATATTCGCGAACCCGGCGAGGTGCTGGGCAGCTGCGATATCGACGGCGAGCCCCTGGGCGGCGAGCCGGAGTGGTCCTTCTCCCTGAATTCCGAGTACTTCTTCCCGCTGTCAGATTCCACCGAGGTCTATGTGCGCGGCCTGTTCAAGTACACCGACGATCGCATCAATACCGAGGCTTCGGCCGGAACGTATAATGTGGCGGAGGAATTCGAGTCCTACCAGATCCTGGATGCCTTCGTGGGCTGGCGCGCCAGCGACCAGCGCTGGGACCTGTCGGTCTGGGCCAAGAACCTGACCGACGAGGACGCCGTGATATTCCAGCAGGGTCCGGACGCCTACGATATCGCCATCAGCGGCGGTTCCTACACCCAGACCAACACCATCCCGGAGCGTATTTTCGGCATGACGGCCCGCTACAACTTCTAGCGGGGCGCCGATGGGTCGCCGTGAATACTACGGCGACTCGTCGATATTCAAACGTACCCGACCCCAGGGCGTGCCGTAGTGGATGCGACCGTCATCGTCCAGCAGGGTGCCTGCAAACAGCACGTTGTAGCGCTGGCCGCCGATGACGTAGTGAAACCTGGATTCGCCGGTATCCCAGTTCATGGCCTCAAGCGTCCACTGGTTATCCCTGGCGCCAATCAGGTAGACCGTGTCGGAGCCCACCCCGACGATGGGAACGGAACTGGGTGAGCTGACCGCGGCATTCACCCAGTCGGGCTTCAGGGAAAGCGCCGCGGGGTCCCACTCGAATTTCTGCACGCCATAGGGCTGGTGCAGAGGGTTGCTGCCGAGATAACTCACCAGCAGGGCGCCGGCCTGCCGGGGCAGGTACCAGGGGATATTCCTCGGGTGGTTGTTCACCACCAGGGCGCCGTAGCCCGCCACCACCACGGATTGCTCGGACTGGATTTCGGTCAGGCCGGGATCTTTCATGGTCACCGGCAACTGGCCGGCGATACGGCGGCTGGGCGCCCCCGGTAACTGTTGCCAACCTTCGGGAATGGCGTTGCGCCAGAACAGCACCACGTTCATCTGCGGCTGGCCGTCGGTAATCACCACGAACTGGTCCTCCGGGCCAAAACCCATCAGGGTGGGCGTGGAGCCAGTGCCGTGGCCCCAGCCGTTCAGGTAGGGCTCCGACCAGGCGCCGTCGCTCTCGTCGAGGCTGAGCCGATCGCCGGTCCAGACGATCTTGTGCATATGTTCCTGGGAAGCGATGTAAATGCCGCCGTCCGCGTCGATGGCGAAGCCGTTGCGGATCCAGCCGTAACCCCTGGGTCCGGTATTTTTATTCTCGGCACCCTCGCTGTGGTTGATGCGGACAAAGCGGTAATCCAAGAAATCGCGCCTGATCGCTAACAGGTAACCGTGTTCCGTAGCGGCGATCAGCCAGCCGTCATAGGTCATGTTGAGGCCCATGATGGCGCCGGTCACTTCCGCCGGCAGCCGGAAGTGGCGCAGCTCCACTATGGGAGAATGGGAGACCTGCGGGTTCTGGTCGCCATAGGCGGTGATCAGGCCGGATTTGCTGCCCACGTAATAGGTGTTATCCCGGTCCAGTAGGGTGTAGATGTTGGACAGGTCGCGCAGTTTCCCGGCTTCCCTGAACGCTTTGTAGAGGGCGACTATGCCGCTGTTGCTCTTATCAAATCCGGCAATGGACTGCTCGGACTGCGCGAGGCTGTAGCGTTCCACATTGGGAAAGAACTTTTCCGCAACAATCTGGTAGCTGTCGTAATCCAATTTTACCAGGCGATCCAGGCCGTTGCCCCAGAATACACGCCTGTCGTCCGGATAGACGCCGGAAGTATTGATGCCGAAAAAACCCGGTCCGGTAAAAGTGTACTGCAACTCGTGCTCATTTAGCGCTCGGGTCAGGCCCATGGGCCCCGCCTGGGGCACCGCGTCCTGCTGCGCCGAGTCGCCGTGGCCCATTGCATAGTTCGAATCTGCAAGATAGGGGTTTTTGGGAGGCATTTCGAAGGCAGCAACGGCCTGGCTTGACAGCAGGGGTCCGAGCAGCAGGGCGGCCCGGAGTTTCGAAAAAAGGAAACTGCGCTGCTGGCCCATACGCTTGCCCCAATGGTCATGGTGCCGTGCAGTAAACTCCAGCCAGCGGCCCGGCTCAATGATGCGGGAGGACAAATTTGGCTGACTGATGGGGTCAGCCGGAAATGACTTCATAGCCGCGTTGTGAACCGACCCGTTGCTGCATGGCGGACAAGAGGTCGAGAAGACCCGGGCCTATCAGGTATACTTCGCCGCTGCCCCGCAGACAGCAAATTCCAAGGGGCAATTCACAGGGGATTGGGTGCGTATTACCGTGGCATTATTCAACCGGGGATTCAAACTGGCCTGGCTCTGCTGCCTGCTGGCCCTGCCTGCGGCTGCAGCGCGCGCGCAGGAATCCCTGCAGCCACTGCTGCAGCAGTTGTCGTCCCAGGGCCGGCTCGACATCGCCGGCGCCACGGTCTATGACCTGGCCGTCACCCGGGAATTTTACCAGCGCGCGGGCTGGCGGCCGGCCTGGACCCGGCAGCAGGCGGTGAGCGAACTGGCGGCGGCGATCGAGCAGGCCTGGCGCGAGGGCATGAACGGGCGGGATTACCACCAGGACCAGGTCAGGGGGCTGCTGGAAGGGAGCCTCACCCTCGATGTCGCAAGCCGGGACTTATTGCTCACGGACAGTCTGGTGCGCCTCACCTACCACTATGCCCTGGGCAAGGTAGACCCCAGCGAGCATGCGGCGTCCTGGAACTTCGAACTTGCCCTGCCCGATATAGACCCGGTGTCCTGGCTGGGCGAGGTGATTGCGAACGGGGGTATGGGCACGGGGCTCGAGCAGCTCAAGCCCACCAACCCGATTTACAAACACCTGGTGCTCGCCCTGGCCAGGTACCGCGAGATCGCCGCTGCCGGCGGTTGGGACAGTATTGCCGAGGGGCCGACGCTGCGCGAGGGTGACAGCAGCCCCAGGGTGGCGCAGTTGCGTCGCCGCCTGCAGGCGGAGGGCGATGAGGAAGCCGCCGCCGCGACCGATCCCGAGCTGTTTGACGCGGGCCTGCGGCAGGCGATTGCCCGCTTCCAGCGCCGCTACCGGCTCGATGCAGACGGCATCGTCGGCAAGCAGACGCTGGCGGCGATGAACGTACCGGTAGAGCGGCGGGTCGGCCAGATCCGGGTGAACCTCGAGCGGGCCCGGATACTGCGGGATATCCCGGCCACTGCCGTGTTGGTGGACGTTGCGGGATTCGAGGTGTCGCTGTTGCGCGATGGCCAGCGACTGTTCCGGGGCCGCGCGGTCGTGGGCAAGCCCTACCGCAGCACGCCGTTGTTCAGCGACACCATCACCTACATTGAATTCAATCCCACCTGGACGGTACCGCCGACCATACTCAAACGGGATGTATTGCCCGCCATCAGGAGTGATCGCGATTACCTGAAGCGCAAGCACATGCAGGTGCTGACCAGGGACGGGGTGGAAGTGAATCCAAATACCGTGGACTGGTCGCTCTACCCGCGCCAGGGCTTCCCCTACATGATTCGCCAGCGACCGGGGCCGGAAAATTCCCTCGGCCGCCTAAAGATCATGTTTCCCAATGAACACATGGTGTACCTGCACGACACGCCCAGTCGCGATCTGTTCAACCGCAGCGAGCGCACCTTCAGTTCGGGGTGCATCCGCGTGGAGAACGCCGAGGAGCTGGCCGGCCTGTTGCTGGACGACCCGGACAAGTGGGATGCCGCCGCTATCGAGGCGGTGATCGAGAAGGGGCAGACCCGGCGCGTGTCCCTGGGCGAACCCATGCCGGTCTACCTCGTCTACTGGACAGTAGAGGCGTATGCAGATGGGGAGGTGCACTTCAAGCGCGACCCCTACAACCGCGATGCGCGGTTGATCGAGGTGCTGGACCAGCCCCTGGTACCGGATTCCGCCAGGCTGGAGCAGCGGAGGTAGCCGGTTGGTTCAGCGCACAATACCGAATCCGCGGGCGCCGGTGCGGCCTCAGCAGTTATACTTCCGCCAGCAATTTACCGACAGGGAGCGCACCCCAGATGCCTGATCCAGCCAAGCTTGTATTGATTACCGGGGGCGGCAGCGGCATGGGCCGCGAGGCGGCGCGGCGGTTTGCCGAACGCGGTGAGACGGTTGCGTTGTTCGACGTCAATGTGCAGGGCATGGCGGAAACCAGGGGAAGCAACGGCCGGATTCACTGCTGGACGGTGGATATCACCGACTTCGCCGCCGTCTGCGCGGCGGTGAAGGAAGTGGAACAGACGCTCGGCCCCATCGAGCGCCTCTATAACTGCGCCGCCATCATGCCCTTTGGCAAACTGCTGGAGCAGGACAACGCCATCATCCACAAGCAGATGGCGATCAACTACGGCGGCCTGGTGAATGTCACCCAGGCAGTGTTGCCCGCAATGCTGGCGCGGGGCCATGGCGATTTTGTCAGCTTCGCGTCAATGGCGGGTATCATTCCCATGTTGATGACCGGCGCCTACACGGCCACCAAGTTTGCCGTGGTGGCATTTACCGAGACGCTGTACCACGAGCATATCAATTCCGGCATCCGCTTTGCGTGCGTCTGCCCGCCAGCGGTCGCCACGCCCCTGTTGCAGCAGGGCAGGGACACCGCCTGGCCGAAGATGCTGGACGAGGCGGGCCCGCCGATTGCGCCCGGGGCGGTGATCGATGCGATCGAGAATTGCCTCGAGAGGGGCAAGTTTTTCGTGTTTCCCACCCGCAACGCGAAGATTGGCGCCATCATGCGCCGCCTGTTCCCGGCACTGATCTGGAAACAGGTGCACCAGGTCGAGGGCTTCTAGCCGGCTGCCTGGGGCGAAGCCCACCTCACAGCACCTTGCCCGGGTTGAGAATGCCCTGCGGATCCAGCGCGTTCTTGAGGCTGCGCATCAACCCCAGCTCGACGGCCGAGCGACTGATGTGCAGGTAGGGCTTTTTCTCCAGGCCGATACCGTGCTCAGCGGAAACCGATCCCTGGAAGGCCGCCAGCGGCGCGTAGACCTGCTGCTCGATGAGGGGGCGCAGGCGCAGGTAATCCTGGGCTTGCACCTGCACGATCACGTGCAGGTTGCCGTCCCCCAGGTGACCGAAGATAAACAGCCGGTGATTGCCGATCGCCGCGGCCAGGGCCGGCCCGAGGCTTGCGGTATAGCTTTCCATCTCGGCGATGGGCAGGGATATATCGAAAATGACGGGCACACCGCCGTGCAGGGTCTGCTCGACGTCGTCGCGCAGGGCCCAGAAATGGTGACAGTCGGTTTCTGACTGGGAGATCGCCGCATCGACGATCAGGCCGGATTCGTAGGCGGCTTCCATGGCGTTGTTGAAACGCTGTGTGTCCAGCTCGCTGTCAGCCCCCTGGCTTTCCACCAGCACGTAGAACGGGTAGTCCTGGCCGATGGGCGGCTTGCCCTTTGCAGGCGGGGAAGTCACCAGGCGATAGAAATCACCCCACATGGCCTCGAAGGCTGACAGGGTCCCCCCCAGGGCGCGGTCCATATGCCGCAGGAAGCCTGCGACATGGCCGAAATTTTCCACCCCCACGAAGGCCATGTTGCGGGTGACAGGCTGCTCCCGCAGGCGCAGTACCAGCCGGGTGATCACGCCCAGGGTGCCCTCGGAACCGATGAACATCTGCTTGAGGTCGTAGCCCGCATTGTTCTTGATCAGGTGGTTCATGGAGGACACCACCGTGCCGTCCGCCAGCACCGCCTCCAGGCCCAGCACCATGTCGCGCATCATGCCGTAGCGAATGACCCGGTTGCCGCCGGCATTGGTGGCGGCGTTGCCGCCGAGGGTCGCGCTGCCGCGCGCCCCCAGGTCCAGGGGGAACATCAGCTGGTGTTCCTCCACCGCCTCCTGCAGGGCCTGCAGGGTAACCCCGGCCTGCACGGTGGCGGTGCGCTGGCGCGGGTCTATCTCCTCGATGGCGCGCATGCGTTCCAGTGAGATGATCACCTGGTCCGGCGTCGCATCGCCGCCGTGCACCAGGCCGGTCAGGCCGCCCTGGGTGACCACCCCCACCCCGTTGGCGTGGCACCAGCGCAACACCGTTGCCACCTCTTCGGTGGTCGACGGCCGCGCCAGGGCAGCCGCCTGCAGGTTGTCCGGGCGCCAGACCCCGGCGGAGCGGGTGGCGGTGTCCGCGGCGTCCAGTACCGCGCCGGCGCCGATGAGGGCGCGTAAAGATTCAACGACATCCATGGTGTGTACTCCTGCGGCCTGTGCCTGCCGGTCAATCGTATCAATCAATAAACCGCCTGACGATGTTCTGGTAGCCGTCCACCCGGCGGTCGCGCAGGAACGGCCAGATGCGGCGCACCTCCTCGCTGCGCGTGAGGTCCACCTCCACCAGCAGCGTCGTCGGTTCGGCGGCCGGCGCCTGCGCCAGTATTTCCCCCTGGGGCCCGGCCACGAAGCTGTGGCCCCAGAACTCGATCTTCTCGCCGTCGGGTGACAGCTCGGTGCCGGTGCGGTTGGGCACGATCACCGGCAGCCCGTTGGCCACCGCGTGGCCGCGCTGGACGATCTGCCAGGCGCCCAGCTGGCGCTGCTTTTCGGCCTCGTCGTCCGCGGGATTCCAGCCGATGGCGGTGGGATAGATCAGCATGTCGGCTCCCGCCAGGGCCATCAGGCGGGCGGCCTCGGGATACCACTGGTCCCAGCAGACCAGCACGCCCAGCTTGCCTACCCGGGTCTGGATCGGCCGGAAACCATGGAACTCGCCGCCGGCATCGCCCGGGGTGAAATAGAATTTCTCGTAGAAACCCGGGTCGTCGGGAATGTGCATCTTGCGGTAGAACCCGGCGCAGCCATTGCCGGCGTCCATCACCAGCGCGGTGTTGTGGTAGAGACCGGTGGCGCGTTTCTCGAAGATCGAGATGACCAGAACGATGTCGAGTTCCTTCGCCAGGGCCTCGAAGCGCTGGCGGGTGGGGCCGTCCAGGGGTTCGGCGAGGTCAAACTGGCAGGTCGCCTCGGTCTGGCAGAAGTACAGGCCCGAGTGCAGTTCCTGCAACACCACCAGGGCCGCGCCCGCGGCCGCGGCCTGGCGCACCTGCTGTTCGGATTCGGCCTGGTTGGCGGCGATATCGGCGCTGCAGCGTTGCTGGACGAGGGCGACTTTAAGCATGGGCCAGAGCTCCTTCAGGTAGTTGCATGGTCAGGCAGTGCAGGCTCCCGAATTCCTCGATAGGGGTGCGACAGTTGATAGGTACCACGCTGCGCTCGCCGGAGACGGCGGCCAGCGCCGCGATGGCCTGCTGGTCAGCGGGATCGCCGTACACGGGCAGCAGGATGCTGCGATTGGTAATGAGGAAATTGGCGTAGGTGGCGGGCAGCCGCTCGCCGCTGGCACTGCTAATGGCCTGCGGCAGCGGCAGCGGCACCAGCCGGTAAGCTTGCCCGTCGGCGCGACGAAAGTCATGCAATTCAGACTCCATCTGCGCCAGTGCGCTGTAGTGCTCATCGGCCCGGTCGCTGCACTGGACGTAAGCGATGGTGCCTGCATCGACGAACCGGGCCAGGGTATCGATATGGGCATCGGTATCATCCCCGGCCAGGTGGCCGTGCCGCAGCCACAGGAAGCGCTCTATACCCAGGTGCTGGCGCAGGCGCGCTTCCACGGCTGCCAGGTCCAACCCCCGATTGCGGTTGGGGTTGAGCAGACAGGTGGTGGTGCTCAGCAGGGTGCCTTCGCCATCGGTCTCGATGGAGCCGCCTTCCAGCACGAAATCCACGTGGCGCAGGGGCGCGCGGTAGCCGTGCTGGCGTTGGATTTCCCGGTTGATCGCATTGTCCAGGCGCGAGCCGTACTTGTCGCCCCAGGCGTTGAACTCGAAGTCGAGCAGTTCGATCCCGGCCGCATCGCCGACACTGATCGGGCCGTGGTCCCGCGCCCAGGTATTGTCGGTGGCGACGCTGAACCAGCGCACATTGCCGAGGTTGGCGCCGCGCCGCGCCAGCTCGCCCTGGATGCGCTCGCCGTCAAGGCGGGGATCCGCTGCAATCACCACCTGTTGCTGGTGGCTGAGAAGGTCGACCAGCTCGTAGTAAAACGCCTCGATATCGGCCAGCAGCCGCACCCAGTCAGTGCCGGCATGAGGCCAGGCGATCTGGATCGCGTCCTGGGGGTACCATTCGGCCAGTAATTTCTTGCTCATCAGCGTCGCGACTTCCTGCAAAGTGGCCCGGGATCATAGCCTAAAATCACTCAGGCGTCCGGCTGCGCCTCCGGCGCGGCGCGGGCGAAGGCCTCCAGCGAATTGCAGTGCTGCACCACCTGGCGGATATTGGGATAAGGCTCCATGGGGACCTTGAAACGGTAGGCGTTGTACACCTGCGGTATCAGGCACACATCCGCCAGGGTGAGCTGGTCACCGAAGCAGCAGTCGCCCATGGTGCCCGCCAGGCTCCGCTCAATGGCGCTGAAGCCGCGATCGACCCAGTTGCAGTACCAGCGATGGACATCCTCGTCGCCCGCGCCCAGTTCCACCCGCAGGTAGTTCATCACTGACAGATTGTTGAGCGGGTGAATGTCGCAGGTGATGTTGTTCACCAGCGAGCGCACCCGGGCGCGCTGCAGGGGGTCATGGGGTAGCAGTGCCGGCGGCGGGCAGGTTTCCTCCAGCCATTCCAGGATCGCCAGTGACTGGGCGATCATTTCGCCGCCAGGCAACTCCAGCGCCGGCACCAGTCCCTGGGGGTTGCGGGCCGTGTAAGGCCCCGATTTCTGCTCGCTCATCAGCAGGTTCACCGGCACGTACTCGTAGGGCAGGCCTTTCAGGTTGAGGGCGATGCGCACACGGTACGCGGCGGACGAGCGGTAGTAGGAATACAGTCTCACGGGAACTCCTAAGGACAGGCCGGGCGTGGCTATTTCACCACGATCCACCCGGGGATGCCAAAACTGGTTTCGCTCGTGGCGTGGGCCCCGATATCCATACCACTTTGACCAGGTTTCCTGGAATACCATAACATTCCTCCCAACCGGGCATTGTCCGACCTGCACTATCCAAAGGGTAACAGCCTGACCATGCGTATACCCTACACGCCCAACCTATGGAGACTGATATGAATACAGATCAGGAACGACGCATCGATGCCCTACTCGACAAACAGGCTATCCTGGAGTTGGTCCATACCTACTGCCGCGCCGCCGATCGCCACGATCATGAACTCATGCGCACCCTTTATCATGAGGATGCCATGGATGACCATGGCTCCTTTTTCAAAGGCCTGGCCATGGACTTCATCGACAAGCTGCCTGAAATACAGGCCCCGATGAAAATCCTGCATCACAATGTCACTACCGTGAACATCTCGCTGCACGGCGATCATGCCGAAGGCGAAATCTACATACTGGCCTTTCATCAGGTAGCCGGTGCAAACGGGCCAAGTGACTTGCTCATTGGAGGCCGCTATTTTGATCGCTATGAAAAACGAAAAGACCAATGGAAGTTCTTGCACCGGGCGGTTGTGGCTGACTGGGCCACCCTGCATGATCCCTCGATTGTGAACCTCACGAATCCCATGATTGAGGGCTCTTACATCGGCCAACCCGGCAGGGCAGACCCTTCATACGCTTTTTTCAAACACTTGCGTTAGCCAGAGCAAATAGGCCCAGCCCTTTGTTCTGCGGTCACTTGACGCTTCCGGGGGCCTTTGCCATGCTCTAGTCGGCTGGCACCCACGCCTGGCAGCCGCCGGTTTTGTGCCGTATGCCCGCCCAATACAGGAGTTCAACCCATGATCCACGCAGCCCGCGCCACATTTATCTCACTCGTTCTCGCCTTGGTAAGCCAGATTGCGCTGGCGGACGAATACCAGGATGCGATCGATATTTTCCGTAACGCCGGGGAAAGCGGAAGCTACTTCGACAAGAGTGTCGGCTACGCGATATTCCCCACCATCGGCAAGGCGGGCATCGGCATTGGTGGCGCCTTCGGCAAGGGCAAGGTCTACAAACACGGCAAAGCGATCGGTACCACCAGCATGGCCCAGGCCACCATCGGCCTGCAGTTGGGTGGGCAGGCCTACACCCAGATCATCTTCTTCGAAAACGAGGCTGCCCTCGAGAACTTCACTTCCGGCAACTTCGAATTCAGTGCGGAAGCCAGCGCGGTCGCGATTACCGCTGGCGCCTCGGCGGGGGCCAGCACCGGTGGCGGCGTTTCTACCGGCCTCAGCGGCGGGAAGAAAGATGCGACCACTGACTCACTTGGCTATCGCAAGGGCATGGCTGTCTTCACGGTTGCCAAGGGCGGCCTGATGTACGAGGCGGCGCTCGGCGGCCAGAAGTACAGCTACGAGCCGCTCGGGGAATAGCTAAAACCCGCTGCCGATCCCGTCCTCGCCGCCCCTGCCATGCAGGGTCGGCGTAGTCCCCCCCTGGCACTTTTCCTATTTCCCCTGCCGCCATGATAGCCAGACCGGCAGTGATCAAGGAGCTTCAAGTGAACCTGCACGACGATTTCAGTAAGCCTGTCTGCGTGGCGACTGCGCAGGCGCGCTGGCAGGCCTCGCCACAGGCCGGTGTCGAGCGCATTCCGCTGGATCGCATCGGTGATGAGGTGGCGCGTGCCACCAGCCTCGTGCGCTATGCTGCGGACAGCGATTTTCCTCCTCATGTGCACGGCGGTGGCGAGGAAATTCTGGTGCTGGAGGGGGTGTTCAGCGACGAGTCCGGCGACTACCCGGCAGGCAGCTACCTGCGCAACCCGCCCGGCAGCCGCCACACACCTCGCTCGAAGGCGGGTTGCACGCTGTTCGTGAAGCTCTGGCAGTCCGCCCCGGATGACCGCCAGCAGCTGCGCCTGGATACGCGGAGCATGCCCTGGCAAGCCGGGCTGGTCGAAGGCCTCAGCGTATTGCCGCTGCACGAGCACCAGGGTGTCAGCACGGCGCTGGTGCGCTGGCAGCCGGGCACCCGTTTCAAGCTGCACAGCCATCCGGGCGGAGAGGAAATTCTCGTACTCGAGGGTGAACTGGCCGACGAGGCAGGCATTTACCCGGCGGGCACGTGGCTGCGCAGCCCCTGCGGGAGCCGGCACCAGCCGTTCAGCCCGGGCGGGGCGCTGATCTACGTGAAAGTCGGCCATCTGGCCGCGCCGACCTGCTGGGATCAGCGCAGCGGCTGAACTACCGATGCGTTCATTTCCCAGATAGAGGACCTTACCCCATTCTCAAACCAGCCCGTCCCGATAAGGTGTCTTCAGGGTGTAGGGCCCCGTGCCGGTCGAGCTGAGTGATAGACGGGGGATGGCGACAGCGAAACGGGCGATGTAACGGAAAAGGCGCTCTCGGCATCCTGCTCCAGCAAGCCCTGCACCTCCAGGCAACGGTCTGCACGTTGGCTAATCAAGTGAACCAGATCCTCCAGCTCACTTTTGTCCGGCGCCCTGATCCGCTGGAACCGGGGCGGCCGGTTTTTGCGATAGATGTAGTCACTGCGCTCGTTGCGCTGTCCTTGAGTCGCAGATCCCGGAACTGGGCCGCAATCGCCGATTCACTAGCGATAACCTTTCGGGCGGCGCCTGGCAAGACCCACCCAAAGCAGCGACTTGTGCACCTTGTTCAGGAAGTTGGCCCGGTAGGGCCAGGGCAACAGGCGCGCCCGGGTGGTAGCTGCAAATGCAACCAGGAACCACCAGGGCAATAAATTTAGAGGAAGACTGCTAAACAACATCAAAAGGGTTTCCAGAAAGCGGCTCTCAGGTATTTTGGGATAAGAGGAGGCCTTGATGCACATCTCGCACAGGGCCTTCGGATAGCGGCGCTGCTCGGCTTGTTCCTGTAATAGCCTGAAGGCATCCGACCGCCATATCTCTGCCCCACTGTGCTCACGAATCTGACCCAGGGCCACATGCTTGCCATCGGCGAAGCAGCAGGGCCGCGCGTTACCGTTCAGGTCGATATACAGCGTCGAAAGCGGCTCATTGCAACTTGGCTGTTTGTGACCAAGGCCCATGGTCTCGTGCACCGGCGAGAGGATTTCCCGCTCTCGGGAACGCTCTTTTACAGGCGCACCCCCCTTCTGGAATATTAGTTTTTGCTGGGCCTGTTTGGCCCGCTGGGGTATCTCCATGAGCGGAATTAATTCATCGCTGATGGACTTGCCCTTGTGACGACGCTGGCGCTCCTGGGCTTCCTTTTTACCCTGATCCTGTGCAGGCGCTATACTTACTTTCAGCTCCACACCCAGCTCTTTTGCCCGGCGCTCCGCCGCGTGTAAAGCGTCCTTCTCCTCAGGACGGCTCAACAGCGAGCTGTGCTGGTGCAATTCCGGAATCGGATCGTAGGTTGCCAGGGGTTTCAGATTGATGCGCGACACACCGACACCATGCATCAACTCCACAAAAACGGGTAACTCACGCACATGATGCTTGAAGGCAATACTGTTGATGTGAATCTCCGGATAGTTCTTCCCCTTCGCTTTCTTCGTAGCCTCCAGCCGCTTGAGGCCTTCCAGTACGCGCTCGAAATTACCGCCGAGATAGACACTCTCATAGTCTTCTCGAGTAGCACCCGAGAAACTCACCGTGACTTGCCCTACACCTTCTTCCACAAGGAAGTCGCACAACTCCTGGCTTAGGTGCATACCGTGCGTGAAAAAATCCACCCAAACACCACTGTGTCCGAGCTGGGAAATCAACTGGCGGAAATTGGGGTGAATTGTCGGCTCGCCATAACCGAAGGCATGCACCACATTGGCATGGGACAATACCTCGCGCAGGTGCTCGTCGAAAGCTTCCAGCTTCATCAGGCCACGGTTTTCCGCCTGCAGGTTCTTGAAGCGATTCGGGTTCAGCGGCGAAAAGGTAGGACACATCGCGCACTTCAGGTCACAGATATTGCTGATTTCCAGAAATACCTCTGTCGGCCAAGCCGGATAATCCGCCTTACCCGCGGCATATCTGCCGGCGGCATATAAACCACTGTCGAACATGCTGTAACAACCCGCACGAAAAGGATGCCGCATATTAGCAGGCACGCCGGAGACAAACCAATCACTGCGTTCTTCGAGTTATTGAAAAGTGGTCTATGTGTATAACGACAACCGGCCTCCTGGACGATTTCCGCCTTCAGTCGCTCCTCCGCGTACATCTTCTTCAGGCGGCGGTTCTCTTCCTCCAGCGCCTTGAGCCGGGCAATCAGCGAGGCATCCATGCCGCCATATTTGGCTCTCCACTTGTAGAAGGTGGCGCAGCTGACTTTTAACTGGCGCGCAGCGCCCGCAGCACATTCCTGCATTCTTCTTCGGTGATGAAGCGCGGTGAGGGATAACTGCCGCCCTCGGTGATCGCGGCTGTCACCAGAGTTTCAATGTCTTCCTCGCGGATCACCTCAGTGGTGCGCGGGATGCCAATCTCATCGTTGAGAGCCCACACTTTGTCGATAAGTTTGCGCACCAATGTCGGGACAGGTTCGCGCCGGTCACCGATCTCGCAATGAACGGCGATATCAGCGAGTTTCTCGCTGGCGTCGTCTTTGAGCAGTTCCAGTATGTGGGGCAGGACCATCGCATTGCCCAGCCCGTGCGGAATGCTGTACTTCGCACCCAGGTTGTGGGAAATGGCATGCACGTAACCGACCAGTGCGTTGGTAATAGCCAGCCCGCCGTAGTGCGATGCCAGCGCCATAGACTCGCGCGCCTGCAGGTTGCTGCCATTGCGGCAGGCCTCTGTAAGATTGTCGAATACCAGGCGACAGGCCGCCAGCCCGTAGTAATCGGTGTCATCTGTGCGCCAGCGGCCAATGTACGATTCAATCGCGTGGGTCAGTGCATCCATGCCTGTCGCGGCCGTGATATGAGCTGGCAGTCCGCACATAACGTCAGGGTCCAGTGCGGCGGCTTTCGGGATCAGGCTAGGGTCTAATACGGCGCCTTTCGTATGTGTCTCATTGTCGGATATTACGGCAATGAATGTGGCCTCCGAGCCAGTACCAGCGGTGGTCGGTACGGCGAAGAAGGGTACCGCAGGCAGCTTGCATTTTTTCGCGCCGATGCAGGCCGCCGCCTTGCAGTGATTGGCCGCACCCAAAGCAATTACCTTGGCCGCGTCGATCGAGGAGCCGCCGCCGAAAGCGAGCACCGAGTCGCAGCGCTCTCGGTGGTAACAGTCAATGCCCAGGTCGACGACCTGCTCCGTGGGGTCTGGCAATACGCCATCGAAAATCGCGGTTTCCACGCCGGCGTCACGCAATGCCGAGAGTGTGGCATCGAGCACACCCAACTCGCGCAGCGGTTTGTCGGTCACCACAAGAATTTTGCGCATGCCGAAGGTGCCTATGAGCTGGCTCAGTTGCAGCGCCGAACCTGGACCGAGAAGTACCAGGGGTTTGGGTTGTGGCTTGGTCATGAAAGCGCCCATAAGGCCCTGGCGCAGGCGGAAGAACACTCTCTTGTGAATCGCAGTCATGGTGGGTCCTCGGGGTCGCAGTCGGCATTTAATTATAGATCGGCACGATACCTCACTATGCGGGGCATGCCAAAGTGAGCTTGTTGCCCTGATACCGTAACCGCGCCAGTAGCTGAAGGCATAAAAACGCCGCCGCCTGGAACAGGTACTGCAGCAGTACGGCCGGAGTCAATCGAGGTCGTCTTCACGGCTTTTGCGCGTCACCGTCAGCCAGTCCAGCACCACCCCGGCACCCGGGGTGAAGCGGGCGACCCGGTAGACCACCTTGAGCAGATCGGGACGCTGGCGCACGCGCAGTTCCCTGGAGCGCGGGATAAACCAGGCGGCAATTCCCACTCGCAGCAGGGCCGAGGTGGCGAAGATCAGCACCACCGAGTGCTGCAGTTGCCAGCTCTCGGGCAGCAGGGCCAGCAGGTGGGGGAGGGCGCCGGCCAGGTAGCCTCCCAGCAGCGCGCCGAAAAACACGCCGATGGCGCTGAGGGAGGATTGCACCGCGGCGTAGCTGGCGAAGTCGGCCCGGGCCGGGCGCAGGTCGTAGAGGTAGTTGGAGGTGCTCAGGCTGAAGCCGCCCCAGGCCAGCCCGGACATCACCTGCACGCCCAGCAGGTAGTAGAAGTCATCGGAGAACAGCCACAGGGCGGGCAGCACCGGCAGCACGCAGCAGCTGGTGACCATGACCAGGCGGTTGCCCCAGCGATCGCAGACATAGCCCCAGCTGGAGAGGGTAAAAAACTGGGTCAGGATGGAGGCGCCGATGTTGGCGGTAAATTGCCAGTAGCTGTAACCGAGGTCGTTCAGCATGTAGACGCTGAAAAAGGGCCCGGAGATGCCGACCGCGCCCTGCATTGCGGCGAAAAACAGGCTGTATTCCCGGAATGCACGGTCGTGGAAGGATTCGCGCACGCGACCCAGGGTGTCCACAAAGGTAGCCCCGCCGGGAACATGGTGCTGGTCCGGGTCATGCATCAGTTGCAGCTGCCGGGCGGAGATCCCCCGGCCTGCGGTGGCCAGCAGGAACAGCAGGAAAAACCCCAGCCAGGCCAGTTCGAAGCGGTCGAACCAGCCCAGCAGGGCGCCGCCGCAGGCAAAGACGGCGAAGCTGGTAATCATGGTCAGGCGGGTGCGCCCGGCGAAGAAAGCCCCGCGCCGGCGGGCGGGTACCACGCTGCCCATCCAGCTGCGCCACTGGGGCTGCACGAAGTTGGCGCAGGCGTGGTAGACCACGGCCAGGCCTATCAGCCAGGCGACGCTGTCGGCGGGCCGCAGTAGTGCCAGCAGCGCCATGCCGACCACGGTCAGGGCCTGCAACACCACGCCGGCGACGATGGCGTGGCGCCGGTTGAAATGTGAACACAGCCATACGGACAACAGCTGGAAGACCGCACCCGCCAACTGGGGGAGTGCCGCGAGCAGGCCCATTTGCGGCAGGCTGGCGCGCAGGAAAATGGCAAATGCGCCGATGTAGTTGTCGCAGATACCGGTCATCGCCGCACTGGCAACGGCCTCCTTGCGGGAGACCGACAGTGTCTGTCTCAACCAGGAATTGCGGCGATTTGTTTCAGTCTTTTTCACACTCAGGGGGCGGTGGCGTTCGGAATGGATGGATTATGCCCTATAGTGGCTGCCGCTGAACCGGGAATAAGCCACACGCAGGCCATCGGGGCGCTTCGACGGCTTTTTCCTGCGAGTGATAGAGACGTTTTACTGTACGAGGTGCGAAGTGAAAAAGAGTTACCTGGTTGCCGCCTGCACGCTGCTGGTGCTGTTGGCGATCATGCTGTCTGCCCGCGGCTACGCCGCGTTTGCCACCACGGTGCCGGTCTCTGCCGAAACCGCCACCAATATCGCCCGCAGCCTGTTTCCCGTCTCGCTGAAGTCGGGTACCGACAATCTGTTTCTCACCAACCCCGCCGTGATCTTTATCGATGACAGGCGCATCGGCTTGCAGGCTCGCCTGCAGGTCTATGACCATCGCCCGGAGCAGGGCATCGCCATCAGCGAGGAAGCACAGGCACAGGTGTCCGGCGAGGTGAGCTATGACCCGAAGACGCGGCAGATTCTCCTGTATGAGCCCAGGATAGACAAACTGGTCTTCGACAACACCAGTGACCTGACCCGGCGGCTGCACGCCGCGGTGCTGGCGGCGTGGGCGGCACAGGTGACCAACCCCATCCGCTCGGAGCTGCCCCCCCACCCGTTTATTGCGCCGTTCAAGGAAGGCATTCAGGATGTGACCTACGACAAACGCGGCATTTTCATCCAGGTCTGGTATCCCTAGCAGCCAGCCGTATGCCATCGGCGTGCAGAGTGATTCGCCGTTGCCTGTAAAGAGCGCCCAGCGCCTGTTTGAACACTTTTTTGCTCACCCCGAAGCTGGCCTGGATCGCCTCGGGGGGGCTCTTGTCGGTGAGGGGCATGAACCCGTCAGCCGCCTCCAGACGGTCGATGATTCTATCAGCGAGGCTATCCAGCCGATCCCTGCTGAAACCCGGCTTTTCCAGTGACAGGTCGATTTTCCCGTCAACCCGGATCTGTTTGATATAGCCGGTGACGCTTTGGCCTTTGCGCAGATCCCGGAACAGCTCGTTGCCGTACAGGAGGCCCCAGCTGCGATGGTCGATGATGGCCTTCACCCCCAGGTCGGTACGATCCGCAATGAGCAGGGAGACTTCCTGGCCTGGCGCGAAGCCGCTGGCATCGTCCTTGACCCAGTAATCTATCCGGGTGGAGCCCGCCACCCGCTCCAGCTTGTCGAGGTAGATCTTCACCAGCACCCGGTCGCCCCTGCGCAGTGGATGCTGCTGCTCGGCGAAAGGAATGAACAGGTCCTTGGGCAAACCCCAGTCGGCGAAGGCGCCGAGCTGGTTGACCTCGACTATCTGCAGCCAGGCCACCTGTCCCGGCTCCGCCGCTGGCTGGCGGGTGTTGGCCGCGGGTATGCCTTCGCTGAGGCCTTGGTCTATCATGGGAATCCTGTTTTAGCTTCCAGCTGCGGTCGATGACTTAGTGTACGTGATCATACGGTGCGGGATCACGGCTTTCGAGCAAAGAGTCTGTGGAAAGCGATTTATGCAATAAAAGCAATCACACGCTACAATCAAGGCCCGCCAAACCTCCCCTCTTGCATGGAGATTACAGGATGACCCGTTTTTTTAGCCTCTTCCTGGGTTTGCTCGCCACCACGAACGCTGTTGCCTCGGATTCCGCCGCCAAAGTACTCGACCTGACCGGACACTGGGTGGGATACGCCGCCATCCTGATCTTTTCCGTCGCCTATTTCCTGGTGATCCTGGAAGAGAAAATCCATCTGAGGAAATCCAAGCCGGTGCTGCTTGCGGCCGGCATCATCTGGGTTCTCATTGCCCTGGCATACAACGCCAACGGACTCACGCAGGAGGTCGAGAGCGCCATTCGCCACAACTTCCTCGAGTATGGGGAGCTGTTTTTCTTCCTGCTGGTGGCGATGACCTATATCAATGCCATGATAGAGCGGGGCGTGTTCGATGAGTTACGCAACTGGCTGGTGTTGCAGGGCTTCAGTTATCGAGCGCTGTTCTGGATTACCGGGCTCCTCGCCTTCTTCATATCGCCGGTAGCCGACAACCTCACCACGGCCCTGATTATGTGCGCCGTGATCCTGGCGGTGGGGCAGGACAACTCAAAATTCATCGCCATGGGCTGTATCAATATCGTGATAGGGGCCAACGCAGGGGGTGCGTTCAGTCC
Organism: uncultured Gammaproteobacteria bacterium; assembly: GCA_963700715.1. Lineage (GTDB taxonomy): Bacteria > Pseudomonadota > Gammaproteobacteria > Pseudomonadales > Halieaceae > JARRPM01. Next base: position 92,598 of record CAVOYP010000009.1, read on the forward strand.
CTTCGGCGACATCACAACACTGATGGTCTGGCAGAAGGGGATATTGCCCTTCTGGACCTTTTTCGGGTTGTTTATCCCCGCTGTTGTGAATTTCCTGGTGCCGGCGCTGCTCATGCATTTTGCCCTGCCCGCCGGAAGGCCTGCCGCCCTGCACGGTGATGGCCGCTCCGCACTCAAGCCCGGCGCACTGCCCATCATCGGCATGTTTTTTCTCACCATTGTCACTGCGGTCAGCTTCCATAACTTCCTGCATCTGCCTCCCGTGTTCGGCATGATGCTGGGCCTGGGCTACCTGAAGTTCTTCGGTTTTTACCTGCGCAACAAGACCCATGCGTCCGCTACCGTCGAGAGCATGGACATGCCACCCGGCAGTGACACCGGCCAGAGCTTCGACGTGTTCGACCACATCGCCAAGTCCGAGTGGGACACACTGTTCTTTTTCTACGGTGTGGTCATGGCGGTTGGCGGACTGGGATTCATCGGCTACCTGGGCATGGCCTCGGCCTATATTTACGGCGAGCTGGGTGCGACCACGGCGAATATCCTGGTGGGCCTGATGTCGGCGGTGGTGGATAACATCCCCGTGATGTTTGCCGTGCTCACCATGAACCCGGATATGTCGGAGCTGCAGTGGCTGCTGGTCACGCTGACCGCAGGGGTCGGCGGCAGCCTGCTGTCCATCGGCTCAGCGGCGGGCGTTGCCCTGATGGGCCAGGCGCGTGGGCATTACACGTTCTTCGGTCACTTGAAGTGGACGCCGGCGATTGCCCTGGGCTACTTCGCCAGCATCTACGTGCATTTCCTGGTCAATGGCTAGTGTCTGATGGCGGGCTCTGCCCCGCCGCCTGCTTTTGCGCCAGCAACTGCTGGTATTCCCCGAAAGCTTCCCTGAAATAGCCGATCATTTCCCAGCCGTCCGGCAGCAGCGTCTTGTCCGCCAGGACGCAGATATTGAACTGGCCCGCATAGCTCCACACGGTAGTATTGAGGCCCAGGCCGTGGGCGATCATACCCATCGAGATCCAGTTCTTGAGTTTCATCGCACCCATGTACAGGGGCTCCCGTGGACCGGGCACGTTGGAAATCGCGGCATTGCCCCATACGCCGAACTTGCCCTCTTTGTGCTTCACCACCCAGTCGAGCAGGCGGATAAATATCGGCGGCGTAATCTCGAGTATATTCGACAGGTCGGAACCTTCCGCCGCCACCAGGTGCTCCTTCATGACATTGCCGGCGTGGGCAGCGGCCTTGAGCCGGGCTTCAGGGTCAGCCAGGTGTACCGGCATCGCCAGGTAGTCGGTGGAGGTCTTGTTGCCGATCATATCGTCCTGTTCAGGCGGCGGGCGCTTCGAGACAGGAATGGCGGCCACCAGCGGGCCCGTGTCAGGATCATAGCCGCGCGTCTGCATGAACTTGCGGTAGGCCCCCGCCGCCGCGGCGACAAACAGGTCGTTGATGGTGACGCCAAAACCCTTGCTGATGGCGCGGATATCATCCAGCGCGAGGGTGTCGAAAACAAAGGTCCTGCCGCGCCCCACCATGATATTGAAGGGCGAGTCCCGGGTGTCGCTGAACGCGCTGGGCGGCAGCTCCCGACCCGATTCCTGGTACTTCTTCTTCATCGCCCGGACATTGTCCATGCCCTGCTTGATTTTGGGCAGGCTGGTCATCCAGGTCCGGGGCAGGTCGATCAGGGCATGCAGCAGCAGCGACAGCTTGCCGGGGGTTTTTTCCGGTATCCACACCTCGCGCATCTCCGGTTCCGCCGCCTGGCGCGAGAGCGAGTAGATTTTTTGCAGCAGGCGGGCGGCGCCGGAGCCGTCGGTGTAGGCGTGGTGGACCAGGGTCACCAGGGCGACCTCATTGTTCTCGAGCCCTTCCACCACCCAGCACAGCCACAGGGGCTTGGTCATGTCCAGCGGCCAGGCGTAAACCTCGGACACCAGTTCGCAGAAGGCCTTGCGGTCGCCGGGCGCCGGGCAGGCGATGCGGCGCAGGTGGTAATCCAGGTCGAAATCCGGGTCGTCCACCCACACCGGGTGATGCAGGCCAAAGGGGACTTTCAGCGCCTTCCAGCGAAACATGGGCAGCAGGTGCAGGCGATCGGCCACGCTCTTGCGGAACAGTCCATAGTTCCAGCCCCCCGGGATCTCCGCGGTATCCATGATCGAAATCTTGAGGGTGTGCATCACCGCCCCCGACTGTTCCTGGTGGAACAGGAAGGCGCTGACACCGTCCATCCTGCGCATAGGGCTGCCTCCGCTTCTTATCGTTGTGGGAGCCTTTTCGGCGCCCTATAGTAGCGGGCCGCAGCCGCGCGGCGCTAGCCCTGGTTTTGAGTGCAGCCCGCTAGCTGCTCCGCGCATGCAGGGGGCGTGGCGTTCTCAGGAGCACTTCGAGTCGCCGCAACTGAGGCAGGTGTTGCAGCCGTCGGAGTACACCACGGCGCGGGTGTGGCACTTGCCGCACAACTGGGCGCTGACCGGGTAGTCGTCACCGGCCTCGTCGTTGTTCGCCAGGGCCTGCCTGCGTGCGGCGATATAAGCCTTCTGGCGCGAGTCCAGTGTCTCCCGTGGCAGCAGGCCAATACTCTTCATGTGGTGTTCAATCGCCTCGCCAATCTCGGCGACCAGTGAGGGCATGAAGCGGCCACCGCGCTTAAAGTAGCCTCCCTTTGGATCGAACACCCCTTTCAGTTCCTCCACCAGAAAGGTCGCATCTCCGCCCTTGCGAAACACCGCCGAGATTACCCGGGTCAGGGCGACCACCCACTGGAAGTGATCCATGTTCTTCGAATTGATAAAGATTTCGAATGGCCTGCGCTGTTCGTGTTCGGTGCCCTTGTTGAGCACGATATCGTTGATGGTGATATACAGCGCGTGCTCCGACAGCGGCGTCTTCACCTTGTAGGTTGAGCCGGCGAGAATCTCGGGGCGCTCGAGCTTTTCGTGCATGTGCACCACAGCAGTCGCCCCCGCGTCAGCCGGCCTGCCGATCACCGTGCAGTCCACGATCTCCTTGTCAATTTTCCTGGGCATCGCCGTTATTTCCCCCGTTTACAATTTGCCGTAGTAGCCCTCCCGCAGGGCCTCATACAGGTTGGCGGCGCTGTGCGTGGCGCCGTCGTACTCGATTTCCTCATCCCCCCGCGCATCCACCGTGGTGCCGTCACTGAGAGTGAAGCGGTACCAGGTGTTGGCGAGGTCCTGTTCCCGCACCAGCACGCCCTGGAAGGCTGCGGGATTGAAGCGGAAAGTGGTGCAGCCCTTCAGGCCCTTGCGGCAGGCGTAGAGGTAGATATCCTTGAAGGCCTCGTAGTCGATGTCGCTCGGGACGTTGATGGTCTTGGAAATGCTGGAATCCACCCACTGCTGGGCGGCGGCCTGCATATCGACGTGCTGCCGGGGTGTGACGTCGTCGGTGGTGACGAACCAGGCCGGCAGGCAGTGGGGCCCCTCGCTGGCGAGAGGTGAGGCTTCAGGGTCTACCAGCCGGCGGTAGGCCAGCAGTTCATAGGAATCCACCTCGACCCTCTCCCGGGTTTTCCTGCCCTCGCGAATGATGTTGCGCGAGTACTGGTGGGCGAAGGTCGGTTCGATGCCGTTGCTGGCGTTATTGGCCAGCGACAGGGCGATGGTGCCTGTGGGCGCGATGGAACTGTGGTGGGTAAAGCGGCAGCCGGTCGCGGCCAGTTGGGCGACCAGGTCCGGGTCAAACGCGGCGATCTGCTGCATATAGCGGCTGTAGCGCGCGTGCAGGACCCGCCCGGGAAGCCTGTCGCCGACCCTGATGCCGTCCTCGAGCATCTCGGGCCGGCGCTCCAGCATGGCCTGCGGTCACGGTGTACTCCCTGGCCAGCGCGGGGGCGACGCCTTTTTCCTGCGCCAGGGCGAGGCCCGTACGCCAGCCAGTCAGGGCGAGTTCGCGGGCGACTCGCCCGGTGAACTCCAGGGCAGGCTCGCTGCCATACACCAGGCGCAGCATGGCCAGGGCGGAGCCGAGGCCGAGAAACCCCATGCCGTGGCGCCGCTTGGCGGTGATCTCCTCCCGCTGCTGCGCCAGGGGCAGGCCGTTGATCTCCACCACGTTATCCAGCATCCGGGTGAAAATCGCCACCACCCGGTTGAAGCGCTGCCAGTCGAAACCCGCGTGCTCGGTGAAGGGCTGGTCGACGAAGCGGGTGAGGTTGATCGAACCCAGCAGGCAGCTGCCGTAGGGGGGCAGCGGCTGTTCGCCGCAAGGATTCGTGGCGCGGATCGTTTCGCAGAACCAGTTGTTGTTGAGCTCGTTCACCCGGTCGATGAGGATGAAGCCCGGCTCGGCGTAGTCATAGGTGGAGGCCATGATGGTCTGCCAGATATGCCGGGCCGGCAGCTCCCGGTAGATCCGGCAGGCGACTTCGCCCCGGTCGTTGGCCAGGTAGCCGTCGTCGGCGGGCCACGCCCGCCACAGGATGGCTTTTTTCCCTGCCTTTTTCCTGGCCTCGGCCAGGCTGGCCGCCTTGATGGGAAACACCAGGGGCCAGGGCCGGTCCTGCTCCACCGCCCGGATGAATTCATCGGTGATCAGCAGCGACAGGTTGAACTGGCGCAGCCGGCCCGGCTCCCGCTTGGCGCGGATAAACTCCAGCACGTCGGGGTGGGAGACGTCGAAGGTGGCCATCTGGGCGCCGCGACGGCCCCCGGCGGAGGAGATGGTGAGGCAGGTCTTGTCAAAGATTTCCATGAATGACAGTGGCCCGGAGGTGCGCGCCCCGGCCCCGGCCACGGTGGCCCCGGCGGGCCGCAGGGTCGAGAATTCGTAGCCGATGCCGCAACCGGCTTTCAGGGTCAGGCCGGCTTCCGTGTTCTTCGACAGGATACTTTCCATGGAGTCGGCCAGGGTGCCGGACACGGTGCAATTGATGGTGGAGGTGTCGGCCTTGTAGTCCCGGGCTCCCGCATTGGAGAGGATGCGCCCGGCGGGGATGGCGCCCTGGCGCAGGGCCCAGAGGAACTCCTCGCACCAGTGGCGCTCAAGTTCGGCGGTCGATTCCACGGCGGCGATGGCCCGCGCCACCCGCTGCAAGGTGGCGTCGATGTCCCGGTCCACCGGCTTGCCCTGCTGGTCCCGCAGACAGTATTTCTGGCGCCAGATATCGAGGGAGGCCGCCTGCAGCGGGATCCCTGCGCTGGCGGCCCGGGGCCCTGGAAAGGGGTTCACTGTGGACATGGCCGGTTCATTTATCGACTCGCACCCTCAATATATGCGCCTGCTTTCGTCTATGATCCACAACAGGCGCCAGGAATGGTGGAAAAGTGCCAATAGTTTTGATCCAGCGCAAAGGCGGGGTTCCGATGAAGGGTCTGGCAGGGATGATGGGGCTGGCGCTCGCCCTGCTGGCGCTGGCGTCCAGCGGCGAGCAAACCGGGGTGAGCGAAGTGAAGGGGCAACAAGCGCAGCTGGCGACCGAGGCCGGGGTGTCGGAGCAACTCGCCCGCAGCCGGGCCGGGCGCCTGGCCGATATCACTTACCGGCTGCGTTTTGACATTCCCGCCGATGAGCAGTTGCCGATACCGGCACGGGCGACGATCGGCTTCGACCTTGCCGACACCGCGGCGCCACTGCAGCTCGACTTCCGGGGCGAGCGCTCGAGCATCCGCTCCCTGCGCATCAACGATGTACCCGCCGAGGTCCTGCTTGCCAGCGAGCACATTGTGCTGCCCGGCTCCGGTCTGCGCAGGGGGCGCAATGAGGTCGACATCGAGTTCATCGCCGGGGATAGCTCCCTCAATCGCAATCCGGATTTTCTCTATACCCTGTTCGTGCCCGACCGGGCGCGCACCGCGTTCCCCCTGTTTGACCAGCCTGACCTCAAGGCGCGATTCGAGCTCACCCTGGTGCTTCCCGCCGGCTGGAAGGCGCTGGCCAACGGGCCGCTGGCGCAGCGGGTCGAGTTGGGGGAGGGCAGGGTGGAGCACCGCTTTGCGCCCTCCGACCTGATCAGCTCCTACCTGTTTGCCTTCGTCGCCGGTGAATTCCAGGCCGTCACCCGGGAGGTGAACGGGCGCTCGATGACACTGCTGCACCGGGAGACCGATGCGGCAAAAGTGGCGCGCAATGTGGACGCCATCTTCGAGTTGCACGGGCAGTCCCTGGCCTGGCTGGAAGCCTACACCGGGGATTGACTACCCCTTCAGCAAGTTCGATTTCGCGCTGTTGCCGGGCTTTCCCTACGGCGGGATGGAGCACGCCGGCGCCATCGGCTACCGCGCCTCCAGCCTGCTGCTGGACGAGGATCCACCCCTGACCGAGTTGCTGGGACGGGCCCAGCTGATCGCCCACGAAACGGCGCACATGTGGTTCGGCAACCTGGTGACCATGCGCTGGTTCAACGATGTATGGACCAAGGAAGTGTTCGCCAATTTCATGGCGGACAAGATGGTGAATCCCGCTTTCCCGGAGGTGGACCACGCGCTCAACTTCCTCGTCTCCCACTACCCGGCGGCCTACGCAGTGGACCGCTCGGAAGGCGCCAACCCCATACGGCAGGCGCTGCCCAACCTCAACCAGGCCGGGCAGTTGTACGGCAGTATCATCTATAACAAGGCGCCGATCATGATGCGCCAGCTGGAACTGCTGGTGGGGGAGGAGGGCCTGCGCCAGGGGCTGCGCGAATACCTGCGCAGGTATGGCCGGGGCAATGCCACCTGGCCGGAGCTGATCGCCATACTCGACGCCCATACCGATATCGACCTGGCCAGCTGGAGTGAGGTGTGGGTGAGCACCGCGGGCAGGCCGGAATTCCGGCTGGAACCGGCGGCGCATGGCGCCGGGCAAACCCTGCTGCAGCGGGACCCGGCGGGCCTGGGCCGCACCTGGCCCCAGCGCTTCGACCTGCTTGAGTTGTACCCGCGCGGCCAGGCCGGCGCGACCCTGGCCGTGGATTCCGCCCGGACGCTGCTGCCGCCCCCTGGCGGGGAGCAGACCGCGGTATATCTTTTCAACGCCGACGGTCGCGGCTACGGGCTGTTTCCCGCGGATCTCGAGCTGCTTGAGACCTGGGACCGGTTGCAGCCGGTGCAGCGGGGGGCCGCGCTGGTCGCCACCTGGGAAAACCTGCTGGCCGGCGCCATCGACGATGTCCCCGCCTATCTCGACCTGCTGCTGGGCATCGCGCAGCGGGAACAGGATCCCCTGCTGCTGGAGCTGGCCCTGGGACAGCTGCAGTACCTCTACCAGAGCCTGCTGGGCGATGCGCAGCGCAGCGCGCTGGCGGCGGCCACCGAGGCCCGCCTGTGGGAGATCCTGCTGGCACAGCCCGACGGCAGCCGCACCAAACTGGTGTTCGACTACTATGCGGCGCTGGTCGCCTCCAGCGACCGGCTGCAGCAGTTGTACGCCATCTGGGCCGGCACCCTGGACCTGGACAAGCTGCTGCTGGAGGAGGACGACCTTGTCGACCTGGCGCAGATACTGGCGATCCGGCTGCCCGGGCAGTCAGGCGAAATTGTCGCGCGGCAGCTGGCCAACACCGCCAACCCGGACAGCCGCCGCAGGCTGGCGTTCATCGCGCCGTCACTGTCCGCGGACGAGGCGGTGCGCGACGCCTTTTTTGAGTCGCTGCGGGATGGGAAGAACCGGCGGACCGAAACCTGGGTGAGTGACGGCTTGAAGAACCTGCATCATCCGTCCCGTCGCGCGCAGTCGGAAAAGTACCTGCTGCCGAGCCTGGAGTTGCTGCAGGAGATCCAGGTAAGCGGCGATATTTTCTTTCCCAGCGACTGGCTGCAGGCCAGTCTCGGCAACCACAATTCGGCGACGGCGGCGCAGATCGTGCGCCGGTTCCTGGCCCAGCGACCGGACTACGACCCGCAGTTGCGCATGAAAATACTGCAGGCCGCGGACGGGCTGTTCCGGGCGGCGGCTCTAGGGGCACGGCGGCCCACCGCCGCGCCCCCCTGTGACCGGTTCGATCATGGTGATCTTCGCCCGAGTCCGGGTTTGATTTTCGAGTAGGTACTGATGTAGGTCAAGTGTTCCTCATCCCAGATTGACGACAGCCAGCTAAGCTCACCGTATGTCTCGCTGTTGGGGAATTGTGGGTCTGTCCGTATGCAAAGATCCGAGCGATTGGAAGATGGCGCAACGATTGCCGTTGTCGGCGGCGGCCCGGCAGGGGCATTTTCCGCGATTCACCTGCTGAAACAGGCGCGCCAGCGCGGGCTTGCCAGTAGGGTCGTCATTTTTGAGTCGAGATGCCAGCCGGTGTCAGAAGAGAGTGGCACCACAGCCTGGGTCTATGCGGGTTGTCCGCAATGTGCCGGCGGCATATCGCCGCGTTTGCATGATGCCCTGGCCGAACTGGGTATAAGACTTCCACCGGACGTAATCCAGGCCTCTATTTCTTCCATTACCGTGCAGGGCAACTGGAAGAGCATCTACCTCCCTGTACCTCCGAGGCGCGCAATGTCCTCGGTTTTTCGCGGTACCCTGCCCTTCGGGCAGCATCTACCCGCCGATTGCTTTGACGCCCACCTGCTGCATGTAGCGACCGATGCCGGTGCCGAGCTCGTCGGCAGCCGGGTATTCCGCGCCGCCTACGACAGCAGGGGCATGGTGGAACTGAGTTACCAGCTTAACAATATGGAAACTGTGCTGAAGGCGGATTTTGCCATTTTTGCGGGCGGGGTCAACGACAGGACCGATAAGTTCCATACACTGCCTACCAGTATGGAGCTATTCCAAAAAATGCAACCCGGTTATCTACCGCCACGTCTGCGAAAGGCCTTGATTTTTGAGCTCGAGGCCAAGGATGTGACCGGAATGGCGGAGGGGGGCGAGCTCCATTTTGTCGAATGCAGCTCAGGTAAACTCCACCTCGACATGTGTTCAATGTTATCAAAGCGGGGCTACATCACGGTATCCCTGATCGGCAAGAGCGTGGATCGCTCCTTCAGCCATCACCAGAATCTCAATGTAATAAAGGATTTTCTGAGCCTGCGTCAGATCCGCGCGGTTTTACCGCCGCAAATGCGGCTTTGCGTGCGCTGTATCTGCAACCCTAGCCTGGTCGTCGGTACCGCCAGGATGCCTTTCGGTGAGCGTGTCGCAGCGGTTGGAGATATGGCAACCTCGAGGCAGTACAAGGATGGGATTCTGGCGGCGCACAACATGGCCGCGAGCATCGCTGCGACAGTTTTTGCCACCGGCATCGACTCTGGCAGTCTGGCCTCGGGTTACGGCCAAACCATCACCGATATGGAAAAGGACAATCGCTATGCTGCCGTGATTTTCGTGCTATACCGCTGGTTCTTCGTCAATCCGGTGCTCAGTCGAATAATTTACCAGGCCTTCACCACGGAGAAGAAGTCGAAAACCTCAGGTCAGCGAAAATTCAAGAATATATTCTGGGCGATATGCAGTGGTGACCTGACCTACAGGGAGATTGCGTGGTCCATGCTTCGGCCATCCACCCTCTGGTTGATTTTTAAGGGTGGCTTCCTCGTTACCCTGCGCAACTGGCTTGTCGAATTGTTGTTCGGCATCAGCTGGCGCGAAATCGCCAGGTTCACCACTGCGGTGTCAAAGGACGATCTCGTTACAAGACGCAGTGAGCTGCTGCCGGCCAGAACCTGGGCTGCATCGGGCACGTATACGCCTGAATTCGAGTGTATCTATTCGATCCGCATTCGAGCCGCGATTGAAACCATACGGGGACTGCTTGCCCAGTTTGGCGAAGAAGACCGGCCCTATCTCAACCCCCGCTGGGTAAAAATATATCGCACGGACGGTGAGCCGCTGCAGGAGCGAAGTGTTATCCGGTACAGCCTGTTCTGGGGCGCGATGTCATTTTGTATGGAGCAACAGCCTTCGATTCGCGAGAACCTCATCGCCTACAAGGTGAATGGCGGATTTGCAGACGGTGGCTTGTTCTGCTTTGAAGTGAAACCGCTACCTGCGGGCTATTGTCTACTGACAATTTATCTTGTGTTCGATTATAACAGAGGCAATTCGCATATTGGTCGGGCTTTATGGGGACTGTTCAGGCGCCTGTTCCCGGAATTTATTCACGATATCCTTTGGAATCATGCCCTGTGTTCGCTCAAACAAGTGGCGGAACTGCGCGAAACTGTTTCGTGGGAGGTCAATATATAGGCTGCCGCCCACTGCCGTAGCCGGGCGGCGGCCATCAGGGAGCGCGACAGTGCAGTCGCCAGGTTGCGGTGACGCGCTGTTTACAGCTTTTCAGTGGCAGGTGTAGCCGCCGTCGATCACCAGTTCCGACCCGGTCATGTACTTCGACTCGTCGCTGGCCAGGAACAGGCAAGCGTTGGCGATATCCACGGGTTCCCCCATGGCGCCCAGGGGGATCTCTCCCAGCAGCCGCGCGTAGATCGCCTCGATCTGTTCTGCAGGCATCGATGCAATGCCTTTCTCCACCATCTGGGTGAGAATATAGCCGGGATGTACCGAGTTCACGCGGATACCATAGCCCTGGGCGGCGCAGTGCAGGGCGGCGGACTTGGTGAAAATACGCACGCCGCCCTTGCTGTAGTTATATGCCGTGGCGTTCTGCTCACCGACAATGCCCTCGATGGAGGAGATGTTGATGATCGAGCCGCCGTGCTGCTTCATCACCGCGATGGCTGCGCGGGTGCCGAGGAAAACACTCTCGCCGTTGACGGCCTGGGTCCTGCGCCAGTCCGCCAGGGTGCTGGACTCGGCGTTGCCGGTAATGACGATTCCCGCATTGTTCACCAGCACATCCAGCCTGCCATGGCGCTCTACAATGCCGGCCACCGTCGCCTCCCAGGCCGACTCGTCAGTCACATCCTGGTGGCGGGCCTCGGCGCGACCGCCGGCGGCGGTGATCGCAGCGGCGACCTCGGCGGCCGCGGCCGCATCGATGTCGGTCAGCACCACCAGCGCGCCCTCCTCGGCAAAGCGTCGGGCCGTGGCCGCGCCGATGCCGCTGCCGGCACCGGTTACCAGTGCCACTTTGTCCTGTAATCTTGGTTGCATTTCTTGTTTCTCCGATTCGTCTCGCATTCAGTGTCCCGTCAGGTAGCGCACCAGCCACAGTCGGCCGGCCTCGGGCAGCAGTTTATCCAGCCAGCTCCACAGTTTCGCCGAGCTGCCCAGTACATGGCCCACGCGCTTGCCCTCGGCGGCCATCTGGATCGCCTCGGCCACCTGCTCCGGCTGCATGTTCACGCCCATCTTTTGCGTCAGTTTCGAGTGGAGCTGGTGCCCCATGGCGGTGTCTATGACCGGCGGCTTCACCGAGGTGACGCGAATACCGTAGGGCGCCCACTCGACGTGCAGGGCCTCGGTCAGGCCGTTGACGTAGTACTTGGAGGCGCTGTAAACCGCCAGCAGCGGTATACCGTGGACGCTGGACACGGAGCAGAGGTTAACCAGGCAGGAGCCGGGTGTCTGCCGCAGCAGCGGGAAAGCGAGCTGGGCCACGTGGGTGAGCCCCTTGATGTTGACCTCGATGATGCGATCGTGGGCCTGGGGATCGATCTCCTCGAACCTGCCGCTGCTGAGTACGCCCGCATTGTTGACCAGAAGGTCCAGCCTGCCGCCGGTATTACCCGAGAAGTGCGCCAGTGCCGCCTCGATGGATTCGCGCCGGGTGACATCGCAGGCACTGCCGCAGGCATTGGGAAAGTCGCCGCCGGCGAGCAGGGACTCGACGCCCGCGGCGTTGATATCGTAAAGGCCGACGTACCAGCCCTGGGCGGCGAAACGCCGGGCCGTGGCCAGGCCGATGCCCTGGGCCGCGCCGGTGATCAGAACGGTTTTCATGGCCGGCTCTCCTGATTGACTGTGCAGCAAGCGCCTCGCGGCTCGCTCAACGCTGCCGCGGTCGGCAGCTTAACCCTTATTCAATTTTTCGTCAGCTGCTAGAATCAGAATCGCGTACACTGGGCGGCTTCTGAATTGAGCTACACTGCAACCCTACCGATAATTCTGACAATGAGGTGACCTGATGAACTATTTTGTAACCGGCGGTACCGGATTTATAGGCCGATTTGTGGTGGAGCGGCTGCTGAAGCGGCCCAAATCCAAGGTCTACGTCCTGGTGCGCAAGGAATCCAAACAGAAGTTTGAACAGTTGCGTGACTCCCTGGGCGCCGATCCCGCCCGCCTGCTGCCCATGTGGGGCGATATCACCACCCCGGGCCTGGTTGCCAAGGCCAGCCTGGCCAAACTCAAGGGCAAGATAGACCACGTCTACCACCTGGCGGCGGTCTACGACCTCAACATGTCCGACGAACAGGGTGACCGGGTCAATAACGAGGGTACCCGCAACGTGGTGCAATTCGCCAACGCCCTGGGCGGCAAGGTGTCGCTGCAGCACATGAGCTCCATCGCCATCGCCGGCGGCCATTTCAAGGGTGTGTTCAAGGAGAGCATGTTCGACGAGGGCCAGGACACGTCCCACCCGTACTATCGCACCAAGTTCCAGTCGGAGCGCATCGTGCGGGAGGAGTGCAAGGTGCCCTGGCGGGTGTACCGCCCCGGCGCCGTGGTGGGATCCAGCGTCACCGGCGAGATGGACAAGATCGACGGCCCCTACTACCTGTTCCCGACCATCAAGGCCATCGTCGATAACGTACCCAAGTGGTTGCCCCTGCTGGGCGTGGAGGGCGGCAAGATTCCGATCGTGCCGGTGGACTATGTGGCCGATGCCACTGTCGCCATCGCCCACAAGCCCGGGCTGGACGGCAAGGCCTTCCAGCTGCTGCAGGCGCCCCAGGACAGCACCGGTAAAATCATGGAGATCCTGTTCGACGCGGCCCACGGCCCCGGTTTTGCCAAGCAGTTTGAACTGCCCAGGATGCCGAAGCTGGTGGGGGAAGGCCTGCGCCAGACCGCCAGGCTGCTGCCCTTGAAGGCCGCCGCAGCGGAGATGACGAAGGCCACCGGGATTCCCGCCGCGGCGCTGGGCTACATCACCAGCCAGGTGTCCTTTGACGACAAGCAGGCCCGGGATGCCCTCAGGGGCACGGGCATCAGCTGCCCCAAGCTCAAGGACTATGCCCCGGTGCTGTGGTCCTACTGGGAATCGCACCTGGACTTCCCCAAGCCCACCCGCGGTGGCAAGGCGAAACTGGCGGGCAAGGTGGTGATGGTCACCGGCGCCTCCGCAGGTATCGGCCTGGAGTCGGCGCGCAAATTCGCCGCCAACGGGGCGATCGTGATCCTGGTGGCCCGCACCCTGTCCAAACTGGAGGAGCAGGTCGAGATCATCACCAAACAGGGCGGTGAAGCCTATGCCTATTCCTGTGACCTGAGCGATATGGAAGATATCGACCGTATGGCGAAGCAGGTACTGGCGGACTTTGGCCGGGTGGATATCCTGGTCAACAACGCCGGCCGCTCAATCAGGCGGGCGGTGATGGAATCGCTGGACCGTTTTCACGATTACGAGCGCACCATGCAGCTGAATTACTTTGGCTGCGTCCGCCTGATCAACGTCCTGTTGCCCGCCATGGTCGCCCAGAAGGGCGGGCAGATCATCAATATCTCCAGCATTGGCTGCCTGACCAATGCCCCGCGCTTTGCCGCCTATGTGGCCAGCAAGTCGGCGCTGGATGCGTTCTCGCGCAGCCTGTCCTCGGAGGTGAAGAAGGACAACATCGATATCACCACGATCTACATGCCGCTGGTGCGCACGGCCATGATCGCACCGACCAAGATCTACAATTACGCACCCTCCTGGTCGGTGGATAAAGCCTCCAGCCTGGTCGTCGGTTCCGCGATCAACAAGACCAAGCGGGTCAAGACCATACTCGGCCAGACCATGGAAATGAGCTACGCGGTCGCCCCCAAGCTCAACGACAGCGTGCTGGCGCGGGCCTTTGCACTGTTCCCGTCCTCCGCCAAGGCGCGCGGCAAACAGGACGACAAGGCGCCCAGCGGTGAAACCATGGCGCTGGCCTATATGTTGCGGGGAGCACACCTGTAACGGCGGCGCCGTGAGCGCCCGACCGGGCGCGGCCGTCAGGCTTCAAATGACAAAGATCGATGAACCGGTGGTTTTGCGGGCTTCGAGATCCCGGTGCGCACGCACCGCATCCGTGAGCGCATAGTGCTGGTTGATCTCGATGCGGATCCGCCCGGCGGCCACGTGGCCGAAAATCTCTTCGCCCAGCGCGGCTTTTTCCGCCGGGTCGGCGATGTAATCGGCCAGCGCCGGCCGGGTCATGAACAGCGAGCCCTTGATGGCGAGCAGCTGGGGGTCGAATGGCGGGATGGTACCCGAGGCCGTACCCACGCACACCAGCAGGCCTCGCCGCTTGAGCGAATCCAGCGACGACATGAACGTGGTTCTGCCCACGCTGTCGAACACCACCGCGACGCCGACGCCGCCGGTGAGCTCCCGCACCCGGCTCGCCACGTCCTCGTGGCTGTAGTTGATGGTGTGGTCACAGCCATGGGCCCGGGCCACTTTGGCCTTCTCCCCGGTCGACACTGTGCCGATCACGGTGAGGCCCAGCAACTTGGCCCACTGGGAGACGATCAGCCCGACGCCGCCGGCGGCCGCATGCAGGAGAATCGTATCCCCCTCCTTGAAGGCATAGATACGGCGCATCAGGTAGGCCGAGGTCAGGCCCCGCATGGTCATCGCGGCGGCCGTCTCAAAGGCGATGGCGTCGGGCAACTTGATGAGCGGAGCGGCAGCTACGACGCGCTCGGTGCTGTAGGCGCCCAGGGTGTTGATAAACCCGGTGTAGGTGACGCGGTCGCCGGGCGCGAAGCCGGTGACGCCTGATCCCACCGCCTGAATCACGCCGGCGGCCTCCACGCCCATGCCGGCGGGCAGGGGGATCGGGTAGGTACCGTTGCGGAAATAGGTGTCGGCGAAATTGAGGCCGACCGCCACGTGGCGCATGCGCACCTCGCCCGGGCCGGGGTCGCCGACTTCGACCTCCTCCAGCTGCAGGACCTCCGGTCCGCCTGTCGAATGGAAACGTATTGCCTGTGCCATGTTCGCTACTCCCTGGGTGTGAGTCCAAAGCCATTTGCCATAAGGCTACAGTACGCACCCAGCGGACGGTGTGCTTTGCTTCGGATGACCCTGTCTTTTCATTTCGTGACAGCGAGTGTAAGCTCGAGTGCGTTCCAAGGCCAACACCGCGAGGGCGACCCTGCCATGACCACGTTGATCCGGGCCGCGGCGCTGATCAATTATTTCGAAGTCGCCGCACACCTCGGGCTGAATCCGCAGCCGCTGCTGCGCCGGGTTGGCCTGAGCCGTGCGCGTCTGGCCGATCCCGAGCAGCGAATTCCCCTGAACGCCGTGGTCGAACTGCTGGAAGCCTCCGCGCAAGCCTCCGCCTGCCCGACCTTCGGACTGCGCATGGCGGAAACCCGCCAGCTGTCCAATTTCGGTGTCGTCAGCCTGCTGCTGTCGCACCAGCCGACCCTGCGCGCGGCCCTGGTGGCGATCATGCGGTACCGCCACCTGTTGAACGAATCACTGGCGATGCACGTCGAGGAGGCGGGTAAACGCGTGATCATCCGCGAGGAACTGGTGTCAGATACGGCACTGCCGTCACGCCAGGGTATCGAGCTGGCGCTGGGCGTGCTGTCGCGAATGGCCACTGCGGTGCTCGGGGCCAACTGGCACCCGGTCAGCGTCAACTTTTCCCACCCGGCACCACCGGACCTGCAGGTGCACCGGCGCGTATTTCACTGCAGCGTGCACTTCGACGCCGAGTTCAATGGCATCGTCTGCCACGCCGCCGACCTGGATCGCCCGAATCCCAACGCGGATCCGGCGATGGCGCGCTATGCGAAGCAGTTTGTCGAATCGCTCCCGGGTGCGAGCCACACCTCCATCAAGCACGAGGTGCGCAAGGCGATATACCTGATGCTGCCGATGGGGCGGGCGACCATCGAACAGGTCGCTGAGGGCCTGGGGCTGCATGTGCGCACGCTGCAGCGCCAGCTCGAGGCCGCGGATACCCAGTTCAGTGACCTGGTGAACGAGGTGCGACGGGAGCTGGTGGTGCGCTATATGGAAAATGCCAGCTACTCGCTGGCTACGATTTCCGAACTGCTCGGCTACTCCATGCCCAGCTCGTTCACGCGCTGGTTCACTGCGCAGTTCGGTGCACCGCCCCAGCAATGGCGCGCCCGAAAAAGTGCCCGCCGTTAGGCGGGCAAGGCCGGTCTGATCGCGCTTACGCGGCGGCGTGCTGGGGGATGCCGAACTGGCCCGGACGTCGGTTGGGCGCGAAGCCATTGGCCGCCAGGGTCTCGTCCGCGTCCTTGTAGAAGGTGCCGATGCGGTAGATCTCCCGCGCGTCTTTGCCGCTGGCGATGTCGCGGCCGAACTCCCGCGAGATCCGCACCAACTGCTCGATCTGCTCCACCGAGCCCATCTTGCGATCCCGGCGCTGGGTCCAGATGTTGTCCTCGATCCCGCAGCGCACATGCAGGCCCATGGCGATGGCCATCATGTTCACCGGCAACACGTTCAGCATGGAAGTTTCCAGGGTCAGCACCGAGCCGTCCGGGCAGCCCCGCACGAAGTTCGCCAGGTTGTACAGGTTCGGCGCGTCGAAGCCGCCGCCGATGGCCACCCAGGTCAGGATCAGGGGCACGTTGCAGCTGCCGCGGCGCATCATCCGCTCCACCGTCTCCAGCTGCGAGATGTTGGCCAGCTGGAAGTGGGTCTGGATACCATTGGCTGACAGCCGGCGGATGTGCTCCTCGACCCACTCGGGACCGGCCGGGATCATCATCTCCCGGTAGGCGCGGTAGTTGGCCGGGTCCGCCAGCGAGGTGCCCCGGAGGTCCGCCTCGCACATCTGCTCGACGACGTTCATCTGGTTGGTGTTGATGGCGATGGTGACCTGGTCGGGCCGGGGCTTCAGCTCCGCCAGCATATGGCGGGTGTCGTCGGACAGCCACTTGGCGGTCTCGCCCTCGCCCTCGGGGGCGAAGGAGATCGAGCCGCCGACCTGCAGGATCATGTCGGGCACCGCCTGGCGCAGCCCTGCCAGCAGTTCGTTGAACTTGGACAGGCGTTTGGAGCCCTTGCCGTCCTCCTCGCGCACATGTACGTGCAGCACGGTGGCGCCGGCGTTGTAGCAGTCCACCGCCTTCTGGATGTGCTCGTCCATGGTGATGGGGATATCTTCCGGAAAATCCTCGGGCATCCACTCGGGGCCGTAGGGTGCGCAGGTGATGACCAGCTTCTGCTGGTTTTCGGGGAACAGGGAACCGTCTTGAAAGTGCATGGCGTGTCTCCATCGGGTGAGTTGACGATGGCTTCACTATAGTCACGTCGCCAAGGCGCGGCTTCGCATTGCGCGACAGCCGCTTGTCACATCGTGACGTCGCCATTCACCCGGGGCAGGGGGAACACCTGCTGGCGGGAGAGACCCCTCGCTGCTTCCGCAGCCGGTGTTTTCATTGACGCCCCGATAGGATAGTATGCGCACCCCGCCTTACGCAGCACCATTGGGCGTACTCGCATCAATCACCAACCCAAGAGAAACACCATGACATTTGACGAGCTCGGCCTGGCCGCGCCACTGCTGCGCGCAGTGAAAGAGAAAGGCTATACCGAGCCATCACCGATACAGGTGGAGGCCATTCCCGACGTGCTGGCCGGCCGGGACATCATGGCCGCCGCCCAGACCGGCACCGGCAAGACCGCGGGCTTCGTCCTGCCCATCCTGCAGTTGCTGCAGCGCGACCGCCCCGGCCCATCCGCACCGCCTGCGGGCGCTGATCATCACCCCACCCGCGAACTGGCCGCCCAGGTGCAGGAGAGCGTCGTCACCTACGGCAGGCACCTGCCGCTGAAATCGACGGTGGTGTTTGGCGGGGTGAACATCAACCCGCAGATACCGCGCTGCGCCGCGGCCTGGATATTCTCGTCGCCACGCCCGGCCGCCTGCTGGACCTGTACCAGCAGGGCGAGGTGCGATCTCAGCGAAGGTCGAGATCCTGGTTCTCGACGAAGCCGACCGCATGCTCGATATGGGCTTCATCCACGATATCCGCCGCATTCTCAAGCTGCTGCCGGCGAAGCGGCAGAACCTGATGTTTTCCGCGACTATTCGGACGAGATCCGGCGAGCTGACCACGACCATCCTGCACGACCCGGTCGAGGTGGAGGTTCGCCCGCCGCAATGCCACCGTCGAGCGGGTTGAGCAGTCGGTCTACCCGGTGCGACAAGGAGGACAAGGCGGCGTCTGCTGTCCCAGCTGGTGGAAGAGCAGCGACTGGCAGCAGGTGCTGGTTTTCAGCCGCACCAAGCACGGCGCCAACCGGCTCGCCCAACAGCTGGAGAAGGCCGGCATCAATGCCGCCGCCATCCACGGTAACAAGAGCCAGGCGGCGCGCACCAAGGCACTGGCCGATTTCAAGGCCGGCAAGATCGCGGGTACTCGTGGCCACCGACATCGCCGCCCGCGGTCTCGATATCGCCCAGCTGCCGCAGGTGGTGAACTTCGACCTGCCCAACGTGCCGGAGGATTACGTCCACCGCATCGGCCGCACCGGCCGGGCCGGCGCCGCCGGCAAGGCCTACTCACTGGTCAGCGCGGATGAGATCAAGCAGCTCAACGACATCGAGCACGTGATCCAGCGCCATCTTACCCGGGAGTATGTCGACGGCTTCGAGCCGGATCATGAAGTGCCCGCCAGCGCGCCCATGCGCAAACCGCAGGTACACGGCCAGGCCCGCATACAGCAGCATCACAAGCGGCCCTCAGGCGACGGCCAGCACACCTCCCGCGGTCGCGGCAGCGAGGGGCATAACCGGCCCCAGCAGCGCAACCAGCGCCCGGGTAATCGCTCTTCGCGCCCGGCCCGGGGCAACAGCCGCTAGAGCTCGAGAGTGCGCTGATACCCCGGCCCGCGCCGGGAGGCATTCAATACCCTGCGCTACCTGCCCGGATTTTGGCGGCGAAGGCGGCATCCAGCGGTTCATAGCGGCTGGAGCCGGGCTTCATCACGTACAGCGGATCCTGCACCTTTGCCGGGTCGTAGCCCTGGCTGCGCAGTTCACCCTTGACCAGTTTGAAGGTACCGGTGGTATCCAGTTCGCGCTGGATGCGCAGGAATACCGGCCTGGCGTAGGCGGGTAACTGACCGCAGACGTGCGCCGAGAAGCTGTCCAGGTCGAGTTGCCGCACGCCCTCGGCCAGCGCCAGGGCGGCCATGCCGGCGCGCCCATCCGCCTTGGGTATTTCCACGCCGTAGACATTGCTTAACAGGACCTGCGGGTGCTGGTTGATGATCTCCCCCACTTCGTTGGTGGAGACGTTCTCCGACTTCCAGCGGAAGGTGTCGCCCACGCGGTCGACAAACTGGTAGTGCGGCAAACCCAGGGCAAAACCCACGTCCACGGTCTTCATCAGGTCGCCGGTGTTGAACCAGGCATCGCCCTGTTTGAAGGCGTTGCGCAGTATCTTCTTCTCCGTCGCCTCCTTGTTGGTATAGCCCTCGAACACGGTCGTGGGGGTAATCTTGCCCAGCAGCAGGCCGGGCTCACCCGGGGCAACCCTGATGCAGTGGCCCTTGCTGTCGCGCACGATCTCATCCGCATCCACGTCGTATTTCACCAGGGCGACCGGCAGGGTGGTCGACCCCACCGTACAGTCCTTGTTGAGAAAGTTGACGAAGCCCACGTTGCCCTCGCTGGAGCCGTAGAACTCGGACACCCGGCGCACGCCAAAGCGCTCCTTGAACTCATGCCAGACATCCGGCCGCAGGCCGTTACCCATCATGGTGCCAAGGGGGTTGCGGTAATCGTCAGGCTGGCGGGGCGTGTTCAACAGGTAGCGGCACAACTCGCCGATATAGATGAAACAGGTGGCGCCATGCTCGCGCACCTCGTTGAGGAAGTTGCTGGCGGAAAACTTGCGCCGTATCAGCATCGTGGCGCCTGAGCAGAATGCCGCGCCCACCCCGAGGAACAGGCCGGTGCCGTGATACAGGGGCAGGCACAGGTAGATGCAGTCCTTTTCATCGCAGCGCAGCCCCGCCTTGTGGGACAAGGCCGCCGTAATGCAGGTAGCGCCGGTTGGACAGGACCGAGGCCTTGGGCAGGCCGGTGGTGCCGGAGGTGAAAATATAGAGCGCAGTTTCGCCCAGGGTATTGAGGGCCGTATCCGGCGGGTTGCGGCGATCTTCGTCCGCGGCCTCTTCAGCGAGGTCTGAGGCCCAGCCCGGACAGGCCTGTTCGCCGGCGTCGGGCACGAAAAGGTAGTGCTTTACGGCCGCCAGCGCGGGGTCATCGCGCACGTCGGCGATAGCGTCCAGGCGCTCTTCGCCGAAAATGCACATGACGGAGTCGGTGATACCCATGCAGTGGACCAGGGGTCCGCCGGTGAGGTTGGTATTGATCAGCGCCGCCGCGACGCCCAGCTTGTTCAGGGCAATCAGCAGCGCCACATATTCAATACGGTTTTCCAGCATCACGCTCACGCTCTGGCCGCGTTTCAGGCCGATGCCGCGCAGCGCGCCCACGTACTGGTTGGCACAGGCATTCAGCTCGCTCCAGCTGATCTCCCGGCCCTCGAAGATGATCGCGGTATGTTGCGGGTAGCGGGCGGCGGTGGCTTCGGCCCGGGCGGCGAAACAATCGCGGGTGGCCATGGGGCGCGGCTTCAGTGCCCGGGCGAGTGCGGGCAGGGCTTTGGCTTCAGCCAGGGTGGCGGCGACTTCGGTTATACGCATTATTCGGTCCGTTCTTGCAGGGTAAATTCAGGGGAGCAAGATAGCCGCTCCGCCGTGGCGGGGCAAGCCGGGCGAGCAGGAGCGGGGCCGGCCGGCGTGGGAACGCCATCTCCCGCACTTATGGCCCCAGCAGGTTTGAGACCTTTCCCGCCGAGAGTCGGGAGAACCACGCCGCATCGTATGACCGCTGCAACAGGTTGATGGCGGACAGGGCGCTGACCACCCGCTGGGCGAAAGCCTCCCGCGCCGGCAGCAGTGCCGACTCGCCAGAGAGTAGCTGCAGCTGCTCGGCCAGGCGCAGGCCGTTCGCAAACAGGTCCTGGGACACCGAGGACTCGCAACTGATCGTGCGCCGCAGCAGCATCTGCTCCCCCTGTGCCAGCAGTCGGGTGATAAATTTCTTGCGGTCATTTACCGGCTGCGCTTCCAGTTCCAGCAGGGTCACCGCAAGGATCAGGTAGGACTCGGTAATGGAGCGCAGGATCGCGTGGCCGAACCGTGGCGGTTGCTCCCGCAGCAATTTCTGCAGGGACTGTTCACCGCTGTCCCACCCGGGGTAGCGCTCGAGTGCCGCCGCCTGCACCTCCTGCAGGAACTCCGTCGTGGGCTTGAAGAAGAATTCGAAATCGGTAGAGGTCGCGCAGGCCGAGGACCTCCCGCTCCAGCAGCTGGGCGCTGGGCGACTCTATGTCCCGGGCGCAGGCGGCGAGCCCGATCTCCGCCAGGGCGGCGCTGAGAAAATAGTGAGTGATGGTATTGCGATAGTAGGCCGCCGCCAGCTGTTTGCCCCGGGGGATGTAATACACCGGGGTATTCGCCTTGTCGAAGCAGCGCACCAGTCCCGAGCCCTGCAGTGCCAGCACGGCGGCCCGCACCTGCACCTCGTCGTCCAGGCTGAAGCCCGAGGCGGCGGGCAGCTTGCGCGAGCGCACCAGGGCGGCGATGTCCCCGGCCTGGGCGTGGATCTCGGCGGCGGTCAGGGCGCGGCCGTTGGCGCCCAGCAGAACCATGGTGAGCACGTCGGCAGACTTGATCGGCGTGATCTGCTCGATGCGTGAACACACCTCGAAGCCCATTCGCGTCACCAGGCTCGGGTCCGTGCCTTCACTGCCAGGCAGATCCGCCGACAGGCTGGACGCCTCAGCCAGCGCCACTGGCCTCGCGAAGCGGACATAGATCTTGCCGTAGGGTTGGGTCATGCCGAAGATGTAATTGAAAAACCAGCCCAGGGATTCCTTGCGCTTGGGCTCGCCGCGCTGGATGGCGACATAGTCGTCGATTTCCGCGATCCGGTCGAAGGCGATGGATACCGGCACCAGCAACACCTTGTCGACCTTTTCCTTCTCGCAGGACTCCACCACCCAGTTGAGGATGCCCAGTTTCGGCGGCGCCAGCTTGCCGGTGCGGGAGCGGGTGCCCTCGATCGACCAGGACAGGGGCTGCCGGGTGCGTATCAGGTGGTCGATGTAGCTGCGAAAGACCAGCTTGTAGATCGGGTCTTCCTGGAAAGTGCGGCGCAGGAAGATGGCGCCCACCCGGCGGGCCAGGCTGCCGAAGCCGAGGAAATTCATGTTGATGCCGGCGAAGATCAGCGGCAGCGGCCGGAAATTGTTCTGGTAGAGGGACAGCAGGAAGACAAAGCTGTCCATGTGGGATTTGTGCGACCACAGGAACAGCAGCAGGTGATCCTTCGACAGTTCGCGCAATTCATCCAGCGCTTCGAAGTTGATATCCAGCTCCCGCTCGTAGCTGCGCGTGTAGATAAAGCGGGCCATCTTCGCCGCGGGCTGCAGCCAGGAGTCTTTCGGGGTGGCCTCGATCTCGTGCAGGCATTTGCCGGCGTAGGCCTGCGCCTGCTCCAGGGTCTTGCCCATGGCCTGTGCCGCCTGGCGCAATTCCGCCAGGAAGGAGGGATCCTGCAGCAGGTAGCTGGCAGCGCTAGGGAGAATCATAGGCTGAACACTCCAAACAGGGCCGCATGGTCCGACAGGTCCCGCCAGGGACCCTTGTTCAGGCGCTGGCAGGCGTGGGGCTTCAGGCCCCGGTAGTAGATGCGATCCACCGACAGCAGCGGCGCCCACACCGGGAAGGTGCGGGCGTGGCGGCCCTCCATCTTCACAAACAGTTCCTCCAGTCCCAGGTCCTGGTGCAGGTGCCGCTCGGCCCGCTGGCGCCAATCGTTGAAATCCCCGGCGATGATCATCGGCTCGTCCTGCGGCACGTGCTGGTTGATACGATCGGTCAGGGCCTGGAACTGGTCGCGGCGCTCCTGTTCCAGCAAGCCCAGGTGCACGCACAGGGTATGCAGGCGGATCGAGCGCCCGGGGATTTCGATGACACCGTGCAGGATACTGCGGCTGGAGCGCTTGAACATTGAAATATCGATATTCTCCCAGCTCGCGAAGGGGTGCATGCTGAGGATGGCATTGCCGTGGTCGCCCTTGCGATAGATGGAGTTGCGCCCGTAGGCGTAGTGCGGCCAGCTCTGGTCCGCGAGATATTCAAAGTGGGGCTGGTCCGGGTAGGAGAAGCGGCGGCGCTTGGCGGCGCTCTTGATGGCGGTACCGTGAATCTCCTGCAGGAACACCACGTCGGCCCCGGACTCGGCGATGCGGTCGCGCATGGACTCGAGCACGAAACGGCGATTGCCGGTGCAATAACCCTTGTGGATGTTATAGGTCAGTACGCAAATTTTGTGGTTCAAGCAACTTCCTTACTGGTGATGCGGTTGCAGCATGCTACGCCGCCTTCCGCCGCTGGCCGATCGCCCTGGCGGACCACTTCAAAACATAATCGCAGCCGCTGGCGCCGGCGAAGAACAACACTGCCGCGGAGCCGGCGGTAACGGCGACCTGCGGTATCCAGGGGTAGACCTGGGCCGCCAGCACCAGGGCGCAGAAGCCGATCTGTATGGCCATGTTGGCCTTGCTCAGGCTGCTGGCGGCAAATTCGAAGGGCCCGATCAGCCAGCGGTAACAGGCGGCGCCTGACACGATCACCAGGTCCCGGGCGATCACCGCCAGCGCCAGGTACCAGGGCACCAGGGCAGTCATCGCGAAGCAGACAAAGGCGACGGTGACGAGCACCTTGTCGGCCACCGGGTCGATGGCGGCGCCAAAGCGGGACAGGGCGCCGAGGCGCCGGGCCAGGAAACCGTCCAGCGCGTCGGTCGCGGCTGCCACCAGCGCCGTTGCCAGCGCCCACTGGTAGCTCCCCTGCAGGATGAAATACCCCAGCGGCCCCGCCACCAGCAGGCGGGACAGGGTCAGGGTGTTGGGCAGGTAGCGCAGCATCCGCTCGTAATCAGGGCGCGCCGCCGGCCTTTGGTGCTGCGGTGGCTCCAGGGGGGCCCGCGCCGTGCCGGTTGAGCAGGTACACCGCCATCTCGCGCAGCTCGGATTCGCTCAGGGGGTAAATGGGCATGGGCGATCGAGGGGCCCTGAGCACGTCGATAATGGCATTGTAACCGAGCCTGTCGGCCAGCCCGGTCAGCAGTTTCGGATTCTCGCCCGACTCGTGGCAGCTGGCGCACTCGTAGTAGAGATATAACTGCTCGCCCCGCTTGGCCAGCGCCGGTAGGTCCGCCCCGGCCAGCCACGCGGGCGGCCTGGCGTCGAGCCGGCTCGCTGCCGGCATAGCGGCGGGTGGCGACCAGCCCGCCTTGCCATCGCCGGGGCTGACCCGGTAGATGGCACTGGCGTAGTCGTCCGAGATATAGATCGCCCCGTCCGGTCCCTGGGCGATGTCGACCGGCCGCCCGGAAATCTTGCCGTCCTGGTTGAAGCCGGTGAGGAAATCCCGTTGCTCGATCCCCTGGTCGGTCCAGTGCAGGGAGACGACCTTGTAGCCGTCCGGCACACTGCGGTTCCAGGAGCCGTGCAGTGCCACCAGGGCCGTGCGCTCGTAGCCCGCGGGCCAGCCTGTGTCGTCGATAAAGGCGATCCCCAGCGGCGCATTGTGGGCGCGGAAGCCATGGGCCATCGCCGTGGGCTCGCGCTGGCCCGCCAGTGGATCATCGCCCATATCCGGGTCGGGTATGTTGGCGCCGTTGAAGTAGGGCCAACCGTAAAAGCGATCCTCCTCGATGAGGTTCAACTCGCAGGGCGGAAAGTCATCGCCCAGCAGGTCGCGCCCGTTATCCGTCGCGTACAGCTCGCCGTTCCAGGGCGCCCAGTCGAAGCCCACGCTGTTGCGCAGCCCGGTGGCGATGATCGTGCCGCCGCTGCCGTCCGGCTGGAAGCGCATCATGGTCGCGCGCCGCTCGTCCTCCTCGACGCAGATATTGCAGGTGGAGCCCTGGGTGAGGTACAGCAGCCCGTCAGGGCCGAAGGCCAGGGTTTTGCTCCAGTGGTTGCCGTCGTCCGTGAAGCCCTCCACCAGCGGTTCATAGGCGCCGGCCAGCTTGCCGGTGGCGCTGTCGAAGGGCACCCGCCCGATCTGGTGCGATTCGGCGATGTACAGGTAACCCCCGGCAATGTCCATGCCCAGGGGACGCTTGAGGCCGCTGATCAGCGTGACCACCGCGTCGGGCTGCCCGTTGCCGTCGGCATCCCTGCGCAGCAGCATGATGTCGCCCGAGTGGGGCCGGCTCAGCAGCAGGTCGCCGCCCGGGGTGAAGCGCAGGAAGCGCGCCCGGGGTAAATCGCCGGCGTAGAGCTGGAGGGTGAATCCAGGCGGCAACTGCAGGCCGTGTTCAACCCCGGCAGTTGCGGCCGGTCCTTCCATACCGGTCATCACGTTCAGAATCATCCGCAGACTGCTGCTGCTGATGGTGCCGGTGGCCACCAGCACCAGAGGTATGGCGGCCAGCAATGCCAGTACGGCGAACAGGCCGATGAGTAGTTTCCGCAAGCGTTCCTGCTCCTCATTGTCGTTGGTGGCGGGTCGCGTCGACGACGCTCGAGGCGCAGACTATACCATAGGCCGCCGGGGCGAAATCAGCGGGCCTGCGGTCAAAAAAAACCCGGCAGAGCCGGGTTGGAAGTTGCCTGGCGGGGGAGCCAGGACTTTTGGGATGGACCCGTCAGCTGATGAATTCGGCGCGGGTAGCGGCATTGGCCTTGAAGGCGCCGCCCAGGGCGGTGGTGCGGGTGGTGGAGTTGGTGTCCATCACCCCGCGGGATTTCACGCAGTAGTGCACCGCATTGATGGTTACCGCCACGTCCTCGGTGCCCAGCAGGGTCTGCAGGGCCACCAGGATCTGCTGGGTCAGGCGCTCCTGCACCTGGGGGCGCTGGGCGAAAAAGCGCACGATGCGGTTGATCTTCGACAGGCCGATGATGCGATCGGCGGGAATGTAGGCTACCCGGGCGCTGCCATCGATGGTGACGAAGTGGTGCTCGCAGGTGCTGACCAGGTCGATGCTGTCGACCTGCACCATCTCCTCCACCCCCATCTTGTTGGCGATGGCGGTTACCTTCGGGAACTTGCCGTAGTCGAGCCCGGAAAAAATCTCGTCGACATACATTTTCGCGATGCGATGCGGCGTCTCGCACAGGCTGTCATCGTTCAGGTCCAGGCCCAGTGTCCGTGTGATATCGGTAAAGGCAGCCGTAATCCTGCGGTACTTCTCATCACGGCTGAGGCCGTTGTGTACCATCGGGGTTTCCAGCCCGCGCGCCACCAGGGCATCGCGCACCAGCAGCGCCTCCGGCGACAGGTGGCTGGGGAAGGTCAACATTTTTTCAGCGACAGAAGATTCCATGGTGTTCTCCATTCGTTGTACAGCAGTAGCAGGTTCGGTAGTCAGTCGTTCGGCAACAGTTGGTTCAGGGGTAGGTACGCCGCCGCCCGCGGAATGGATTTGTACGGGAGTAATTTTTTCGCGGGCAGGGTGCCCGCAGCGGGCTCAGTGGCGCAGCTTGGCGGCGAGCAGCAGTTCCAGCCGGCTTTCCGCCAGCAACACGCTGCGGGTGATTCGGAAGCAGTCCAGCAGTTTCTCCAGCTGGCCCTGGTTATAGGGGTTGTAACCGGGCAGTGGCGCCGGCCGCGGCCGCAGGCTGACCTGGTCGAGCTCCTTGATCCCATACACCTTGCCTGACTGGGGAGCCTTCAGGCTGTGGACTGCAAGGCAGTGGCCGAGGCTGTCGCGGTGCAGGTGCGGGCGCAGAATATCCAGCAGGGCGGCGATGGCGTCGCGCCCCAGGAAGTTGAACAGGTCCCAGAACAGGCAGAGGTCGAACCGGGTGCCCTCCGGTATGTGCAGCAGCCCGCTCAACCGCTGCGGCAGGGGAGCAGCGGCGTCGTCCCCGGGCTGGAGCTCCGGCAGGTCCCCGAACAGGTCGATAAAATGCAGTTTGCAGCGGTAACGGGAAAAGAAATCGACGGTTTCCGGCAGGGCGGAACCCATATGCAGCACGGTCAGGCAGCGCCCTTCGTCAATGTGCTGGAACAGGGATGGCAGCAGCGTTGACGCCTGGCTGGGTATGGGGGCAGGGCGGTCGCGCCCTCCCCGCAGCGACAGGGAAATGGCCTCAGCCGCTCTTCAAGTCCAGCCGCGGCGACTTGTGCTCCGGAGTTGGGAAAGCGGTGGGCTCCCTGGCGGGCTGTGGCGCCGCCCTGGCGACGGAGTCACCCGGGTCCATGTCGATGCTGCCCTTGAACGCGGCGCCGTCCTCGAGCAGCACCCGGGGGGCAATGATATTGCCGCGCACATTGCCGAGCTTGGAAATCACCACGTTCTCCATCGCCGTGATATCGCCCTGTACCTTGCCGTCGATCCTTACGGTCTTGGCCAGGATATCGGCGAACACCTGGCCGGATTCCCCAACGCTGACTTCGTGGGCCTTGAGCGTAATGCTGCCCTCTACCCGCCCCTGGATCAGCAGGTCTTCATCGCCTGACACTTCACCTTTGATTCTGATGCTCGGTCCGATCATGGCGACACTCCTGGCAGCTCTGGTGGTAACGGGGGGTGGGGGAGTCGGGGTGGCAGCGGGGGCGGGCGCGGCCGGCGCGCTGGCCACGGGTTCTGCAGCCCTTGGGGGCGGTGGTTTGTTCTTGTGACGGTCAAACATAGCCCGCGCTGCCCTGTTGTGGATTGGGCGGATAAGCGTAGCAGCACCCCCGGGCTTTCTCCAGCCGGGTGGGGCAGAAAGTACACTTTTGGGTCATCTTCAAGGGTGGATCGCCGGTCCCGCGGGCGCCCGATATGGTAGTTTGGCCGCTACATCCAGCGCGGGGATCAATCTATGGAGACGGCAGGCGCCCTGTTGCCACTGGCATTGGCCATGCTGCTCACCGGGGCGGCGGGGGGCCTGCTGGCGGGCCTGCTCGGCGTGGGCGGCGGTATCGTGATCGTGCCGGTGCTGGATGCGGCGCTGCAGCTGACCGGGGTCGATCCCGCCATTCGCATGCATGTAGCGGTCGCCACCTCCCTGGCGGTGATCATTCCCACCTCGATCTCCTCTACCCGGGCACATCGCGCCCGGGGAGCCCTCGATCGGACCCTGGCGCGCCAGTGGGGCCCCTGGATTTTTGCCGGGGCCCTCCTGGGCACGGCGCTGGCCGCTCACCTCGAGGGCGGCGCCCTGTCGGCGCTGTTCGGGGTGGTGGCCCTGCTGGTGGCCGTCAAGATGATCCTGCCGCTGCACAATGCGTTGATCAGTAAGGAAATTCCCCGTGGCCTGTTGGCCCCCGCAATACCCCTGGGTATTGGCAGCCTATCCAGCATGATGGGCATTGGGGGCGGAACCCTCAGTGTGCCGGTACTCACCCTGATGAACCAGCCCATCCACCGGGCGGTGGGCACGGCGGCACTGTTCGGTTTGCTGATCAGCCTGCCCGGCACGCTCGGCTATGTGGTGTCCGGCTGGGGGGATCCGCGGTTGCCCCCGGGGAGCCTTGGCTACGTCAACGTCATCGGGCTGGCGCTGATCGCCCCGGTATCGGTGCTGGCCGCGCCCATCGGGGCGCGGCTTGCCCACCGCCTGGACAAGCGCCAGCTCAGTGTCGCCTTCGGGGTATTCCTGCTGCTGGTCGCGGTTCGCATGCTGCTGCGCAGCCTCGCGGCCTGAACCCGGGAAGTCGCCTGCTGTCACATCATTGTCGCGGTTTCGGGCTACATTATTATCGGCAACACCGGCTGCGCCGGGTGCCATTTATTGCGGTGGATCAAGCAGTCCGGGCGCGGGCTGGTTGATAATGACAATCGCGCCGCAACTGCCGGCACTGCGCTTCAGGCAACGCAACCACGCAACGCACCACGCAAGGAGAATACGTATGGCACAAGGCAAGCCCATCAGGGTGGGCATCATGGGTTTCGGCCGAACCGGCCGCCAGATTTACGAACTCGCCTCCCGCAGCAGCGATGTCGAGGTGGTGGCGGTGGCCGATATCGGCAAGCCCGAAATACTCCACTACCTGCTCGGATCCGAGGTGCAGGAACCCGAGCGGCACCAGCTGCAGGGTAATTTCCTGGTCAACCCGGCGTTTCGCACGCGCCTGCTGCAGATCGATCGCCCTGCGGAAATGCCCTGGGATATTTTCGGGGTCGACATGGTCATCGACTCCACCGGCAAGTACCGGGAGACCAGCCATATGCGGGAGCACCTCGACAACGGCGCCCCCCGCGTGCTGCTGCGGACCCTGCCGGCCGACGGGATCGACCGCATCGTCATCCCGGGCATCAATGACACCCAGGCGGCTGCCGCGGATCGCATGATCTCCGCCGGCTCGGCGACCACCACGGCGCTGTGCCTGCTGTTGCATGTGCTGGCGCGCAGCTTTGCCATCGAGTGCGGCAGCATGACGACCATTCACGCCTACACTTCCGACCAGGCACTACAGGATTACGCCGGCAGCGATATCCGCCGCAGCCGCTCCGCCGCGAAAAATATCATTCCCAACAGCCACGAGGCGGGCGCCTGGCTGGGGCGTATCCTGCCGGCCTTTGACGGCAAGTTCCTCACCTCCGCGCTCAATGTCCCCATCCACGAGGGCTGCCTGCTCGACGTCAACCTGGTGCTGCAGGACGCGGCCGTGGGCGTGGAGGACATCAACCAGGCGATGCGCGCTGCGAACCTGCCGGGAATTGTGGGGGTGGTGGAGGATCCCATCGTGTCTTCTGATGTAATCGGCAACCCTCTGTCACTGCTGTTCGACGCCAAGGGCACGCTCAAGGCGGGCAAGAATACGATCAAGACCCTCAGCTGGTACGAGAATCTCGGCCATGCGGCCCGCCTGCTGGACGTGGTGCGAATTTACCGGCAACTGGATGCACGGAAGGAGGCAGCCTAATGAAAATCGGGATCAATGGTTTTGGCCGTATCGGCCGCTCGGTCTTCCGCATTCTGGAGAATGTCGAGGGTATCGACGTCGTTGCCATCAACGACCTGTTTGACTACGAGGCGCTGCGCTACCTGCTGGACTACGACACCGTGATGGGTCCATTCGGCAAGGCCCTCAAGCTGGAGGACGGGCACCTGGTCACCGCCAAGAGCAGGGTGAAGCTGGTGAGTGAGCGCAATCCCGCGGACATTCCCTGGGCGGCGCTCGGGGTTGATGCGGTGGTGGAAGCCACCGGCGTGTTCCGCCGGCGCGAACAACTCGAGCAGCACCTGGCGGCGGGCGCGCGCCATGTGGTGCTCACGGTTCCCGCCAAGGACCCGGTGGATTACACCGTGGTGCTGGGCGTGAACGAGGAGGGCCTGCGGCCCGAGCACCGGATTATTTCCAACGCCAGCTGCACCACCAACTGCCTGGCGCCCATGGCCAGCGTACTGGATGCTGCCTTCGGTATCGAGGAGGGTGTGATCAACACGGTACACGCCTACACCAACGACCAGCGCCTGGCGGATGTCCCGCACTCGGACTGGCGCCGCAGCCGGGCGGCGGCGGAAAACATCATTCCCACCTCCACCGGCGCCGCCAAGGCGGTGGGCGAGGTATTACCGCAACTGAAAGGCAAGCTGCACGGCATGGCGGCCCGGGTGCCGGTGCCGGACGGCTCGGTGGTGGACCTGTTCTGCAAGCTGGGCAAGCAGGTCAGCGTGGCGGATGTCCACGCCGCCGTGAGGGAGGCGTCCGAATCGGACCGGCTGCGCGGTATCCTGCAGTTCAGCGACCGGCCCATCGTCTCCTCCGATATCATCGGCAACTCCCACTCGTCGATCTACGATGCGGGCTTCACCGGTGTGACCGCGGGCCGCTACCTGCGGGTGCTGAACTGGTACGACAACGAGTGGGGCTACTCCTGCCGGGTGTGCGACCTGCTGGCCCGCCTGGGCTGAGGCGCGATCCTGCCAGGGTCGCCTTGCGGCGACCTTTTCTGTAGGCTGTCGGAACGGGTTTCCCACCTTGCAGGAGTGCCAGCTTGAGCGATGCCGTTTACAGCTCGCTGCGCGGTAATGTCAGTTTCCTCGGTCGACTGCTCGGGGAGACGATCGCCGCCGCGGAAGGGCAGGCCTTTCTCGACCTGGTTGAGCAGATCCGGCTCCTGTCCAAGAGCGCCCGGGAGGGCAGCAGGGAGGCCCGCGAGGAGTTGCAGGCGGTGTTGCACAACCTCGGCAACGAACAGCTCGTGCCGGTGGCCCGGGCCTTCAGCCAGTTCCTCAACCTCGCCAATATCGCCGACCAGCACCACAATGTATCGCGCGGGGCCGATCCAATGCTGTCCGCCTCCCGCAGCCTGGCCACCGGGCTGGGCGAGCTGCTGGCGGAGGGGGTGGCGCCTGCCGCGGTGATCGCCGCCGTGCTCGAGCTGCGCATCGAGCTGGTGCTGACCGCCCACCCCACCGAGATCACCCGCCGCACCCTGATCCACAAGCACGGCGAGATCGGCCGCTGCCTGGCCCAGCTCGAACTGCAGGGGCTGACCGAGCGGGAGCGGGAGCGCCTGCTCGTGCGCCTGCGGGAACTGCTGGCCCAGATCTGGTTCGGGGATGATTTCCGCGAGGAGCGACCCACCCCGGTGGATGAGGCCAAGTGGGGCTTCGCAGTGGTCGAGGACTCCCTGTGGCGGGCGGTGCCCGAATTCCTGCGGCGCCTGGACCGGGCCCTGTTCGACAGCTGCGGCGTGCGGCTGCCGCTGGAGGTCGCACCGGTGTCGTTCGTGTCCTGGATGGGCGGCGACCGGGACGGCAATCCCAACGTCACCGCCCGGGTCACCGCCGAGGTGATGCTGCTCAGCCGCTGGCAGGCCGCCGACCTGTACCTGGCCGATGTCGTGCAGCTGGTGGAAGAATTGTCCATGACCCGCTGCAGCGAGTCCCTGCGGCAACTGTCCGGCGACGCCCACGAACCCTACCGGGTGGTGCTGCGCCGGCTGCGCGAGCTGCTGCGCCATACCCGCAGCGCCATCGAGGCGGAGCTGGCGGGGGAAATCCCGCCGGATGGCGAGATACTGCACAGTGTCGCGCAGCTGTGGCAGCCCCTGCTCGCCTGCTACCAGTCCCTGCTGGAATGCGGCATGCAGATCATCGCCGATGGCGCCCTGCTGGACCTGCTGCGCCGGGTGCGCTGCTTCGGCGTGCACCTGGTGCGCCACGATGTGCGCCAGGACAGCGCCCGCCACACGCAGGCGCTGTCCGAACTCACTTCCTGGCTGGGCCTGGGCGACTACGCCAGCTGGGACGAGAGCGCGCGGCGCGCCTTCCTGCTGCGGGAACTGGCCAGTCGGCGCCCGCTGGTGTCGCCCCAGTGGCGGCCCTCGGCGGCCGTGCAGGAGGTGCTCGACACCTGTGCGGTGGTCGCCCGGCAACCGGCCGAGGCCCTGGGCGCCTATGTCATTTCCATGGCGCGGCAGGCCTCCGACGTGCTGGCGGTGCACCTGCTGCTGAAGGAGGCCGGGTGCAGTCACAGCCTGCCGGTGGCGCCCCTGTTCGAGACCCTGGACGACCTGTCCCGGGCGCAGGAGGTGGTGCGTGCGCTGTTGCAGGACAGTTGGTACCGCGGTCATATCAAGGGCCAGCTGATGGTCATGATCGGTTACTCCGACTCCGCCAAGGATGCCGGGGTGCTGGCCGCCGCCTGGGCCCAATACCGTGCCCAGGAGGAGTTGCTGCAGGCCTGCAGCGAGTACGCGACCCGCCTGACCCTGTTCCATGGCCGCGGCGGCACCATCGGCCGCGGTGGCGCGCCCGCGAGGGAGGCGCTGCTGTCGCAGCCCCCCGGCTCCCTGGAAAACGGCCTGCGGGTGACCGAGCAGGGTGAGATGATCCGGGCCAAGCTGGGGTGGACCTCAATGGCGGTGAAGACCCTGGCGCTGTACACCGGTGCCATCTGCCGGGCCAACCTGCTGACGCCCCCGGCCCCGCGGGCGCAGTGGCGGGAACTGATGTTCACTCTCGCCAGCGATTCCTGCGCCGCCTACCGGGCGGTGGTGCGGGAGGAGCCGGACTTCGTCGCCTATTTCCGCTGCGCCACCCCGGAGCAGGAACTGGGCAAACTGCCCCTGGGATCCCGGCCCGCGCGCCGCGCCGGCCCCGGCGGTATCGAAAGCCTGCGGGCGATTCCCTGGATTTTTGCCTGGTCCCAGAACCGCCTGATCCTGCCGGCCTGGCTGGGTGCGGGCGCGGCGTTGCGCGCGGCACTCGATCGGGGGCAGGGGGAGATGCTGCGGGAGATGGCGGCGATCTGGCCGTTTTTCGCCACTCGCCTGGCCATGCTGGAAATGGTATTCGCCAAGACCGATGCCGGTATCTCCGCCTACTACGACGAACGCCTGGTGCCGGCGGCCTTGCGGCGCATCGGCGACGCGCTGCGCCGGCAGCTGGCCAGCGATACCGCCACCGTGCTGGAACTGGCTGGCCGCGACCAACTCCTCGCCGACGAGCCCTGGATCAGTGAATCCCTGCGCCTGCGCAATATCTATACCGAGCCGCTCAATATGCTGCAGGCTGAGCTGCTGCAGCGCAACCGGGAGGCGCCGGAGCCGGTGCTGGAGCGGGCGATTATGGTGACTATAGCCGGGGTCGCCGCCGGCATGCGCAATACGGGCTGATAGTTTTTGGACTTTGCCTTGACCCGGTGTGCCGGTCAACCGAGAATACGGGCGGCGTTTGGACGTGCCGCCCATTACTACGATTAAAGGTGTTTTGAGATGCAAAAATTATTCAAGGCTGGTTTCATTGTGCCGCTCCTTTCCCTGTTGCTGTTGGCCAATGCGCCGGCGCGGGCGGACGCATTCGCCAGTACTATCAATTCGTTCAGGAATGCGGGAGAAAGCGGCAGGTTCTTCGACACCGCCTACGGCTACGCGGTGTTCCCGACCATCGGCAGGATCGGCTTCATGGTCGGGGGCGCCCATGGCGAGGGGCGGGTTTTTGTCGGCGGGCAGCATGTGGGTAACACCACCATGACCCAGCTGACGGTGGGTTTCCAGATGGGTGCCCAGGCCTTCAGCCAGATCATTTTTTTCCAGAACCAGTCGGCCTTCGAGGAGTTCACCACGGGCAACTTCGAGTTCAGTGCCCAGACCAGCGCCGTGGCGGTTACGGCGGGCGTCTCAGCGGACGCCAGCACCACTGGCGGCCTGGCCGCTGGCGCCAGCGCCGGCCGCAACGACGCCACCACGGCCCACGGTGGCTATCGCCGCGGCCTCGCGGTGTTCACCCTGGCCCGGGGCGGCCTGATGGTCGAAGCCGCACTGGGCGGCCAGAAGTTCAGCTTTACCCCAGTGCAGGCCTACCCCGCGCCGGCGCCAGTACCGGCACCGGCACCGGGTGTGGCTCCCGCCCCGGCCCCGGGCTACCCGGTACAGGTGCGCTGAGTCAGCGGCCCGCCAGGGTGTGGGCCTGCGCCAGCGCCGTCTCCGGCACGTCACCCATGAGGATGACGTGCCAGTTGCGCGGGCCGTGGGCACCGTAGACCAGTTTCCCCTCGATATCCGCCGTGCTCGAGGGTCCGGCGATGAAATTGATGCCCCGCGGCCGCCCCGTCTTCGCGCTCTCCGCCTCGATCCGCTCCCAGGCACTTTCCATGTCGCGCACCAGCCGGGTGCTGTCCACCAGGACGATGTGGTGTTCGCTGAGCAGGTTGTTCGCAGCCGGGTTGGCCTTGCCGGTCACGGTGACCACGGCGCCGATTTCCGCCACCCCCAGCAGGGCGTAGCTCAGGGCGACCGGTTCGCCCGGTTCCACCGTGCCGAAGCGCGGCAGCACCCCGGCCTCGCGCCAGGGCATCGCCGCCAGGTTCGGATCATTTCCCGCCACGAGGCGGTGGCTGCGAAAATGCCGGTAGAGGTATTCCGCCAGGGTCTTGACCGCCGCTGAGCGGTTGGCGACGCAGTCCACGCTGCCGAAATTTTTCAGCACATTCGCCAGGAAAGCGACCGCCAGGTCCGCTGCGGGCAGGTCGGCGCCGGGGGCAGCGCCCAGGGACGCCAGCTCGCGTTCGATCGCGTCCCCATCCGCCGGGCGGCTGGCCTGCTGCACCCGGGCGAAAATCCGCGAGCGGGGGCTATCACTCATGGCCCTGCCCGCCGGGTTTGTCATCGCTCCAGTCCGTTCCCAGGCTCGGTTCGATGCGCTCTGTCGGCGCCTGGCCCCTGGGCGCGCGCCGCGATTTCGCTCTGGCAGGGGCGGCCCCGGCCTGTTCGGCGGGCTGTGACTGCGCCGGGGCCTGGGCCGCCTTGTGCTCCCTGGCCTTCTCTTCCCGCTGTATGGCGGCGTACTGCTGCATGAAGGTTCTGCCCTCGGGCGCGGGGAAGTCGCGCTGGCTGGTCCAGCCGGCCGCCAGGGGCAGGCGGGCGAACCCCCCCTTGCGCCGTCCCAGCAGGTGCAGCGTGAAGATGCCCAGGCTGGTAAAAGCGCGGTAGAGCGTTGGCTGTCGCGCCAGCCAGGCATGGAGTCGCAGCCCGGTGCGCCAGCGCGAGGAGGACAATTTCTGCCGGGTCTCGTCGTGGCGCAGGTCCCGCAGCAGGTCCGGCAGGGGAATATCGGCGGGGCAGACCTCGGCGCAGCGGCCGCAGCTGGTACAGGCGTTGGGCAGGGCGTTGCTCTGCTCGAGCGAGGTCAGCAGGGGTGTCAGGATCGAGCCCATGGGGCCGGGGTAGACCCAGCCGTAGGCATGGCCCCCCACGCCGGCGTAGATCGGGCAGTGGTTGAGGCAGGCCCCGCAGCGGATGCACTGCAGCATTTCGCGGTAGTCGCTGGCCAGGATCTCGCTGCGGCGGTTATCCAGCAGTACGATATGGGTCTCCAGCGGCCCGTCGATATCGTGCTCGCGCCGAGGTCCCGAGTAGAAACTGGTGTAGCAGGTCTGGGGTTGGCCGGTGGCCGAGCGCACCAGCAGGCGCAGCATGGCAGTGGCGTCGCGGGCCCGGGGCACTACCCGGTCAATGGTGGTGCAGATGATCAGCACATTGGGCAGGTTGGCGCAGAGGTCGCCGTTGCCCTCGTTGGTGACCAGCATGCTGTAGCCATTCTGCGCAATCAGGGCGTTGGCGCCGATGATGCCCACGTCCGCTTTCAGGAAGTGTTCGCGCAGTACCAGCCGCGCTTCAGTCACCATGTCGGCGGTCTCCGCCAGTTCGCGCTCCCCGAGATCGTGCTTCGCCAGAAACAGCTCCCGCACCTCCGCCGCGGATTTATGCAGCGCCGGCCCGACGATGTGGCTGGGGGTTTCACCTGCCTGCTGGATGATGTATTCACCCAGGTCAGTCTCCATCACCCGCAGGCCCGCGCGCTTGAGATAGTCGTTGAGGCCGGTTTCCTCGGTCACCATCGACTTGCCCTTGACGATGCGACGGGCGCTGTGCTGCTGGCAGATCTCCAGCACGATGCTGTTGAGCTGGTCGCCGTCACCGGCGTAGTGGAGGTGATTGCCGTTGCGCAGCGCTTCCCGCTCGAACTTTTCCAAGTAGTGATCGAGGTGATCCAGCGTGTGCTGCTTGACCTGCTT
Source organism: uncultured Gammaproteobacteria bacterium (assembly GCA_963700715.1). GTDB lineage: Bacteria > Pseudomonadota > Gammaproteobacteria > Pseudomonadales > Halieaceae > JARRPM01. The sequence continues at coordinate 129,136 of CAVOYP010000009.1, forward strand.
GACCTGTTGCCGCAGTTCATCGAAATGGCCGAAGCTGTCCATGGCCGCGTTGCGAATGAGGGGCGTGAACAGGGCCATCAGGTCCCGGCGCTGGACCTTGGCGGGGTCCTGCAGCGCCGCGTGGGCGTTGTCCAGGAAGGTGTTGCTGGTCTGTTTCAAGCCCGTGTGCCCATCACTGTCCCCGGCCGATGGCCGGGCTGTCGAGGTCGCCGCAGAGCAGCTCGGCGATGTGCCTGACCTCGATAGTCTCGCCGCTGCGCCTGGCGCGCCCGGCGATGTTGAGCAGGCAGCCGAGGTCACCCCCGGCCAGGATCTGCGCCCGGGTGGCCACCGCGCTGGCGAGTTTGTCAGCCACCATCTTGCCGGAAATTTCCGGCATCTTGGCGCAGAAGGTGCCGCCGAAGCCGCAACACACCTCGGTCTGCTGCAGTTCGGTAAGCTCGGCATCACACAGTTCCCGCAGCAGGGCGCGGGGCTGGGCCTTGATCCCCAGTTCCCGCAGGCCGGCACAGCTGTCGTGATAGGTCACGGCTGGCAGCTTGACCGGCGCTCGCTCGCCGCGTTTCAAGCGCGCAATATCGTGCAGGAAGGTGGTCAGCTCAAAGGTTTTGGCCGCCAGCTGCAGGGCCCGCTCGCGCCATTCGCCTTCCAGCAGCTTGGGGTAGTGGTGGCAAATCATCCCGGCGCAGGAGCCCGAGGGCACCACCACGTAGTCCGCTGCCTCGAACTGCTGGATCAGCCGCCGCGCCAGCGGTGCCGAGGCCGCGTAATCGCCGGTGTTGTAGGCGGGTTGGCCGCAACAGGTCTGCTGCAGTGGAATGCTGACCTCGCAACCGGCCTGCTCCAGCAGCCGGATGCTGGCAAAAGCCACCGAAGGGCGAAACAGGTCAGCGAGGCAGGTGACGAACAGTGAGACCCTCAGCGCCGGTCGCGGGCTCGGCTGCTCAGTGGGGAGATTGGTCATGCAAGCCGTCGTCCCTGGTCGTTAGCGCGCGTTACCGCGAGAGCCGGCAGTATATCGAAATCCGGGAAGCCCTGTCGCCCCGCCGGGCGGCGCGGCTTTGTCAAAAAATACCCTGAAGCGACACCAGCGCGAGGGCGGCGGCAAGCGTGGCGCCAATCGCCAGGGCCCCGAGTGCCAGTGGATGGCGGGCCTGCAGCAGCTTGACCGTCACGATCTTGCGATCCACCTGGATCCCCTGCGCTGCCAGCGGCGCCACGCGCTGTGCCAGTTCGGCGGGGGAGAATGCGGGTAACTGCGAGCTCCCGCTGAACACGATGACATCGTCAATCATCAGGAAGGGACCGCGCCAGTGGATACGCGCGCCACTGCCCATGTGGTACATACCCTGGTGATCGACCAGCAGTAATTCCCGCTCATGGATGCCGATATGCCCGGGGTCGCTGCGCTGCAGCAGGATCAGCGCCATTGCCGGCCCCGCCAGTGCCAGCAACAGGGCGGATAGCTGCAGGCTGGAGACCCCCAGGCCGATGGCGGCCAGCAGCAGGCCCGTTGCCAGCAGGGCGTAGGTGATAGCGGTCCTGCCCAGGTTGGCGTCGCGGTTCGGGGCCGGCTCCAGCCAGTCGATGGCGTCGGCCAGTTTGTCGATTGGCTCCGCACCGCGCTCGCGGCAGGAGTTGTACACCAGGCTGCGGACCCGGTACAGGCTGCCGCTGAGCAGTGCGGCGATCGCGCCGAGCACACACAGCGTGAGGCCGATGCGCCAGCCCAGCCGGATGAGCTCCGCCCGCTGCTCCCGGCCGGCGACCAGTTCGGTCAACACCGAGGAGACCAGTGGCGCCTCGACCATCCCGTCTGCGCTGAAGCGCTGCACCGCAACACGTGAGGGGTCCAGCACCAGGATTCGGCCAGCCCAGTTGAGCAATCCGGCAGGATGGGTGTCCGCCGTGAGCGGTGGCCGGTCAACAAACTGCCACCGGGCGTCAAATCGGTACAGGCCGGCGCGGTCACTGCCGGCTGTCTCGAGCAGGGCCCACCAGTAGTCGCCACTGCGCAGGAAATCCCGCACGCCGGTGAATCTGGCGGCGCTCCCCGCGGGGGGCAGCAGCAGGATCTCATCCAGTTGCCGGCCAAAGGCCTCGTCCTCATAGCGAAACACACTGATGCCGGGGCCTTCTGCGCTGTTCATAAGCAGCAGGCCTGAATCCAGGCGCAGTACCGGTGCGGGTGGGATGCTGGCATCTGCCCGCGCCAGCACCGCGCCCTGCGGGCTCAATTTCAGCAACTGGCCCGCGTGGCTGTCGGCGACCAGCAGGCTGCCGTCCAGGGGATTGACGACGAGCGCGGAGATCTCTGTGCCCGCCAGTTCTGCCGGGAAAGGTGTGCAGCGGGATTCCGCCAGTACGCAGCGCAACAGTTGTGGCCGCGCATCGTTTGCGGCCGCCGCCAGGCGACCCGTGATCAGCAGTTCACCGGCCGCGTCGAACGCCAGCGGTGCCGCCGCGGCAGAGAGGCCCAGACCGTCTGCGCCCAGGTCGGCGACACCGATGCCGGCCCGGTCGTGCAGCAGCAGGTGATCACCGGCCAGCAGCAGCGGTCGATCCTGGGGCCCCACCGCGCCGGCGCGGGCGCCATTCCCAGGCAACGGCGGTTGCAGTCCGGACAAGCCCGGGGCCAGGGTCAGCAGGATGGCGATTGCGATGGCGAGGGCCGCGCCGGCAAAAGACTGGCGCATGCTCCGCTTCGATTGTTCGCTGCGGCCGCGGATTTCCGGGGTGTTGCGAAAGGGCCGCAGGCTGTAAAGATTGGGCGCGCCCGGTTGGTGTTTGCGCCTTGCCACCTCCGGTGCCTGCTCGGTGCGGCGCAGTCGCGATGGTGTCTCCAGGCGGGTCCTTACCCGGGTCTCCACCGGTTTGAGTGACGGCTTTTGCGCGAGTTCGGCGGCGGCGCGCGCGATCGCCTGTTCCTCCATGGCGCGACGCTGGGCCAGCCGCTCTGCCTCCTCGGCTTCAAGCCGGGCCTGTTCCTGTGCGCGTTGGCGCAACTCCTCCGCCTTGCGGCGGGCTGCCTTCTCCGCCTGCTCACGCTTGCGGCGGGCCTGTTCCACCTGCAGCTTCGCGGCAATCTGCTCGGCCTGCCGTTTCTCCTGCTCCCGCCGCGCCGCTTTTTCCGCGGCCAGGCGCTGCTGCTCCTCCCGGCGCGCCTGTTCCCGCTGCGCCCGCTCCGCGGCCAGGCGCTCGCGCTCTTGCGCTTCGAGCCGTTCGCGCTCCGCCTTCTGTGCGGCCAGGCGCTTGCGTTCTTCAGCCTGGAGCCGCTCACGCTCTGCCTTCTCGGCGGCCAGGCGCTGTTGTCGCTCGGCCTCGAGCCGTGCGCGTTCCTCCGCTTCGAGCCGTTCGCGCTCCGCCCGCTGCGCGGCTTCCTGCGCCTTTGCCCGTTCCAGTTCCGCCTGGCGCTGGGCCGCGGCTTCCGCCTGCTGGCGCCGCTTCTCCTCCTTGCGCCGGGCAGCCTCCCGCTCGGCCTCGCGTTTGGCCGCTGCCAGTTCGGCTTGCTGCCTGGCCGCTTCACGTTTTGCCTTTAGCTCGGCCTCCCGGGCGAGGGCCTGCTCCCGCGCGCGCGCGCGTTTTGCCTCCTCCGCCTGTTTGGCCATGAGCGCCTTTTTCAGCGCTTTTTCCCTGGCCTCGAGCTGCACCGAGTCAGCCGCCTTCAGCTTTTTCGTCGCCGCCAGGTCGGCCTTGCGGATGATTTTCCTGGCGCCCCTGACGACTTCCGGCGCGGCCTGCTTCGGGGGCTGGTGGTCACTACTCGCGGTGCTGGCCTTGGCAGGGTGCGCCGCTGCGGCGGCAGGAACGGTCTTGCCACTTTGCAGGGCGCCCCGCTCGCCAATCTTGACCAGTTCGGCCTGGATGCCCTGTTGGCGCAGCCGGGCGTAAAGCCCGGCCGCCTCCTTGCGTTCCATATTGCGGCGCAGTACGACCGGGTCGCCGGAGAACAGGCGCTGCAGTTTGGCGGGGTCGTCTATCGCAAGCATCCTGGCCAGGCGGGTTTTCACCTGCTCCGGGTCGTGCCCTTCGATTATTTCGCCCCTGAACGTGAGGTTAAACCTGTTCACGCCTGATTTTGTTCGCCCCTGCTGCCTGTGATTATAATTTTTCCTGAATGTAAGCCTTTTCAGGCCTGCTTGCCAATCCTCCCGCCAGCGGGATCGACGAAGCTGAAATCCAGGCCCGCGTGCTCCGCCAGGCGCCGCTGGAGGCTGCTGCCCATGGCCGAGGCGGGGGTCCAGAAACCGCCCCCGGTCGTCGGCGGGTCAAGCGCCAGGCACAGTGCCGCCTGCCCCAGCATTTTCGCGGTGGAGCCATAGCCCGGGTCCATGTCTCCGCAGACTTTCAGCCGCAGGTCACGGCTCCTGTCGGTGGGGTGTACGCCGTGGAAAAACACCTCCCAGTAACCGTTCTCGCGGCGGCTGCGAGAGGGGCCGTCCCCCGGCGCAGGCAGCAGGCGCCGGGCCACCTGGCGGGCGGGACCCAAAGCCAGCGCCCGCATGCCGACGCCGGCGCCCAGCGCGGCCACGGTGGCTTCGGCGCGGGACTTGTTGAGCACTGCCTCGTCGTAGCGGAAGTCCTCGCCCCAGGCAAAGCCGAGCAGGGCGTTGCTGCGCCGCACCACGCGGGTGTTGACCGCCGCCATCAGGAATGGCGAGGTCCATTGCCCGAAGTCCGGGTCGAAGCGGGCATCTGTCTGGTCCGGGCCATCGGGGCCCGGCGCAGTTCCGATCGGGTTGAGGGCATAGGGATTCGCCATCACCTGGCGGATGGACGGGTCGTGCTGCATTTCCTCCAACATGTTGAGCATACTGGCGATGGTGCCCCCGCTGGCGCCGCCCCGGGTGCGACCCACCCGCGTTTTGACCCGGCTGGCGGCCACGCCATGGCGTTCCATCATTGCCTGCTGCAGGTACCAGGTGCCGATATCAAAGGGGATGGAGTCATAGCCGCAGGTGTGGACGATGCGCGCGCCGGATGCCACGGCGGCGCCCTGGTAGGCGGGAATGACCCGCGCCATCCACTGCACTTCACCGGTCAGGTCGCAGTAGTCGGTGCCCGCCTCGGTGCAGGCCGCCACCAGCGATGTGCCGTGCAGGGCGTAGGGGCCGACCGTGCTGCAGACCACCCGGGTGCGGGCCACCATCGCCGCGAGGCTGGCCGGGTCGCCGCTGTCGGCAATCAGCAGCGGCAGTGACTTGCGCTTCGCCGCGGGCAGGCATTCATCGCGCACCTGCTCGAGCTTCTCGCGGTTGCGCCCGGCGATGGCCCAGCGCAGGTCGCCGCCGGCACCGTGCATTTGCGCCAGGTACTCGGTCACCAGGTGGCCGGTAAAACCGCTGGCGCCCCAGACCACCACATCGAATTCACGTTTTTTTGCCATAAATGTCGCCTCAGTGAATGCCGTGCATCATTTTCTTCAGTACCGGGGTTACCAGCAGCAGCGCGCAGGCCACGCCCAGTCCGGTATAACAGAGCATGGTGAACAGTTCGGTGTACCCTGCCAGTGCCGCGCCGATATCAACGGCCACGCCCTCGACGGTCTCGACCGCCGCCAGTTTGGAAAGCTGCGCGGCGACAAACTCCGAGTAGGCGGTGGCGAGGAACCAGGAGCCCATCATAACCCCGACCACGCTGGGCACCGCCAGCTTGGTTACCGCGGACAGGCCGACCGGGGACAGGCACAGCTCGCCGGTCGTGTGCAGCAGGTAGGCAAGTACCATCCAATAGCCAGCGACCAGGCCCGCCTCGTCGGGAGACGCGGCGCCGATGACGAGAGCGCCGAAGCCCAGTCCCGCCTGGGCGATACCCAGGGCAAATTTGACCGGGGTGGAGGGTTCACGGCCGCGCCGCCCCAATACCGTCCAGAGCAGGGCGAACAGGGGCGCGAACAGGAAGATGAAGAACGCATTCATGGCGCCAAACTGGGAGGCGGTAAGCTCGAAGCCGAGGATATTCCGGTCCATCACCCGGTCGGCGTACAGGGTCATGGAGGCGGCGCTCTGCTCGAACAGGGCCCAGAACACCACGGTGGACATGGTGAGGACCATCAGCACGATCATCCGGCTGCGTTCCACCCGGTCGCACCGGGTGGTGATAAACCAACCGAGGCCCAGTACCACCGCCAGCGACAGGGCGTTGAGCAGCAGGCCGACCGCGCCGTGGAACTGCAGCATTTGCCAGGCTGCACCCACCGCCAGCAGGGCGCAGAGATAAATGGTGAGTTCCTTGCTGATGCCGAGCGTGGAGCGCTGCCGCAGCAGCGCCGGGTCCCTTGGTTCGGCCTGGCCGTGCAGGTGGCGCTGCCCATGCAGGAAGGTGACGAGCCCCACCAGCATGCCGATGCCGGCGGCGCCGAAGCCGTAGTGCCAACCGAAGGTTTCGCCCAGGTAGCCGCACAGCAGGGTGGCGGCGAATGCGCCGATGTTGATACCCATGTAGAAAATGGTGAAGCCCGCGTCCCGGCGCGGGTCGTCCTGGCCGTAGAGCCGGCCGACGATGGTGGAGATATTCGGTTTCAAAAAACCCACGCCCACCACTATCAGCGCCAGCGACAGGTAAAAGACCTGCAGCGCGCTCTCATCCCGCAGGATGGTGCCACCCTCGTTGCGGGCCTGCTCACCTTCAACGGCCATGCCCAGATGGCCCAGGACCAGCAGCGCGCCGCCGAATATCACCGCCTTGCGCATGCCCAGGTAGCGGTCGGCCAGCAGACCGCCGATAACGGGCATGGCGTAGACCAGTGCGGCATAGCTGCCCAGCACCTCGAGGCCGTTGGCATCGCTGAACAGGTGGTACTTGGTCAGGTACAGCAGCAGCAGGAATTTCATGCCATAGAAGGAAAACCGCTCCCACATCTCGGTGGCAAAGCACACCAGCAGGCCGCGTGGATGACCGAAGAAGCCGGTGTCGGTTGCGGGGTTCGAGGGGAGAGGGTTGACGGTTGCCATTGTATTATTGGACCGCGCCTGCGGCTCCGACCAGGGGTGCCAGCGGCCCATTATAGGGACTTGCCGCGGCCCGGGGCACGGCCTTGCGCCAAATAACCGAGAAAAAGGTGTGCTGCAGCCTGCATACCACCATGGTGTTACTGGTTAAGGCAGGTCGCAGAGGGTATTCTTGCCGGCACTCGACAGGAGCTCTGGCACGGTGCCACCGAACAACAAGCGGTTTTCAGCAGCAGGACTGTTTCGCTCTGGCGCGGGCTCGATACTGCTCTCACTTCTGGTGGCCGGTTGCGGCGAGCCGCCGTGGAACGACCCCAATCCCCGCTATGACGACAACCTGGTGACATACCAGTCGGTGATGAGCCCGGCGCCGCCCAAGCACCTGGATCCCGCCACGTCCTACGCATCGGATGAGAGTCTTTTCATCGACCAGGTGTATGAGCCCCCCATGGGGTATCACTTCCTCAAGCGTCCCTACGAGTTACTGCCCCTGGCGGTGGAATCGTTTCCCGAGGTCACGTTCCTCGATGCGCAGGGCAACGAGGTGGGGGAGGACGACCCGTCCCTGGCGTTTTCCCGCTATACCCTGCGAGTGCGCGCCGATGCCCACTTCCAGCCCCACCCGGCCTTTGCCCTCGACGCCGCAGGCAAACCGCTCTACCTGTTCGCCACTGCCGCCGACGGAGCGCGTTACAAGCAGATTCCGGACTTCCCCCAGACCGGCAGCAGACCGGTGCAGGCCAACGATTTCGTCTACGGCATCAAGCGCCTGGCGGATCCGCAGATCGGCTCGCCCATGCTGGGATTCATGTCGCAGTACATCGTCGGCTGGGATGAGTTCTCGAAACAGCTGGGCGACTTGCCCCGGGACGGCTGGCTGAACCTGGACAATTACCCCATGGCCGGACTGGAGGTGCTGGATGAACGCAGCTTCGCCATCACCATCAAGGGACGCTACCCGCAGTTCTCGTACTGGCTGGCGATGCATTTCTTTTCGCCGATCGCCCCCGAGGTAGACCGCTTCTACCACAATCCCGGGTTTGCCCAACGCAATCTCACCCTCGACTGGTGGCCGGTGGGCGCCGGCCCGTTCATGGTGGTGGAGAACGATCCCAACAGTGAGATCGTGCTGGAGCGCAATCCCAATTTCCGCCCGGACTTCTATCCCACCGAGGGTGAACCCGGGGATCTGGAGGCCGGCCTGCTCGATGACGCGGGCAAGCGGGTCCCCTTCGTCGACCGCGCGGTATTTCGCCTGGAGAAGGAAGTCCTGCCCCTGTGGACCAAATTCCTGCAGGGCTACTACGACCGCTCCGGCGAGGTACACGGCAATACCAACGGGGTTTACGACCAGGCCTTCGTGGTAGGCCCCGACGGGGTGGAGATGGCGGCGGACCTGCAGGACCACAACATCACCATGGATCCGGATGTAAAACCCAGCATTTACTACTACGGCTTCAATATGCGCGATCCCGTGGTGGGCGGCTACACCGAGGACAAGCGCAAGCTGCGCCAGGCACTGCAGATCGCTTTCAATACCGAGGAGTACATCAACATCTTTTACAAGGGCAACGGCATAGCGGCCCACACACCCATACCCCCGGGAATTCCCGGCTACCTCGAGGGCGAGGCAGGCATCAACCCCTATGTGTACGACTGGGTGGACGGCGCCGCCAAACGCAAGTCGCTGGACTACGCCCGGCAGTTGCTGGCGGAGGCGGGCTATCCCAAGGGGCGCGACGCGCGCACCGGCGAGCCGCTGAAGATTTTTATCGACGTGCAGTCCCAGGCCATCAGCAACACCCAGATGAACTGGATGGACCGGATTTTTGATGAGCTCGGGGTGCAGGTGGAATACCGCCCGGCGGACTGGAACCGCACCCGTGAGAAACTCTTGACCGGCAATACCCAGATCTTTTCCCACGGCTGGCTGGCGGACTATCCGGACCCGGAAAATTTCCTGTTTCTGCTGTACGGTCCCGAGAGTCCCCTCGAATGCGAGTGCGATGGCGCCAATAATTCCAACTATGCGAGCGAGGTGTTTGACGATGCCTTCCGCAAGATCCGCATGCTGCCGCCGGGGCCGGAGCGAGACGAAATGGTGGCGCTGGCGGTGGAACAGTTTCGCAAGGATGCGGTGTGGCTGTACGTCTATAACTCCAAGGATATCTACCTGAGCAACAGCTGGGTCCACAACAACAAGCGCCACGGTATCTCCAAGGCAACCCTCAAGTACACACGCCTCGACGTCGATGAGCGCGCGCGCAAACAGAAGGAGTGGAACCAGCCTGTCACCTGGCCGCTGTATGCGGGCGCACTGTTCCTGTTCGCGCTGTTGCTGCCGGGCATAGTGGCTTACCGGCGCCGCCAGAAAGCCACCGCCCGCGCCATGAGGGACAACTGATGCTGGCTTACATCGTCCGTCGCCTGCTGTACGCCATTCCCATACTTATCGGCGTCAACCTGCTGACCTTCACCCTGTTTTTCGTGGTGAATTCGCCGGACGACATGGCCGCCTCCCAGTTGGGCAATAAGTATGTGACGCCGGAGGCGATCGCGAACTGGAAACGCAAGAACGGCTATGACAAGCCCCTGTTCATCAATGGCGAGGCCGGCGGCCTGGCGGCGCTGACCGACACGATCTTCTACACCAAGTCGGTCAGGTTGTTTGCCTTTGATTTCGGCCGTTCCGAGAGCGGTCGCGATATCACCACCGACGTTTCCACCCGCATGTGGCCCAGCCTTGCGATCGCACTGCCCAGTTTCGTCCTCGGCATCTGGGTGAATATCTGCGTGGCGCTGATGGTGGTAATGTTTCGCGGCACGGCACTGGATCGCTGGGCGGTGTTTGTCTTCGTCTGCCTGATGTCCATCTCCTACCTGTTCTACATCATCGGCGGCCAGTACCTCGTGGCCAAGCAGTGGATGCTGGTGCCTATCTCCGGCTTCGACCCCGCCTTCGAGCCGTGGAAGTTCCTGCTCCTGCCGGTGCTGGTGAGCGTGGTATCGGGCATTGGCTCCGGGGCGCGCTGGTATCGCAGCCTGTTCCTGGAAGAAGCCGGCCAGGACTATGTGCGCACCGCCCGGGCCAAGGGCGCCAGCGAGATCAGCATCCTGTTCCGGCATATCCTGCCCAATGCCATGATCCCGATACTGACCGGTATCGTGGTGCTGATTCCCTCATTGTTCATGGGCAGCCTGCTGATCGAGTCCTTTTTCGGTATACCCGGGCTGGGCAGTTACATGCTCGACTCCATCCGCTCCCAGGACTTCGCGATTGTGCGCAGCATGGTATTCATCGGTTCCATTCTCTATATCATCGGCCTGATTCTCACCGATATCTCCTACACCCTGGCCGATCCCAGGGTGCGGCTCAACTGATGGGTGAACTCGGGATAAAGCCGGTTCTGCTGTGGTCCGATGCCCTGATTTTCATGCTGGTCATCGTGCTGTCCACTTTTTTCTACCGCCTGCGCAACGATCCGCAGACCAGGGAGCGCTGGAGCCAGGTGTTCAGCCAGCGGCTGGGCATGGTCACCTGCACCGTCATCATGGTCTATGTGGGCATTGCCCTGCTGGACTCCCTGCATTTTCGCCGGGCACTCGCCAATCCCGAGGGCGCGGATGCCATGGAGGTGTTCTACGACAACAAGGTGATCAGCGTGCTCGATGTCATGCTCGATGGCATGGGGGATCGCTTCGAGCGCACCTACTCGGCGCCGTTTGCCCTCAAGTCCTTTGAAAAGAGCGACATGAAGGACGCCCAGGGCCGTGCGGTGCGGGATTTCGAATGGCTGGAACATGCGGGCCGCCACCTCGCCAATCCGGAGGACAAATGGCTCGACCTGCTGCGCCTCTCCGCCATCGCCCTGGTGTGGGGCCTTGCCGCTTCAGCCCTGGTGGTAGGTTTGCAGTGGCTCCTGCTGCGGGGCAGCGCCTATCCCTGGTACGCCTCCTGGCTGGTGCAGTCGGTGGTGATCTGCTTCATGGTGTGGCTGGTGTACATCAGCCGCTACTACCACGTGCTGGGTACCGACCAGGGCGGCGCCGACGTGGCCTACCAGAGCCTCAAGGGCATTCGCACCGGGGTTCTGCTGGGCACCCTGGCGACCCTGGTGATGCTGCCCATCGCGGTCACCCTGGGTGTGATGGCCGGGTACTTCAAAGGCTGGGTGGACGATGTGGTGCAATACCTGTACACCACCCTCAGCTCCATCCCCGGCATCCTGCTGATCGCCGCCTCGGTACTGTTGTTCCAGGTATACATTGACCTCAACCCGGATTTCTTCTCGGTGGGCATGGAAAAGGCCGATGCCCGTTTTATCGCCCTGTGCTTTATCCTGGGTCTCACCAGCTGGTCCAGCCTGTGTCGCCTGATCCGGGCGGAGACCCTCAAGATCAGCCAGCTCGGCTATGTGCAGGCGGCCCATGCCTTCGGGGTCAGCCACCGCCGCATCCTGGGCCGCCATATCCTGCCGAACGTCACCCATATCATCCTCATCACCTTCGTGCTGGACTTCAGTGCGCTGGTGCTGGCCGAAGCCGTGCTGTCCTACATCGGCGTCGGCATAGATCCCTCCATGGGCAGCTGGGGCAATATGATCAACGGCGCGCGCTCCGAGCTGTCCCGGGAGCCGGCGGTGTGGTGGACCCTCACCGGGGCGTTTTTCTTCATGTTCACCCTGGTGCTGGCCGCCAACCTGTTCTCCGACATGGTGCGCGATGCGTTCGACCCGCGCGGCGGCGCCCGGAGGTCAGGGGCATGAGCGGCGCAAACGATATCCGCATGGAAATCCGCGACCTCAGGGTCGAGGTGACCCAGGGCGGCGAGCAGATCCTCAAGGGAGTCAGTCTCGAATTGCGCGCCGGGGAGATTTTCGCGCTGGTGGGGGAGTCGGGCAGCGGCAAGTCCGTGACCTCACTGGCGGCGATGCGCCTGTTGCCGGACGCGCTGCAGATTACCTCCGGCGCGGTGATGGTCGACGGCCAGGACCTGTTCGAGCTGCCCGAGTCACGCATGCAGAGCGTGCGCGGGCACCGGGTGGCCATGATCTTCCAGAACGCCATGAGCGCCCTCAACCCGGTCCAGAGCGCGGGCGAGCAGGTGGCGGAAACCCTGCGCCTGCACACGTCACTGCGCGGTGCTGGCCTGCGCCAGCGGGTGGTGCAATTATTCGCGGAGGTGGGCATTCCCGACGCCGCCAGCCGCTACGGCTTTTACCCGCACCAGTTATCCGGCGGCCAGCAGCAGCGGGTCATGATCGCGATGGCGCTGGCCTGCGAGCCCGACATCCTGATCGCGGACGAGCCGACCACCGCGCTGGACGTCACCATCCAGGAGCAGGTGCTGAAGCTCATCCGGGAACTGACCCGCTCCCGCCGGCTGGCGGTGCTGCTCATCACCCACGACATGGGCGTGGTGCGCAACACAGCCGACCAGGTCGCGGTGATGTACCGCGGCGAGATTATCGAACGCCAGGGCGTGGACGCGTTTTTCCGCAACCCGCAACAGGAATACAGCCGGCGCCTGATCGATGCGTTGCCGGACCTCACCCGGTTCCGCAGCAGCGCGGTGGAAGAGCCGCTGCTGCAGCTGGATGACGTCAAGGTCTACTTCCCCATTCGCAGGGGCGTGCTGCAGCGGGTGGTGGACTACACCCGGGCGGTGGATGGCGTTTCCCTGTCCATCGGCCGCGGCGAAACCTATGCCCTGGTGGGGGAGTCCGGCAGCGGCAAGTCCACCCTGGGCCGGGCCATCCTCAACCTGGAGGAGTCCAGCGGCGGTCGCATCCGCTTCAAGGGTGACGATATAGGCTCACTCTCGCGGCGCGCGATGCTGCCCTACCGCAAACTGATCCAGGTGATATTCCAGAACCCGTACTCCTCGATGAACCCGCGGCTCACGGTGGGCGAGATTATCGCCGAGGGCATGGTCAGCCTCGGCATGGGCCTGACGGCGCTGCAGAGGGAGGAGCGCATCGGGCTGCTGCTGGACCGGGTGCAACTGCGGCGCGAATACAGCAGCCGCTATCCCCACGAATTTTCCGGCGGCCAGCTGCAGCGCATCGCCATCGCCCGGGCCCTGGCGGTGGAGCCGGAGCTCATCATCTGCGACGAGCCCACCAGTGCCCTCGACGTGTCCATCCGGGCGGAGGTGCTGGGCCTGCTGCAGCAACTGCAGCGCGAGTTCGGTGTGTCCTACCTGTTCATCACCCATGACCTCTCGATCGTGCCCAGCCTGGCGCACCGGGTGGGCGTGATGCGTGCGGGCAAGCTGGTGGAGCAGGGCAGCGCCGAGCAGATTCTCACGGCGCCCCAACATCCCTACACCATCGCGCTGCTCAATTCGGTACCCCGGCTCGACCCGGCGTAGCCATCCTGCCGGGGCTGGCCTACACTTGCCCCGGCTGACACAACCGATTTGCATAACACTGGAGAATCGCCCTATGAATGGCGCAGAGAGCCTGCTCACCACCCTGGTCAATAACGGAGTAGAGGTCTGCTTCACCAATCCCGGCACCTCGGAGATGCACTTTGTCGCGGCGCTGGACGAGGTCGAGGGCATGCGCTGCGTGCTGTGCCTGTTCGAGGGCGTGCTCAGCGGCGCCGCCGATGGCTATGCCCGCATGGCGCGCAAACCCGCCTCCACCCTGCTGCATCTCGGACCTGGCCTGGGCAATGCCCTGGCCAATATCCACAACGCCAAAAAGGGGCATGTGCCGGTGGTGAATATCGTCGGCGACCACGCCACCTACCACCTCCAGTACGATGCGCCCCTGACCGCGGATATCGAGGGCATCGCGCGCCCGGTTTCCCACTGGGTCTACACCTCCAAAGCTGCCGGCGATATTGCCCGGGATGCGGCCGAGGCCGTGCGCCAGGCCGGTATCGGCCAGGTGGCCACGCTGATGCTGCCGGCGGACGTGTCCTGGGGCGACAACCCCAACGGCCCCGAGGGCAGGGTGGCGGTGGCCCCGCCCGCGGCGGTGCCCGCGGCGCGGCTGCAACAGGCCCTGGGCCTGCTGAAATCCGGGGCCAGGTGCATGGTCATGATCGGCGGGCGGGAAATAGACGGCCAGCGCGGGCTGCTGCTGAGCCGGATCGGCAAGGCCGCCGGCGCTCGGGTGTGTACCGAGGTTTTCCCCGGGCGCGTGGCCCGTGGCGCGGGCACGGCGGTGATCGACCGCCTGCCGTACCTCGCCGAGCTGGCCATCGACCACATCAAGGACATCGAGCACCTGATCCTGGTGGGCGCACCCGCACCGGTATCCTTTTTTGCCTATCCCAACGTGCCCAGTGCCATCGCCGCGCCCGGCTGCGAGCAGTTTGTGCTGGCGGGCCCCAACGACGACATCGACCAGGTGCTGGAAGACCTGCTGCAGGGTCTCGGTGCCGTCGACGTGGTCCCGGAGGTGCAGGCGCTGACGCTTCCGGACCTGGGCGCCGGGCCGCTGGATGTGTTCAAGCTGGCCGCGGCGGTGGCCCATTTCCTGCCTGAAAACGCCGTCGTGGTGGACGAATCCATCACCTCCGGCTTTGCCCTGTACCCGGCCACGGCGGCGGCCCAGCCCCACGACTGGCTCAATCTCACCGGCGGCAGCATCGGCTGGGGGCTGCCCGCCGCGGTGGGCGCCGCCATAGCCTGCCCCGAGCGCAAGGTGATTTGCCTGGAGGGGGACGGCAGCGCGATGTACACCATCCAGTCCCTGTGGACCATGGCGCGGGAGAAGCTGGATGTCACCGTGGTGATATTCAATAACACCCGCTATAGCGTGCTGGAAATGGAATTCGCCCGCACCGGCGCCCGCGGCGGCAAGCCCGGCCCCAATGCCGCCAGCGTACTCGACATCGGCGACCCCGACATGGATTTCGTGGCCATTGCCTCAGGCATGGGCGTGCAGGCATCCCGCGCCACCACCGCCGAGGAGTTCAACCAGCAATTTGCCGCGGCGATGCAGGCGAAAGGTCCACGCCTTATAGACGCGGTCGTCCCCACGATGTTCTAGGCGGCCTGGTCAGGCCGCCGCCGCTGTCCCGTGAGCGCCCGCCGTGGCGCTTATCGCCTGCAGCAAGGCTTCCTTCACCTGGGCTGGTTCGCGCAGGCGCTTGACCTGCTCGAATATCGCACTGGCCTCGGGAAAATATGCCCGCAGGTACACCAGCCACTGCTTCAGCGGGTTAGGTGCGTAGCAGGGGTCGTAGTGCGCCAGGTTCAGCTCGAGGAAACGCAGCAACAGGGGCAGGACATCGGGCCAGTGCAGCGATGCCGGTTCATTGCCTGCGGCCGCTGCCGCCACCAGCCGTGGCAGGTCGGGCCGGCACAGGGCGCCGCGGCCCAGCATCAGGTCCTCGCAGCCGGTGATTTCGCGGCAGCGCAGGGCATCCGCCGGGCTCCAGATCTCGCCGTTGGCGATGATATTCAGTGACACCACTTGCCGCGCCCTCGCGATCTCCTCCCAGTAGGCCGGTGGTTGGTAGCCGTGGCGCTTGGTGCGGGCGTGCACGGTGAGCTCGTTCGCGCCTGCCGCCTCGATCCCGCGCACGATGTCGAGGAACAGGCTGTCGTCCTCGTAGCCCAGCCGGGTTTTTACCGTGACCGGGACCTGCGCCGGTACCGCGGCGCGCACGGCGGCGACGATAGCGTGCACCCGCCGGGGCTCGCGCAACAGGATGGAGCCTCCGTCCGAGCGGTTCACGGTCCTGGCGGGGCAGCCGAAGTTGAGGTCGATGCCGGCAGCGCCGAGTTCCGCCGCGCGGGCCGCGTTCTCGGCCAGCACCGCGGCCTGGCCCCCCAGCAGCTGGACGTACACCGGCACCCCCGCGGCGGTGCGGCCGCCATGGGCCAGTTCCGGGCACAGGCGCAGGAAGACCCTGGGCGGCAGCAGGCGCCCGGTAACCCGGACAAATTCGGTGACACAGCGGTCGACGCCGCCCAGTGACGTGAGCAGCCCGCGCATGGTGTAGTCGATAACGCCCTCCATCGGGGCGAGCATCAATCGCATGGTATATGACCTCGACGCGCATTATGCCATGCGCACTGCCCGCTGGCGCTCGACGAGTTGCGCGGCATTGGCCATACTTCAGCGCCCGCGCCGCGCGCGCTCATTCCTGCCTGTGGAGTCCCCCATGAACCAGAAATCATCCTCGACCGTGGTCATCACCGGCGCGTCCTCCGGCATCGGCCGGGAACTGGCGCTGGAAATGGCGCGGCGGGGCCATCACCTGGGTTTGACCGCCCGCCGCCTGCCGCTGCTGGAGCAGTTGCGCGAGGAGATTCACGGCTCCATCAACGGCCAACTGAGAGTGGAGCTGGCGGCACTGGATGTCTGCCAGACGGCAACCATTGCGCCGACGCTGGATGCGCTGTTCCAGCGGCTGGGCGGCATCGATACCATCGTGGTCAACGCCGGCGTCAACGATGTTACTGCTATCGGCCAGGGCCAGCTGGACAAGGAGTTGCGCCTGATCGAGACCAATCTGGCGGGGGCGATAGCGACCGTCAGCGCCGCTGTCGCACATTTTCTCACCCGCGGCAGAGGACATGTGGTCGGCATCTCCTCCCTCGCCTCGCTGCAGCATATTCCCCGGCAGGCCGCGTACTGCGCCAGCAAGGCGGGGTTTTCCATGTATCTCAAGGCGGCCCGGGTGGAATTGCGCAGCAAGGGCATCTTCGTCACCAGTATCCTGCCGGGGTTCATCAAGACTGACATCGTCGAGGGCGTGGATATCAGCAAGTTGCCCTTCGCCATTTCCGCCACCCAGGCGGCGCGGGAGATGGCTGCGCTGATAGAGCGCCGGGTCAAAACGGGTGTCGTCCCGGCCTTCCCCTGGAAATTCGTGCGGCCCTTCCTCGGCCACCTGCCCGAGCGCCTGGCGCGCTTCTGAGCAGACTGCTGCACCGGCCGAGCCCCGGGCCGCGCCGATCCTGGACGCGGCGCGCGCCGCCCGCTACTTCAGGCAGGGTGTGATCCAGTGCGGTGACGAAGCTGCAGGACCAACACCGTGAGCGCCGGCAGCACGGTCAGCGTCACCAGCGCAGCGCCGAGGATACCGAACATCACGATGGCGCCCACGCCCCGGTAGAGCTCCGTGCCGGCCCCGGGGATCAACACCAGCGGCGCCAGCCCGGCCAGTGTGGTGATCGTCGTCATGGCGATCGGGCGCAAGCGCACCTCCACCGCTTCGGTGACCGCCGCCAACGCGTCCATGCCCTGTTGTTGCACATTCTGTACGGCCCGGTGCACCACCAGGATGGGATTGTTGACCACGGTCCCCATCAGGATCAGGAAGCCCAGCATGGAAATCATGTCGAAGGGCTGCACGATGGCGGGCATTCCCAGCCACGGCAGCAGGCCGCCAATCCCATTGAGCAGCGCCAGCCCCACAATGCCCCCGGCGATACCCAGTGGTATGGAGGTCATGATCAGCAGCGGATAGCCCCAATGGCTGAAGATTGCCACCAGCAACAGGTAGATCACCAGCAATGCGACCAGGTAGTTGCCCACCAGGGCTTCGCGCGTGGCATCCAGCTGGTCAGCCGCGCCCGAGATCACCACATCGACATGCGCCGGAATTTCGCCCCGGTCGCGCAGGTATTCCACTAATTCCTCACGCACTGTTTCCACCCCGGTCTCAAGCGCAACGCTGCGCGGCGGGATGATATTGAGAGTCACCGTACGCCGCCCGTTGACGCGGCGGATAGAGTTGGTGTCGACGGTTTCGGCGATGTCCGCCAGCGCGCCCAGTGGCAGTACTTCCCCGGCCGGGGTGTACACGGGAAACTGCGCCAGGTCGTCGAGCGCCACCTCGCGTCCCGCCTCGCTGTACAGGTAGATGTCGACCTTGTCGTCCGCCAGAAAAAATTCGTCCACGTAGCTGCCATCCATCAATGCCGACACCATGAAGCCGAGATCGTCGCCTGAAATGCCCAGTTCCTGCGCCCTCTCCCAGCGGGGCCTGACCTCAATCATGGGCTGGGCGAGGGAAAGCGACGAGGGTTGGCTCTGCACGCGCGGCGAGTCGAACACCTCGCTGGCCCGGTGGTAGGCGGCCTGTGCCACCGCGTAGATTGCGCCCAGGTCGGTGCTGGCGATATCGAGGTTGATGCTGCGCGTACCGCCGTCATTGCTGGTGATGATCGAGCCGCGTGTGGCAAACGCGCGCATGCCGGGGTATTCGCTGTATTTGCGGGTCAGTGCGTCCATCAGGGCATCGATATCCGCCACGTCAACCGGCTCGGTGATGATGCGTATCGCATCGGCGCCCACGCGCATGTTGTAGTACGCCATCGGCGGCATGTCGGTTTCGCCGCGATGGAATGGCCCGGAATCCGCCTGCACATGAGGCAGCAGGTAGGCCTCCAGGTCCGCAGCAATCTCCGCCATGGCCGCCAGGCTGTAGCCCGGTGGCGCATTCATCACTGCGAAGGCTTTTGGCTCCTCGCCTTCGGGCAGGTATTCCGCCGCGGGGGTCAGCAACCAGATCACCGCGCCGCTGGCCAGCGCCGCGGTGATAATGCAGGCAGCACGGCTGGCCGGCGTGGCGAGCACGGCGCGCACCAGAGCCAGGGTAAGCGTTACGGGCCCATATGCCGGGATGTCGATCGATGCCGCGGTCAGTGGCAGCGCCAGCGGTGTCGCCCGCAAAACCGATGTGTGCCGCCGCCGCAGGCAACACCGTGATCGCCACCAGCATCGAGGCGAGGATGGCGGCGGAAATGGCGATGGCGATGTCGGAGTAGAGTTGACCCGCCTCCTGCTCCACAAAGGCAACGGGCACAAATACCAGTACGGTGGTCATGGTAGAGGCAAAGACGGCGGGCCACACCTGTTGTACTCCCGCGACTGCGGCGCGCAAGCGCTCGACACCCCTGCGGCGTTCCAGCGCGATGCTCTCCAACACGACAATGCTGTTATCCAGGGTCATGCCTATGGCGAAGGCAATGCCGGCCAGCGAGATCACATTCACGGTGCGCCCGGCCAGCAGCAGACCCAGAAATGCGACTATGACGCATATCGGTATCCCCACAACAGCAGCCAGTGTCACCCTTAACGAGCGCAGGAACAGGTACATTACCGCTGTCGCCAGCAGCGCGCCCAGTATCAGGTTCTGCCAGACGTTGGCCACCGACTCCTCGACGTACACCACATCGTCGGCAATCGGCTCGATCAGCAGGCCGGCGGGTTCCAGCACATCGCGATTGATGGCGACGACTTCGCGGCTGATCTGCCGCTTGGTATCGATCACGTTGGCGCCCGACTCCTTGCGCAGGGTGATAAACAGGTTCTGGTGCCCATTGAAGGATGTCAGCACTTCCTCCTCGAAGTGGTCGAGTTGCACGGTGGCCACATCCGCCAGGCGGATTACTGCATCACCGCGGCGCGCCAGTACCAGGGTCGACAGCTCCCGCAGATCCTCGAACCGGCCTACCGTGCGCAGCAGGTACTGGCGCTTGCCGGCGTCAATCGTGCCCCCAGACCGGTCGCGGTTGCGACTGCGCAGCGCGTCGCGCACATCCATCAGCGACAGGCCGCGCTGCGCCAGCCGCGCCGGATCGACCAGGATTTGCACCTGCCGTTCGACGCCGCCAAAGACGCTGACCTCGGAAATGCCTGCCACGCTCGCCAGGCGGGGCTTGACAGTGTCCTCGACAAAATCCAGTGACAGGCCCATGTCGAGCTGCCGGGGATTGCCCGGCAGGGGCTTGACGCTGAAAAACATGAACGCATTGCTGGAGAAGGAGTTGGCGAAGATGCGGGGCTCGTCTACTGCCTCCGGATACGAAGGCACCTGGCTCAGGGCATTGTTGACCCGTATCAGCATCTGCGTGACGTCCGTGCCCAGAGGGAATTCCAGCTCGATTTCCGCCCGGCCGCTGTTGGCTGTCGCCACGATACGCGCCAGGTTGGGCAGGTTGCGCAGGTAATCCTCCTGCTCCACCAGGATTTCCTTCTCGACATCCTGGGGTGTCGCACCGGGCCAGGTGGTGCGAATGCTGATGACCCGCACGTCCAGGTCCGGAATCATCTGTACCGGAATGCGCAGCGCCGCCGCAATGCCCAGAACGCAGACGATCAGCACGGTGACCGTAATCAGCGTGCCGCGTTGGATGATTTGCTCGAACACCGGCCTAGTCCGGCGCGCTGGGCAGCAGCGTGACTCGTTGCCCATTCTGCAGCGCTTCGTTGCCCTGGACTACGATCCGCGCTCCCGCCGCCACGCCTTCCAGGATTTCCACCCGGCCGTCGAAGATCACACCGGTGTCGACTCGGGTCTCGCTTACCTGCGATCCATCTTTGTCATTCTCCACTACCCACACGATCGTGCGTCCGTCGGGAAACTTCAGAATCGCATCGCGCGGAACGGTCAAGCCACGACGGCCAGTGTCAAGCGTCAGCTGCGCGCGCGCCGACATCCCGGGGATCATCTGCGGGTCGCGCTCGCGCGCCTGTACCCGCAACAAAAACGTGCGCGCGCCCGGATCCGTGACCGGTACCACCGTGGAGACCAGGCCGGGCCGCGCATCACGCGCGTTGTGTCCCAGGGTGTAGGTCACCGGGGTGCCCACACCCACTGCCGCCAGGTAGTCTTCCGCGACCGGGAAATCCATACGCAGCTCCTGCGTGGCGACCAGGGTCAGCACCGGCTGCCCCGGATCCACCCACTCGCCCAGCTCTGTTTGCTTGGCGCTTACCACGCCAGGGAAGGGAGCGCGCAGCTGATGGCGATCGAGGATGCCCTTGCGATAACCGGCCTCGGCTTCGGCGCGCTGTAGTTCGGCCGCGTCCTGCGCAGTCTCGGCCTCGAGATCGCGGACCACCGATTCGGCGATGGTGAATTGTGGCGCCAGTGCGCGCGCCTCCTCCAGCCGCCGCCGCGCATCGGCCAGCGCTATGCGCGCCGCCTCCGCGCCTGCTTTGGCACTTTGCCACTGCCATTGCGCCAGTGCCGGATCCAGTTCCAGCAGTACATCACCGGCCGCCACCTCGCTGCCCGAATCCACATGCATTGCCGTCACGAGTCCGCCAGTGGCGGCGGACAGCTCGGCCGAACGGGCAGAAGTGACAGTACCGGTGAGTTGCACCACGCGTTGAATGGCCTGCTCCTGCACCTGGTCAACCCTGACCGGAACGCCCTGTCCCGGTTGCGCCATTGCCAATGCTGCGATGTAGCTTGCTGGCAATAATAGTAGCGACGCGCCTGGGGAGCCCTGCAAGAGTCGAAAGAAACGCACGCTAAGCCCCTGCATTGAAGAAGCGCTTTAGAGTAGCCGCGATGTAGATTAAATTCTACATTTAACCTACGGAAATCCCTGCTCCCGGTAACGATCCCGTCGCGCCTCGTGGGTAAGTTGATTGCGCCCTATCGCAGCGCCTTCTTGTCCAGCTTGCCCACGGCGGTCAGCGGCATCTGATCGAGGATGACGATCACTTTGGGTACCTTGTAAGGCGACATATTGTCTCGACAGTAGGCAAGGATTTCGGCCTTGACCTCATCCGGGTCGCGCGCCCTGGCTGCGGGTGTCAGTTCTACATACAGATTGACGATGTCATTGCCCGGGCGCTTTTCGTCCGCCGTGCCGATCACCGCCGAACTGGCAATACAGTCCAGCGCCTGCAGCTTGTCCTCCAACTCGACGGAAAACACCTTGAAGCCGCCGACAATCAGCATGTCCTTGGCGCGGTCACACAGGTAGACGTAGCCCTCATCGTCCATGTAGCCGACATCGCCCGTGTACATCCAGGTTTTCCCCCGCCAAAGCCGCATGGCTTTGGCGGATTCACCGGGCAGGTTGAGGTAACCCTTCATCACCTGCGGGCCACTGGTAATGATTTCTCCGGCCTCACCCACCGGCATTTCATGAGTCCCCGTCTCCAGGTCGACTATGCGGGTATCCGCGCCGGGCACCGGGATCCCGACGGAGGCAGGCTTCGCTCGCATGGGGGGGTTGCAGACATGCACGGGGCCGGTCTCGGTCATGCCGAACACGTCGCTCAATTTGCCGCTGCCAATAAGGGCCTCAATTTTCTTCCGGTCATCACCGGCCAGCGGTGCCGCACCGCTGGCGGCGCTCTTCAGCCGGCCGAAATCCACCCCGGCGATCGCCGGGCAGGCGATGAGCATCTGGTACAAGGAGGGCACCGCGGCCAGCCTGGTCGGGGGAAAGCGCTGCATCTGGTGGCAGAAATGTTCCACATCGCGGGCATTGGGGATCAATAGCAGTCTGGCGCCAAAGCGCACGCTGGCAATGGTGAAAGCGAGGCCGGCGGCGTGAAACAGGGGAAACGCGGTAGCCACCACTTCGCTACCCGTGTCCCAGGCCGCATAGGCAGCAGTTTGCAGAGGGTTGTACATGAGGGTACGGATACTGAGCTCGGCGCCCTTGGGTCGGCCGGTAGTACCACCTGTGTACTGGACCATCATGGTGTCGTCGGGGTCCACCGGTTGCTGGTGATATACCGCCGAGGCATTCTGCATCAGCGCGGGGTAGGGATGGGTTGCCACGCCTTCGAGCTGGAATTCTCGCGGTGCCGGGCCTGAAATGTAGTCGGCCGCACCGGCGACAATGACATGGCGCAGGCAGGCGGGAACCTCCTTCATCTTCGTTAGTGCCGAATCGACCAGGGCGTCCAGGCTCAGCAGCACGCTGATACCCGCGTCCCCGACCTGGTGCGCGATTTCATTGGGCGCCATAAGCGGGGATACGCCGGAGCCGGCGCAGCCGAGCTTGGCACAGGCCACCAGGGCAATCGGGTACTGGGGGATATTCGGCAGGTGGATGCCCACCACGTCACCGCGCTTGACTCCCAGTGAAAGCAGCCCATTGGCCAGGCGGTTGGCCAGCTCATTGAGTTCACGGTAGCTGATCGCGCGGTCAAAGTATTGCAGGGCAATGGCGTCCGGTCGCGCCGCGGCATGTTCCTCCACAAAGTACCCGAGCGGGCGGTCATCGAGTGGGGGTACGGTGACTCCCAGTTCGTCGTAGACTGCCTGCCAGGGCGATACATTTACCGATGGCATCAGATATTCTCCTTTTATAATGCCGGAATCGTCGGGCTGGGGTGCTCAAGTAGGTTACACACGCTTTCCTCGGCCTGCTACCCGCTTTCAACACACGGCCGCGTACTATTTTCCAAGCACGCTGCGACTGATCAGTTCTTTCATGATTTCGCTGGTGCCGCCGTAGATGCGTTGCACCCTGGAATCGACATAGGCCCGGGAGATGCCATACTCCCGCATGTAACCGTAGCCGCCGTATAACTGCAGGCAGGTGTCCGCCACGCGCCCCTGCATCTCGGTGCAGGCCACCTTGGCCATGCTGACGGTAGCCACATCCAGTTCGCCTGTCATGAACAGCGCCCTGCATTCATCCACGAAGGCGCGGTGAACGCGGATATCCGTCGCCGCTTCCGCCAGCTTGAACCGCGTATTCTGCAGCGCCGCCAGCGGTGCCCCGAAGGCCTTGCGCTCCCTGACATAGGCGACGGCCTCAGCCAGCATCCCCTCGGCACCGGCCACCGCGCCGATCGCCAGCGCGAGGCGCTCACGTTGCAGTTCACCCATGAGTACCGCGAACCCCCCGTCCAGTTCGCCCAGTATCGCCGTTGCGGGCACGCGCACATCCTCGAAAAACAGTTCCGAGGTGTCGCTGGCATGGAGGCCGATTTTTTCCAGGTTGCGGCCGCGCTGGAATCCCGGGGTTCCGGCCTCCACCAGGAACAGCGTCGTGCCCCTGGCACCGGATACCGCAGTATTGGTGCGCGCCGCCACGATGACGAGATCGCAGTGCTGGCCGTTGGTAATGAAGGTCTTGGAGCCGTTGATGAGGAAATCATCACCGTCGCGCCTGGCCGAGGTGCGAATGCCCTGCAGGTCGCTGCCTGCGCCGGGTTCGGTCATGGCCACCGCGCCCACACATGCTCCGCTCACCATCCGCGGCAGGAAGTGCTGCTTCTGCTCTTCGCTGCCCCTGTTCAGCAGGTAGTGGGCCACGATGTCCGAATGGACCGCCATCGGGCCGCCGACGGAGGGGAAATTGGCCCGGGCGAAGGTCTCCTGGATCACCATGGAAAACAGGAAGTTCGCGCCGTGGCCGCCGTAAGCCTCGGGGATGTCAACGGCCAGCAGGCCCTGCTGCCCCAGCTTGTTCCACAGTTCGCGCGGGAAGATCTCCGCCTTTTCCCACTGCTGGTAATGCGGCCGCACCTCCGCGTCGATGAATCGTTGCACATTGTCCCGGAACAGGGCCAGTTCTTCATTCATGAGGTTCCTCCTGGGTATTGCGGTTGTTGGGCATAAGCTATACCAAATTGCGGTCGCGCTACAGCGCAACCAGCACTGCACCAACCAGAGTTTGCTTACCGATGGCCTTGACCGCCTGGATTTCAGACTAAGCCGGAGTACAGTGGTTGGTTGGAGGCAAATGCAGGGGGCGCCCCTCAGTCCCGCCATGGCGCCCCCTGCCTTCCTCCATTAAACTGGGGCGCTGATTGCCCGGGTACTGTGCGGGGCATGACAAAGGGTGGCGACATGCAGGGCGGGATGATGGCGCAGGCAGTGGAACTCATGGTGTATGGCATGGGCACGGTGTTTGTATTCCTGGGCCTGCTGGTACTTGCCATCAGCCTGATGTCGGGCCTGATCAACCGCTATTTTCCCCAGCCTGAGCCACCGCCGGTCGCGGCGCGGCTGCACAGCACGGGCGAGACCGTGGGCGCCGAACTGGATCCTGGCGTGGTGGCGGTGATCACCGCCGCGATTCGCCGGCACCGCAATACCAAATGAGCCGGGCGCAACCCGCCCGGACCAGGCAGAACCAGGAGACTTGACGGCAATGGATCAGAACCACCGCCCGCTGGGCATCACCGAAGTGGTGTTGCGCGATGCCCACCAGTCCCTGCTGGCGACCCGCATGCGGCTCGATGACATGCTGCCCATCGCGGCTAAACTCGACGCAGTGGGCTTCTGGTCCCTGGAGACCTGGGGCGGCGCCACCTTCGACGCCTGTATCCGCTACCTCGGGGAGGACCCCTGGGAGCGCATGCGGGAGCTGAAAAAGGCCATGCCCAACACGCCCCAGCAGATGTTGTTGCGGGGCCAGAATATCCTCGGCTACCGCCACTACGCGGACGATGTGGTGCTGAAGTTTGTCGAGCGCGCGGCCTGCAACGGCGTCGACGTGTTCCGCGTGTTCGACGCCATGAACGATATGCGCAACATGGAAGTGGCTTTGCGCGCCGTCAAGCAGGTGGGCAAGCACGCCCAGGGCACGATCTCCTATACCCTTAGCCCGGTGCACACCCTGGAGACCTGGGTGGAGATGGGCAGGCGTATCGAGGATACCGGGGCCGATTCCATCGCCATCAAGGATATGGCCGGGCTGCTGCACCCCTATGTGGGCTATGAACTGGTCACCCGGCTCAAGGCGGCCTGCGCCATACCTGTTCACCTGCATTGCCATGCCACCACCGGCCTCTCCACCAGCACCATCCTCAAGTGCGTGGAGGCGGGCATCGACAACGTCGACACGTCTATCTCTTCCATGTCCATGACCTACGGCCATTCACCCACGGAAGCGGTGGTGGCCATGCTGGCGGGCACCGCTCGCCAGACCGGCCTGGACATCGTCAAGCTGGCGGAGATCGCCGCCTACTTTCGCGAGGTGCGCAAAAAATACGCCGCCTTCGAGGGCTCCCTGCGGGGCGTGGACGCCCGCATCCTGGTGGCCCAGGTACCGGGCGGCATGCTCACCAATATGGAGAGCCAGCTGAAGGAGCAGGGCGCTGCGGACAGGATGGACGAGGTGCTGGCGGAGATTCCCCGGGTGCGCGAGGACCTGGGGTACATCCCGCTGGTGACGCCCACCTCCCAGATCGTCGGCACCCAGGCGGTGATCAATGTACTCACCGGCGAGCGCTACAAATCCATCACCCGGGAAACCGCGGGGGTGCTCAAGGGCGAATACGGCGCCACCCCGGCGCCGGTCAATGCCGAGTTGCAGCTGCGGGTGCTGGAGGGCAAGCCGCCCATCAGCTGTCGCCCCGCCGACCTGCTGGAGCCGGAGCTGGACAAGCTCACCGCCGAGTTGCGCGCGCTGGCCCTGGAGAAGTCGATTGCCCTGAGCCTGGGCGAGGGCGAGATCGACGATGTGTTGACCTACGCCCTGTTTCCCCAGATCGGCCTCAAGTTCCTGGAACACCGCGGCGATGCCTCGGCCTTCGAGCCGGCACCGGCTGCGGCTGCCGCACCGACACCTGCCGCGACGCCCGCCACCCCGGCGCCCGCAGCGGCAGGACAGGCCGCGGTCTACACCGTGAAGGTGAATGGCCAGAGCTACCTGGTTGAAGTGGCCGAGGGCGGCGATGTATCCGCCATCAGCCCGCTGGCGAGCGCGCCGGCGGTCCCCACTGCCCCGGCGCAGGCGGCCCAACCCCTGGCCGCGCCGTTGGCCGGAAATATTTTCCACGTCAATGTCAGCGTCGGCGACCAGGTGAAAGCCGGCGATGTGATCGTGGTGCTGGAAGCCATGAAGATGGAGACCGAGGTGCGGGCCCTGCGCGCAGGCCGCGTGGCCGCGGTCATGGTCAAAGTGGGCGACAAGGTCGCGGTCGGCGATCCGCTGATCAGCGTGGCCTGACCCGCATGCAGAACCTTCTCCTGCTGTGGGAGTCATCGGGGTTGGCCCAGATTCGGACCGGGCAAGCCTTCATGATCATGATCGGCCTGTTGCTCCTGTTCCTTGCCATCCGCAGGAGATTCGAGCCGCTGTTGCTGCTCCCCATCGGCTTCGGCGGCATCCTGGCCAATATCCCCGGGGCGGGCATGGCGTATTCCGCACTCGAGAACGCGGTGCATGCAGGTGACCCGGTACTGCTCGGGCAGTTCGCCCGGGTGCTCGGCGTCAGCCTGGCGGCGGACGGCAAGGAGCTGCTGCTCGCCGCGCAGGATGCCGGCCCGGCGCTGCAACTGCCGCTGCAGCAGTTGGCGGAGCAGGCCGGCCACAGCAACGGCATACTCTACAATTTTTACCTGGTCGCCATTGCCAGCGGTGTCGCGCCGCTGGTGATTTTCATGGGCGTCGGCGCCATGACCGATTTCGGTCCCCTGCTGGCCAACCCGAAAACCCTGTTTATGGGTGCGGCCGCCCAGTTCGGCATTTTCGCCACGGTGCTGGGCGCGGTCGGGCTCACCCAACTGGGCCTGACGGATTTCAGCATTAGCGATGCGGCGGCGATCGGTATCATCGGCGGCGCCGACGGCCCCACGGCCATTTACGTCACCAGCATCCTGGCGCCGGACCTGCTGGGCGCCATCGCCGTGGCGGCCTATTCCTATATGGCGCTGGTGCCCCTGATCCAGCCGCCCATCATGCGCGCGCTGACCACCGAGGCCGAGCGCAGGATCGTGATGGTGCAACTGCGGCAGGTGTCGCGCCGCGAGAAGATCGTGTTCCCGCTGGTGCTGTTGATCCTGGTAGCCCTGTTGCTGCCCGCCGCCGCGCCGCTGCTGGGCATGTTCTGCCTCGGCAACCTGATGCGGGAGTGCGGGGTGGTGGAGCGCCTGAGTTTTACTGTGCAGAACGCGCTGATCAATATCACCACTATCTTCCTCGGCCTGGCGGTGGGTTCCAAGCTGGTGGCGGACAAATTCCTCGACATCAATACCCTCGGGATCCTGGGCCTGGGTGTTATCGCCTTCGCCATCGGCACCGCCTCGGGCGTGCTCATCGCCAGGCTGATGAACGCGCTCGGCGGCAGCCCGATCAACCCGCTGATCGGCTCCGCGGGAGTCTCCGCCGTACCCATGGCGGCGCGGGTGAGCAACAAGCTGGGCCTGGAAGCGGACCCGCACAACTTCCTGCTGATGCACGCCATGGGTCCCAACGTGGCCGGAGTCATCGGCTCGGCGGTGGCGGCGGGAGTGATGATCAGCTTGGTAGCGCGCTGACCGCTTCCAGCGCATACTGTTCCATTCGCCGTGCGGCAATTTTGCCCGTACATAGCAGTTGAGTCGGGTCGCCCTGGCGCTAAGCTGGTGATGAAACCAAACGGTCCGTGCGGCGTCTAATTGATACGCGATGTGCCATTGCCGGGTTCGCCGGATTGATCAAAACACAGGAGTTTTCTATGAATAAGTCCATGCTTACGGGTACCGTGCTCGGGGTTGCGGTGGCAACTGCGGCGGGTGCCATCGGCGGGTACAGGATGTTGTCCGGTCCCCGGTACGCAGAAGTAGTGGCCGTAACGCCCGTGACTGAAACCGTGAAAACCCCCCGCGAGGAGTGCAAGGACGTGGTGGTGACCCGCCAGGAGCCGATCAAGGATGAACACCGGATCGCCGGTAGTGTACTGGGCGCTGTGGCGGGCGCAGTGGTTGGCGATGCGATCGGCGGCGGTGGCAAGAATACGGGCGCCAAGATCGCCGGAGGCGTGGTCGGCGGCGTTGCCGGCAACCAGATCCAGGGCAAGATGCAGGCAGGCGATACCTACCAGACTACCGAGCGCCGCTGCAACACCGTGACGGACGTGAGCGAGCGCACTATCGGCTATGACGTGCAGTACCGGCTGGGCGAGGAAACCGGCGAGGTGCGCATGGACTACGATCCCGGTTCGGCCATTCCCGTTGAGGATGGCCAGCTGGTGCTGTCCCGGGCCGCCGCTGCGCCGCAGTAGATCAGTCCTGACTCTGACAGGCTGGCAGCCGCGCTGGCGGAGCAGTTGCGTTACTTACCCAGGGCCCGCTGGTAGGCGGCCACCGCGTTGGCGAGGCCCATGCGAATCGCATCCACGGTCAGGGCATGGCCGATGGACACCTCCAGCAGGCCCGGCACGGTGGCGAAGCGGGGCAGGTTGTCCAGGTCGAGGTCGTGGCCGGCATTCAGGCCCAGTCCCGCCTCCGCCGCTGTTTCCGCGGCGACTACAAACCGGCGGAAAACGGCCTCCAGGTCTGCCTTGTCCCGGTACGCCCGGGCGTAGCTCTCGGTGTACAGTTCGATGCGATCGGCCCCCAGCTGCGCCGCCAGGCGAATCTGCTCCGGGTCGGGGTCCATGAACAGGCTGGTGCGGATGCCCAGGGCCTTGAGTTCCGCCACCAGCGGCGCCACCTGTTCGCCGTCGCGCTTCAGGTCGAAGCCGTGGTCGGAGGTGAGCTGCTGGTCGCCGTCCGGTACCAGGGTGCACTGGGCGGGCCGGATGTCCCTTACCAGTTGCATAAACCCCGGGTAGTCGCCGACACCGGCGCGATCGCTGCGGCGGGGGCCGGCCATGGGGTTGCCCTCGATATTGAATTCCACTGTCAGCATGGCGGCCAGCTCGAAGCAGTCGCTGGCGCGGATATGGCGCTGGTCCGGGCGCGGGTGCACGGTGATGCCGTCCGCTCCTGCCGCGATGCACATGCGGGCGTGTTCGGTCACGCTGGGGTTGGTGGTATCCCGGGAGTTCCTGATCAGCGCAATTTTGTTGAGATTGACGCTGAGCGCAATCATGGGGCCCCGGCGCGCGCGATCTCTTTGATCAGGATCGGTTGCAGCGGCACATCGCTGAAGGTCCCGACTTTGCCGGTGGGTGCGGTGGTGATGAAGTCCACGATATCCATGCCGAGGATCACCTCGCCGAATACCGTGTAACCGTCGCGTCCCGGCGCCCAGTCCAGCTGCAGGTTGTTGCGCTGGTTGATGAAGAATTGCGCGGTGGCGGAATCCGGGTCGTTGGTGCGGGCCATGGCGACGGTGCCGCGGGTGTTGTGCAGGCGGTTCTTCGATTCATTCGCCACCGGCTCGCGGGTGGCTTTCTCCGTCATGTCGGGGAGGAAGCCGCCGCCCTGTATCATGAAATCCGGGATGACCCGGTGAAACACCGTGCCGTTATAGAAGCCCGCATCGACGTAGGCGAGAAAATTGTCCACGGTGAGGGGGGCCTTGTCGCGGAACAGGCGCAGGGTGATGTCGCCCTCGCTGGTCCTGATCACCACCTGGGGGTTGGGCTGGACGGAGTCCTGCGCCAGCGCGAGGGGAGCCAGCAGCAGGGCGCAGCAGATGAGCAGATTCTTCAACACGGTATCGGACTCCTGGTAACGGCCGGGGTGAATTGACGGACGGGCATCATGCCCAGCTCGAACTCCGCCGGGGCTTGGGCCACAGGCGCGGCACGACCAGGGTGATGATCACGCCCAGCAAAACCGCGAGGGCGCCGTTGATAAATTCCTCGCTCTCCACCTTGTCGCGCATGCGCTGGCCCTCGGCCTGCAGCATATCCACCTGCGAGCGCAGTTGTTCCGCGTCCACCACCAGGCGGCGGTTGTCTTCATCCAGTTGCTGGGCTTTGCCCGAGAGCTGCTTGAGCTGGGCCAGTTCCGCAGTCACCGTTTCCAATTGCGCCGCGTCGGTCTCGACCTGTACCAGCAACTGGTCCCGCTCGGCCCGCAGGGCCTTGAGCTCCGCCTCTATCGCCCCGGTGAGACCGCCGGCCTGCTGCGCCTGCTTCAGCATGGCATCCAGGCGCGCCCGGGCGGGCTCTTCGTTCATCAGGTACTGGGTACCGATCCAGCCGCTGGCGCCGGTATCCATCGTGACCTCCGCCCACGCGCCGTCCTCGGACAGGCGGGTGACCGTCAGCCGCGTACCCGAGGGCAGGCCGCGCTGGACCACGCTGTTTTCATTGCCCGCGCCGCTGCGCAGGGAAACAAATTGTTTGTCGCTGATATAGCGGACGTCCTGGGCCTGGGCCGAGCCGGCGAACAGCGCGGCGACGAGGAAAAAAGGCAGTGCAAGTCGCAAAATGGATTCCTTCATGTGGGTCCCCTCGAAAACGGGCGGCGTGCGCCCGCAGGAAGGGCGCTAGTGTAACCGGGTTTGCGGCGGAGTTTAAGCTCAGGGCAGCACCAGCTTGTAGGGTTTGACCACGACGCGGTGGAATACGCCGGCGGCGACGTAGGGGTCCGAGTCCGCCCAGGCGGTGGCGCCCTCCAGGGAGTCGAACTCGGCGATGATGAGACTGCCGGTAAAGCCGGCTGCGCCGGGGTCAGCGGTGTCCAGCGCCGGGTGCGGTCCCGCCGCCAGCAGGCGGCCCTGGTCTGCCAGTTCCTGCAGTCGCGCCAGGTGGGCCGGCCGGGCGCTCTGGCGCATGGGCAGGCTGTTTTCAACATCCTCACAGAGTATCGCGTAATACATGCTGGTTCCTGGCTGATGGAGAGGTGGGTATTCGACCTGCCGCGCGGCCGGCGCTGCGTGACTGTAGCCAAGGCCGGGCAGCTGATCAAGCGCTGTGTACTGGCCAAACGCACAGGCGCCCTCCATACTGGACGGAACCTGGCAGCCCCCGGGTGTAACACCAGTAGAGTAGACACTGCATGACAACTGATTATCACGTCGATACGGGGAATCCACTGACACTGTGGTGCACCCCTCATTCCCTTTATAGCGGCAAGGTGCGCTCCTACCTGATCAAGAAAGGGTTGCCATTTCGTGAGTTGCTGCCGCCCCATCCGCGCTTCGGGGCGGAGGTGATCCCCGCGGTGCGTCATTTTGTGGTACCCGTGGTGGAGACCACCGACGGCAAGTTTATCCAGGACAGCACGGTCATCATCGAGGAACTGGAGCGCCGCTTTCCCGAGCGGCCGATGGTGCCGGCCACCCCGGTGCAGCGGGTGGTCGCCAGCTTGCTCGGCGGCTTCGGCTCGGAGGGTATGTTGACCATAGCCATGCACTACCGCTGGAGTTACCGCGCCAAGCAGGAACACTTCCTGCAAGCAGAATTCGGCCGGGCGGCGCACCATGGTGCCGACCGGGCGGAGCGGCTGGCGGCAGGGGCCGGCCTGATGGATTATTTCAACGGCTTCCTGCCGAACCTGGGGGTCAGCCCGGAGACGACAGCGGCGTTCGAGGCCTCGTTCGAGGAGCTGCTGGATGTCCTCGATGTTCATTTCCAGCACTACCCCTACCTGCTCGGTGGCCTGCCCAGCATCGCCGACTTCGGGTTCATGGCGCCGCTGTTCGCCCACCTCGCCCGGGATCCCGTGCCGTCCTCGCTGATGAAGAATCGCGCACCGAACGTGTATCGCTGGACCGAGCGCATGAACCTGCCCGCCATCGCCGACGGCGAATTTCCCGAGCAGGCGCTGGACTGGTTCCCCGATGATGCCATCCCCGCAACCCTGGAGCCGGTCATCCGGCTGATGTTCCTGGACTGGGGTACCCAACTGCTGGCCGATGCGGCGTTCGTCAACGCCTGGATCGAAGCGCATCCCGAGGTGCAAAAAGGGCAGCTGGCGTCAGCCGACGGCGCGCGCAGGGTACACCCGGCGCTGGGCGAGATCAGTTACAGCTGGCGCGGGGTCACGGTGAAACGCACGAGCGCGCCCCACGGTCTGTGGCATTTCGAACGCGGCGCGCGCCTGGCGCGGGAATTGGGGGGAGAGGCGAAGCAGCGCTTCGATACCCTGGCGCAGCGACTGGGCGGTAGCGAGGTGATGCGAATCAGAACCCTCCGCCCGCTGGAGCGCGAGGACGACGCGCTGGTTTTTGCCTGATTAAAAAAACGGGGTCAAAAAAACGGGGTCAGATTGAATTATTTTTAACCAACTGGTCAAAAATAATTCAATCTGACCCCATTTAAATGCCATTTAAATGTTCGCCTTTAGTGCGGCCCCGCTTGCATATGGTGGATGGGGTTACCATCCACCGCCGTGGCCGTGGAGCTCTCCAGCTTCTTGATGTCTTCCTCGGTCAGCGTGGGCCGATTCACCTTGATGGTCAGCTTGTTGAGCTGGGCGGTCAACGGAAACGGCGGCTTGTAGTCCGCGTCGTTCACACCGGTCAGCGTATCGGAGCCGATGTCAAAGCTCTCGTCCCACTGCAGGATCATGGGCATGGTGCGCTCCATGACCTGGGTCTGGGCGACCTTGCCATTCACCTTCAGGGTGCCGGTGCCCGGGCGCCCGAGGCCGCTCATATTGTTGAAGGCGAGGGTGCCGACGCCGAGGCCGTCATACTTGAAGTCGAACTCCAGGGTGTGTCGGCCCGGGGAGAGTGTCGGCGCTTCCCATTTGATGCGTTTCATGTCGATCAGGTTCCAAAGGAACGTCGGCTTGCCTTTGAGCAGGTAGAAGCCGTAGCCGCCAAAGCGTCCGCCCGAGGTGAGAATCATGCCCTCGGCACCCTCTTCGGGCACGGTAATGTCCGCGCTGATGGTATAGGAGCTGTTGAGCAGGAATGGCGAGTCGCCCTGGGGCAGGCCCACCATCGGGTGGGTGTAGACGAACTCGGTGCGGCCCGCGGTGATGTTCGGGCGCGGCGCCACGATGCGCGCAGCCACCGAGGCATCCAGCGGGAAGACCTGGTGTTTCTTCGCTTCGGCGATGAAAAGCTCTTTCATCTGCTTCACCTTGTCGGGGTGTTTGTCGGCGATGTCGTTGGACTGGCTGAAGTCCTTTGTCAGGTCGTACAGTTCCAGTACCTGGTTGTTGAGCGGGTCGGGATTGGCGACGCCAAAGGCTTCCCAGGGCGCGCGGTTGACCTTGGTGCTCAGCAGCCAGCCGTCGTTGTACAGGGCCCACTGGCCCATCATTTCGAAATACTGGATCTTGTGTTGTGTGGGCGCCTTCGCGTTCTTCGCATCAAAGGTGTAGGCGAAGCTGGTGCCCTCCATCGGTGCCTGCTCGATGCCGTCGACCATCTCAGGAGCGGAAATGCCGGAAGCCTCAAG
The DNA here is from genome assembly GCA_963700715.1 of uncultured Gammaproteobacteria bacterium. GTDB lineage: Bacteria > Pseudomonadota > Gammaproteobacteria > Pseudomonadales > Halieaceae > JARRPM01. The sequence continues at coordinate 162,785 of CAVOYP010000009.1, forward strand.
GATGGTGGGCACCACGTCGATGACATGCATGAATTGCTCGCGCAGGCCGCCCTTGTCGCTGATGCGAGCCGGCCAGGACACCGCCATGTTCTGGCGTATCCCGCCGAGCTTGGAAGCGTTCTGCTTGAACCAGCTGAAGGGGGTGTCGAAGGCCCAGGACCAGCCCGCGGACATGTGGTTGTAGGTCTGTTCCGTACCCCACACGTCGTACCATTTCATCTGCACGTCCACCGGCATTTCATTGACGCCGTTGAAGAAGGCCACCTCGTTGGGTGTACCCAGCGGGCCACCCTCGGCGCTGGTGCCGTTGTCGCCGTTGATGTAGATGATGAGGGTGTTGTCCAGCTTGCCCATCGCTTCGATGGTGTCGATGACGCGGCCGATCTCGTGATCGCTGTAGGCTGCGTAGGCGGCGAAGATCTCCACCTGCCGGATAAACAGTTTCTGCGCCTCCGGCGTGAGTTCATCCCAGGGCTTGAGAAGATCGTTGGGCCAGGGTTCCATCCGGGTGTCGGCGGGAATAACCCCGAGGCGCTTCTGGTTGGCAAATATCTGGTCGCGCAACTTGTTATAGCCCTCGTCGAACAGGTGCATGTCGCGGATCTTGTCCACCCATTCCTGGGTCGGATGGTGCGGCGCATGGGTGGCGCCAGGTGCATACTTGATAAAGAACGGTTTACCCGGCACGGTCTGGTTCATGCGGTTGAGGTAATCGATCGCATCGTCGGCCATGCCCGTGATCAGGTTCCACTCCGGTTTGCCCTGGAAGGGGAAGATCTGGGTAGTGTTGCGGAACAGGTTGGGCTGCCACTGGTTGGCGTCACCCCCTACGAAACCGTAGAAATACTCGAAACCCATACCGGTGGGCCACAGATCGAACGGCCCCGCCTGGCTCGCGGCGAAAGCCGGGGTATTGTGGTTCTTGCCGAACCACGCGGTAGCGTAGCCGTTTTCCAGCAGGATCCGGCCGATAGTGGCCTTGTCCCGGGAAATGATGCTGTTGTACCCCGGGAATCCCGTGGACTGCTCGGAGATCACACCGAAGCCCGCCGAGTGGTGGTTGCGGCCGGTGATGAGGGCGGCCCGGGTGGGCGAGCACAGGGCAGTGGAGTGGATGTTGTTGTAGCGCAGGCCATTGTTGGCCACCCGGTCCAGCGTCGGCGTGGGGATCACGCCACCGAAGGTACTGGGTACGCCGAAGCCGGCGTCATCGGTGATAATCAGGAGGACGTTGGGCGCATCCTTGGGGGGCACGATGCGCGGCGCCCACCAGGGCTTAGACTGCAGCGCCCCATTTTTTATAACACCGCCGAATTCCGGGTCCGGCGCCGGCAATTGCTTGCCGCTGATGGTGGTCGTCGCATTGGGTGAGCCCAGTGTACCCGTCACCTGCTGGCCGAAACTCGGCAGGCTGGCCAGCAGTGCGAGGGCCATGCCCGCCGCCTGGAAGGGCCTGCGTAACATCATCTGAGTCATCGTCTACTCCCTGGGCAAAAACCCCAATAAATTTCAGTTTTCAAAGCCAGCTAAGAAAAGGGGTCAGATTGAATTATTTCTGAACAGCTGGTTAAAGATAATTCGATCTGACCCCATTTTAACGGACCCCATTTGAACGCGACCGAGCCTGTTCCCGTTGCCGAACAACTGTCGGAGACAGTGAAACCCGCCGAAGTATGACGCCGAATTTCCAGACTTCTATTGTCTTTGCGAGCTAAATAGTTGTTTAATTAGGCCAGCATCAAACCCCGTTTAGCAGGTAGCTGATCTGCCTCATGCCGACCAGAGCGAACTCACAGGCGTCTATGGCTGGCAGCGTTCCGCGATTGTCCTCGCCGGGCAATATCCGTCTTTCAATACTCACGGCCGTGCCCGCAGTCCTGCGCGAGTTCGGACATGACCCGGACCCTGTACTGGCGGCATTCGACCTGAGTCCGGAGGCGATCGCTGATCCGGACACCATAGTCCCCTTCAAGAACGTGAACGGGCTTTTACGGCACTGCCGCGATATCACCGGATGCGAGCATTTTGGTCTCCTGGTGGGGCAGCGAGTCAGGCTGAGTTACCTCGGGGTGCTGGGTTTTGCCATGAAGAGTGCAGACAACGTTGCTTCTGCCCTGGACGACCTTTGCCGATATCGCGTGCTGCACGACCAGAGTGCGCTGATAAACCTGACGCGGAATGCAGACCTGGCATCCCTGCAGTATCTGGTAACGCAGCCTGTAGTTACCGCTCCTGACGAGGTGTATGACTGCGCTGTCGCGACGGGTTGCTGCCTCCTGCGGGACCTGTGCGGCCCGGATTGGAAACCGGCCCGGGTGATGCTTAACCGAAAAGCGCCGGCGAACCCGGCACCTTATGAAAAGTTCTACCGCTGCCCGATCCTGTTCAATAGCCCCTGGTCCGGCCTGGAATTTCATTCGCGCTGGCTCCGCGTCACTCCGGTCGGGGCAGATCCCCTGCTGTATCGACACATGAAGCAAGAGATTCGGGAAATGAGTGATGCGGCTCAGGAAGTTGCCGCAGATCTGCTGTCGTCCCTGCGTCTGTTGCTCTATACCCGGCACTGTAATCAGGGGCAGGCGGCCGCTCTGCTGGGCGTCAACACTCGCACCCTGAGACGGCAACTGATGTCCGCCGGGACAAGTTTCAGGGCTGAACTCGAGAGGTCAAAGTTTGCCCGGGCCAGGTCACTGTTGCTTGAGTCTGAATTGAGCGGCCTTGAGATCGCGGACAAGCTGGGCTACGCTGACCTGAGCGCATTCAGCCACGCGTTTAAACGTTGGTCCGGTTTGAGCCCGGCCGTTTGGCGCCGCTCTGCGAGGGGGCGAAGTTTGGCCTAATTAGACAATCAATTGATCTACAGAAGCAATACAGGTCCGGAAGCCCCGGGCCATAATCGCTTGCGTCCCTGCCTGTCCGGCCGTATGCAATCTAGTAATTGATATTCCAACCATTATCTGGAGATTAGCCATGAGAGCACTTACCACAACTGGAATTTTTCTCGCACTGCTGGTTGGGTGCTCCGCACAGGCACCCGCACCTGAGGCTGTCGTGGAGGCAAACCTTGCCAAGTCCATCGACTGCAATACCGCGGCGGCGGACATCAAGAACCTGACCGACGAAAAAGCCCGCACTTCCCAGGAAATCGAGGACGGCGCCAGCTCGATCATTCCCGTGGGCGCTGTCGCACACCTGTTCGGTGGTAGTGAAAAGCAATCTTTGGAAATCGGCACCGGCGAGTACAACAAGAAACTTGACGCTAAAATCGCCGAAATCAAGCAGCAGTGCAACTTGTAATAGTGTCAAGGCGCGATTGAGCGTTTCCAGCCACTGGCATTGTTTATCGCTTCAACACTGCTCGCGGCGTGCCAGCAAGGCGATGCACGGCTGTTGCCTCGAGCGGGCCGGCAGCCGAGGCTGGCTGGCCTGCCAGCCTCGTGGTCTTTGGTGATGGCTTTCCCAGTCCGGGCGATCCCTGCCGGAGGATAGGAGAGAGCCAGGCGACGGTGAATTTTCTCGACCATACCGCCACGCTCGCCGGTTGTCTGTCGGCCGCCGAAGCGGCCCGGCTGGGCGGCAGGATCGTTGGCACGGTAGATGGCGTTACCCTGGTTTCGATTCCGACGGATAGTGCCCCACCGGGGCAGTGATGGCAGCTGCTGTGGGCTAAACGCTAATTGCTGGCGCTGGCTGCCGAGGTGGCTTCACCCAGGTGGTTGCTTAGGATGGTCGCCCAGCGGCGCAGGACCTCCTCCGCGGCAGCCATGTTGGTCACACTGTTGCGCACCTCGGCGAACGGGCCACCGGCGGCCTCGGGGTCAATAATACGGGCGATGATATCGCCGGTTTTGCCGTCCAGTAGCTCCATGTACAGCGTCATCTGCCCGGCGGATGCCGAGAAGCTCTGTTGCATTCCAGCCGACATGGTATCTGGCGCAGTCACCTCCAGGTTGACGATGGCGGGCCGAACGATCAGTACGCCGGTGCCACCGGTTGTCACCATCTGGTGACCTGCCTTGGTGAGTACATCAGTGAAGACTTTGTTGAACTCGGTCGCAAGATCGGTTCGGATCCTGTTCATATCCTGGTCGGTAATCATGTCCGACAGGTCCATCGCTTCCTCGTTCTGCTCGCGTTGCCAATTCTTGTTGAAGGCCACATAGGCGGCCAGCAGCGCCACCTTGTCATAGCTTTTCAGATCGGCGCCCGGCTTCATATAGACCGCGCGCAGCTTCGTGTCCTTCATCAGGTGCAGGCCGTCGTGGCTCACCTCTGGTAGTGCTGTGTCCGCCTTAAGCGCCGCGGCGAAGATCAGGGTCAATACCCCGACAATCAATTTCAATAGATTGTTGAGTTGCATGGCATAGTCTCCTAGGATGGTTTCAGTCTGATTTTCGAGAGGGTATCGCTGCTGCCTCGTTCGTCGGGATAAGTCGCCCCAAAGCATCGAATGACAGTGGCAAGAACTGTGGACCACAATCTGGGTTTCGGCAAGTGCTACGGTATCAGCAAGCTGTTGATCAGTCGTCTTAAGAGGTATTATCCAGTTCCAGTTAATGGTGTGGAGAGAGTGTATGAAAAGCAAAAGCATCGCTGCAGCCAGGTTCGTCGCGCTGGGCCTCTTTGGGCTTGTATGGCACAGCACCGCCAGCGCGCAGATTTACGAGAGTACGGATGCGCAGGGCGAACCAGAATTCAGCGACACCCCGACCCAGGGTGCCGAGGTGGTCGATCTGCCCGGGACCAATCTCGCTGAGCCCCCGGCAGAGCAACCGACCGCACCTGAGCAAACGCGACCGGCCCAGGAACAGGGGATGCCTGCTACCGATGGAGGCGGTGAGCAGGGGGAGAACGTCGACGGTACTGTGTACTACGGAGGAGATGACGTTGATAGCCCGCGGGTCCAGCGCCGGGTAGACGAGGATCGGGTTGATAATGCCCTACCTGGCGACCCAGTGCCCCGCGGCGCGACACCCGGTCAAGGTGCGGGTGTCCCCGGCGAGGTCCACCACGAGGCGGGTGGGCGCAGGTAAATCGGGTACGCCTGTTTTACTTTGGACTTTGCGGGACTCCGGCGCCCGCAAAATTCAGGCCACTTTCTCTTTGCAACTGCCGGACTTGCTCGATGATGCCGTATGCTAACGCGGTAAGGGCATTATGGGTTTAACTGGCGGAAGTTGTTTCCAGGCACGTTAGGGATACTGATTGTTAACATCCGCTCAAGGAAAGTCTGGCTCAGCGCCTCCGCGCTTTAAGTGATTGCGATCGCGCCTGCGCGTAAGCTCCCGAGTGAGGCTAAACAGCGCTTCGATACCCTGGAGCAGCGACTGGATGATAGCGAGGTGATGCGAATCAGAACCCTCCGCCCGCTGGAGCGCGAGGACGACGCGCTGGTTTTTGCCTGATTAAAAAAAAACGGGGTCAAAACGGGGTCAGATCGAATTATTTTTGACCAACTGGTCAAAAATAATTCGATCTGACCCCATTTAAATCTGACCCCATTTAAATCCATTTAAATCAGCGAGAGGAGTCCGGAAAATGCGCCGATTGTTCACGACCATACTGGCAACGTTTGCTGCCTCAACACTGCTCGCGGCGTGCCAGCAAGGCGATGATACGGCTGCTGCACCTGGCGGGCCGGCCGCCGAGGCCAACTGGCCCGCCAGCCTGATGGTCTTTGGTGACGGCTTCCCCAACCCGGGTGATCCCTGCAGAAGGGTAGGTGAGAGCCAGGCGACGGTGAATTTTCTCGACCATACCGCCACGCTCGCCGGTTGTCTGTCCGCCGCCGATGCAGCCCGGCTGGGCGGCAGGATCGTCGGCACTGTAGATGGCGTTACCCTGGTTTCGATTCCGACAGGCGCCGCCCCACCGGGGCAGTGAGGGCTGCGGCCGTGCGCGCGCCTTGTCGACGCGCCGGTGCTTACCTATGAAACGACGAGATAGTGCTGCTGAAGGAATATGCCATGCAAGTATTGCGAACCCCCGACACACGTTTCGCCGGACTCCCCGATTACCCTTTTGCCCCGCACTACCATCAGGTTACCCCCGAGTTGCGCCTGCACTACATCGATGAGGGCCCGAGGCAAGCGCCTCCGGTGCTGATGCTGCACGGCGAGCCCGCCTGGTCCTACCTGTACCGGCACATGATCGGGCCGGTGGTGAACGCCGGCTTGCGCGCCCTGGCACCGGACCTGATCGGTTTCGGTAAGTCGGATAAGCCCGCCGCCAGGCAGGACTACAGTTACACTGGCCAGGTGGCCTGGATTCGCCGCTGGATCGAGGCGCTGGACCTGCAAGATATTACCCTGGTGTGTCAGGACTGGGGCTCCCTCATCGGCCTGCGCCTGGCGGCGGAGTCGCCCGAGCGCTTCGGCCGTATCCTGCTCAGCAACGGCGGCCTGCCCACCGGTACCGGGGCGCCGCCGGCGTTCCGGATCTGGCGTGCTTTCTCGCGCTACAGCCCCTGGTTTCCCGTCGGCCGGATTGTCCAGGGCGGCACCCGGCGCCGGCTGTCCCCTGGGGAAGTTGCGGCCTACGATGCCCCCTTCCCCAACAGCAGTTTCAAGGCCGCAGTGCGGGTCTACCCGTCGCTTGTGCCGGTGGAGCCGCATATGCCCAGCGTCGCCGAGAACCAGCGCGCCTGGACCGTATTCGAGCAGTGGCAGAAACCCTTCATCTGCTGTTTCAGTGACGGCGACCCGGTCACCCGCGGCGGCGACGCCCGGTTCCGGCAGCGAGTCCCGGGCAGCCGCGGCCAGCCCCACACCACCCTGCGCGGAGGCCACTTCATCCAGGAGGATGATCCGCAGGCCTTTGCGCGGCTCGCCATCGAGGCCTGCGCTCGCAGGTCGGGAGCGCCCTCATGAGACAGGTATGGATCACTGCCAAGGGCGCCCCCGAAACCCTGCAACTGCGCCAGGCGCCAGACCCCCAGGCAAGCAGCGGCCAGTTGCGCATTCGGGTCGCCTTTGCCGGTATCAATTTCGCCGACATCCAGGCCCGTATGGGCCAGTACCCGGATGCCCCGCCCGTGCCCTGCGTGGTGGGCTATGAGGTCTCCGGTGTCGTCGACCAGGTGGGCGCCGGGGTGACGGGTTTCAGCGCAGGCGACCGGGTACTCAGCTTCACCCGCTTCGGTGGCTACAGCGACAGCGTGGTAGTGGACGCCGCCTGGGTACACAAGGTGCCGGCGGCCGTGTCCCTGGAGGCCGCCGCGGCGCTGCCGGTGAACTACGCCACTGCCTGGACCATGCTGGTCCGCCTCGGCGCCCTGCAGCCGGGTGAGACCGCGCTGGTGCATTCCGCCGGGGGCGGCGTCGGCATCGCCGCGCTGCAGATCTGCAGGTGGCGCGGCGCTGTCGCCATCGGCACCGCCAGCGCCGGCAAGCACGCGCGCCTGAAAGAGCTCGGCTACGCCCACTGCATCGACTACCGCAGCCAGGACTTTGAAAAGGAAGTCATGCGCTACACGGCGGGGCGGGGTGTGGACGTGGTACTCGATCCCCAGGGCGGCAATTCGTTCCGCAAGAGTTACCGCTGCCTCGCGCCGCTGGGGAGGCTGTTTATGTTCGGCATGGCCGACAGCGTGCAAGGCGAGCGGATGAACCTGCTGGCGCTGCTGAAGGCGGCGGTCACCACCCCGTGGTTTCACCCGCTGTCCCTGCTCAACAACAACCGCGGCGTGTTCGGCACCAATATGGGCCGCCTGTTCGATCAGTTCGATCGCCTCACCCCCGACATGGTCGAGATCGTGCGGCTGCTGGGGGAGGGCGTACTGGCGCCGGTGGTGGACAAGGTATTTCCCTTCGAGGAGGCCGCCGCCGCCCACCACTATATCCAGGACCGCAGGAATTTCGGCAAGGTGCTGTTGCAGGCCGGCGCCGACGCCCGCTGATCGCTATGATCCATCCTTGCGGCGGTGTCGGCCGCAAGGTATGCTAAATCGTCATACCCGAGAGGAGGTCAGCGATGAGCCAGACCAAAGTAGCCATTTCCATCGAGGCAGGGGTGCTCGCAAGAGTTGATGCTTTAGTGAGACGGAAGGTTTATCGAAATCGTAGCAGGGCCATCCAGGAAGCCGTGCAGGAAAAGCTGGAGCGGCTTGAGCGTGGCCGCCTGGCAGAGGAGTGCGCCAAGCTTGACCCGGCCTTTGAGAAAGCCATGGCGGACGAGGGGCTGTCAGAGGAAATGGCAGCATGGCCAAAATACTGAGAGGAGAGGTGCGCTGGGCAGATCTAAACCCGACGATTGGGCGAGAGCAGTCGGGTGAGCGCCCGGTTCTTATTCTCAGCCAGAATATTTTCAACGAGCGCTCCGGAACGGTTATTGCCATGGCGCTCACGAGCCAGGAGCAACGTGCGGGCTTTCCACTCACGCACGAAATCGCAGGAGCAAAATTGCCTAAGCGCTCCTGGATCAAGATCAGTCAGATTCGCACGCTCTCCGTCGAGCGAATCGGCAAAAAAATTGGCAGTATTGACCCCGAAGAATTGGTTCGCGTCATTGAAGGTCTGAACGAGATTATCGGGGGATAACACCGGGTTGCGTCCACCGATATCCGCTGAGAATTCGGCCAGCGCAATGGTTTTCGGGCATTTCGGGGATACTGATGATTAACCTACGCTCAAGGAAACTCTGGCTCGGCGCCGCCGCGCTTGCAGTGATTGCGATCGCGCTGGTGCTGAATTTCAACCTCGCCTCCATCGTCAGCTCGCAGCAGAAAAAGAACGATGAGCTGATCGCGGAGCAGATGGCCTATCATGTCGGCACGCTGGCGGTCCTGTATGGCTACCCCATCGTCGACATGCACAAGCAGATGCATAACGAGACGCATCGCAGTTCTCCGCAGCAGCAGGTCTATGCCCCGCTCAACCGCCTGTACCGCTACCCCGATATTGTCGGGCCCGATAACGCCGGCAATCTGCGCGCGCCCAATAATGACACCCTGTATTTCAGCGGCTGGTTTGATATCAGCGCCGAGCCGCTCGTCCTGCACACGCCGGACACGGCCGGGCGCTATTTCACCATCGCCGTGACCAACCTGTATGCGGAGGTTGAACATATCGGGCGCAGGACCACCGGCACCGCGCAAGGGTATTTCGCCCTGGTGGGGCCGCGCTGGAGCGGCGCTCTGCCGGAGGGTGTGAAAGCGGTTCACGTCGAAAGCGAGCAGGGCTGGCTGCTGGGCCGGATGCTGGTGGATGGCCCCGGGGATTTTGCCGCCGCCATGGCGCTGGTCGACGCGATCTGGCTCGCGCCGCTGTCTGAGTTCAAGCCGGGACAGCGGCCGGCCGACCCGCCGGAGTTGAAGGCGGAAGCGATCGACCCCCTGTCCAGCCTCGAGTTCTTTGAAGTATTGAACGAGCGCCTGAGAGCATTGCCGCCCCGCAGCGGAGAGGAGGCGCTGCTGCAGCAGTTTGACCAGATCGGTGTCGGTCGCAACAGCGAGTTTGACGCGGCGCGTCTATCCGCCGGCGCGCGGCGGGGCCTCGAGCGCGCCCTCGCCGATGGCAGGGAGATCGTGCAGGCGGCAACCCAGCGGACTATCCCGAGTTACAACGGCTGGATGATCTCCGGGGAAATCGGCCGCTATGGTTTCGGCTACCTGCAGCGCGCGGCTGTTGCCAGGGGCGGCTACGGCAACCTGCCGGAGGAATCCCTGTACCCGGCGATGGTGTTCGATGCCGATGGCGAGCTGCTCGATGGCAGCCGGCGCTACCAGTTGCATTTCGCCGCGAACCAGTTGCCCCCGGTCGATGGCTTCTGGTCCCTGGCAGCGTATCGGCTCACAGATCTGCAGCTGGAAGACAACGAGATCGAACGCTACAGCATCGGAGACCGGACCGCGGGCCTGAATTACAACCCGGACGGCTCTCTCACCCTCTCCCTGGCGCAGGAAAAACCCTCCGACCCCGCCGCCAACTGGCTGCCGGTTCCCGCGGGCAAATTCATGCTGGTGATGAGGCTGTACGAGCCGCGTAAAGCGCTGCTGGATAATGAGTACCTGCTGCCCAGGCTGGAGAAGGTGGCCGAGTGATGGTGTCCGGGGCGGCCGGCTGTAGAGTTGGGCCCGTGCCGGGGCACTGGTGCTTCATACGACAAATCCAGGCTACCATCATCGTCCTGGATGCCCGCCTACTCAGCCATGGTATCGAGGGCTTGCGGATTCTCCTCTAGCTCCGTGATGGTCTTATCCAACTCCGCAGGTGTTTCGGCGCGAACCTTTGCCGCTTCCTGTTCCATCTCCGTGTCGGTGGGTGTGCGCTCCTGCAGATTTTCGCCATAGTTCAAGTTGTTATAATCCTTGCACTCGGGTAGCCCGTCGCCCTCGCCGCAGACGTTCTCCACACCATTTGGACCGACGGTAACCCGTTCGCCCTCCACCTCCGAGTTACCGGCACAGGCCGTAAGCAAAAGTGTCCCGAGCAAGGTACATACCAGTTTCGTCATTTCTATTCTCGCGTCTTTGCTAAGTAGAGACTACTTCTCAATCGCAGAGCGCCTGCATCTTCTTGTAGGCGATGCTGGTTTCCTGCTCGTTGGTGGCCTGCACCAGTTGCTGCTTCACCGCCGCGCAGTCCGCGGAAATCTGCTGCACCGAGGCATTCATCGCGGGATAGGCGGGATGGGACTGGGGTGTGGTGCACATGGCCGTTGATACCCGGCGGATATTGGTGTGCTCGCCCTGCTCCACGGAGACGCAGTCGCCTGCGTCTATGCCCTTCTGGTCAGTCACCACCGAGACCGTGTTGCCATTGACCAGGCGGATGGTGTACTGGTTGGCCGTGCCGGCGGTCTCCTTTGCCACGAGGGCGCCCAGCCCGGCGCCGGCGATGGCCCCGAGGGCCTGGCTGCCGGCAGAATAGTGGCTTGCGGCCAGTAGCCCCAGCGCGCCGCCGATCAGGGAGCCCTCGGCATAATTGGCCTTCATTTGCACCTGCTGCACATTCTCGACGGTGCCATATGCCACCGCGATGAGGGAATCGCGGGTTGAACCGGTGCCGGGGTCGGTGCTCATATTGGCGCAGCCTGCGAGCAGTGTCGCCGCAAGGGCTGCCCCGTAAATTTTGACTAACATCTGTTATTTCTCCTGCGATTGTGGTCCTGTGCACCGTTGCGCTTGTTTTCGAGCGGGGCATGTCTGCGCGGAAGCATAACCCCTATTTGGCTCGCCGTCAGCAAATTGGCTGTTACCATTGAAACCGGTAGCGCTATACTCGAAAGACGCAATGAAAATCGGTCGCAATTTGTTGCTTTCCCATGACAGTTATAAGGCCATTTCCGTTGTTGTAGCGCAAGCTAACCCGGCGAGGAGCAGTACAATAGAGTACGTGACACGTTCGAATGTGACCCTGATTGCTGTTGCGGCAGCGCTTGTCAGCAGCTTGGCCACAAGCGCCACCGCCCAGCAGAGCGAGGCGGAACTCGCTAAAAAGCTCAACAACCCGATTGCTAATCTGATCAGTGTGCCGTAGCAGTTCAATTACGATAACAACCTTGGCCCCACCGAGAAAGGCGAACGTGATCTGCTCAATATCCAGCCTGTCATTCCCATCCATCTGAATGAAGAGTGGACTATTATTTCCCGAACCATCCTGCCGCTGGTGAAACTCGAGGATGTTCCACCCGGAAATGACGAGGACGGGCTGGGGCGTCCGACTGGCCTATACGCTGGTGTTTCCTAAATAGGATGCTGTGGCCCGAAACCCCCCTGCGTAGGGGGACGGCGATACGCCGACAGATACAAAAGTGCAAATTGTCGGAGGTAGTGACCAGCATCCGTTGCCGCCATTAACGCTCGCCACCGGCCTGTGCTAACGTAGCGCCTTCGCTCATTTCCCGGGATTACAGGCATGTCTCAACTGGAAGGTAAGGTCGCCATCGTCACCGGCGCCGCGCGCGGCCTTGGCCGCGCCTACGCGGAAGCCATGGCGCGGGAGGGCGCCGCCGTATTCGCCTGTGATATCAACGCCTGCGACGATACCGTCGCGGCCATCGTCGCCGCCGGCGGCCGCGCGGTGGGGGCGGTGACGGATATCGCCAGCATGGCCAGCTGCAGCGCGATGGCGGAGCAGGCGCTGGGCAGTTTTGGCAGGATCGACGTGCTGGTGAACAATGCCGCACTGTACGCCGGCCTCAAGGGCGCCCGCTTCGAGAAGCTCGACGAGGCTCAGTGGGATGCGGTGATGAACATCAACGTCAAGGGCCTGTGGCAGTGCTGCAAGGCCGTGGTGCAACCCATGCGCGATGGCGGCGGCGGCTCCATCATCAACATCTCCTCCCTGGCGGCGGTGTACGGCCTGCCCTACGGCCTCGATTATGTCGCGTCCAAGGCGGCGGTGATCGGCATGACCCGGGGCATGGCGCGGGAGCTGGGCCAGGACCGCATCCGCGTGAACGCAGTGGCGCCCTCGGCGGTGATGACCGAGGGCACCGAGGATTTCTTCGGGGAAAAGCTGGAGAAAGCCAAAAAGGTGATTGCCGCCGGGCAGGTCATCCAGCGCAACCTCGAGACCCGGGATCTCACCGGCACCATCATCTACCTCGCTTCGGATGCCAGCGCCTTCGTCACCGGCCAGACCCATATGGTCGACGGCGGTTCCTGGTTCCTGTAGGGCGATCCCGTGGCGGCAGAGCGAACATTCCCCGACATCCGTGACGCGGTGGCACGGCTGTGTGCGGATTATGGCGGCGACTACTGGCGCAGGCTCGATGCCGACCGCCAGTACCCCACCGAGTTCGTCGCCGCCCTGACCGCGGCCGGCTACCTCTCGGTCCTGATTCCCGAGGCATACGGCGGCAGTGGCCTGCCCCTGGGGGCGGCCTGCGCGGTGCTGGAGGAAATCCACCGCAGCGGCGGCAATGGCGGCGCCTGCCACGCCCAGATGTACACCATGGGCACCCTGCTGCGCCACGGCAGCGAGCGGCAGAAACGGCAGTTCCTGCCGGACATCGCCGCGGGCAGGCTGCGCCTGCAGGCCTTCGGCGTCACCGAACCCGGCAGCGGTACCGACACCTCCCGCATCCGCACCACTGCGGTGCGTGACGGCGACGACTATGTGGTCAACGGTCAGAAGGTGTTTATTTCCCGCACTGAGCACTCGGACCTGATGGTGCTGCTGGTGCGAACCTCGCCGCGGCCGGAGCGCGGCAGCCCTACGGACGGCATGTCGGTGCTGCTGGTGGATATGCGCGCGGCGATCGGCAATGGCCTGACCATCCGGCCGCATCGCCACCATGATGAACCACGCCACCACGGAGTTGTTTTTCGACGGGCTGCGGGTGCCTGCGACCAACCTGATAGGCCGCGAGGGCGATGGCTTCAGGTGTATCCTCGACGGCATGAACGCCGAGCGCATCCTGATCGCCGCCGAGTGTATCGGCGATGCGCGCTGGTTTACCGCCAGATCATCGGCCTACGCCAGCGAGCGCGAGGTATTCGGCCGGCCTATCGGCGCCAACCAGGGCGTGCAGTTTCCCATCGCCCGGGCGCATATCCAGGCCGAGGCGGCGGCGCTGATGGTGCAGCGGGCGGCGGACCTGTATGACGCGGGGCTGCCCGCCGGGGCCGAGGCCAATATGGCCAAGCTGCTGGCCTCCGAGGCGGCCTGGGCAGCGGCGGACACCTGTATCCAGACCCACGGCGGTTACGGCTTCACCACTGAGTACGATGTGGAGCGCAAGTTTCGCGAGACCCGCCTGTACCAGGTGGCGCCGATTTCCACCAACCTGATCCTCTCCTTCATCGCGACCCGGGAACTCGGGTTGCCGAAATCCTTCTGAGGCCGCGGCCCTGGGCGCCATCGACCTGCAGACCCTGCGCGGCTGGATCGGGCGCCAGGAGACGCGCACTGACATCATTGCCCCGGCGCCGGTGGCGGGCCTGTCCGCCACGCTCGATTACGCGACGCCCCGGGCCGCCCCGGGCGAACCCCTGCCCCCTCTCTGGCACTGGCTGTATTTCCTGCCCGCCACCGCCGCCTCGGCTATCGACCGGGACGGGCATGCCCGGCGCGGGGGTTTCCTGCCGCCGGTACCCCTGCCCCGGCGCATGTGGGCGGGCAGCGACATCCGCTTTGTCGCTCCCCTGTACGTGGGCGATGCGGTGGAGCGGGTTTCGCTGATCGAGGACGTCAGCCACAAGCGCGGCCGCAGCGGAGAACTGGTGTTTGTCACGGTGCTGCACCGGCTGGCGCGGGGCGAACAGCTGGTGCTGGAAGAGCGGCAGCACCTGGTCTATCGCGAGGCGGGCGGCGGCGAGGCTGCCGTGCTACCGACACAGGCACCGACACAGGCACCGGCACAGGCCGCCCCCGCAGCGGCGCAGTGGTCGCGGGCCATCCACCCCGACCCTGTGCTGTTGTTTCGCTACTCGGCCCTCACCTTTAACAGCCACCGCATTCACTACGACCGGGAGTACGCGACCCGGGAGGAAGGCTACCCCGGGCTGGTGGTGCAGGGCCCGCTGGCAGCCACCCTGCTGGTGGATTTGCTGGAGCGGGAGCTGCCGGGAGTGCAACTGCAGTCATTCCGGTTTCGCGGCAACCGGCCGCTGCTCGAGGGTGCTGACATCCTGCTGCAGGGACGGCGCGAGGGCGAGCGGGCCGAGCTCTGGGCGCTGGATGCGGGTGGCGCACCGGCGCTGACAGCCAGCGCTGAGTTCGCGCCGGGCGCCGGCCAGGACCGCGCTATTCGTCCGCCAGCGGTTGGTCCTTGAGGTAGGGGCTGATGAGCAGGGCCGTGAGAATAGTCAGCACCAGGGTGAAGCCGATCGCGGAATACAGCTTGTAGCTGACCCATGCGTCCTCGCTGAAGCTGTAGGCAACCACCAGGTTGAGGCCGCCCACGATAATGAAGTTGCTCACCCACAGCAGGTTGAGCCGGCTCCACACCGGCTTGGGCAGGTGTATCTGGCTGCCGAGAGTGCGCTCCATCAGGTTCTTGTCGCCGATGTACTGGGATGCGCCGAAAACCAGCGCCAGTACCCAGTTGAAGATGGTGGGCTTCCACTGGATGAACATCTGGTTGTGGAACACCAGGGTAGCGCCGCCAAACACCAGAACCGCCAGCAGCAGCCACAGCAGGCGTCTTTCCAGGGTGCGGGTGAAGGCCCAGGTGAGCAGTACCTGCGCCACGGTGGCCAGCATCAGCACGGCGGTGGCGGAGTAAATGCCATCGAAGTTGTACTCCCAGCCTCCCAGTTCAAGCGACGTGCCCTTGAGCTGGTAGACGATGAAGAACAGGGCTATGGGGACGAACTCCGCCAATTGCTTCATGGATTCCCCTGTGCTCCGGCTGTTACCATATGGTCCTTCTCTCCAGGTGGTGCCGGCGCCTTCGCGGCTGCCGGGCACCAAGTGTAAAGATTGTGCTGATTGACTTCCATACCCACAGCACCGCCTCCGATGGCGGCCTCAGCCCCCGCGATCTCGTGGCGCTGGCCCGTGAGCGCAAGCTGGCGCTGCTGGCGATCACCGACCACGACACCGTGGCGGGCTACCTGGCCGTGGCGGCAGAGCAGGGCACGCAGCAACCGTCGGGCCTGCAGCTGGTCGCGGGCGTGGAGTTATCCTGCCGCTGGTCCGCCACCACCATCCACATCCTGGGGCTGGGTATGGACTGCAGCCACCCGGCCATGGTCGAGGCGCTGGCCTGGCTGGAGTCGGCGCGGATCGAGCGCGGCAAGAAAATTGCGCAGCGCCTCGAGGCCCTTGGGTTTGCCGGTGCCCTGGAAGGCGCGCTGGCCGAGGCGGGGGACAGCCAGCTGGGCCGGCCCCACTTCTCTGCCTGGATGGTGGCCCGGGGCCATGTCAGCGACCACAACCAGGCCTTTGACAAGTACCTGGGGCAGGGCAAAACCGGCGACGTCAAGGCCTTCTGGCCCGAGCTGGCCCAGGTGGTGACGTGGATCGTGGCCGCAGGGGGTGTTGCGGTCATCGCCCACCCGCTCAAATACAACTTTACCCGCATGAAGCTGCGCCGGCTGGTGATCGATTTCATGGCGGCGGGCGGCCGCGGCATCGAAATCGCCAGCGGTTACCAGACCCCCGACCAGGTGGGCCAGTTGCGGCGCCTGGCCGGCGAATTCGGGCTGGAGGTGTCGGTGGGCTCGGATTACCACCGGGACGGCCCCTACAGCCCCCGGCCGGGGGTGAACATACCCCCTCTCGATGGCCTGCGGGGGGTCTGGGAGCGCTGGCTTGTCCCGCCCGTGACGGGCGCCGGGAGCGGCCAGCCGTGAGCCAGTTCTACCAGATTCACCCGGACAACCCCCAGGTCAGGCTGATCCGCAGCGCGGCGGATATCATTCGCGCCGGCGGCGTGGTGGTCTATCCCACCGACTCGGCCTACGCCCTGGGCTGCCATATCGGCGACAAGGACGCCCTCGACAGGATCCGCCGCATCCGCAAGCTGGATGACCGCCACAACTTCACCCTGGTGTGCAGCGACCTGTCCGAAATCGCCACCTACGCCAAGGTCGACAACGCGGCCTACCGCCTGTTGCGCCACTGCACCCCCGGCCCCTACACCTTTATCCTGAAGGCGACCTCGGAGGTGCCGCGCCGGCTGATGCACCCCAAGCGCAAGACCGTGGGCCTGCGGGTGCCCGACAATCGCATTGCCGCGGCCCTGCTGGCCGACCTGGGGGAGCCGCTGATGAGCGTGACCCTGATCATGCCCGGCGAGGAGTACCCGATGCTCGACCCCTACGACATCCGCGACACCCTGCAGCACGAAGTAGACCTGGTGATCGACGGCGGCTACTGCGGGATGGAGCCCACCACGGTGGTCGATCTGGCCGATGAGGTGCCGGTGATATTGCGGGTCGGCAAGGGCGATGTCGCGCCCTTTGAGCATTAAATCTATCCAACACCTTGCCCGATACTGACAGCTTAACTCGTCAGCACCCTGTTTTTATTCAACGCATCGCCGACAAGCTGCCCGTCTACCAGATTGATGGTACGGTCGCAGGAAGCCGACAGCCGCAGGTCATGGGTGACCAGTAATACGGCACAACCGAATTCACGGTTAAACTGGCGGAACAATTCAAATATTTCCGCCGCGGTGTGGGTGTCGAGATTACCTGTTGGTTCATCCGCCAGCAGCAGCGCCGGTTCAGTCACCAGTGCGCGGGCAATGGCCACCCGTTGTTGCTGGCCGCCAGACAGTTGGTTGGGCGGGGTACGGGCGAACTTCTCCAGACCGACGGCGGCGAGCAGGCTGCGGGCACGTTCTACAGCGGCACGGTCGGGTTTACCCTGTTTCAGCATCAGCGGCATCAGGATATTGTCAATTGCAGTAAATGCCTGGATCAGGTGATGGAACTGGAACACAAAACCTATCGCGCTGCCGCGCAGGGCGGTGCGGGCGTCATCATCCATCGTGCTGGTTGGCTGCTCGAGCAGATAGAGTTCTCCCTCGCTGGGTTTGTCGAGCAGGCCGATGATATTGAGCAGCGTGCTTTTGCCGGATCCGGAGGGCCCGATCAGTGCAGCAAAGTCATTGCGGCCGATGACCAGATCTATCCCATGCAATACTTCGGTCTCATTTGGCAGCCCGACGTTGTAGGACTTGCGCAGCGCCTCAAGTCGCAATACCTGCCGGCTATCAGACATAGCGTATTGCTACTACCGGATCCAGACGGGCGGCGCGCCGCGACGGTATGGCCGCCGCCAGTATGCCGGTCAGTGTGGCCAGCACCACCGACATCACGACCAGTGACTGGGCTACCGGTATATGGAACAGTCCCGGCCCGTAGGTATTGAAACCCCACACCAGCGTATAACTGACTGCAACCCCGATGATCGAACCCAAAAGGCCCAGAACGCCGCCCTGGATCAGGAACACGCGCAGGATCTGTTGCTGCGTCGCGCCGGTGGCCCGCATGATGCCGATCTCGCGGGTGCGCTGTACCACGCTGACCGACAATACACTGGCAATGCCGAATGCGACCGATATGGCCACAAACACTTTAATCATGTTGGTGGACAAGCTCTGTGAGGTCAACGCACTCATCAGCTGCGCGTTTGTTTCCATCCAGCTTTCTGTTTTCAGCGAGGTCAACCGTTCGATCTGTCTCGCGATCCTGTCAGCGCTGAAGATATCTTCAACTGTCACATCGATGACCGTCACGCCGCCGGGCAGGTTCAACAGTGCCTGCGCCTGCTTCAGGTCAAGATAGACGTAACGTGCATCCAGCTCACGCACGCCGAGCTCAAATACGGCGGCAATGTTCACCACAGCATTATTCTGTTGACCGGTTTCCAACCGCAGTTTGTCACCGACGCGTAAACCCAGCTTGTCAGCGAGTTGTCTGCCGATCATCGCATCACCTCCTCCCACGCGCAGCTGGCCTGCGTGTATATAGTCACGCAGTGGGATGATACGCTGGTAACGCTCTACATCGATGCCGACCAGTGCGACTGATTCGAGGGCCTCGCCGCGCCGCGCAAACGCAGGTCCGGAGACGACCGGAGAAACCGCCGTCAATAGGGGAAGCTTGTCCAGTGCGGCGGTTACGCTCTGCCAGTTATTGATCGAGCGCAGGCGCTGTGCCCGTTTGTCTTCCTGCAACAGTTGCACAGTCCCCGGTGCAGGCGGCAGGACGATGTTGATCTCATCGGGTGATAACAGGCGGATGTGGGCTTGGGTACCCAGCGTGCGTTGAATGATATTCGACTGCAGCCCTCCTATGAGCGCAGACACAAATACAATTACCGCTACACCAACGGCAATGCCAACCATAATCATGGCGGTCTGGGCGCGTCCCTCGCGCAGAAAGGTGATCGCGATGGTCCACTCGGTCCACAATCTACGGAGAAACCGGATCAATTCAGGTTTACCGGCAGTTCATTGGGGGTGGCAGGACCGCTGCTTGTTGCGGAAACCGGCAGGGCCTGTTCGATAATGCGGACCCGCGTTCCGTCTGCCAGCGATGTGGTGACGTCCGCCAGTACGGTGTCGCCTGCCTGCAAGCCACTAAGCACTTCGGACATCACCAGACCGCGCAGGCCCAGTGTCACGGTTGTGCGTTGCACCTTGCCCCCGCGCAGCGCCAGCACCTGCGCGGTATTGCCTTGCAGTGCGATGAGTGCATCGTTCGGGATGGCGAGTGCACGATCACGGCGACCGGTCTCAATATTGACCGATACAGTCATGTCCTGCAGCAGGAAGTCTGGCACGGGATCAACCGTCAGGCGGACATCCACCGTGCCGCGCGTTGGATCGACTGCAGGGGCGATGAAACTGATACTGGCAGGAAACGGCTTGTCCGGGTAGGCGTCGGCGATGATGCTGGCGTTTTGCTCCAGTGACAGCAGCGAGAGGTTCTTTTCATCCAGCGGTACACGAATCTCGGTGTCACCACTGAGTGCGATAGTGAACAGCACACGGCCCGGCTGCACCAGATCGCCGGGTTCAACATTACGGGTCAGCACCGTACCGGCTACCTCGGCGCGAATGACGGTCCTGGCCAGTTTTGCCTGCAGCGAGGCCAGCTGCTCACGCAACCTTGTTTCCTCAGTGCTCCCTGATGCCAGCGCGGTCAATGCCAGCCGGGCTGTCTCGACAGCATTGCGGGCCAGGATCTCCTGTTGCTCAGCCTGCTCGAGTGCTTCTTTAGACAGGCTCGAACGATCCGCCAGACTACGCCGTCGTTCTGTTTCACGAATCGCCTGTTCCAGCTCTACCTGGGTTCGGGTCAGCGCCACTTTAGCCTGCGGGCGCGTGGTACTTTCCAGCTGGTCCAGTGCGGCCTCGACCTGACGTATCTGCGCCGGGATATCATCCTCACGCAGTACCAGCAGGACATTGCCGGGCAGGACTTTGTCGCCTTCCTGTACCCGACGCTCAAGCACCACACCGGTCAGTTCACTGCCTATAAGCGCGCGCGAGACAGACACAACGCGCCCGGTTGCGACCACTGTCTGCACCAGTGGCATTGGTTCAATACGGTATCCAGGCACTTCCGGACCCTGCCACAGGCGCAGCAGGATAAACGCGACGGCAAGTACCAGGGCAACCACCGTCACTGCCTGTTTGAATCGAACTACCGGCAAGCTGTTTCTCGATCTCAATGAGATTGTCCCGGGTGGGCCTGCGCCGGGGCGAAGTACTTTCTCTGGAACCCAAGTGCGATATTGACCAGCAGGATCATTACCGGCACCTCCACCAGCGGCCCGATGACCGCGGCAAACGCCGCCCCCGAGTTGATGCCGTATACCGCGATGGCCACGGCGATGGCCAGTTCGAAGTTGTTGCTGGCCGCAGTAAACGACAGGGTTGCGCTCTTCTCGTAGTTTGCGCCCAGACGCTTGCTCATGAAGAACGAGAACAGGAACATGATCAGAAAATAGAGTAGCAGCGGAATCGCGATGCGTACCACGTCGAAGGGGATGGTGACGATCAGCTGGCCCTTCAGGCTGAACATTACGACGATGGTGAACAGCAGCGCGATCAGGGTGATCGGCCCGATTTTCGGCACGAAGCGCGTGTGATACCACTGCCTGGTGACGAAGCGCAGCATGATCGCGCGCGTCAGCACGCCGGCAATGCAGGGGATGCCCAGATAGATGAAGACGCTCTCGGCGATCTGGCCGATGGAGATGTCCACCACGGAACCGGACAGCCCGAACAGCGGCGGCAGCACCGTAATGAACAGCCAGGCATAGACACTGAAGAACAGCACCTGGAAGATCGAGTTGAAGGCCACCAGGCCGGCCGCGTACTCCGTCGACCCCCTGGCGAGTTCATTCCAGACGATGACCATGGCGATGCAGCGCGCCAGACCGATCATGATCAGGCCCACCATGTACTCGGGCTTGTCGTGCAGGAATACGATGGCCAGCACGAACATCAGCACCGGGCCGACAATCCAGTTCTGCATAAGCGACAGGCCCAGCACCTTCCTGTCGCGGAAGACGTCGGGCAGCTCCTCGTAGCGCACCTTGGCGAAAGGCGGGTACATCATGAGAATCAGGCCCATAGCGATCGGCACGTTGGTGGTGCCGACCTGGAAGCGGTTGATGAAGGCTTCGGTGCCGGGCACGAAGTAGCCCAGCCCCACGCCCAGCGCCATTGCGGCAAAGATCCAGACCGTCAGGTAACGGTCGAGGAACGAGAGCTTCCGGGTGACTGCACTCACGGTTCGGCTCCCATCAGGGCTGGCGCGCAGGCGGAGCGGCGTGAATGAAGGATGCGTCGATCAATGGCTGATTTTCACATGAATGAAAAAGACAAGCCGAAACGAGCGCGGCTGATCGAATACAGCTCCCGTTCAGGCACTTGGCAAAAGTATAAGCTGGATGGAGAGCCGATGGGGAGGCAATTTTCTGCCAGTGTCCCGATGCAGCGGCTCGACGTATCCGCAGGGTGGACCGGTGGACTGCGGCCTCAGGGCTGGTTAAAAAATGACCAATGCGAGGTGGTCGCTGCCGCGCTTCTCTCTATTTGAGCATTAAATGGGTATACTGCGGGCAGTTCCGCCGGGCCCTGCGCCGGGCGGCAGACGATAACGACAGGCAGGCCCGTGGCAGTCAACGAGAACACTTCCGAATACCCGCAGGACGCCCCGCTGGAACCGCCGGCAGAGGCTTCGGCTGCGGTCGCCGCGGCCCGCCCCCAGCAGGGAGAAATGCCCTTCGCCGTGGTCATGGGCAAGGCTGTCACCGAACTCCCCAGGGACCTCTACATCCCGCCCCAGGCGCTGGAAGTGTTCCTGGAAGCCTTCGAAGGTCCGCTGGACCTGCTGCTGTACCTGATCAAGCGCCAGAACCTGGACATCCTCGAGATCGACGTCTCGGAGATCACCGAACAGTACATGCGCTATGTCGAGCTGATGGACGCCATGAAGTTCGAGCTGGCGGCGGAGTACCTGCTGATGGCCGCCATGCTGGCGGAGATCAAATCGCGCATGTTGCTGCCGCGCTCCAGTGAGCTGGAGGAGGACGAGGAAGACCCCCGGGCCCAGCTGATTCGCCGCCTGCAGGAATACGAGCGCTTCAAGAAGGTGGCCGAGGAGATCGAGGATATCCCCCGCATGGAGCGGGATACCTGGCAGGGCAGCGCCAATCCCCCGGACCTCCACCGGGCCAGGACCGACCCGGAGGTCGACATGCGGGAGCTGCTGCTGGCCCTGGGCGAAGTGTTGCGCCGGGCGGATATGTTCGAGAGCCACCACATCCAGCGCGAGGCCCTGTCCACCCGCGAGCGTATGTCACAGATACTGGAGCGCCTGGCGGGCCAGCACTTCGTGCCTTTCGTGGCACTGTTTTCCGCCCGGGAGGGCCGGCGCGGCGTGGTGGTCACTTTCCTGGCCGTCATGGAGCTCATCAAGGAGGCACTGGTGGAGATCGTGCAGACCGAGGACTTCGGTCCCATCCACGTCAAGGCAAGGGCGGAGTAATGTCGGAGATTGGTTTATTGCAGATTATCGAGGGCGCGCTGCTGGCGGCTGGCAAGCCCCTGACCGTGGCGCAGCTGGGTGAGTTGTTCGAGGAGCACGAACGGCCCGACAATGCGGCGTTGCGCGCGGCCCTGGAGGAAGTGGCACACCGCTGCGAGGGCCGGGGTTTCGAGCTGCAGGAAGTGGCCAGCGGGTTTCGCTTCCAGGTGCGCCAGGCCCTCAGCCCATGGGTGGCCCGCTTGTGGCACGAACGCCCCCAGAAGTATTCCCGCGCCCTGCTGGAGACCCTCGCGCTGATCGCCTATCGCCAGCCCATCACCCGGGGGGAGATCGAGGAAATCCGCGGCGTGGCGGTGAGTTCCAATATCATCAAGACCCTGCATGAGCGGGAGTGGATCCGCGTGGTGGGGCACCGGGATGTGCCGGGCAGGCCCGCCATGTACGCTACCACTCGCCAGTTCCTGGATTACTTCAACCTGAAAACGCTCGACCAGCTGCCGGCCCTGGCCGATGTCCGTGACCTCGAAACCCTCAACGCCGAGCTGGGCTTCAGCGACCCGCTGCCTGCGCATGAGCCGGGCGCCGGTGGCCACGGCCTGACCCTGGTGGGCGGCACCGACCATGTGCAGGACCGCATTGACTCCGGCGCCGATGCCGAGCAGGACAGCATCGAGCCCCGCGAGACCACTGCCATGGACCTCGCGGTAACGGCGGCGGATCTGGTGGATGATGAGGCGCCGGTGGCGGACGACGGGGCCGATGATGGTGCCGATGCAGTGGTTGCCGGGCCCGACAGCCGGGCCTGATCATCTCCCATGAGCAAGAGAACCCTCCCTGGCGACCCGCCGGTCGAGCCGGCGACCAAGCCCGGTGAGAAGTTGCAGAAAGTGCTGGCCCGGGCGGGCCTCGGTTCGCGCCGGGAAATGGAGCGCTGGATCGAAGAGGGCCGCATCGCGATCGACGGCAAGACCGCCACCCTGGGCGACAGGGTCGACGACCGCGCGCGCATCACTGTCGATGGCCGCAACCTCGACGCGGCCCCGGCCGTGCAGACTCGCTGCATTCTCTACCACAAGCCGGTCGGTGAAGTGTGTTCGCGCAAGGATCCCGAGGGCCGTCGCACCGTTTTCGAGCGCCTGCCGAAACTCAAGTCCGGCCGCTGGATATCGATTGGACGGCTCGATTTCAACACCTCGGGCCTGCTGCTGTTCACCACCGACGGCGACCTCGCCAATGCCCTCATGCACCCCTCGTCCAACATCGAGCGGGAGTACATGGTGCGGGTGATGGGCAAGGTGGAAATGGAAATGCTGCACCGCATGGTCGAGGGGGTGATGCTCGAGGACGGGATAGCGCGCTTCACCGATATCACCGATGCCGGCGGTGAGGGCATCAACCACTGGTTCTACGTGGTCATCATGGAAGGGCGCAACCGCGAGGTGCGGCGCCTGTGGGAGTCGCAGGGCCTGACCATATCGCGCCTCAAGCGGGTGCGCTACGGCGAGGTGTTCATTCCCTCCCGGGTCAAGCAGGGCCAGTGGGCGGAGATGGAGCCCGCGGAAATAAAGAGCCTGTATCGCATGGCAAACCTGCCCATGAAAGAGGTCGCGCGCGGCACCCCGAAGGAGCGCGAGGTCATGGAGCGCCAGTTCGGCAAGCGCCAGGGCCGCGGTGTTGCGAAGAAGAATTCAAGCAGGAAGCCCAGGGCTCCGAGATAGATCCGGTCTGACCCGCCTCGTCCCCGCGCAGCGCCGGCAGACATTTTTAGCTCCGTACTGAATCCGATTTTGCTCCCCTCCGGCTTTGCTCGTGTAATGCTCGTGCTTTGCTCCTGCAGTTCTCTCGCCGCTGCCCAATAGTATGCGTTAAATGGCTGATACGTCAGCGCACGGCAGGCATAGAAGGCTCGAATGAATTACGGGATATTGCGACTCGGGGCTTGGAGTGATCCAGTCGCGAAAAAGGAATCTGGAATTTCTTTCTTGCCAGCCGTCAGCCTGTGCGTTCTTCTCACAACATGCTCACTGGCCAGCTGCGGAGGTGGCGGAGGGGGGGTGAACCGGCAGGTGAGGACCCACCCCCGGCGAACGCTCAACTGGTTATTGGCGCCGTCCGCGAGATTGGTGCCATAAGTCAAAACCCCGCCATTCTCAACCGTGACTGCGGATTCAGCGCGCTGTTTCAGGGGCAGTCGGTGTGGTTGTTCGGGGACACACTGCTGGAGGCGCCCGGCACAGAAAATGGCGAAATGATAAGCAATTCCCTGTCCTGCACCTTTGATATCGACGCAGGTGACGGTATAGCCGCTTTTTCTGACATGGTCGACCCGGTAGGCGCACCGGCGACCTTTTTCCCCCTGACCGAGGACGAGATCGCCTACAACAAGCGTCATGCGGGGGAATTTTGTGAAGAAGAACCATGCGACGCCTGTTGGCATATCTGGCCCGGAACCATCGTTGTGGACGATGAAAGGGATCTGGCTTACGTTTTTTACCACAAGGTGATGAATTTGCCCGGCCCCTGGAATTTTGAACATGTTGGCCATTCGATAGCCGTTTGGAAAAATCCTTCGGAGCCCCCCGAGCGACCTGTTTTCAACATCGTTGAATCAGATCCCACCCTGTTCTTCTCCGAAAACGGTGAACCCGGTTTTGGCAGTGCCGCCATTGTACTGGGGAAAGAGGTATTCATGTATGGCTGCGAGCTGAACGACAGCCCGCTGGTCAAGCCCTGTCACGTGGCGCGCGTGCCACTGGCCAATATTCTCGACAAGAGCGCTTGGCAGTTTTATACCGGCGACGGTAATTGGTCGTCTGATCCGCTGCAATCACAGGAGATATTCACCGGCAGTGAGATGATGTCGGTGTCTTTCAACGAGTATATCAATCGCTTCGTGGTTGTTTACAGTGAGCCTATGGGAGCCACCGCGATGATCCGAACCGCCCCACGACCCGAGGGACCCTGGTCCGCCCCCACCGAACTATTCAGCGTCGATGCGCCTGCAAACTCGAACGGCTGGGTATACGATTTTCTGGCGCATCCCGAATTTTCACAGGACAACGGCAGGATAATGTATATAACCTATTCCAAAAAAATCGATGAGATGTATTCGGAGCTGAGGTTGGTTGCCATTGAACTGGAACTATCGCAATGAACTGGTGAAGGATTGAATTTTTCTTCATTCTTCCACTTGTTGGCGGGCGAATTCCCCCCCCTGCCTTTCCAATATGAAATGCCAATCATGATCTATGTCAAATTTAGCCCGCAAGGTTCGGTGTTAGTCTGACGCCGGTTACCGTCGGGCAAGAGAGAATGCGTCCTCTTTTCAAAACCGGCCTTTTGATCTACAAAAGTACAATGTAGAGGATGTTTGCGCGGCCCATTTGAGCCTCAGTCCCGATACCACAGCGTCTTCCCGACCGCATAATAAGGATAAACCGGTAGAAAGCAGAAGTTTATAGAAGGAAGCCGATATTGAGCGAAGATTTTCGATTGGGAAACAGTATTGTCAGACCGCAGCGCCGCCTCGTCGAGCGCGACGGTGAGTCTGTTCATGTCAAGCCCAAGTCGATGTCGGTGTTGGAGTGTCTGGTGGCGGCAGCCGGCGCGCCGGTATCGCGCAATGAGCTGTTCGAGGAGGTCTGGCCTCGCGGCGAGGTGTCCGATGACACACTGACGCAGTGTATTGTCGAACTGCGCAAGGCCTTTGGTGACAGTGCCAGGGAATCGCGGATTATCGAGACCATTCCCAGGCTGGGGTTCCGTCTGGTGCCGAAGGTTGAACCGCTGGAGCAGGAACCGGCCTCCACCGAGAATCGACAGCCGCACCGAAACACGTCGCGCAGGCTTCGGTTCGTGGGTTTGCTGCTCGTCGGTTCGATGCTGCTCCTGGCTACATCGCTCGCTTTCCCTGGTCCTCGCTTATGGCTGACCGAGACAGGTATTACCTGGTTTATCAAAACGCTGGCGATGCTCACCCCCAGCAGCCTGGAGCCGATACCGGGTATTGCCGTGCTCCCATTTGTGAATATCAGTGGCGATCCTGAAAACGAATACTTCAGCGATGGGGTGGCGGCGGAGGTACTCAATTCGCTTGCACAAAAAACCCGCCTGCCGGTGATCTCGCGTAGCTCGTCGTTCCAGTTCAAAGGTCAGAACAGGGACATCAGGGAGATCGGCAGCGCGCTGGGCGTATCCCATGTGTTGGAGGGCAGCGTTCGCAAGGCGGGCAAGGACATCCGTATGACAGTGCATCTGATCGACGTGTCCAAGGGGGCGCAGATATGGGCGGGTGCGTATCAACGTGAATTGAAGGATGTATTTTCTCTACAGAGCGCGATTGCTGAAGAAATCGTCGATCACATTGGGGCTGCCCTTGGCGATACGATGGTCGGATCAACCAGTGAGTTCCCACGCGGCGGAGGATATGGCCATGCGCCATACCGCCAATCTCGAGGCCCATGACCTGTATCTCAGGGGAATGCTGATGTATACCAGCGGACGCCCGGCGTTGATCGAGCAGGCGGCCGGCCTGTTTGACCGGGCGATTGCTCTGGACGACGACTATGCCGACGCCTGGGCAGCCAAAGGACTCGTTCTTTCGATCCAGGGATGGGTCGGCTCCGGGTCCTCGCGCATTCCCGCCTCGGTTTATCCCGAAGCCATTGCCGCCCTCAGAAGGGCCCTGGAGATCGAGCCCGGTCATGCGCTCGCCATGGGCCTGCTGGGCATTGCGCTGATGGCGAATGACTTCAAATGGGAGGAGGGTATGCAACTGTTGAAGGACGCTGTGGCTCGCAATCCCAATGATGTAACGTTGCTGTCTATGTACGGTTTTTACCTGACGGTAATGCACATGCCCGGTGCAGGCGAAATTGTGGAAAAAGCCTTCCGGCTCGACCCGCTCAACTTTGAAACTATCCTGAATCGCGCCATTTATCTGCAACGCCAGGGCCGGTTGGCTGATGCCGCTGCACTGATGGAGACTACTCTGATTGAAGACCCCGAAGGCTACACGAGTAACTACTTTTCCGCCATCTATAATCTCCAAATTGGTCGGCTGGATGCGGCTGAAGAGCGGCTGCACAAGGCACAGTTGGTGGCGAATCCGGGTGATGTGAACCTCGAAGCCCTGCAGTGGTTGATAGACAGCCGCCGCGGCAAGAGCCCGTTTCCATGTGCGCTGGCATGGGAGCGGATGCAAACCCAGCACTTGGGCGGGGCAGTGCTTTCCGACGAGTGCCTGGATGAAAAAGCTGTCGTCGATGTATTCGATCTTGCCATCAAACAGCGACACCCCGAACTGCGATCTGTTCTGTTTGGGCCCAAGCCCGAGCTGATGCCGGAAGCAGAGTGGCAGCGCATCAGGGAGATCACGGGCGTCACCCAATTTCAGTCCGCGCAGTAGCGTCGGGCGCCTTTCTGTAGTGAACAGACTGTTTGGCAGGTTGGTGACTCACATGGGCCACTTCGGCTGCCTGGTGACTCTTGCGTTGCTGGCCCGGCCCATACCGGCACAGGAACAAACGGTTCTCGAGGAAGTGCTGGTCGTCGCCCAGAAGCGCCCCCAGAACCAGCAGGAAGTGCCCGTGTCGGTGAGGGCATTCTCCGCAGATGATCTGAAGATATCGAGTGTCAAGGATGTATACGACCTGAGCGCCATTGCCCCGGGGCTGGAGGTGCGCCAGGGCGGTAGCGCCAACACGCCCAAATTCAGAATTCGCAGTGTCGGCACCGATTCCAACAATTTTGGCCTCGAGTCGGCGGTGGGTCTCTATGTCGATGGCGTCTACCGCTCGCGGCAGGGTTCGATGGTCAACAACCTGGTCGATGTGGCCAGCGTCGAGGTGTTGCGGGGGCCGCAGGGCACGCTGTTTGGCCGCAACACCTCGGCCGGAGCAGTCCTGATGAATACGGTACCGCCAGACTATGACGGGGCGAATGGATTTGGTGAAGCGACGGCGGGCAATTACGGGCTGCTGAATCTCAGTGGCGCGACTTCGATCACTGCAATCGAGCAGAAGCTGGCGATTCGGGCGACAGGGTTCTCGGGTCAGCGCGATGGCTATGTCGATGATATCGGCCTCGGCAAGGGCAAGAACTACGACCGCAATCGCTGGGGGTCCAGGTTACAGGGGCTTTATACCCCGACGAATTTCCTGTCCGTCAGGATCATAGCGGATTATTCCGAGCTGGATGAAGTTTGCTGCGCCGGGCTTGTAGTACAGGATAACCTGCGGCCGGTTGCCCTGCCGGCAGGCGCTACCGCCTATGCGGGCACCGACGAGGTGGTCCGCGCGCTGGGCGGCACGGTTTTCACGCCGGATCAATTCTATGACTATAAGACCGCGCAGAACTTTTTGCCGGTTACGGAAAATGAAGACGGCGGTGTATCCGTAACAGCGCAATGGGATCTGAAAGAATTTTCCCTCATATCAATCTCCGGCTACAGCTGGTTCAAATCTCGCGACAGGGCCGATGCAGATGCCAGTGACCTGGATTCGATAAATACTGAGGCGACAGCCGACCAAAGCGCCTGGTCGCAGGAGTTGCGGTTAAGTCATGAAGACGCAAGGCTCAGTTATGTGGCGGGCCTGTACTATTTCAAGCAGGACCTGGACAACGTCTCAACCGTGGAAGTCGGGGAGGATATCAACGGGGTCTTCTCACATACTTTTGTTTATTTCGCCGGTAGCGATGGCCAATTTCCGCTGGAGGCCATACCGTCATTCCCTCTGCCTTCGCTGCCACTGTTCCCGGCCAACAGTGGTGCGAAAAACTCGATGCAGCAGGATCATGACGCGTATGCTGTCTTCGGCCAGGCGGATTACTACCTTACGGATACGCTGATGCTAACCGGGGGCCTTCGCTATACCTACGAGGACAAGAAGCTTTACGGCGTCTTTACCCAGGGATCGGCGCCCGATTTTACGGATGATGTCACCGCGCCACCCTTTGTGCTGGATCAATTGTACGCACTCGCCCCCCAGGCTCCGGTGGATGAATCGCTGAGCGACGGCCAGGTGACCGGAACTCTCAAGCTCAGCCGCTTTCTAACAGATGACGCCATGTTATATGCCTCTTATGGTACCGGTTACAAGTCGGGCGGCACCAACACGGATCGCATCAATCCCGCGCTTGACTATGTCTTTGATCCGGAAACCTCGGAAGCCTTCGAGATCGGCCTGAAGGCCGATTTTCCCGATAAAGGCCTGCGTTTGAATCTTGCGCTGCACAGGACTGATTACAGGGATGCACAGATCAATACGTTTGGCGAGGGCGGTTTTGCATTGCAGAATGCCGCGAGGATCAATACCTGGGGTGGTGAAGTGGAGGTCACCTGGTTGCCGACCGATTCCCTTGTACTGACCGGCGCCTACACAAATACAGAGGGGGAATTCAAGGATTGGGACAATGATGCCTGCTGGGTTGCCGCGCGATTTCATACTGGCCGACCCGACCCGGGAGATCCCACTCAGGGGGTGAATACCACCGCCTGCGATCGCAGTGGCGACGATTTGACTTTCAATCCCGATTTTCTTTTATTCACGGCGAAACAGGATTTTGATTTTCCGGGTGGAATTGGCGTCTTCCTGCTGTTGGAGTACAGCCAGGTAGGTCAGGCAACGATCTCGAGCCAGGACCCGTTTCTGGAGGCTCCCTCTTACGAGTTGTTTAACCTGGGGCTTGGGTTCCATCTCGAGCAGTACGAAACGGATATTACCTTCTGGGGACGCAATGTACTCGACGAGCAATACAGAATGGTCGGGTACGACCCTATCGGCGTCAATGGCAGGGTGGTAGCCACCCCGCGTGAGCCAGCCACCTACGGTGTCACCCTCAGGAAAAGCTTTTAACCCCTCAGGACTGCGGCGGGGAATGAACGCTGGCGTCAGTCCTCGTTTCTGGGTACCCTTTTTTCCCGAATGCCAGCTTGCAGAGCACGATGGCCTGGCGCCCGCGGTTGCCACAAGAGAGTTCCTCGAGGCGATCAGTCGCGTCTGGTATGACTCATAAGTGAAGCGAGGTTGATCATGGCTGAACTGAACCCCCTGATGATGACCATCGAGCTGCTCGGCGGACTCGCGCTGTTCCTCTACGGCATGGAGAAGATGACCGACGGCTTGAAGGCAGCCGCCGGAAAGCAGATGAATACGCTGTTGGCCAAACTGACAGGCAATGCCGCGTTGGGCGCGATCACCGGGGCCATCGTGACAGCGGTCATCCAGTCCTCCTCGGTGACCACAGTGCTCGTGGTGGGTTTTGTCAGTGCCGGTATCATGACCCTGGTGCAGTCGGTCGGGGTGATATTCGGCGCCAACGTGGGCACCACGGTCACAGCGCAGATCGTGGCCTTCAATACCACTGCCCTGGCATTTCCGCTGATCGCGATCGGGTTTTTCATGCGATTCATCTGGAAGGATGGCGTCGCACGCCACTATGGCGCCATGTTCATGGGGCTGGGCCTGATCTTCTATGGCATGGCGGCGATGGGTTCTGCCATGTCGCCGCTGCGCACCCACGAGGGCTTTGCCGCACTGCTGCAATCCCTGCAGAATCCGGTACTCGGCATGCTGGCTGGCGCGGTGTTCACGGCACTGGTGCAATCCTCTTCGGCAACCATAGGGCTTTCCGTTGTTATGGCGACCCAGGGGCTGCTGTCCTTGCCGGCGGGTATCGCGATCCTGTTCGGGGCGAAGATTGGAACCGGTATCACGGCGATACTTGCCGCCATCGGCAAGCCGCAGGACGCAAAACGTGCGGCAGCCGTACATGTCCTGTTCAATGTCCTGGGCGCCGTGATCTGGTTGCCGTTTATCGCCCAACTCGCCGGGCTGGCAGAGTGGATATCGCCGGTGGCCGCGCACCTGCAGGGTGTGGAGCGCCTCGCAGAGGAGGTGCCGCGCCAGATCGCCAATGCCGCAACCATCTGGGCCACCGCCAACACGGTGTTCTTTCTGCCTTTCGCCCCAGTGTTCGCGACCATGGCGATCAGGATTATCCCGGACCGGATAGTTGAGGAGCGGGCAATCGTCCGACCCCGGTTTCTCGACGACGAATTGATCCAGGTGCCAGCGATGGCGCTGGAGCGCACACGGATGGAGCTTGGGCACATGGGCGAGCTGGCCGAGGCGATGCTGGCACAGCTGCAGTCGGCCTTGAAAGCCAGGGACCTCGGCGAACTTTCGCAGCGGCATGACCAGATCGTGGCGCTGCGGGAAGCGGTGCTTGCTTATCTGCAGCAGGTCGGACGCGCCGAGCTGAGCGACGACGAATCGGACGAGCATGCGCGCCTGGTTGCCGCCACTGGCGAGATCGAGAACATGAGCGCGGCGATCAGTCGCGAACTGTTACCGCTGGCCCGCGCTCTGAAGGACGCGGATATCAAGCCTTCGCCGGAAACCGCCGCGCTGCTGGAGCGCCTGTTCCAGGCGATACAGGAGTCAGCGAACCAGGCGCTGCGGGCGCTGGTGATGTCGGATGAGCGGGCGGCCCAGGCCGTCCTCTCCAGCCGCGACATGATCCTGGAGCTGACTTCCGAGCTGCACAGGCAACAGGCCGCGCGCCTCGCCCGGGACGACCCGGATCGCCTGCTCAAGCACCGGGTCCAGTTCGAGATGCTCGACAAGCTGCGGCGCATTTACAGTGTGGCTGAACACATGGCGATCTCGGTGCTGCCCCGGAGCGTGCTTGTCGGCGAGCTGTCCGGCTAGGCGCGCTCAGATATCGCGCACAACGTCGATCGCGCCGTCTTCGATTGCCTCGCACAGCTGCGCCTGGTCATGTTGGGTGATGTCCGCATAGCGGTCGGCGTATGCCACCATGATGTCGTCGAAAGTCTTGTCATCACCGATGTACCCGCGGATCATCATGGCATCCCCCGAGCGCGCATGGGCGAACGCCAGGGCCTTGCCGCAGAGGCCGGCGTAGGCAGCAAGCCGCTTGGGTCCGAGTTCCTCGACATCGATTTTGCCCTTGCCATCCCAGAGCTGGCGAAAGTAGAAATCCAGCTCCTGCCCGTCCGGCTCCTGCCACTGCGCCCAGCCAAGCAGTACGTCGCTGGTGGCCTGGATCAGGCGCTGCCCCTCGACCACCCGTTGTCCCGCCTGTTCAAAGGCGCTGGCGCCCAGATGCGCTTCGAGTACAGATGGCAGCGCCTGCTTGAACTGAAGGAACAGGGGCGTGCCATCGCCGGCTTCCAGCAGCACGATCAGGCAGCGGATGCCCACGCTACCCACCCCGACGACTTTTTGGGCGATGTCCACCAGGGAGAACCTGTCGAGAAGCATCCGCCGCTCCAGTGACAGGCTCTGGCGGTAGCGGTCCAGGAACCTGCCCACTGCATTCGATTCGTCCGCGGCGTTCATGCCATCGAAGCGCACGATCAGCGGTGGATCGGCAACTATCATGCGCCGGCCGTCGACGACGTCAGTGAGCTTGTCAAAGGCGCGCAGACTGTTGTTGCGACTGGCTTTGGCCAGAACTTCTTCTTTCCATTTGCGGTGACTGCTTCCGTGCTTCTCGATCCGCTCCAGCGCGGTACGCGAGTTGAAGCGGTAATAGTGCAGCTCGAGCGGACTGAGTTCCGATGCTTCGGCGATGGACTTGCGGTAGTAGCGCATTGCGGCTCGCGTGGCAGTTCGCGCCTGCGCACCCGAGCAGCCGTTTGCCCGCGCAGCCACTGCGACGCTCGCAGCGAGGCGCTTGACGTCCCACTCGAATGGCCCGGGCAGGGTCTCGTCGAAATCATTGAGATCGAATACCT
Organism: uncultured Gammaproteobacteria bacterium; assembly: GCA_963700715.1. Lineage (GTDB taxonomy): Bacteria > Pseudomonadota > Gammaproteobacteria > Pseudomonadales > Halieaceae > JARRPM01. The sequence goes on from CAVOYP010000009.1 coordinate 195,955, forward strand.
GGTCCCGACTGGGTGCAAGGTACCACCGGAAGTTGCCCAGGTGGGCATCGCCACACAGCTCAACCTGCAGGTCGGTCCTGGGGCCGGCCGCAAGATCACTGGCCATGACGGCTGCCGCGCCGCGCAGGAAGGTGAATGGGGTGCGACTCATCCGCCCATACCGGAGCGGGACGAGGTCAGCGAGCCGGGACTTATCCTGCCCGGCCAGGATTTTCAGCGCACTGGCGCGGCCGGTCGCAGGAGCAGCCTCGACATGGGCCTCCAGTGGAACCGCTTCACGCCGCGACCTGCCGCCGTCATAGCGCTCGGCCGGGGCGGCCCTGAGGAAGTCCCATGTGCTTGCGTGTTTGGACGGCGGTTTGGGCATAGACTCTCCATGCAGAGTTCGCCAGCGAGGATGTCAGCCGGGATCCGGCGCCCTCATGTCAGGGTAGTTACCACATGGCAACGGGATTGATGATCATCTGCACCGTGCCCTTGATCCTGGCCTGGCCCAGGACGAACATGAACTCACGCACCTGCTCCCGCGCAAGGCGGCCGGTATTCATGGTTTCGAGGATATAGATGCCGTTTTTTTTCAGCAACTCCACATGGCCATAGAATGCCTTGTCTCCCGCGATGGCAGGTATTGCTTCCAGGCCCCAGGTATCGGCGCCTACCGCCATCGGATTCAGGGAAGCCAGATATGCCGCCGCCTCATTGGTCAAGCCCGGCTCTCCCGCGGCCCACGCCTGCGGACTGGACTCCAGCTTGCCGTCGGTCCAGCCGGTGTGGAATAAGACCACATCACCCTGGCGGATCTGCACCCCCTGCGCCTTCGCTGCGGCCTTGATATCCGCAGGGCCTATGCCCTGTCCCGCGGCCATGACCTCGACACCAAAGTGCCTGGCCATGTCCAGCAGGATGCCGCGCCCGACCAGAGGCGGCATCTTCTCGGTGCCCAGTTTCTTCAAGCCGTTGATCTCGACGAAATCGGCTGCCCGGTTGCAGTTGTAGTACTCATTCGCTTCGCCCATATGGCCCAGCCCGTCCAGTTGCGGGCCGATACCGAACCACAGCTGCGCCACATCGTCGTTGTAGCTGGTTTCCCAGCCGAACTGCGGCTGCATACTGCGGCCGGCGTGCTGCCCGGGTTGCACGATAAGCAGCGACATGGAGCGGGGCGGGAAAGCCGGCATGGCGGGATCAACCACGATTCCCAGCGGATGAGTCTGGCCCTGCTTCACCAGCTGCACCGCCATGAGGACCTGCTCCGGCGACACGTAGTTGGCAGCGCCAATCTCATCCTCTGGACCCCACCTGGAGGGTTGGCACTGGGCGGCCAGCGCGGCATGGCTGGCGGCCAGCAGGCTGAGGGTGACTAGCAGCTGGGCGCATCGGGCGAGGGTGGATTTCATGGGTGCCTCCGGGTTTATGGTCTGTTTATCGAGCAGTTTACTTTGATCGGAAATCCCCCGCAGCGCCAACCGGGGAAGCACAAATCCCTGCGCGTCGGGGCTAGCGGGCGTTAAACGCCACGCCGGTGATCCCCGCGCTGTCATCGCCCATCAGGAACAGATAAGTCGCCATGATGTCCTCCGGCGCGGGATTGTCCGTGGGTCGCTCGGCGGGGTAGGCCGTGCGCCGCATGCTGGTGTTGGTGGGGCCGGGATTGAGACTGTTCACCCGCACCCGCGAGGTGTTCTCCAGCTCGCTGGCCAGCACCTGCATAAAGCCCTCGGTGGCAAACTTGGACACCGCGTAGGCGCCCCAGTAAGCCTTGCCGATGCGCCCGACGCCTGACGAGGTCAGGATAATCGAGGCCGCCGGCGCCGCCTGCAGCAGTGGCAGCAGCTGCCGGGTCAGCAGGAACGGGGCGTTGACGTTGACCTGCATCACCTCCTGCCAGCTGGCGTAACTGGTGCTTTCGATCGGGCGCCGCTCACCCAGGACACTGGCGTTGTGCAGCAGGCCGTCGAGGTGGGGAAATTCCTGCGCGAGGCCTGCCGCCAGGTGGATCACGTTGTCCTCGCTCGCTGTCGCCAGGTCCAGCGCCACCAGCGCGGGCTTCGGCCAGCCGGCGGCCTCGATCTCATCGTAGACCTGCTCCAGTTTGCTTTCGGTGCGCCCCAGCAGGATGACGCTGGCACCGTGGGCCGCATAGGCCAGGGCGGCGCTGCGGCCAATGCCGTCCCCGGCGCCGGTCACGAGTATGGTCTTGCCATGCAACAGGTGAGGGGAGGGGCGGTAGCCCGCGGGGGCGGTTGGAAACGTCATGTCCTGCTCCTGCAATGGTGTGGCGAACGGTGTTGCCGGTGGACCTCCGGTCCGTATTGACAGCTCAGCTGCCGAGTATGAGCGCGTGCAGGTCGGCGCTGTTATCCGCCCTGGCATCTGCGCCCCAGCGGTGGGGATCGTCACCGGGTTCAATATAGCCGTAGGCGGCGGCGATGGTATACATACCCGCGCGCTTTCCCGCCTCGATGTCCCGCAGGTGGTCGCCGATATAGATCGCCTCGGCCGGGGCACAGCCCAGTTCCCGGCAGTTGCGCAGTAGCGATTCGGGGTGGGGCTTGCGCTCGGTGACATCGTCGGGACATACCACGCTATGGGGCGGCGGATTTAACGCGAGTCGCTGCAGCAGCGGACCGGTATAGGCCCTGGGCTTGTTGGTGGCAATGCCCCAGCGCACCCCGCGCGCGTTCAGCTCCGCCAGCAGCGCGGTGATGCCGGGATAGGGGCCGGCCACCGTGCCCAGCACTTCGCTGTACAGCTCCAGCAGGCGCAGCCGCTGTGTTTCGAAGCCCTCGGCGTGCTCCGGCAGGTCCAGCGCCAGGCTCACCAGCGCCCGGGCGCCGTTGGACACCGAGGCGCGAATCCGCTGCGGGTCCATGGCGGCGCGACCGTGCTCCGCGCGCAGGGCCTGGACGACGACGACGAACTCATCTGCGGTATCCACCAGGGTGCCGTCCAGGTCGAAAATCACCGCCTTGAGCGATTCGGGACGGGGCATCACGCGGGTTTCACCGCCCTGACCATGTAGTTCACGCTGACATCCCGCGGGTTCAGCCGATAAACCCCGGTCAAGGGGTTGTAGGTGAGCCCGGTCATGCCTTCCACCGTCAGGCCCGCGGCGCGGATCCAGCCCGCCAGCTCGGAAGGCCTGATGAATTTGGCGTAGTCGTGGGTACCCGCAGGCAGCAGCCGCAGGATGTGCTCGGCGCCCACGATGGCGAATACGAAGGCCTTGGGATTGCGGTTGATGGTGGAAAAGTAGAGGTTGGCGCCCGGCCTGGCCAGGGCGGCGCAGGCACTGATGACCGAGCCCGGGTCGGGCACGTGCTCGAGCATCTCCAGGCAGCACACGATATCGAAGTTCCCCGCCCGGGCCGCCGCGAGTTCCTCCGCGGTGGTCTGCAGGTAGTCGACCGCTACCCCCGATTCCTGCTGGTGCAGTCGCGCCACTGCCAGCGGCGCCGAGCCCATGTCGATGCCGGTCACGGTGGCCCCGCGCTGGGCCATGGCCTCCGCCAGGATGCCGCCGCCGCAGCCCACGTCCACCAGCCGTTTACCCGCGACCGGGGAGTGCTCGTCGATAAAGTTGGCGCGCAGGGGATTGATTTCGTGCAGCGGGCGGAACTCGCCATCGCGGTCCCACCAGCGCGAGGCCAGGGCTTCGAACTTGGCGATTTCCTGGGGATCCACGTTGCGTGTGTCGGTCATCAGTTGGCCCTGCGGATGCGGTCCCGCCACGCCCCGGTGCGGGCCGCCAGGGCGCCGAGGTCGATCTGGGTGAGATGTCGCGCTTCCATTACCGCTACGCCGCCGATCCAGCTGTGGCTCACCTGGCTGCCGTTGCAGGCGTAGACCAGCTGCGACAGCGGATGATACAGCGGCTGGGTTTCGGGTTGGCTGAGGTCCACGGCGATCAGGTCCGCCAGCTTGCCGGTTTCCAGGCTGCCGATGCGATCCTCCAGGCCCAGCGCCCGGGCGCCGTTGATGGTGGCCAGCGCCAGCGCCTCGAAAGCGGGCAGGGCGGCCGCATCCTGGTCCCGGAGCTTGGCCAGCATGGCGGCGGACTGCATCTCGCCAAACAGGTTCAGGTCGTTGTTGCTGGCGGCGCTGTCGCTGCCCAGGGCCACGTTCACGCCTCGCGCCAGCAACTTGCTCACCGGGCAGCTGCCCGACGCCAGCTTCATGTTCGACTGCGGGCAGTGCACGACGTGGGCGCCGCTGGCCGCCAGCAGCGCGATATCCTGGTCCCCCAGGTCGGTCATGTGCACGCACTGGGTGCGCGGACCGAGCAGGCCCAGCCGGTGCAGGCTGTCCAGCGGGCGTTCGCCATTGCGTTCCACCGCCAGCAGCACCTCGCCCCGGGTTTCATGCAGATGGATCTGCACCGCCGCGTCCAGCTCGGCGGCAAGGGTGGCGACCTTCAGCAGGTTGGGTTCTGACACGGTGTAGGTGGCGTGGGGGCCAAAGCCCACCGTCACCAGCTTGCTGTGTTTGACGGCGTCCCGCAGGGCCAGGCCCTTGCTGATGTATTCGTCGGCGTCGCGCGCCCACACGGTGGGGAAGTCGAGGACTGGAAAAGTGATCTGGCAGCGCATGCCCAGGCGCTGGGCGGTCTCGGCGCAGGCATCGGGAAAGAAGTACATATCGCTGAAGGTGGTGGTGCCGCTGCGGATCATCTCGGCGATGGCCAGTTCCGCCCCGTCGCGGACGAAGCCGGCGCTGACATGGGCCGCTTCCGCGGGCCAGATGTGCTGCTCCAGCCACGGCATCAGGGGCAGGTCGTCGGCGAAACCCCGCAGCAGGCTCATGGCGGCATGGCCATGGGCGTTCACCAGGCCGGGCAGCAGTGCATGTCCGGGCAATTCCAGTACCCGCCGGGCGCTGATGGCGGCGGCCTCGCTGCGCGGCAACAGGGCGCTGATGCGATCGCCGGTGATCGCCAGACTGTGGTTTTCCAGCACGGCCCCCCGCGGCAGCACCGGCACTATCCAGCCCGGGTGAATCAGGGTGTCGGCGGTTTGTGCTTGCGGGTGCATGGGCCTGGGTTTCCACGGCTGGAGCCTGGTCAAAAATTCACCAGGACGCCCTCGCTGTCACGGCGCTGGCGGCCTGGCGGCGCAGTATAACCGGAATTTCCCCGATGCCGCCGGAATGGCATCTGAATACGGCAAAATTATGGTGATATAGCGCCATGTTCCGTATAATCGGCGGTTTGTTTTCGGGGCGAACAAAACCGTTTCCGGCGGCCTCAGGACAGCGCGTTGCGCGGGTCCGGTCGCTTTGTGACAGCCTCCCGCCAGCAGTCAGGGAATTCGTAGTACATGGGTGAAATAGCCAGGGAAATTCTCCTCGTCAATATCGAGGACGAACTCAAGCAGTCTTACCTGGATTACGCCATGAGCGTGATCGTGGGACGGGCCCTGCCGGATGTGCGCGACGGCCTCAAGCCGGTGCATCGGCGGGTGCTGCACGCCATGAACGAGCTCAGTAACGACTGGAACAAGGGCTACAAGAAGTCCGCGCGGGTGGTCGGCGACGTGATCGGTAAATACCACCCCCACGGCGACTCCGCCGTCTACGACACCATCGTGCGCATGGCCCAGCCGTTTTCCATGCGCTACATGCTGGTGGACGGCCAGGGCAACTTCGGCTCCATCGATGGCGATTCCGCGGCGGCCATGCGCTATACCGAGATCCGCATGCGCAAGATCGCCCATGCCCTGCTGGCGGACCTCGACAAGGAGACGGTGGATTTCGTCGACAACTACGACGGCACCGAGAAGATTCCCCACGTGCTGCCGACGCGGGTACCCAACCTGCTGATCAACGGCTCCGCCGGTATCGCCGTCGGCATGGCCACCAATATCCCGCCGCACAACCTGACCGAGGTGGTCAGCGGCTGCCTGGCCCTGATGAAAGATCCGGAGCTGACGGTCGATGAGCTGATGGAGTACATCCCCGGCCCGGATTTCCCCACCGCGGCGATCATCAACGGCCGGGCCGGCATCATCCAGGCCTACCGCACCGGCCGCGGGCGCATCTACGTGCGGGCCCGGGCCGAAGTCATCCAGGACGAGAAGCGCGGCAAGGACATCATCATCATCCACGAGCTGCCCTACCAGCTCAACAAGGCGCGGCTGATCGAGCGCATTGCCGAACTGGTCAAGGAGAAGAAAATCGAGGGTATCACCGAGCTGCGGGATGAGTCCGACAAGGACGGCCTGCGGGTGGTGATCGAGCTGCGCCGGGGCGAGATCGGCGACGTGGTGCTGAACAATCTCTACGCCCAGACCGGCCTGCAATCCGTTTTCGGCATCAATATGGTCGCCCTGGTGGACGGCCAGCCGAAGACCCTCAACCTCAAGGAAATCATCGAGGCCTTCATCCGCCACCGCCGCGAGGTGGTGACGCGGCGCACGGTGTACCTGCTGCGCAAGGCGCGGGAGCGCGGCCACCTGCTCGAGGGCCTGGCCATCGCCCTGTCGAATATCGACCCGGTGATCGCCCTGATCAAGGCGTCCCCCAGCTCCACCGAGGCGCGGGAGAAGTTGCTGGCGGTGGCCTGGGAGCCCGGCGAGGTCACCGGTATGCTGGAGCGCGCCGGCCCCGATGCCTGCCGCCCGGAGGATCTCGAGGCCCGGTACGGCCTGCGCGAGGGCAAATACCACCTGTCCCCGGCCCAGGCCCAGGCGATCCTCGACCTGCGCCTGCACCGCCTGACCGGCCTCGAGCACGAGAAGCTGCTGCACGAGTACCAGGAAAAGCTCAACGAAATCGCCGATTACCTCGAGATCCTGTCGGATCCCGAGCGGCTCAAGCTGGTGATCCGCGAGGAGCTCGAAGAGATCGTCAAGGAATTCGGCGACGAGCGCCGCACCGAGATCACCGCATCGCAGCACGACCTCACGGTAGAAGACCTGATTACCGAGGAGGACCGGGTGGTGACCATCTCCCATGGCGGTTACGCCAAGACCCAGCCCCTGTCCGATTACCAGGCCCAGCGCCGGGGCGGCATGGGGCGCTCCGCCCTCGCGGTGAAAGACGAGGATTTTGTCGAACACCTGCTGATCGCCAGCACCCACGCCACCATCCTGTGCTTCACCAACGTGGGCAAGGTCTACTGGCTCAAGGTTTACCAGATCCCGCTGGCGGGCCGCAACTCCCGCGGTCGGCCCATGGTCAACCTGCTGCCCCTGGAAGAGGGTGAGCGCGTGACGGCGATCCTGCCGGTGGATGAGTACACCGAGGGCCACTACATTTTCATGGCCACCGCCAACGGCACGGTCAAGAAAACCGCGCTCACGGATTTCTCCCGCCAGCGCAGCGTGGGACTGCGCGCGCTGGAGCTGGACGAGGGCGATGTGCTGGTGGGCACCGCCATTACCGACGGCAACAGCGATGTCATGCTGTTCAGCAGCGAGGGCAAGACAGCGCGTTTCCAGGAGGCCGAAGTGCGTGCCATGGGCCGGACCGCCCGCGGGGTTCGCGGTATCCGCCTGCGCGAAGGGCACAGGATGATCTCCCTGGTCATTCCCAAACCCGGGGGCAGGGTGCTCACCGTCAGTGAGAACGGCTACGGCAAGCGCACCGATACCGACGAGTTTCCCTGCAAGGGGCGCGGCAACAAGGGTGTGATCGCCATGTCCACCAGCCGGCGCAATGGCAAGCTGGTAGGCGCGGTGCAGGTGTTCGACGGCGACGAACTGATGCTGATTTCCAACCAGGGCACCATGGTGCGGACCCGCACCGACGAGGTGCCCCTGGTCGGCCGCAATACCCAGGGGGTGCGCGTGATCAGGACCAAGGAAGGGGAGTTCCTGGTGGGCGTCGAGCGCATCGATGAGCCGCCGGCGCTGGAGGTGGACCTGTTTGATGCGGGAGGCGATCCTCGGCAGCTCCTGCGGCAGGCGATCCTGTGGCAGGCTCCCCTGCGGCAGGCGAAGAAGAATCAGGAGATGACGGCGCGCAGTAAGCGCCGGTAACTCCTCGTAGCGACAGTCCACCCGTAAACAGCCCAGAGCAAGGAAACCCGCTAGATGAGTCGTGTATACAATTTTTGCGCCGGGCCCGCTTCACTGCCCGAGTCGGTACTGGAAATCGCCCGCGACGACATGCTGGAGTGGCATGGCAAGGGTCTCTCGCTGATGGAGATGAGCCACCGCAGCCCGGAAGTGGTCGGCGTGGCGGAGCACGCGGAGCAGACCCTGCGCGAGTTGCTGGGTGTCCCTGCGGATTACGCGGTGCTGTTCCTGCAGGGCGGCGCCAGCACCCAGTTTGCGGCGGTGCCACTGAACCTGCTGGGCGACAAGGCCGGCGCCGATTACGTCAACACCGGGGAGTGGTCGAAGAAGGCCATCGCCGAAGGCAGGCGTTTCGGCAGGGTGAACGTGGCCGCCTCCTCCGAGAGCACGAATTTTTCCACTATCCCGGCGCAGGACAGCTGGCAACTGGGGGCCGATGCCGCCTACCTGCACTACACCCCCAACGAGACGATCGGCGGGGTGGAGTATTTCTGGACGCCGCAGGTGCCCGTGCCGCTGGTGGCGGATATGTCCTCCACCCTGCTGTCCCGGCCCATCGATGTGTCGGCTTTCGGCGCCATCTATGCCGGCGCCCAGAAAAACATCGGCCCCGCCGGCCTGACCCTGCTGCTCGTGCGGCGCGACCTGCTCGGCCGTGCCAGCGCCCACTGCCCCACCATGCTGGACTGGAAGGTCGCCGCGGATAACGAGTCCATGTACAACACGCCGCCCACCTTCGCCATTTACCTGGCGGACCTGGTGTTCGACTGGCTGCGGGGGCTCGGCGGCCTGGCGGCGATGGAGGCCATCAACCGGCGCAAGGCGGAAAAGCTCTACAGCGCCATCGACAGCAGCAGTTTCTACGCCAATCCGGTGGAGCTGCCCAGCCGGTCTTTGATGAACGTGCCCTTCACCCTGGCGGACCCCGGCCTGGACAAGCTGTTCCTGCAGGAATCCGAGGCCGCGGGCCTGCTGAACCTCAAGGGTCATCGCTCGGTGGGCGGCATGCGCGCGAGCCTGTACAACGCGGTCAGCGAAGCGGCGGTCGATGCCCTGATCGCCTTCATGCGCGATTTCGAGCAACGCAGGGCCTGACCGGAACGAGGCGGAGGTTTTTCGACGGTGACAACGCGACGATGACAGTGCGGCGATGACAGATAGCAGGGACCTGAACCAGGTCAGGGCGGACATCGATGCCATAGATCGGGAAATCCAGGCGCTGATCGCGCGCCGGGCGCAGTGCGCCCAGCGGGTGGCGGCGATCAAGCTGGAGGATGCCGAGGCCGCCCGGCTGCGGGGCGAGGCTCAGGCGGAGGTGGTTTACTACCGGCCGGAGCGCGAGGCCCAGGTATTGCGACGCATCATCGAGCGCGATACCGGCCCGCTGGCGGGCGAGAGCGTCGCCCATGTGTTTCGCGAGATCATGTCCGCCTGCCTGGCGCTGGAGCGCCCCCTGCAGGTGGCCTACCTCGGGCCCGAAGGCACCTTCACCCAGGCGGCGTCCCTGAAGCATTTCGGCCACGCCGCCGTCTGCGTGCCCCAGCCCACCATCGACAGCGTGTTCGCCCAGGTGGAATCCGGGCAGTGCAATTACGGTGTGGTGCCGGTGGAGAATTCCACCGAGGGCATGGTCAGCCACACCCTGGACAATTTCATGGACTCGCCGCTGAAGATATCCGGCGAGGTGGAACTGCGCATCAGCCACCACCTGCTGGTGGCGCCCGCTACCGGCGCCGGGGAGATTGTGAAGATCTGCGCCCACCAGCAGGCACTCGCCCAGTGCCGCAACTGGCTCGACCGGCATTACCCGAATACCGTGCGCGAGGCCGTCAGCAGCAATGGCGAGGCCGCCCGGCTGGCGGCCACCACCCCCGGCGTGGCGGCGGTCGCGGGGGAGATAGCGGCGGAGCTCTACCAGCTGCAGGCACTGGCCGAGCACATCGAGGACTACCCGGACAACACCACCCGCTTCCTGGTGATCGGCCGGGAGGAAGTGCCCCCCAGTGGCATGGACAAGACCTCCATTATCGTCTCCAGCCGCAACAAGCCCGGCGCCCTGTTCGCCCTGCTGGACCCGTTCCGCCGCGCCGGGGTGAGCCTGACCCGCATCGACACCCGGCCGTCGCGCACGGAGAAATGGGCCTACGTTTTCTTCATCGAGTTCGAGGGGCATTTGCAGGATCCAGCGATCGCCACCATCGTGGCGGAACTGGAGGAGCAGTCGATCCTGTTGAAACCCCTGGGATCCTATCCCCGGGCCGTCCTGTAATATGCCTGCGGCTTACCGCGCCGACACCGTGGTCATTCTCGGCCTTGGCCTGATCGGCGGCTCCCTGGCGCGGGCCCTGCGCCGCAGCGGCTTCAGCCGGCGCTTTGTCGGCTATGGCCACCGGGAAACTTCCCTGCGGCGCGGCGTCGAGTTGGGGGTGATCGATGATTTCACCCTCGACCTGGAACAGGCCATCGGTCAGGCGGACATCCTGGTGGTGTGCACGCCCACCCTCATCGCCGCGGACATGCTCCGGGACATCCTGCCCCGGCTGGGAGCGGCGGGCGGCCCGGTGATCACCGATGTGGCCAGCGTGAAGGGCAGCCTGCGCGACGCCGCGATCGGTGCCATGGGCGCCATGCCGCCGCGCCTGGTGCTGGCCCATCCCATCGCCGGCTCCGAGCGCAGCGGCGTGGAGGCGTCGGATGCGGACCTGTTCATCAATCACCGGGTTATCGTGACGCCGGTGGAGGGCAATGATCCGGCGGCCCTGGACCTGGTGCGGGCCATGTGGGCGAGTACCGGCGCCGAGGTGGTGGATATGGCCGTGGACGAGCACGACGCGGTGCTGGCCGCCACCAGTCACCTGCCCCATGTGCTGGCCTATGCCCTGGTGGATGCGCTGGCCCAGTCGCCGGCCAGCGATGACATCTTCCGCTTCGCTGCCGGCGGCTTCCGGGATTTCACCCGCATCGCCTCCAGCGACCCGGCCATGTGGCGCGATATCGCCATCGCCAATGGACCGGCACTGCTCAATTCGATCGATCTGTTCAGCGAGCACCTCGGCCGGCTGCGCCAGGCGATCGTCGAGGGCGATGCCCGCAGCCTGTTCGCAACGTTTTCCCGCGCCAAGCAGGCCCGGGATGATTTTGCCGCCATCCTGGCCGAGCGCGCCCGGCGCAAATCCTGAGAGAGACCCTATGGAATTCAAAGTACAGCCCGGCGGTGAGATCACCGGCGAAGCGCGGGTCCCCGGCGACAAGTCGATCTCTCACCGTTCCATCATGCTGGGCGCCCTGGCCGAGGGAACCACCCGGGTCAGCGGCTTCCTGGAGGGCGAGGACGCCCTCGCCACCGTCGCGGCGTTTCGCGCCATGGGGGTGCGGATCGAGGGTCCGCAGGAAGGTCGGGTCACCATCCACGGCGTGGGCCTGCGGGGGCTGGCCGCTCCCGGGCGTCCGCTGGACCTGGGCAACTCCGGCACCAGTATTCGCCTGCTCTGCGGCCTGCTGGCCGGGCAATCCTTCGATTCCGAGCTGACCGGTGACGAATCCCTGCGCGGCCGCCCCATGGGGCGGGTAATCGATCCCCTGACCCTGATGGGCGCCGAGGTGACGGGCGCGGTGGGCGGGCGGCCGCCCCTGCGCATCACCGGCGGCCGCCCCCTGCGGGGGATTCGCTACGACCTGCCCATGGCCAGCGCCCAGGTCAAGTCCTGCGTACTGCTCGCCGGCCTCTACGCCAGTGGCACCACCGCGGTCACCGAGCCCGCGCCCACCCGGGACCACACCGAGCGCATGCTGCGGGGTTTTGGTTATGCGGTGAAGCGCGAGGGCGGCGTGATATCCCTGGAGGGCGGCGGCAGCCTGCAGGCCACCAGCATCGATGTGCCGGCGGATATTTCCTCTGCCGCGTTTTTCCTGGTCGCTGCCAGTATCGCCCCGGGGTCCGACCTGCTGCTCACCCACGTGGGTGTCAATCCCACCCGCACCGGAGTCATCAATATCCTGCGGCTTATGGGGGCGGACATCAGCCTGCGCAATGAGCGGGAAGTGGGGGGCGAGCCGGTGGCGGACATCCGGGTGCGCCACGCGCCGCTCAAGGGTATCGAGATCCCCGCGGACCAGGTGCCGCTGGCGATCGACGAATTCCCGGCCCTGTTCATCGCCGCAGCGTGTGCGCAGGGGCGCACGGTATTGCGCGGCGCCGAGGAACTGCGGGTGAAGGAGAGCGACCGCATCGCCGCCATGGCGGAGGGCCTGGCGACCCTGGGCATCCGCAACGAGGTGCTGGATGACGGCATTATCATCGAGGGCGGCAGCCTGGGGGGCGGCGTTATCCGCACTTTCCACGACCACCGTATCGCCATGTCCTTCGCCATTGCGGCCCTGCGCGCCGCAACGGAAATCCGCATTCTCGACTGCGACCACGTGGCTACCTCCTTTCCCGGCTTCGACGCCCTGGCCCGTGGCCTGGGCCTGCAGATATCGGCGATGACGGATTGATCCGTGGCTGAGATTCCGGTCATCACCGTGGACGGGCCCAGCGGGGCTGGCAAGGGCACCGTCAGCCATATGCTGGCCGACACCCTGGGCTGGCACTTCCTCGACAGCGGTGCCCTCTACCGGGTGGTCGGCCAGGCATGCCTGCTGGAGGGGGTCAGCTGGGACGACCACCCGGCGGTGGCCGCCATCGCCCGCCACCTGCAGGTCAGTTTCAGCGCGGCGCCCGGGGGTGAGATCCTGGTGGCCTACAAGGGGCAGGATGTCAGCCGCGAGATCCGCACCGAGGAGGGGGGCCGCGGCGCCTCCACCGTGGCGGCGATTCCGGCGGTGCGGGAGGCCCTGCTGGCGCGCCAGCGGGAATTCCTGCGGGCGCCGGGCCTGGTGGCCGATGGCCGCGACATGGGAACCGTGGTTTTCCCCGACGCGCCCCTCAAGATCTTCCTCACCGCCAGTGCCCTGGAGCGTGCCGAGCGGCGCTATAAGCAGTTGATTGCAAAGGGGGAAAATGTTAGTCTCCCGCGCCTTCTCGAGGACATACAGGAGCGCGATGCCCGCGACAGCGGTCGCGCAGTGTCACCCCTGGTGCCCGCGGAGGACGCCATTGTCATCGACAGCAGCGCCACTCCCATCGCGGACGTGTTTGCGCAGGTGATGCAGAAGGTGAAAGAAAAAGGGCTTATCTAGGCGTAATCTGCGCCGATTTCCCCTGAAGTGGCAAAAAACGCTGTTGCTCGCGCTGAATCCAGTCAGGGTGTCGGGCAACAGTCAACAGTGGATGACCCGCGCCGGCTGGAGGCGCGGTTGAGGCGGGCAACCGTCTCGATCAAATTAGACAGGTAATGTGCAATGAGCGAATCCTTCGCCGATCTATTTGAAGAAAGTCTGAAAACCGTCGATATGCAGCCCGGTGCGATTGTCACGGGCGTGGTCATCGACATCGATAACGAGTGGGTCACCGTCCATGCGGGCCTGAAGTCCGAAGGTGTTATCCCCCGTGCCCAGTTCATCGATGCCAATGGCAAATGCAGGCTCAGCATCGGCGACGAAGTGCAGGTGGCGCTGGAAGCCGTGGAAGACGGTTTCGGCGAAACCAAGCTGTCCCGCGAGAAGGCCAAGCGCGCGGAATCCTGGAAGGATCTGGAAGCCGCCCACGAGGCCAACGAGATGGTCATCGGCATTATCAATGGCAAGGTCAAGGGTGGTTTCACCGTCGATATCAATACGATTCGCGCGTTCCTGCCAGGCTCCCTGGTGGATGTGCGGCCGGTGCGCGAAACCGTGCACCTGGAAGGCAAGGAACTGGAATTCAAGGTCATCAAGCTGGACCAGAAGCGCAACAACGTGGTGGTTTCGCGCCGCGCCGTGATGGAAGCGGCCAACAGCGTCGAGCGCGATGCGCTGCTGGAATCCCTGCAGGAAGGTATGTCGGTCAAGGGTATCGTGAAGAACCTGACCGACTACGGCGCGTTTGTGGACCTGGGCGGCGTGGACGGCCTGCTGCACATTACCGACATGGCCTGGAAGCGCATCAAGCATCCGTCCGAGATCGTGGAAGTCGGCCAGGAAATCGATGTCAAGATTCTCAAGTTCGACCGCGAGCGCAACCGTGTATCACTGGGCCTCAAGCAGCTGGGCGAGGATCCCTGGGTGGAGATTACCGGCCGCTACCCCGAGGGCAGCCGCGTCAAGGCGCGGATCACCAACCTCACCGACTACGGCTGCTTTGCTGAGCTGGAAGAGGGCGTGGAAGGCCTGGTGCACGTCTCCGAAATGGATTGGACCAACAAGAACGTTCACCCCTCCAAGATCGTCCAGCTGGGCGACGAGGTGGAGGTGATGGTGCTCGATATCGACGAAGAGCGCCGCCGCATCTCGCTGGGTATCAAACAGTGCCAGCAGAACCCCTGGGATGCCTTCGCGACGCGCTACAGCAAGGGCGCCAAAATCTCCGGCAACATCAAGTCGATCACTGACTTCGGCATCTTTATCGGCCTGGAAGGCAACATCGATGGCCTGGTGCACCTGTCCGACATCAGCTGGAATGAGACCGGTGAAGAGGCGGTGCGCAATTACAAGAAGGGCGACGAGATCGAGACCGTCATCCTGTCCATCGACCCTGAGCGCGAGCGCATTTCGCTGGGTATCAAGCAGCTGGAAGACGACCCCTTCGGCAACTACGTGGCCGAAAACGATCGCGGTGCGATCGTCACCGGTGTTGTCACCGAGGTGGATGCCAAGTCTGTGATGGTCAAACTGGCGGACGATGTTGAGGGTGTACTGAAAGCCTCCGACATCAGCCGCGACAAGGTGGAAGACGCGCGCAGCATGTTCAAGGTCGGCGACAGCGTCGAAGCCAAGATCATCTCGGTGGATCGCAAGAATCGCGGCCTGGGCCTGTCAATCAAGGCCAAGGACTACGAGGATGAGCAGGAAGCCGTGAAGTCCCTCAAGGAGCAGGAGGCTGAGTCCGCCTCCCCGGGTACGATCGGTGGCCTGATCAAGGCGCAGATGGCCGAGAAGTAGTCTCTTGCACCCGGGCCTCGGCCCGGGTTAACGCTCAAAAGGCTCGCTTCGGCGGGCTTTTTTTTGCGAATTGAACTGACCCATCTCATTTCGTGATTACGCATTTTACCCCTTTCTCTTTTCAGCATTTTTACCCGCCGCGGCTGTCGGGCACATACGGTCAGGACACGCCGCAAGTACATCCATGTAGGCTCGCTTCGGCCTTCCATGGCCTCAGACGGTCCTGCCCATATGCGCCCGACACCCGCTGCTCTACCGTCACTCTCAAACGTCGCCTGCAAATTCAGAGTCGGCAATCCCTCTTAAGTGCTCAATGCGAGCGGGCAATTCGCCAGTTACCCGTTCCGGAACGTCTGAGGCCATGGAAGGCCGAAGCCGAGCCCCGCAGGGATGCGGTTTTTGGCGTGTCCGGGACGGGTAACTGGCGGATTGGCGGCGGCGAAAGTGCCTCCCTCGTCTACTTTTCCGTTAAAAAATAACAACTTGCGAAAATAATTCCGAGAGGTCACAATACTTCGCAGTAGGTATTGACCGATAAAAAGACCTCTGCATAAGGAGGATAAATGACCAAAAGTGAATTGATTGAAGCCATCGCGGCGCGGCAGGCCCAGTTGTCGTCCAAGGACGTGGAACTGGCGGTGAAGACCGTACTGGAACATATGTCCCAGGCGCTCGCCGCGGGTGAGCGTATCGAGATTCGCGGTTTCGGCAGCTTTTCCCTGCATTTTCGTGAACCGCGCCGGGGCCGCAATCCCAAGACCGGCGATTCCGTCGAGCTGACGGGCAAGTATGTTCCCCACTTCAAGCCCGGCAAGGAATTGCGCGAGCGGGTCAACTTGAGCCTGCAAGCGGGGCAGTGAGCTCGCCAGCCCGCGACGGCGGTCGCCTCCGGGTAGGGCGTGGGTATTGGTAAAACGGGACCGGATGTCAGAATGAAGCAGCTGCGCACAATACTCACCGCCATTATCCTCATTGCCGCTGTCGCCCTCGGGGTGTTTTTCGCCCTGTTGAATAAAGATCCCGTCCCGCTCAACCTGATCATCTTCAGCTTTGAGCCTCGCAGCCTCGCACTGTGGCTGCTGCTGGCGTTTATCTTCGGCGGGCTTGCCGGCGTACTGGTCTCTTCGTTCTACCTGATGCGCTCCCGGGCTGCGCTGGGGTCAGCCCGGCGGCAGTTGGCCCGGACCCAGGCAGAACTGGAGCGGGCGCGCCCTGCGCCAGGCCCCGGCACGGAATTGAAGGTCAGTGAGTGACCTCATAGTCTTTGGCCTGTTGTTTGCCGCCATCGCCATCGGTTGGGCGCTGGGGCGGCGCAGCGCAAGCTCCCTCCCGCCTGCCAGCACTTACTTTTCCGGACGATCGCGAAGTGTCGAACCGCCTGGTGAGGCGCTGATCGAGCACATCGCCGAGGATCTGGCGCTGGAGGCCGGCAGCGCCAGGACCCATATCGCCATGGGCGTGCAGTTGCGCCGGCGGGGCGAGGTGGATGGCGCCGTTCGTATCCATGGAGACCTGCTGGCGCGACCGGCGCTGGCGTCGGAGGATCAATTCCGGGTCCGGCTGGAACTGGCGCGGGATTACATCAGCGCAGGCCTGCTGGACCGGGCGGAGGAGCTGCTGTTGCAACTGGTGCGGGATTATCCCGGGCAGTGCCGGCTGGCGCGGGAACACCTGCTGGATATCTACGAGGCCGAGCGCGACTGGCGCCGCGCCACGGAGGTGGCAAGGGCGATGCTGCCGCGAAAATTGCCCTGGGACAGGCGGGGGCAGGAGCCGTTGCAGCGCAGCCAGGGGCCGGCCCTGCGCCTTGCCCATTACTGTTGTGAACTGGCGCAGGACGCGCGCCTGGCGGGCGACCTGGAGGGCGCGCGCGGGATGCTGCGGCAGGCGCTGGAGTTAGACGATCGCTGCGTGCGGGCGTCCCTGCTGCTGGGCCAGTTGGAGTACGACGAGGGCCACTACCGGCAGGCCGTCCAGGTCCTGCGGCGGGTGCGGCAGCAGGACCCGGACTACCTGCCGGATACGATCAGCCTGTTGCGCCAGTGTTACCGGGGGCTGGACGATGGGCGCTCCCTGCGGGAGTACCTGCTGGAGAGCCTGGCGCAGCGGCCAACACCGGCGCTCGTAGCGGCGGTCGCAGCGGATATGACCCAGGCAGAGGGCGATGTGGCGGCGGCGGAGTTCCTCGCGTCACAGCTGCTGCAACACCCGTCGCTGGCGGGACTGTCCCAGTTGATTGGCCTGCAGCTCGGGTGCAGCGAGGGCAAGTCGAGACAGGACCTCGCGCTGTTGCAGGGCCTGGCCGAGCGCCTGCTGGCCAGTCGGCCCGCCTATCGCTGCGGCCACTGCGGGTTTGCGGGAAAACACCTGCACTGGAACTGCCCCGGCTGCAAGCACTGGGGCAGTATCAAGGCGATCGGCGGTCCTGGCTAGGCACCTGCCTCAACTCATTGGAAGCACACATGGATACACCGGTCATCGTAGCCCTGGATTACAGCTCGGCGGAAACCGCGCTGGCGCTGGTGGCGCGCCTGTCCCCGCGCCTGTGCCGGCTGAAAATCGGTAAGGAATTATTTACCCGCGCCGGGCCGGCACTGGTTGAAACCCTGCACCACAAGGGTTTTGAAGTGTTTCTGGATCTCAAGTTTCACGACATTCCCAACACGGTTGCCGCCGCGGTGCGCGCGGCGGCTGAACTCGGTGTATGGATGGTCAATGTCCACGCCAGCGGGGGGCGCAGGATGATGGAAGCGGCGGCGGAGGCTGCGCGAACCTCCGCCCACAGGCCCCTGTTGATTGGCGTCACGGTGCTTACCAGTATGACCGACGCGGACCTGGCGGAGCTGGGCTACGGGGAAACCGCCGCCCAGCGAGTGCAGCGGTTGGCAGCGCTGGCAGCGGACTGCGCCCTGGACGGCGTGGTTTGCTCGGCGCTGGAAGCCCCGGCGCTGCGCGCGGCTCGGGGCGAGGACTTTTGCCTTGTCACACCCGGCATCCGCCTGGCCGGCGATGATGCAGGGGACCAGCGCCGGGTAGTGACCCCGGCGGATGCCGTCGCGAAGGGCGCCAACTACCTGGTGATCGGGCGTTCCATTACCGCCGCCCCCGACCCCCTGGCAGCCCTGCGGCGCGTTCACGCCGAACTGGGTTTAGACGAATAGAATCAAATGTGGCCGGCGGCTGGCCGCTCGCAACCGCGCTGCTAAAATTCTCCACGGTACGGATGCCTGCACGGATGCAGCACGTCAAATGGAGATGACATCATGACCTATTCAATTTTGTTGGACAGATATACCCGGCTGGCAGCGGCTGCCGGGAGTGTTTTTGCGATACGACGGCTGCCTGCGGCCGTCACCCTGGCGATGATACTGGCGCTGGCAACGGGTATTCTGCCCGGCAGCGGCGCGGTATATGCGCAGGACAAGGCGCCGCCGCCGGTTGTGGCGACGGTTAACATCAACACGGCGGACGCGGCCACCCTGGCCTCCTCCCTCAAAGGCGTAGGCCCTGCCAAGGCGGAGGAAATCGTGCGTTACCGCGAGGCCTACGGTCCTTTCAAGTCGGTGGATGAACTCACCGATGTGAAAGGCATCGGCAACTCCACGCTCGAGGGCAATCGAGCGATAATTACACTGGAATAAGGCAGCCGCATCCGTATCATGAGGGGGCATCCGCCCCCTTTTTATTTTGACAGTGACCCTATCGCGTGAAATGTCTTGTGAGTGGAGCGACCGGGTTCATCGGGCGCGATCTGTGCCGGCAACTGCTCGAACGCGGCGATGAGGTTATCGCCCTGAGCAAAGGCGGCGCACCGCTTGCGAGCGGCGCTCCCACTATCGCCCTGGATCTCGCCGCCGCCATGCCGCGACCGCAAATGTTGGAGGGCGTCGATGTGGTCTTCCACCTGGCGGGTATCGCCCACCAGAATGCGCAGGCTTCCGCCTACCGGGAGCTGAACGAGTTGGCCACGCTGCAGCTGGCCCGATTGTCCGCTGCCGCCGGTGTCGCCTGTTTCGTCTTCCTCAGCAGCGTCAAGGCCATGGGTGCAGCCGCCGACGACAGCGAGCGCGCGGAGCCCGATGGCGGGGCCCCGGCTGATCTCTATGGCTGGTCCAAGTGGAGTGCGGAGAATGCCCTCCAGGCGGAGTTTGCCCATGGCCCGATGGCGGTCGTCATCCTGCGGCCGGCGCTGGTGTACGGCCCTGCGGCGAAGGGCAACCTGGCGCTGCTCGCGCGGGGCGTGCGGGCAGGGCTGCCGCGGCCGCCCCCGCTGGGTGCCCGCTCGATGGTGGCGCTGGCCGACCTCGTGGAACTGTTGGGTATCGTCCCCGCGGATGCCAGCCCGGGTGTGCAGACCTGGATCGTCACTGACGGCCAGCGCTACAGCACCCGCTACATCTACGACCAGTTGCGACTTGCGGCCGGGATGGGTGTCGGCCGCGCCTGGTTGCCGACACCAGCCTGGCGGCTGGCCGCGGCGCTGCTGGATCTGCGCGGCGGACGGCAGGGCGAATCGACGTTTGCCAGGTTGTTCGGTACCGAGCTCTATAGCAATCGGGCAGTGCTGGCGGCTACCCGCTGGCGCCCCCGCACACAATTACAGGACGTGGCGGCGGAACTGATGGCAACTGCGGGCGGCCCGGGGTGAACTCTGCCTGGTTGGCAGTGCTGTTGCTGACCCTGGCGGCATCGGTGCTGTTGTGTTGGGCCTACCTGCGCCTGGCCCTGCACTGGCGCATTCTTGCGGTGCCCAACGAGCGCAGCTCCCACCGCCTGCCGACACCGCACGGAGGTGGTGCGCCCATGCTGCTGGCCTTCACCCTGGGTTTTGTGGCGGCTGCGCTGTGGGTTGCGCCCTGGGCCGCGTCCTACAGCCTGCTGGCGGGACTGGCGCTCGCGCTCATGCTGCTTGGAATCGCCGACGATGTGTGGTCGCTGCCCGTCTCGGTGCGCCTGGGTGCCTACGGCCTCAGCTGCCTGGTCGCGACCTTGCATTTGCTGCCGCCGCGGGCGATGGATGGTGCCCTGTTGTACGGGATGCTGGCGCTGGCGACCACGCTGGCAATGTTGTGGCTGGTAAACCTCTACAACTTCATGGATGGTATCGACGGCATCGCCGCCAGCCAGTGCCTGCTGGCAGCCGCGGCCGCGGCGTTGCTGAGCCTGGATGGCGGCGCCGGTGATTACCCGCTGTTCTGCCTGCTGCTGGCTGCCAGCCAGCTCGGTTTCCTGGTGTGGAACTGGCCGCCGGCGCGCCTGTTCATGGGTGATGCCGGCAGTATCCCCACGGGTTTCCTGCTGGCCGGTCTCGCCCTGCTGGGCAGTGTCGGGGGGCGGCTGGCGATCAGCTGCTGGCTGGTGCTGCTGGCGATCTTCATCACCGACGCCAGCTGGACCCTGCTGTGGCGTATCGCTACCCGGCAGCCCTTTACCCGGGCGCACCGCCTGCACGCCTACCAGCGCCTCAGCGTGCACTGGGGCTCGCATCTGCGGGTGGACCTGCTGTTGGGGGCGATCTTCTGCGGCTGGCTGTTGCCGCTGGCCTGGCTGACGCGAAGCTACCCCCAATACGCTGTTTTATTGGTAATTTTGGCATATCTTCCGCTGCTGGCCGGCATGGCGAAAACCCGGCCGCTAACGTAGAATCGACCTTCTTCGGGCGTTGCAGTCAACACTCGCCGCTTGCGCCCACGGCTGCACGTAAACACACCGGGAGGCGACTTGCTGAATCGTGTTGGCAGATTTACATCGCGCTCCGCTACCGGCCTGGTCGCAAGTTTGCGCGACGCCCTTGAAAAACTGATCCAGCTTCCGCGCAACATCAAGCAAGCCTGTTTACTCGGCCTCGACATGGTGTTCGTGTCGGCCGCCATGTGGTTCGCTGTGGCTATACGCTATGGCCACACCCATTTTCACCTCGGCCCGGTAGAGTACGCCTGCGCGGCTGTCACCGTGGTGCTCAGCGCCGTGGTTTTCCTGCGCCTGGGCTTGTACCGGGCAGTCATCCGTTTCATGGGGCAGCAGGCGATCTGGGCGGTGCTGACCGCGGTGAGCTATTCCACCATGATCCTGGGCGCGACGGTGTTTTTCAGCCAGGCGGGCGTGCCCCGTTCCATGCCGTTCATCTACTTCGCCCTCGCCCTGCTGGGCATCGGGGGCACCCGCCTCGCGGTGCGGGCCTACTACCAGGCGAAATTGCGCTCGCTCTCGGAGAAAGTCATTATTTATGGCGCCGGGGAATCCGGGCGCCAGTTGCTCACTGCATTGCACCAGGGTGACCAGTACCGGGTCGTGGTGTTTGTGGACGATGACAGCAACCTGCTGCACTCGGTCATCAACGGCGTACAGGTGGCACATCCGAGTGAACTCGAGCAATTGATTGCCCAACACGATATCACCCAGGTATTGCTCGCCATTCCCTCCGCCTCACCGGAGAGGCGCAAGCAAATCATCAACTCTCTCGTCGGCCTGCCGGTGTACGTGCGCACTATTCCCCGGATCAACGAGTTGGTTTCCGGGCGGGCGAGTGTCAACCAGATCCAGGATATCAGCCTGGATGATCTGCTGGGCCGGGACGCCGTACCCCCGCATCCGGAGCTCATCGATCGTTGCATCACCGACAAGGTGGTGATGGTCACAGGTGCGGGCGGATCCATCGGCTCCGAGCTGTGCCGGCAGATCCTGTTGTCCGGGCCGCGCACGCTGGTGCTGTTCGATAATTCGGAATATGCCCTGTACAACATTGAGCGGGAACTGGCTGAGCTGATGGCCGGTTCCTCCCGGGAGGTGGAGCTGGTGGCGCTGCTGGGTTCAGTGCAGGACCAGCGACGGCTGGAGAGTATTTACCGCACTTTCAGCGTGCAATCGGTCTACCATGCCGCGGCTTACAAGCATGTGCCCATGGTTGAGCACAATATTGCCGAGGGTGTGGCCAACAACGTATTCGGCACCTGGTATGCCGCTGAGGCCGCCCGCAAGGTCGGGGTGGAGACTTTCGTGCTGGTGTCCACTGACAAGG
Organism: uncultured Gammaproteobacteria bacterium; assembly: GCA_963700715.1. GTDB lineage: Bacteria > Pseudomonadota > Gammaproteobacteria > Pseudomonadales > Halieaceae > JARRPM01. Next base: position 218,005 of record CAVOYP010000009.1, read on the forward strand.
CGGTGCGGCCGACCAATGTCATGGGCGCCTCCAAGCGCTTTGCGGAAATGATCCTGCAGGGCCTTGCCCAGCAGGAGACGAAGACCCGCTTTTGCATGGTGCGCTTTGGCAATGTACTGGGTTCATCCGGATCAGTGGTGCCACTGTTTCGCGAACAGATCGCCAACGGCGGCCCGGTTACCGTGACCCACCCGGAGGTGTCGCGCTATTTCATGAGTATTGCCGAGGCGGCCCAGCTGGTGCTGCAGGCCAGCGCCATGGGCACCGGCGGCGATGTGTTCGTACTGGACATGGGCGAGCCGGTGCGCATCGTTGACCTGGCGCGCAGGATGATACGCCTGAGCGGTTATGAGATGGACCACGACGACCACGTGGGCGGGCAGATCGACATCGAGTTTATCGGCCTGCGGCCCGGCGAAAAGCTGCACGAGGAACTGTTGCTCGGCAGTAACGTCACGGGGACCGGCCACCCCATGATCATGCGGGCGGAGGAGGAGTGCCTCTCCTACAGCAGGATGAATAAACTGCTGCAGGATCTGGTCCGCTACTGCGATGCCATGGACTGTGCCGGGATCACCTCGGTGCTCAACACCGCCGTCAGCGGCTTTGCCGGGGACGAAGTACGCTATGACCACCTGTGGAAGAAGCAGGGTGCCGCAGCCTTGCAGGCTGCTGCGGCATTGCCCGCGGTCGTCTCCAACGTGAAGGAACTGTTCCCCGATAAACCCTGATCAATTTCCGCCCGACCTGTCAGCCTGCCGATTCAGCCGAGGAAACCGCATGATTCATTTCGACGTCTTCAATGGTGATGCCGACGGCATTTGCGCCCTGACCCAGTTGCGCAACGCACAGCCGCGCGAGGCCGAACTGATCACCGGCGTTAAACGCGATATCAACCTGCTCGATAAGGTGGATGCGGAAGCCGGTTCGCTGGTCACGGTACTGGATGTGTCGCTGGACACCAACCGCGCCGGTCTCGAGCGTGCACTCGCCGCCGGTGCCCAGGTGTTTTACTGTGACCACCACTTCGCCGGGGACATTCCCCAGAACGAGCGCCTGCAGGCAGTGATCAATACCGCGCCGGATGTCTGCACCAGTATCCTGGTAAACGAGCATCTCAAGGGTGCATTTCGCGAGTGGGCCGTGGTGGGTGCCTTCGGGGATAACCTGCAGGACAGTGCGCGCCGCATCGCCAGGCCCCTGGGGCTGGACGAGGCCCGCCTGCAGCAACTGGAGAACCTCGGTATTTACATCAATTACAATGGCTACGGCTCGAAGCTGGCGGACCTGCATTTCGAGCCGGCGGAACTGTTCCTGGTCATGAGCCCCTACGCCAGCCCCTTTGATTTCATGCACCATGGTCGCGCGCATTTTGGCAAGCTCGAGCAGGGCTACAGGCAGGATATGGCCACCGCCGAATCACTGACGCCGGAATACAGGGATGCCGCCGTGGCGGTATTCATGATGCCGGACGAGCCCTGGGCGCGTCGCGTCAGCGGGGTCTACAGCAATGATCTTGCCAACAATGACCCCGATCGCGCGCACGCGGTGCTGACGACCAAGGCCAATGGTTGCTACCTGGTCTCCGTCAGGGCGCCTCTCAACAACAAGACCGGTGCCGACGAGTTGTGCATGAAGTTTCCCACCGGGGGCGGGCGCAAGGCCGCCGCAGGCGTCAACGACCTGCCCGGGGAAATGTTGCGCGAGTTTATCGATACGTTCGCCGCTTTCTACGCCCGCGGCTGAACTTTCCCAGGCGCAGCCCCGCATGGATTGGGACGACCTGAAAGTGTTCCTGGCCCTCAGCCGCAAGGGCTCGGCCCGCGGCGCCGCCCAGGTACTGGGTGTCAGCAATTCCACCATCACCCGGCGCCTCGACGAGATGGAGCACAAGCTGCAGGCGCACTTGTTTGATCGCACCCCGGACGGCTACCGCATGACCGCGGCGGGTGAGCAGGTACTGCCCACCGCGGAGCACGTGGAAGAGCTGGTAATGGCGGTGGAGCGCAGGATTACCGGGGGCGACCGGGAGTTACAGGGCACAATAAGACTGACGCTGCCGCCGGCCGGCCGCCTGGGTTTCCTGGTTGGTCGCCTCGTCCGTTTTGCCGAGCAGTATCCCGGTATCGACCTCGAACTCACCTCGAGCGTCGACGCCGCCGACCTCAGCCGCCGCGAGGCCGATATCGCGGTGCGGGTGATGCCTGCAAATCTACCACCCCCCGAGTACCTGATCGGTCGCCACCTGGCTTCGCTTACCGCCTCAGCTTATGTGCACAAGGGCCTGCTGAATCCCGACAACCCTTCGGACGTTTCGCACCTGAGCTGGATTGGCAAGCGCTCGGCGGACCAGAAAGAGGAGTGGCTGTCCCTCACCGATTTCCCGCAGCAGCCCGTGCGTCACGCCATCGTGGACTTGAATCTATTGACCGACGCGGTGCGCAACAAAATGGGGATGGCGTATATGCCGTGCTTTACGGTGTACAACGACCCGGAGATAGTGCGGGTGCCCGGGGCAGGTATCGTCCATCAATCGGATATGTGGGTGCTGACCCACAAGGATTTGCGCCTCAGCGCGAGGCTGCGGGTGCTGCGGGAGGTCATCGCCGAAGAGTTCGGCAAGGTCCGCCACCAGTTGGATAGCCGTGGGGGGTCAGGTCTGACCCCACCCACGTCTTAAATGTCTTTCTCATCCACGTCGACCTGGCCCGACATGCGCCGCCGGATATGCGACCAGGACATCCCCACGGCCAGGATCAGCGAGAGGATCACCAGCACCACCCAGGTGATGTCCCCCTGTGAATCCAGGCTGAGCCACTTCTGGTCCACCAGCAACCAGACGATGCAGCCGAACAGGGCGGCCCCGAGGATAATGCCCAGCCAGCCCATGGACATAAACGTGGCGCGAATAAATATGATCCAGCCGATCAGCAGGATGATGCCCACAATGGCCACGATCGGGTCAAAGGTCTTACTGCCGGCCGTGGCCCAGTCGAAGTAACACCATTGCGTGGGGTTGTAGGTGCCCAGCACCAGCACCAGCGCGAATACCCAGCGGCCGAGGAAACTGCCTGCATTGAATTGTGTCGCCATCTACGGCTCTCCCTTGTTGTTATGTGTGGCGCCCCTGCGACGCCGACTCGCTATAAACCTTACCCTGCCGATCAGGCTGCGCGCAATGCGTTGACGATGGTAGTCAACTCCGCTTCGGACATGTAACGGGGAACGGGGTAGAGCGCGCCCGCCTCGGCAACCGCTTCGTCGACGATGCCGGGAATATCGCCCGCTTTCAGGCCTTTTGGCTGCAGGGGCAGATCCAGGTCCCTGCGCATATCGACTATGGCCTGGATGAACTTGCCCGCCAGTACCGCCTGGCTGTCGCCGGTTTCACCGATCCCCGCAACCTCGGCGAGCCTGGCAAGGCGCGGGTGCACGCAGTCGCCGTAGGCCGCCATTACCTCGGGCAGGACCATGGCATTCGCATTTCCGTGCGGCGTGCCACAGACCCGTCCCAGTTGGTGGGCGATACCGTGGACGTAGCCCACTGAGGTTTTGCCGAACGCGGCGCCCGCATAGAACGCTGCCAGGGCCATACCATCCCTGGCTTCCATGTCATCGCCGTCCCTGAAGGCCCGCTGCAGGTACTTGAAAATCAGTCGCACGGCCGCCGTGGCGTGCTCCTCGGTAGTGCTGGAGGAGGCCTTCGACAGGTAGGATTCCACCGCGTGGGTCAGGGCGTCCATACCGGTGGCGGCAGTGATGCCCGGAGGCATGCCCTTCATGATCTGGGCGTCAAGGGCGACATAGCCCGGGATCATCTTGCTGTCCACGATGGGCGCCTTGCGGTGTGTGACCGGGTCGGTGATGATGGCGGCCAGGGTTATTTCGGAGCCGGTCCCGGCCGTGGTCGGGATGGCGAACAATGGCAGCCCGGGCTTCTTGCATTTCTGGATGCCGTCGAAACTCTTCAGGTCGCCGGGATTGGTGTGCAACATCGCCATCATTTTGGCCGCGTCGAGCACGGAACCCCCACCCACCGCGATGACCGCCGTGCAGTGACCGCTCCTTAGCATGGCCTCGCCGGCCTGTACCTGGTCGAAGGCGGGGTCGGGCAGGACGCCATCGTAGACCAGGAACTCAACACCGCTTTTTTGCAGGGTGGCCTTGATACCGTCCAGCAAGCCGGAGCTGTTGAGAAAATGGTCGGTGACAAGCAGTACCTTGTTATAACCGAGCACGGCCACCTGTTCGCACAGGGTCAGTGCCGAATTGATGCCCTTATAGACAATAGGCGGGTTGCGTGGCAGCAGGCGCATCAGCCAGGTGACCACGACAGCCCTGAGTTTGAAGTAAAGGATTTTCATGCCGGGAGACCCATTTTATTGTAAGTGTGGAGCGGGTGAGGAGAATCGAACTCCCGTATGCAGCTTGGGAAGCTGCCGTTCTGCCATTGAACTACACCCGCGCAAACCTGTTAGGTGGTGAAGCGGGCCTAGAATAGCAGAGAATTGTGGAAACAGAAGTGCTCTTTTTGGGCTGTGGCGGGGGCTCACCTGCCCGACCCATTCCGCCTTGACGGAGTGCGCAGGGATCGGCTTTACTGCCAGCCGCCCAGGTTTCACGCCACCAGAGGAATGCCCGTTAAATGCCAGTCAACAGCCCGGACGGCTCGTGAACTCGAGACAGGAGACTTTGGACAGCCTGCGGCTTGTGGCGGTCTTCTTCGTCATAGGCATCCACAGTTTTCCCCTGTTTCTGGTGGCGGACCAGAATCTCGTCAAGCTGGGTTTCATCTTCAACCAGATCTGTCGCTTCGCGGTACCCAGTTTTTTTGTGGTGTCCGGTTACCTGTTCGCCCAGAACTTTGACCATGCACAGCCCTTGAAACGCCTGTCGAGGACCTCGAAACGGCTGGCGCTCCTGTATTTCTTCTGGTGTGTTTTCTACCTGCTGCCTTACAACGTGGCGCTGATCCCGGCAGATGGATGGGATGCCCCCGTGAAGTTCGCCCACTGGCACTTCTACATGTGGACCCTGAGCTGGGAGAACTTCCTGTTTGGCGGCGCGAAGACCCAGCTGTGGTTTCTGCCCGCGCTGTTGTGCGCGGCGGTGATCAGCACGCCATTTATTTACTTTCGTAAAATTGGTTACCTGCTGGGTCTGGGCCTGATCCTGTATGGCATAGCCCTGTTGTCCAGCCCCTACCGTGAAACCCCGATAGGGTTCGACCCCGGCTTCTTCACCCGCAACGGGCCATTTCTGAGCACGGTTTTCTTCGCCAGCGGCGTTTTCATGGCTCAGGCAAACGGCGAGCCGCGAAACAGGCTGTTGCTCGGCTATGCCCTGACTGGCGTCGGCCTGGCGTGGCACCTCGCAGAGGCGCTGTGGCTGAAGCAGCACTACGACGGCCCCACCATTTACGATTTCAACAGCGGTACCCTGGCCTTCGGGATCGGTGCCGCCATGCTCGGCATCTATGGCGCGAAACCCCTGCAGGCGCGCTGGTTGGTTGAGAACGGCAAATACAGCCTCGGAATTTATCTGCTGCATATGTTCGTGATGGACCTGCTGTATCCGCTCAACAGAATATGGGCCAGCAATGTGCTCTGGAGCCTGGTGCTGCCGGTGTTGACCATCTTTCTGACACTGCAGCTGGTGAAGTTCCTGCTGCGCTATACCCCGTTGCGCAGGGTGCTCAGCTGACATCCCCTCTCGGGCCCTACGCTGAAACCCCGGTGGGTTTCGACGTAATGGGATAGCGTTCGAGCAGCGGCCCCAGTGCCTTTTTGAGAGGATCGAGGTGTGCCTCGTAGTTCCGCCATTGCTCCAGGCCCTCCTGGAAAATGGGCTGGCGCACCTGCTCTGAGCTGGGCGTGCGAACCGCGCGCTCGGTTTCGTAAAAGCGCAGGCACTGCTCTTCGAAGGGGAGCTTGCAGTGCTCCAGTACGCGGCGGATCTGTGTTTCCGAGTCAGCCACCATATCCTCGTACTGCACCAGCAGTACTTTGCCCGGTAGCACCTCGTCCCAGTGGTCCATCACCTTGATGTAGTTGCGGTAGTAATGGCCGACCGCGGTCAGGTCATAGGTGAAGGTCTGCCCGCGGGCGAACAACTGCTTGTAGCAGGCGAAACAGCCGGCCATCGGATGGCGGCGGGCATCGATGATTTTGGCGTTGGGCAGAATCAGGTGTATCAGCCCCACATGAAGCCAATTGTTGGGCATTTTGTCGATGAAAAAGGGCAGCGCCGAGCGATGTACTCGCGTCGATTCGAGATAGCTCTCCCCCAGTTCGCGCAGCCGGGCCGGGGCCAGCTCCCTGAGTACTTCCGGGTACAGCCCGGCCGGATTGGCCTTCCGATCTCCGGCCAGTAGCCGTGAGAGCGCGATGATGTCCGGCAGTTCGGTGGTTCCCTCCACCATCGAATGGCTGGCCAGTATCTGTTCCAGCAAGGTGGAGCCGGCTCGAGGCAGGCCCACCACAAAGATCGGGTCCGGTGCCTGGCAGCCTGCGCCCGCACGGGCGGCGAATAATTCCGCCGTGCAGGTTTTTACCTGGCGCACGGCGTTGTACATATTGCGCTTGGGGTCGTAACCATGCTCGATGCGGCGGATCTCGTTGCCGCGGCGGTAAAACTTGAACGACTCGTCGTACTCGCCCCGGTCCTCCAGCGCCTTGCCGAGGGCGAAGGCGAGGTGACTCTGGTCGTCGGCGTCGCCGCCACCGGACGTCACTGCGGCTCGCATGTTGCTGACATCCTCGTCGCTGAAGCGAAAGGTCTTGAGGTTGGCAAGACTCCAGTAGGCTTCGCCCGTGGTGGGGGAGATTTCCACGGTGCGGCGATAGGCGCTGATGGCTTCATCAACCCTGCCCAGGGTTTTCAGGTTGTGGCCATAACTCATCTGCGCGGCGAACTGGTTGGGGTAGTCCTTGATCACTCCCTCGAAGATTTCTACGGCGGCTGCGTGCTTGCCCAGCTGGGTCAGGACCGAGGCTTTGAGAATGAGGTAGCGCGGGTTTGCCGGGTCTTCCCGCAGCAGCGTTTCGATCTCGTGCATGGCTTCGGGCAGCTCATGCAGGCGCCGCAGGACCGACGCGTAGTTTTGCCGCGCCAGCGTGAAGTCAGGCGCCAGTTCCAGGCAGCGCTCGAGCAGGTTTCTGGCATCCTGGAATCGATCGAGGCGGATAGCGAGGTCTGCCAGCATGCGGATTGCAGAGACATCGTTGGGGTGTTTTTTCAGGACCCCCTTGATAATCGGCTCGGCCTGTCCGAGTTTGCCCGCCTGCAGGTGGTGCGCCGCCTGAATCAATTCGGGATGCCGGGTTGAGGCCTGCAAGTAGCGCTCCAGCGCCGCCTGGCTGCCGGTCTGGTCGCCCTGGGAATCCAGCTGGTTGGATAAGGCCAGCCACGCCGCGCTGAAGTCAGGTTTCAGCTCAAGCGCTTTGCGCAGGTGTTTTACTGACTGTTGATTGTCGCCCAGTGCACCAAAGCAGAGGCCCAGCTCGTGAAACAGCACGGCGCGCCCCGGCATCCTGTCCTTCAGTGCCGAGAATGTCGCCAGCGCCTCCCCGGTTCGCCCTAATAGTCTCAGGGCAGAACCCTTGATCTGTGCCGCCATTACATTATTCGGATCCTCGCTTAACAGGTCCTCCACCTGGGCGAGGGACGCAGCGGGTTTCGACGCGAGTAACTGGCCAGCCTGGAGCAGGGCTTGCTGGCGTTTCTCCACTGGGTTCGCAGATGCTGTATGCATGGCTGGATTCTACCCGCCGCAGGCCTTGCTGGCATCAGGCAATTGAATCGGGCGTGGGACTCCGGGTGAAAAAAACTGCGGAAGGATGATCCTGCCGCAGCTATGTGACACGGGCATATGCCGATCCGCTCAGTTCATCCTAGAACTTCTGGCCGAAGCGCAAGCTGATACTCCGCGGCTGGTTGGTAACGTAGAACGTGCCTGACTTGCTGTAGTAGCCGCTTGGGTTCTCGGGGACAACATTATCCAGCTCTGCCCGCTCATCGGTGGCGTTGTCGAGGAAAAGATCCACGTGCCAGTTGTCCCGGGTGATACCAATCGCCAGGTTAACAAGGCTGTAGGAATCTGTATCTTGCGCGAACTCAGGCCGCAAGTCGGTACTGAAGCCATCGCTATAGGATACCGCGCCCTGGGCATAGGCACCGTATTCACCGAATTGCGTGTCATAACGGAGAATGGAGCTCAGCTGCCACTCGGGAGTGTACGGCATTGCAGTGCCCTCGGGGATGTCGCCGGCCGACAGTTCGATGACGTCCGTGGTTTCTGCATCGTTATAGGAACCGGAAAACGAGAGCGTGAACTCCTCGGCGAGCGCGTAGTCCAGATCGAACTCGCTGCCGTAGACTTCAGCCTGGCCGGCGTTGTTGATGATCGTCAACGGAACGCCCTCACCAAAGGTCAGCGAGTTGTATTGAAAGTCTTGCCACTCCATGTAATAGAATGCGCCGTTGAAACGCAGACGGTTGTCCATCCAGGTGGTTTTCCAGCCGACCTCCCAGTTGGTGACGCTGTCCTCGGCATAGGAAAAACCTTCATTGGCACGGTTGACACCACCGGGGCGGAAGCCTTCTGACCAGGTGAAATAGACCAGTTTGTTGTCGTCGATGTCGTAGCTGATATTCGCCTTGCCAATAATGTCGTCATTGCTGGTGGAGTCATCGAGCACGCCGGTGTTGTAGCAGGGGAACTGCAGACTGCCATTTTCCTGGTCCTCTACAAAGTTGCCGTCATCGTCATAGAAGCCGGTACAGCGGCCATACCAGCCGTTGAAGCCAAACAGGCTATTTTTGTAATTGTAATAGCGGGCGCCACCAAGGACAGTGATAGCATCAGTAATGTCATAGCTGATTTCGCCAAATACGGCATGCTCTTTGTCTTTACGGGTCTGGTCGGTCTGCCACGCCGTATGTCCATCGGGAATCAGTGAGAAATCCGTGCCTAACTCGGGTGAAATCCACTGCAGGTCAAAATCATGTTCCTGGTTCTGGTAGAAAAATCCGGTGATCCAGCGCAGTCGGCCCTCCTGGGATTGCAGGCGAATTTCCTGGCTGTCGCGCGTCCAGCGCTCGTCCTGGTCCACGTACTGGCTGGGGTCGACACAGTTGCCCGCGTTATCGTATAGATAGCAATCGTAGCCGAGGTACACGGTGGAGTAGTAATTGTCATAGTACTCGGCAAACCAGGAGTAGTCATAGTTACTATCACGATTGCGATTGAGATAGGCGCCGGCGTAGACAATATCTATGTCGCCCACGCGGCCTTCCACGGTGAGTGAGGCCTGGTACCATTCCTCGTCGTAGAACGTATCGTAGAATTTTGTTGTCTCCAGATCACCATAATCATCGGGGTCATGGTCGAAGGCGCCGTTACTGTCCATCTTTTGATAGGTGATGCCAGGCGTAATAGCCCAGTTTTCGTTGAGGTCAACGCGCAGCAGGGCTCGGCCGCCTGTGGTTTTGGTATCGTTGAAGTCGTTCTCCACGAGGTGGTCATTATTAATGGTGACGCCGGCACCCTCGAACGTGAGCGTGGCCGGCACGTTGTCAATATAGCCGGGCGCGTCGTCGTACCATCCCACCAGGCGCAGGGCGGCAGAATCACCGATAGGAAAATTGACCATACCTTCTCCGGTATAGCCAGTGTCACCCTCTTCGACAGATATCCCGCTCAGGTCATAGCTCGCCTCGAACTCCTTGCTGGGCTTGTTGGTGATGATACGAAGAGTACCCGCCTGACTGGAGGACCCGAACAGCGTGCCCTGCGGGCCTGCCAGTGCCTCTATTTGCGCAATATCGTACATGTGCAGGTCGAGTACTTCGTTGATCGTGGTGATCGGTTGTTCGTCGAGATACACACCTACCGAGGGCATGGAGGCGGAATGGTTGCCATCACCACCACTGTTGATGCCGCGCATATACACCTGGGAGATGCCCGGGCGTAGAGTCGTGAAGGCTACGGATGGAAGAAACTGAATATAGTCGTCAAAACCCGAAATACCCAGCTCTTGAATCTGCTCGGTGCCGAGCACCTGCATCGACAGGGCAGTGTCCTGCAAATTGGCCACACGTTTCTCGGCGGTAACCAGAACTTCCTCAAGCTGCTGCGACATCGCCAGGACAGGCATCATCATGGCAGTTGCAGTAGCGCCAGCCAGTAGTGTGGCGCGGTGTTGGGCAATTGCTCGAGCGATGGTTGTTCTACGGGTTGCAATTCGGCCAGCCATACTACCTCACGTTTATATTTATTGTTTTTTCGATGTTGCCGGCCGTTTTATCCGGCAATGTGCCAGCCACTCCTGCGGACAGTATTAGAGATTTGCGAGGCTTTCAAGGGCCGGGCGGGTATTCCTGCAGTGTGAAGGCCAGCGTCACAGGCAACAAAAAGGGGTTGCATCGCTGCAACCCCTTGCTGTTCTGTAAAATGGCTCCGCCTGCTGGGCTCGAACCAGCGACCCATTGATTAACAGTCAATTGCTCTACCAACTGAGCTAAGGCGGAATGGCGTTAACCAGAGGTCGCGTATATTAATGACGGAGGGGGGGGCGGTCAACCGCTATTTCAGCATTATTGCCGGCCGCCGCACACGCCTGTTTGCGCGGTGAATTTCACGGCCAGGGGCCCGACCCCTGGCCCCCGACAGAAGATATGACTGTGCCGGCCAGGGTCAGGGCGGCGAGCGCCGATCGCGATGCGCACGAGGGCTCGCTTGCGGTGCTCGCTGTGGTGAATGCCGGATGCTAGGCGCCGGCGCCCGCGGGTGTCGGTACCAACGGTTGAACCGCCTGCGGGCACGCTTTGCCGGCGCGCATCGCCTCTCTGTGGCCTGGTCTGGTACCACAGGTAGACGGAGCAGTGCACCAGCACATACAGGGCGAGGATGGTAAGCACATCACTGGGTAATAATTTCACGAAATCCGCCTTTGGCTTTATGTCGCCGCCAGTATCCCCTCTGGCAACGAGCGCTGGTATGGCCCTGTACGCCAATCTGATGGCCCCGGGCGCCAGGCCCGGCGGAATTATACTTTTCCCTGGCTGTCTTGAGGGAGGTCCCTCCGGGCAATATAGGGGTTTGTGCCTCCCGCTTCTGCCTGTACCCTAGGCGCACTTTAACAGAGAACAAGGAGCCGCGGGCGATGCAGGTCCTGGCGACAAGCAGCGATGTACTCGGCGAACTCGATGCTGTTTCGATCAGCAGCCGCATCGCTGCGGGCGATTTCAGCGCGGCGGAGGCGGTCAAGGCCGCTATCGCGCGGCTGCGCGCAGTGGACCCGCTGCTGCATGCCGTGGTGTGTGAGCGCTTTGAGCAGGCGTTGGCCGAAGCCGCCGTCCTGTCACCCACCGCGCCTGCGGGGCTGTTGGCGGGCGTGCCGTCCCTGATCAAGGACAATACCGACCTGGCCGGATCGCCCACCCGTCACGGATCCCGCGGCACCTCCGTCGCTCCGGTGGCCGCCGACAGCGAATTCACCCGGGTATTCCGGGCGACGGGCCTCATCCCCATAGCCAAATCGGCCCTGCCCGAATTCGGCCTCACCGCCACCACCGAGCCGGGCCACAGTCCGGCCACCCGTAACCCCTGGAACACCGCCCATTCCAGCGGTGGATCCTCCGGCGGTTCCGCCGCGCTGGTCGCCGCCGGGGTGGTGCCCATCGCCCATGCCAACGATGGCGGCGGTTCCATCCGGATTCCTGCCGCCTGCTGCGGTGTGGTGGGCCTGAAACCCACCCGCGGTCGCCTGCCCACCATCGCGGCGGCGGCTAAATTGCCGATCAATCTGCTTACCGAGGGGGTGGTGAGCCGCACGGTGAGGGATACGGCCGCGTTTTATGCCCAGGCCGAGCGGCACTGCCCGGCGCCGACCCTGCCCGCCATCGGTCACATTACCGCGCCCTCCGTCCGGCGCCTGCGCATCGGGCTCAGCATCCGGCACCCGGTGGCCGGCACCTGCGATCCGGAAGTCGTCGCTGCGGTCGAACGGGTGGCCACTGTGTGTGCAGCGCAGGGCCATACGGTCGAACTGGTGTCCCTGCCGGTAACGCAACAGATGGCGGATGATTTTTTCCTGTACTGGGCCAGGCTGGCGGCGGCGATCCGCTACCTGGGCAGGCAAATGTTCGGGCGGGAATTTGATCGCCACCAGCTGGAGCCGCTCACCCGCCAGCTGAGTAAACATTATCTCAGTCATTGCTGGCGCAGCCCCGGCGCCATTCGCCGGCTGCGAACATTCGCCGTCGACTACCGGCGCCTGTTTGCGGGCCACGACCTGATCCTCACGCCTGTGCTCGCGACCCCGCCGGTAGCACTGGGTTTCCTCGGGCCCGATCTCGACTTCGATACGGTGACACAGCGCCTGCTGCATTACGCGGCGTTTACCGCGCCGCAGAACGTCGCCGGCACCCCCGCAATTTCCCTGCCCCTGGGGCAGAGCGCATCCGGGCTCCCCATCGGCGTGCAGTTTGCCGCGGATTGGGGGCAGGAGAGACGCCTGCTGGAGCTCGCCCTGGAGCTGGAGCAGGCCATGCCCTGGTCGTATCCCGGGCCGGCGGCGGTTTGACTGCTGCCGGGCAGGCTGCAATTGCGCGCCAGCTAACCCATAATGGGCGGCTCATTCGCGCCAGGCGTTAAGCGTTCGTGTCCAGACCCTTCAAGGTAGTGTCCTCTTTCCAGCCCGCCGGCGACCAGCCCCAGGCGATCAGCCAGCTGGTCGAGGGCATTCGCGCCGGGCTGGCTTCCCAGACCCTGCTGGGGGTCACAGGTTCCGGCAAGACCTTCACCATGGCCCACGTGGTGGAGCAGCTGCAGCGTCCCACGATCGTGATGGCCCATAACAAGACCCTGGCGGCCCAGCTCTACGGCGAGTTCAAGGAGTTCTTTCCCAACAACGCGGTGGAGTACTTCGTCTCCTATTACGATTACTACCAGCCTGAGGCCTACGTGCCATCCTCGGATACCTATATCGAGAAGGACTCGTCGGTCAACGAGCACATCGAGCAGATGCGCCTGTCCGCCACCAAGGCCCTGCTGGAGCGGGAGGACTGCCTGGTGGTAGCCACCGTGTCCGCTATTTACGGCCTGGGTGATCCCGATTCCTACTTCAGGATGGTCATTCACCTGTCCCGCGGCGAGTTCATCGACCAGCGCCACATCCTGCGCCAGCTGGCGGAGCTGCAGTACACGCGCAATGACGTGGATTTCCACCGTGGCAGCTACCGGGTGCGCGGCGATGTCATCGACATCTTCCCCGCGGATTCCGAGCGGGACGCGGTGCGCGTCGAGCTGTTCGACGAGGAGATCAGCAGTATTTGCCTGTTCGATCCCCTAACCGGCGCGATCTCGGCGAAGCTGCCGCGCATCACCATCTTCCCGAAGAGCCACTACGTCACTTCCCGCGATGTGCTGCTGGGGGCGGTCGAGCAGATCGAGCTGGAACTGGCGGATCGCGTCAAGCAGCTCAAGGACAACAACAAGCTGGTGGAGGCCCAGCGGCTGGAGCAGCGCACCCGCTACGATATGGAGATGATCCGCGAGCTGGGCTACTGCACCGGTATCGAGAACTACTCGCGCTATTTGTCGGGACGCGCGCCCGGGGAGCCGCCACCGACCCTGTTCGAGTACCTGCCGAAGAATGCGCTGGTGATTGTCGACGAGTCCCACGCCACCATTCCCCAGATCGGCGCCATGTTCAAGGGCGACCGCTCCCGCAAGGAGACCCTGGTGGAATTCGGTTTCCGCCTGCCCTCGGCCCTGGACAACCGGCCCCTGCGCTTCGAGGAGTGGGAGCTGCTGGTGCCCCAGGCGGTGTTCGTGTCCGCCACCCCGGGGCCTTACGAGGCGGAGCACGCCGGGCGCACGGTGGAGCAGGTGGTGCGCCCCACGGGGCTGGTTGATCCGCCGCTGGAAGTGCGGCCCGCGCTCACCCAGGTCGACGACCTGCTCAGGGAGATCCATATCACGATCGAGCGCGGCGAGCGGGTGCTGGTCACCACGCTCACCAAGCGCATGTCGGAAGACCTGACGGAATACCTCGCGGACAATGGCATCAAGGTGCGCTACCTGCATTCGGATATCGAGACGGTGGAGCGGGTGGAAATCATCCGCGACCTGCGCCTGGGGGTGTTTGATGTGCTGGTGGGCATCAACCTGTTGCGGGAGGGGCTCGACATGCCGGAGGTGTCGCTGGTGGCCATCCTCGATGCCGACAAGGAGGGCTTCCTGCGCTCCGAGCGCTCCCTGATCCAGACGATTGGGCGGGCGGCGCGCAACCTTAACGGCCGCGCGATTCTCTACGCGGATCGGGTGACCGGATCGATGGAGCGAGCCATGGCCGAGACCGAGCGCCGGCGCAACAAGCAGCTGGCGTACAACGAGGCCCACGGCATCACCCCGATCGGCGTGGTCAAGTCGGTACAGGACATCATGGAAGGCGCCCGGCGGATGCCCACCAGGGGCAAGAGCAGGGCGGAGAAAGTGGCCGAGACCCGGCTCAGCTACAGCACCGAGGTGGCGAACCTCTCGCCGGCAGCCCTCGCGCGCAAGCTGAAGCAACTGGAACAACCAGATGCACCAGCATGCCAAAAATCTGGAGTTCGAACAGGCGGCGGCACTGCGCGACCAACTGGCGGAGATCAGGCAGCTGGCTTTTTTGTAGGGCGGGACTGCTATACTTTCCGGCCCACAACAGGGCAGGGACTTCCGAGGATGCCAACCACACTATTGAGGCCCGTGGACGCGGCGTGGCTGCTGCTGGAGACGGCGGATACGCCGATGCATGTCGGTGTACTGGCTATTTTCCACAAGCCGCGCAACGCGGCGCCGGACTACCTGGGCCAGATGGCCGCCAGGATGCGCAAGCACAAGGTGCGCACCGCGCCGTGGAATATGCGCCTGTCCGGCGAGGGCCTCAGCGGCAGGGTGCCGCGCATGGTGGAGGCGCGGGATGTGGACCTCAACTATCACTTCCAGCACTCGGCGCTGCCGGAGCCGGGCGGCGAGCGCGAGCTCGGGATCATGGTGTCGCGCCTGCACAGCCCGGCGCTGGACCGCAACCGGCCGCTCTGGGAGTTCCACCTGATCGAGGGACTCGAGCGCGACCGTTTCGCTTTCTACGTCAAGATTCACCACGCCCTGGTCAGTTTCCTGGACTGCGTGCCCACCGTGCTTGCGATGTTGTCCGACAGTGCCCGCAGCCGCAATCTGCCACCCCTGTGGGCACGACCCCTGGCGGGTGGCGACACTGAGGAGGGCCCTGCCGCCGGCGTGGATGGCGCGATCGCGTCCCTCTCCTCACTGGGCCGCGCCGGTGCGGGCCTGCTGCGCGCGGCGCTGTCCCCGGACAAACCCGGAGGTTTCCTGCTGCCGCGGGGCGCGCCCCGCTCGACCCTGAACCGGGCGATCAACCAGCAGCGGCGCTTCGCCACCCAGCAGTTTGAGCAGGCGCGCATCGAGCGCCTTGCGGCGGCGGTTTCCTGCACGGTCAACGAGGTTCTCACCTATCTTTGCGCGACCTCACTGCGGCGTTTCTTCAAGGAGTACAACGCCCTGCCGGACGACTCCCTGGTCGGCCTGATCCCGGTTTCCCTGCGGGAGCGGGGTGGCCACAATGCCGCCAATGCGATCGCCGGGATCCGGGTGGAACTGGGCACCCATATCGGCGAGCCGCTGGAACGGCTGGCAGCGGTCAAGGAATCGATAAAGACGGTGCGGGCGGACCGGGCCTCGCTGCCCGAGGATGCGGTGACACCCTATGTGTTGTTGCGCGCGGCGCCGCTGTTTGCCAGCCAGCTGCCCGCGCTGGGGCGGTTCGTGCCGACCGTGTTCAACCTGAAAATCTCCAATACCCAGGGCTGCGATACCCCGCGGTATTTCGACGGGGCCCGACTCGATGCGATCTACCCCATCAGCCAGCTGCTGCAATACGCGGCCCTGAGTATCGACTGCGTGAGTTATGCCGGCACCCTGAACATCGGCTTTACCGGCGCCCGCGATACGCTGCCGCACCTGCAGCGCCTGGCGGTCTACCTCGGCCGGGCCCTGGTGGAACTGGAGGACATTGTGCAGTCGACGGAGGATGCGGCATGAACAGCCTGGCAAGGATGGCGATTGAAGGCGGGCTCGCGCTCAACCGCCGGCTGGCGAAAAGCGCCGCCAATGGCGCCGACTGGCTGTTCAAGCGCGACACCCTCATCCAGTCCGGCCGCACCTGGTTCGAGCTGGTGCACGACGGCGACCTGATGGCGGTGCGCTACTACGGCCTGCCGGAGGAGGAGGAAATCGAACTGGTCGATGGCAGCCTGATGCCGGTGCAGCGCAAGCAGCACGCGGTGCCCCTGGTGCTGGTGCCGCCCCTCGGGGTGACGACCGAGACCTTCGACCTGATGCCCCAGCGCAGCCTGGTGCGCTACATGGCGGCCAGCGGTTTCAGGACCTACCTGGTGGACTGGGGCAAGCCAAAAAAGGAACACGCCCACCTCGGCCTCAAGGACTACTCCTACACCATGCTGGGTATCGCCCTGGACAAGATCCGCGCCCACTCCGGCAGTGAAGACGTTTCGCTGATGGGCTGGTGCATGGGCGGCCTGCTGTGCCTGCTGCACCAGGGCCAGGTACAGGATCCGGCCATCCGCAATATCATCACCGTCGCCAGCCCTATCGACCTGGAGAGCGGCCGCGGTGTGATCGCCGGTGTGGCCGGCGCCGGCCAGGGTCTCAACATGGCGGCGCAGCTGGTGAGCAACTACACCAACCTGCGCATGAAGGCGCTGGATCCCGCGCGACTCGCATTGCCGCCCTGGGCCACGACCCTGGTGTTCAAGATGACGGACCCGGTGGGCAGCGTCACCACCTACTGGGACCTGGTGACGCGGCTGTCGGACCGGGAGTTCGTCAAGTCCCACAGCACCACCGCGGATTACCTCAACCACATGCTGTTGTATCCCGGCGGGGTCATCAGGGATATGGCGTTGAAGGTGGTAGGGGAGGGCCAGTTGGCGACAGGCAGGATGGACGTGGGCGACCAGGTGGCGGAGCTGGACAGGATCCAGTCCAGCCTGCTGGCATTCGCCGGCGAGACCGACATCCTGGTACCCGCGGACATAGCGCAGAAGATCGTCGACATCGTCGCCGCCAAAGACAAGGATTTCCGCCTCGCGCCCGGCGGCCATATGGGCGTGATCATCGGCAGCAAGGCGCAGGACGCGGTCTGGGCCCAGTCGGTGGCCTGGTTGGCGCAACGCTCCGCCGCGACGCCGCCGAAGGCGCGGCGAAAGGCCGTGACAGCGGCAAAACCGGCGCGCCGCCGCGCCGGGCAAAGAAAAAAGTCGCACGGCGGCGAGGGGCCTGAATTGCAACAGCCCTGGGTCGTGAGCCTCGGGGGCAATGCCTTCGCCCGTCCGGGTGAGGCGCTGACCATGGCGGGGCAGTTCGAGTTCGCGGCCCGGACCCTCGCTCCCCTCGCCGGCGCGCTGGACCCGCACCGGCAGCTGCTGATCACCCACGGCAATGGACCCCAGGTGGGCTACATACTGACCCGGGTCGAGGAGGCGCTGGGCAAAGCCTACGCCCTGCCGCTGGAGGTCTGCGTGGCGGAGTCGGAAGGGGAGATCGGTTACGTGCTGCAGCAGACCCTGCACAACCTGACCCGGGGCCAGCGCCCGGTGGCGGCCCTGCTGACCCAGGTGCGGGTGGCTGCCAGTGACCCTGCCTTTGCCCATCCGAGCAAGCCCATCGGTCCCTGGTTCGATCCGCCGCAGGCGGCGACGCTGGCGAGCGCCGGGCTGGCCCTGGTCTATGACAAGAGCGGCAGGGGGCGTCGCCTGGTGCCCTCGCCCAGGCCGATCGAGATAGTGGAACTGGCGGTTATCCGGCAGCTGCTCGCGCTGGGAATCATCGTGATCGCCGCCGGGGGCGGGGGTATCCCCGTTACCGCTACTGCTGAGGGCCTCAAGGGCGTGGAGGCGGTGGTGGACAAGGACCTGGCGTCCGCGCTGCTGGCCATCGGCGTGGGCGCCGGGCAGCTGGTGATGGTCACCGGGGTGGCCGGCGCCTACACCGACTTTGGCGGCGACGCGGCGCGGCTGGTCGCCCGTACCACCCCGGAGCAACTGTCCGGCTGGCTGGCGGCGGGGCATTTTCCCGAGGGCAGCATGGGGCCCAAGGTCGAGGCCGCGATCCAGTTTGTACAGGCCACCGGCGGGCGCGCGGTCATCTGCCAGCCGGGGGATCTCGCCGCCGCCCTCATGGGTGAGGCCGGTACGGTAGTGGAGCCGGCCCGTGGCGTTTAATTGCATCATCATGGGCGCCGCCGGGCGCGACTTTCACAATTTCCGCACCTTTTTTGCGGCGCATCCCGAGTTCCACGTATGCGCCTTTACCGCCGCCCAGATTCCCTTTATCGCGCAGCGCAGCTACCCGCATGAGCTCGCGCCCGAGGGCTATGACAGCGATATTCCCATCCACGATGAAAGCGAGCTGGCGGGCCTGATCAAAGCCCTGGCCATCGATTTCGTGTTTTTTGCCTACAGCGACCTGTCCCATGTCGAGGTGATGCACCGGGCCTCGATCGCGCAGGCCGCCGGGGCGAGTTTCGTGCTGTTGGGCCCGGCCCACACCACGCTGCTGAGCCAGCGCAAGGTGGTGGCGATCACCGCGACCCGCACCGGCACCGGCAAGAGCCCCCTGACCCAGTGGCTGGCGCGGTCACTGGCGGATGAGGGCGTGCGGCTGGCGACCCTGCGCCACCCCATGCCCTACGGCAACCTGCGGGCCCAGGCCGTGCAGCGCTTTGCCACCCTCGCGGACCTGGATCTGCACGACTGCACCATAGAGGAGCGGGAGGAGTACGAGCCCTATGTGCGACAGGGGCTGGTCATTTTTGCCGGGGTGGACTACCAGGCGATCCTGCGCGCCGCGGAGGCCGAGGCGGACCTGATCCTGTGGGACGGGGGCAACAACGATTTCGCCTTTATCAAACCGGACCTCAACATTGTTGTATGCGATGCGCTGCGCGCGGCCCATGGCCCGGGCTACTATCCGGGAGAGACCAATTTCCGGGCGGCCGATATCGTGGTGATCAACAAGACGGGCCGGGCTTCGGCGGCGGATATCGAGGCCATCCGCGCGCTGAAGCAGGCCATCAATCCTGCGGCGCAATTGCTTATGGCAGATCTGGAAGTGAGCGCGGCTGAGCCTGCGCAGGTAAAGGGCAAGCGGGTTCTTATCGTCGAGGACGGTCCCACGGTGACCCACGGCGGCATGGGTTACGGCGCGGGTTGGGTGGCCGCACACAAATACGGGGCGGGTGAGGTGGTGGACCCGCGCAGCTGCGCCGTCGGCAGCCTCCGGGATATCTACATCGAGCATCCCCAGCTGCTGGCGGTTCTCCCCGCCATGGGTTATTCCGATCACCAGCGCCGCGAACTGAAAGCCACCATAGAGGCCTCCGGCGCGGAACTGGTGCTGAATGCGAGCCCGGCGAATATCGCCAGCCTGCTCGCGCTGTCCCTGCCCACGGTGCAGGTCAGGTACCGGTTCGTCCCCGGAGAGGGGGTGGATCTGCTGGCGCGGGTGAGGGCCCTGTTGGCTGCCGGTGCTCGGCCGGCCCCGGAAGGTGCCTGAAACAGTCGGGGCAGTGCGGTGAAGGGCTGTGTCCTGGTATCAGGTCATTCCGCTGACTGATTGCGGGCCGCTATCTACTGTGTTGACCTGAAACAATGCACTGAGTCAGAAGCCGCCGTAGCCTTAAACCAGGTTCTGGTGGCCGCCTGCCTTGACGGGCATCTCCCGGCAGGTGGCAGGCTGCTTCAGAGCGCTTGGTTGATTGCAACAGGGGGACTCTGCTGTGGGCCAGTTCGAAAATCTCAGAAAGCAGATGATCGATCACCAGTTGGCTGCGCGAGGCCTGCGGGACCAGGCTGTGCTCGCTGCCGTCAACGCGGTTCCGCGTGAGAAATTTGTGCCACCGGATCTGGTCGAGTTCGCCTACCACGACTCGCCCCTGCCGATCGCGGCACGCCAGACGATCTCGCAACCCTATATCGTGGCCTTGATGACGGCAGCGCTTGAATTGCGGCCACAGGACCGCGTACTGGAAGTCGGTACCGGCTCCGGCTATGCCGCCGCGATCCTGGCCCAGATCGCCAGCGATGTGTACACCATAGAGCGGCATAAAATCCTCGCCGATACCGCTCGCAACCGACTTGCGGAGCTGGGATATACCAACATCCGTGTGTTGCATGGTGATGGCACCCTGGGTTGGCCACAGTACGCTCCCTTTGATGCCATCGTCGCAGCCGCCGGGGGCCCCGAAGTTCCTGCAACACTCAAGCAGCAACTGGCTGTAGGCGGCCGCCTGGTAATTCCGGTCGGCGTTACCCTGCACAGCCAGAAGCTGCTCCGCGTCCGCCGCATCAGCGAGACCGAGTACCTCGAAGAGGACCTGGGAAGCGTGCGCTTCGTACCCCTCATCGGTGCCGCCGGATGGGAAGACGAAACCGCCAGCACAGTATCTGCCAGAACGGCGGAGGCGACGCTGCCAGAGCTGATTTATGATTCCAGTGAGCACTTTGCCACGATTGACCGGGTGAATCTGGACGCACTGCTGGAACGCATCGGCGATAGCCGCCTGGTGCTGCTGGGCGAGGCCTCACACGGCACCGCCGAGTTTTATGAGATGAGGGCCCGCATCACCCGGGAGTTGATCGAGAAGAAAGGGTTTACCGGTATTGCCGTTGAAGCGGACTGGCCTGATGCGGCAGCCGTAGACCACTACATCACCGGTACTTCGCCTGACCCCCTGCTGGCGAGCGCTCCCTTCTCGCGCTTTCCCACCTGGATGTGGGCTAACCGCTCGGTACTCGATTTTGTCGAATGGTTGAAAGCCTACAATGCGCAGGTTACGCCGCTCAGGTCCAGGGTAGGCTTTTACGGTCTCGATCTGTACAGCCTGAGCAGCTCCATAGACGCCGTGCTCAACTACCTCGAAACCATTGATCCTGAGACAGCTGAAGTCGCCAGGGTGCGCTATGGCTGCCTGACGCCCTGGGCGCGCGATCCGGCGCTTTATGGCCAGGCCCTGCTGACGCGGCAGTACAGAAAATGTGAAGCCGAAGTCGTTGCAATCCTGCAGAACCTGCTGAGGAAGCGCGCCGACTATTCAATGGCGGATGGCAAGCGCTTCTTTGACGCCGAGCAGAATGCGCGCCTGGTGAAGAACGCCGAGCAGTACTATCGCACCATGTACTACGCCGAATTCAACTCCTGGAACCAGCGCGACCAGCATATGTTTGACACACTGCAGTCGGTGCTGCGCTTTCGTGGACCGGAAGCGAAAGTGGTGGTCTGGGAGCACAACTCGCACGTCGGTGACGCCCGCGCTACCGAGATGAGTGCCCGGGGCGAGTTCAATGTCGGCCAGCTTGTAAGGCAGCACTATGGCGACGCGGCTTACATTATCGGCTTTGGTACGGACAATGGGACCGTTGCAGCGGCATCCGAGTGGGGTGGCCCGATGGAAGTGAAACAGGTGCAACCGTCGCACATGGACAGCTATGAGCGGGTCTTTCATGAGGTTCGCACCGACAATTTTTTATTGCCCCTGCGCAATCCGCTCAGGGAAGCTGCCCGGCACAGACTATTGGCTGAAAGGCTGGAGCGCGCGATCGGGGTGATTTACCGGCCTGAAACAGAATTGCAGAGCCATTATTTCTACGCCTGCCTGCCCCGTCAGTTTGACGAATATATCTGGTTTGATGCCACCCGGGCCGTTGAGCCGCTGCGCAGGCAGGACATCAGGGGAACGCCCGATACTTTCCCCTTTGGGCTCTAACCTGATGATGGCGTGGGGGCCAGTCCCAGACGCGGTGTTGATAGCCTGGCGTGCGCGAGGGTAACCCTGTGCAAGCAACCGCCACCTGCCTCGAGATCATGGGCGACTACGCGAGGACGACCGGGCTGTCCGACAGCTCGAGCGCGCCGCGCCGCTACCTCTGGACCGACGCCTTTGCCGTCTGCAACTTCCTCCAGCTCTATCGACTGACAGGCCGGCAGATCCATCTCGATACCGCTCGCCGCCTGGTCGACCAGGTGCATTTCGTGCTGGGCAGGTACGCCGATAACGACTGGCGCAGCGGTTGGATAAGCGGCCTGGATGAACAGTCCGGTAGCGAGCACCCCACCGCCGGCGGGCTGCGAATCGGCAAGAAACTGCCCGAGCGCCAGCCCCATGAAGCCTTCGATGACCGCCTGGAATGGGATCGGGACGGGCAGTACTTTCATTACCTGGCGAAGTGGATGCAGGCGCTCGTCCGCATGGCGGTAGTCACCGGCGAGAGTCGCTATCATCGCTGGGCACTGGAACTGGCCAGGGCGGCGCACGCCGGCTTCACCTACAGACCCATGGCGGGGCAGGCCAGGCGAATGTACTGGAAGATGTCTGTGGACCTTTCCCGGCCGCTGGTGACAAGCATGGGCCAGCATGACCCGCTGGATGCGCTGGTCGCTTACCTGGAAATCGAGGCTAACAGCATCTACGACGAGGATTCCACGGAGACCGTTGCTCTGTGGGATGAGATAGCCGATTGCCAGGCGATGTGTGCCGGCAGGACCTGGGCTACGGATGACCCGCTGGGCACCGGCGGCCTGCTGGCGGACACGTTCTGCCTGGCGCAACTGCCAGCCGGGTCCCAGGGGTGGGGACCGCTTGAATTGTCGTCCCTGCTGGCAGATTGTGTGGCCGGGGTGGTGGCCTTTGAGCGTTCCGGGGTGCTCCGTTTGCCGGCCACACACCGCCTCGCCTTCCGCGAACTGGGGCTGGCGATCGGGCTGCACGCGATCGCGCGCTGGAGCGACCTGTCTGCACAGCAAGCAGGCGAGTTTGTTGCAACGGGAGAGGAACTGAGGCAGTTGGACCGCCTCGCCGGAT
This sequence comes from uncultured Gammaproteobacteria bacterium, assembly GCA_963700715.1. Lineage (GTDB taxonomy): Bacteria > Pseudomonadota > Gammaproteobacteria > Pseudomonadales > Halieaceae > JARRPM01. The sequence goes on from CAVOYP010000009.1 coordinate 240,954, forward strand.
ACCGCGATCTGCCGGCGGCAATCGAGGCCTTCTGGTTGCAGGAGGAGCAGCAGCAGGCAGACAGCTGGCGCGATCACCTCGACATCAACCGCGTGATGCTCGCCACCAGCCTGGCGCCGGATGGCTACCTGCTTACCGACTGCACGCAGTAGACGACAGGGCCTGTGCCGGGCTGCTCCATTCCGGGGTCGTTCCACGCCGGGTCGTTGCCCTTCCAATATTTTGCCCATTCAGGCACTATTGCCGCCCTGTTGGGGCGGCCGCGGGCGCAGCGCCTGCCGGCGCTGCCTGCAGTGCTGGGCCCACTCATTTAAAGTCCAGTAAGATCAATAGCTTAGATGTAATCACGTGGCCTTTGGTAGTGGCCACCACTGAGGAAAGGAACCACCCATGCCTGTTATCACCCTGCCAGACGGCAGCCAGCGTGCGTTCGCCAACCCTGTCACCGTACACGATGTTGCCGCCGATATCGGCCCCGGCCTGGCAAAAGCCGCGCTCGCGGCGGTGGTCGATGGCCGCGAGGTCGACACCTCCCATATCATCGAACGGGACGCGGCGCTGGCCATTATCACCGACCGCGACGACGCGGGACTCGAGGTTATCCGCCACTCCACCGCCCACCTGCTGGCCATGGCGGTACAGGAGCTGTTCCCCGGGGTACAGGTGACCATCGGCCCGGTGATAGAGGACGGCTTCTTCTACGATTTCGCCACCGGCCACAGTTTTGCGCCCGAGGACCTGGCCAGGATCGAGCAGCGCATGGAAGAACTGGTGGAGCAGGACCTGCCGGTCGAGCGGCTGGTGGTCAGCCGCGAAAAGGCCGTTGAGCTGTTTCGCAACATGGGCGAGAACTACAAGGTGCAGATCATCGAGGAGCTGCCCGAGGGCGAGGAGATCAGCCTCTACCGCCAGGGCGCCTGGATGGACCTGTGCCGCGGCCCCCATGTGCCCAGCACCGGCAAATTGCAGGCGTTCAAGCTGACCAAGGTGGCCGGCGCCTACTGGCGCGGCGATGCCAAAAACGAGATGCTGCAGCGCATCTACGGCACCGCCTGGGCCAACAAAAAGCAGCTCAAGCAGTACCTCACGCGCATCGAGGAAGCCGAGAAACGCGACCACCGGAAAATCGGCAAGAAGCTGGACCTGTTCCATATCCAGGAGGAGGCGCCGGGCATGGTGTTCTGGCACCCGGCGGGCTGGAGCATCTACCAGACCATCGAGCAGTACATGCGCAAGGCCCAGGGCGAGCGCGACTACAGGGAGATCAGGACCCCCCAACTGGTGGACATGTCCCTGTGGCAGCGCTCTGGCCACGCCGAGAAGTTCGGCGACGATATGTTCACGCTGAAGGCCGAGGACCGGGAGTTCGCGGTGAAGCCCATGAACTGTCCCTGCCACGTGCAGGTGTTCAACCAGGGTCTCAGGTCCTACCGGGAACTGCCCCTGCGGCTGGCCGAATTCGGCTCCTGCCACCGCAATGAGCCATCGGGCTCCCTGCACGGCATCATGCGGGTGCGGGGTTTTGTGCAGGACGACGCGCACATCTTCTGCACCGAAGCCCAGATCCAGCCCGAGGTGTCGGCCTTCATCGACTTCCTGCACGAGGTCTACGCCGACTTCGGTTTCAGCGAGGTGATCTACCGGCTCTCCACCCGCCCGCCGCAGCGGGTGGGTTCCGACGCGGACTGGGATCGCGCGGAGAAGGCCCTGGCCGACGCCCTGGATGCCCAGGGCCTGCCCTGGCAGGAGCTGCCGGGGGAGGGCGCGTTCTACGGGCCCAAGATCGAGTTTTCCCTGAAGGACTGCATCGGCCGGGTATGGCAGCTGGGCACCATCCAGGTCGATTTCTCCATGCCGGGGCGGCTTGGGGCACAGTATGTGGCGGAAGACGGCAGCCGCCAGGTGCCCGTGATGCTGCACCGGGCCATCCTCGGTTCCTTCGAGCGCTTTATCGGTATTTTGATCGAGCACTTCGAGGGTATTTTCCCCTCCTGGCTGGCGCCGACGCAGGCGGTTGTGCTCAATATCACCGACAATCAGGCCGAATATGCCCGGAATGTGGAAGATTCCTTAAAAAACAAGGGCTTTCGGGTGGTGTCGGACTTGAGAAATGAAAAGATCGGCTTTAAAATCCGCGAGCACACGATTCAGCGCATCCCCTACCTGCTGGTGGTGGGCGACAACGAGCTTGAATCAGGGACTGTGGCCGTGCGTACCCGCCGTGGCGAGGACCTGGGATCTATGGATCCCGCAGCGTTTGCAACGCTGCTCGCCGAGGATGTGGAACGTCGCGGCCGTATTTCATTGGAGAATCCGTATTAAGAAAGAAATGGGCAAGGGCGCCGGCAAAAAGGCGATCGTTAATGACCAGATTACGGCGGACCCGGTTCGCCTGGTCGGGGCTGATGGTGAACAGGTAGGAATAGTACCTCTCAGACAAGCGCTGGCAGCCGCCGAGGCGGCGACCATGGACCTGGTGCTGATCGCGGACTCCGATCCGCCGGTTTGCAAGGTGATGGACTACGGCAAGCACATCTTCGAGTCCAAGAAGCAGAAAGCTGCCCAGAAGAAGAAGCAGAAGCGTACCCAGATTAAAGAAATGAAGTTTCGTCCAGGGACGGAGGAAGGGGATTACCAGGTAAAACTACGCAACCTGGTACGTTTCCTTGAAAGCGGCGATAAAGCCAAGGTAACGCTGCGTTTTCGCGGTCGTGAAATGGCTCACCAGGAAATCGGCATGGAGCTACTCAAACGGGTAGAAGCTGATCTGGCCGAGTTGGGCGCTGTCGAGCAATTCCCGAAAATGGAAGGCCGGCAGTTAACAATGGTGATCGCACCCAGGAAGAAGAGCTAGTGGCCCGTGAATGCCCTTGATTCTTCATTTTATTAACACTCGAATGCGGAGTATTTGATTATGCCAAAAGCGAAAATTCACAGCGGGGCCGCCAAGCGGTTCAAGAAAACTGCAGGCGGTTATAAGCGCAAGAGCGCCTATAAAAGTCACATCCTCACCAAGATGACAACCAAGCGCAAGCGCCAGTTGCGGGGAACCTCCATGGTTCACAAGAGCGACAAGGTACTTGTAGACCGCATGTTGCGGGCGTGCTGACGGTTAACCATCAACAGAACAGGAGAAGACTATGCCTCGCGTAAAACGTGGTGTGGTGGCTCATCGCCGCCACAAGAAGATTTTGAAGCAGGCCAAGGGTTACTATGGTGCCCGCAGCCGTATTTTTCGTGTCGCCAAGCAAGCCGTTACCAAGGCTGGCCAGTATGCCTACCGTGACCGCCGTCAGCGCAAGCGCCAGTTTCGCGCGCTGTGGATCACGCGTATCAACGCCCAGTCCCGCGCCAATGGCTTGAGCTACAGCCGCTTGATCAATGGCCTGAAAAAAGCCGACATCACCCTGGACCGGCGCGTATTGGCCGACCTGGCGGTGCATGACAAGCCGGCCTTCAGCGCGGTAGTGGAGCAAGCGAAGGCCGCTCTGGCCTGAGCCCACCCCACCGTCCGGGCGGTTTGCGCCCGGAGGTTCGCTGGCTACACGCAGGACATCAAGGGAAAGGGCGGTGCTCTTTCCCTTTTTGTTGCTCTGGCTGAGATAATGTGTGCTCAGTTCTAGCGCCGCCCAGAGCATACGAATGGACGCCACAACTGGACACGCCGCGAGTACATCCATGTAGGCTCGGCTGCAGCCATCCATGGCTGCAGACGGTCCAGCTTGGTCCCATCCGTATACTCTGTGCTACCACCGAGCCACTTGCAGATTATCGGTAGGTTCTAATGATATTTCGGTGGGAGCTGCCGATGGTTGGGGTGTCCGGGCGAGACCGTTGAGCGCATGGATGCGCGATACGAGCCCCCATGGATGGGTTCACGGCGAGTCTCGCCCGGACACCCCAAGCAGCGGTAGCGGTGCTGGAACAGAACGAAGTCACAGGAAATAGCGTCGAGACCGAAACCATGGACAACCTCGAACAACTCGCCAGCGAAGCCAGGGCCGCGATAGCGAAGGCGGATGACGGCGCGACGCTGGAACAGCTGCGGGTCGATTACTTCGGCAAAAAAGGGCAGTTCACGGCGCTGCTGAAGGCCCTCGGCCAGCTGTCCGCCGAGGAGCGGCCCGCTGCCGGTGCGAAGATCAACGTGGTCAAGGAGGAACTGCAGGAACTGATTGGCGCGCGCAAGACTGCGCTGGAATCGGCGGCGGTCGCGGCCAGGCTCGCGGCGGAGACGCTCGACGTCACCCTGCCCGGGCGCGGCCAGAGCACCGGCGGCATCCACCCGGTCACTCGCACCCTGGAGCGGATGGAAGACTTTTTCACCGCCATCGGGTTTGAGGTGGTGGAAGGTCCGGAAATCGAGGATGACTACCACAACTTCGGCGCCCTCAACATTCCCGAGCACCACCCGGCGCGGGCGATGCACGATACCTTCTATGTCGATGAGCACACGGTGCTGCGCACCCATACCTCGCCGGTGCAGGTGCGGGTGATGGAGAGCCGGGAGCCGCCGCTGCGCATCATCTGCCCGGGCCGGGTGTACCGCTGCGATTCCGACCTGACCCATACGCCCATGTTTCACCAGGTGGAAGGGCTGCTGGTGGACGAGCACTCCAGCTTCGCCGACCTCAAGGGCGTCATCGCCGATTTCCTGCGCCAGTTCTTTGAAAAGGAACTGGAAGTGCGTTTCCGCCCCTCCTATTTTCCTTTCACCGAGCCCTCGGCGGAGGTGGATATCCAGTGCGTGAACTGCGGCGGCGCCGGCTGCCGGGTGTGCAGCAATACCGGCTGGCTGGAAGTGATGGGTTGCGGCATGGTGCACCCCAGGGTGTTTGAGTTCTCCGGCATCGACCCGGAAAAGTATTCCGGCTTCGCCTTCGGCATGGGCGTCGAGCGTCTGGCGATGCTGCGCTACGGCGTCAACGACCTGCGCCTGTTTTTTGACAATGACCTGCGTTTCCTTGAGCAGTTCTAGCCACCAGCGGGAGTAAACAAGCGTGAAGATTAGCGAACAGTGGCTGCGCGAGTGGGTAAACCCGGCGCTGAGCAGTGAGGAACTGGCCCACCAGATCACCATGGCGGGGCTGGAAGTGGACGCCATCGAACCGGTGGCCGGAGCGTTCAGCGGCGTCATCGTGGCCAGGATTATCAGCGCCGAGCCGCATCCCGATGCCGACAAGCTGCAGGTCTGCCAGGTGGACACCGGCAGCGAGACGGTGCAGATCGTCTGCGGCGCGCCCAATGCCAGGGCCGGCCTGCGCGCGCCGCTGGCGCAGGTGGGCGCGGTATTGCCGGGCGATTTCGCCATCAAGGCCGCCAAGCTGCGCGGGGTGGAATCCCGCGGCATGCTCTGCGCCGAGAAAGAGCTGGGACTCTCCGACGCCAATGCGGGCCTGATGGAACTCGCGGCGGATGCGCCCGTTGGCGCTGACCTGCGGCGCTACCTGGGGCTGGATGACAAGGTGATCGAAATCGGCCTCACACCCAACCGCGCCGATTGCCTGGGCATCGCCGGCATTGCCCGTGAAGTGGGCCTGCTCAACCGCCTGCCGGTACAGCCGCCGGCGCTCGAAGCCGTCAGCGCTACCATAGGCGACGTTTTCCCGGTCGAATTACAGGCCCCGGAGCGCTGCCCCCGCTACGTGGGACGCATTATCCGCGGCGTGGACCTGTCCCGCCCCAGCCCCCTGTGGCTGCAGGAGAAACTGCGCCGCTGCGGCATCCGCAGCATCGATGCGGTGGTGGACGTGACCAATTACGTGCAGCTGGAACTGGGCCAGCCGATGCACGCCTTCGATCTCGACACCCTGAGCGGCGGCATCGTGGTGCGCACGGCGCGAGCCGGCGAGGCGCTGGAATTGCTGGACGGCCAGACGCTGGAGCTGACAGCGGACACCCTGGTGATCGCCGATCACGCCGCAGCGGTGGCGATGGCGGGCATTATGGGTGGCCAGCGCTCTGCGGTGAGCGCGCGCACCAGCAATATCCTGCTGGAGGCGGCATTTTTTGCACCGGACCTGCTGGCGGGCAAGGCCCGCGCCTACGGCCTGCACACCGAGTCATCCCACCGCTTCGAGCGCGGGGTGGATTTCGAGCTGCAGGTGGTGGCCATCGAGCGCGCCAGCCAGCTGCTGCTGTCGATCGTCGGCGGCGAGGCCGGGCCGGTCAACCAGGCCGTTGCCGCCGCGCACCTGCCCGTGCGGCCGCCGGTCTGCCTGCGGGCGAGCCGCATCGGCAAGATGCTGGGGCTGGAGCTGCCCGCCGCCGAGGTGGAGCGCATTCTGTCCGGGCTGGGCCTGGGTGTCGTCGCCAGCGCTGACGGCTGGACCTGCAGCGTGCCGAGCTGGCGTTTCGATATCGCCATCGAGGCGGACCTGCTGGAGGAGCTTGCCCGGGTCCATGGCTACGACCGGGTTCCGGCTACGCATATTCGTGCCGCCCTGGTCATGCCGCCGCGGCCGGAGGCTCGCCTGTCGGTGCGCCAGCTGCGCCGTCACCTGGCGGCCCGCGGCTATCGCGAGGCCATCACCTACAGTTTTGTCGACCCGAAGTTGCAGCGACTGTTCGACCCCGAACTTGCGCCGGTGGCCCTGGCCAATCCCATCTCCGCCGACATGGCGGTGATGCGCACCAGCCTGCTGCCCGGGCTGGTGGGCGCCGTGCTGCGCAACACCAAGCGCCAGCAGCCGCGCACCCGCCTGTATGAGACCGGCCTGCGCTTCCTGCCGGGTGCAGGCGGCCTGCGGCAGGTGCCCACCCTGGCCATGGTGGTCGGCGGCCCGCGCTTTGCGGAATCCTGGGCAGTTGCCGGCCAGGCCGCGGATTTCTTCGACCTCAAGGGCGACCTGGAGAGCCTGTTTGCGCTCACCCGCGACCCGGCCGGCGTGCAGTTTGCGGCCGGCGAGCGCGCCGCCCTGCACCCGGGCCAGACCGCGGCCATAACCCGAAACGGGCAGCCGGTGGGTTACATCGGTGCGTTGCATCCGGCGGCCCAGGCCGCGCTGGACCTGGTGGCGCCCCTGTATGTGTGCGAGATCGACCTGGAGGCGCTGCTGCAGGGGCCGCTCCCGCGCTTTACAGAACTCTCCCGATTCCCGGAAGTTCGCCGCGATTTGGCCGTCGTTGTCGACAAATCCCTGCCGGCTGCGGACCTCATGGCAAATGTGCGAGCGGCGGCGGGCAGTTACCTGAAGGATCTAAGGCTGTTTGATGTCTATGAGGGCAAAGGTATTGATCCTAAAAGGAAAAGTGTGGCCCTGGGTTTGACTTTCCGCGATCATGCGCGCACTCTTAGCGATGAAGATGTCAATCTGGCGGTGGATCAAGTCATTGATTCACTACAAAAAAACTTTAAAGCCGAGCTTAGGAACTAGGTAACGGGAAGATGGGCGCCCTCACAAAATCTGAAATGGCCGAGCGCCTGTTTGATGAGCTTGGGCTCAACAAGCGGGAGGCCAAGGAAATTGTTGAGCTGTTCTTCGAGGAGATCCGCGGATGCCTCGAAAACAACGAGCAGGTGAAGTTGTCGGGTTTCGGTAACTTCGACCTGCGCGACAAAAGCCAGCGCCCCGGCCGCAATCCCAAAACAGGAGAGGAGATCCCCATTTCCGCCCGCAGGGTGGTCACCTTTCGCCCAGGCCAGAAGCTCAAAGCCCGAGTAGAAGAATATGCTGGAACCGAGCCACAATAACGAACTGCCCGCTATCCCCGGAAAGCGCTATTTCACCATTGGTGAAGTCAGCGAGCTGTGCGCGGTAAAACCCCATGTCCTGCGTTACTGGGAACAGGAATTTCCGCAACTGAAACCGGTCAAGCGCCGCGGCAACCGGCGCTACTACCAGCGCGAGGACGTGCTCACCATCCGCCAGATCCGCAGCCTGTTGTACGAGCAGGGTTACACCATCGGCGGTGCCCGGCAGAGGATGGTGGACGAGGTTGGCGCCGATGTGTCCGGCGGCGAGAACCAGGTCATGATCAAGCAAACCATCGATGAACTGGAACAGCTCCTCAAGGCGCTGCAACCCGGTAAATAGCTGGGGAAATAGCCTTTGTATCACCGGCGCCATTGAGTATAATGCCGCCCTCGCCGAACCGGCGAAATCCAACTCGGGGCGTAGCGCAGCCTGGTAGCGCACTTGACTGGGGGTCAAGTGGTCGCAGGTTCAAATCCTGCCGTCCCGACCAATGCTAAAACAGAGGGCCTCCACGTCGGAGGCCTTTTTTTGCCTGCTAGCGCGGCGTCAGCTTCGGGCGAGGATCGCCATGATGCACATCACTGCGGAACCGGGCGTGCTAGTCGCCGAGTTTGCCGGCCAGTGCCTCTGCCTCGGCGATTTCGGGGAAATCGGTGTGGGTGGCCAGTAACTTTCTCAGGGTCGCGCGCGCTGCCGCCTTGTCGTCCAGGGCCGCCGCGATCATGGCGCTGTGATAGAGCATTGAGGGGTGGTTGGGATTTTTCTTCAGGGCCCGCTCGATGCTGCGCTGCGCGCGCGCATAATCCTTGCTGGCATATTCGACCATCGCCAGGGTATCGAGCACATCCGCGGAGCCCGGGGCGAGCTCAGCCGCCTTGCGGGCATACTCGAGGGCCTGAGCCGAATTTTTTTCCCTGAGTATCCAGGCCTGGTTGTTGAGGGCGATGACATTTTTCGGATCCGCCTTTAATACCGTGGCGTACTGCTGCCCGGCGTCGTCGAGTCGCCCGGCCAGTTGCAGGCTGTTGGCGAGCGCCATGCGGGCGGTTGTATCATCCGGGTTTTTATCCAGCCATGTTCGGTAGTGTTTCAGGGCGGCCGCCTGGTCACCTGCGGCTTCCTGGTAGCTCGCAACGGCAACGACTGTGGCGGTAGAGGGCGCAATCGCAAAGGCCTTTTCGGCCAGTTTCAAGGCGTTTTGCACATCGCCCGCGCGTTGCGCCGAGACCGCCTGTAACAGCAGCACGTCGGGGTTATCAGGTGCCAGCGCGGTGAGCTTCTCCAGCTGTGTTTCGAAGTCGGGTATGGACCGGGTTGCGAGCGCTATCCTTGCCAGGGCAATCCGCGAGGGAAGATAGTTCTCATCCAGCGCCAGCGCGCGCTGCAATTCCTGCGTGGCGCGTTGCTCATCGCCGGTCCCCGCCGCGGCCATCGCCATCATGTGACGGATCAGGCGCGCTGTCCGGGGCAGATTCCAGCAGCTGCTCGAGGGTGAATTGCGCGGCGCCCGCATCCTTGCTGGACAGTTGCGCCATCGCCAGAATCTGGAGTACGTCCGGCGATTTCTGCAGCTGCGGATCCAGGCTTGAGAACAGCGGCGCCACCTGTTCGGCCTTGCCCTTGCCCAGGTAGTAGCGGGCGAGCAGCAGGCGCGGTTGCAGCTCAGTGGGGGCTGCCGCCATGGCCTGTTCGAGATGCGCCGACCAGAGAGGCTTCATTGCCTTCCCGGGCGTCCAGCAGCGCCAGCTGGATCATTGCCGGCACCGAGTCCTCATGGGCGGCAAGAATGGCCTCGTAGTGCGTGCGCGCCGCCGCCAGGTCATTGCCCGCCAGCGCCATCTGGGCCAGGTTGTGGTTGGCCGCCGGGTCACCCGCGTCCAGCGCCAGCGCGCGCTGGTAGGAGGCCCGGGCCGCGTCGGGCTGGCCGGCTTCCTGGTAGACCTTGCCCAGCAGGTTATGGGGGGTGACGCTGGTGAGGTGGCGGCGTTGGTAGGCCTCGGCGGCCTTGATGGCCGCAGGGAAATCGCGCTTTTGCAGTTGGTTCAGCACCAGCAGGATGTCGGCCTGCTGGAACTCCGGGTTCAACTCGAGGGCGGTCTCCATGTGCTGCGTCGCATCTTCGCTTCCTGGCCGCCGATGAGCAGGCCTGCGCCCAGCCTGACCTGCGCCACCGGCGAATCCGGTTGCAGGGTGGCTACCCGCGACAGCAGGGCTATGCCTTCATCGGTTTTGCCCATGCGCAGCAAGGCGTTGGCCGTCAGGTTGAGGGCGTCGACGTCATCCGGGGCGCTATCCAGCACCGGTTGCAGCAGCGTCCTGGACGTCCGCGTCCTTACCCTCCTGCAGGCGGATGGTGGCCAGCAGCTTGCGGCCCTGGACACTGTCCGGTGCCAGCTTGTGGAAACGTGCGGCCAGGCTTGACGCCTGGTCCATATTGCCCTGCACCAGGTTGGCGCTGCCCAGGAAGAACAGCGCGAGGGGATACTGCTGGAACGCGGGCTCGGTCACCGCCAGAGCCGTAATCGCCTCCGCGTACCGGCCGCCCTGGTAGTGCAGCAGGCCCTGGATATAATTGGCACCCGGGTGCTGGGGCGCCCAGGTCAGCAGTTGGTCGGCGCCGGCCTGTGCGGCCTCGAAGTTACCGAGCTGGAGGTTCAGTAGGGCCTGTTTGAACAGGTCGCCGAAGTTCTTCTGCTGCAGGCTGATCGACTGGTCGTAGGCCGCCAGGGCGCCGGTAAAATCTTTCTGGCCAGCCAGGATATCGCCCCGCAGGCTCCAGGCCGGGGCCTGTTTCGGAT
>CAVOYP010000010.1:0-510326 GCA_963700715.1 uncultured Gammaproteobacteria bacterium
GATAGATCGTGTCCGCCGTTTGCGCCAGCGCGTTATTAAGGGTGAAGGCGCAGAGCGCGGCAAGAAGTATGGACGTGGTTTTCATATCTGCTTTTCTCATGCTGGCGTGTCCCAATCTGGACTCCGGAGGAAACTTAGTAAATCAACGCTAGCCCGTCAAATGATCTTCCCGCCGCAGCTAAAAAGAGTCCCAGCTCATGCCGACCTGGAACAGCAGGGTATCCCTGCTGGTGAATTTTCCTTCCAGTGAACCGAATCGGGGAATGCTGGGAGTAGACACAGGCGCATCGTCCATACCCATGTAGCTCACAGACATTCTGACGCTGCGTGTATCCGTCCACAGCCATTCGGCCGCGAGGCCAAGCGACCACAGGGCGTCGATGCGCAGGGTCATGGTGCGCTCGTCGTCATCGATCATCTGGTTGGTGACCAGTCCGCCGATCCCGAGCATCCAGCGTCTGGACACCGGCCAGCTGTAGCTGGCGCTTAGGGAGTAAATGTCATCGTAGCGGGGATCACTGCGTGCAAAGGATTGGCCGTCGTAATAGAACTCCGAGAGGCGGAATTCGCTGAAATCGATCCAGGCCAGGTCGGCGGTCACGGCCGATCTATCGGCGAATTCATGATAGAAGCCGGTCACCATCGACTGCGGGGAGGTGCTCTCGATGCTGAGGTCTGCGTCCAGGATGTTCAACCTTCGCATCGCCTCCTCGGTACGCGGCCCCAGCCCTGACAGATCGTTATCCGCATCGCGCGAGGGATTGATCTCGGAGCTGTAGTTCAGACCCCAGCGAGTGCTCTCGCTGAGCTGGTAGAGCGTGGACAAGCCAAATCCCAGCTCAACGCTGTCCGCTTCGATTTTTGATCTGCCATCGCCGAAACCCGGGTCGAAAATATTGCGCACCGCCCGCTCCTGCTCGAAGCTGGAGTAGGTGATGGCCGCGCTGGCGGCGATCGACCACTGCTCGTCCATGCGGTACGCCAGGCTGGGAAATGCACTGATAAAGACCGAGTCGTAGCTTTCGATGAAGTACCGCCCTGGCCAGTCGCCCAGATCGTCGGAGAAGCCAGTACCCAGAAAGGTAAACGAGGTGCTGAATCGGTCGTTGATGGGCTGGATGATCGCGAAACGGGGCACCACGGTCTCGCTGGAGTCCTTCGAGTTGAACCGGGTGCCGGTGCCGCTGAATTCGCTCTCCCATTCGGACTCACTGGCGAACACCAGAACGTCAGCATCCACCGCCCGCTGCGCAAAGCGCGCAATGCCCGCGGGGTTGGAACTCGCCGTCCGTGCGCTGTCCGCAGATGCGGCCAGGCCGGTGCCCAACGGGTAGGGCCGCGCATCGACCAGGCCGCAGTGCAACGCGGACAACAGTAATGAGGTAACGAGCGGGAGTCGTGACATGCATGCTACTCTGAAATCGGTTCAGGTGGGTCCGGCGGAAATTATATCAGCACTGCTGACACAGTGTCTGCGCGGGCTTGTTCCAGGGAAAATTTCGGTTATGCTGCCAGCACTTCGAGGGTTTGACAGGCCGAGGTTTCACCATGCGTTTACATGATTTCTGGCGAGCGACCATGTGCGGGCTGCTGCTACTTGTGCCGAGCTTCGGGGCCTGGTCCGAGGAAGCCGGCATGCAATCGGGATGGCTCGAGTTGGTGAAGGGCGCAAAAGAGGCCACCCTGGGCGCCGAGCTGGTGGAAATAAAGTCCGGCGATACCCCCGACTCGCAAACCATCACCGTAGCCATTCCCAAGAAAGCCATTGCGAACCCGAACCAGATCGAGGAAGTGGTGGTGGTGGGCCAGCGGCCGGAAAAACCCCAGAAGCCTGAGCCACTGGATATCAGCTTTGAATGGGCGGGCGATTACGACAGCGAGAATTACGGATTGGTCATACGGCTGCGCCGCAATACCAACTGGCCCATCCGGCTGTACTTCAACTCCTCCCCGGGTTTTGTTCGTTAATCAACAGGACATTTTTCCAGATTACGCCCTGGGGCAGACCATTTGCGAGGACGCGGCAACGGGGTTGGTAGGGCAGAATTGCTCCACGATTATCCGCTTGACGGAGTTGCAGGGGTTATCGCTGGCCCATATGCGCCTCAGCAGCGCTTCACCCACAATGGACAAGCCACCGGTTGAAACCGCCGCCCAGGTGCGCCAGGCAAGCCCCGTGGGGTTGGGCACGATGCCAGGGTTATTCAGCGGGCCGCGCACGCGCACGGTATTGGAAAAGACAGAGCCCACGGATATACCCAGCCCCTGGCGACCCCGGGCGTCTACGTTCATTTCCAGGGTTTCCGTGCCCAGGTTTGCCGTCAGATTTGCGACCATATCGGCCTGGTTGGTGCGCAAGGCGAAACCGAAAGGGGTGTTGACCACGCCATCCTCGAACAATGCCAGGGTCGCGCCGCATTGCAGCTGGTGCTGCTGGCGGTTGACGCCGGGTAGCAGGGTCTGGAACAGGGTGGTGCCGAAGTTGGCCGTGAGCAGGGCCGAATTGCCGTAGTCAAAGGGGCCCTGGCCCAGCTCCAGGAAGACCAGGCCGTTGGCGTTGGCGGCGATCTCCGCCTGGCTGCGCCCCCGGCTTTGCAGTGATACGAACCCGCTGCGGGGGTAGGTGTCGCGCCTCACGAGCCCGAACACATTTTCAAATGTGCTGGTCAGCTGGAAGGTCGGTGGCGCGGCGCCAGCATCGAGCGCCAGTGTGATCTCCCCCCTGCCGTCGCTGATCAGGCCACTGCTGGCCTGCAATGCCAGGTTGCCGTTCGTAAGGCTTCCCGTGAGCCGGATATCCCGTGCGGTGATCGCAGTGCTGAGCAGCGCGTCCAAATGCCCCGAAACATTCAAGTTGATTTTTTTCAGGGAATCCAGCCGCAGCGGGTCCCTGCTGAATACCCTGGTGCTCGGCGTGGCCGCGTCGCTCCTGGTCAAAAACTTCAACGGGGTGAGGAGGATATCCCAAAGCAGGCTGGCGCTTGCCCTGGCCACTGAGCCCAACCTCGTTGCGGAGCGACCTGCCAAGTCTTTTGCACTGGCATTCAGGTAGGCGTTTTCCCAGGGCAGCAGCGACAGCTCCCCGCCCTGCAACTCAATTTCCAGTGAGGGGGGGCTTGTACGGCGGTAGCTGACCCTGCCGGCAAGCTCGCTCTCGCCCCATTGCAGACTGGTGATGTCGGCCCGCAGGCCATCGGGCAGGCGGGCTGCCTTCATGGTCAATCTGCGTCGCGCCTGTGGCGCGGTACTGCGCTGCGGTCCATCGGCCTGCAGGTCGACATCGCCTGTGGCGTTGCTGAGCAGCTCCGCGATCCGGCTGCCCTCACTGCAGTATCCGGACAGTCCCGGAGACGGGCACGACCTCCATGTCGCCATGTTGAATCAGGAACTGGTCGAGGTTGACATTGGTCAGTTGCGCAGTGCTTTCAAGCTGTGCGCGCCGGTTTTGCCAGGTCATTTTCCCCTGGGTTTTGAAGGTAAGATCACGATAGAGAAAATCAAATCGCCGGATCGTCATCAAATTGGGAGCGGACGCAAGTTCGAGCCGCACGTTCGACAAATTCGCATTACCCACGGTCATCGACCTGGAATCCAGGGAAATCTGCGCCGCACCAATGCGGGTGAGTGAAGGTACCAGGCCCGCCTCGTCGGCCTTGGCCGTGGATTCGGGCAGCAGAGCCATAAGGCCATTGACATCCAACCTGTCCGACGTCAGTGCCGCCACCAGCCAGGGGCTGCGATCGGACGCCAGGACAAGGCTGCCGCTGAGGTCTTGATGGATGGAGTCCACGTCGAGCGCATCGATCTTTATACCGACAATCCGATCGTCATTGAGTAGCAGGCGCGCATTTCCCGACAGAGACAGCTTTTCCTGTGGGATAGGTGGTCGCCGCCAGTTGTTATCGGATCTGATTTCCATTGCCAACGTCGCCTTGCCCTGCATGTCGGTGAAGACATTCTTCATGCCTTGTCCCTGGCCATAAAAATGCAGGCTACCCGAGCTGCGACTGTTGATAAGCCCCTTCTGCCTGAAGACATCGGGTATATCCATATCCGCGAAATTCGCAGTTAGTTTGAAATCGTCTGGCTTGCCCGGTGGCGTGTTGGCTTCCAGCGTCAAATCGAGACTGCCAACGCTATTGCCGATGACGTTCGCCACGAGCCTACCCCCCCGCTCTGTGCGCTCCAGCGTTGCGCTGGCCTGGCGCAGGTTCAGACCGTGCGCCTGCAGGTTCTCTGCACTCATTGTCAGGTGCAGGTCCAGGTCCGGCATCGCCGCCAGATATTCCGGCACAGCGATGCCGTGAAGAGCTTGTGTCCCTTCGTCGCCAAAAAGAAAACCCAGGTCCATCTGGCTTACTTTCAGGTCCATAGTCAGCTTGCGCCGGTCGGTACGGGACAGCTGTGCCGTGCCGCTTATGTGCAGTTCGCCCAGCTCGATCGCCAGGTGATCCACCGCAAATTCCTCCGGTTCATTGTCTAGCCGGGCTTCTATGGATACAGGTAGTTGGTTCTGCTTGTTGTAGTGGCCAGCCAGCGACAGGTGACCCTGCAGGGAACTGAGCAAAGTGCCAACGGTATTTCCCCTGCCAGTCAGCTTCGCCCGCCCGGTGCGCCAGAGCCAGTCCGAGCCGCCGAACTGTGGTGCTATATCAGTTCCACCCTCCCTGGCCTGCATGGTCGCATCCACGTTCACGGTCCAGCCCTGTTCGTCGCTGGCTACGCCAAGCGCACCACTCAGAACGCCGGTGGGACCACTGCTGGTCAATGCGCTGATCTGCAGGCCACGTTCGCCACTGTTGAAGTCGAACGCGGTCTGCCTGCCGATTTCATCCTCGAAGCGGATGACATCGATGGCAACCCGGCCTTGATGTGTTGGCAATTCGATATGTGGAAGGCCTGCGGCAAGGCCGCTCGCAAGCCCGCCATCCGGAGTGGATGCGCTATAAAAGGCAAGCAGTTCCAGCAGTGGTTTGATATCCAGCAGTGGAATGCTTGTTTCTGACTGGTCAGGCAGCCGCCAGGGGGTCTGCCCGGTGGCGGCGATGTGTGCGCTCACTGCGGCGGCCTGCAGATCGACCTGCATGGCGTATGCGGATGTGGTTCCAGGCTGTACCCTGGCCCTGAGCGCAATGGCAGAGCCTGGCTTGTCTGCGACGGCGAGGGTCAGTTCGAGCTCAACCGGTGACAGCTGCAGCAGATCGGCCAGCGACTTCACCTTGGCCAATACAGCAACGTCCCCCGCTGAGCGCTCCTCGGCCCAGCTTGCCTCGGCGCTGCCATCCGCCTGACGCTCCCAGCGGAGCTTTTTTATCGGGTAAGCGAAGCCACTGGCGCTCACGTATCGCCCGGCCTCCAGTTGCAAACTCCGCGGCAGCCAGGGTTCGAGAAAGCTAAAGTCATTCGGCGCTGGGGTAGAGCGCGCGGGCCAGCGCGATGGCCGAACCATGAGATCGGAAGCACCTGCGCTCACCAGCCGTATCTTGCGCTCCAGCAGGTCGGCCCAATCCAGGCTGACTTTGACATCGGTTGCGACGACCGCGGGATCCTGCGGATCACCCATGGTCAACTTGGGGCTGCTTGCCTCCAGCTGCCACAGGTTCGCCTCTATGGGGGCAAGCTGTACCGGCAGGCCAAGCTGCCTGGTGAGCAGGGAGCCGAGCTCGGCATCCAGGGTACGCCCGATCAGACGGTTGCCCCAGAGCGTCGACCCGACAACGGCCAGAATCAATAGGATGGCGAAAAAGAATCGTTTCACACGGTGGAGCCTGGCGAATTATCGCCCGCCATAATAGCAGCGGGCACAGGCGAACACAGCATCCATGTGGCCATACCCGTGTGGCATCAGGGGTATCGACCCTGGCATTATTACGGGTTTGCGGCCCCCGGGGCTGTTCCCGCCTGCAAGCCGGGCAAGCCCTCCCGAATCAGCCTGGAAAAGTTCTCGTCATTGGCTGCGGCCTGCGCCGCCTCGGTAATGCGCGATCGCCGGCGCAATTCCTCGAACGGCAAACTGGTGTCGAGAAAGCCGGCACTGTAAAGATAGACATCGAACAGGCCATTCAGCAGGTGATTGAGGTGGAAACTGCCCTCCCGACCCGCCCTGTTCATGTAGCGCACGATATTGAGCGTGCAATTGTTGGTGAGCAGGTTGTACCACTCCGGCTGTTCGGCGAGTTCATTGACCCGCTCAAGATACACGAGAAACAGGCGCCGGGCAGCCTCGGGCGTGGTCTGCACGTGGTACAGGAACGTCTGCTCATCGCGATGATTGGTGCGCAAGCCCACCAGGTCGTGTTCATCTCCGATCACATAGATCAACTCGAACTGCTTGAACATGGATTGCAGGGGATCGAAGCTCCTGCCAACGACGGGCCGGGCTTCTATCGAAATACTCACAGGCGGCGCATTATCAAAAATGAAGCTTACCCAGGTATGCCCGACCGGCCCCTCCATCCAGAAGGACAGGAAAAAATCCACGCCGATCAAATGCGCGAGGGATACCTCGCGATCCTCATAAATCGCTGTGAAATCGTCCCTGCTGCGAAAGTCGAAATTGCGTACATTGCGGATGATAACGCGCTCACCGTCAATCTCTACCCGCGGCTTGACCGCCACTTCTTCGCGCCACTGGCGATCGTCCGAGGGAGGAATCATCCACCACCAGGTGAGCACAGCCAGAAACACCGCGGCAAACGCCCGCGGCATGCCGGGCTTGGGCCCGACCCAGAGCGCCCAAACGCCAAACACCAGGAATACCGCGGCAAGAGCCAGCCGTGCCGCGGGCCAGGGCAGGTTTGACCAGTAGATCGCCAGCGTGCCCCAGCCGAGCAGCCCCAGGCGAAAAAGCAAGCCTATACCGGTACCAATCCAGCCCAGCGGCTTTGACAGCCATCCTGGCAATAAAGTGTTCTTTTTCGACATTGTGCAGTTCGTCCCGGGTTATCCTGCAATGATTCAGTTCGAGCTGTTGACTGACTTGGAAGTTGGTTTTCCGCCGACACCGGGCGGATCCCTGTTCCATACCGGGCCCGCCAGGGCAGCCTGATAGCCGATCTCGTACAGCCGCTGCATCGCGACGGGGTCGAAGGTCTCGTTGCTGGTGAGGACTACATCATCGGCGATGTTGATCCAGTGGTACTCAGAGCCCTCACGTTTCGACTGTGCGTAGATACGGGTGAGCGCGCCGATGGTGGCGGACATGCCAGCCGCCTGAAAGGAGCGCCATGCTATGCCCGTAAGCGTGCGGCTCGTAGTCGCAACGTTCGGGGTCAATTGGCCGTTGTGAATCACGTAGATATCCTCGATGGCCGTCTCGCGTCCCGCATTGATGCGCAACTCACGGGAGCTGAATAGTCCACCGTTGTAGAATACGTTGGCCGCCACGGCGCCATCGACGTGCATTTCGTCGTATTTTTGGCCGCCGACCTCAACGTCGAAGAATACCGGCGCAAAGGCGATGGGAATCGACGCCGACGCCAGCATCACCTTGCGAAACAGCTGCAGGGCATCGGGCTGGCCGCTGCTGGCGATCAGCCCCATGTTCCAGATGATGAAGCGCTGCGAGTCGAGATCCACCGTGCCGATGTAAAGGCGTCGCCCGTTGTTATGCGCCTGCGCTACCTCTTGCAACAGTACCTCATCGACATGGCGCTCGAGCAGGCTCACCAGTGGGCTGGTATCGGCGATACCCTCGCCAAACAGCACCCGGCTGATGATATCCATGAATTCCCCCAGTGCGAAAATGTCGCGCGAGGCAGTGGTGGTGTAGAACTCGTGCAATGCGGCATCTCCGGGCTGACCCAGAAATGCGAACGGCGCCATCAGCGCCCCGGTGGAAACGCCGGTGACCACCTTGAACGTGGGGCGGCTTCCGGTGCTGGACCAGCCATTCAGGAAGCCGGCACCGAAGGCGCCATTGGCGCCACCGCCTGACAGGGCAAGGTGTGGATACAGCACGATACCCTCGTCATTGGCGGGGAAATCCCCGGGTCTTTCCTGCTCGAAAGATCGCGCCATGTCGGCCTTCATCACCGGGCTGGAAATGCCCGACGGGGCACGCACCTCCGGCATTCCCGGTATAGTGGCCTGGGAAACCAGTTCCGGCGGCACACCGTTGCGCGGCAGGGAGCCGCAGCCGGCGAGGAACAGTGGTATCAGCAATAGCGCACAGCGCAACGGCCATTGCACTGGTTGCAGTAGTGTCATAATGATCCTCGTCACGCTGGCTGGCTGAAAAACGGGGCGGTCTCAAATATCTTGTCCGCAAAACGCTGGCCGTTATAGCGCAGGCTGCGTTTGAGCACGAAATCAAAGAGCAGGACGTTGGTTTCACGCAGGCGGCTCAATGGCTGCACGGCATCGGCGTCCAGCAACTGTAAATCGACTAACCGCGGCAGGGGCACCAGGGGCACCACCCCGGGCAGGGGATAGTCGGATCCATTCAACAGGCGCGCATGCCAGTCGGTCCGCTCCAGCAGGGTCGCGATAACTTCCATGCGGTTGAATTGGGTGATCGCCGAGATATCGCCGAACACCCTGCCTGCATAGCGCGGCTCATCCATCAGTTGCGTGAAGAGCTCGAAGTTGCTGAACTCGGCGCCGCCGGGGACCTCGCCGCGCCCGCTGCCCAGGGAAGCACCGTGTGCGACGACCACACGCACCCCGGCGTCGAGCGGTCGTCGCAGGCGCAGCGGGTTGCCCAGGTGCTCGCCAAAGCCCTTCACGGCACGCTCGTCCCCGGCATGCGCGATGAGCGGTATGTGCAGTTCGGCGAGCCTGGCGTAGAAGCGGTCGCAGCGGGGATCCGCCGGGTCGATATTCTGCGCTGACGGCAGCCACTTGATGGCGCGCGCGCCACGCAGGACGGCGGCATCGAGGCGCTCCAGGGCCTTGGGGTCATAGGGGTGAATGGAGGCCACCCACTGAAAATGCTCCGGGTGGCTGGAGGCCAGACTGGCCGCGTAGTCGTCGGGCACATGAAAAGTGGAATGACTTTGCAGCGGCGCACCGGCATCGTCGCGCGCCCAGTCGAAGGCAAACAGCAGCACATGAAAGCCGGGGGCCATGCCGCGGCACTGGGCCAGCAGGCGTTCAACGAAAGTTCGGTCGGCCCGGCCCGGTGAATCATCGGTGCAGGACGCATTGATGTAGAACTCACGTTGCATATAGCCGAGCGGCCGCCAGATCTGCTCCATGCGCGGGTTGAACCACAGACCGCTGCCGGAGTCACCGTTGCCAAATATGTGGCAATGCGTGTCCCATACTGTGGTGGCGTCGAGTCCATTCCAGGCGGCGGTGACCAGCGGATGGTCACGCAGTTCCTGCGGCAGTTCGACCAGGCAGTCATTGAACACGCCATCGCGCAGTGACAAGATCGCAGCCGGTGAGCAGGGCGCCGGCGGCGGCGCTCCCCGCGAGCAGCAGGCGCCGTCGCTGCCTTCCGAATGGCGTCATGCTAAGCGGAGTTTCCCGCCATGGTGGCGACAAGCGCGAGGGCCAAGCTGGCCACCAGGGCGAGCGACGCCAGCAATGGCCATACAAAGCGCAGGTACTTGTCGTAGCCGACCCTGGCGATCGCCAAACCACCCACCAGCACAACACTGGTCGGAGAGGCCAGCAATGCCAGGCCGTGGCCCAGAATCCAGGCGGTGATGGTCAGTGGGCGGCTCACCTCGGCAAAGTCGGCCAGCGGTGCCAGCAGCGGCATGGCGAGCGCGGCATGCCCGGAGCTGGACGGTATGAGGAAGGCCAGCGGCACATTCACCAGCATGGCCGCAATGGCAAAGCCGGCCGCCGAGGCGCCGGTGATGAGCTGCTCCATCGCATACAGGATGGTATCCAGGATCTGGGTGTTGGTCATGATCGCCGAAACGCCGCCGGCCAGCAGCAGCACCATGGCGGGGCTCATCATGTCAGCGGCGCCGGCGGCAATCAGGCGCACAATCTCCTTCTCTCCCATCCGCGCCACCAGGCCAACGAGCACCGATGCCAGCAGAAACAGCATTGCCAGCTGCGGAAACCACCAGTTCAGCTCAAACCACAGAGGCTCTGCTGTCGCCACTGTATGGGTGACGTAATAGTCGGCCGGCCCGGTACTGCCGGCCAGGATGCTGGACCAGGGAATTACGGCGAAAATCATCAGGCCGAATGTCAGCACGGTGATCACCAGCACCCATTTCTGCGTTGCGCTCAGGGTCTCATCGGAAGGTGCATTACCTTCTGCTGTAACCTCGTCAAAGCCCACCAGGGAAGCTGCCGGATTGGCCCGGACTTTCGCCGCATAGCGCAGCACCCAGCCTACCGACATGGCTGTCAGCAGCACCCACAAGCCCAGGCGCAACACGATGCCGTCACCGATACCAACACCGGCCTCGCCGGCGGCGACTCCGATGGAAAACGGGTTCACCGTAGCCGCCATGACACCAGTGATGGAACCGACGATGACCATGGCGGCCGTGACCAGGCGATCGTAGCCCAGCGCGGCCATCAGGGGAATAAACAGTGCATAGAAGCCGAAGGTCTCCACCGAAAAGCCCATGGTGGAGCCGAGCAACGAAAACAGCACCATGATGGCGGCAATAAGCACCCAGCCGCGACTGCGCAGTCGATGCGCCAGCGCGGCAACCGCGACTTCCAGGCTGCGGGTGGCAAAGCTGATGGAGATGAAGGCGCCTATGGCCATGATAAAGACGATAACGCCAATCTGGCCGAACAGGCGCCCGACCGCGCGCGTGTCAACGGTGCCGCGCACCGGGCTCAACAGGCCGTAGATACCATTGACGGGCGCGAGGACGAGCTGCTCAATGCGATCGGCGTTACTGAGCGGGGACTCGACGCGCTGGTAGGTGCCCGGAATCGGCGACCCATCGGCATCGGTGCTGTACTTGCCGGCGGGGATAAACAACGCCGCCAACCAGACCAGCACCGTGACGATGGCCAGGGTCGTCACCGAGCTGGGAAAGCCGAACCGACCCCTGGCCGGTTGCGCCTCTGTATCGTTCGTCTTTTCGGACATGCTGTCCCTTGGGCTATGGGGATGAATTACAGCCAGCTGCAGTCATCAGAAGTCCACGGCGTCGCGGATGATGGGGCAGGTCATGCAGTGGCCGCCGCCACGGCCGCGGCCGAGTTCAGCGCCGACGATGGTGATAACCTCGACACCAGCCTTGCGCAACAGCGTGTTGGTGTAGGTGTTGCGATCATAGGCATAGACCACACCGGGTGAGGCGCACACCAGGTTGGCGCCGCTGTCCCACTGGGTGCGCTCACGCTGGTAGTCACTGCCACCGGCTTCCACCACGCGCAGCTTCTTGAAGCCCAGCGCTTGTGCCACCACATCGACAAAGGGCTTTTTCTCGGCATGCAGCTCGACACCGCTGGGGTGGCTGCTCGGGCGATAGGAAAACGTGCGGGTCTGGTTCATAAAGTCGGGCGCCAGCAGTACGCAGTCGCGATCGGCGAACGTGAACACCGTATCGAGGTGCATCGCCGCGCGGATTTTCGGCATTGCCGCGACAATGACACGCTCGGCCGCGCCTTTCTCGAACAGCGTAGCCGCCAGTTGGCTGATGGCCTGGCGCGAGGTGCGCTCGCTCATGCCGATCAATACGTTGCCTTTACCAATGGGCATGACATCACCGCCCTCCAGCGTGGCAAGGCCGTGATCCTGCGTGGGATCGCCCCACCAGACGTTGACCTTGCCGGCGAAGTCGGGATGGAACTTGTAAATCGCGGTAGTGAGGATAGTCTCCTCGTGCCGCGCCGGCCAGTACAGCGGGTTCAGTGTCACACCGCCGTAAATCCAGCAGGTAGTGTCGCGCGTGTACAAGCGTGTTGGGCAGCGGCGGCAGCAGGTATTCGGTAGCGCCCGCGGCCTCCTTGATGGTCTTCAACGCCTTGCCGCCGGCGGTCTCCGGGAAATCGTGCGTCGACAAGCCGCCGATCAGCGTTTCGGCCAGTCCGCGATCGTCCAGGCCGTTGAGATAGCTCTTCAGCTCGTCGACCAGACCCAGTCCCACCTGGTTGGGCACCACCTGGTTGTCGAGTATCCACTTCCTACCTTCCGGTACCGCCACGGTCTCGGCCAGCAGGTTGTGCATTTCGACCACCTCGACGCCGCGGTCGCGCATCTTGGTGACAAAATCGAAGTGATCGCGCTTGGCGTTTTCCACCCACAGCACATCGTCAAACAGCAGCTGGTCGCAGTTCGAGGGTGTCAGCCTGGCATGTGCCCGCCCGGGGGCGCAGACCATCACCTTGCGCAACTGCCCCACTTCGGAATGCACACCGAAAGTCGGCTCTGCCTTTTTTACGGCTTTTGCGGTCGCCGAGGGCTTCGCCTTCGCCTTGGAGGTTGCCTTGGTCTTTTCTTTGCCTTTGCCATATCGAGCTCCTTAAGTATCAGATGGAAATTGTGCCGGTTGCGAGACCGTAAACGCCGTAAATGCCTGCCGCGACAATAACGCCGAAGGTGATCCAGTCCGATGGCCTTTCAAACACTACCTTGCCCTGTTCGCGGCGTGCAATAAAGTACAGTACTGTACCGGGTGCAAACAGTACCGCGGACAGCAGGATGAATTTCAGGCCGCCCGCATAAATCATGAATAAAGTGTAAGCCACCGCAAGCGTTGCAAGGACCAGATCGCGCTTGCGCTCCTCGGGCCGCACCTCGTAGGTGTCACCACGCCCGGCGATCATCAGGCCATAGGCGGCCACGAACAGGTACGGGATCAGGGTGGTAGCGCTGGTCAGGTTGAGCATCAGGGAGAAGGCATCACGCGACCAGTAGGTAGAGACCACGATCAGCTGGATAATAATACTGGTGACCCACATGGCCACCACCGGGACTTCGTTCTTGTTCACTTTGGCGAAGGCCCTGGGCATGTCTTTCGACTTGCCGGCGGCGAACATGACCTCGGCACAAATCAGCGCCCAGGCCAGGTAGGCACCCAGCACCGACACCAGCAATCCAACACTAACAAAGACAGCACCCCAGGGGCCAACCACCGATTCGAGCACCGCTGCCATCGATGGCTGGCGTGTGCCGGCGATGTCGGCACGCTCCAATACAGCGTAGGGCAGCAACGTCACCAGCACCATCAGGGTGGTGACAATGACAAAGCCGAGGATGGTGGCGCTGCCGACATCCGCGCGCTCTTTGGCGAAACGCGAGTACACGCTGGCACCCTCGATGCCGATAAACACGAACACCGTTACCAGCATAGTTGCCTTGACCTGCTCAAAGATCCCGTTAGTCAGATCTCCGCCGTATAGATTGAAACTGAAAAGGTCCATCTTGAAGGCAAAAATCAGGATCACGATAAACACCATGATCGGGATCACCTTGGCCACCGTGACAACACTGTTGATGAACGCTGCCTGCTGCACGCCGCGCAGGATCAGGAAGTGGAACATCCAGATGCCGAGCGAAGCCACTGCGATCGCGACCACCGTGTTGCCGTCGCCGAATACCGGGAAGAAGGCCCCCAGCGTGGATTTGATCAGCACCCAGTAGGACACGTTGCCGATGCAGCTGCCGATCCAGTAGCCGAAGGCGGACAGGAAGCCCGGGTAGTCGCCAAAGCCCTCCCTGGCGTAGGCATAAACGCCGGCGTCGATATCGGGGCGGCGTTCGGCCAGTGCCTGGAACACCCGTGCCAGCATATACATGCCAGTGCCCGCTATCACCCAGGCAATGACAGCGCCCAGGGGCCCGGTGGCGCCGGCGAAGGTGCGTGGCAGCGAAAAGATGCCGGCGCCGACCATGCCGCCGACCACCATGGCGGTCAGCCCCATGCGCGACATTTTCTGTTCTGTAGTAGCCATATCTGCTCCTTGGCCCGCGGGCGCAATTGCGATTTACGGGCTGCAATCGGGCGTCAGGAAAATCCGGTACGTCATAACAGCCAGAGGATAATATACCTGCCAATACTGCAAAAGAAGGGCTCTTCTGGCAGGCTGCAAAAAAATCTTCTTTCCTTGGCCCTATCCCCCCTGGAGATATACACTTCTTATGAGCCTCGCCACCTCATCCGGTCCCCGTGAGGCGGTTCGGTCAGCTGTTGAAAATCCCGCCCGAACAGGATCGGGCGGCAGTATCACCCTTGGAGTAACCCTGTGAATATCATGGCCAATTGTCCCGGAAATCGAGCCCACAGGTATACGCAGCGCCGCCCGATTAAGTTTATGCCGTTACTGGCCGCAGCCCTCAGCCTGGCATGCGCCAGTGCCCTGAGCCCGGCTGCCGACCTGGACTCAATCAAAGCCCAACTCGATGTGGCCCGCGCGTATATGGCGCAGGGCAACTATGCGAGCGCCAAAATCGAGTTTGAAAAGGTGCTGCGCATCGACGACCTGCCGCCCGACCTGCACCAGCAGGTGGAGCTATACGCCAGGGCGGCGCAGGACTATGCGGAGGGAAAGCGCCTGGCACTCAGCGGCTACGCGATGACCGGGTACGGCAATTATTCCGTCAACGCCACTGACGGCACCGACGAGTTCGGTGGCAGCGATACCGACGACAACTTCGTCGCCCTGCGCGGTGGCGGCCGCGCGAACTACCGGCTCAATGACGACTACGCGCTCAATGGCAGCCTCGATTATCGCTTCCGGGAGTACTACGACAACGACGATCGCCGGGACGACAAGGACCTGCGTTGGAATGGCGCTGTGAATCGCAGCATGGGTGATGACAACCTGGTGGTCGGCCTGCGCGGCCGCCGCAGTTATCGCGGCAACGGCGACTGGCGCGACGACTATGGCATTTACAGCGACTGGCGCCATGCATTCAGCTCCGTCGACCAGTTTAACGTCGAATTCGAGTTCAGGCGTCGCGACTACCCCAGCGGGCGACTGCGCGAACGCAGCCGCAATATCGCAGAGCTGACCGCAGGATGGACGCGTTCCCTGTTGGGCGGCACGGCGAGTTTCAACTTGCAGGCCTTCGGCGGGCGCGAGTTTGCGACGGATGACCGGCCCGACGGTGATTCCAACTTCTTCGGGCTGATGCCCACACTGAATTTCACGTTGACCGAAACGCTGGGCGGCTTCGTGTACGGCTGGTGGCAGCACGATCGCTACAATATCGAACGCATTAATGTCGATGCCGCTGACAATATCCTCGGCATCGGCGAGCGGGAGGACAATCTCTACGAGGTCGGCGGTGGGTTGACCTGGGAGTTCGCCAATTCCTGGTCGCTCAACCCGGAGATCCTGTACATTTACGACGATACCAACTTACTGGCCAATGAATACAGCTCCACTGAAATCTGGATGACCATCCGCAAGGATTTCTAGCGCGAACTACATAACCAAAGGAGATCGAGAATGAAACCGCACTCCCGCTTTGCAGCAATTCTTTTTTCCGCAATGTCACTGTTGGCATCGTCCGGATTTGCCGCCACCGTCTATACCGGCGACACGATTGAAGGCAAGCAAGTCATCAGCCAGCTCGACGTGGACGACCTGGCGCCGGGGCAGATACACAAGTTCCTTTTCGAAGGCGTCGAGATGGGCACCGGCCAGCACTGGTATGTCCCGGTCATGGTGGCCAAGGGCGTCAAAGAGGGCAAACGCCTGCTGCTGGTCTCCGGCGTTCACGGTGACGAGCTCAATCCTATCGCCACCGTGCAGAAGGTATTCGCGGAACTGGATCCATCGAAGCTTTCAGGCGCTGTTGTCGGTGTTATCGGATCCAGCAGGCCCGGGGTCGAACACACCACGCGCGGGTGGCTGTGGATGGACCTTGGCCACAGCCAGATCAATCCGAACCGTACCTGGCCGGGCATTGAAACCGGCAATACGGTCCAACGGCATTCCTGGCTGCTGATGAACCGTCTGTTCAAAGGCAATGTCGATATCGGCGTTGACATCCACACCGGCGGCAATGGCATCGCTTTCGGTCTGTTTTCGTTCACCGATAGCAAGGATAAGGAAGCACTGCAGCTGTCGAAACTGTTTCCGCTTGACCAGATTTATCTCCATCAGGGCACAGGCGGCTCGTTGGCAGCCGCGTTGGTCGCGGCGGGCATCCCGGCCTTCACTCTGGAACTGGGCGGACCCCGCAGCCTCGATCAGGACATGATCGACGCCGGCGTCAAGGGGGTCGAGAATGTTTTCTCCCATTACAAAATGCAAGACCGGCCGATGGGCCAGACAGCCACCGATAGAAATGTCTTCATAGGCAATGAGCTGGTCGATCTCTTTGCCGATAACAGCGGCTACACTGAACTGCTCGTCAAAATCGACGATATGGTGACCAAAGGCCAGAAAGTGGCGGTTCAAAAAAACGCCTTTGGCGAAATCGTCCATGAATATATTTCCCCGACCGACGGGCGCGTGGCCATCATCGGCACCGATTACGTGCGTGAAAGGGGCGTCGATGTCGTCAGCATTTTGACCAACAGTGACAAATGCAAGGATGGCGGCTGCGAGTACAACGGCCACGATTGATGGCCGGAGCACCTCATTGCTGTCAGGGTAATCGTCGATCCGCTGTATCGAGGACAAGAAGGCCATGCCCGATACAGCGATGTCAGAGGAAAAGGCCGTGCGGAAAGTTATTCTCTAAAGGCTGTTTGTATCTATAATTGAACCCACGTCCTGGCGCTGCAACGGTCTTATGGGGGTTTGATGGAGTCACACATCAGCTGGTTCATTCACGGTCTGATACTCGTTCCGATGACGCTGTTGCCGATTATAAACCCACTGAGTAGCGCACCCGTCTTCGCCGCGACCGTTGGCGCAAACCTCACGTTGGCGCAGCGGTTGGCACGACAGGTCGCGATCAACGCCTGGTTTGTGTTGCTTGTATCGATGCTGATTGGCACCTATGTGCTGGCCCTGTTCGGCATCTCGTTGCCTGTGGTGCGGATAGGCGGCGGCCTGTTAGTTGCCTCCACAGCGTGGCGTATGCTGCATCACACCGAAGAAGATGACGCACTCGCCGAAGCGGTGGAAAGCGCAACGGAAGTGTCGCAAGCCGATGTCATCCAGCGCAGCTTTTTTCCTATCACCTTCCCGCTTACCACGGGGCCGGGGACAATAGCCGCCTCGATCGCCCTCTCCGCGAATGTACCCCCCGATCCTGTCAAGTATGCGCTTGGCGCAGCGGTCGCTGCGTGCGGCGCAGCGATAGTCTCCGTAATACTGTATTTCATTTTCAAGAATTCAGTCGCTGTACTCACTCGGCTGGGCAGGATTGGTACGCTGGTGATGATCCGTATGATGGCCTTCATCCTGTTGTGCATTGGCATCGAGATCATGTGGACCGGCTGGGCACAGCTGAATGGGCTGGCGCACTGACGGGAACGCCTGCGGTAAGCGCCCGAAAAGCGTCCCGGCTTTGGTCAGAGCTGTGCAGGCATCAGCGCGAGATAGCGTAGCCGATACGCACGCTCCACGGTTCGCGCTCGTTATAGTCCAGCAGATACTCACCGTAGCCGGTAAAGGCCTGCAGCATCAGGTAACCCGCCACGCCGGGGTACCACCGGTTGATCGGGTAAGTGGCCTGCAACTCGGCGCTGAACTTCTCGGTACTGGTTCCCTTGCGCAGGATCCAGGCGGCCTGCCAGTCGTTGTTCTTGCCGTAGCTCAGGTGGAAGTCGCCGTAGCCGCGGTACCTGGCGATGTCGGAGTTCTCGCTCTTTTCGATGTAGGCGTAGAGCTTGGGGGAAGCCGTCCAGTGAAAATCCCCCGTATCGCCGAAGGTGAAATAGGGCCGCACGAACAGCACGTCGAGGCTGCGCGATTCGGGCTCGTCCTTGCCGTTGGATTCATGCTCGATGCCGGCCGCGAACCCCACCGCATTGCCGTCGACACGCCAGTCTGTACTGGGGATGAAGTAGAAAAAACTGGGCTTGTAGTTGGTGTCGAGAAAGGGCTTTGAGTAGGAACTCAGGTCCCAGAACGCGGGCTGGGTGTAGCCGAAATACATGTTGTCGACGAAGTCGCGTGAGGTCTGGTCAACAGGCTCATACAAGCGCAGCTTGAAGCTCAGCTGCATCTTGGCGTTGGCATCGCTGCCGTCCCCGACCGCGAAGAACATGGGTTCGAAAAAGCTCAGGCGGCCATCCATCTGCCGATTCGGGTCGTCGTCCGCGCGCACGCGCAGGGTCGTGGCGGGCACGGGCGCACCCTGTGCAGGCGAATCATTTTGCGCCACGCTTGCGTCGTTACCGACCGGCGAAACCTCGGGTTCCGGCCTTGTTGCCGGCGTGGAAAGTTGCACCAGCATGGCCGGCGCATCAATACCCACCGCGTCGATGCGCACCCGGCCGCGCAGCCTGCTGGGTACCGCGCCGACATAATCGATGCGCATGAATTCGCCGGCACGCAGGGTGACCTGGTCGGGGACTGATGTTGCGCGCTGCAATTCCACACTGGCCGCGGCACCCAGGTCCGGCGTGAGGCTGACGACCAGGACACTCGGCAGGATGTAATCGCGCGAGTCGGCCTCACCGGTGACCAGCAGCGACAGGCGCAGCGGTTGCGTCGGATCGATGGTGCGGCCGGGGGCGAGCAGGTTGATATCGGCGCGCGCGGGGCAGGCGGCAACGCTGAGCAGCAGGTACAGTGCACAGGCAAACAGGTGGCCGCGGGTGTTATGCACAGCGGGTTGGGCTAGCCGGTATTGCATTTACTTCAGGTCCTGCGGTGGAGGCGCCATCGAGGTGGCGATGTCAACCCAGCCGCCACCCATCGCCTGATAAACGTTAACAAGCTGCGAATAGCGTTCGGCCTGCAAACCCACCGCTGCCAGTTCGGCGGCGAACAACTCGTTATCAGCCACCAGTACTTCGAGATAGCCCGAGACGCCCTTGTCAAACCGCAACCTGGAGAGCCGTGCAAACTCGCGCAACGCTTCCACGCGCTTGGCCTGCAACTCGAACTGCTCAATCTTCTTCTGTGAACCGGTCAACGCATCGTTGGTCTCACGAAACGCATTCAGAATCGTCTGTTGGTAAACGAGCAGCGCCTGGCGGTTGGCCGCCTCGGCCGAGCTGACCTGGCCCTCGATGCCGCCGAAAGTAAATATCGGGCCAGCAATATCGGCGGCGATAAGACGCGCGGCGGCCGGGCCGGTCAGAAAATCATCGAATGCCGTACTGACGCTGCCGAGCACGCCGGTGATGGAAAAGGTCGGGTAATAGAGAGAGCGCGCCGCCCCCACGTTGGCGTTGGCCGCAACCAGGTTCTGCTCCGCCTGCAGGATATCCGGGCGGCGCTCCAGCAACTCCGACGGCAGGTCGGCGGGGATCAGCGGCGCTATCAGCTGGTCGATGGTCCTGCCGCGGGGCACCGGACTGGAATTGCGGCCCAGTAGAATGGAGATGAAGTTCTCCGTCGCGGCGATGGCCTCCTCGAAGGCGGGAATCGCGGCCAGCGCCTGCTGGTACTGCGAGGTGATCTGCATCACTTCGGTTTTGGCCACGATACCGGCCTTGAAACGCAGCTGGAACAGGCGCTCGGTAGCACCGAAATTGGCGGCGGTGGCCTGTGCGATTTCCAGTTGCCGGTCCAGGGCCCGCAGGGTGATGTAGCTGGTGGCTACACCGCTCACCAGCGACAGCACCACCCCGCGCCGCGCCTGCTCACTGGCATAGACCTGCGCCTGTGCCGCCTCGCTCAGGCGAGCAACGCGTCCGAACAGATCCAGCTGCCAGGATGCGCCCAGCGCGCCCTCGTAGATCGAAAAATAGGGGTCGGCGCCCGGCGGCAGCGGCGGCTGCCCCACGCGGCTGGCGCGGGCGCGCCCGGCAGCGGCGTCGTACCCAAACTGTGGGTAGAACTGGGAACGGGTCGATGTCAGCGCTCCGACAAACTGGTCGACTCGTGCCGCCGCAATGCGCACGTCGAGATTCTCCCGCAGCGCGGTCTCGACCAGTTCGTTCAACACTGGATCGCCGAATTGCTCCCACCAGCGTGTATTGGCCACATCAACTGCGCTGCTGTAGTCGATACGCCATGCGGTGGGCGCATCCACCGGGGGACGCTCGTAGTCAGGCCCAATGGTGCACCCCGCGGTGACTGTGGCCAGCAGCAGCGCCAGCGCGCCGATCCTCATAGTGCTTTCCTCTTTGTGATACCTGGCAGCAGCGAACGCCGCCCGTGTTGCCTGCGCAGGGCGTCCACAGCCACCTCCGCCGACATTGTAGCAATATCCGGCTGCGGCAGCGCCGGCCTCATTTCGCTGCACCGGTCATCAGCAACCCGCCAAACAGGGCAGCCAGCAGGAGCAGGCTGATGCTGGCCACCGACCAGCGCCGCGCGAACCGGTCTATCGACTCGAATGCGGCGCCCGCCACCTGCAGCGCTCCGCCGGCAACGGCATCCCCGCGCCCGGAGGCGGGCGGTGCCAGTCCCCGCGCCAGCAAAGCCCCGCCGAGCACCACCAGCACGATCGTCAGCAGTTCCGCCGGGGCAAAAGCGCTGGACAGCAGACTGGATGGGAGCGGCCCCAGTGCCGCCAGGGCCAGCAATAACGAACATGCGGCGAGCGCCAGGGCGGCGCATTCGGACAGGCGCGAGACGCGCTTCAACGGCGCCAGTGGCTCAGGGCTACGGCGCAACACACTGGCCAGCACCAGCACCACGTAGCCCGCGGTAAAAACCGCGCCGCCTTGCAACACGATGGTCCACCACCACTGCC
The DNA here is from genome assembly GCA_963700715.1 of uncultured Gammaproteobacteria bacterium. GTDB lineage: Bacteria > Pseudomonadota > Gammaproteobacteria > Pseudomonadales > Halieaceae > JARRPM01. The sequence continues at coordinate 20,651 of CAVOYP010000010.1, forward strand.
CCGAGCCGTCGGCGGCTTCCAGCAGCAGCTTCTTGGCGAGATAGGCGCCGCTGGGCAGCACGCCCATCAGGGCAATGCCGGAAAGCGCAAATGCCAGCACCGTGATGGGCAGGGCGCGGGCCACGCCGGCCATGTCCGCGATGCGGTCGTGACCGAGTGCGGCATAGACGAGGCCGGCCGCCATGAACATGCTGGCCTTGGCGGTGGCGTGCGACACCGCCTGCAGCACCCCGCCGGTCAACCCGGCGCCCTCCGCCAGGGTGTTGCCACCCGACTTGTACGCAAGCGGAAACATCAGGAACAGGTAGCCGATCTGGGCCACCGTCGAATAAGCAACCAACAGCTTCAGGCGCTGCTGGCGCAGGGCGACGATGCTGCCGACGATGATAGCGGCGGCGCCAAGGACACCCAGCACTTGCGCGGCGGGCAGCGTGACCACGCCCGGCATCACGTCAAACCAGATACGCAGGGTAAGGAACCAGGAGCCCTTGATCACCAGTGCGGACAGGATTGCACTGGCGGCCGCGGGCGCACCGGCATGGGCCGGGGGCAGCCAGATGTGCAGCGGAAACAGCGCGGTCTTGGCCAGCAGGCCAGTCGTCATCAGCGCCAGCACCGTCCAGGTAATGGGCCCGGGTTGCACGGCCGCCGCCAGCAGGGCGATGTCCAGCGTGCCGTAGGCACCGTAGAGCAGCACGGCGCCCAGCAGGTAGAGCAGGGAGCCAAACAGCGCAAACAGCAGGTAGCGCAGGGCGGCGCGCAGGGTCTCGCCACGACCGTCGAGGCAGACCAGCGGCACACCCGCGAAGGTAAGCAATTCCAGTGCGACATAGAGAGTGAACAGATCGCCGCTGACGAACACCAGGTTGAGCGAGCCCCATACCGCGAGCAGCAGCAACCAGAAGGCGTAGGGTGCGCGCGCTTCCGGCGCGCCGGGCGCGGGGGTGAAGTCAGCGCAGGCGAAAATGCCGATGCCGCCAATGACTACGGCAACGGCCAGCAACATAACCACCGACGGGCCATCGGCACGCAGCGCAATACCCAGCGGCGGCGCCCAGCCACCCAACAGGTAAACCACGGCGGAGTCCGACTGCAGCAGTGCCGCGGCGATGGCAATCGCGACACCCAGGCCCACCGCCAGCACAACCAGAGCGATGCGCCGTGCATGCCCCGCGCCCAGCGCCAGGCCGATCAGCACACCCAGGAACGGAACCAGCACGGCGGCCACCAGCAGCGAGCCACCGGGGGTAGTCACCGCAAGCAGTGAGGCGGACGCCACTAGGCATCTTGCGCCGGGTCCGGCGCCTCATTGGCCAGCGTGACCGATCCGCTAACTTCAAACAGCCGCAGCAGCACAGCGACGGCGAGCGCGGTTGCGGAGAAGGCCACGACAATGCCGGTAATCAGCAGCGCCTGCGGCACCGGGTCAGCGCCCATGCCGGCTGCCGCCCCGCGGCGCGCAATGGCGCCAAACAGCAGGAACACCCCGGTGCCGAGCACATTGAACGCGAGGATCTTGCGCAGCGGGTGCGGATTGACGATGAGGCCGTACAGGCCCAGGCCCACCAGCAGGGCAGCGCACAACCCGAACAGCGTTGCGGTATTCATGTTGGCAGGCCGCGCCGCGGCGCGCCCAGCAGGAGCAGGCCGAGCACCAGCGTCAGTGAAGGGAGCAAGGCCAGCTCGATAGCGACGATCAAGGGCTTGGCCAGCCCCGGGGGGTAGCCAAGGAAGTCGCCGGCCGCATACAGGCCCAACAATCCGACGGCGATAAACACCAGCGGCCCCGCGACCAGGCCGACGCGCAGCCAGGTGCGGCTGATAGGCGGCGCATCGGCCAACCCCGCCATCAGCACCAGCAGCCACATGGCCGCCAGGATGGTCGCACCCTGGAACTTGCCACCCGGATGGTCGGCTCCGACCCAGAAGATGTAGGTGCCAACGATGATGCCGAGCGGCGGCAACACGCGCGCGGCGTAGGCCAGGATGCCATTCGGGTCCACCTGCTGTCGCAACCCGGGCCGCCCGCCCCAGCTTTGATCAGCTGCCAGGGACCAGACACCCAGCAGTGCAAACAGCAGCACGATCGCTTCCAGCAGCGTATCCATCGAGCGAAACGCCAGCAGCACGGCAGTAATCGGGTTGCCAACACCGGTGTCGGCAATATTGCCTGCCACTGCCGGCGCCAGCGTGGGGGCAGGGTCGGGCAAAGCCAGCACACAGATGACCAACGCGCCGCTGACGGCGACAGAAACGCCCGCGGCCAGCCAACGCACCGGGGCCGAAGGAATTTCGAGGCGCAATGCAACTGCGCTGTCACGCAAGCGTCCCGCCGCAGTGATAAGCAACACACCGGTCAGGCCGCCGCCGATCGCCGCCTCGGTGAGGGCCACGTCGATGCCGTACAGTTGCACCCATACCAGCGTCAGCAGCAGGCCGTAGGCGATGAAACCGGCAATCGCGCCAAAAAGTTCGCGGCTCGCAATCGTCCAGGCCGCCAGACCCAGGATCAGCAACGCAAGGCCGATAGCAAATACGCCGCTCATTGGCGCCCTTCACCCCGGCGCTCGGTAAGCGCGATCAGCTGGGAGACACAGGCGCCGGACAGCAGGACGAGCAACCAGATACACAGCAACTTCAGGCCGGCGAGCACGCTGTCGACCTGCAGCAGCAGGCCCAGCACCACCAGGCCGAGGCCCAGGTTGTCGGCCTTGGTCAGCGCGTGCAGCCGCGTCAGAATATCGGGAAACCGCAACAGCCCGACCGTACCAGCCAGGAAGAAGAACAGTCCCGCCGCGATAGCGGCCAGCGCAAGCAGGTCAACAAGGGTACTCATGTGTCGCGCTCTGCTTTTGCATCTGGCCCAGGCGCTTCGCCTGCGGCTGCCTTAACGAAAGCGAAGGAAGCGAACGCCGCCAACAGTGCCAGGGTCAGGGCCACGTCGACCACGGCGTCTGCGCCAGTGGCGGCACCCAGCAGCAACAGCGCGGCAATGCCACCAGTGCCGAGCAATTGCAGCGCCAGCATGCTGTCGGTGGCGCTGGCCCCGCGCAGAATGCGAACCAGCCCCAATGCAACCGTAGCCAGCACGAAACCCGCCGCCAGCAGCAGGTAGTCAGCCATGGCTGCGCCCCGCCACGAGCGCCCGGGCAAGCAGCCGTTCCTCTTGCCACAACTGCTCTACCACCGGCTGATCCGTATCGAGACAGTGGTAGACCAGCGCGCCGTCAACCTGGTCACAACTCACTGTGCCGGGCAACAGGCTGGTGATGGTGGCAAAGGTGTTGCGTGCCAGTCCCGGCCCAAAGCCCAATGGACAACTGACCATTCCAGGTTGCAGCGGCAGTGAGGGCGTAAACGCACGGCGGGCGACATCGACCCCGGCCCGCACCGACTGCCACAGGAAATGCGGCAGCAACGACAACAGGCTGCCGAACCGCAGGCAGCCGCTGGCGGGGGGCAGCAGGCGCAGGCTCACCCAGGTTGCAACGCCGGTGGCGCTGGCGCCGATGGCGATATCGGACAGTTTCAGGCTCTGCATAAGCACCAGCCAGAGAATAAAAAAGCATGCACCCCGCAACAGGGCGCTGCGGTAGGGCGAATCCGGCTGGGTAACGGAGTCGGCTGCGAGGTCCGCAGCGCGGCCTGGCGGCTTAGGCATTGTCGCCGCGCCCCGCGGGCAGCGCCTCGTTGCCCAACACCACCATATACAGCGCCGGCAGGAAAATGAGTGTCAACAGGGTGGCTACCGCCAGGCCGCCCATGATGGCGATGGCCATGGGCCCCCAGAACACGGTAGGCGCTATCGGCAACAGGCCAAGGATGGTCGATATCGCCGCCAGGATCATCGGCCGCATACGCGATGTCGCCGAGGCGAGCACGGCCTCGTACACACCCCTGCCCTCGGCCCGGTCGGTCTCGATCTGCACGATCAGGATCACCGCGTTCTTCGCTATCATGCCGATAAGGGCGAGAATACCGAGGATGGCGACGAAGCCCAGCGGCTGGTTGAAAACCAGCAGCGAGAGCACCACCCCGATCAGGCCCAATGGCAGCACGCAGACCACCATGGCCAGGCGACGGAAGCTGACCAGCATCACCATCATGATCGCCAGCATCAGCACCAGCATCAGGGGGACGACGGCGAACACCGACGCGCTGGATACCGCGCTCTCCTCGTACAGGCCTCCGGTTTCGACGCTGTACCTCGCGGGCAGCGTTGCCGCAAACTCCTCGATCTTCGGCGCCAGCGCGCCAACCACCGTGTCGGGCAGCACGCCACTCACCACATCGGCGCGCACGGAAAGCGTGGGGACACGGTTGCGACGCCAGACCAGTGGGGATTCCTGTTCCTCGACAAAGGTCGAGAACTGGCTCAGTGGCACCATGCGCCCGCTGGGTGTGGGTATCTGCAGCGAGCTGAGGGTGGCAAAGGACGCGCGCTGATCATCTTCAGCACGCGCCAGCACATTAATCAGGTAAATATCATCGCGCAGCTGGGTTACCACGGTGCCGGTGATTGCGGAATTGAGCGCGCTGGCCAGCGCGGACGAACTGATGCCCAGCTGGCGCGCCTCGTCCTGGTTGACATTGATATGGATCTGCCGCGCCGGTTCCATCCAGTCGTAGTTGACAAGGCGTACGCGCGGGTCAGAGCCCACCACGGCGGCAAGGTCGAGCGCGATGTCGCGCACCCGGTCCTCGTCCGGCCCGGACACCCGGTACTGCAGCGGCCAGCCAACCGGCGGGCCCAGTTCGAGCGGCGACACTCGCGCCACGACTTCGGGGAACTGCTCCGCCAGCACCTTCTCCAGTTTGACCTGCAGCCGTTCACGCGCCTCGACGTCCTTGGCGACCACCACAAACTGGGCGAAGAATGGATTAGCCAGCTGCACATTCAGCGTCAGGATGAAGCGGATCGCGCCACGCCCGATGTAGGTACTGTAATGATCGACATCCGGGTCGGCTGACAGCAACTCCTCCAGGCGCAGGGCCTGGGCCTCGGTCGCATGGATCGAGGCGCTCTGCCGCAGCGTCATATCAACCGTCAGCTCGGGCCGGTCGGAGGCCGGGAAGAACTGGCGCGGCACCAACGGGGACAGCAGGATGGCCACGATGAACGCTCCCAGCGTCAGGCCAATCGTCAGCCATCTGGCTCTGATCGCGCCCTTCAGGAAAGCCGTGTAAATCTCCAGCATCCTGCTCGGTTTCGGGTTCTCCTCAACCTTCGGCGCCGTCAGGATGGCCTTGCCGATCAGGGGCGCGAAGATTACCGCCACCAGCCAGGAGACGATGAGCGAGATGCCGACAACGGAGAAAATGGAGAAGGTGTATTCCCCGGCGGAGCTGCGTGCGAAGCCGATGGGCACGAAGCTTGCGATGGTGACCAGCGTGCCTATCAGCATTGGCGCGGCCAGCGTACGGTAGGCGAAGGTTGCGGCCTGGTCCTTGGTGTCGCCGGCGCCGAGGCGGCGGAGCATGGCGTCAACGGTGGTCATGGCATCGTCGACCAGCAGCCCAAGCGCGATGATCAGCGCGCCCAGGGAGATGCGGTGCAGGTCGATATCGACCACATCCATCACCGCGAACACGATCGCCAGGGTGAGAGGGATCGCCAGGGCGACCACGGTGCCGGGCCGCAACCCCAGGCTGACGAAGCTGCAGGCAAGGATGATCACAATGGCCTGCCACAGGGATGTCATGAAATCGTTGATGGCGACGTCAACGGTAACCGCCTGGTCGGCCACCAGCGTGGGCTCGATACCAATGGGAAGATCCGCGCTGAATGCGGCCATCTCGGCGCGGACATTGTCGCCCAGGGCGAGAATGTCGCCGGCATCGCGCATGGCGATGGCGAGCCCGATGGCGGGTTCCCCGTTGACCCGGAACATGGGCTGGGGTGGATCGACCATACCCCGGCGCACGGTGGCTATGTCGCCGAGGGTAAAGACCCGGTCACCGGCGACAATCGTAAGCGCCTCGATGTCGCGCTCATAATCGAAAGCGCCGCTGACCCGCAGGAACACGCGTTCCTGGTCGGTCTGCATGACGCCCGCCGGCCGCACCGCGTTCTGCGCCTGCAGGGAGGCCAGAATGGACGCAAGGTCGAGCCGCAGGCCCGCCAGCTTCTCGGTGGAAAACTCGATAAAGATCTGCTCGTCCTGCGCACCCAGCACTTCTATCTTCGAGACGTCGGGTACCTGCAGCAGGCGGGAGCGCGCCGCCTCGACGTAATCGCGCAGCTCACGGAAGCTGAAGCCATCTGCGGTGAAGGCGTAAATGATGCCGAAGGTATCGCCGAAGTCGTCGTTGAAGAACGGGCCGACCACGCCGGCGGGCAGGGTCTGGCGCATGTCGCCGATACTCTTGCGCACCTGGTACCAGACATCGGGCACCGCCGCCGGGGGCGTAGACTGTTTCAGGTCGACAAAGATCGTGGTCTGCCCGGCCGTGGTGTAGCTGCGCACCCGTTCGAGATAGTCGGTTTCCTGCAGCGTACGCTCCAGGCGCTCGGTGACCTGCAGCATGGTCTGCTCGACGGTCGCACCGGGCCAGGCGGCGGCCACGACCATGGTGCGGAAGGTAAAGGCAGGGTCTTCACCGCGCCCAAGGTTATTGAAAGAGCGCGTTCCGGCGACCACCGCTACGATCATCAGGAAGATGACCAGGGAGCGCTTGGAGAGCGCCCACTCCGAGAGGTTAGGGCCGATCACGACTGCGTTACATCCAGCAACCGCACCTTCTGGCCAGGGCGCAAGGCCTGCACACCGGCGGTTACCACCACATCACCCGGGTTCAGGCCGGACGCCACCTGGACGGTGTTCGCGTCCTGGGCCTGCACCTCGATGTTGTGCATCGAAACTGTCAGGGCTACAGGGTCCACAATCCAGACCGCGGACTTGCCACCGGCACGCACCAGCGCAGACGTCGGAATCTCGATGCCGATGGTGGCGTCGAACTTCATGCTTGCGGTGACAGTGCTGCCCAGGCGCATCGCCTCAGGCGCGTCCGCGAGCGCCACCCTGACCGCGAACGTGCCCGTGACCGGATCGGCGCGCGGCGAGACTTCACGCACCCGCCCCGTCACCGATACGGTGGGGTCGCTGGTCAGGGCTACCGTGATATCAGAATTTGGAGGGGCACTGTTCTTGATCTGTGCGGGCACACCGAACACGGCATCGCGAGCGCCCTCGCGCGCGACCTGGACGATCATACGACCGGCGGCGACAACCTCGCCGGGCTCCGCGCCGCGCTCCGTCACCACGCCCGCCACTTCCGACACCAGCCGGGTGTAGCTCAGGCGATTTTCCGCCAGGTTCAGCTGCGACTGTGCCGACTCAAGCTGTGACTGCGCGGTCTTGAGCTGCGCCACCGCCTGGTCAAACGAGGCGCGCGGCACCGCGTCTTCGGCGACCAGGTCGCGCATTCGTACGTGGTTGTTCTGCGCCTCGACCAACTGCGCCGCTGCGGCCGCGCGCTGGGCCCGCGCCGACTGCAGGCCACTCTCCTCGTTCTGGGGATCGAGGCTGGCCAGCATTTGTCCAGGTTTTACCTTGTCGCCAACATCCACCAGGCGCTCCACCAGGCGGCCGCCAATACGAAATGACTGGTTGATTTCGGTCTGGGCCTGCACCGTGCCGGTCAGGGACACGCTGCCGCTGCTGGCCCGGTCCGCCACGGTGATCACGCGCACCGGGCGGATTTCCACTGTCTCCTCATCCTGCCCGCGCTGGCAGCCCGACAGCAGGGCCAGGCAGGCGCAGGCGAGGAACACACCCAGGCAGTCCATGCGCATGGCGCGAGGTGCATTGACACGGGGTGTCTTTTGCTGTTGTTACCGGTAAAACTGCGACGGCGGACGCTGAAAAGGCAAGCGACGCTTAATTCGGCCTGCCGTACACCTCGTCCAGGCCCTGCCGCAACGCCGTCGCCCAAACGCCGATAGCCCGCCGCGCATCCGCGGTGTTGGTCACATTATTGGTGAACTGCAGCATACCGGTCGAGCGGCCGCGCCGGGTGTCCACCACCCGCCCCAGCAATTCGCCGGTGACAGAGTCGCGCAGTTCAGCCACCAGGGTCATCTGCCCCGAGTTGGCGGTGTAGGTGCGGCTGCGGCCAGCCGACATCGTGTCCGGCGCTGTCACATACAAATTGACGATGGCCGCAGTGACCCGCAATGTCTCCGGGCCGACCTCGTCCACCAGTGCAAAGCCGCCGCTGGCCAGGTTGCTGCGAAACGTCTCGCGGAACATGTCGGCCAGCCCGGTCTGGATCGCGGCCACATCGCTGCTGTTCAGCCGCCTGGCGGAACCGCGTTGGCGCTGGTTCGGGTCCCAGTTACTGGCAAAACTGACCTCCACCGGATCGAGCAGAACGCTGTTGAAATCACTGATTACCACGCCCGGCTTGAGAAAGACGGCGTCCATCCGCGTGCTGGGGGTCCTGACCAGGCCGTCCCACTCCTCCACCGTCGCGGGCTGGTTACTGGCACATCCGGCCAGGGTCGCGGCGCACAGCAACAGAATCCAGGTATGCAATTTTCGAATCGTAGTCATATTGTTATCCTCAAGAGTAATAGAATTTAAACCTGACGAGTGAGGCCAACCGGGACTCACTCGCCGCACAGCAGCCGCATGCGACGTTCCGCGCTGGCAAAGGCGGCATCCGTTTCAGCGGCAAGCACCATGGCCTTGGCCTGGTCGCAGGCACTGGCAGCATCCGTCGCGGCCCGTCCCGCGCCCGCAGACGCCGCAGTTGCCGGGCATAGCGAATCCGCTACCAGGCGAATATTGTTGAATTGCCCCTGCTCGACAGCCACGCAGTCACCGACCCGCTTGCCCGCCTGGTCAGAAATGACGCGCACCGTGGTCTTGCCATTGATCAGCACCGTGTACTCGAAGGCCTGCGATCGCCCGGCGAGGGTGCCGACGCCGCGGCCGGCGGCGGCGCCGCCGAGGGTGCGCAGCGCCTGGTTGCTGGTCGAATTGCCCCTGCCGGAAGCCAGGCCAATGCCGCCGCCGATGATGGTACCCACATTCTGTGAGGTCGAGCTGGTCTCGGTAGTGGCGACAACATTGGTGATGCGCCCGTGCTGGACACGCGACTGGGCCTGTGCCACCGCGGTGCCGAGCGCTATAGTGAGTACGGCAGCCACGGCTGCCTTATTGCCGAACTGGAATGGTTTCATGGTGTCCTCCAAGCAAGTAACTTTCGAGGTTTAAGGGTAGGCAAGAATTTAACAAATATCCCCCCGCTTGCGACAGCTCTGCATCAGTCGCCGCCCATTTCAGCAGGTTGCAGCTCAGGCACTGCGAACGGTTCCAGGTCTGGCGCTGCTTTCTGCGGTGCCGTGCCCGGAAGTATCTCAAAGTTGGGTGCAAACGGAACCATCAGGCCACGCAGCTGATCGAGGGGCTCGCGGTCGCCGGCGAAGGTCGCCTTGCCGTTCTTCAGCAGGTCGTCGAAACTGTTTAACCCCATCATCACCAGATTCAGGTCGGCGCGGTTGATGGTGACCGTGAGATCCGGATTCTTCGCCTGCTGACCCTCGATATTGGTCAACGTCGCATTGCTCAGCTCGATGAGGTACTTCTCGCCGTTGTCGGGCGTCACCAGGTTGATGGTGAACTGCAGGCCCTCTGCCCGCTTTGGATCCAGGCTGATGCCCAGGAAGTCCAGCCACAGCTCGGTGGACATGGCGCGCACCACGTCCGGCCCGGTGGTGCGGGGGGGCGTGCCGCCGGGCAGGCCGTTGCGCAACTCGAAAGCGCCTTGCAGGTAGCTGTTGCGTACACTGGTGCTTTCAGCCTGATAGCCCAGCTGTTCGTAGCCGTTGGCCAGCAAACGCCGTGCCGGCATATTCTGCGGTTCGGCAAACACCAGCTTGTTGAGGATTTCCGAGGCCTCGAGATACCTGCCCTGGTCAATCAGCTCCCCGCCCTTGGCCATGATTTTGTCCGAGCCGCCCATCATCTCCACATAGAGCGGGGCCGAATCCCGCGGCGACATGGGATGGAGGTTGACCGGGTTGCCATCATAGAAACCCAGGAAGCGATTGATCACCGCGCGGGAGTTGTTCCCGACATCCCCATGGTAGCTGCGGGCAGCCCACTTCTGTTGCAGGCTCTTCGGCACCTCATACACATTGTGGATCTCGTTGATCGTCACACCACGATTGGCGTAGTGCAATGCCTGGTTGTTCAGGTTGGCATAGGTGTCGCGCTGCGCGCGCATCACCTCCTGGATGCGCGCATTGCCCCAGCGCGGCCAACTGTGCGAAGCGAACATCACCTCGGCCTCCTGGCCGAATTTCCACAGCGCTGCATTGATGTGCTTGGACCAGTTCAGCGCATCGCGCACGGGTGCGCCGCGCAGGGTGTATATGTTGTGGATCGTCCCGGTTATGTTCTCAGCCGCCCAGAAGGCCTTGAACTGCGGGAACCAGGTGTTCATCTCCACCGGCGCCTCGGTATCAGGCGTGTTCTGGAATACCATCGTCACGCCGTCGAGCGTCAGCTCCTCGAATTCGCTGGCGATAGCCACATTGGGCGCGATAAGGCCGATGTTGCCGGCCGCGACGTTCTTGCCGATGGCCTGGTCAACGTGCCCATGTGGGTCGCGCGGTAGCAGCACCGCGTACTGCCACTGTGTGCGCCGCGACATAGCATTGCCGGCGAAGACGTTCTCCTCAATCGCGGCCCGCATGAAGCCCTGCGGGGCGATCACCTTGACCTTGCCGCTGACCACGTCCGCTTCGTCGACCACGCCGCGCACACCGCCGAAGTGGTCAACATGGGAATGCGAATAGACAACGCCAACAACCGGGCGCTTGCCAAGCTTTTCGTTGATAAGTTGAAGTGCGGCCCGCGCCGTCTCCTTGGTAGTCAACGGGTCGAACACGATCCAGCCGGTATCGCCCTTGATAAAGCTGATATTGGCCAGGTCGAAGCCGCGCACCTGGTAGATCCTGCCCGGCACCACTTCATACAGGCCATAGGCCATGTTTAGCACGGCCTGGCGCTGCAGCGAAGGGTGGATGCTGGGGAAGTCCTTGCCCTGCAACAGCCACTGGTAACTGCCCATGTCCCAGGCCACTTTACCGGTATCGGCCATGATCTGTTTGTAGTCAGGCTCCGCTATGAAGCCCTTTTTGGCCTCCTCGAAGTCGCGCTTATCGTCAAACGGCAGTGTGGCGGCAAGGCCATCGCGCAGCTCAATCGTATACTTCGACGGCATTGTGCCGTTGGGGTCGAAATGGGTGCCCTGGGCCAGCAAGGCCGCAGGCGCACAGGCCGCCGCGGCGAGCAAAATTAGTGCCAACCCGGTGGGCGTGGAATTCTTCATAGATGCCTCCTGGGTAAACAACGGCGAACGCAACCGCTGCCGCCGCACCAACAATCTGGACGCTGGAGATTAGCACAGCCCAATGCCGTTTTTAATCATCCGGTGATGAAATGCCCGGCCGATTGGAGACGCTACGGTTCTTTTGGATGGCCAGATCACAACTACAGGGGGCCAGGCTACCTGGGGGCGTGCAGTCACCCCGGGGCTCATGGACGCCTGCCAACCGCTATGCTACCGTTTCGCGGTCATTCAGCCGCAGCCAGGAGGTCCCATGCGCCACTATTTTATATACCAGAAACGGCTGTTGGCCTGCGCACTGCTGAGTCTGCTGGTGCTGGCCGGCTGCGCCTCCGGCCCGACCATTCGCAGCAACGTGGACCCCGGCGTCGATTTCAGCCGCTTTCGCACTTTCGGTTTCTTCGAGCCGCTCGCCACCGACCGCGAGGGCTACCAGTCGCTGGTTTCGCAGCAGCTGGTGAGCTCAACGGAGCGCGAGCTGGTGGCGCGCGGCCTCACGCGCAGCGACACCAATCCGGACCTGCTGATCAATTTCAGCGCCAACCTCGACCAGCGCCTGCGCATCAGGCAGACCCCGGCGACAAGCGCGGGCGGCATGCATCGCCACCGGCGTGGCTTTTACAACACCTGGCCCGGCTATCAGCGGACGGAGATTCGCGAGTACACCCAGGGTACGCTGGGGATCGACGTGGTCGACCCCGCCCGGCGCCAGCTGATCTGGGAGGGTTTCGCAATTGGCCGGGTTACCCAGAGCACCACGGATAACCTGGGGCCCGTCCTCAATGACGCGGTGGTGGACATCTTGCGGGATTTCCCGCTGGCGCCAAAGTAAGCCTCATAAACCGCCACTTACAGTGAGGACCCCATGAGACCCCTACCCTTGTGCTTGGCGCTGGCAGCAATATTCCCCATGATTGCGCCAGTGCATGCCGCCGAAGAGCCTGCACCGCGCAGCAGCCCCGCACCCAGGACCGGTGCCGATGCCGGTTTGCTGCGGATTCTGCAGGATCACCAGTGGTCCCTGACGGCGGCGACCGACAACCAGGCGCAGGCTATCGCCACCCTGTTTCCCAGCTGATGCGCCTCCCTATGCGTTTACCTTCGCTGCCTCCCCCCCGGCAGCCATGCTCAATTTCAAAGGGGGCTGCAACAATTTCGGCGGGCGCTTCCAGCTCAATGAGCGCGGCGAACTGGTGGCCGGGCCGCTGCGCTCGACCATGATGGCCTGTCAACCCGCACTGATGCAGGCTGACACCGCGCTGGCGGCAATGCTGGCCCAGCCGCTAAAGGTTGCGATCACCTGGGGCGCGCCACCACAACTGCAGTTGCAGACGGCATCGAATGAGATATTGACTCTGAGCGGGCAGCTTACACCCGAGGCCCTGTACGGGCCGGCCACACTCATGTTTCTCGAGGTTGGCGCCGAACAGTTGCCGTGCAGGAACCCGCGAAATGGAGCGACCACCTGCCTGCAGGTGCGCGAAATCAGCTTCGACGAAAAGGGTTTGCGCAGCGCAGCGCCCGGACCGTGGCAGCCGTTTTATGACGCCATCGAGGGTTACACCCATACGCCCGGTCAACGCAATGTGCTGCGCGTGAAACGGTTTGACCGGGGCGCGGCGGCAGGTGATGCCGCCCCGGCCGTCTATGTGCTGGACCTCATCGTCGAAACGGAGGTGATGCCGCAGTAAGTCGCATCCGTGGCTACCCGACGAATCGCCGGAGACGGTGCCGCCTGATCGATAATGCGATAAAGTACAGCCGATCAGCCAACCGAGGAAAACACCCCCTGTGTTTATTGTCATCGCGGTCAACGTAATGGTAATAGCCGTGGTCGTCATCGTTCACTACGAGTTCCTGTATCGACTTACGGTGGTTATGCCCTCATTAAAAGTGCGGCACCGCTTTCGTATCGTGTTCGGGGTTTTCGGCGCCCTGGCTGCCCACGCGCTGGAGATCTGGGTCTTCGCCCTGTCCTATTTCTGGATGCACCACGCGCAGGGTTGGGGTCATTTCGAGGGAAACTTCCAGGGAACGCTGCTCGACTGCGCGTATTTCTCCTTCACCACCTACACCACGCTGGGATTCGGCGATATCGCGCCGCACGGCGAAGTGCGCTACCTGGTCGGGCTGGAAGCCCTGACCGGCTTCGTCCTGATCACCTGGACAGCCTCATTCCTCTACCTGGAAATGACGCGCTACTGGGGCAAGGACTGATTCCATGGCAATGCGCGATAGCCGTTTGTACGCACACCCCGGATGCGGAACTGTATTCTGGCGGCCCCTGTGAAAGCGGCCTGGTTGTGCATTTTCTTTGTCACCCTCACCTGGTCAGCCATCAATCCCCGCGACTATCCCACCTGGCTACTGGAGGTAGCCCCCGCGCTGATCGGCCTGGGTATCATGGCGTATACCTACAACAGCTTTCGCCTGACTCCCCTGCTGTACTGGCTGATCCTGGCACACTGCATCGTATTGATGGTGGGCGGGCACTACACCTATGCGGAAGTCCCCCTGTTTGATGACCTCAAACCGGTGTTCGGCTGGGAGCGCAACAACTACGACAAGCTGGGTCATTTCATGCAGGGCTTCGTGCCCGCCATCCTCGCCAGGGAAATCCTGATTCGCAAGGCCGTGGTCGCCTCCGCCGGCTGGCGCAACCTGTTCATCATCAGCATATGCCTGGCCTTCTCAGCATTCTATGAAATGCTGGAGTGGTGGGTGGCAATCGCGACGGGCACCGCGGCGGAAGCCTTCCTGGGCACCCAGGGCTATATCTGGGATACCCAATCCGATATGGCCATGGCGCTGCTGGGGGCCGTTGTGGCCCTGCTCACACTGGCGCGCCTGCATGACCGGCAATTAACAGCGGTAAAATAACCATTCTTGTTTGGCCGGGCTGAAAACGGCCTGACATTCGCCTAGACTGAACTGCCGCCAAACCAAAACAATCGGCGCAGACAGGGTTAACCGTGAAACTTACCGCAAGCTCGCTGCATAACCCCGCGTCCGTCCTCGTCGCCGTGACGCTGATCCTGGCGTTCGGCGTCGCCAGCCTGATGCGGCTGCCGATCCAGCTGTTTCCCGACATCGAAAACCCCGTAATCGCGATCCAGACCGGCTGGCGCGCGGCTTCCCCGCGGGAGATCGAGTCCGAGATTATCGAGCCTATAGAAGCGGTCCTGCGGGGCCTGCCGGGGCTGAAGGAGATGACCGCGGTCGCCAACCAGGGGGAGGGCTGGGTCAACCTCGAGTTCGGCCTGGAAACGGATATGCAGCGCACCCTGGTCGAGGTGATCTCGCGGATGAACCGGCTGGACCCGCTGCCCCGCGACGCCACCCAGCCGCTTATCACACTGGGGGGCAGCGAGGATGACCAACCGGCGCTGACCTATTTTTTCCTGCAGCTGATGCCCGGCACACCCGGCCAGGTCGGCGACTACCTGCAATTTGTCGAGGACACGGTGCAGCCCGCCATCGAGGTGGTGCCGGGCGTGGCCCGGGTGCGCGCATCCCTCGGTAGCGGGCGCGGCGAGCAGGAGCTCGAAATACTGTTTGATCCCTACCGCGCCGCGCAGCTGGGAGTCAGCCTGCCGGAAACCGCCGCGCGCCTGGGCCAGTCCACCGACGTCAGCGCCGGCTTTGTCGAGGTGGGCAGGCGGCAGTACACCCTGCGTTTTTCCGGTCGCTACGAACCCCGTGAGCTATCCGACTTCGTGCTGGAATGGCGCGACGGACGCCCGGTCAAGCTGGGCGATATCGCCGACATCCAGGTGACCCGGGGTGAGCAGATACTTGCCACCACGCAGAACGGCAACCCCGCCATAGGCATCCGTATCGAAAAGGAGAACGGCGCCAATGCGCTGCAGGTCCTGAACGAGGTCAAGGCGGTGGTGGCGCAGCTCAATGCCGGGGAGTTAAAGGAGCGGGGGCTGGTAATGGCGCAGTCCCATGATGCCTCCGTATTCATTAAACAGGCCATCTCCCTGGTAACGGGCAACATATTCCTCGGCGTCCTGCTGGCAGTCGGTGTGTTGTGGTGGTTCCTGCGCCGCCTGCGGGCGACACTGATCATAGCGGCGGCCATCCCCATCTCCCTGTTGGCTACCTTTATCGTGCTGAACGTGGCGGGGCGCAGCCTGAACGTGATCTCGCTGGCGGGGCTGGCGTTCGCGGTGGGGATGGTGCTGGATGCAGCTATCGTGGTGCTGGAAAACATCGTGCGCCTGCGGGAACGGGGTATGCCCGCGACCGAGGCCTCCCTGGAAGGTTCCAGTCAGGTGTGGGGGGCGCTGCTGGCGTCCACCGCCACCACGGTGGCCATATTCCTGCCGGTGCTGTTCATGCGCGAGGTGGAAGGGCAGTTGTTTGCCGACCTGGCGATCACCATCGCCATCGCTGTCATCGTCTCGACCCTGGTGGCGGTGACCATCGTCCCATTGGCGGCCAGGACCTGGCTGCAGGATGCAACGCAGCAGGATCACAACGAAGCCCTGTGGCAACGCATTACCGATCTGGTGATGAAACTGACCAGCACGGCGCGCAGGCGCTGGCTGGTCGTTATCGGCACGGTCACCCTGCCGCTGGTGTTGAGCGCGGCCATGCTGCCGGAACTGGATTACCTGCCACCGGTCAAGCGCGACGCGATCGACACGTACTTCTGGTTTCCCCCGGGGGCCGGTGAGCACACGATCGCCAGCGAGTACCTGCAGGTGCTGGATGAGCGCATGGCGCCCTTTATGAGCGGCGAGCGCCAGCCCGCGCTGAAGAACTACTACATCCTCAACTGGGCCGGCGGCGGCACCATGGGCGCCCGGGTACTCGAAGAGGGGCGGTTGCAGGAGCTGGAGAAGATCATCGACGAGGAAATATTTGCCGACCTGCCCGACCTCAAGCATTACAGCGCCCAGGGCAATTTGTTCTCCGGCTTTGGCGGTGACCGGGTGATAAAAATCCACCTGCAGTCGCGGGATCGGGCAGCTGCCGCCAGGGCCGCGGAGCTGGCCCAGAGCCTGCTGCTGGAGGCCCTGCCGGATCTCGGCATCGTGGCGAACCCCTCCCTCGAGCAGGCCGAGCCGGAACTGCGACTGACACCCGACGACCGCCGCATATCCGAGGCGGGCTGGTCCAGAGCCGACGTGGGTGTACTGGTGCGGGCGCTGGGCCGGGGCCAGTATGTGGGGGAGCACTTCGACGGCGAAAAGCGCATGGATATCATCCTGCGGGCAAAGCCCTGGGACTCCCCGGAAAAACTGGCTTCGATGCCGGTGGCGACCGCCAGCGGCTCGGTCGTGCCGCTGGCCGAGCTGGTGGATATCCAGCGCACGGTGGGGCCGGACCAGCTGGTGCGCATCGACAGCCGGCGCACCATCACCCTGGACGTTTACCCCACCGAAGACATGTCCCTCGAGCACCTGTTGCAGGTCATAGAATCGGACGTGGAACCGCGCCTGAGGGAAATCATGCCCGAGGACGGCAACATCCTCTACGGCGGCAGCGCCGACGGGTTGACCCGGGCCATCAAGTCCATGGCCGGGAATTTCGCCCTGGCACTCGTGGTGCTGTTCCTGCTCATGGCCGCCCTGTTCCGCTCGCCCGTCGACAGCGCGATGGTTGTCCTGGCCCTGCCACTGGCCACCGTCGGCGGCGTGGCCGCCCTGCAACTGCTCAGCCTGGTAAGCTTCCAGCCGCTGGACCTGCTGACCATGATAGGCTTCATCGTCCTGCTCGGGCTGGTAGTAAACAACGCCATATTGCTGGTACACCAGGCCCGCAGTGCCGAACGCGGCGGCATGGGCCGCAGGGAAGCAGTGGAACAGGCCCTGCAAACCCGGCTGCGGCCGATATTCATGACCACGCTCACCAGCATTTTCGGTATGCTGCCGCTGGTGCTGCTGCCGGGGGCGGGCAGCGTCATCTATCGCGGCCTGGCCGCGGTTATCGTCGGTGGAATGTGCGTGAGTACGATTTTCAGCCTGCTGTTGCTGCCCTGCCTGCTGCGGATGAGGGAGGGGAGCGGAGGGCTCGCCGCGCGCGCGGATAGCGGCGCGCACGACAAGCTGCAATCCGCCGCTTGAACATGGAACGGGGAACCAGAACATGAAGTATGCCGGCACCCTGGCGTTTGCCTTGCTCGGCCTGGCTGCACTGGCAGGGCCCGCGCGCGCGGCCGATCCGCTGGCCATCGTCGAAGTAGCCGAGGTAAGCCGGGGCAGCAGTTCGTCCGTACTGCGCCTGCCCGGAACGGTGCTGAGCACCCAGGATGCGCAAATTTCGGCGGAGGTCACCGGCCACCTGACCTGGATCGCCGAGGTCGGTGAGCTGGTGCATAAAGGCGAGCCGCTGGCGACGATAGACGACCACCTGCTGCAACTGCAGCTGCGCAACGACTGGGCCGAAATCGAGCGCCTCAAGGCCGATATCGACTACAACCGGCGCCAGATCGGCCGGCTGGAGACCCTGGCCCAACAAAACAACACGTCCAAATCAGGACTGGATGAGGCTCAGTCCCGCTTGCAGATGCTGCTCCAGGAGCAGCGCATTGCCGAGGTGGCCCGGGACCGGACCATCTATGACCTGGGGCGCGCGCGGGTGAGGGCGCCTTTTACCGGGGTGATTGCCAGTCGCGAGGCGGATATTGGCGAGTACAAGGAACCCGGCGATCCCCTGCTGCGCCTTGTCGACACCCAGGCGCTGGAGATCAGCGTCAACGCCCCGCTGCGAGCTGCCCATCACAACCAGCCCAAGTCAAAGGTGCGGGTGGAGGGGGACGGCCGGCAACTGCTGGCACAGATACGCGCGATGGTACCGGTCGGCGACAGCCAATCGCGGATGATGGAGATTCGCCTCACGCTGGAGCCGGGCCACTGGTCTATCGGCGAGGCGGTAACGGTGGAGCTGCCCGACAGCTCATCAACCACTGCCCTGACCGTGCCGCGGGACGCACTGGTGCTGCGCGACCAGGAAGTGTTCGTCTACACCCTGTCGGCGGACAATACCGCCAGGAAAGTCACCGTCACCACCCGTCCGGGACATGGCGCCGACGTTGGTGTGGAGGGGGAGTTGGAGCCGGGAGCCCTGGTGGTCGTGCGCGGCGCGGAACGTCTGCGCGACGGCCAGCGGGTGAAAGTAAATCAGCGCCAGGCCGCCGGGAGCCCCGATATCCCGGGTTAGCGCAGTGGCGGCATCAGCTGATGGCAACGCGCCCGGGGGTAGCGGAGTCAGCGGCCAGCACCTCGCCGATTACACCGGCCTGCGGGTAGCCGCCCCGCCTCAGGGCGTCCAGCAGGCCGGGGGCCCGCTCGGCGGCGACGCCAATCAGCAGGCCGCCGCTGGTCTGGGGGTCGAACACTATCTGCAACAGGTTCTCATCCACCGGCGCCTCGAGCGCAAGCCGCGCTCCGGCCGCGACATTGGCCGGGTGCATGCTGCTGCGAACCCCGCCGCGCAACTGCTCCAGGGCGCCCTCCAGCAGGGGCAGCTGCGCCAGCTCCAGCCTGGCCGCGCCGTTCTCCCCCAGCATTTCGAGCAGGTGGCCCAGCAGGCCAAAACCGCTGATGTCGGTGCAGGCGCTGGCGCCGTGAGCAAGCGCTAACTCCGCTGCCAGGCGGTTGTGAACAAGCATCGTATCGATAGCGGCGGCAATATCCCGAGCGTCCGCGGCCAGCTGCATGTGCGCCGCAAACAGCACCCCGGTGCCCAGGGGCTTGGCCAGCACCAACCTGTCACCCACGACCAGGCCGCGCTTGCCGAGCAGGCGGCCGTCCCCCGCCAGGGCGACCCCGTTGACCACGAAACCGACATTCAGCTCAGGTCCCTGCATGCTGTGGCCGCCCGCCAGCAGGCAATCGGCGCTCGCCAGTTCATGCAGGGCTCCCGCCAGCAGCTGCTGCAACTCCCGCCGCAGGATAGCCGGGGCGGCGAAGGGCAGGGTGATGGCGGCGAGGGCGGACACCGGCCGGGCGCCGCTGGCGTAAAGGTCGCTGAGCGCGTGGGTGGCGGCGATGCGGCCCATCAGCCAGGGGTCGGCGACCAGCTGCCGCAGCATGTCCACGCTCTGCACGATGGCGGCAGCGCCACTGCCGGGCACGGGCGCGGTGTCGTCGGCGCTGCCCGGTGGGGGACAGTGGCGGGGAAACTCCGCGGCCAGTTCCGCCAGCGCCCCGGCCAGGGGGTCCGCACCCACCTTGGCGCCACAACCGCCGCAGGCCTGTTGCGAGGACGCCGCCGCAAGTTCCGGCAAGCGGCCCCAGTAGCCTGTGGGCATGCTCGCGGGCAGTTGTTCGAAGCGCGCCATGAACTTGCGGTCGATCGAATCTTTCCAGCGCCACACCCACTGGCCGGTGGCGCTGAAGGGCCCCCGGTCCGCTGCCGCCTGCCGATCCCCCAGCGAGACCAGGGAGAGGAAGCGCTGCTGGGGCCGGTGCTGTCGCAGGGGCTTGCCGAGCAGGGCGGCGCGCAGGTTGTGGGCCAGCACCGGCCCCTGCCTCACCGCGTAGACCCCTGCCTTGGGGCGGGGGTGATTGAGCTGGGTGGCGATGTCGCCGGCGCCGAAGACCCGCGCATCGGCCACCGACTGCAGGGTGTCCGTCACCGCGAGAAAACCCTGGGCGTCCACCGGCAGGCCGCTGGCCGCAACCCAGGGGGCGGCCGCCGCGCCGGTACACCAGAACAATTCATCGAAAGGCGCCTGCCGGCCATCCGCCAGCAGCAGGCAATTCGCCTCCACCCGCTCGACCCGGGCATCCAGCGCCAGCGCGATGTTGTGGCGCGCCAGCGCCGCCGTGACCCCGCGGCGGGCACCGGCGTTGTAACCCTGCAGGATGGCAGGAGCACCGCACCAGAGCGCTATCTCTACCGGGTGCCGCGCCAGACGGTGGGCCATGGCCAGGGCCAGCTCCACGCTGCCGGCGCCGCCACCCACCACGGCAATCCGGCAGCGCTGGCCGGCGGGCAGTGCCGCCAGGCGTTGCAGCAGGTGCTGCCAGCGCTGCCACAGGCCCGCCACCGGCTTGACCGGTACCGCGTGCTCCCGCGCACCCGGCACCGAGTCCAGTTCCGGCTGGGAGCCGATATCGATGCTGACCAGGTCGTACTCGATGGCTGGCCGACCGGCCAGGGACAGGCGCCGCGCCCCCGGATCCAGGGCGGTGACCTCCCCGGCGATAAAACGCACCCCGGCCCACTGGCACAGGCGGGCCAGGTCGATATGCGCCTGCTCGAAGCTGTAGTGGCCGGCGACCAGGCCCGGCAGCATGCCGGAATAGGGTGTGTGGCTGGCCGGCGACACCAGCGTGATGCGCAAGCCCTCGAGCGGGCGCATGGCGAGCATGCGCAGCGCCAGCGCATGGCTGTGCCCGCCGCCCACCAGCACCAGGTCCCTGCTTATCGACGCCGCGGTGAGCACGGCTCAGCGGGCCCCCGCCGCCCAGTGGATCACCGCGGCGCGATCGCCCCGGAACAGCACCTCGCCCTCGCGCTGGGCCAGCTGGTATTCGTACATGGGGTCGTAGTACTGCTCCAGCAGCAGCGCAATCCACTGCCGGTGCAGGGCGAGGTCCCCGCTGTCACCCGCCGCGGCGAAGGCGGCGCTCATGGTGTCGCTCGCCTGCTGGAAGCGCTCGCCGCCCAGGCGCTTGCGGATCCGCCCCAGGTCTTCCTGCAGTTTCTCGCCGTGCAGGGCGCGGCCCCGGTCCCCGTAGAGGGCGGCAAAGCGCCGGCCCAGGTCCAGCACGTAGTCCTCGACGATGACCTCCACCCGCTCCGCCAGGCGCTGCTCCACCACCACCATGGGGCTGCTCGCCATCCGTTCGCGCAGTGCCTCGGGCAGGTACAGGCGACCGATCATGCGGCCCTCGTCCTCGACGAAAACGCGCGTTTGTTCCCCCGCCAGCAACTTGAGCAGGGCGATACTGAGGGCGTTTTCGAAATCGATCTGGCTGGGCTGGGGCTCCGGCAGCTGGCCGAAGGTGGAGCCCCGGTGCCTGGCCAGGCCCTCCAGGTCCACGCTGCGCGCGAGGGCGCTGATGACCCGGGTCTTGCCGGTGCCGGTTTTACCGCTGACCAGGATGATATCCGCCCGCGCGAGGGAGCGCTCGAGCTCCTCCAGCAGGAAGCGGCGCATGGCCTTGTAGCCGCCCAGCACCAGCGGGTAGTCGATGCCCTCGTCCCGCAGCCACTGCTGCACCGTCTGCGAACGCAGGCCGCCACGGAAACAGTAGAGGTAACCCTGCGGATGCCGGCGGGCGAATTCACACCAGCGGGCCAGGCGTTCGGCCTTGCGCTCTCCCGCCACCAGCTGGTGACCCAGCTCAATGGCCGCGTCCTGGCCCTGCTGTTTGTAGCAGATGCCCACCCGGGCGCGCTCCTCGTCGGTCATCAGGGGCAGGCTGTGCGCACAGGGGAAGGCCCCGTGGCTGAACTCCGCCGGGGCGCGCATATCCATCATCGGCGCGTCTGTGAGAAACAGCTCCCGGTAGTCAGCAGTATCGGGGCGGGAGGGCATGGCGGGAGCTTTACTGCGCCTCGCCGCCGAACAGGGCGAGGATGCGCTGCTGCAGGCTGCCGATGGCGTCCGCCATCAGGGCGAAGTCCGCATCGAGGCGAGCCGCCTCGTCGCCCTCGGCAATGTCCTCGTTCTCTTTCACCAGTTCATCCGCAAACCTGAGGCGACGCAGGCACAGGTCCTCGGCCAGCACCAGTTGCACGCGCTCGTCCCAGCCCAGTGACAACCGGGCCACCTGCTTGCCCGCGTGCAAATGAGTTTCCACTTCTTCACTGAGCAAATCAACGCCGCGGCAGCGCACCACGCCGCCCTCCTCGCCGGGTTCGCGCAATTCGCACTCGTCCCCGAGCGCGAAGTCCCCGGGCAGGCTGCGATGCAGCAACCAGCCGGTCATTACCGCCACCGGGGCGTTGTTCACCTGGGGCAGCAGCACCGGGAAGCTGCCGATGCATTCGCGCAGCAGGTTGAGCAGCTCCTCGGCCCGGTTGGCGCTGGCGGCATCGACGAAGATCCAGTTGGCGCGGGTGTCGATATAGGCGTGCATGCAGGCGCTGCGGCTGAAGGCCCGCGGCAGGCAGTCCTGGATGATCTCGTCTTTCAGGTTGAGGCGTTCCTTGCGGTACACCTTGCGCCCCTGGCCCGCCTCGATCTCCCCCACCTTTTCCTCGAGCAGCTCGCGCACCACCGTGGAGGGCAGCAGTTTTTCCTCGCGCCTGAGCTTGAGCAGCAGGCGACCGGCGGCGGCGTGGACCAGCGCGCCAGCATCTCCCCCCAGGGGCGGCACCCAGCCCAGGGACAGGGCCTGGGATTTGGCGCAGGGGGCAAAGGCGTGTTGGGCCAACTGTGCGCCCAGCTGCTCCGGCGAGAGGGTGAAGGGACTGGTCAGGCGGTAAGCCCGGATATTCTTGAACCACATAAGCTGCTGCTGACTCCGGCAAAGGGCGGGGATTGTACCCCACTGGCGGCCAACTGCCAGCGCTGCACGCACCCGCCGCGCACACCCTGCGTTTAGTGCTCGCGCCGGCGCAGGCGCAGGGCGTTGCCCACCACCGACAGGGAACTCATGCTCATGGCGACCGCGGCAATCATGGGTGAGAGCAGCAGGCCGGTAAAGGGATACAACACCCCTGCGGCGATGGGCACGCCGAGGCCGTTGTAGAGAAAGGCAAACAACAGGTTCTGTCGCATGTTGCGCACCGTGGCGACCGATACCTGGCGCGCCTCCGCAATGCCTCGCAAGTCGCCTTTCACCAGCGTGACTTGCGCAGTGCTCATGGCCACATCGGTACCCGTACCCATGGCGATGCCGACATCGGCCCGGGCCAGGGCCGGGGCGTCATTGATGCCGTCCCCCGCCATCGCCACCCGGCGCCCCTGTGCCTGCAGTGCGGCCACCAGATCGTCCTTGTCCTGGGGGCGCATCTCGCCATGGACCTCATCGATACCCAGTTCAGCGGCCACCGCCTGCGCGGTGGTGAGTCCGTCGCCGGTGGCCATGACGATGCGTAGGCCGCTGGCGCGCAACATCGCAATAGCCTCCGAGGTGGAGGCTTTCACCGGGTCAGCCACCGCCAGCAGGCCCGCGAGCCGGCCGTCCACCGCAAGGTGCATGACGCTCGCGCCCCGGGCACGCAGGCGCTCTGCCTCCGCTGCAAGGATGCGCCAGTCCACACCCTGCCCATCCATTAACACCGTGTTGCCCAGGGCCACGGCCCTGCCATCCACCGTGCCGCTCACCCCGACGCCCGAGGCCGATTCGAAACCCTCCGCCGGAGCCAAAGCCAGTTTACGCCGCCCCGCCTCGGTGACGATGGCCTGGGCCAATGGATGCTCGCTGCCCTGGTCGAGGCTGGCGGCGATGCGCAATACCTCGTCATCGGTAAACTCGCCCGCCGCCGCAACCGCATCGAAGGCCGGCTTGCCAGCGGTCAGGGTGCCGGTCTTGTCCACCACCAGGGTATCCACCTCGCGCAGGTGCTCGATGGCCGCTGCGTCCCTGAACAGTATTCCCCGGGCGGCAGCATTTCCCGTGGCCACCATGACCGACATGGGCGTGGCCAGACCCAGGGCGCAGGGGCAGGCGATAATCAGCACCGCCACCGCATTAATCAGGCCGAAAGCCCAGCCCGGCCCCGGCCCGAACAGGCCCCAACAAAAAAATGTGAGCACCGCCACGAAGATGACAACCGCCACGAAATACCCTGCTACCCGGTCCGCCATGCGCTGCATGGGCGCTTTTGACCTCTGGGCGTTGGCCACCATCTGCACGATCCTTGCCAGTACCGTGGCCGAGCCCACCTTTTCCGCCTGCATCACCAGCGCGCCACTGGTATTGAGCGATGCGCCAATCAGGGCGTCCCCAGGGGCTTTACCCACCGGCATCGGCTCACCCGTGAGCATGGACTCGTCGACCGCACTGCCCCCTTCCAGCACGACGCCGTCCACCGGCACTTTTTCGCCGGGTCGGACACGGAGCCGGTCTCCCGGGTGCACGTGGGTCAGGGGAATATTCTCCTCCGTGCCGTCATCGCGGATGCGCCGCGCAGTCTTCGGCGCCAGGCCCAGCAGCACCCGGATGGCCGCGCCGGTTTCCGAGCGGGCCTTCAGTTCCAGGATCTGGCCCAGCAGGGTAAGGGAGATGATCACCGCCGACGCCTCGAAATACACCCCCACCTGGCCACCCATACGGAAAGAGTCTGGAAAGCTGCCCGGCGCCACCGTGGCAACCAGACTGTACAACCAGGCGGCACCGGTACCGGTGCCGATCAAGGTCCACATATTGAGCTGGCGAGTGAACAGGGATTGCCACCAGCGCTCGAAGAACGGCCGGCCCGCCCACAGCACTACCGGGGTCGCCAGCGCCAGTTCCACCCAGGGCCTCGTCGCCCCCAGCAGGCCATCGAAGGCGCCGCCTGACATGGCGATCACAAACACCAGCCCCGTAAGGGGCAGCGTCCACCAGAAACGGCGCCGGAAGTCGTCCAGTTCGGGGTTGTCCTGCTCCTCCAGGGAGGGCATAACCGGTTCCAGCGCCATGCCGCATTTCGGGCAGGTGCCGGGCCCCAGCTGCAGCACCTCCGGGTGCATGGGGCAGCTGTACTCGGCCCCAGCCAGGGCTGGGTCCGGCGGCTCCGCGAGCGACTGTTCCGGGTGCAGGTACTTGTGCGGGTCCGCGGCAAATTTTGTCCGGCATCCCGCACTGCAGAAGTAGTAGGTATGGCTCTCAACAAGATGCTGGTGTGGTGACCCGCTTGACACAGTCATGCCACACACCGGGTCGATTAACCCTGGGGTCGTCGTGCCCTGCTCACGCCGGTGTTCCATCGCATCCCTCCGAAACTGTCCCGGGACACGGGTCGCCGCAGCCCACCGACCCAGCTTAGCCTCCCGTAGCTCCAACCTCCAGCGAGTGGGGCGTAAGGTATCGGCTATTCGCGCGCCCGCAGGCGACCGAAATTCCGGGCATGTACAATTAATTGTGCCGGGGGCCGGGGGGTGTCGTTGTCTGTGGCGCGTCAACAGGCTTTAATTTGCGCTCTTTCAACCCACCAACGCAGGCCGCGTCCTGCGGCAAGAGGTGCAGCACCATGTCAGCCACCGCGAAGACCATGCCCTCCCGGCCCCGCAAGTTGCGTGATGTCACCCACTGGGACCGGGAGACCGATGTAGTGGTGGTCGGCCTGGGCGGCGCCGGTGGCTGCGCCGCCATCGAGGCGGCTGACGCGGGCGCCGAGGTCATCGTGTTCGAGCTGGCCAGCGCAGCCGGCGGCTCGACCGCCCTGTCCAGTGCCGAGATCTACATGGGCGGCAGCGGCGGCACCCGGGTGCAGCGGGCCTGCGGCTTCGACGACAGCACCGAGGACATGGTCACCTACATGATGCTGAGCGCCGGACCCCAGGCGGACGAGGCGAAGATCCGCAACTACTGCGAACGCAGCAGCGAGCACTTCCAGTGGCTGGTGGACCTGGGCGTGCCCTTCAAGGACAGTTTCCACGAGGAACGGGCCATCATGTGCCTCACCGACGACTGCCTGCTCTACACCGGCAGCGAGAAGGCCTGGCCCTTTGCCCAGCAGGCGAAGCCCTGCCCCCGCGGCCACAACCTGCAGGTGGAAGGCGACAACGGCGGCCCGCTGCTGATGAAAATCCTGCTGGAGCAGGTGTCGCGCCGCGATGCCATCACGGTGGAATACGACACCCGCGCCCTGACCCTGATCGTGGATGACAACGACGCGGTGGTGGGACTGGTGGTGCGCCAGGACCAGAAAGAGCTCAATGTGCGAACCCGCCAGGGCGTCATCCTCTGCGCCGGGGGGTTCGTGATGAACGAGGAGATGGTGCGCAAGTACGCCCCAATGCTGACCAAGGGCAACACCCCCATTGGCAATCCCGGCGACACCGGCACCGGCATCCTCATGGGCATCGCCGTCGGCGGCGCCGCCATCAACATGCACGAGGGCTTTGTCAGCCTGCCCTACTACCCGCCGGCGGACATGACCCGGGGTATCGTGATCAACGACAAGGGCCAGCGCTTCATCAACGAGGATGTGTACCACGGCCGGCTGGGGGCTTTTGTGCTGGGCCAGGTGGCCGAGCGCATCTACTTTATCGTCACGGTGGAGCAGTACGGCGATTATGAAAAAGTGAGCTACCTGGGGGCGCCCGTGGCGGGCACCGGGGAGACGGTGGAGGAACTCGAACAGGAGCTGGGCCTGCACCCCGGCACCCTGCAGTACACCCTTGCCGTTTACAACGAGGACTGCGCCCGCGGCGAGGACAGCCTCTACCACAAGGCGGCGGAGTGGCTCACACCGCTCGAGCCACCACTGGTCGCGCTGGACATCACCCCGGGCCGCGGCGCCTTCGTGCCCTACTTCACCCTTGGCGGCCTGGATACCCGGCCCACCGGTGAAGTGGTGAACACCCAGGGCGAGGTAATACCCGGCCTCTACGCCGCCGGCCGCACGGCCTGCGGGGTAGTGCGCCGCGCCGAGGGCTACAGCAGCGGCATGTCGGTGGGGGACGCCACCTTCTCCGGCCGCCTGGCGGGCCGGCAGGCCGCACTAGCGCCGCGCCGCTGATCAATGCCGCCAGGGTAAGAAACCCGCTTCAGGGTTCGCCGGGGCCGGATTCATTATCGCCCTGCACCGAATCCGGTGGCGACGCTATATACAGGGCTACACCGTTGTCGCGATCCGTTGCGGTAATCCGGAATCTAACTGTCTCATAGGCAACACCGGGCTTCTGGGCGCTGACATAGTAAGTGTTGTCCAGCGGCATATTGAGCCAGACCACACCACCATCGACAGATACGTCCGGCTGGGACAGATCCGGTATCACCGACTTGTTGAAATAAATGGGCCCGATGTAGGCGTCGGATGGCGGGGCGATCGTCACGGTGGCGCCCGGGTCGCCATGGGGCAGTCGATCATCATGCATACTGGCCCAGGCTTTCCCGACGGTGACGACCATGGCGTTCTCGAAGAAAAAGTTCGGGTAGCCGTTGCTGCGCATCATGCCTTCCACAAAGGGCAACATCGCATTCTGATAATAATAGGGGTCGATGTACTGGATGGCGTAATCGAGGTTGTCCTCATCCCTGATCGTATTGACGTTCGTCTTGGTGGTAATCCAGTCCTGCTTCTCGAAAACAAAGGAGAATTCCAGCTCCTCACCCCTGTCCTTGACGATATACATGGTCCACCAGCCGGTCTCGTCGGTCTGGATGTGTAAATCCCGGGTGTAGGGGTACTCCGCGATCCAGACATCAACCTCCGGTACGGTCGCGTGATAGTCGATGTACTCCGGGGGCGACTGGGTAATATCGATGCCGAAGTGGTTTGTCTTGCCACGCAACTTCACCATCGCGAGTGCGTCGCCGAGCAGTTCGTCCTGCAGCGGGGCGCCCGGATTCTGCTCGCTCTGGTCAACTATTTGTTGCACCAGTCTGTTGGGGACGCTCTGCGTCGTGAAAAACAGAATGTTATTATCCAACGGTACCTTGTTGTCGCCGCCGTCATCACAGGCCGCAAGCACCAGGCAGCCGGCGAACACTAAAGGTAACATCGATTTTCTGTTAATCACGTTGCACTCTCCTTGCATTAAAGTACCGTCTTTGAATTCATGTCGCAGTATAATTGTCGCCGTGCCTTTGACGCCTGCAACCGGCGCAACTTTTTGAACTGATCAAGTCGAGCTTGTCGTTTTCGCTCCATTGCGGGTGGCGGGGTCATGCAGGGGCAGTATGCTTGGTTTCCATTAAAATAAGGCGAAATACGGCGTATGCAACAACTTCAAGGCAAAGTGGCTTTTATCACGGGCGCAGGGCGCGGCGTTGGCAAGGGGCTTGCCCGGGCCTTTGCCGCGGAGGGCGCCACCGTGATCATTGCCAGCCGCAATGTTGAGGTCGGGACGGTGGCGGCGCAGGAAATCAATCGCGATTATCCGCAGGGGCGGGCGGTATTTCTGCAAACCGATGTGGCGGATTTGGAGGAGTTCGGTCAAAACCTTGAACAGGCCGCGGCGCAATACGGCGACATCGATATTCTGGTCAACAACGCCACGCCGTCAGACGGCCAACCTGCGCGTTTGGAGGACACCGACTTCAGGCGCATTGAGCAACAGACCCGGGTGAATTACTACGCGGCACTGCGGGCGATGCAGAAGGTGTTTCCTGCGATGAAGGCCAAAGGATCCGGTCGCATCATCAACCTGTGTTCTTTAAACGGCGTCAATGCGCATCGATTCTCTGTTGGTTACAACAGCTCCAAGGAAGCACTGCGCGCGCTGACGCGTACAGCAGCGGCAGAATGGGGTCGCTATGGCGTCACCTGCAACGCGATCTGCCCGGCGGCGGTCACAGAGCACTGGGAAAACTATGTCGAGATGGCCCCCGACTTCGCCCAAAGCATTCTGGACATGAACCCGATGGGGCGCCTGGGTGACAGTGAGCTCGACATCGGTCCGTTGGCGGTCTTTCTGGCCTCCGACGCAGCGCGATACATCACCGGCAACACGATTCACGCCGACGGTGGCGCGCATATCAACGGTGTGCCATGGTTTTACGAGCCGCCGGAGTAAAACCGATGAGCGAGACGCAAGCTCAATCGGCAATGTCACAGTTTATTGCGTTGCCGGCGTTAATCCGCTTGCTGCGCAGGGGCAAAATCGATGCGGGTTATCGCTGGTACGTGTTGCGCCGGGTGTTGTTCAGCCTGCTACTGGAGCCCTTCCGGCTGTACGAAAAGTGGCGATGGGGTAAACGCATTGCGGCCACGCAGCTCTTTGCACCGCCGGTTTTCCTCCTGGGAATGGGCCGTAGCGGCACCACGCACCTGCACTACCTGTTCTGGCAGGACCCGCAGTTTGGTTTTGTGACCAACTATCAGGCTTCACTGCAACCAGTGGCGATGATCAGCCAGGGTTGGGTCAAGGCGCGTATTGCGGCGGGTATGCCGGCTACGCGGCCTATGGACAATGTCGCCATTACGCTGGACGCGCCGCAGGAGGAAGAGCTGGCGCTGGTGAAAATCACCGAGCATGCGGCCTTTCACTTCGCCAGCTTCCCCCGGGAGTTACCTGGCATCTACGACCGTTACGTCACAGAGCTGGGCAAAAACCCCGATGAACTGGGCAAATGGCAGTCGGCCTATAAAGAAGTGCTGCAAAAGGCGACCTTGCTCAATGACGGCAAGCGGCTGGTGCTGAAAACGCCGACCCACACGGGGCGGGTTGCGCTGTTGTGCAGCATGTTCCCTGCAGCAAAATACGTCTACATCATGCGCAACCCCTACCGGGTGTACCAGTCGATGCGCAACATGTATCGGCAAATCCTGCCCGGTCAGACCTTTCAGGACTTTACCTGGGAGGCCATTGATGACTGGATTATTCATGCTTACAAAGCGCTGCTGACTGCCTACCTCGAGCAGCGCGCGCTTGTCCCCAGAGAAAACCTGATTGAAATCCGTTTCGAAGACCTCGATGCCAGACCCATGGACTGTATGCGCGATATATACGAGCAACTGCAACTTGGCGATTTCGATGCCGTCGCGCCGCTGTTAAAGGCGTATCTTGACGGCCTCGATAACTACCAGAAAAACAGCTTCGACCTGCCGGACGATGTGATTGCGCGGGTCAACGAGCACTGGGGTTTTGCGTTCGAGGCCTTTGGCTACACGCCGTTGACACCCGGGCTGCCCCGCGAGGTCGTCACAGGCCAAGCTGCAGCCACAAACAAGGAGATCGTTTAATGAGCCTGAGTGAGTTCAAGGAGGTGCTGCAAGGCCTCTGGGCCGGAACGCGGCCGATCGAGCACGGCTACAACGAATTTATTGGCCACGCCGATACGGTGCGCCAGTTGCTTGAGGTTGCACCTGATCCGGTGCGTGCGGATCTGCAGGCACTGTATGATTTGTTGGCGGAAGCCCGGGATGCAACCGGTATGGCGGTATTGGGCGTGTTCCCCAAACTGTGCGATCCCAATCTGGCGGCCATCGAAGGGCGGATTTCAGACTTTATTGCCGAACACTGTGGGGTGCGCCTGGATGACGGGCGCTACCATGTTGGCGAGCTGACAGGCGCACCCTTGTCAACAGGCTGGCCCGGTGCCGGCAGTCCGCTAACGAACAACCGCTTTCCCTACTTGCTGGACACGTCGGCATCGAACTATTTCAGCAATCGCTACTGGAATGGCGCACAGGCGCCGGCGGGTTTTGTGGCCGTGCCCGAGGGCGGCAGAGTTGTCTTTGCCGGACAGTACCTGCGCTGCCGCTACTTTGCTTTCCACCCCTGCGATTTCGACACCAATACCCTGCCCACGCTGGTGGACAAGGATATCGATCCCGACGCAGGTAGCCATAATCCGTTTCGCGAGCCCGTTGCAGAAGGCGATGAGCAGCGTTTTACCGTGACCATGGTGTTCGAATCGCGGCCCGAAAAACCTGCGGCCAACACGATCTATGCCGGCGACAAGGCAAACGGTGGCGCCAACCAGGCGGTTTTCCTGCTGCTGCGTACCACCGATTCCGTGCTGGGCGCGAATCCGCCGAACAGCACCGGTGTCCCCCTGCCTTCGGTGACGGTATTGGACCGCGATGGCAAGGTCGTAGAGCACCACCCCAGCTGTTTTCCTTACGACCCTGAGCAAATTTATCCGGTGGAAACCACGCGATTCGCGTCGCTCCCCATTCCCGATTACCGTGCGGTCGTGGCTGCCGGGAAATTCAGTGCTCGCTCCAATTGGGGTTTGCCCTACGACATTCTCGCCAGCGACGACATTCTTTACCTGAGTACGCCCTACTGCACGCGTCTGGGCGAGCTGCTGGTGGTCCGTGCGAAAGCGCTGCGCACGCCGGATACGCCGCGGGAGCCGGTATATTCTGACGAGATGCAAATTCGCGGCTTCACCATCACCAACTACAATTTCTGGGCCGGCATCTGCAATGACGCGGTGGTCGACCGGCATCTCAACCTGGATCAACAGGGCTACTATACCGTTGTGCTCTCCAGCCCGGAGAACCGCCCGCTGAATGCGGGCGTTGAACAAGCCGTGAACTGGATGGACTGGGGTCCTTATCTGGATGGGCAGCTGACATTCCGCATGTTATTGCGCACCAATCCGCTGCTGCTGCGCCTGAAGGCGCTGGCACTTGGTGAGAGTGAGGATGCGCAAATGCAGCCCTATCTGCCGCGCGTTGGCCACTGCAGCAGGGCTGATTTCGAAAGCAGGGGTTGGCGTGCGGCGATTCGGGAATAGTCGACCGGCCATGGGCGAAGGGCCGGGTGATTTGCCCCGGCTGCCGGCGCCGAAGGCCGGGCTTGTGCCGCCGACCCGGCACTCCTACCATAGCGACGAGGCTGCTTCCGGTGATCCGGAGTGCTGTCCGGACTATCGAGCAACCACTGCTAAAGGCCCCTGCCTATGAAATACCTGCACACCATGGTGCGCGCCCGCGACCTGGACGAGACCCTGGACTTCTACTGCAACAAGCTCGGCCTGGTACAGGTCGACCGCCACGACAGTGAGGCCGGCCGCTTTTCCCTGGTGTTCCTGGCGGCACCGGGCGACGTGGACCGGGCGCGGGAGGGCAGCAGCCCGCTGCTGGAAATCACCTGGAACTGGGACCCGGAGGATTACACCGGCGGGCGCAATTTCGGCCACCTCGCCTACCGGGTGGACGACATCTATGCGCTGTGCCGGCAGCTGATGGAGCGGGGCGTCACCATCAACCGGCCACCGCGGGACGGGCGCATGGCCTTCATCCGCTCCCCCGACGGCATCTCCATCGAGCTGCTGCAGGCGGGCACCGCCCTGCCGCCGCAGGAGCCGTGGCAATCCATGGCGAATACCGGCAGCTGGTAATCGACTCCGACAAGCCACAGGCCACGACCCGGGGCGGCAGCATCACCACCCGCCTGGTCGCCCTGCTCACGCTTTGCGCCGCGGTCATCATCGGCCTCGGCACGCTGGCGGATTACCGGCTGACCAGGGACGAAATTCTCGAGCGCCTGCAGCGCGAGTCCGATGAAACCGTGCGGGCGGCCATGATCGACATGGAGAGCTGGCTGCACGGGGTGGAGAGCTCCACCCTGCTGCTGGCCCGCGTCCTGCAGCAGCGGGACTACAGCCACGATGGCCTGAGACAGATGTTGCGCGACGTGGTGGAGGTCAACGGCGACATTTTCGGTGCGACCATCGCACTGGCGCCCGCGGCGCGGGAGCAGTCTGCCGGATTCGCGCCCTACTACTTCCGCCGGAACGGCAAACTGGAATACGTCGACCTGGCCGATCCGCAGTACAACTACCGGCATCAGGCCTGGTTTACCGACACCCAGGCGGCGGGCAAGCCCCTTTGGGTGGAGCCCTACTTCGACGCAGGCGGGGGCGAGACCCTGATGACAACCTTTGCCGTTCCGGTCTTCCGCGAGGACGCCGCGGGCCAACGCATGCTGTACGCGGTGGTGACGGCGGACGTGTCCCTGGCGGAACTGCATGCCTACCTGCAACGCCTGCGCCTGGGCGACAGCGGGTTCGGCTTCCTGCTCAGTCGCGAAGGCATCGTTCTCAGCAGCGGCAACCCGGCCAATGTCATGCGGCATTACACGGACGCGCTGGCCGGCAGGATGAACCTGGCCGACTGGCAGCAAATGTTCGAGGCCGCCCTGCAGGGGCAGGTCAGCAGCCGGCAGCTGGACTGCCCCGATGCCCCGGGGCGCTGCGTCATGCGCCTGGGCTCCCTGGCGGCCACCGGCTGGCCCGTGGGTGTGCTCTACTCGGAAGACGAAATGACCGCACCACTGCGGGCGCACAAAACCAGGATTGCACTGGCGGGGCTGCTCACCCTGCTGCTGATGGCCGCCGCCGTGGCCGTGGTGACGCGCCGGCTTACCCGGCCGCTCGCCGCCCTGGCGCAGGCGAGCGACCGCATCGCCCGCGGCGACCTGGAAGCGCCGCTGCCGCCGGCCCGGGGCGACGATGAGGTGGCGCGGCTGGTCCACTCGTTCGCCGCCATGAAGCGTGACCTCAGGTCGTACATTGCCGACCTGGAGGCCGCCACCGCCCGGCGCAGCCGGCTGGAGGGTGAACTGAATGCCGCCCGGGAAATACAGATGGCGATGCTGCCCCATGGCGGCGAGGCCAGGGAGCAGGGCGAGGGCTACAGCCTCTGGGCCCGGGTGCAGCCCGCCCGCTCGGTGGGGGGCGACCTCTACAGCTACCAGCGCCGCGACCGGCTGCTGTATATCGCGGTAGGCGATGTGTCGGACAAGGGCGTTCCGGCAGCACTGTTCATGTCCAGGGCGATCAGCTTCCTCCAGCAACTGGCGACGACAAGCGGTGACCCCGCGATCGCCATGGCCGCACTCAACAACGCCCTGGCCAGCGGCAACGACAACTGCATGTTCGTTACCCTGTTCCTGGGCGTCGTGGACCTCGACAGCCTCGAACTGCGTTTTTGCAACGCGGGCCACACCCGCCCCAGTCTTGTGCGCGCCGGCCGGGCGCAATCGATCGGGCAGGAGCAGGGGCCCGCCCTGGGCCTGGCGGCGGACCTGGATTTCCCGCGCAACGTCCTGCAATTGCAGGGCGGCGACAGGCTCGCCATCTTCACCGACGGCATCGACGAGGCCTTCAATGCAGCCGATGAAATGTTCGGCCTGGAGCGTTTCAACCAGGCGCTGCTGGACTGCCGCGCACTGCCCGCCGCCGCCGCGGGGGCCCGCCTGCTCGAGGCCCTCCAGGACTTCAGCGGGGAGACTCCCCAGTCCGATGACATCTGCCTGCTGCTGCTCGATATTGGCAATGGCGCCGCGCCGGCGGTGCTCGCAACCGCCGAATTCACCCGGGAGCCGGGGCTCACCGCCCGGGTGGAAACATGGCTGCGGCAGGCACTGGCGCCGCTGCTGCTGCCGCAACAGCGGCTGGGCGAACTGCTACTGGTGGCGGAAGAAGTGGTGTCCAATGCGGACAAGTACGCGGGGCTCGCGGCGGATGCCGCCATCACCGTTACAGTGGAGGCCGATCGCCTGCAGGTGGCGCTTGAGGTGCGCGATGCAGGGCTGGCTTTCAACCCGCTGCTGGAGGCGCAGCAGTCGGCGCTGGGCGCCGTTATCGAGGATGCCGCCGTCGGCGGCCTCGGCGTACACCTGATCACCGCGCTCACCGACCGCCAGAGCTATCACCGTCTGGATGGCTGCAATATACTGCGGGTCATCAAGTTGCTGGAAAACCAGTCCGCCGTCTAGTCCGGCGTCACCCCGCGAGAGTGCAGGATATGGAATTAACCACCACGGTCACTGTAGATGAAGCGAACTCCCTGGCCCGGGTGGCGCTGGCGGGCGCCCTGAATACGGATACCGCGCCGGACTTCGAGCAGCGACTGCTGGCGGTGCTGGCGGGTGGGCAGGAACTGACCGTGCTCGACATGAAGGACCTGGACTACATCAGCTCAGCCGGCCTGCGGGTTATCTTCAAGGCGGCCAAGCAGGCCAAGGCCGCGGGGCAGCGGGTGGCCGCCGCCAATCGCAAGCCCCACATCGACAAGGTGTTCGAGATCCTCAAGGCGCTGCCCGACATGACGATCTTCGCCAACGAGGCGGAACTGGACGATTATCTTGCGGCTATGCAGGAGCGCGCGCGGGGGGATTAGGGCGAAGACCGGCGTCGAAGCGAGTATGGTTTGTCGGGACTCGCCGTAAATACGTCCATGTAGGCTCGTATCGCGCA
Source organism: uncultured Gammaproteobacteria bacterium (assembly GCA_963700715.1). Lineage (GTDB taxonomy): Bacteria > Pseudomonadota > Gammaproteobacteria > Pseudomonadales > Halieaceae > JARRPM01. The sequence goes on from CAVOYP010000010.1 coordinate 55,738, forward strand.
TCCATGCGCTCAACGGTCCCGCCAAACCATACTCACTTCGACGCCTAATTGCTCATATTCCGCTTTAAGCAGGTGCCATTCGAGCTAGGCCGACTTCTGCGCGGGCCCCGGGTACTGCAGGAAATTGAGGATCCAGCGCGCCACCCGCTCCTGCTGGGGCGCACTCGCCAGGGAGGCCATGCCCGCCTGGTAAACCTGCTCCCCGATCAACTTGCGGCGGAACTCCATGATCTCGCGCGAATACTCCGGCACAAACTCCGGGTGCCCCTGGAACGTGAGGATATGGTCGCCAACCTGGCAGACCGCGTTCTCGCAGAATTCGCTGCTGGCCAGCACCCTCGCGTGGGCGGCGTTGCTCACCACCTGGTCCTGGTGGCTCACCAGGATATCGAATTCCGCCTCTTCGTTGTCGTGCCAATCCGGCACTTCGGTGAAACGATGGGTGTGCAGCCCAACGCCCCAGCCCTTGGCTGATTTTTCCGTTTTACCGCCGAGGGCGTGGGCGACCAATTGATGCCCGAAACAGATGCCCACCAGCTTCTTGCGGCGCCGGTCCAGCTCGCGCACGAAATCCATCAGGGTCGCAATCCAGGGTTCATCGTCGTAGACGCTGGATTTACTGCCGGTGATCAGGTAGGCATCGACCTCGTCGATATCCGCGGGGTATTCGCCCTGCTGCACATCGTACACATGGAATTCCAGGGACGGATCAACCCGGCCCAACAGCCGGATAAACATATCGGGATATTCCCCGAACTCATTCACCCACTCGGGTCGCACCGCGTCAGTTTTGAGGATGCCCAGTTTCATCGCTGTCCTGTATGCGCGTTGGCAATCGTTCCCGGCCCGAGCCGCCCACTTCACAAGGACGCCGCACCGGAAGCGCCATGATAGGCAGCCCCGATGTGGCTGTCCACAACGCCCTCAATGACACTAATGGGGCGGCGCCATCGGCCTTGGGGCGGAGCCGCGAATGCGTTACTGTGTGGCCTGTTTCACTACTGGACTGCCCGCGCCCCATGTTTCCCCGATTTCTGGTTCTGTGCCTGCTGCTGCTGTGGCGGCAATGGCCACGCCTTCACTGGCAGCGAGGCCTGCAAAGGCTGCCATGGCGCCGAGTTCGACAACTGGCAGGGCTCGCATCACGACCTTGCCATGCAGCTGCCCACGCCGCAGACCGTGCTGGGGAATTTTGACGACGCGACCTTCAGCTACAACGGGGTGACCACGCGCTTCTTTCGCGAGGGCGATGAGTTCAAGGTGCGTACGGATGGGGAGGACGGCAAGCTCACGGATTACACGGTGAAATATGTGTTCGGCGTCTACCCCCTGCAGCAGTACCTGCTGCCGCTCTCCCGGGGGCGCCTGCAGGCATTGAGCATCGCCTGGGACGCCCGTCCCGCCGCCGAGGGCGGGCAGCGCTGGTACCACCTGTATCCCGACGAGGCGATCGACTACAAGGATCCCCTGCACTGGACCGGCCAGTACCAGAACTGGAACAGCCGCTGCGCCGAGTGCCACAGCACCGATCTGGTCAAGAATTACAGCGCCGCCGATAAGTCCTTCAGCACCACCTTCGCCGAGATCGACGTCGGCTGCGAGGCCTGTCACGGACCGGGCGAAAAGCACCTTGAACTGGCGGCAGCCAACAAGCTGGAGGGCGCTGCCAACGGCGGCTTTCCCACGGCCCTGGCCCAGCGCGGCCAATGGCAGTGGGCCGAGGGCGCGAAAATCGCCCACCGCAGTGAAGCGCTCGACTCGCGGGCCCAGGTCGACAGCTGCGGCCGCTGCCACTCCCGCCGCGGCACCCTGGGCGAATACCATTACGGGGCCGACTTGCTGGCGACCCATCGGCTGGCCCTGCCGCGGTCGCCGTTGTACTACCACGATGGCCAGGTGCTGGATGAGAACTACGTCTACGGCTCCTTCGTGCAGAGCAAGATGCATTTGGCGGGCGTGGTCTGCAGCAACTGCCACGAACCCCACAGCCTGGCGCTGCGCGCCCCGGGCAACGGGGTATGCGCCCAGTGCCATGCGCCGCAACACTACGACACCCCGGAACACCACCATCACGACGCCCAATCCAGCGGCGCTCTCTGCGCCAATTGCCATATGCCCGAGACCACCTACATGGGAGTCGATGCCCGCCGCGACCACAGCATGCGCATTCCGCGCCCCGACCTGAGCGTGGTGATGGGCATACCCAATGCCTGCAACCGCTGCCACCAGGACCGGGACGCCCGCTGGGCGCTGGACAGCCTGCGCGGCTGGGACGTGCAGTTCCAGGACACGGGCAGCCACTTTGCCCGGGCGTTCCAGCGCTTCGACCTGGGTGACCGCAGCGTAGTGCCCACGCTGGCAGCGCTCGCCAATGATCCCGCCGCCGCACCCATCTGGCGGGCTGCCGCCATCGAGGCCGTGGCGCAGGCCGGCGGCCGCGACGCGATCCAGACCGTGACCTCGGTACTGTACGACGATGACCCCCTGCTGCGGGCCAGCGCCGTGCGCTCCCTCGACTTCCTGCCGCTGAACCAGCGCTACCAGTTGTTGCAGCCGCTGCTCGATGACGGGGTCGGCACGGTGCGAATGGATGTCGCCCAGTCGCTGGCTGGCGTACCCCTTGACCAGGTCAGTCCAGAGCAGGCGAAACAGCTGGAAGACCTGTTCGACTGGTACCTGGGCATCATGGCCATGAACGCGGAAATGCCCGAGACCCAGTTACAGCTGGGTGTGTTTTATGTGGAACGCGGGGACCTGGTGGCGGCCGAGACGGCCTACCGCGAGGCCCTGCGGCTTAACCCGCAGCTGGTGCCGGCCTACCTCAACCTCGCCGACCTGCTGCGCAGCCAGAGCCGGGATGCGCAGGCGCGGGAACTGATGTTGCAGGTATTGAAATTCGCCCCGGATAATGGCCCCACCCTGCACTCCCTGGGGCTGCTGGAAACCCGCAGCGGCGCCCCCGACAAGGCGCTGGATTACCTGCGCCGGGCGGCACAGCTGGAGACCGATGGCAGTCGCCACCGCTTCATCTACGCCATCGCCCTGCACGACCTGGGCCAGCCCCAGGAGGCGATCAAGCAGTTACAGGCACTGCTGCGCGAGCTGCCCCGCAGCGAAGACGTGCTGCTGGCGCTGGCAAACTACAACGCGGAGCTGGGCCAGCGCGACCAGGCGCGGACCTATGCCAGGACACTGACTGAAATTGCCCCCGGCAACCAGGCTTACCGGCAACTGCTGCAGCAGTTGCAGTAGGCCAGGGGCTGCGGCGCGGCCCGCCAGGCGAGCCAGTCGGCGAGCCAGTCGGCGAGCCTCTACTTGCCGTTGCTGAAGACCAGGTGGAAGGTAACGGGAACCGCGCTACTGATCGCCTGCAGGCCCGCCACCTTCTGCAACGCGGCCACACCCGCTTCCAGCCCGAAATCCGCCGCGTTGACGATCACCGGCCGCTGGGAAAAGACCTGCATCCGCCCTTCGCCCTCGCCGACCACAGCCACCGGCACTGTCAGTGACCGCTCCACGCCATGCAGGGATAAGGTGACGGGCAGCTCGGTGAGCACCGTGCCGCCTTCCCCAACCGCGGCGAGGACGGCCGGGTCGATCATTCCGGTGATGGTGGCGGCAGGGAAAGTGGCGGTTTCGAACAGCATTTCGCGCATCCGCTGGTTGCGAATATCGATCAGGGTCGCCACGCTGTCCAGGTTTATAGTGAGCTGCACCTTGCCATCGCCGCCGATGTAGCCCAGCAGCGCCGCGAAGCCGTGGGTTTCCGCCACGCTGTTGTTCTTGATCGAAATAAAATTGAGCGCGGACCTGGCGCCATCGAGCTCCCACTGGGCCCGCGCCGAGCCGGCCCAGACGAGCAGCGCACAGCTTGCCAGCACCCGCAGCAGCCTGCCATTTATCATTTTCATTGCCTTCCTCCTCGTGATTGCCAGCCGGCCGGGCCTGCGGCCCGGGCTATTGTTACAAACCCCTTTCTGGACTCAGGCCACTACCTCGGCCAGGTCTCCCTTCTCTTCCAGCCAGGACTTGCGATCGCCCGCCCGTTTCTTGGCCAACAGCATGTCCAGCATCTGGTTGGTGCCGTCACCCGCATCGAGCACCAGCCGCACCAGGCGTCGGGTATCCGGGGCCATGGTGGTCTCCCGCAGCTGCAGCGGATTCATCTCACCCAAGCCCTTGAAGCGCTGCACGTTAACCTTGCCCTTTTTCTTCTCCGCCTCGATCCGGTCCAGCACGCCCTGTTTCTCGCTCTCGTCCAGCGCATAGTACACGTCCTTGCCCACATCGATGCGATACAGGGGCGGCATGGCGACAAACACGTGCCCGGCAGCCACCAGCGGGCGGAAATGCCGCACGAACAGCGCGCAGATGAGCGTGGCGATATGCAGGCCGTCGGAATCCGCATCGGCGAGGATGCAGATCTTGTGGTAGCGCAGGCCGGCGAGGTCGTCGCTGGCGGGTTCGACCCCCATCGCCACCGATATATTGTGCACTTCCTGGGAGGCGAGTATCTCCTGGGAGTCCACCTCCCAGGTGTTGAGGATCTTGCCGCGCAGGGGCAGGATTGCCTGGAAATCCCGGTCCCGGGCCTGCTTCGCCGAACCGCCGGCGGAATCGCCCTCCACCAGGAACAGTTCGCCCCGGGTGGGATCCTCCCCGGAGCAGTCCGCCAGCTTGCCCGGCAGTGCGGGGCCGGAGGTGACCCTCTTGCGGACCACTTTCTTGGCCAGGCGCAGGCGGCTCTGGGCGTTGCTGATACACAGCTCCGCCAGTTTCTCCGCTTCCTGTGTGTGCTGGTTGAGCCACAGGCTGAAGGCGTCCCGCGCCACCCCGGAGACAAAGGCCGCCGCCTCCCGCGATGACAGGCGCTCCTTGGTCTGGCCGGAAAACTGCGGGTCTTCCAGCTTGGATGAGAGCACGTAGCAACAGCGGTCCCAGATGTCGTCCGGTGCGAGCTTCACGCCGCGGGGCAGCAGGCTGCGCAGCTCGCAGAAATCGCGCATCGCCTCCAGCAGGCCGGTGCGCATACCGTTTACATGGGTGCCACCCTGGATCGTGGGAATCAGGTTGACGTAGGACTCGGCGACAATCTCGCCGCCTTCCGGCAACCACTGCACCGCCCAGTCAACCGCCTCGTTGCTGCCGCTGAAGCTGCCGACGAAGGGCGCCTCGGGAATGACCGGGTAATCGATGGTGGCATCGGCCAGGTAATCGGTGAGGCCGTCCTCGTAATACCACTCGTCGCGCTCGCCGGATTTTTCCTCGGTAAACGTCACCCGCAGGCCCGGGGCAGAGCACGGCCTTGGCCCGCAACACATGGCGCAGGCGGGAAACAGAGAAGATGACCGAATCAAAATAGCTGCGGGTCGGGCAGGAAGGTCACCGCGGTGCCGGTATTGCGCTTGCCGCAGTTATCGATGATCTCGAGGTCGGTCTGCTTGTCACCGCCGGCGAAGGTCATGCGATACACCTGGCCGTCCCGGCGGATCACGACTTCCAGCGCACTGGACAGGGCGTTGACCACGGAGACGCCCACCCCGTGCAGGCCGCCGCTGAACTGGTAGTTCTTGTTGGAGAACTTGCCGCCGGCGTGCAGGGTGCAGAGGATGACTTCAACCCCGGGCACACCCTGTTCAGGATGGATATCCACCGGCATGCCGCGGCCGTTGTCGGCCACGGTGACCGAGCCATTGCGATGCAGGGTGACGTCGATCTCGGTGGCGTGTCCCGCCAGGGCCTCGTCGACGCTGTTGTCGATGACTTCCTGGGCCAGGTGATTGGGGCGGGAGGTGTCGGTGTACATGCCCGGGCGCTTGCGCACGGGCTCGAGCCCGGTCAGGACCTCGATGTCTTCGGCGGTGTAATTACTCATGTATAGCGGGTCTACGACAGTGGCTGGTGACAGAGGAAACAGCGCCTCATTGTACCGGGGCGCAGGGGGGTAAGCGAAGAACTATGCGCTTGATTACAGGTAGCCGCCGGAGTCCAGGTCTACGCTGAACGCCACGCCGTGCACCCGGGAGACACCGGTGTGCAGGCTGCCGTCCTCGTGCAGGTCCAGCCAGCGGTAGCCCGGCGGCATTGCATCCGTCTTGAAGCCGATACTGCCGGGCGCGAACTGCACGCAGGTGGAGGGCGACGCCATCAGCTGGATAGCGCCGTGGCGGCGATCCACCTGCTGGTGCACATGCCCCCACAGCACGCCCCGCACGGCGGGGAAGCGGTCCAGGATCGCGAAAAACTCCGCCGCGTCCGCCACCATCTGCTCGTCCAGCCACTCGCAGCCGATCGGCACCGGCTGGTGGTGCAGGCAGACCAGCGAATACAGGCCCTGCTCCGCGGCGGCCCCAAGGGCAGCCTGCAGCAGCTCCAGCTCCTGCGACCCCAGCTCGCCCCCCACCTCGCCGGGCACCTGTGAATCCAGCATGACCATCTGCCAGCGGCCCAGCCGGATTTCACGGCACAGGCGCAGGCCTCCGTTGGCGACCAGCTCCATGTTGGCGCGGTCATCGTGATTGCCCGGCAGCCAACAGTTGGCGTCGGTGAGCTGGTCGAAATACTCCTGCAGGCGCCGATAGGCCTCGACAGCGCCCTGGTCAGACAGGTCGCCGGTGCCCAGCAGCAGGTCGATCTCGGGTCGCTCGGCCTTGACCAGGTCGATGACCGCCTGCAGTGAGTGGTCGGTATCCATGCCCAGCAGGGTGCCCCCCTGGGCCTTGCACAGGTGGGTATCGGTCAGCTGTACCACGCGGACGATGCCGCCGGAGTGAGGGATGCTGTGGCTGCAGGGCCGGGGCTGGGACATGGCAACAGGTACCGGAAAAGCCGGCTATAACCCGCTGAAATGGATCGCTTCAGGGCAGGCCCGGCCGCTGTGCAGGCAGTGTTCGAGCCATTCCGCCAGAAAGCGATTCTGCTGGGTCTTTTCATCCTGCTGGTACATGCGGTCGTTGGGATACTGGTAGCGGGCCGCAACGCTGCGATGCGACTGGAACATACCCACCTCGAGCATGCCGGCGTCATGATAGGCGCGCACTTCCACCCGCAGGCGCCCCAGCCATGCGTCCTGCGCATGGTGCTGATGCAGGTGGAAGATGGTGGTGTAGCGACAGCGCTCGATGACTTCCATGGTCACCCTGGCATCGCCCACGAAAAAGCTGCGGGAGTTGGTGGTTTCATAATTCGGGAACAGGCGCAACAACCGGGCATAGTTGGCTTCACACACCGCGTGCATGTCAGCAAGATCAATTTTGAATGGCTTTTTCTTCGCCCGCTGCAACATCATTCCCGAACACACCAAACGGTTATTTCACGGTCTTCAACAACGCCCCAGTCCAAGCACTGAATTACGTCAACACCTGTAAAGTGTATCACCTGAAACGCCACAGGCGACGGGCAATTACTCTTGCCGGTTGCAATAAATGCAAGCCATGTCGCAAACTGCTACTATCTAGGCCGCCTTAGCAACCAGATTACTCCAGGGAATATCACATGAAACAAACGGCCGCCGCTTTGCTGGCTTCGATTCTATTGCTCGGCCCGACGTTCTCGCAGGCAGAGTCCCTGCGCGACATCTACGAGCTGGCACTGGAGAACGATGCCCAGCTGAAAGCCGAGGAAGCCCAATACCTGGCGCGCAAAGAAACCGAGAACCTCACCCGGGCGGCGCTGCTGCCGCAGGTGAACACATCCTATTCCTACCGGGACCGGGACACCGACACCGAGGGTGAGGCCCGGGACTTCACCCAGCCGGGCTTCCCGGTATTCCAGGCCCTGAGCACCACCGACACCACCGTCGACGGCTATGTGCTGTCCCTCAACCAGGCCCTGTTCGACCTGCCCGCCTGGTTCAGCTTCAAGTCCGGCAAGGAGATCAGCAAGGAAGCCGAGGCCACCTTTGCCGCCAACCAGCAGAACCTGATCGTCCGCGTGGTCGAGGCCTACCTGCTGGTACTGCGCGCCCAGGACAACCTGGCGGCATCGCAGGCCCAGGAGCGGGCTTTCGAACGCCAGCTGGAACAGAGCCAGCAGCGCTTTGAAGTCGGCCTGATCGCCATTACGGATGTCTACGAGGCCCAGGCCGCCTACGACCTGTCACGGGTCAACCGCATTGTCGATGAGAACAATGTATCAGGTTGCGCTGGAGCGCCTGTCGGTGCTGACCGGCCAGGAGCCGGGCACCCTCAACGTACTCAGGGAGGATTTGCCCTTGAATCTTCCCGACCCGATCGACCGCGCCGCCTGGGTGGATTTTTCCCTGGCAGAACAACTTCAACCTGAAGGCGGCCCGGCACCAGGAGGAGGCGGCCCGCCAGAATGCCATGGCCAATAGAATGGAGCACGCGCCCAAGGTCAGCGGCGGCTACGAATACCAGAACTTCGACACCAGCGGCTCGCTGGATGTCAAACCGGATACGGGTTTCAATACCTCACCCGATGGCAACCTGGAAGAGAATGTGCTGCAGCTGCGGGTGGACCTGCCGCTTTACAGCGGCGGCGCCATCAGCGCCAAACGCCGCCAGACTGCCCAGGAGTACAATGCCGCCCGGGAAAACCTGATCAACCTGACCCGCAATACAGTGACCAACACCCGCTCCCTGCACATGACCGTGATCAGTGATGTCTCCAGGGTGGAGGCGCGCAAGCAGAGCATCATTTCCTCCCAGAGCGCCGTGGATGCCACCCAGGCCGGCTACGAAGTGGGAACCCGCAACGTGGTGGATGTGCTGAACGCCCAGAACACGCTCTTCATCGCCGAGCGCGACTATTTCAACAGCCGTTACGATTACATCGTGAACATGCTGCGGCTGAAGGAGCAGGCGGGGACGCTGAGTCCAGAGGATATCTACAATTTTGACGCCTTCCTGGTGCCGCCACCGCCTCCCACGGCGCCGCCAGCAACCCAAGTAAAACCGTTTTCAGTCGCCCGCCAGCTGCCGCGCCAACAGGTCGAGCAGGCGGGCACTGGCACCGCGATTCCTCGCCACCACCTCCATTCCCGCCGCGCCCATGCGCCGGCACAGCTCGGGGTCGCGCAACAACTGCAGCAGGCAGGGTGCCAGCTCCGCCGGGTCCTGCAGTTGGCGCATACCCCCCGCAGCGCACAACTGCTCGCAGATGTCTCCGAAATTTTCCATGTGCGGGCCGCTGATGACCGGTACCCCCCAGGCGGCCGCCTCCAGCACGTTGTGGCCGCCATGCGCGACCAGGGAGCCGCCGAACACCGCAATCGTGGCCGTACCGAGCAACAGCAGCAACTCGCCCATGGTGTCCCCCAGCAGAATGTCATCCGCGGCTGACGGGTCGGCGCCGACCGAGCGCCGCAACACCGCCCAGCCCTGCTGGCGACAGAGGGTGAACACCGCGTCGAAGCGCTCCGGGTGACGGGGCACCAACACCAGCAGGCAGTCGCCCAGCGCCTGCCGCAGCTCGCGGTATGCCGCCAGCATCATCCGCTCTTCCCCCTCATGGGTGCTGGCGGCAACCAGCACCGGGCGGCCCGCCCCGGCAAATACCTGTTGCAGGGCCGCGGCTCGCGCCCGCAGGTCGGGCGCTATGGCCAGGTCAAACTTGATATTGCCGGTCACCACCGCAGCGGTCGGCCGCAGGCCCAGCGCGAGGAAGCGCTCACTATCAGCGGTGCTCTGGCAGGCAGCCACGTCCAGCCCGCGCAGCAGGTCCCGGGCCAGCCCCGGCAGGCGGGCGTAGGCCCGCGCCGAGCGCGCCGACAGGCGAGCGTTTGCCAGCACCACCCGGCATCCGGCGGCCCTGCTGTAGTGCAGCGTATTGGGCCACAGCTCGGTCTCCATGAGCAGCAACAGCCGCGGCCGGGTGCGGCGCAGGAAGCGGCGCAGGGGTCCAGGCAGGTCCCAGGGGGCATAGACGTGGAAGACCCGGTGGCCGAACAGGGCGCGGGCCCGCTCCGATCCGGTGGGGGTGGTGGTGGTCAGCACGATCCGGTAGGTGGGGTAATCCCGCAGCAGGCTCTCGACCAGTGGCGCCGCGGCGAGGGTTTCTCCCACCGAGACCGCATGCACCCAGATTGCCGGCACCTCGGGGTCAGGCCGCGCGCGGAACAGGCCGAACCGCTCCGGCAAGCGCCGCCGATAGGCCGGGGCCAGGCGCGAGCGCCACAGCATGCGCAGCACCAGCAGCGGCAACAGGCAGTAATACAGGGCGCTGTAAAGCAAGCGCATGCGAGCTCCCGGGGCGGGCGGCGAAGCGGCCAGCATAACCCTCCCCCGATGGACCTGCCAGCGAGCGTCTCGTCCAACGGATCATGAGCCCGGGCGGCGAATGAATCCCGCGCCAGTCGGGCTATACTGGCCCCTTTGCCACTCGGGTCAGCGGCCATGGGCAGGCGGGCACTGCACATCGACATCGCAATCATCGGCGGGGGTGCCGCCGGGCTGTGGGCCCTCAACCAGCTGCGCAACCGGGGTTACAGCGCGGCGCTGTTCGAGCAGGAGGCCCTGGGCGGATACCAGACCATCGGTTCCCAGGGCATGATCCACGGCGGCGTGAAGTATGCCCTGGCGGGGGCCTGGAGCAACGCCGCACAAACCCTTGCGGCCATGCCCGCCACCTGGCGCCAGTGCCTGGCGGGCGCCGGCAAGGTAGACCTGCGCGGCTGCAGGCTGTTGAGCGAGGACTTTTTCCTGTGGTCCAGCGGCAGCGCGCAATCGCAGCTCGGCGCCTTCCTCGCCGGCAAGCTGATGCGCGGGCATGTGCGCAAAGTGGCGGCCGCGGATTACCCGGCCGCCCTGCGCTCGGCGGATTTTCGCGGCCAGGTCTACCGCCTGGCGGACCTGGTCGTCGACGTCCCCTCCCTGGTCGAGACCCTGGCCGCCCGCCAGCACGAAGCCATCTTCGCCATCGACCCGGAGCGGGCCGAGCTGCGCCGCGAGGGCAGGCGGGCGGTACTGGCGCTGGCCGAGTGCACTGTCGTGCCCGAGAAGTTAGTGCTCACTGCCGGAGCCGGTAACGCCGCCCTGGTGGCGGGGCTGGCCAGCGCGCAGCCGCAGATGCAGCGGCGCCCGCTGCAACAGGTGCTGGTGAGGCACCAGTACCCGGAACCCCTTTACGGCCACTGCATGGGCAGCAATCCATCGCCCCGCCTGACCATTTCCTCCCACCGCGACCACGCGGGGCAACCGGTGTGGTACCTGGGCGGTGACTTGTCCACCGGGGCGGCGGATGCAACTCCGGCGGCGCTGATCGAACGGGCGCGATGCGAGCTGGCCGAACTGATGCCCTGGCTCGACCTGGGCGCCACCGAGTGGGCCACGCTGCGCCTGGACCGGGCGGAGCCGCGCCAGGCGGCCTTGCTGCGGCCCGAACGCGCCTTTGTCGGCAGGCTGGACGGGGTCGACAACGCCCTGGCGGCCTGGCCCACCAAGCTCACGCTCTGCCCCGACCTGGGGGATGAGATCGAGCGCCAGCTGGTGGCGGACCATATCCTGCCGCGCCACCGGCCGGACCTGGCAACGCTCGCCTACCTGGGCCGACCGGCGGTCGCCACACCCTACTGGGACAGGCTGTTCCCATGAGCTGGCTCAGGCCCCTGGGCAGCACCGGCATTCAGGTCAGCGCACTGGGCCTGGGCACGGTGAAACTCGGCCGCAACCAGGGCCTCAGGTACGCCACCGGTTTTACCCTGCCGGATGATGCCAGCGCCACAAATCTGCTGGACCGGGCCAGGGCACTGGGCATCAACCTGCTGGATACCGCGCCGGCCTACGGCAGCAGCGAGGAGCGGCTGGGACGCCTGCTGGCCGGCCAGCGCCGGCACTGGGTGATCTGCAGCAAGGTGGGCGAGGAGTTCGAGCAGGGCCAGTCCCGCTTCGACTTCTCCCCGGAACACACGCGCGCATCGGTGCTGCGCAGCCTGCGCCGCCTGCGCGCCGATGTGCTGGATATCGTGCTGGTGCATTCCGACGGCAATGACCTCGGGATCATCGAGCGCATGGGCACCCTGGAGGCGCTGGCACAACTCAAGGCGCAAGGGCTGTTGCGCGCCTATGGCATGTCGACCAAGACAGTGGCGGGCGGGCTGGCGGCAGCATCGGTCTGTGATGTTGTCATGCTGACCTACAACCTGCAGCAGAGGGAGGAACTGCCGGTGCTGGAGCGCTGTTACCAGCTCCAGCGCGGCGCGCTGGTCAAGAAAGCGCTGGGCAGCGGACAACTGCCAGTGGATGCGGGCCTGGCGCTGGTACTCGGCCAGCCCGGCACCAGCGCGGCGGTGGTCGGCACCATCGACCCGGCGCACCTGCAGGCTGACGTGGAAGCGGCAAGGCGGGTACTGGCCTCCTAGTCGGCGAAACCCCGGTCCTCGCGCATCCGGCTGACGATGGCCGTGGTGGAAACATCATCGACAAAATCCAGCACCCGCACCTCGCCGCCGTAGGCCTCGACGATGTCCCAGCCAACAACACTCGCCTTGCCGGCGTAATCACCGCCCTTGACCAGGACATCGGGCCGCAGGACCTGCAGCAGCTCGCGCGGGGTGTCCTGGCTGAAACAGACAACCCAGTCCACCGCCTCCAGCCCCGCCAGCACCGCCATGCGGCGCTCCGCCGGGTTGATCGGCCGGCCCCTGCCCTTGAGGCGGCGCACGGAGTCGTCGCTGTTCACCGCCACCACCAGGCGCTCGCCCAGCTTGCGCGCCTGCTCCAGGTAGGCCACATGGCCCGCATGGATGATGTCAAAGCAGCCGTTGGTGAATACCACCCGCTCCCCCTGGCTGCGGGCATCCGCCACCGCCACCTGCAGCTGCTGCAGGGACAGGGCGCCGCGCCCCAAGCCCTGGTCCTGTTGCAGCGCCCGGCGCAGCTCCGGCGCACTGACGCTGGCAGTTCCCAGTTTGCCCACCACGATGCCGGCGGCGATATTGGCCAGGGCGGCGGCCTGGGCCAGTTCAGAGCCGGCGGCGAGCGCCGCGGCGAGCACGGCGATCACCGTGTCGCCGGCGCCGGTCACGTCAAACACTTCCCGGGTCCGGGCGGGCAGGTGCAATTCCTCCTGTCCCGGGCGCAACAGGGTCATGCCGTGCTCGCCGCGGGTCACCAACAGGGCGGCGAAGCCGAGCTCCGCCATGAGCCGCTGGCCCCGGGTCACCAGTTCGGCCTCCGTGGGGCAGGGGCCAACCACGGACTCCAGCTCCTGCAGGTTGGGCGTCAGCAGGGTCGCGCCGCGGTAGCGGCTGAAATCGCTGCCCTTGGGATCTACCAGCACCGGGATGTTGCGCTCCCGGCCAGCGGCAATGAGGGGAGCCGGCGCGTCCAGGGCGCCCTTGGCGTAATCCGACAGCACCAGCACATCACAGCCCTCCAGCAAGGCGGGCAGGCGTTCGGCGAGGTCGGCAGTGCCCGCGCCTGGCGATGGCTCCTCGAAGTCCAGCCTGAGCAACTGCTGATGGCGGCTGATCACCCGCAACTTGGTGGTGGTGGCCCGCCCCGGCAGCCGGGTAAGGGCGCAGTCGACCCCCGCGGCCGCCAGCATATCCTGCAGTGAACCGGCCTTTTCATCGTCACCGCAGAAACCGCCGAGCCGGCTGGCGCTGCCCAGCGCGGCGACGTTGAGCGCCACGTTGGCCGCGCCGCCGGGGCGGTCGGTGACGTGTTCGACCCGCACTACCGGCACCGGCGCCTCCGGGGAGATCCGCGCGGCGGGTCCTTCCCAGTAACGATCCAGCATGATGTCGCCGAGCACGAGCACCCGGGCGTGGTGGAAGCGGGGCATTTCAAGTTTCATTGCGGCAAAGTTCCTGTGGCCGGACCGCCAGCGGCGGTATACCCATGGGCAAGCAGCATACCACGCGCGCCCGGGCCCGCAGCTCGCCCCCGGCCTTGCCAGCACCGGGTAAACCCGTTAATTTGCCCTGCCCGCCGCCACCGACCGAGTCTGTGTCCATGATCCCCGAGCTGCCGCTTGATATCGACAGTATCAAAGGCTTCCTCGCCGCCGACGAGGCCCAGGCGCTGTACGAGCACGCCCTGCAGGCCTGCGCCGCGGGGCCCGTGCTGGAGATCGGCAGCTACTGCGGCAAATCCACTATCTACCTGGGCCTGGCCTGCCAGCGCAAGGGCGGCACACTGTTCGCGCTGGACCATCACCGGGGCTCGGAGGAACACCAGCTGGGGGAAATGTTTCACGACCCTGAGCTGTACGACGGCGGCGAGTCGGTGATGGACAGTTTCCGGGAGTTTCGGCGCAATATTCGCGCGGCGGGACTGGAGGCGGTGGTGGTGCCTATCGTGGCGGGTTCGGCGCTGGCGGCCAGGCACTGGAACACGCCGCTGGGCATGGTCTTCATCGACGGCGGCCACAGCCTGGAGGCGGCTCTCACCGACTACCGTTGCTGGGCGCCGCACGTCGTCAGGGGAGGGGTGCTGGCGATCCACGACCTGTTCGAGGACGCCCACGCCGGCGGCCAGGCACCCTACGCGATCTACCGCCTGGCCCTGGCCTCGGGTCTGTTCGAGCCGCTGGACCGGGTCAACAGCCTCGGGCTGCTGCGGCGCCTGTAGGAGGCTGTCGGACTGCGACGCTCACGGGAAGCGCGGGCCGGAACCATATCGGCCTGTGCACCGGGTAACTGCACACTGGTAAACAGGTTCGCAGCCCCGGTGTGGCCGGTGAGCGCATCCGCGGCCAGCAGGATGGCGCCGGCGGTCCAGGTGGGTTTTTCGTCCGGCCACAACAGGTCCTCGACCAGCTGGTAACCGGTCCAGTAGGAACCGTCGCTGGTGCGCCACTGGTGCAACCAGCTGTACACCTCCACCGCGCGGGCGTGATCGCCCGCGGCCAGCAGGGCCATCACCAGTTCGCAGGATTCGGCAATCGTCACCCAGGGCTGTTGCTTCTCGCAGCGACAACCCAGCTTGTCCTCGACGAATTCATCCCAGCGGGAGGCCAGCCGCGCCTGGGCTTCGCGACCGGTATAGACACCGGCCAGCACCGGGTAAAACCAGTCCATCGAGTAGCGCGACTTGCTTTCCCAGGTGCGATCGAAGCGCTCCGGCTTGTGGCGCAGCGCCTGGCCCAGGGCGCTGCGGGCGACGCGCCAGTGGGGGCGCTCCTGTCCCAGGGTCTGGGCGATGTTGATGGCGCACTCCAGGCTCTTGTAGATCGAGCTGCAGCCGGTGACCAGGGCATCGCCCTTGGGCTTGCCGGCGGCGTCGACCGCCCAGTCGATTTCGCCGTGCCCGGTCTGCAGGGACAGCACGAAGCCGATCGCCCGGTCGACCATGGGCCACATGGCATGCAGGAAATCGCGGTCAGCGCTGACCAGGTAGTGGTGCCAGACCCCGGTGGCGATGTAGGCGACAAAATTGCTTTCGCGCCGCTCGCAATTGTCGATCTCCTCGCCGCGGTAGGACGCCCACCAGCTGCCGTCCTCCAGCTGCATCCGCTGCAGCCAGGCGTAGGCCCGGCGCGCCGCCTCGAACTCGCCGCCAATCGGACAGGCCCATGGCCGATTCCACATGATCCCAGGGATCGGTGTAGCCGCCGTCGAACCAGGGAATCTCGCCGCTGTCGCGCTGGCAGTCGAGAATGAACTGCACCGTGGGGCGCAGGAACTCCTCGGGAAACAGTCCCCGGCTCAGGTATAGACCACTCATAGCGGCGCCTCCTTGCGAAAATACATCACCACACTCTTGCCCATGATCGGGTTCATGTCTTCTCCAGTATCCGGGTCAGGGCCGGATTCTCCATCAGGTCCCACACCAGCAGGCGGTGATACTGCCGCACCAGCCAGTTAGTGTCCTGGCTCTGCCAGAACAGGCACTTCAGCCACCAGAAGGGCACGTGCAGGGCATGTGCCCAGTGGCGGTGGTAATGTTCAAAGCCCAGACCCTCGATTTCCCTGCGCAGTTCGTTGCTGCGGAAAATACGCAGGTGGCCGCCCGGGCACCTTGTAGTAGCCCTCGCTCAGCGCCCAGCAGATTTTTTCCGGCCAGCGGCGCGGCACACTGGCACAAAACAGGCCGCCGGGCTTGAGCACCCGCTCGATTTCGCGCAGCGCAGCGCGGTAATCCGGGATGTGCTCCAGCACCTCGCTGCAGATCACCTTGTCAAAGGTATTGTCGGCAAAAGGCAGGGCCAGGGCGCTGGCGACGACAGGCCAAAGGACTTGGCCGTGTTGCCCGGCTCGGCGAAGTCGCGAATCGCTCCCGGGTTGTCTTCAGGTCCTCCAGCGACAGGTCCACGCCGACGGAGTGCACATCGGCCTCCACATAGGCGGAGATCACATGGCGGCCCTCGCCGCAGCCCAGGTCCAGCACCATGTCGCCGCGCCGGCAGGGGAAGGTGACTGAAATCAACGGTTTTCATGCGCAGCACCTGTCGGTAGTAATCGATCATCTGCCGGGCGCAGACATGCCAGCAAAACTCCTCGAGGATGCGCTGCCGGCCCCTCAGCGCCCAGCTCCTCGCGGCGCCGGGGTCCCGCAGCAGGGCATCGATGGCCGCGGCCAGGGCGTCGACATTGCGTGCAGGGACAATCACGCCGGCATCGCCCACGACCTCGGGCAGCGCGCCGCCATCAGTGGACACCACCGGCACGCCACAGGCCATGGCTTCACCCGCCGGCAGGCCGAAGCCCTCATAGACCGAGGGCACCACCGCGATCGCGGCCTCGGCGTAGTAGCGCACCATCTGCTCCGTGCTGATGCCGTTGACGAAGCGCACCTTGTCGGCAAGGCCCAGTCGCTGCACCAGCTGTTCGGTCTTGCCGCCGGGGTGCGGCTTGCTGACCACCAGCAGCTCCAGGTCCGGATACTGCGGCAGCAGGCGGGCATAGGCCTGCAGCAGATAGCGCAGGCCCTTGAGCGGCGCGTCGGCGGAGCAGGTGGCCATCAGGCGCAGCGGGTTGCGCGCCACCCCGGGCAGCGGCTTGAACATCTCGGTATCGATGCCGTTGTGCACCAGGCCGATGCCCGCCGGCTGCAGGCCGAAATCGCGGGCGATATCCTGGCGGGAACAATCGGATACGGTGACCATATGGTGCAACTGCCTGATCACTTTTTTCTGCATGCTCAGGAAGGAGTGCCAGCGCCGGATCAGCAGGCGCTCGTACCAGCTGCGGGCCGCCCTGAGGGCAATCCGCAGATCGCTGGTGATGGGGTGGTGCACGGTGGTCACCAGGGGCAGGCCCATGTCCTGGATCTCCAGCATGCCGTAGCTCAGGCTCTGGTTGTCGTGGATCAGGTCGTAGTCGTGGCCGTGCTGACGCAGGTAGCGTGCCGCGCGGCGGCCAAAGGTGTAGGGTTCGGCAAAGCCGCCGGTGAGCTTGCTGCACCACTCGATGATATTGGTCAGGGACTTCAGGTGACGCGGGCGCAGGGACAGCAGGCCGTTCTCGAACAGGTCCAGGCTGGGCAGCTGGATCAGTCGCACCCGCGGGTCGAGGTGGGGATAGGGCGGCCCGGAAATGACATCGACCCGGTGGCCGGCTTCCACCAGCGCCTTGCTCAGGTAGCGCAGGTAGACGCCCTGGCCGCCGGCGAAGGGCTGGCTGCGATAGCCCAGCAGGGCGATGCGCAGGGGTCTTTGTGGCGCAGGCACGACTTCGGCTGCGGCCACCGATGGGGCCGGCCGGGAATCGAGCTGCACTATATCCAGGTGCCTGATAACGGCTTCCCCTCAAGGTTTCTTGCCGGAAATGGGTACACGAACCGGGCGCTGGCAGGCAGGCGACGTGGCGTCATGCACAAATGGCATTCCGCATGCCGAAAGGGCTCAGATTTTAATCAGCCCCTGCCCAAAAATCCACCCCTTACTGGGCGCACAGGGGCCCGCTATGGGCCCGAGCGTCCCGGTCGCAATGGCGTTTGTTTGCCGCTATAATGCCGCCACTCCAGAGGACTGCATCCCATGACCACCACTTCCTACAAGGGCATCATCCTGGCCGGCGGGTCCGGCACCCGCCTCCACCCCCTGACCAGCACCGTCAGCAAACAGCTGATGCCGGTCTACGACAAACCGATGATCTACTATCCGCTGGCCACCCTGATGCTGGCCGGGATCCGCGATATCCTGGTGATCACCACCCCGCGCGACCAGGCCGCTTTCAGCGACCTGCTCGGGGACGGCGCCCAGTGGGGCATCAACATCAGCTACACCGTGCAACCCAGCCCCGACGGCCTGGCCCAGGCCTTTATCCTCGGGGCGGATTTCATCGGCAACTCACCCGCCAGCCTGGTGCTGGGCGACAATATTTTCTACGGCGGCGGCTTCACCAAGAAGCTCAGGCACGCGGCCAGCCAACGACCGCGGCGCCTCCGTGTTCGCCTACTATGTGCAGGACCCCGAGCGCTACGGGGTGGTGAGCTTCGACGCCACTGGCGTGGCCCAGGATATCGAGGAAAAGCCCGCCAGGCCGCGCTCACACTACGCGGTCACGGGGCTGTACTTCTACGACAACGACGTGGTGGATATCGCCCGCAGCATCCGCCCCTCCGCCCGCGGCGAACTGGAAATCACCGATGTCAACAAGGCCTACCTGGAGCGGGGCGACCTGCGGGTCGAGGTCATGAGCCGCGGCACCGCCTGGCTCGACACCGGCACCCACAACTCCCTGCTGGACGCCGCCAATTTCATCCGCGTGGTGGAGGAGCGCCAGGGCCTGAAAATTGCCTGCCCGGAAGAGGTGGCCTACCGCATGGGCTATATCAGCGCCGAGCAATTGCTGGCCCTGGCCGCGCCGCTGGAGAAAAGCGGCTACGGCCTCTACCTGCAAAAGCTGCTCAGCGATGACGGCGTGGTGTTCGATGAAGTTTGAAGCGACGCCGCTGCAGGACGTTTACCTGCTGAAGCCCCGGGTATTCGGCGACCACCGCGGCTTCTTCCTGGAAAGCTGGAATGCAGCAGACGTTCCGCGAGCGCCGGGTTCGACCTGAACTTCGTGCAGGACAACCACAGCCGCTCCGCCCGCGGCATCCTGCGCGGCATGCATTACCAGACCGAGCACACCCAGGGCAAACTGGTGCGGGTGACCTCCGGCGAGGTGTTCGACGTGGTGGTGGACCTGCGGCGCTCGTCCCCGACCCTGGGCCAGTGGTACGGGGAGTACCTCAGCGCGGACAACCACCACATGCTGTGGATTCCGCCGGGTTTCGCCCACGGCTTCTATGTGACCTCCGATTACGCCGACTTCCAGTACAAGTGCACCGACATCTACCACCCCGCCAGCGAAATCTGCCTGGCCTGGAACGACCCCACCGTCGGCATCGACTGGCCTATGCCGGCGGGCGAAGCGCCGCAGCTCTCGGCCAAGGATGCCAACGGGCTGGCCTGGGGTGATATGCCGCTGTTTGACTGAGCAGGCGCTCGGTGGATGTGGGCTCAACTTACTAAGACTGTGCAGGCCATTGTCGGCCGGAGTCCGGGTATGTCCTGGCTCCACGGCTGCGGCCCTCCGCCGCGAATGAAACAGCACGTCACCCATCCAACAGCGGCCGCCACCAGTCCTCGTTGGCCAGGAACCAGTCCAGCGTCCGCTCCAGGCCGGTCTCGAAGCTTTCACGCGGCTGGTAGCCCAGGTCGGAGCTGATGCGGCGCGCATCGATGGCGTAGCGCCAGTCGTGCCCGGCCCGGTCTTCCACGAAACGTGATCAGCTCCCGGGCGCTGGCGCCGGCGGCGCCGGGTGCGGCGGGAAAACGCTGCGCGAGCGTCGGGTCAGCGGCAAAGCGCGCGTCCAGCGAGTCGCACAGACGCTCGACGATAGCCAGGTTGCGCCACTCGTTGTTGCCCCCGATATTGTAGGTTTCCCCTACCGCGCCCCGCTGCAGCACCAGCTCGATACCATGGCAGTGATCCTCTACGTACAGCCAGTCGCGGATATTGCTGCCGTCGCCGTACACCGGCAGGGGCAGGCCCCGCAGGATATTGGTGATGCACAGGGGTATCAGTTTTTCCGGGAAGTGAAAGGGCCCGTAGTTGTTGGAGCAATTGCTGGTGGTCACCTGCAGGCCATAGGTGTGGTGGTAGGCGCGCACCAGGTGGTCGGAGGCGGCCTTGCTCGCGGAATAGGGTGAGTTGGGCTCGTATTTGTGCTGCTCGGTAAACGCGGGCGCGGTAGCGGCTGAGGGAGCCGTAGACTTCATCCGTGGAGACGTGGTGAAAGCGGTGGGGCAGGGCGCCGCCACCCCCCAGCCAGATCTCACGGGCGGCCTTCAACAGGCTGTGGGTGCCCACCACATTGGTCTCGATGAAGGCGTCCGGGCCGCTGATCGAGCGATCGACATGGCTCTCAGCGGCAAAGTGCACCACCGTGTCCACGGCGTGCTCTCGCATGGTCTGCAGCACGCAGGTGTAGTCGCAGATGTCGGCGTGGACAAAACTGAAATTCGGCTGCCCCCGCAATCCGTCCAGGCTGGCCAGGTTGCCGGCATAGGTGAGGGCATCGTAGGCAACAATCCGGTCGGCGGGGTAGCGGCGCGCCCAGTAGTGCACGAAGTTAGCGCCGATAAAACCCGCAGCCCCGGTTACCAGCAGGGATCTACTCATCCTGCGACTCCTTCAAATCCGCCAGCATGCAGCGCAGCTGCGTTCGCCAGGGCACTGCGGGCTGCCCCAGGTCGCGCCAGCTGGCGGTCTTGTCCAATACACTGTAGGCCGGGCGCCGCGCGGCCGTTGGGTAATCACTGCTGGGGATGGGTCGGATCTTCACCGATTTTGTCAGCAGGCCCAGGTCCACGGCCTCCTCGCAGATAGCCACGGCAAATTGGTACCAGCTGCACGCACCCTCGTCGCTCCAGTGGTAGATGCCACTCAGCGTGGGGCGCGCCGCCGCTGCCCAGAGTGCGGAAGCCAGGCCACGGGCCCAGGTGGGTGTGCCGACCTGGTCCGCCACTACCGCCAACTGCTCCCGCTCGGCCATCAGGCGCAGCATGGTTTTTACAAAGTTATTGCCGAAGCGCGAATACACCCAGCCGCTGCGCAGCACCAGGGCCTGCGGGCACAACTCCAGCACAGCGCGCTCACCCGCGAGTTTGCTGCGGCCGTATTCCCCCAGCGGGGCAGTGGCGGCAGCGGGCGCATAGGGCTCGGACGCCGCCCCGTCGAAAACGAAATCGGTAGAGACGTGCACCAGGCGTATGCCAAGCTCGCGGCAGCTTTGTGCCAGGTTGGCAGGCCCCTGTGCATTGGCGCGATGGGCCGCCGCGGCATTGTCCTCGGCGGCGTCGACCGCGGTGTAGGCGGCCGCATTGATGATCGCCACCGGCGCCTGCGCGGACAGGCACTGCGCCACTGCCGCCGCATCGCCAATATCCAGTTCCTGTCGCGCCAGCGCCACACATTCTATCTCCGGGCGCACGGTGTGAAGCAGCTCCCTGCCCAGCTGCCCGCCAGCGCCCAGCACCAGTATTTTCCGCTTCAATTGCACTCCTTACTGCCCGGGACGCAGGATCGCGCTCGCCCCCAATCGGGGCGCTATCTTATACTGAGGCCGTACCGATGCCTACACGCGGCCTGATTCACAGGAGCAAGACCTGCTTGAGCGCCAGCCCGGAAGATCCTGAACAATTGCACCAATGCGCGCTGCAACTGGCGGCGGGAGAACTGCCTGCGGGCTGGGATATCGTGCCCAGCGCATCGGGGGCCCGGGTGGCGGTCAACTCGCAGCTGCAGGTGTACTACAAGGAATTCCCGTCCGGCAGCCCCCTGCAGCGCCTGCAGGGCTTGCTGCAGGGAAGCCGCGTCACCAGGGCGCGGCGGGGCAACGATGCCCTGCTGTATGCGGGCATAGAGGCGCCCACCAGCCTGGCCTGGGGCACGCTGCCGGGCGGCGGTGAATACCTGTTCACGCGGGCAGGTGCGGGCCGGGACCTCGGCAGGTGGCTGATGCAAACCCTGGTCGACAGAACCGGGGAGGCGCTGGCCACGCGGCGGCGCCTGCTCGACTCCCTCGGTATTTTCGTGGGCCGGCTGCATGCGACCGGCTTTATCCCGGGGGAACTCAAGCCCGGCGATGTGCTGGCGGAACTGCTGGAAGACCGCTTCCAGTTCACCCTGATCAACAATGAGCACACGGTGAAAATGCTGCCACCGCCGGGGCGCATGCTGCTGCAAAACCTGATGGAGCTGAACCTGTTGCCGCCCTCGGCCCTGAGCCGCACCGACCGCATGCGGGTTTTCGTCGGCTGGCGCCGGCAGCTGCGCGAACTGTCCCCGATCGAGGCCAAGGTGGTGGCGGTGGAAGCGTTCCACCAGGCGATGCGACTGATGTACGAACGGGGCCAGTTGTAGTCAGCGGCTGCCGCCATTGGCGCCTTCCAGCCGCTTCTGCTAACTTCAACGGGGTTGGCAGCTTCACACCCGGCACCAAAATCTGACGAGGATGCGCATTTGACCTTCACTCCCAGCACCATGGAAGAACTGAACCTGTTGTTGCAGTTTGACAGCTCCAGCCTGGACCGCGGCATCAAGGTGCACTCGAATGCCCGCCGGGAAGTCATCGCCGCCTGCAAGGCCCTGTTCGAGCGCGGCTTGGTGGACCAACCCGATGGCGGCTACCTGACCGACGCAGGTATCGAGGCCCTGGCCCATGCACAATCCCTCGCCGGCCTGTTGAATGCGAACGCGCCGGCCAGGGCCGGCTGATCCATCCCCCCTGAAACTCCCACGGCAATTTATGCCGGATTTCCGCTAACCCGGCCGCTTCCGTATTTTCGCGCGTGGCGCAGCCGGATCGCACTGGCTGGTTCCTCGATGGCATTCAGTAAATCTTCGCGGGCACAACTCATGCGCTGGGCGTAGCGTTGCAGGAAGACATCGTACTGTTGCGGCGTGGCGCCCAGTTCCTCGGCGTCCACGGTGAAGCGGGCCAGGTCGCGCAACTGACGATGCGGCAACGGCATCCCTGCGCCGGGGTCTGCTTTCACCTGGCGTACCGCATCCAGGTCTACCAGGAGGAAGCGCTCACCGCACCACAACAGGTTGCTCCACTTGCCGTCCCCATGGGCAAAGCCGGCCAGGTGGAGCGCGGCCAGGGTGTCTGCCGCACTGCGCATGAGCAACTCAGCTCGCCCGGCTTCTGGCTGCTCCAGCCAGAGCGCGCGCAGGTCGCGCCCGTCCGGAATACCCTCTGTCAGCAGCAGCATTCCCTCCTCCACCTGCACACAGGCCCTCGGGGCGGGAACCGGCAGGCCCCGGTCTGCCAACGCCAGCGCCATATCGAAGCTGCGCAGGGCGCGGCTGTAGCCGAGGCGAAAAGCGAGTCGCTGCCAGGGTGACTTGACCAGGTAGAGCTTGAGCAGGCAGGCCTGGCCCCGCAGCTCGAGCAAACCGACCCTGCTGTAGGTATCGCTTTTCAGCAGGCGGGTGCGCTGTTCCATCCAGGCCGCGGTGTTGACCGGCCCCTGGGCGAGGCACTCCATGAGAGCCTGCGCCCAGAGGGAACCGCGCAGGGTCCTGCCCGCTCGCGCCACCCTAGTGCACCCGCGCCGGCAGGGCCGGCGGCGCGCGGCCATGGGCTTTGCGGTAGAGTTTGACAGCCTGCTGCTCCACCTCGCGCCACAGGCGCTCGTCGCCCACCAGCGCTGCCCGCAGCTTGCAACCGCTGTAGTGCCGGATGAAACGCAGCAGGTCGCGCCGCTTAAGCCCGCAGTCCATGGCCGAGAAGTAGAGTCCCGCCAGGTCCTTGACCCGCCAGCGGCGCGGGGTGCGCTTGCGAATCTGGGCCCGGTGCAGGTCGATCAGGTAACAGCGCGTTTGCGGCTGCAGCAGGCTGGACTCGTCGAGGTGAAAGTGGCAGAGATAGAAATCGCGGTGGTTGATGCCCAGCTCATGCATCTGCCTGGCGCTGTCCCCCAGGGTGTGGATCAGGCGCATCCGGATCGCCGGCGCGGGCGCCTGTGCCGCCCAGTTGGCGCAGTAGTGTTCAAGGCTGACGGTGCCGGTCAGCTCGGCGCTGACGATCATCGAGCGCACCCGCGCCGGGTTCCACCCCTGGCGCGCATAGGCGGCGATGTCCAGGGTGCAAACCCCCGCCCGCCGCAGGGCGAGCACCGCGCGGTACTCGTTGTCGCGCCGAGATCACCGGCAGTCGCAGTTGCAGCAGGTTCTTGCCCACCTCCGCCCAGCCGACGCCCGTGTGCAGCTTGAGGAACCAGGCGTTGCCGGCGTACTCGAAGCGCAGGGTTTTGCGTCCCTCCTTGTCGCGGTATACGTCCGCCGGCCGTGCCTGCGCGGCGATGTCCCGGGCCCAGGCAAGCAACTCGCCGGCGCTCCCGGCTCGCGCCAGCTCGCCCTGGGCAAATCCGCTCGCCAGGTAATAATCAGCCATCGCCGCGGCCCTGCTTGCGCCGCAGAAGCTGCTCGATGAGGTCGGCGCCCGCGCTGTGCAGCGAGTACAGGTCCGCGCTGGCGGCGTAGGCCAGGCCGCCCTCCCGGCACCGGTCGCGAAAGCCGCTATCGAGCATCTGCGCCAGGGCGGCGTCGAGCGCGTCCTGGCTGAAAGGCTCGGGCAATATGAGCCCGGCGCCCGCCGCCTCGATATGGTGGGCGTAGCCGCAGGCCGCGGTCGCCACTACCGGCAGCCCGGCGACCAGTGCCTCCAGCAGCACGATGCCCGCCGCCTCGTTGCGCGCGGGATGCACCAGCACGTCCGCCGCCAGCATCAGGTCGGGGATATCATCGCGCCCGCCCAGGAAGCTCACCTGGTTCTGCACCTGCTCGCGCCGGGCCAGCAGGCCGAAGCGGCCAACGGGTGCCTGGCCGACCACCAACAGTTGCAGCCGCAGCTCCGGCCGCGCCAGGCGCAGCTTGCCCAGGGCGCGAATTGCCCGGTCCAGCCCCTTGGTGATCAAGCCGGAGCCGACAAACAGCAGGGTGTAGACGTCGTAGGTCAGCCCCAGCCGATGGCGGGCGCCGGCGCGCCTGGAAACCGCGTCGGGTGGCCGGCGTCGATCGGGCGCGACACCCGGTGGCAACAGGTGCATGCGAGCCGGGGGCGTGCGGTAGTGCCGCTCAAACTTGCGCTGCTCGCTGGCCGAGATCAGCAGTATCTGCGTGGCGGCGGCGGGATCGAACACCGCCCGCTCCCAGGCGGCAAAGTGGCGGAAGCGCCAGCCCAGGCGGTACCACAGGCTCCGCTCCCGCAGGGCCCTGTCGAGAAAGCAGGTGTCGGCGGCGAAGTAGATATCCAGCCCCGGCATCTTGTTGAAACCGATCACGCCGTCCACCGGGTTCGCCGCCAGTTCAGCCTGCACCCACTTGAAGAAACGTTCATCGCGCCGCACGTTGCTGCCGGTGGAGGCCGGCGCCAGCTGCAGGTCGACACCGGGCAGGCGCTCGCCCTGCCAGGACGCGCAGTAGATCCGGCAGTCGTGCCCGCGCTGCTGCAATTCAAGCACGAACCGGGCGCAGTCCCGCTGCAGGCCACCATAGGGAAAATACTTGAAGAGCAGGAAGGCGAGCCGCATCTCAGCCGGCCCCCGCCAGGGCAGCCTGCAGCGCCTGCCAGGCCGCCGCCGGGGAGATGGCGCGCATCAGCGCGGCGGGATCGGCATCAGCGCCTCCCGCCAGCGGCGACTGCAGTTGCAACTGGTTGCGGCCACAGGTTCCCACGAGGCGGGTGCTGGTCGGGCCGTAAAGCGAGACGGCGGGAACGCCCAGCGCGGCGCAGAGATGGCCCAGCCCGGTATCCACCGCTACCGCCCCGCGCGCCCCGCGCAGCAGCGCCGCCAGGGCCTTCAGGTCCAGTCGCGGCAACACCTCGGCGCCGTCGCAGGCAACGGCAATTCGCCGGGCCCGCTGTTCCTCCGTCGCATCGCCCCAGGGCAGGCACACCCGGTAGCCCGCTGCGGTGGCAAGCGCCGCCAGCGCCACCCAGTGCGCCTCGGGCCACAGCTTTTCGGCGCGCGCGCTGCCGTGCAAAAACAGCAGGGCGGGCGGCAGGCTCGTCGCCGCCGTGATCGCAGTGCCAATGCCGTAATCGGCCGGGGTTGCGGGCAGCGGCATAGCCAAGCGCGCGGGCGAACAGCAGCCTGCTGCGCTCCACCGCGTGCATATCGCGCGGCACCGCAAGGGGATGGTCGTAGGCCAGGGCCGCGAGTTGCTCGCGCGCGCTCGAACGGTCCATGCCATAGCGCGGAGCCGCCACCAGGCGGGCGATAACGGCGCTCTTGATCAGGCCCTGGGCATCGATGACCGCATCGTAGTTTTGCGCCCCCAGGGCCGCGCGGGCGCGGCGCCACTCGGGACCGGTGAAAGCCTGCAGCGGTCGCTTGCGCCAGCGCCGCAGGGCCACGGGGATTACCCTGTCCACGGCGCCATGCCAGGCGGGAATCTCCGCAAACGCCTCCTCCACGACCCAGTCGAAGCGGATACCGGGCCGGGCCGCCGCGGCATCGCCCAGCGCCGGCAGGGTGTGGATAACATCCCCGAGGGAGGACAGCTTTACCACCAGCACCTTCACCGCGGCTCTGCCCCGGCCAGCAGCGCATCCAGCGCGCCAGCCACCCGGTCCACCGGGGTATCGCGCATACAGCGGTGGTGACCCAGCGGGCACTCGCGCTGGAAACAGGGCGCGCAGTCGATGGCGCTGGCCAGGATTGCGGCATTGGCATTGAGGGGCGGGGTAAACCGCGGCGAAGTGGCGCCGTAGATCACCACCAGCGGCCGCGCCAGGGCGGCGGCGATGTGCATCAGCCCCGAATCATTGCTGACTACCGCCGTTGCCAGCGACAGCAGGTCCACCGCCTCCGCCAGCCGGGTGCGCCCCGCCAGGTCGAAGCAGCAGGTCATGCCCTGCCGGCGCTCTGCCGCACCCCGGCGGTCACCGCCCGGTCGTTGGCGGAACCGAACAGGGCCACCTGCCAACCCCGCGCGAGATAGCGCCGGGCCAGCTCCCCGTAACTGGCAGCCGGCCAGCGCTTGGCGCCGCCAAATTCCGCCCCGGGGCACAGCGCCAGCAGGGGGCGATCGGGCGCCAGCCCCAGCTGCTCGCGGCAGGCCGGGCCTGGTCCGCGTCGACGCTCAGCCGGGGTGCGGGCAATGGCACCGGCAGAACGCTCGCCGGCATCGAGGGCCAGGGCGACGAAAGCGCTGCACCATCAGCGGCAGGGCCTGCTCGTCGAGCAGGCGCAGGTCGTTGACCAGGCCGTAGCGCAACTCGCCGCGCCAGCCGGTGCGGCGCGGGATACCGGCAGATCAGCGGCACCAGGGCGGATTTCAGGGAATTGGGCAGCAGCAGGGCCTGGTCGTAGCGCCGCCACCTGAGGGCGCGGCCCAGGCGCCAGCGCCGGCCGCAGGCCCAGCTCGCCGTGGCCCAGCCGGCAGGGTAATGGCGCTGCGCACCTCGGGCATACGCTCCAGCAGCGGCTCGCTCCAGGCGGGTGCCAGCACGTCGATGGTCACGCCCGGGCGGGTCTGTTGCAGGTAGGCATAGAGCGCCTGTGACATCACCATATCGCCGACCCAGGCAGGGGCCGACAACCAGGATGTTCCGGGCGCTGGCAGCCACCCGGACCGACCTCAGGCCGACCCGCGGCGGCGGGGCGTGATCAGGCCACCGGCTCCAGCCACTGGCTGTTCTGGCTGCGATTGCCGCGCACGGTGTCGAAGTACATGGCCTGCAGCTTCGTGGTCAGGGGACCGCGGCTGCCGCTGCCGATAGTGCGTCCATCCAGCGAGCGGATCGGCACCACCTCGGCGGCGGTTCCGGTGAAGAAGGCCTCGTCGGCGACATAGACTTCATCCCGGGTGATGCGCTTTTCGCGCATCGGTATAGCCCAGCTCCGCCGCCAGCGCAAAGATCGACATCCCGGGTGATGCCGTCAAGGCAGGAGGTCAGCTCGGGGGTGAAGATGGTGTCATCGTGGATCACGAACACGTTCTCGCCGCTGCCCTCGGCCACGTAGCCCTCGTTGTCCAGCAGCAGCGCTTCCTCGGCGCCACTCTCGAGCGCCTCCCGCAGTGCCAGCATCGAGTTGATGTAGTTGCCGTTGGCCTTCGCCTTGCACATGGAGATGTTCACATGGTGGCGGGTGAAGGAGGAGGTGCGCACCTTGATGCCGCGGTCCCGCGCCTCAGGGTCCATGTAGGACGGCCAGTCCCAGGCGGCGACCATCACGTGCGTCTGCAGGTTATCCGCGCGCAGACCCATACCCTCGGAGCCGTAGAAACACATGGGGCGCAGGTAGCCCTCTTCCAGGCCGTTCACCCGCACCACGTCCTTCTGCGCCTGGTTCAGGGTGGCCTTGTCGAAGGGCATGTTCATGCCCAGGATATGGGCGGAGCGGAACAGCCGGTCGGTGTGGTCCTGCAGGCGAAAAATGCAGGTGCCGCTGCGGCGTCTTGTAGGCGCGCACGCCCTCGAACACGCCCAGGCCGTAGTGGAATGTGTGCGTCAGCACGTGCACCTTGGCGTCGCGCCAGGGCACCATCTCGCCATCCATCCAGATCAGACCATCGCGATCGGCGAGACTCATCACACTACTCCTGTCAATTCACTGGACATTAGCTGTGCCCAGTCATTCATTCGGCGCTGCAGCGGCGAACAGCGCCGCCATGCGCGCTGACGGCGGCGCGCCAGTCAACAAAACGCTCCGCCGGGACAATGCCCGGTTGCTGCTGCAGGGAAAGTTGGTGGGCAGCGGAGCGGTAGGCGAGATAGGCCTCGTGTAAGCGCCTCGCACTCCTGCTGCTCGAACAAGCCTTCCCGGCCCAGGGTCTCGAGAATGCGCACATTGTCGGACCAGCGCGCCAGCTCCGGCACGCGATGAGACCACGCCAGGACCGCGTATTGCACCATAAATTCAATATCGACGATACCACCCTCGCCCTGTTTCAGGTGAAATTCCCCATCGTCGGACGGACCCGCCGGCAGTAGGTGCTCACGCATTCGTTCGCGCATCTGCTGCACTTCGCGCGCCAGCGTCGCCACCTCCCGGGGCGGCGCAGGATTTCGACTCGCACCGCTTCCACCCGGCGGCCAGCTCCGGGTCCCCCGCCACGAAGCGCGCCCGCACCAGGGCCTGGTGCTCCCAGGTCCAGGCAGAGTCCTGCTGGTAGCTGGCAAAACCCTGCAGGGTGGAGACCAACATGCCCGAGTTGCCCGACGGTCGCAGGCGCATGTCCACCTCGTACAACTGGCCCAGGTTGGTGCGGGCTTCAAGTATATGGATCATGCGCTGGCCGAGGCGGGTGTAGAACACCGTGTTGTCGATACTGCGCTCGCCGTCGGTCATGCCCTGGTCGGTGCTGTCCGAGATAAACACCAGGTCGAGATCGGAACCGTAGCCCAGCTCGATGCCACCCAGCTTGCCGTAGCCGAATACCGCGAAGCCATAGCCCTCGCGATCCCGCTGCGGCGCGCCATATTTCTTGGTCAGGTCGGCCCAGGCGACCGCCAGCACCTGCTCCAGGATCACCTCGGCAATCCAGGTCAGCTTGTCGCTGACCTGCATCAGCGGCAGGCGGCCGACCAGTTCGCTGGCGGCCACCCGCAGCACATGGGAGGCCTTGAAGTAGCGCAGCGCATCCATCTGCGCCTCGAGGTCATCCAGCGCCAGCCGGGCCACCTGCTGGCGCAACTCTGCTTCGAGCCAGCCTTTGTCCGGCGCGGTGTACAGACTGGCCCGGTCCAGCAGTTCATCCAGCAGCACGGGGTGGCGCGCCAGCTGCTCGGCAATCCAGGGACTGGCTGCGCACAGGGCCACCAGGTCCGCCAGGGCGGGGCGGTTTTCCAGCAACAGCACCAGGTAGGCGCTGCGCCGCACCACCGCCACCACCAGCGGCAGCAGGCGCGCCAGGGCCAGGTCCGGATCATCTGCCTCGGCGCAGGCGTGCAGTAGCTGCGGCATGAATTGCTCCAGCCGCTCACGCCCCTCCGGTTGCAGGGTGAGCACGCGCCCGCTCTGCTGCAGTTCCAGCAGGGCCTGCAGGGATTGCTCCGGCTGCCGGTAACCAAGGGCGGCAAGGGTGCCCGCCGCCAGGCCCTCGCCCCAGAGGGCGGGCTCATCCGCCGCCGCGGACGGTTCCCCGGGGGCGGCGATCAGGTCGTTGAAGTGGGTCGCGACCACCCGGCGATGGCTGTCGAGGGCCGCCAGGTAATCGTCCCAGCAGGCAAAGCCCATCACCACGGCCAGGGCCTGACGCGCCAGGTCTTCCCGCGGCAGGGTTTGGGTCTGCTTGTCCTGGTAGCCCTGGATGGCGTGTTCACTGTCGCGCAGGAACAGGTAGGCATTGCTCAGGCCCGCCACCACCTCCCCCGGCAGGCAGCCGAGCTGGGCACACTCCTGCAACACCGCCAGCAGTTCCCTCTGCTGCAGGCCGAGATCGCGGCCGCCGCGAATCAACTGGAAGCACTGGGCGATAAATTCCACCTCGCGAATGCCGCCGTGGCCCAGCTTGACGTTATCCTGCAGGCCCCGGCGCCGCACCTCGGCGCTGATCATCTGCTTCATGCCGCGCAGGCTCTCGATCACCCCGAAGTCGATGTAGCGGCGGAACACGAAGGGCCGCAGCGCCGCCATCAGCTCCGCTGCCCGGGCCGGGTCCCCCGTGATCGGGCGCGCCTTGATCAGGGCATAGCGCTCCCAGTCACGGCCCTGGTCCTGGTAGTAGTCCTCCAGCGCCGCGAAGTTGTGGACCAGCGCGCCGCTGTCGCCATAGGGTCGCAGGCGCATATCCACCCGGAACACGAAACCCTCAGCGGTCACCTGGTCGAGGGCGGCGATAAGCGCCCGACCCACCCGGGTAAAAAACTCCTCGTTGCTGATGGACCTGGCCTGGCCGCCGGCCGCGCCATCGGTCTCACCGGCCTCCGGAAAGGCAAATATCAGGTCGATATCCGAGGACACATTGAGCTCCCGCGCGCCCAGCTTGCCCATCGCCAGCACGATGAGTTGCTGCGGCCGTCCGCTGTCGCGACCGCGGGGCACGCCAAAGCGCGCCTCCAGTGCCGCCTGGCTGACCTGAAGCGCCTCGGCGATGCAGGCCTCCGCCAGCAGGGACGTGTCCCGCACGGTTTCACGGGTATCGGCCAGGCGGCAGAAGTCGCGCCAGACAATGCGCAGCATGTGCCGCTGGCGGTAGCGCCGCAGCACGGTCCCGGCCTCGGCATCGGCGGCGGCGAGCTGGCGCCGCAGGTCATCGCGGAACGCGGACTCCGGCAGCGACGCCTGCAACTGCCCGCCGGCGAGCAGGTCCAGCAGCAGCCCGGGCCGGCGCCGGCACAGATCGGCACGAAAGGGCTGCAGGCCAGCACCCGGGGCAGCTGGGTGGCAACAGGGGCGCCCGCCACCGCAGCCTCCAGCGCCGCGACCAGCTCCGCTGGTGCGCGTTCCAGGATCTGCTGCCAGGCCATCCGCGCGGCAGCGGCCAGGGCGGGCGGCAATTCGGCGCTGTATGCGTGCTCGGTAGTCATGGTCGGGGTAGGGCTCAGGCGTCCAGCAGGGGTGCGACCCGCATGACTTCTTCGATGGTCGTCTCGCCCCGCGCCACCCGGGTGGCGCCGCTCAGGCGCAGGGTATGCATGCCCTCGCCCATGGCCGTCGCGCGGATTTTCGCGGTATCCAGCTGCGGGACGATGTGCGCCTGGACCGCCCGGCTGTTCACCAGGACCTCATAGATGCCCTGGCGGCCCATGTAGCCGGTGTCGCGACAGAGTTTGCAGCCCACCGGGCGCGCGATCTGCTCGCGGCGGCTCCATCTGCCAGGGCAGGGTCAGCTCTCGCCAGGCATCGAGGTCGAGCGGGGTAAAGGTCTTGCAGCTCGGGCACAGGATCCGCACCAGGCGCTGGGACATGATGCCGCGCACGGTGGCCTTGATCAGGTAAGCCGGCACTCCCAGCTCCAGCAGGCGCGAGATGGATCAGGGTGAGTCATTGGTGTGCAGGGTCGACAGCACCAGGTGCCCGGTCAGCGCCGCCTGTATGGCCATGTTGGCGGTTTCCAGGTCGCGAATCTCCCCCACCATGATGATGTCCGGGTCCTGCCGCATCAGGGCGCGCACGCCGGCGGAAAAATCCAGGTTGATGCAGTGGTTCACCTGCATCTGGTTGAAGGCGCCCTCCACCATCTCGATCGGGTCCTCGATGGTGCAGACGTTGACTTCCGGGGTGGCCAACTGGCGCAGGGTGGAATACAGCGTCGTGGTTTTGCCCGAGCCGGTGGGGCCGGTCACCAGCACGATGCCGTTGCCCTGCGCCGTCATGCGATGCCAGTGCGGCAGGTCTGTCATCGGCCAGACCCAGCTGCTCGAAACTCCGCTGCAGCACATCCGGATCGAAGATGCGCATGACCAGCTTTTCACCGAACGCGGTGGGCAGTGTGGCCAGGCGCAATTCCACCTCGTTGCCGTTCGGGCGTGCGGGTTTTCAGTCGGCCATCCTGCGGCCGGCGTTTTTCCGCCACGTCCATGCGGCCCAGGATCTTGATGCGACTGCTGACGGCCGCACAGACCTGCGCGGCAATTCGTAGACGGCGTGCAGTACGCCGTCGATGCGAAAGCGGACCTTGCCCACTTCGCGCCGCGGTTCAATGTGGATATCACTGGCGCGCTGTTCAAAGGCGTACTGCAACAGCCAGTCGACGATTTTTACGATGTGCTGGTCGTTGGCGTCCGGCTCCTTCATCGAACCCAGTTCCAGCATCTGCTCCAGATTGCCGAGCCCGGCGCTGCCCTCGGGCCGTTCGGTGCTGCGGGCGCCACGCACCGAACCCGCCATGCTGTAAAACTCCGCCGTGTGCCGGGCTATCACCCGGGGGTCGGTCAGCACGCGCCGTACGGGTTTGCGCAGCACATGCTCGAGATTGCTCTCCCAGGCGCGAATGTAGGGTTCGGCGCTGGCGATCACGACCTCCTTGTCCGTCACCTCCACGGCCAGGATGCGATGGCGCTCGGCGAACGCCCGGGACATCACATCGGCGACGGCCGTGACATTGATCTTCAGCGGGTCGATCTGGTACACCTGCTGGCCCGACTTCCCGCCCAACCAGGCCAGCAGGGTGTCCATATCGAGCACCCAGCCCGGGTTGCCGGCATCGGCCAGCTTTTGCTCGGCCAGGAACACCAGCGGGTGTACCCTGACCATCGGCGTTTTCACCACCCTGGCCATATCCGCCGCGCTGAGCCTGCCGGCTGCATTCAGCTCCCGGGCCAGGGTAATCAGGTCGAGGCGTTGTTCCATCAGTTGGTCGCCAAAATTGGTCGCCATAGCTCAGCTCACGGGGTGAATATCCGGATCAAATCATGCTAACACACACCCGACCTGTCTCCATTTCGATTTCAGTCAGTACCGCGACAAACCCCGGGGCAAAAGACCTGCGACCGCGTTATGACAATTGCCGGCTTTGCTCCTACACTGGCCCCCTGTCGATCATCGAAAATTTCAGGACTCATTTCGCGTTTCCAGGAGCCCGATGCCCCATTCCAGCAAAGTGATCATCGAGCAGCTGCGGCAGCTGGTGGCAACGCCCTCGGTCAGTTCCACCGATCCGCGCTGGGACCAGGGCAACCGCGCGGTGGTCGACCTGCTGGCCGGCTGGCTGGAAGACCTGGGCTTCAGCACCCGGATACAGGCGGTGTCCGCGGACGGCAGCAAGGCGAACCTGATCGCCACGCGCGGCAGCGGCCCCGGCGGGCTGGTGCTGGCGGGCCACACCGACACCGTGCCTTTCGACGAGGGCCGCTGGCAGAGCGACCCGCTGGGACTGAGCGAGCGCGACCACCGGCTCTACGGCCTTGGCAGCACTGACATGAAAGGGTTTTTCCCGCTGGCCATCGCCGCGGCGGCGGCCTTTCGCGACACCGCACTCAAGCAACCGCTGATCCTGCTGGCCACCGCCGACGAGGAGAGCTCGATGAACGGCGCCCGCGCCCTGGCGGCCGCCGGGCAGCCGAAGGCCCGGGCCGCGATCATCGGCGAGCCGACCTCCCTGGTGCCGGTGCGCATGCACAAGGGCATCATGATGGAGGCCGTGCGCATCACCGGCCGCGCGGGCCACTCCTCCAACCCCGAACTGGGCAACAGCGCGCTGGAGGGCATGCATGCGGTCATGGGGGACCTGCATGGCCTACCGCAGGCAGCTGCGCGAGCGCTTCAGCAACGACTTGTTCAGCGTGGCCTGGCCTACCCTGAACCTGGGTTGCGTGCACGGCGGCGACAGTCCCAACCGCATCTGCGGCCAGGCGGAGTTGCATTTCGACCTGCGCATGACACCCGGCGGCTGACAAGCCAGGTCCGCGCTGAGGAAATCGCGCAGCGCATGAAGATCCTAGCCGCGGCAACACGTCCTGGACATCGAGCTGCACTCGCTGGTCAGGGATATAGGGCCGTTCGAGCAAGCTGCGGACAGCGAACTGGTGCAGACTGGCCGAAACGACTGACCGGCCACCGCGCCGAGGCCGTGGCCTTCGCCACGGAGGCGCCCTTCCTGCAAGCAACTGGGCATGGAGACCATTGTCATGGGCCCCGGCTCCATCGACCGCGCCCACCAGCCCGATGAATACCTGGAGCTGGACCAGATCCAGCCCTGTATCGCGCTGCTGCAGCAGTGCATTCGCCACTACTGTCTGTAAGAGGGGCACCTGTGCAATATTGCCATTAGGTAATCGTGCACGGTTTCGGTAACCTTACCGACACACCATTAATAACTCTCTATTAATCAATAGCTTGGATGATATCGTGACGACGCCGGGGCGGGCCCACATTCGCTGGTTGAGAAACACCGCACCCTACATCAACGCACACCGGGGCAAGACCTTTGTGCTGATGTTGGGGGGCGCTGTCGCGCAACACGAAAACTTTCCCAACATCATCCACGATATCGCCCTGCTGAACAGTCTCGGGCGTGCGCCTGGTGTTGATCCACGGCTCGCGCCGCAGATTGACCGAGCGCCTGCAGCGGGCGGGACTGGAGAGCGACCTTCCACGAGGGCATGCGCATTACCGACAACGCCGCCATGGAACACGTCAAGGATGCCGCCGGCTCGCTGCGGGCGCAGATCGAGGCACTGTTGTCCATGGGGCTGCCCAACTCACCCATGCAGGGCTCGCGCATGCGGGTGTGCTCGGGCAATTTCGTGACCGCAAGGCCCATCGGTGTGGTCGATGGCGTGGACTTCCACCACACCGGCATGGTGCGGCGCATCGACGCCAACGGTATACACCAGCAACTGGCCGACGGCTCCATCGTGTTGCTCTCGCCCCTGGGCTATTCACCCACCGGCGAGATTTTCAACCTGGCGCTGGAAGACATCGCGGTGCACTGCGCTTCCGCGATCGGCGCTGACAAGCTGGTGTTGTTCGGCAGTGCCGCAGGGGTGTCGTCGACGACAACGGAGAATCTGATCCGGCAGTGCGCAGTCGGCGATATTAACGGCTTGACCGCTCACGGATCCCGAGCAGGCCTCGCTGTTGCAAACCGCCAAGCGCGCCTGCCTGGCCGGCGTAGCGCGCTGCCACATCATCAGCTACGAAGACGACTGCGCCCTGTTGCAGGAACTGTTCACCCACGACGGCAGTGGCACGCTGGTGGCCAATGACGAGATACGAACTGGCCGGGAGGCCAATATCGACGACGTCGGCGGCATTCTCGAGCTGATCGAGCCACTGGAACAGCAGGGTGTGCTGGTAAAGCGCTCCCGCGAATTGCTGGAAACCGAGATCAGGCAGTTCCGCCTGCTGGTGCGCGACCGCCGGATCATCGCCTGCGCCGCACTCTATCCCTTCGCCGAGGAGGGCTG
This sequence comes from uncultured Gammaproteobacteria bacterium, assembly GCA_963700715.1. GTDB lineage: Bacteria > Pseudomonadota > Gammaproteobacteria > Pseudomonadales > Halieaceae > JARRPM01. Next base: position 91,446 of record CAVOYP010000010.1, read on the forward strand.
CGGGGAAATCGCCTGCATCGTCTCCCATCCCGACTACCGCGGCGGCAAACGCGGACAGCGCTTGCTCGAGGAACTGGAAAACGAGGCCCGGCGCCAGGGGCTCGACCGCGTGTTCGTGCTCACCACGCAGACCGCGCACTGGTTTATCGAGCAGGGCTTTGTCGAGGGCAGCCGCGATGCGCTGCCCGAGCGCAAACAGGCGCTGTATAACCTGCAGCGCAATTCCAAGGTGTTTTTCAAGACGCTATAGGGTTTTCCGGTTCCGCGTTTTATTCGGTCTATCCCCAGGGCGACGCTTGCGCCGTCCGTATGGTAATCACCTTTTTTCACGCCGCGGCGGGCAGCACCTCGAACAGCGTCACCTCACCCCGGCTGCCCAGGCGCATTACCGGGCCCCAGGTGCCGGTGCCCGGCGATACATACAACTGCGTCTGGCCGTGAGTGAACAGGCCGACGATCTGCTCGAACACCCGGCCCACCACCAGGTTGAACGGCACGATCTGCCCGTTGTGGGTATGGCCAGATATCATCAGGTCCACGCCCGCTCGCGCCGCGTCGGGCAGTCCGCGCGGGCGGTGGTAGAGCAGCAGCACGAAGCGCTCGGTGTCGACTGTCAGTTTCGCCAGCTCCCGTTGCACCTGGGCAGGATTCTCGCTGTCGTCTATGCCGATCAACTGCACGGGGCCGTGCAGGGCAGACTGGGTGCGCAGCACGGTGACGCCGAGTCGCACCAGCCGTTGCAGAATCGCGTCGAGATCCTCATAGCGCTCATGGTTGCCAATGCTGAAGTAAATCGGCACCCGGCAGTCGCGCAGCGCTGACAGCTCTTGCTCGGTAATACCGGGGGCGTCGATGAAATCGCCGGTGATGCAAAGGAACTGCGCATCCGTGCCGTTCACCTGTGCGATCACCCGCGCCAGGAATGCGCTGCTGCGCGAGCCGATGTGCACATCGGTGATCTGGGCGAACCGCAGTGGTGCGGCCAGCTTGTGGCTGCGCAGCGGCACTTTCACTACCGAGGGCGAGTAGGCATTCGCCACGCTGTAGGCCAGCAGCGCGGCGCTTATGCCGAGCAGTGAATATGCCGCGGTCGGCGCCGCGATCCAGCCCAGGCCAACCGGAAGCTCTGCCACCAGCAGCATGCCCAGCAGCAGGGGGCTGACGCCCAGCCACAAATCCGCGGCGCGGCGCAGCCAGAACACCAGGCCGTAGTTGGCGTGACGCAGGTAGAGCCGGGCTGCGATCTGGCTGAAGAACAGGGGCACGAAGATCGCGGTTGTGGTCCAGGCGTCAAAGCCCAGCCAGTCGCACAGGCGCAGGATGGGATAGGCGAACAGCGGCAGGTGCAGCAGCAGCACGACGAGCAGGAATGTGCCGCGCCGTCTCATTTTGCTGTTCTTCTCATAAGAAGGGCGCTGATCATTTGTCCACAATTATGCAGGCAAGCACACCTGTGATAGAAGCTTTTGTCGGATATCTGCTATCCTTGCCTCCCCCTTTTATTGACCCAGGGCCTACCGGCGCGAGCCGGCCCCGCGCACGGTAACAAACAATGCCTGACTATCGCTCCAAGACCTCCACCCACGGCCGCAACATGGCCGGGGCCCGCGCCCTGTGGCGCGCCACCGGCATGAAAGACGGGGATTTCGGCAAACCGATCATCGCGGTGGTGAACTCCTTTACCCAGTTCGTCCCCGGCCACGTCCACCTGAAGGACCTGGGCCAGCTGGTGGCGCGTGAAATCGAGGCGGCAGGCGGTGTGGCCAAAGAGTTCAACACCATCGCCGTGGACGACGGCATCGCCATGGGCCACGACGGCATGCTCTACAGCCTGCCCTCGCGGGACATTATCTCCGACTCGGTGGAATACATGGTCAATGCCCACTGCGCCGACGCCATGGTCTGTATTTCCAACTGCGACAAGATCACGCCCGGCATGCTCAATGCCGCCATGCGCCTGAACATTCCCGCGGTGTTCGTCTCCGGCGGCCCGATGGAGGCCGGCAAGACCAAGCTGTCCGAACACAAGCTGGACCTGGTCGATGCCATGGTGATCGCGGTGGACGATACCGCCAGCGATGAAAAAGTGGCGGAGTACGAGCGCTCGGCCTGTCCCACCTGCGGTTCCTGCTCCGGCATGTTCACCGCCAACTCCATGAACTGCCTGACCGAAGCCCTGGGCCTGTCAGCCTGCCGGGCAACGGCTCCACCCTGGCCACCCACGCCGATCGGGAGCAGCTGTTCCTGCGCGCCGGACGCCTGGTCGTGGAGCTGTGCAAGCGCTATTACCGAGCAGGACGATGAATCCGTGCTGCCGCGCAGTATCGGCAGCTTCAAGGCTTTCGAGAACGCCATGTGCCTGGATATCGCCATGGGCGGCTCCACCAATACCATCCTGCACCTGCTGGCGGCGGCCCAGGAGGCGGAGCTCGATTTCACCCTGGCGGATATCGACCGGCTGTCGCGCAAGGTGCCGCAGTTGTGCAAGGTCGCACCCAACACGCCCCTCTACCACATGGAAGACGTGCACCGGGCCGGCGGCATCATGGGCATCCTGGGCGAACTGGACCGCGCCGGCCTGCTGCATACCGATTGCCCCACCGTTCACAGCACAACGATGGAGGATGCGCTGGCGCAGTGGGACATCATGCGGACCGAGGATGCCGCCGTGCATAAATTCTACAGCGCCGGGCCCGGCCGGCATTCCCACCCAGACCGCCTTCAGCCAGGCCACCCGCTGGCCCAGCCTCGACAGCGACCGCAAAGCCGGTTGTATCCGCTCGCTGGCCAACGCCTACTCCACCGAGGGCGGGCTTGCCGTTCTGTTCGGCAATATCGCCGAGGACGGCTGTGTGGTGAAGACCTCCGGGGTGGACGACAGCATCCTGGTGTTTTCCGGCCCGGCCCACATCTGCGAAAGCCAGGAGGCGGCGGTCGACGATATCCTCAACGACCGGGTGCAAGCCCGGCGATGTGGTGATCATCCGCTACGAGGGGCCCGCGCGGCGGGCCCGGCATGCAGGAGATGCTCTACCCCACCAGTTACCTGAAATCGAAAGGCCTGGGCAAGGTCTGCGCGCTGCTGACCGACGGCCGCTTCTCCGGCGGCACCTCCGGCCTTTCGATCGGCCACGCCTCACCCGAGGCTGCCTCGGGCGGCGCCATCGCCCTGGTGGAACAGGGCGACATCATCGAGATCGATATTCCCAAGCGCAGCATCAATGTCGCGCTCAGTGCACGAGGAGCTGGCCGCGAGGCGCCGGGCCATGGAGGCCAGGGGCGACGCCGCCTGGCAGCCGGCGGCGGTGCGCCCACGCAAGGTCACGCCAGCGCTGAAGGTTTACGCCAAGATGGTGACCAGTGCCGACAAGGGTGCGGTGCGGGATTTGTCCCTGCTGGACTGACCGGGAATCGGCCGGCCGCGCCTCAGCCGGCCGCGCCTTAGCCAGCCTCCGCCGGCGCGGTTTCGCCCTGGGCAATGAGTGTCTGCAGGTCATCGCGCAAACCGCCAAGCTTCTTGCGCAGGCGGCGGTCCTGGGTTTCGGTGCGGGTGTTGAGCACCTCGGCCACCGCCCCGAAAATCACCTCGAGGTTGTGGTCGAAAATCTGCTGATACTCTGGTGACAGGGTCTCGGACCGCTGTGCCAACATCGTGCGCACCTGTTCCTGCCAGCCCGGCTGGCGTTGCATGACCTCGGCCAGGCGCTCCAGCCAGGCCGCGCGCTCCTTCAGCCAGATCGCATCAGAACGCTCCAGGGCGTCGACAGCACCCTGCAGCCGCTCACGCTGTTCCGGGGTCAGGCGCCCGAGATAATCCCCGAGGTTGTCGGCAAAACTGTCGTAACTCTCTTCCCGGTATTCGGTTTCGCTGCGGCTGAGGTACTTCTCCTCGTATTCCTGTTGTTTTTCCTGCAGATAGGCGAGGAACTCTTCCACCTGCGCCTCAGTCAGGGTGGCGCCCAGTTCCAGTAGCCAGCCAAGGGACTCTTCCTCGAGCCGCAGCCAGGCCACCTCGACGTCCGTGTAGATTGCCTCAATATCCCGGGGCGTTATGGGCTGGTCCAGGTTCGCGTCAATTTTGTCGAGGATCCCGACATAGCGCGGCAGCTCCTGCTGCCGGTGCCAGCTCAGGAAGGGCCGGAGTGTATTATCCAGCTGCTGCTCCTGGGGGGCGTTCAATTGCACGTAGTCGTCCAGGTACCACGCCAGGACGGTATCCAGGCGGTTGTAGACCATGGTGGTGCCGCTGCACCCTGCCAGGCAGAGCAGGCAGGCGATCAGCACCGCCCTGAACCCCCCCTTTACTGTGCGTGTCGCCATGCAATGCCTCCCGCTCAGCGCCAGTCCGGCACGGTCTTGGCGACCGGCCCCCGATCCGCCACCACCTGGCGGGCGGTTTCCACCCGGTTGCGCCCGCTGCGCTTGGCCACGTAAAGCGCCGAGTCCGCAAGCTTGAACCAGTGATCCAGATTATCGGCCGCCGCCACCTCGGCGACGCCGATGCTGATAGTCATACTACCCTCCGGGAGGATTTTCGCAGCCGCCACCAGGGCGCGCAACTCCTCCGCGATCGCCGCCGCGCGCTCCCTCCCGGTTTCGCGCAGCAACACCACGAACTCCTCGCCGCCGAAGCGGCACAGGGTGTCTACGGCGCGGATGCGGCCGGAGATCACCTTGACCAGTTGCTTGATCGCCGTGTCACCCATCGAGTGGCCGTACTTATCGTTGATGCGCTTGAAGAAATCGACATCGATCAGCAGCAGGGTGGAGGAGTGCCGGTAGCGCTGCCACGCGTCGAGGGCGCCGCGCGCCTGCTCCTCGAGATAGCGACGGTTATAGGCCCCGGTAAGGGGATCGGTAATGGCCATGTCCTTGAGGCGGCGGGACTGTTCCGTTACCGCAAAGACAAGCCAGGCACTCACCAGCCAGGTCACCATCATGCTGAAACTGAGCATCAGGGCGGAGCTGGTATCGAACCGGGTGAACAGGATGGGCAGGGCCACCGCCCCGGACGCAAGGCCAATCTCGAGGGCCCGCCGGGAGCGCAACAGAACCGGCATACCCGCCAACAGGGGATACATCCAGTAAATGCTGTAGTGCTGGCCGAGACCTACCGCCAGCAGGATCAGCAGTATACCCAGCGCCAGCAACAGCGTGGGCGACAGGAACGCCTGGCGATTACCGCTGAGCAACCAGATATTGGTCAGCAGGATGAGCAGTAGCGCCAGGGTGACGGCAGCAAGCGCCGCCTGGCCGATAACAAGACTGTGCACGGACATGGGTGCAAGCACCGCAACCAGCAGCAGCAGGATGTAGCGATAGGCGTCCCGGCCCCGCTTTCCAGCCACGCGGGCATCCGACGGCAGTTCGCCATCGCGGCGCTGGTACTCAAACTGCTCGGAAAACGCGTCCCGGAAATGCCGTTTGAGCTTTTGCCAGCGAGATAGTGTTGTCGTAAGCGCGGGGCTTCCCATTTGCACGGCCGTCGGGCGGCGACCGGGGACGGCGCCGCGTATTTAAGTGCGTTTTGTAACACACCGGGCCGCCAATATACACTTGGGGCCGACCCCGGTGGTTGCCGCCGGGGAATAGTGTGAGGCGAATCACCCGGTCGGCCCCGGGAGGCCGCCGGGCAGGGTCAGGCCGCGGCTTCGGCGTCGTTCGCCGCTTCCTTGTTGATCGCGCCGAGAATGCCGTCCAGCGACGCCTGGATGATGTCGTGGCTGCGCCCCACCCCGCAGAAGCGGTCGCCGTTGACATTCAGCTGGATGTAACAGATTGCCTCGGCATCCGCGCTGTGGCTGAGGGCGTGCTCGCTGTACTCCACCAGCACAATATGCTTGCCGGTAAAGCGTTCCATGGCGTCGACAAATGACGCGACCACGCCGTTGCCCGAACCCGTCAGGCTGTGCACCGCCGACCCCTGGCGCAACTCCGCCAGCAACCTGTCCATGCCCGCCTCCCGGTTGACCTGGTACTTGCCCAGGGTCCAGCGGCCGTCCATGCCGCAGTAGGTCTGCTGGAACAGCTGGTACAGCTCCTCGGAACCAACCTCCGCCTCGTGCGCCTCGGCATAGGCCTGCACCGCCCGGCTGAAGTCGATCTGCAGCCAGCGCGGCAGTTGCAGGCCGAAATCCCGCTCCAGCACATAGGCGATGCCGCCCTTGCCCGACTGGCTGTTGATGCGGATCACCTCCTGGTAAGACCGGCCTATATCCGCCGGGTCTATCGGCAGGTAGGCCACTTCCCAGGGCTTGCTGTCCTCGCGCCGGGCCAGGCACTTTTTGATCGCATCCTGGTGACTGCCGGAGAACGCGGTGAAGACCAGCTCCCCCGCATAGGGGTGCCGCGGGTGTACCGGCAGCCGGGTGCACTCCCTGACCGTCTGGATGATGTCGTCCATCTGGCCCAGGTTGAGGCAGGGATCCACGCCCTGGCTGTAGAGGTTCATCGCCATGGTGACAATGTCCATATTGCCGGTGCGCTCCCCATTGCCCATCAGCGTACCCTCCACCCGGTCGGCGCCCGCCAGCACCCCCAACTCCGCCGCGGCCACCGCGCAGCCCCGGTCATTGTGGGTGTGCAGGGAGATGAGCAGGCTGTCGCGGTTGGCCACGTGGTCACAAAACCACTCGATCTGGTCGGCGTAGACATTGGGTGTGCTCATTTCCACCGTGGCGGGCAGGTTGATGATCACCGGGTGTTCGGGCGTCGGCCGCCAGACTGCGGTGACGGCATTGCAGATCTCGACCGCATACTCCAGCTCGGTGCCGGTGAAGCTCTCCGGCGAGTACTCGAATACCCACTCGGTCTCGGGCTGTTTCAGCGCATGGTCTCGCACCAGTTCCGCGCCTTTCACTGCAATCTCGAGAATGCCCTGGCGGTCCAGGGCGAATACCTGTTCGCGCTGTACCGTGGACGTGGAGTTGTACACATGCACGATGGCCCGGCGCACGCCCTTGAGGGATTCGAAGGTTTTCGCGATAAGGTCTGGCCTGGCCTGGGTGAGCACCTGGATGGTGACATCCGCGGGGATGCGCCCCTTGTCGATAAGCTCGCGCACAAACTCGAAGTCATGGCTGGAGGCGGAGGGAAAGCCCACCTCGATTTCCTTGAAGCCGATCTTCAGCAACTGGTCCCACAGGAGGGATTTCTGGCGCGCGGTCATGGGCTCGATCAGGGCCTGGTTGCCATCGCGCAGGTCCACGCTGCACCAGTGTGGCGCCCGGTCGATAACGCGGTCGGGCCAGCGCCGGTCAGGCTTTGACACGGGCTGGAACGGCTTGTACTTGCGGTGGTTGAAGTTACTCATACCCTGGCTCCCGGGTTCGACCAAATATGGGGGCTGTTCACCCGGCGGTGATTTATCAGCCTGGCGAGCAGTATAGACGCACCACTGTAGCGATAGATTGCAAATATTCTGGCTTATTACCTATTCGTTGCATCTATTCTCTAATTTATGGTTATATTTTAGTGATAATCTCTATTTTTGCACATTTTGGTAGCAGATACCCGCCAGCGAGGCGCCCCATGAAACTCGATCGCACCGACCGCCGGATCCTTGCGGTGATGCAAGGCAACGGCCGCATCAGCAACCTGGAACTCGCCGAGGCAGTGGGGCTGTCGCCTACGCCCTGCTCCCGCCGGGTGAAGCGACTGGAAGAGTCGGGCATTATCCGCCGGCATGTGACCCTGCTGAACCAGTCCATGCTGGGGCTGAAGCTGACCGCCTACATCGGCATCAGCATGGACCGCCACACCCCGGACCGGTTCGAAGCCTTCGAGGCCGAGGTCGCCCTCTATCCCGAGGTGATGGAGTGCTCGGTAGTGACCGGCCAGAGCTCGGATTACCTGCTGAAGGCGGTGGTGCCCGACATGGAATACTACGAAAAATTCCTGCTGGGCAGGCTCACACGGATCCCCGGGGTCACGGGGGTGCACTCCAGCTTCGAGCTGCGCCGGGTTATTCAACGCACCGAACTGCCCCTGGACCATATTTCGGACCAGACCACCCTGTGACACCGACGGAATCCGTCAGTGCCACCGGCCCTGGCGACCCCGATGGTGTGGTCGGTCAGAATACGCGAAAGGCGATCGTCGCTTTTCGCAAGGCTGATAACCTGGGTATGGGCGGTGATACACCCAGTCAAAGTGTGCGGTGCGATTCGACCAGAAACGGTTTTGATCCCATCAAAACAGCAGGCTTACAAATGATCCGGAGGATTTCACGCTTTACATTGCCAGTGATGTTAATGGCAGTGCTATCGTGCAGCGTCGTTGAACCAGAACAGCAATTCGCACCACTATCGGTCACGGTTAGCGAGGACAACAGCTTCAACCAGTTGTTCAAGCGCTGCGGTCCGGGCTGGACGGGAGGCGACTCCACGTATTCGACCGCGTTATCACCCACGCAGGTGCTGTGGTTGTTCTCCGATACCTTTATTGGGCCGGTTAGCCGCACTGGCAAACGCAATCCTGATGGCGAACTGTTTGTGCAGGGCAATACCCTGGTGCTGCAGGACAAAACCAGCGGCACACTGACCACGTATTTTCGCCAGACCGTGGGCGAGGAGGAGGAGACCCAGAGCCTGCCTACGTTCGCCCGGTCGCCGTATGATGCCAGCCACTGCCCGGGCGAGAACTTTGTCCAGAAGAATAATGCACGGGCCATGTTCCAGCCACCACACTGTCCGTCAGGCCAGCATTGCTACTATTGGGGCGGCGCCCTGGTGGCTGACAACGGGCAGCTGACCACTTTCCTGCAACTGATGGAGCAAACGGGCGCAGGTATCTTCGATTTTGCCTGGCGCGGGAGCGCGATTGCCACACTGCCCCTGGAAGAAATAGCCACTGCCGAACCGGTATACATCAACGCGCCCAATAATGGCGTGAGCTATGGTGGGGCCATTATCAGTGCACAGGACAACTACACCTATATCTACGGTATGCGTGAAGAACCTGCCGACAACACTATTTGCACCGGACATTGCATACACATAGCACGTGCACCCAGAAATAAACTGGCGCAGCCGGAAGAGTGGCGCTACTGGGGTGAAAAGCCGGGCAGCCCGGGACATTTCGACTGGATTGAAAAAGCCGAAGAATCCGTGCCCATGGCAGGCAACACGGGTCGGCAGCAGCACCGCAAACACAGGATCAGCTCGGTGCTAGCAGAGTAAGCCACTGTGGCGCACTGCCTGAGTGCTATGTGATCATCGCCCACCAGTACACCGGCGGCGCATCCGAAAATATCCTTGCCTGGTACGCTGCGCAACCGCAGGGACCCTGGGCAGGCCCGGTGTTTGTCTATCAAACACCGGAGTCGAGACAGCCGGGGCAATTGTTCACCTATAATGCCAAGATCCATCCTGAATTCACCACCGAGGACGGTCTGCTTGTATCCTATGACGTGAATAGTCTGGCGCCCGCCACTGATCCCTTGAGTGCTCTCGTTACGGCAGACAGCTATCGGCCGAGGTTTATACGGGTGAAGTTGCATTGGCTTGCTGTTGGGCGCTAGTACCCTGTGGGGTCTTGTGATTTCCACTCCGGGGCTGGGCACAAGAGCAGCGAGACTCGGATCAGCTGCGTCGATCCCACGGGAAACCCCACGGCTGCTCGACCTCGAGGATGCGCGCCAGGCGTAACGCAATGTCGTCGCGGTGCCGTCTCGCCATGATCTGGAGGCCGACCGGCAACCCTGCTTTCGTCACGCCGGCAGGGACTGAAACCGCAGGGTTCCAGGCGACGTTGGCAAGGAAGCCGAACGGTTCCGACCCGAGTCCTGCTGGCATCTCTGCCATCGATGATGTCTGGCATCAACGCCTCGGCGGCGTAAGGGACGCAGGCCACGGCGGGTGTCAGCAGCAAGTCTGCTTCCAGGAAAAAGCCCGCGACCTCGCGTTCTAGCCGGCGGATCACGCCCCAGGCAGCCGCGACGTCCGCAGCCCCCACGTCCTTCATCAACTCGAGGAAGTGCTGGAACTGACCACCGAGATCGGCATACCGCGCCGGCAGTGTGCCAGCCAGGTACAGCTCGTCGCGCGCCCTGGTTATCTGCACGATGCCGAGCGCATCACGTGCATTGACAGGGTGAAAGCAGCGGTCGAGCCGGGTCAGGCCTGCGGCTGCGATAAGCCTATCGGCCGCGGCGCGCGCCAGCGCGATGACTTCGGGCTCGACCACGGCATAGCCGAGGTCGTCGGACCAGACCGCGCGCAGTCCTGCAACATCGAGCGTTTCGATCACTTCCTCATAACGAATGCCCGGGTTCGGCAGCGACTGCCGGTCGCGGTCGTCCGCACCCGCCACCACATCCAGGTATCGTGCGGTATCCGCAACGGTATGCGTTACAGCGCCATGCGTAGCCCAGTTCGCGAAACCGTCTTTCCTGGCGATGCGGCCATGACTCGGTTTCAACCCGACCAGACCGGTGAATGAAGCGGGGCAACGGATCGAACCGGCTGCATCCGTTGCAGTAGCCAGGGGTACGATGCCTGCGGCGACCGCCGCCGACGAGCCGCCGCTACTGCCGCCCGGCGTGAGTTCGGGATTCCAGGGGTTGCGGGTAACGCCCCACAGCCTGTTGTTCGAGCCCGAGTCGAGGCCGAACTCGCACATGTTGGTCTTGCCAATTGCGATCGCCCCCGCCGCGCGGAGCTTCTCAACATGCGGGCAGTCCCGGTCAGCCGGCGGCGCACCCGCGAGCAACAGTGACCCTTGCGTGGTGGGCAAGCCGGTGATGTCTTCGATGTCCTTGATGCCAAAGGGAACGCCGGCAAGCAGTCCCGGGTCCTCACCTCTCGCCACCATCCGATCGATCGCCTCCGCCTCCTCGCGCGCCGCCCCGACGCGCAGCATGATAAATGCGTTGATCGCCGGGTTGAGATCCTCGAGCGTCCCGAGGCATTGCTCGAGTACATCCACTGCGCGCAGCTGGCCTGCTGCGAACGGCGTCCGCGGTATCGATCACACTGCGGGATTTGTAAGCGCATTCCATTCAGGCCGCCTCGCTGGTCTTGGTCTTCATAGCGTATACAACTCCCGGTCGATGCGCCCGTGGTGTTCCATGGGTGTCGAGGCTGAGGTTGATGCTGGTTATCCTGCCTCTTAGCTGTTAAATATCCACTGATTACTGCCCCTGGACCACATTTCGGACCAGACCATCCCGTGACATAGACCGAATCCGTCAGTACGGCTGGCCGGTCCGGGTCTTGCCCGCGGCCCGGCAACTGCCCAAGATGGCGCCAGTTGCGGCGATCGAATAGAGCATGGAGTACTTATGAAAGATATGGCGGGCAAGGTAGCAATCGTCACCGGGGGGGCCAGCGGCATGGGGCAGATCATCGCCCGTCGCCTGGTGGCACAGGGCGCCCGGGTGGCGATCTTTGACGTCAACGACCAGGGCCTGCAGGCGATGGCCGCGGAAGCGGACACCATCACGGCCCTGCGCTGCGATATCTCCAGCCGGGAGGAGGTGGAGGCCAGGGTCGCCGAGGTTGCCCAGAACCTGGGGTCCATCGACCTGCTGGTCCACTGCGCCGCCCTGATGCCCAGCTACAAGCTGATCGACCACACCCACGAGGGCATGGAGCGGCTGTTTCGCATCAACTACTTCGGCACCACCTACATGGTGCGCGCTGTGCTGCCGGCGATGATGGCGCGCAAATCCGGCCGCATCATCGCTTTCGGCTCCATTGCCGGCATCGCCCTGGTACCGAAGATGGGGGCCTATTGCGCTACCAAGGCGGCAGTCAACGCCTACATGGAAGTCCTGCAGAACGAGATCCGCGACAGCGGTGTGCGCGCCCACCTGGTCTGCCCGCCGGCGGTCAACACCGCGCTGATCGACCAGACGATCGCCACCGACACTCCGGCGAGCATTATCGAGGCGCGCAAGACCGGGCGCCTGGCGGACCCGGAGAAAATCGTCGACGCCATCGAAAAGGGCGTGGCAAAGGACCGGGACATCATCTATCCGGGCGAGGCCAGGCTGCTCTACCTGTGGCGCGCCCTGTTGCCGCGCCTGTGGTGGAAGGCGGTCATGCACTTCGAGAAATAACGCCGCCGCCAGGGGCGCGGGAACTCTTTGCCTTGGCCGGGCCCATGGGCTAGCATCGCCGACCCATGCCACACCGACAGTTACATCCCGACTCACCCTGGTTGCTGGCACTGTTGGCGGCCCTGGTGGCGCTCGGCCCCCTCAGCGTCGACATGTACCTTCCCGCCATGCCCAGCATGATGCGGGACTTCGGCACCGACATCAGCCGCATGCACCTCACCCTCAGCAGCTACCTGACGGGCTTTGCCCTGTTCCACCTTGCCTGCGGGCCCCTGGCCGATCGCTTCGGTCGCAAGCCTGTGCTGCTGGGCGGCACCGGGTTGTTCGTGGCGGCCTGCATTGGCTGCAGCCTCTCAGGCACAGTGGAGGAGCTGCTGCTGTTCCGCTTCCTGCAAGGGATAGGGGCCTGTGTCGGGCCGACCCTGGCACGAGCGGTGGCCAGGGACGTTTTCGGCCCGGGCGGGGCGGCCCGGGCGCTGTCGCTGATCGCCATGCTGATGGCGCTGGCGCCCGCGGTTGCGCCGACCCTCGGCGGTGTCATGCTGCTGGTGCTGCCCTGGCCCAGCGTGTTCATTTTCCTGGGCATCTACGGGGCGGCGATGATCGCCCTGATCCGGGTGTTCCTGCCGGAGTCGCTGCCCAGGGTACAGAGCCTGCATCCGCGGGCTATCGCGCGCAACTACGCAGAGCTGCTGGCGGACCCGTTCTTCCTGACGGTCACGCTTACCAGCGGCCTGGTCTACTCCGGCCTGATGGTCTACCTGGTCAGCTCGAGCTTTATCTACATCGACATGCTCGGGGTACCGGCACAATACTTCGGTCTCATTTTTCTGGGCTCCGTCGCCGGCTACATGGCGGGCAGTGCCCTCAGTGCAAAGCTGGCGAAACACCGGGACTCCGAACGGATTATGCGCCTCGGCGTGATCCTGGGAATGACCGCGGCCTGCCTGCTGCTGGCTTCCTCCCATGCCTGGCCCGAGAGCGTATTCGCCCTGATGCTGCCGATGATGCTGTATTCCATTGCCATGGGGCTGGTACTTCCCCACGCCATGGCCATCGCCCTGCGCCCCTTCGCCCACATTGCCGGCACGGCATCAGCCTTGCTGGGCTTCATCCAGATGTCCCTCTCTGCCGGCAGCAGCGCCCTGGCCGGCCTGTTCCTCACCACCACGCCCCAACCAATGGTGTGGATGCTGCTGGGCATCGCGTCGATCAGCCTTGCCCTGGGCCTGCGGGCGCACGGCCTCTACCGCCGCACAAGGCCCTGACCAGGCAGCGGCGCTGTGGCATACTCGTGCCGAGTTTTTCCGGAGAGCTTCCCGTGCGCACTGCCTCTGATGTCACCCAGCTGATCGGTAATACGCCGCTGCTTCGCCTCAGGGAGGTGTCGGAACGCACCGGATGCACCATCCTGGGCAAGGCCGAGTTTCTCAATCCCGGCGGCTCGGTGAAGGACCGCACCGCCCTCGGCATCATCCGCGCGGCCGAGGCTTCGGGCGAACTGCGCCCCGGAGGGCGTATCGTCGAGGGGACTGCGGGCAACACGGGTATCGGACTCACCCTGCTGGCCAATGCGCTGGGTTATACCAGCACCGTGGTAATGCCCATCACCCAGAGCAAGGAGAAAATTGATTCACTCGAGCTGCTGGGCGCGGACCTGCACCTGGTGGGCGCCACTTCCTACAGCGACCCCAATCACTATGTCCACACCGCCCGCCGCCTGGCGGAGAAACTGGCCGCGCGGGAGGAACACGGTGCCGTGTGGGCGCGCCAGTTCGACAATCTCGCGAATATGGAAATTCACCATCGCACCACCGGCGCCGAGATCTGGGAGCAGACCGACGGCAGGGTGGATGGTTTCGTTTGCGCGGTAGGCACCGGGGGAACCCTGGCGGGCGTATCAACCGCTCTCAAGGAGCGCAACCCGGATGTGACCATTGGCCTGGCGGATCCGGCGGGCGCATCACTGTACGAGTACTATCGCTGCGGTGAACTCAAGGCATCTCCCGGCACATCCATCATCGAGGGCATTGGTATCAACCATGTCACCGACAATGTCGCCCAGGCCCGGGTGGATGTTGCCTTCAGTATCAGCGACGAGGAAGCGCTGCCGTATATCTTCGACCTGCTGCGCAATGAAGGGCTGTGCATGGGAGGCTCTGCCGCTATCAATATTGCTGGGGCGGTGCGCCTGGCCGAACATCTTGGGCCAGGCCACACTATCGTCACCATCCTCTGCGACTACGGCAACCGCTACCAGAGCAAACTGTTCAACCCGGTGTTCCTCGAGAACAAGGGTCTGCCGGTACCGGAGTGGCTGGTGATCTAGGAGCCCTGTTTGGCCGCCCGCTCCTTGCGTTCTTTCTCGACCAGGAAATCAACCACTTTCAGCATATCCGCCTGGCTGCCCGCCTTTGCGGTGCTGACACGGTACTTGCCGTCCACCATCAGCGATGGGGTGCCGGTGATTTTGGCGGCGCGGGCGCGGGCATCACCCTGGTTCACCTGGCTGGTCACCCCGAAAGAGCCGAAAGCCTTGGCAAACGCCTCCGCCGAAACACCATTGGCGACAAAAAGCGCCTGGATCTCGGCCTCGTTCTGCAGTTTCTTGCCGTCGACATTCATCGCCTGGAACAGCACAGGGTGCATGGTCTGGCCTACACCGAGCACCTCGGCCGCATAGAATGCCTGCGCGTGCAGCTTCATATTCGGCGCCCACACGGCCGGGGAACCGCGAAACTCCACATCGGGAGCGAGCGTCTTCTTCCAGGCGCCAATCACCGGCTCAAACGTGTAGCAGTGATGGCAGCCGTACCAGAAAAACTCGACCACCTCGATTTTGTCCGGATTCGCCGTCCTCACCGGCGGGGCGATCAGGTCGTAATGCTCCCCTTCAACATAGCTTTCGCCTACGGTCTGCGCGGCGGCGAGCAGCGGGGTCAGTAGCAGCAGCGACAGTGACAACAACAGGTTTTTCAAGGTGCGTTCCTCCGTGTTTGGAATACCGTCAGACAACGAATCTCTTTATGGGTTCTGCAGCCGATAAAAAAGGCGGCCCTGCTGGCCACCTCTTTTGATGCGGGATTAATACTGCCGGCAGCGCTCGCCCGAGGCTAGCGCAGCCCGGATGCGTAACTCGCCACTGCCTGGATTTCCTTGTCGCTCAGGCCAAAGGCGGTGATCCGCATGATGCGGGTATCTCCGTCGTTGACGCGGCCGGTCTCATCCTCGTGGCCCTTGCGGTAGGCAATAAGCTGGGCCGCAATATACTCGGCGTGCTGGCCGGCGAGGGACGGGAAACCTGCGGGCGCATTACCTTTGCCGGTGGGCGAGTGGCAGGCAGTGCAGGCGGCGACATTGCGCTCGGGGATGCCGCTGCGAAACACCGACTCGCCCAGGGCCAGCAGGGCGGGGTCGGTCTGGCCGCCGGTGCCGCTCTGGCTGGCATAGAAAGCTGCGATGTCTGCCAGGGCCTGATCGGATTTGCCATCCAGCTGCCCTGCCATGGTCGGTATGGGGCGCAGGCCGTCACGAATATCCCGCAACTGCTTGAACAGGTATTTCTCACCCTGGCCCGCCAGTTTCGGAAAGGTGGGCACGGCGCTGTTGCCGTCAGGGCCATGACAGGCCGCGCAAGCGGCGGTCTGGGGTTTGCCCGCGGCGGCGTCGCCGACAAGGTTGGGGTCAGCGGTATAACCGGTTGGCGCCCAGCCCAGTGCAAGGCTGAACAGTATCGCGACTTTTTTCATGTCAGTTCCAGCTAAATCTTTGGCGCAAGGCCGGTTACTTGGCAGGCGCGCTCATGTATTGGATGAGTGCGGCATAATCCGCATCGGTACAGTCAAAACACATGCCCTTGGGTGGCATGGCATTGAGACCCTTGTTCACAGACGCCACCAGCGCGTCCATGCCCTTGGCTATGCGCGGAGCCCAGGCTTCCGCATCGCCGGTCTTGGGTGCGCCGGCAGCGCCCGCGTCGTGGCACACCTTACAGCTCTTGTCATACTTCGCCATATCGGGCTCGGCAGTGGCGGTAGCGGCGGACAGGGCCATAACGAGGGCGAGCAGCAGTTTCATGTAAGACCTCAGACAGGGTTGGGGATGGGTCCCGGCGCGCATTTTACGACGGGAGAAAATTGGCTGTGGCATTATATACGAGATGCTACCACCACAAAAGGCAGTACCTACCAATGTCTGACACCGCCCCCGACCCCGCCCCGGCGGCGCCCAACTACCGCAAGGCGGCCTATTTGACCAGTGCAGCCAAGCTCTCCCAGTGCCCGCCGGACGAGGGCTGGGAGGTCGCTTTCGCCGGCCGGTCAAATGCGGGTAAATCCAGTGCAATCAACAGCTTAACTGGCAACAGTAAGCTCGCCAAGACATCCCGCACCCCCGGTCGGACGCAGCTGATAAATTTCTTCGAGCTGAGCGCGCGGCAGCGGCTGGTCGACCTGCCGGGTTACGGCTACGCCAAGGTGCCCCTGGCGATCAAGCGCGAGTGGACCAAACAGCTGGAAAATTACCTGCAACAGCGCCGCTGCCTGCGGGGACTTATCCTGCTCATGGATGTGCGCCACCCGCTGCAGGCCTTTGATCGCCAGATGCTGGACTGGGCCCTGGCGGCGGCGATGCCGGTGCACATCCTGCTGACCAAGGCGGACAAACTCAAGAAGGGTCCCGCCACCAGCACCCTGCTGAAGCTGCGCGCGGAACTGGAGCCCCACCATGGCCTGGTCAGCGCACAGCTGTTTTCCGCGCTCAAGCACAGCGGGCACGAACAATTGCTGGCGGTGCTGGACGAGTGGCTGACTGCGGTGGACAAAAAAAACCCGGCTGCTTTATAGGGGTCCGGCAGCCGGGAGGAGAAAAAGTCTCTGGGGAAAGAGACTTCAGGCGAGGCGGCACATGGAGAGAAACCGCCCCGCGGGGATGTAGCGCTCGCTACAAATAGTGAGACTGGCTTGCCCGTGAGAAGTTCCGCTGGCGCCCGAAAAATTTTCTGCCAGCCCCCCGGTCCGGATCAGTGCGCCTCGTCCCAGTTGGCGCCGCTGCCAGCCTCCACCAGCAGGGGGACGGCCAGCTCCGCGGCGCTGGACATCAGCCCGCAGATTTTCTCGCTCACCGCATCCACTTCCCCGGCAGCGACCTCAAACACGAGTTCATCGTGGACCTGCATGATCATCCTGGCCGGGGGCGCGGCTTCCTGCAGCCAGTTGTCCACCGCCAGCATGGCCAGCTTGATGATATCCGCGGCAGTGCCCTGCATAGGGGCGTTGATCGCGGTGCGTTCGGCCGCCTGCGCCAGCATCTTGTTGCGGGCGTTGATCTGGGGCAGGTGCAGCCTGCGGCCAAACAGGGTTTCCACGTAACCCTGTTCCCGCGCCAGCGCCCGGGTGCGATCCATGTACTGCTGCACGCCGGGGTAGCGCTCGAAGTAGCGATCGATGTACTGCTGCGCTTCCTTGCGTCCCAGGTGCAGCTGGCGCGCCAGGCCAAACGCAGACATACCGTAGATCAGGCCGAAATTGATCGCCTTGGCCTTGCGCCGCTGGTCCCCGGATACTTCGTCCAGGTCGACCTCGAATACTTCGGCGGCGGTTGCCCGGTGCACATCCTGCCCCTCGCGAAACGCCTTGAGCAGCCCGGGGTCAGCCGAGAGGTGCGCCATGATGCGCAATTCGATCTGGGAATAATCAGCCGCCACGATGCGGTACCCCCGCGGGGCGATAAACGCCCGGCGGATGCGCCGCCCCTCTTCGGTGCGGATAGGAATGTTCTGCAGATTGGGGTCGGATGAAGACAGTCGGCCGGTGGCCGCTACCGCCTGGTGATAGGAGGTATGCACGCGACCGGTGCGGGCGTTGATCATATCGGGCAGCTTGTCCGTGTAGGTGGACTTCAACTTGCTCAAGCTGCGATGTTCGAGCAACAAATGGGGCAGGGGGTAGTCGAGGGCCAGCTCCGCCAACACCTCCTCCGCCGTGGACGCCGCGCCCGTCGGGGTTTTCTTTATGACCGGAAGGCCGAGCTTTTCGAACAGGATTTCGCCCAGCTGCTTCGGCGAGCCGAGGTTGAACACCTCTCCCGCCAGCTCGTGAGCCCTGCCCTCCAGCTCCGCCAGCCGCGCCCCCAACTCCACGCTCTGGGCTGCCAGCAACTCGCGGGAAATCAACGCGCCCTGGCGCTCGATCCGCGACAACAGGGGCACCAGCGGCATCTCGATGTCGGCAAATACCCTGGCAGGGCCAGGCTGCTCCGCCAGCCGCGGCCAGAGTGTTCGATGCAGGCGCAGGGTGATATCCGCATCCTCCGCCGCGTAGGGCCCGGCCTCCTCCAGTTTGATCTGGTTGAAAGTCAGCTGCTTTGCGCCCTTGCCGGCAATGTCCTCGAAGTGAATGGTTTTGTGGCCCAGGTATTTGAGGGCCAGGCTGTCCATATCGTGGCGGGTGGCGGTGGAGTCGAGCACATAGGACTCCAGCATGGTGTCAAAGCGTATGCCCCGCAGCGTGATGCCGTGGTTGGCGAGGACGCTGGCATCGTACTTGAGGTTCTGGCCCACCTTGGCCCTGTGCTCATCCTCCAGCAAGGGCTGCAACTGGGCCAGCACCGCGTCCCGGTCCAGCTGCGAGGGCGCGCCCAGGTAGTCGTGGGCCAGGGGCACGTAGGCCGCCCGCCCCGGCTCCAGCGCGAAAGAGACGCCGACGATCCGCGCCTCCATGTAGTCCAGGCTGGTGGTCTCCGTATCGAAGGCAAACAGCTGGGCCGCGCGCAATCGCTCCAGCCAGCCGTCCAGCGCCTGCTGGCTGGTGACGATGTCATAGTCGACCGCCATGGCCTCCACCTGACCGGGCTCGCCCGGGGCCGCCAGCAGATCTTCCAGCCAGGACCTGAACTCCATCCGGGTATACCAGTGGACCAGCTGTTCGCGGTCCGGCTCGGCATTGTGCAGCTGCTCCGGGGTCAGCTCGAGGGCGACATCGGTCTTGATCGTAGCTAGCGCGTAGGACATGTAGGCCTTGTCCTTTTCCGCCTCCAGCTTTGCCGCCATGGTTTTGGCGCCGCGAAAGGGCAGTTCGGCCACTTTATCCAGGTCAGCGTAGATGGCATCCAGGCCACCCAGGCCCTGCAGCAACCCCAGCGCGGTTTTCTCTCCCACGCCGGGCACCCCGGGAATGTTGTCGGATTTATCGCCCATCAGCGCCAGCAGGTCGATCACCAGCTGCGGCGGGATGCCGAACTTCTTCTCCACCCCGGCCACGTCCAGCACTGTATCGGTCATGGTATTGACCAGGGTGATGTGCTCATCCACCAGCTGTGCCATGTCCTTGTCCCCGGTGGATATGACCACCGGGCGGCCCCGGGCGGCGGCCTGGCGGGCGAGGGTGCCGATCACATCGTCCGCCTCCACCCCTTCCACGCACAGCAGTGGCAGCCCCATGGCCCTGACGATGGCGTGGATCGGCTCGACCTGTTCGCGCAGCTCGTCCGGCATCGGCGGCCGCTGGGCCTTGTACTGGGGAAACATGTCGTCCCGAAAGGTCTTGCCCTTGGCGTCGAACACCACCGCCAGCGGGCTGTCCGGATAGTCCTTGTGCAGGCGCCGGATCATGCTGATAACGCCCTTGACCGCCCCAGTCGCCTGGCCGCTGGAGTTGGTCAGGGGTGGCAGCGCGTGGAAGGCGCGGTAGAGATAGGACGAGCCGTCAACCAGCACAATCGGGGTTTGGTCTGTGCTCATAAGTCGCCTGTCGCAGCCTGCTAGTGTTGCCGGTCCCACATTGCCCGGGCCGAGCGGTAGGTCAGCTTCATCTTGGCCATGTCCAGGGGCGCCTTGAAGAAACCGTGGTAGTCGCCACGCGGGTTGATCAGCACCACATTGGCGCTGTGGTCCACCAGGTAGTTGTCGCCCTCTCCGACGACCTTGCGAAAGGGTGTGTTGAGCGCGGTCGCGAAGCGGTGGATATCGAGAAACTCGCCCGTCACCCCGATGAAATCGGGGTTGAAGTAGGGCACATAGCCAGCCAGTTGTTCGACCGTATCCCGGGCGGGATCGACAGTCACCATCACCACCTGGGTATCCTCTGCCTCGGTTCCGTCCAACTGGCCCATCAGCTCATTGAGCAAGCTCATGGTGGTCGGACATATATCGGGACAATAGGTAAAGCCAAAAAACACCAGGCTCCACTTGCCCTGCAGGCTGGCGTTATCGAATGGCTCTCCGCGATGATCCACCAGGCCCAGCTGGCCAAAATTTCGGGGGGTCTGCAGCAGGTAGAGCCCATTTATCTTCATTTCCTCTTCAGTGAGGATTCTGGGCATCTGGATGCGGTGGACAAAGCCCGCCACGATGATGGTGATAAAAACCGCGAGCGCCAGGACTGTGAGCCTGATGCCACGGGTCTGCCGTCCGCTCTGGGCACCCTGGTTTGTCACAGGCTGCTCACCGGAAAGAGGTAGTGGTCGACCAGCATAATCATGAACAGGGCCATGAGGTAGATTATCGAGTATCTGAAAGTTTCCATAGGCGCATTCGGGTTCCTGTCGCGTATCAGTTCAATCAGCCCAGTACAGAAACCCGGCTCCCAGCACCACCGCCCCCAGCAGGTAGAGCGGCCCGCTCAATCGCGTCGCGAAGGGCAGCAGGGTTATCAGGAACATGATCACGGTGTACAGCAGGATATGCAATTTGGTAAATGCCACCCCGTGAGTCACCGGCAGCATCGGGATATTCACCGCGGCATATTCTTCCCGGCGATGGATAGCCAGGGCCCAGAAGTGAGGCGGGGTCCAGGCGAATATGATCAGCGCCAGCAACAGCCCATGGCCGCCGACCTGGCCGGTCACTGCGGTCCAGCCAAGCAGGGGCGGCGCGGCGCCGGCCAGGCCGCCGATCACGATATTCTGGGGGGTCGCGCGCTTCAGGAACATGGTGTAGACCACCGCATAACCCAGCAGCGAGGCGACGGTGAGCCAGGCGGTCAGTGCATTCACCCGGAAAAACAGGATGGCCATGCCGAGGCCGCCGATAAGCGCGGCAAACACGGCGGCCTGGCGTGTGCCCACCCGACCCTGCGCAACAGGCCGCATGCTGGTACGGGCCATCTGCCGGTCTATGCGCCGATCCACGAGGTGGTTGATCGTCGCCGCAGACGCCGCGCACAGGGCTATGCCCAGATTGCCGAACACCAGAATATCGAGCGGCACCATCCCCGGCACGGCCATGAACATACCGATAGCGGCGGTGAGAATCATCAGCAGCACGACGTTGGGCTTGGTGAGCTCTTTGTAGTCCCGCCAGGTCACCTGGGCACTTGTGGTCATAACCCTCTCAGTCTCCCGAGTTTTTCATCAGGAACTTGAGGTCGGCTATCACATCCTTGTAGGAGTTATCCCTGTTGTAACTCATCATAACCCAGCCCGCCGGATCAACAATGTACCAGCGAGCGGGGTCCGTCCGGTATTCGGCAAACAGTGAATTCATGCCGGCCGCGTCCAGGACCAGGGGCTTGAGGCCGCGATGCTCCTGGGCGAGAAAGGTCGCAAAGGAGGCCGGTGCCGGGCGTTTGTCACTCAATTCCTGCACGCTGAGCCGGGTATCGCTGGGGCCGGTCTCGCTTACATAGATCCGCCGCAGGCGGTTGTACTCCTTACCCATCGCGGTATGAATCTGCTTGGTCAGGTACAGGGTGTTTTCACAGTCCGCATCACAGCGGCCCGCCGCACCGGGAATCACCATGGTCCACTTCGGCTCGAGGTTCAGGTAGTTGAAGTCCGAGCCATTGGGCTCGCGCACATCAACCTCGTCGATCTGCCGCGGCGGCTGCACCAGCGCCCCGCGGTTGGCAGTGCCCAGGGTACCCACCAGGTCGAGATCCCCCCGCACAACGAAATACCAGAGCCAGGTGGCGCCGAGAATCATGGTCACCGGGATGCCTGCAATCAATAGCAGTACCATCCGGTTGTTAGTTCTGTTGTCCCCGTTTTCCATCGTCCTATGCTATCTCCACCCTCATTTTCACTGGCGACCGGCGGGCCTCAGCAGTTGCCACAGGTTGCTGCTGCGCAGCAGGAAAAAAACCAGCAAAACCGCCGCCATGGTAAACCATTGCGCGGCATAGGCACGGTGTTTATCGGGACTGGTGTTAACCGGTTGCCAGTCCACAGCCAGCGCTCCGGGCTCGCCACCAGCCAGGCGCACGGGGTAGGGGAAAACCCGCCCGCCGCCGATCGACTCCAGCACGGGCAGGATTTTCGCCATTTCCAACGCCTGCAAGGTAATCGGCCAATCGGAACCCATTTCCTGCTCCCCCAGCAGGTAAGGGGGGTCGGGGGCCACATAGACATGACCGGTCAGCTCCACCCGGCCCGTGACCCGGGGTACCGCCGGCAATGCCCGCCGGGCCGGGTCGGCGGCTAGCCAGCCCCGGTTGACCAGCACCATTCCGCCAGCGCCGTCCAGCCGCACGATACCAAGTACCTCAACGCCAAAACGGCCCGCGTAAATGCGATTGTCCAGCAGGAAATATTCATCGCTGATGAACTCCCCGGATAATGTCACCTGCTGGTAGGCCAGACGCTGCGCGGGCTCGTCCCACAATTGCGCCAGGGGTAGCGGCGGTTGGCTCTGCCTGAGCTCCCAGGCAGCGGCGATCGAGGCCTTCTCAGCGGCGCGCTGCAACTGCCAGAATCCCAGCCCAGTCAGCAGGGGCAACAACAGCAGGGTCGCCAGGGTAGTGCGCCACTCGAGATCGAGGCTGAGGCCCCGCCCGGCTCCAGGCATTTCAGTTTACTCCAACCAGTGACGCAGGAGCTGGTTTATACTGCGGGGACTTGACCAAGGAGGTGTCCATTGCTGAAAGCTGTGATCGTAGTATTGATGCTGGCGTTGCTTGCCAGCCTGGGAAGCGGATTTTATTTCCTGATGAAGGACCAGGGCGATAAAACCAAGCGTCGTACCATGCATTCCCTCGGCGTCAGGCTGACCCTGGCGATATGCCTGGCGGTCGTGATCGTATACGGTGTGGCCACCGGGCAGCTGGGTCGCAGCAACACCTGGGATGCCGGGCCGAAGCCCGCGACACCCTCGCAAGCCGCGCCCTGATCCACCAGCCTTTACAGAATATAGACAAACAGGAACAGGAACACCCAGACCACATCCACAAAATGCCAGTACCAGCTGGATGCTTCAAAGCCGAAATGGTCGGTCGCCGTAAACTGGCCGCCGAACACCGAGCGCAGCAGCTGGATCAACAGCATGGTCATACCCATGAACACGTGAAAGCCGTGGAAGCCCGTGAGCATGAAAAAGGTAGAACCGTAAATTCCGGAGTTGAGGGTCAGGCCAAATTCAGCATAGGCCTCGTGGTACTCCCAGTACTGCAGAACCAGGAAGGCTATACCCAGAAGCACTGTCACGGTCAGCCAGAAGTTGAACTTTTTCCTGTTGCCGTTGAGGATGCCCATATGGGCGAGGTGGCAGGTAAAACTCGAAGTCAGCAGGAAAACCGTATTCCACAGCGGCAGCCAGGCCCACCAGGCATGCGCATCGGCGAATGACATGCTGGTCTGCGGCGAAGTAAACGTACCGTTGTTGGCAATCGGCTGGGCAGCCGCGCCACCTACCGCTTCCTGTGGCGTCTGCATCATGGGCCAGCTGAAGTTGAATCCCTCCCACAACACGCCGTTCATGCGTCCTGCTTCACCTTCACCCGCAAGCCAGGGGCCGACCAGGACGCGCACATAGAACAGGGCGCCGAAGAAACAGAAGAAGAACATCACCTCGGAAAAAATGAACCAGAACATCCCCAGCACATAGGATTTCTTCAGCTGGGCGCTGTTCATCCCCGCGATGTTTTCCCTGATAGTGGTGCGAAACCAGCCGAACAGGGTGGCTGCGAAAAACAGCATGCCGATCGTGAAAATAGTCCAGGAGTTCGTCTGCCGACCGGGCTCGCCGAAGGTCATGTCGTTCAGGATACTGCCCGCGCCAAATATACTCAGGATCAGGCCGATAGTGGCGCATATGGCCAGCCGGCTGCTTTCCGGTACATGGTACTTTTCGTACGCTGCGGAACTCTGACTTGTCATTTTCTCTCTTCTCCGTGTAGTAGCGCGGGTTCCTGAACCCGTGCGTCAGCGAGTAGCTACGGCGCCTTTCGCCATATCTGTTACATCAAAAATCGTATAGGACAGCGTAATGGTGTGGATATCCGCCGGCAGGTCCCGATCAACGATATACTGCAAGGGCATCTCGGTGGCAGCCCCCGCGGCCAGGGGCTGCTGGTTGAAACAAAAACACTCCGTTTTGTGGAAGTACTGCACCGCCCTGGACGGCGAAATGCTGGGAATCGCCTGCGCCACCATATCCTTGCCGAGCGTGTTGTGGGCAAAAAAAGTCGTGTCGTTGACCGCACCCGGATGTACTTTCATCATGGTAACTGAGGGCCCGAATTCCCAGGGCATGCCCTCGTTGTTGGTGGCCACAAACTGCACCGTCACCAGGCGGGTTTCATCGATGCCGGCCTGTACCGAGGTATAGGCCTTGCCATCGGTCTTGCCATTGATGCCCAGGGCATCACACAGCACGTCGTACAGCGGCACCATCACCACAAACACGAAGGCGAACATGGCGACCGCAACCATGACCAGTTTGATCACGGTATCGGTCGCGGGGTTGGCAGTGAATCGAATCATGCGCGGCGCGTCCCTCAAGAGTGCGCGTGAGCCGGGTCGATCTTTGGCGGCGTTTCAAAGGTGTGGTAGGGCGCCGGCGTTGCTACCGTCCACTCCAGGCCTTCGGCGCCATCCCATACCTTGGGGTCGGAGACCTTCTTGCCGGCAACAATCGTGGCAATCACGTTGTACAGGAAGAGGATCTGTGACAGGCCGTATATAAAGGCACCGACCGAGGACATCATGTTGAAGTCAGTGAACTGCAGGGCGTAGTCCGGAATCCGGCGCGGCATGCCCGCCAGGCCCACGAAATGCTGCGGGAAGAAGGCCAGGTTGAAGCCGACGAACGAAATCCAGAAATGGGTCTTGCCCATGGTTTCGTTGTACATGCGCCCGCACCACTTGGGCAGCCAGAAGTAAATCGCCGCACTCATGCTGAACACGGCGCCGGCAACCATCACATAGTGGAAATGCGCCACCACGAAATACGTGTCGTGGTACTGGAAGTCGGCGGGCGCGATCGACAGCATCAGGCCGGTAAAGCCGCCGATCGTGAAGAGGATCAGGAAACCGATACAGAACAGCATCGGCGTTTCGAAGCTGAGCGAGCCCCGCCACATGGTGGTCACCCAGTTGAACACCTTCACCCCGGTGGGCACCGCGATCAGCATGGTGGCGTACATGAAGAACAGCTCGCCGGCAACCGGCATGCCCACGGTGTACATGTGGTGGGCCCAAACGATAAACGACAGGAACGCGATCGACGCGGTGGCGTACACCATGGAGTCATAGCCGAACAGGGGCTTGCGGGAAAACGCCGGGATGATCTGTGACACCACGCCGAAGGCCGGCAGGATGATGATGTACACCTCGGGGTGACCGAAGAACCAGAAAATGTGCTGGAACAGCACCGGGTCACCGCCGCCGGCGGCGGAGAAGAAGCTGGTGCCGAAGTGCACATCCATCAGCATCATGGTCACGCAGCCCGCCAGCACCGGCATCACGGCGACCAGCAGGAAGGCGGTGATCAACCAGGTCCACACGAACAGGGGCATCTTCATGTAGGTCATGCCCGGCGCGCGCAGGTTCATCACCGTGGCGATGATATTGATGGAGCCCATGATGGAGGAAAGGCCCAGGACGTGGATCGCGAAGATGAAATACGTTACCGAGGGCCCCGCATAGGTGGTGGACAGCGGTGCATAGAAGGTCCAGCCGGCCGCCGGCGCACCACCCTCCATAAAGAGCGTGGAGGCCAGCAGCAGAAAGGCCGGGGGCAGGATCCAGAAGCTCCAGTTGTTCATGCGCGGCAGTGCCATGTCCGGGGCCCCGATCATCATCGGAATCAGCCAGTTGGCCAGGCCCACGAAAGAGGGCATGATCGCCCCGAACACCATGATCAGGCCGTGCAGGGTTGTCATCTGGTTGAAGAACTCTGGCTCCACCAGTTGCAGGCCGGGCTGGAACAGCTCGGCGCGGATTATCATGGCGAAGCTGCCGCCCAGGATGAACATGGCGAAGGAGAACCACAGGTACATGGTTCCAATGTCTTTGTGGTTGGTGGTAAACAGCCACCGGGTGAGTCCCTTGGCGGGACCGTGGTGATGATGCTCGCCCATCGTTAACTCCTCCGATTAGCCCTTCTTGTGATTGTAGACATCAATGGGCTGGATCATATCGCCCATGTTGTTACCGAATGCGTTGCGCTGGTAGGTGATCACCGCCGCCATCTCGACGTCGTTGATCTGCCCGCCAAAGGCCTGCATGGCCGTGCCCGGCACGCCGTTTATGCCGATATCGAGGTGCTTGGCAATATCCCCGGTGGCAATAGCGCTGCCGGCGATAGCGTTGCCGAGGCCGCCCTCGCCGTTGGCGCCATGGCAGGCCAGACAGCTGCGTGCGTAGACTTCGGCGCCACGCTCCATTAACTGATCGAGGGTGAAGGTCTGTGCCATCAGCTCCTTGACGGCGGCGGCTTCCGCCTGCTTGCCGCTGAGCCAGGTGGCATACTCGTCCTTGCTCACCACATTGACCACGATAGGCATGAAACCATGGTCCTTGCCGCACAGCTCGGCACACTGGCCACGGTAGACCCCGGTAGTGTGTACCTTGGTCCAGGCCTCGTTGATAAAACCGGGAATCGCGTCGCGCTTGACCGCCAGCTCCGGCACCCACCAGGAATGGATCACATCGTTGGCGGTGATGAGAAAGCGCACTTTGGTGTCGACCGGAATCACCAGGGGCTCATCCACTTCGAGCAGGTAGTGCTCACCCTTGGGCTCGGCATTGCGAATTTCGCTCTGGGGTGTACGCAAGTTACTGAAAAAACTTACGTTTTGTCCCTTTTCGTCCATGTACTCGTACTTCCACTTCCACTGGAATCCGGTGACCAGGACGTCCAGCTCCGCGTCATCCGTGTTGTAGACCGCGAGCAGCGAGGACGTCGCCGGCACCGCCATGCCGATCAGGATGAAGAAAGGCACCACCGTCCAGGCAATCTCGACCTTGGTGCTCTCGTGGAAATGCGACGCCACGGCACCTTTCGACTTGCGATGATAGATGATGGAATAAAACATCACCCCGAAAACGGCAACGCCGATCACCGTGCATATGATGAGAATAATCATGTGCAGGCTGTAGATGCTTTCGCCCACCGCAGTTGCACCAGGATCCATATTGACCTGGCTACCTTCGGGACCGTAAGCCAGTGCGACAGCGCTCATCAGCATTAGCACAGAACAGGTGGCGAGCTTCAGCAGCCGCTTCGCTTCAAAAGACATTGTCCGTGTCTCCATGTTGTAGTAAATCACATCTCCCCCAACTGACCGCCCGGACTGTCCACCAGGCAGCCGCAGATTCACTGCGGTGTGGTATGGACGAGGTGGCACCGCAAGCGAGCAGGGCGAACTGGACGTTAACGCTGCTTGAACTTATCAGCTGATACGAATTTGCCGACCCTGCGACAATTGGTCGCAGCGGCAAGGCGCGCAGATTATAGCGAATCTCCTCTGTAAAGCCCACCCGGTTTCCCACCCCGCCCCGAGCCGTCCAGGGCCCCGCCCGGCACGCGACTACACCCCAATATATTGGGGCCGATCCCTGTGGATACCACTAAATAGGGTAGTGGCCGCAGTATATGCGGATCAAACAGCGCCACAGCGGCTCTCCTGCGCCGCCGGCGCTCATCGCAAACATCCTGGTTGGGAAAGGATTCTTTCCCGGCGGTAGCAGTTTGGCTGGGATGTACTAGCCTGAACCGTACCTGACGCAAGCCCAATCCGGCATCGAGTGGCCCATGGTCGCAGCTATTATCCGGGACAAAATCAGCGCCGCGGTGACGGCGGAGGCTGAGAATGGCCAGCTGCGTCGACGCCTCGAACAACAGCTGCCCCAACTGCGCAACAAACTGGTTTTGCCCGAGCAGGAGCCGGTTGTCGCGCTGCTGCGCTTCGTCACCGATTACATTGAAAGCGTGCCGGGCTGCCTGCAGCTGGTTACGGCGGTGAGCAAGCAGATGGGCTTTTACGCTTACGCCGCACCTTTCCTGGAGATGGCGCAGGACTATTTCCTGCACCCGCCGCCGGAGCTGCCCTCTGACAACGGTCTCGAGGGCCTGCTGGACGAGGCCTTCCTGGCCCATCGCCTGCTGGAGGAGGTGAATGATCACCATATCAGGCACCTGCGGCGCCCGCTGCTGCCGGTGGACATGACCGAAGCCAATGTCATCGTCCACCACCTGTTGGGGGATGCCCTGGCCAACGCGCTGGACCAGAAGGTGCAGCACACGGCGACACAGTTGCTGGGGCGGGAATACGTCTGGACCCGAGTGCCTGCTCAGCCGGAGGCTGCAGCCCCGATGGGCATACCGCTCAGGCACTCCCCCTTGTCGGGGCCATCCCACCGGATTCGCCTGCGCCTGGCCGGCGAAGCGGGCTAGCCCCTATTTCTTGTCAGGATCAATCAGCCTGACGGGCTCGGCGGGGGTCTCCACCCTGCGGGCGGCGGGCCGGCTCACCCGGGTTGACAACTCCCGGGCCGGGGCAACAGCGGGTGCCGGGGCAAGTGTCACCGGATCGGCTGGCCGCGCTTCAGTAAAGCCACAGGCCACGCACTCCCGCTGGTCGGTATCCAGGTCGACGACGATCTTGTCCATGAGCGCGCAGCGCGGGCATACGGCACCCGCGATAAAGCGACGACGGCTTGTGCTTTTGGCCAAACTTCTTCCCCGGGTAAAGACTCACGATCTGGCAAGGCTGCAAGTGTCTGGGTATTGTAGCAGCCGGACCAGCCTCGGGAGCCAGCGCCAATGCGACACCACAATTCAGCTAACATCCGCAGCCATGGCGGCCACAGCCCCACCATCGGCGCACGGGTGTTGATAGACCCCAGCGCCGTGGTGATCGGGGATGTCGCGCTCGGCGACGATACGTCTGTCTGGCCCCAGGTAGCGATTCGCGGTGACATGCACTGGATACGGGTGGGAGCCAGAACCAGCGTCCAGGACGGCTGCGTGCTCCACATCACCCATGCCGGGCCGTTCAATCCCGATGGCTGGCCCCTGCTGATCGGCAGCGACGTCACCATCGGCCACAGGGCCACCCTCCATGGCTGCACGGTGGGAGACCGGGTGCTGGTCGGCATGGGCGCCATGATCATGGACGGGGCGTTGGTGGAAGACGACGTGGTCATTGCCGCCGGCGCCCTGGTCACCCCCGGTAAGCGCCTGCGCAGCGGCCTGCTCTACGCCGGCAGCCCGGCAAGGGAGGTGCGGGCCCTGAGCGAAAAAGAAATGGCCTATTTCTGTTACAGCTCCGCCAACTACGTCAAATTGAAAGACCTGCACATCGCCGAACTGGAGGCGCAGTAACTCAGGCAGCCGCCAGGGACTCGCGAATCTGGCGGATAACAGGGCCGGTATGGGGCCGCACACCCCGCCAGATGTAAAACGACTGTGCCGCCTGTTCAACCAGCATGCCAAGGCCGTCAGCCACGGCCCAGGCTGCGTGGTGAGCCGCCCAGCGCATAAACGCCGTGGGCTGTGCCGCATATATCATATCGTAGCAACAGCTGCGTTCCGTCAGTACGGTGCCCGGCAGTTGCGGCATCTCGCCGCTCAGGCCGGCACTGGTGGCATTGATAACAAGGTCGAAAGCGCGGTCGCCGATCAGCGCATAGGCGCCGCCCTCAACGGGGCCGATATCCACGAATTCCGCCGCCAGCTGACGCGCCTTGTCCGCGGTTCGGTTGACGATCAGCAGCTCCTTCGGTTTCTCCCGCAATAGGGGCTCCAGTACACCGCGGGCCGCGCCGCCGGCACCCAGTACCAGCACGCGCAAGCCCTGCACTGCCCAGCCCAGGTTGGCGATCATGTCGCGCATCAGGCCGATGCCATCCGTGTTATCACCCTCGATGCTGCCATCGTCGCGCCGCGTCAGGGTATTCACCGCCCCGGCCCGCCGGGCGCGGTCGCTGAGCCGGTCGGCGAAATGGAGTGCATCGCGCTTGAAAGGCAGGGTCACATTGAGACCGGCCCCACCTTCGTCAAAAAAATTGCGCGCGGCCAGAGCAAAGCCGTTCAGTTCAACCAACACTGCCCGATAGTGCATTTGCTGGGCGCACTGCGCCGCAAAGGCAGCATGTATAGCCGGCGATTTGCTGTGCTTGATAGGATTGCCAAAGACGGCGTATTTGTCGATACCACTCATGCTGCTGCCCCTGTTTATTCCGCTTCGCCAAGCCAGTCACGGTCCCGGAGGTAGTAGTCGGTCAACTCGGCCTCGCGGGAACCCGGCGCCGGCCGGTAGTCATATTCCCAGCGCACGAGGGGCGGCAGCGACATCAATATCGCCTCGGTGCGCCCGTCAGATTGCAGGCCGAAAAGGGTGCCCCGGTCATACACCAGGTTGAATTCGACATAGCGCCCGCGGCGATAGAGCTGGAACTGTCGCTCCGCTTCGCTGAAGGGCTGCTGCCTGCGCCGCTGCACAATAGGCCGATACGCCGGGATATAGGAATCTCCCACAGCGCGCATAAAGGCAAAACAGGTGGCGAAATCCCATTCGTTCAGGTCGTCAAAAAAGAGCCCGCCAACTCCCCGTGGCTCTGCCCGATGCTTGAGATAAAAATAGCTGTCGCACCAGGCCTTGAGGCGGGGGTAGACGTCATTGCCGAAGGGCGCGCAGGCCGCGGCGGCAACCCTGTGCCAGCTGATACAGTCCTCGCGATTCGCGTAATAAGGTGTGAGGTCGTAGCCGCCTCCGAACCACCAGACGGGCTCCTCCCCGGGTTTTTCCGCAACGAAAAGGCGTACGTTGGCATGGGATGTCGGCACATGCGGGCTGCGGGGATGAATGACCAGCGACACTCCCATCGCCTGGAAACTGCGCCCGGCGAGCTCCGGCCTGGAGGCGCTGGCGGAGGGCGGCAGGTTGCCGCCGCGGACATGGGAGAAATTCACGCCGCCCCGCTCGAATACCGCGCCTTCGGTCAGTACCCGGCTGCGACCGCCCCCGCCCCCGGGACGCTGCCATTCGTCGGTGATGAAACCCGCCCCGCCATCTTCTTCCGCCAACTCAGCACAGATATTGTCCTGTAGCTGCAGCAGGTAGGACTTGACCTGTTCAATCTCCATCGTCGCGTTTTCCCGTGGATTTATGCGCGAGGCATTATACGCACCCCTGCCGGGGAACAATACCTGGAATGGATCACCTGAACAGGATCAGGCGCGAACAACGCGGCCACTGGCAAGGTCGCGGATCACTGTGGGCCGGGCCGAGGCACCCACGGCGCCGGGCAGGACATAGTCGAGCCGCTGATCGAAATAGCGCCTTACCTGGAAGCAGTACCGGGGCGGCCTGCAGCCCGCCGGATTGGCGGAGGTGGAAACCAGCGGGCCGCCCCAGCCGGCACAGAGCGCACTGATCACCGGATGTTCGCTGACACGCAGCGCAACCTTGTCATGCTCGCCGTGAATCCAGGCCGGCACCAGCCCCCGGTGGGGCACCAGCCAGGTATTGGGCCCCGGCCAGCCAGCCGCGAGTGTGCGGCGCTGTTGCGAGTCCAGGCCGGCAAGTAAAAAATCGAAGTGCTGCTCGCTGCTGGCCACCAGTATCAGGCCCTTGGCCGGTGAGCGGCCCTTGAGTTCCAGCAATCGCCGCACCGCGCCCCGGCTCCAGGGGTCACAGCTGAGCCCCCACACGGCCTCTGTCGGGCAGGCGACGACGCCGCCGGCGGCCAATGCCTGCAGCGCCATGCGCAGGCGCAGCGGCGCGGGCGGTCGTGCCATATCAGCCCCTGAGGCTCTCCTGCAGCGCGGCATCCTTGACCCGAATCGCCTCGGCGTTGGCGGCGCGCTCGTCCCGCAGTTTTTGCGCCAGCGCCGGGTCGCCGAGCGCCAGCATCTGGGTGGCGAGGTAGGCCGCATTTTTGGCCCCGGCCTTGCCTATCGCCACTGACGCGACCGGGATTCCCGCCGGCATCTGCACCGTGGACAGCAGAGCATCGAGGCCGTCGAGGGATGCGTCCATGGGCACCCCGATCACCGGCTTGACCGTGGTGGCCGACACCGCGCCCGCCAGGTGTGCCGCCATGCCGGCCGCGGCGATGAAGACCGCACAGCCGCGCTGATCCGCGTCCTGCACGAAGGCCTTGGTGGCTTCAGGCGTGCGATGGGCAGAGGTGATGCGCGCCTCGAAGCGGACCCCAAAAGAGCGCAGGACATCAAAACAGGCCTGCATTACCGGCAAATCCGAATCAGACCCCATTACAATAGCCACAAATGGTTCGCTCATTTTGTTCCTCCTGTGATGCCAGCCGTCGCGTTCAAATACGCCCGAGCAAAGAGCGCGAAAGTTAAACAACTGCCGCCTTCCGCGCAAGCCCGACATGGCTTCAGCTGCGAATATATCCACCATCGCAGCGCACCACCGCACCCCGGATCTCGAGGAAGGTCACGTCCGCCATGACCCGGGAGACGGGAACAGCGCCCAATCGGGCCAACTCGTCCACCGTGATGCACTCATAGCCGATCAGGCGCAGGAGCTGTTGCTGGCTGCTGGTGAACCCGCCTGTCTCCTGCGGCGCCTCACGCCGCAGCGGAAGCAAATCCTGCTGGAGCGAAAACATAGGACCCAACTCCTCCAGCACATCCTGCAGGCTCTCCACCATTTTGGCGCCATCGCGGATCAGGTGCAGGCAGCCCGCGCCGCCCGCATGGTAGATCGACCAGGGCAGGGCGAACACCTCGCGGCCCTGTTCCAGCGCGGCGCGGGCCGTGACCAGGGAACCGCTGGGAAGGGCGGCTTCGACCACCACAACGCCCAGGCAGAGGCCGCTGATGATGCGATTGCGGCGGGGGAAGTTGTGCTGCAGGGGCGCAACGCCGGGCGGAAACTCGCTGACGAGGCAGCCGGCCGCCACCAGATCAGCCGCGAGACTGCGGTGGCGGTAGGGGTAAACCTGGTCTATCCCGGTTGCCATCACGGCTACGCTGCGGCCCCCGGCCGCGAGCGCGGCGCGATGGGCAGCGCCGTCGATGCCGCGAGCCAGGCCACTGGTGATGTGCAGGCCGGCCCGGACCGCCTGGGCAGCCAGGTCTTGCGCCGCCCGCACACCCGCCGGACTGGCCCTGCGGCTTCCAACCATCGCCAGTTGCGCCTGCGCCAGCAACCCGGTATCGCCGCGCACATAGAGCAGGGGTGGCGGGTCGGGAATTGTCCGCAACAGGGGCGGGTACCCGACTGCGGTAATCGGCACTACCTCCGCCCCCACCCTGGCGAGGCTGGCCTGTTGGGCATCGATGTCGATCGGGTGGCTGCCGCCCCGCAGGATTCGCGCCAATGCCTGGGCAGCTGCAGGCGCCAGGCCAAGCTCGCGCCACAGGGCGGGGCCTCCCGCTGCCAACGCCTGGGGCGAGCCGCAGTGCAGCAGCATGCGCGCCAGCAGGGTTTCCGTGATCCCGGGTACCGCGTGCAACTGCAGGCACAGCCGGACGTGTGCTGGGTCCATACATCATCCTTGATGTCATAACAAAAAAACGGGGCTCGAGGCCCCGTTAGTGTGCGTGCTGTCGCTGCAGATTAGAACATCAGGGGTTCTTTACTTTATCCCCGACCTTCAACGGCTTGTCGGATTTCAGGACGATGGCATAGCTGGCCTTTTCAAAGGTTTCGAACACCATGGCCAGGCCTGCCCTCACATCGGGCAACAGCACGTTTTCCTGGGCCACCTCGTCGAAAATCAATTGCCCGGCCTGGTAAATCGCCAGCACCTGGCCCACTTCCAGGCCATCCCGGTCACCCTTGTTCAACACCACGATATCCGTGGTACCAATCTGGGAGACGCCGTCGGGTACGGCGATCATGAAGCCGTCCTTGATCTCGGCGTCCGGCGCACGGGGGTGGAAGTTGGCGTCGATCACCCCTTCGCGCATGGGCAGCAGGCGATCGGTGACGCGCACCTCCGTGGTAATACGGGTAATCTCCAGCTCGGTGACCGCATCGGTGTTGCTGCTCAGCAGCTTGGCATTGCCGATGTCCTGCGCGTGGTAGCCCAGCAACTCGCCGGTGACGGGGTCCTTGTAGGCATCGCCAGGTCGGTAGATGCCGTAGACTTTCTCGCCGTCGGGGAAGCTGCCCCGGCCATACACCCGGTCGCCCGGTGCGCTGAGCAGGTGATTCTGGGATCCCGAGACAATATAGGGAGCGCCGGCCAGTTCGCCTTCGGCCACAATCCTGGACCATTTCAGCCACGGACCGATCTGGTCCAGGGGGATGATCGGGATCGCCAGGTCGAGGTCGGAGACCCGCATATTGGGTTCCAGCTTGACGTCGCGGCCGCGTCGCATCCGCAGCTTGGGCTGGCCGTCGATCCATACCAGGTAAAGCTCATCACCCGGATAGATCAGGTGGGGGTTATCAATCTGCGGGTTGGCATCCCACAGCTGCGGCCAGAGCCAGGGCTTTTGCAGGTACATGCCGGAGATACCCCAGAGCGTATCCCCCTTTTTGACGATATAGGTTTCAGGTACGTTTTCGTTGAGTTCAACCGCCGCCTGCAGCCATGCACTGAACAGCAATGACATCAGCAGCAGGCAAACCGAAAGTGACCGTATTTTCATTTTTCCGCCCCTACCTGGCCTTGTTATAGTCTGGCGCGGCATATGCCCCTGCGGCCTATCGAGCCGCAATGGCGCCATCCGCGACAGCTTCCCCGTGAGCTGTGCCCTGTATCCCCGGCGTCGCTCCAATGCTTCACGCACTGGGCGCCCCCTTGCTACAGGTAGTATAATCGCCACAGTTTGCTGCTGCCATTTGCCGCTGGCAAGCTTAATGTTACTAATTCACGCAGCCGTTTTCGGCTCGTTTGTGGCCAAAACAGAGCGTTTTCGCACATGGCAGTACTGGAAATACTGGAATTCCCCGATCCGCGCCTGCGCACAAAAGCAAAACCGGTTACCGAGGTGACGAGTGCAACCCGCCGCCTGATAGCGGATATGCTGGAGACCATGTACGACGCGCCGGGTATCGGGCTGGCGGCCACCCAGGTCAACGTGCATGAAAGAATACTGGTCATCGACGTCTCCGATGAGCGCAACGCGCCGCTGGTTTTCATCAACCCGGAGATCACCGTGCTGGACCCTGAACTGGGCCAGTATGATGAGGGTTGCCTGTCCGTTCCGGGTTTCTATGAAACGGTCTGTCGTCCCAGGCGGGTGAGCGTCACGGCCATGAATGGCGACGGCCAGGACTTTACCCGGGAGCTGGACGGCCTGTTGGCGATCTGCCTGCAACACGAAATCGATCATCTCGACGGCAAGCTTTTCGTCGATTACCTGTCCCCCCTGAAACGTCAGCGTATTCGCCGCAAGCTGGAGAAACAGCAGCGCCAGAACGCCTGATGCCGCAGGCTCCCGCAACAGTAAAAAACACTCCCCTGCGAATAATTTTCGCCGGTACCCCCGAGTTTGCCGCTCTGCATCTAAAAGCCCTGATCGATAGTGAACACCTACTTATCGCGGCTTACACCCAGCCGGACAGGCCCGCGGGAAGGGGCCGAATGCTGCAGGCAAGCCCGGTCAAGCAGCTCGCCGGGCGCGCGGGCATACCTGTTTTCCAGCCCGCCTCGCTGCGGGATCCCACCGCACAGGGGGCCCTGGCGGAGCTGGGCGCGGACGTCCTGGTGGTCGTGGCTTATGGCCTGATCCTGCCCCAGGCCGTACTGGACGCGCCCCGCCTCGGCTGCCTCAATGTGCACGCATCCCTGCTACCCCGCTGGCGCGGCGCGGCGCCAATACAGCGAGCCATCGAAGCGGGGGACGCCCTGACGGGTATCACCATCATGCAAATGGATGCGGGCCTGGACACCGGCGCCATGCTGGCGACCGCGAGCTGTGGGATCCGCCCCGAGACCAACGCCGGGACCCTCCACGACGAACTCGCGCGAATCGGTCCACCACTGCTATTGCAGGTACTGGCGGATCTGCCGGCTTACCAGCGCGGGGCCCAGGCGCAGAATGACGAACTGGCGACCTACGCCGGGAAGATCCTCAAGCCCGAGGCCGAAATCGACTGGCGCCTTGACGCCGCCCGGCTGGATCGCACAATCCGCGCCTTCAACCCGTTTCCGGTGTGCTTCAGCACACTCGCGGGGGAGCGGGTGAAAATATGGCAGGCGCGTCCGGGCAGCGGCGCTACCCTTCCCGAGGCCCCCGGGACCATTCTGCGGGCAGATCGAGATGGCATCCTGGTGAACTGCGGCGCCGGCCAGTTGCTGTTGCGACAGTTGCAGCTGCCCGGAGGCAAGCCCCTGGCAGTCGAGCAGTTGCTCCATGCCCACGGTGACTTGTTTGCGCCCGGCCGTTGTTTCGACCAGCCCCCGGCGCGCGCCGGCTGATGGCGCTGGACCCAAGGGCCGCCGCCGCCCGGGTGATCGGCGATGTCCTCACCGGCAGCTCGCTCAACCAGGCGCTGGCGCCGCGGCTGGAGCAGGTGGCCGAGCGCGACCGCAGCCTGTTGCAGCAGCTGTGTTATGGCAGCTTGCGCCAGGCCCCGCGCCTGCTGGCCCTGCTGGAGTGCTTGCTCAAAAAGCCCCTGCGGGACAAGGACAGCGATATCCAGGGGCTGCTGCTGTGCGGGCTCTACCAGCTGGAAAGTACCCGCATACCTGATCACGCGGCGGTCGCCGCCACGGTGGAGGCGGTGGCCGTCCTGAAAAAACCCTGGGCCAAAGGCATGGCCAACGCGGTGCTGCGCCGCTTCCTGCGGGAGCGGGATTCCCTGGCCGCGGCGCTGGCGGAGGCAGCGGCCGCGAGCCATCCAGAGTGGCTGTACCGGATGCTGCTGGAGCAGTGGCCCGCTGCCGCCGCGGAAATGATCGCGGCCAACAACCTGCAGCCGCCGATGACCCTGCGCGTCCACACCCGCCGGATATCGCGTCAGGACTACCTGGACAAGCTGGCCCGCCAGGGCATCGAAGCCTGGGCCGGGCTGTTATCGCCGCAGGCTGTTTACCTGGCCAGGCCGCGCGACGTAGCCGAGCTGCCCGGGTTCGCCGAGGGTGAGGCCAGCGTACAGGACGAGGCCGCCCAACTTGCCGCGCCGCTGCTGGAAGCGGCGCCGGGGCAGCGCATCCTCGATGCCTGCGCCGCGCCGGGGGGTAAGACCTGCCACCTGCTTGAACTGCAGCCGGACCTGGCGGAAGTGGTTGCCATGGACGTGGATGAGACCAGGCTGCAGAGAGTGTCCCAGAACCTGCAACGGCTGCAGCTGCAGGCAACCCTGCTGGTGGGCGATGCGCGCCGGCCCGGGGCCGCGCTCGAGCCCGCCAGCTTTGACCGCATCCTGGTCGATGCGCCCTGCTCAGCCACCGGCGTCATCAGGCGTCACCCGGACGTGAAACTGCTGCGCCGCGCCGAGGACATCGAACAACTGGCCCGCCTGCAGTTGCAGATACTGTTGGGCCTGTGGCCTTTGCTGAAACCGGGCGGCGCGCTGCTCTATGCCACCTGCTCAGTATTGGAGCAGGAAAATTCCGCGGTGGTGGAGCGCTTCCTGGCACAGTGCCCCGGGGCGGTGGCGGTGCCCCTGCAGGAATCCTGGGGCCAGGTCGCCGGCCTTGGGCGCCAGCTATTGCCTTCCGCCCTCGCCGCAGACGGCCTGTTTTACGCCAGGCTACTCAAGACAGCCTGAGGCGGCCGGCGCACGACAATGTGCATAATTGCGCCAGGCGCGCACTTACATTCACCAGGTGATTTCTTTACTGTGCTCGGGTGAATCGGTCCTGATGACGCCAACTGAGCTCCTCGAGTCATGAAAATCATTATTCTCGGCGCCGGCCAGGTCGGCGGCACCCTGGCCGAGCACCTGGCCAATGAACAGAACGACATTACCGTCGTCGACACCGATGGTGAAAAGCTGCGGCTATTGCAGGACCGTCTTGATATAGGCATCGTCACCGGCGGCGCCTCACACCCGAATACCCTGCTTAAAGCGGGCGCGGAGGACGCCGATATGCTGATCGCGGTCACCAACAGTGACGAGATCAATATGATGGCCTGCCAGGTTGCCCATACCCTGTTCAACACCCCCACCAAGATTTCCCGGGTGCGCTCCCCCCAGTACCTGGTCCACCAGGAGCGGCTGTTCAACCGGGACCATATCCCGGTGGATGTGATCATCGGTCCGGAGCAACTGGTGACCAAGAATATCCAGCAGCTCATCGCCAACCCCGGCGCCCTCCAGGTGCTGGATTTTGCCGAGGGCAGGGTACAGCTGGTGGCAGTCAGGGCTTATAGCGACGGGCCAATCGTTGGCCAGAAGCTGCAGGAAATTCGCAAGCATATGCCGAAGGTGGACACGCGGGTGGCCGCAATATTCCGCCAGAACCGCCCGATCATGCCGGTGGCGGATACCGTGGTGGAAGTGGACGATGAAGTCTTCTTCATCGCGGCCCGGGAGAACATCCGCGCCGTCATGTCGGAACTGCGCAAGGTGGACAAGCCCTACAAACGGGTGATGATTGCCGGTGGTGGCAATATCGGCGCAACCCTGGCGTTCAATCTCGAGGACCTCTACCAGGTCAAGGTGATCGAGCAATCCTACGAGCGCTGCCGGGTGCTGGCGGAGCGACTCAAGCACGCCCTGGTGCTCAACGGCAGCGCCACTGACCCCCAGCTACTGGTCGAGGAAAACATCGAGGGCACGGATGTATTCTGCGCCCTGACCAACAACGACGAATCCAACATCATGATGTCAATGCTGGCGAAGCGCCACGGCGCCAGGAAAGTTATAACGCTGATCACCAACCCGGCCTATACCGACCTGGTCGGGGAAGAGATCGATATCGCGATATCGCCCCAGCTGATCACCATCGGCAGCCTGCTGACTCACGTGCGCCGCGGAGATATCAGCAACGTACACTCCCTGCGCCGGGGCGCCGCCGAGGCGATCGAGGTCACCGCCCACGGGGACCCGCGCTCCTCAAGAGTAGTCGGCCGCCGCCTCGACGAGATCAAGCTGCCCGAGGGCGTCACTATCGGCGCCATTGTGCGCGGGGAAGAGGTGCTGATCGCCCACGGCCACATCGTGGTGGAAACGGATGACCACGTTATCCTGTTCCTGGTGGATCGGGGCAAGATCAAGGCAGTTGAGAAGCTGTTTGCGGTGGGCTTCGGGTTTTTCTCCTGATCCATGCACTTCTCCGTCTCCTGCAAAATTCTGGGGCTGCTGCTGATGGTGTTCAGCAGCACGATGCTGACGCCGCTGCTTTTCGCCCTGGTCGAGGGCGAAGACACGATCCATGCCTTCCTGTCCGCCCTGGGCATCACTTTTTTCAGCGGCCTGCTGCTGTGGCTGCCCGCGCGCAGGGCCAGCCACGAGTTGCAGATCAGGGACGGCTTCCTGATCACCTCCCTGTTCTGGACGGTGCTGAGCGTGTTCGGGGCGCTGCCGCTGCTGCTGACCAATGCACTGGACGTGACCGTGGCGGGGGCGATCTTCGAATCGATCTCCGGCCTGACTTCGTCGGGCGGTACGGTGATTGTCGGCCTGGATACGCTGCCCCGCTCAATTCTGTTGTGGCGGCAACTGCTGCAGTGGATGGGGGGCATAGGCATTATTGTGATCGCCGTAGCGGTGCTGCCCATGCTGGGTGTCGGCGGTATGCAGCTGTATAAGGCAGAAACTCCAGGGCCCTCCAAGAATACTAAATTGACACCGCGGATAACCGAAACCGCCAAGCTGCTTTTTTCTGTCTACATGACGCTGACCGTCAGCTGCGCCGCGGCCTATTACCTGCTCGGAATGTCAGCCTTCGACGCCATCTGCCACTCGTTTTCAACCGTTTCACTGGGCGGCTTCTCGACCCACGACGCCAGCCTGGGTTTTTTCCAGAGCGACTACATCCTGATGGCCTCCAGTTTTTTCATGCTGGTCTCCGGCATGAATTTCGGGCTGCACTACATGCTCTGGCACCGCAAGTCGCTGGCTGTCTACAGCAGCGACTCGGAAACCAAATTCTACCTGGCCGCGGTAGGTGTCTGTATCGGCATCACCATTGCCTACCTCGTCTGGGAGGAAATTCACGGTCACCAGGAAGCGGTGCTACACGGTGTCTTCCAGGTGATATCCATAATCACCACCACCGGCTACTCCACCGAAAATCTCGCGCTCTGGCCCGCAATGTTACCGATCATGGCCATATTTTTCTCCTGTATGGGCGGCTGTGTCGGCTCCACCACCGGCGGCATCAAGGCCATGCGCCTGATGCTGATCTACAAGCAGGGCGTGCGCGAGCTGAAACAGCTGGTGCATCCCAACGCGGTCATCCCGCTCAAGGTGGGGAGGCGCCGTGTGGAGGCGAGCATTGTCAGCGCCGTGTGGAGCTTCATTGCCGTCTACACTTCGGTCTATATCGTCCTGATGTTGCTACTGATAATGACCGGGCTGGACTTCCTCACCGCGTTTTCCGCAGTGGCGGCCGCCCTCAACAACCTGGGGATGGGAATAGCCGGGGTGACGGGACACTTCGGGGCCATCAGCGAGGCCGCCAAGCTCATCCTGTCTTTCGCCATGCTGCTGGGGCGGCTGGAGATCTTCACCCTGCTGGTGTTATTCACCCCGGCGTTCTGGCGCAGGTAGCCGCCCCATAACGATCAACGCATCTGCGGCCGGGTTTTGCGGATCATTTCATAGGCGGCCTGGATTTCCTGCGAGCGCTCGGTCGCCAGCTTGATCATGGCCTCGGGTACCCCCTTGGCGATAAGTTTGTCGGGGTGGTTCTCGCTGATACGCCGGCGATATGCCTGCTTCAATTCCCGGTCGGACACATTCTGCTCCACCCCCAGGGCCGCGTAGGCGTCTTTCAGGCTGGTGCCTGGTCGGGCCGCGAAACCTTCCTTGCCGTGAAACTGTTCCTGGGCGCGGGCCATGCGCAGCAATTGCTCCAGCCGGGCCGCGCCAAAACCCATCAGGACTGGCAATCCGCTCCAGCGCCGCCCGCTCACCCGGCTCTATCTGGTGGTCGGCCAGGGCCAGGGCCACGAGGTACACCAGCAGGGTCTGTTGTAACTGGCGCTGGGCACCACAGGCCTGGAGGTAGGCGGATATCACGGGTTCGACCTGGAAATCCGCGGCGGCGCCCTGGCGGAACAGCGCGATCGCGCGCTTGCGCTGCGCCTCGCCCAGGTTCATCTGCCTGAAAAGCTGCTCGGTGTACTCGATCTCCTGCTCGGAGACGCGGCCATCGGCTTTGGCGAGGTAGCCGGAGAGCAGAAAAGTGGTCTCGAAAAAGCTGGCCTTGATGCGCTCGATATTTTCCGCGGACCCGAACCCCAGGGACGCGGCAAGGCCGCGGTCGAAGGCGTGGCCTACCGCCAGGCCCAGGACCAGGCCAAAAGCACCTGCCACCATCAGGCCGATCAGGCCGCCTATTACCTTGCCGTAAAACACGGTCTCCTCCTGCTCGAGGCTGTTGCGGTCTTCGCCGGGAAGGCCGGTCGCGATCATCAACCACCGGGCAGCAGCGCTGCCTGCACTGCGGTGGGAGAAGTTCACTTTCAGGGAAAGCGCGTATTATGCCGCCAAAAGAGAGGCTATAATAGCCGGCTTTTTGCGGCCATAAAATGGGCGAACCGGTGTGGCGAATAATCAAAAAACACTTACGTTTCAGGAGCTTATACTCAGGCTGCAGCAGTTCTGGGCGCGCTCGCGGCTGCGTCGTCCTGCAGCCCCTGGACATGGAGGTCGGGGCAGGCACTTTTCACCCCGCCACCTTCCTGCGCGCGCTGGGTCCGGAGAGCTGGAACGCCGCCTACGTGCAGCCCAGCCGGCGCCCCACCGACGGCCGCTACGGGGAGAACCCCAACCGGCTGCAACACTACTACCAGTTCCAGGTGGTAATGAAACCCTCGCCGCCGGATTTCCAGGAGCTGTACCTGGAGTCGCTGGCTGCGCTGGGTGTGGACGTCTCCATTCACGATATCCGCTTTGTCGAAGACAACTGGGAGTCGCCCACGCTCGGCGCCTGGGGCCTCGGCTGGGAGGTCTGGCTCAACGGCATGGAGGTCACCCAGTTCACCTACTTCCAGCAGGCGGGCGGCCTGGAGTGCTATCCCGTGACCGGGGAGATCACCTACGGTATCGAGCGCATCGCCATGTACCTGCAGGGAGTGGACAGTATCTACGACCTGGTATGGGCCGATGGCCCCGCGGGCAGGGTGACTTATGGCGACGTGTTCCACCAGAACGAGGTGGAGATGTCCCGCTACAACTTCGAGGAGGCGGACGTAGATCACCTGTTCGGGCTGTTCGACCACTGCGAGGTGGAGGCGATGCGGCTGGTGGCGAAAGGCCTGCCCCTGCCGGCCTATGAAATGGTGATGAAGGCCTCCCACACCTTCAACCTGCTGGACGCCCGCCACGCGATCTCGGTCACCGAGCGCCAGCGTTTCATCCTGCGGGTGCGCACCCTGGCCCGGGCCGTCGCCCAGGCCTACTTCGACGCCCGGGCGAAGCTCGGATTTCCCCTGGCGAGGGAGGCCCTGCGACGGGAAGTGCTGGGCAATCTTGCAGGCGGAGGCGAGTTAGGCCATGAGTACCGATACCCTGCTGGTGGAACTGGGCACGGAAGAGCTGCCGCCCAAGGCGCTGAAGTCCCTTGGCCTCGCGTTCCGGGACGGCATTGTCAGGGGCTTTGCAGGAGCGCAAGCTCGGTTTTGGCGAGGTGCAGTGGTTCGCCACCCCAAGGCGCCTGGCCGTGCTGGTACCGAGGTACAGCTGCAGGTGCCTGACCAGTCGGTGGAAGTACTGGGCCCCCCGCTCGACAGCGCCCGGGACGAGGCCGGCAACTGGACAGCGGCAGCCATCGGCTTCGCCAGGAAACAGGGTGTGGAACCGGAGCAACTGCAGAGTATCGATACCCCCAAAGGCCAGCGGCTGGGCCTGCGCAGCACGGTCACGGGCGCGAGCCACCAGCGCGACGCCTGAACGACATCATCCACGACAGCATCCAGCAATTGCCGATTCCCAGGCGCATGCGCTGGGGAGCCAGCCGGGTAGAATTTGTGCGACCGGTGCACTGGGTGGTGGCCATGCTCGGCGCAGGCTAGCGATCACGGCGAGATCCTCGGCCTGGCCACCGGCAATACCACCCGTGGTCATCGCTTCCACAGCAGCGGCCGCATCACTCTGCAGCGCCCCGAGGACTACCGGGAAGCGCTGTGCCGATGCCAAAGTGGTGGCCAGCTTCGAGCAGCGCCGGGCAGATGATCCGCGACCAGGTGGAAGTGGAAGCCAGCGCACTCGGCGCGACCGCAGTGATCGACGAAGATCTGCTGGATGAAGTGACCGGCCTGGTGGAGTGGCCCGTGGCGCTGACCGGCTCTTTCGAGGCCCGCTTCCTGGAAGTTCCGGCGGAGGCGCTGGTGTCCTCCATGAAAGCGCACCAGAAGTATTTTCACCTGGTGGATGCGCA
Organism: uncultured Gammaproteobacteria bacterium; assembly: GCA_963700715.1. Taxonomy (GTDB): domain Bacteria; phylum Pseudomonadota; class Gammaproteobacteria; order Pseudomonadales; family Halieaceae; genus JARRPM01. The sequence continues at coordinate 135,148 of CAVOYP010000010.1, forward strand.
GGGCAAGCTGATGCCCAATTTCATCACCATTGCCAATATCGAGAGCAAAGACCCGGTCCAGGTGATCGCGGGCAACGAGCGGGTGATCCGGCCGCGCCTCAGCGATGCGGCCTTTTTCTTTGATACCGACAGAAAAACCCCGCTGGAGCAGCGGGTCGCCAAACTGGACAGTGTCGTATTCCAGCAACAGCTGGGCACCCTGCTGGACAAGACTCATCGCGTGATGAAAGTGGCCGCGGGCCTGGCCGAGCGGATGGGCACGGCGCCGGCGCCGGCCGAGCGCGCGGCCCTGCTGAGCAAGGCCGACCTGGTGACCGAGATGGTGGTGGAGTTCGCGGACATGCAGGGCATCGCCGGCCAGTACTACGCGCTGCACGATGGCGAGGAGCCGGACGTCGCCGCCGCCATCGCCCAGCAGTACTGGCCGAAGTTCGCCGGTGACCGCCTGCCCGAAAGCCCCACGGCCTGCGCCCTGGGCCTGGCCGATCGCCTCGATACCCTGGTGGGCATCTTCGGTATCGGCCAACCCCCGACCGGGTCCCGGGATCCCTTCGCACTGCGCCGGGCCTCCCTCGCCGTGCTGCGCATCATGGTCGAGCGCGAGCTGGACCTGGACCTGCGGGACTGCCTGGAGCTGGCCGCCGCCCAGTACCCGGCGGGGGTGCTCGCCCCCGGCACCACCGAGCAGGTGCTGGATTACATGATCGAGCGTTTTCGCGCCTGGTATGAGGAAGAGGCCATCCCGGTCGAAGTGTTTAAAGCAGTAAGTGCTCGCAAACCCAGCAGACCCCTGGATATCCAGCGCCGGGTGCACGCGGTACACGCCTTCACAGCCCTGCCGGAGGCCGCCGCCCTGGCCGCTGCCAACAGGCGGGTTTCCAATATCCTGGAACAGCTCGACGCATCGCACCAGTTCGGTGAAGTGAGCGCCGACTTACTGCTGAAGCCAGAAGAACAGACGCTTGCGGCCACGCTGGCAACACTGGCGGGGGTGGCCGGGAAGCATCTGGCGAAGGATGAATACACCCAGGCGCTGGCCTGTCTGGCCCAGCTGAGGGAGCCAGTCGACGCCTTCTTCGACGCGGTCATGGTGAATGCTGACGATGCATCGCTGCGCCGCAACCGCCTGAACCTGTTGAAGGCCCTGCGCGAGCTGTTCCTGCAGGTCGCTGACATCTCACAGCTGGTTGTCAGCAAGTAAACCGTGCCCCTCATCGTCCTCGACCGCGACGGCGTCATCAACGAGGACTCAGAGGACTACATCCGCAGCCTGGCCGACTGGCACCCGATCCCGGGCAGCCTGGAAGCCATCGCCGCCCTGTCGAAGGCGGGTTATACGATCGCCGTGGCAACCAACCAGTCTGGCCTCGGCCGGGGCTACCTGGACCCGGATGCGCTGGCAGCGATCCATGCCCGGCTGTACCGGCAGGTGGAAGAGGAGGGCGGCTCCATCGCCGGCATCTTCTACTGCCCCCACCTGCCGCAAGCCGGCTGCGCCTGCCGCAAGCCGGGTACCGGCCTGCTGGCGGCGATAGAGGCGGAGCTGGCACTCTCCCCCAGGGGCGCCCCCCTGATCGGCGACAGCCTCCGGGACCTGCAGGCCGCGCTGGCCTATGGCTGCCGGCCGGTGCTGGTGCGAACCGGCAAGGGGGCGGCAACCCTGCGCGAACTGCAGTCGGGCCGGGTGACCCTGGCGGGCTGGGAGGACATCCCGGTATACGACGACCTGGCGGCGCCGCCCGCGCCATCCTGCAGCAGAGACCGGCCCCGAAAGACGACGGGTAGCCGGACCGCGCCAACAATAAGCCAGCGTCTTCGGGACGGTTTGTTTTAAACTGGCGGCAATCGACCCGGGTGGATTATGGATACAGAGCTGAACCTGATGATCGTTGCCGGCATCGCCGCCGTCGCCTGCATCGCGATCGGCCTTGTGGTCGGTCTGCTGCGGGGACACTTTGTCAGCCAGCGCATCCGCGAGCAGCTCAGCGCGGCAAACGACCTGCTCAAAACCGAGCTGGCGGATGCCCGCAGCCATGAGCGCGGCCTGTCAGTAGAGCTGGAGCAGCATCGCGTCCGGCTCGGCGAGATCCAGGCAAGGCTTACCGAAGAGAGCACGCAGCTCACCCTGACCAACAACAAATACCATGCCCTGCAGAACCAGCATACCCGCCTCGAGACCGAGCACCGGGAGCGCCAGGACAGGCACACCGAACAGGTGCAGCTGTTGAACGAGGCCCGCGACAACCTGAAGCGGGAATTCGAGAATCTCGCCAACAGGATTTTTGAAGACAAGGGCAAAAGTTTCACCACTACCAGCCAGGCAGTCACTTGAGGCCCTGCTGAAAGCCCTTTCGCGAACAGATCACCGGCTTCCAGAGCCGCATCAACGAAGTGCACTCGGAGTCGATCCGGGGCAACACCGCACTGGAGAAGGAAATTCAGAAAGTACTGGAGGTGGGCCTGGAAATGAACAGCCAGGCCAGCAACCTGATCAGTGGCATTAAAGGGCGACAAGAAAACCGCCGGTAACTGGGGCGAGGCGCAGCTGGAGCGGACGCTGGAGCTGGCCGGACTGCAGGCCGGGGAGCACTACGAATCACAGACCGCGTACCGGGACGACGCAGGGCAAACGCAAACTACCGGACTTTGTCATCAAGCTGCCCGACAGCAAGAACCTGATCATCGACAGCAAGGTATCGCTGGTCGATTACGACCGGGCCATTGCCGCCGACACCGATGAAGAGCGAGCCGAGGCGCTCAACGCCCACGCCCAGGCCGTACGCAATCATATCGACGACTTGTCGTCCAAGGATTACGCCAACCTGCCGGGGATTGGCAGCCCGGATTTCGTACTGATGTTCATGCCTATCGAGCCCGCCTACATCGAGGCGATGAAGCACAACAAGGACCTGTTTAATTACGGCTACAGCAAGGGTGTGGTCATGGTCTCCCACACCACGCTGATGCCGATACTGCGCACCGTCGCCAACCTGTGGATGATCGAGCAAAGCAACCGGGAAGCAAAGGAGATCAGCAGCAGGGCAGGGGATATCTTACAACCAGGTATGCCTGGTCGCGGAGCGGCTGCACAAACTTGGCAATACCTTAAAGGCCGCCAATAACCACTATAACGACACGGTAAAGGGCCTGGTGGGCAAGCAGGGCTTGCACGGCAAGGTCGAACGCTTCCAGCAGCTGTCCACCAGAGCCAATAAGGAGATGGCCGCTGCTGGAACCGATCCACGAGGAGATCGAAAACGACCGGTTGGTTTCGGCGATCAGGGGCCCGGACAGCGCAGTCAGACCCCGACTGCTGGAGGAGCATGAGCTCCGCACCACCGATATCAAGGCGATACCCGTCAGACTGAAGATCCGCCGAGGTAGTTCGCTAGACCCGGAAAGGCGTCAGACGTCCAGGTTGGCCACCGACAGCGCATTCATGCTCGATAAATTCCCGCCGCGGTTCCACCTGGTCACCCATTAGTGTGGTGAATATCTGATCGGCGGCAATGGCATCTTCTACCGTGACCTTGAGCATGCGGCGCACCTCCGGATCCATGGTGGTTTCCCACAGCTGTTCCGGGTTCATTTCTCCCAGGCCCTTGTAGCGCTGGATGCTGTAACCCTTGCGCGCTTCGGCCATGAGCCACTCCAAGCCATCGGCGAAGCGGCGGGTCTGCAGGATCTTGTCACCACGCTGGAAGTAGCCGTCCTCCTCGATCAGGTTGTTGAGGGTTTCGCCCAGGGCGATCAGGCTGCGATATTCTCCGGAGGAGAAAAACTCATGGTGGTATTCGGTTTCTGACTCTACGCCGTGGGACAGCAATTTCACCACGGGGAAATAGAGCTGGCGCTCCTGATCCTTACGCACGACAACTGTATAGACACTGCCCTTTGACGCAACGGTCAGCAAGCGCTCACCCAGTTGTTCACAAAATGCGCGTGACCGCCTGCTCATCCCGCATCTGCTCCACGCGTAAGGGAGTGCACCATAGACCATCTGCCAAAGGACATCTTCCGGTATACAGCCGACTCAGGCGATTGATGGTCGCCGCCACCGAGCGGTAGCGATTGACCAACTCCTCCAGTCCACTGCCCGAAATCGGCGGGGCATCCGGATTGACGAAGATCGAAGCTCCCTCCAGGGCAGATTGGGTCAGATACTGATCAAGCGCCTCATCATCCTTCAGATACTGGTGCTGCTTACCCTTGGCGATTTTATACAGTGGCGGCTGGGCAATAAAGATATGGCCACGGTCTATCAACTCTCGCATCTGCCGGAAGAAGAAGGTCAGTAACAGGGTTCTAATATGGGACCCGTCTACGTCCGCGTCTGTCATGATGATGATACTGTGGTAGCGCAGCTTGTCGGCGTTGAATTCTTCTTTGCCGATGCCGCAGCCAAGTGCGGTCACAATGGTGCCCACTTCGGCCGACCCCAGCATCTTGTCGAACCGCGCTTTTTCGACATTGAGTATCTTGCCCTTCAGCGGCAGGATTGCCTGGATACTTGCGGTTGCGTGCCCTGCTTGGCTGAACCTCCGGCAGAGTCTCCCTCCACCAGGTAAATTTCGGACAGAGCCGGATCTTTCTCCTGGCAGTCCGCCAGCTTGCCGGGCAGCCCGGCGATATCCAGCGCGCCCTTACGCCGGGTCATCTCCCTTGCTTTGCGAGCGGCTTCCCGCGCCCGCGCAGCATCCAGCATCTTGCCCACTACAGCCTTGGCCTCGCCGGGGTTTTCCATCAGATAGTCATTGAACTGCGCGTTCATCGCCTGCTCGACCGCCGTTTTTACCTCGGAGGAGACCAGTTTGTCCTTGGTCTGTGAGGAGAACTTGGGGTCGGGCACCTTAACCGAGATAATCGCTGTCAGGCCCTCCCGCGCATCGTCACCCGGTGGTGTTGACCTTGGCCTTTTTCGCCAGGCCCTCCCTCTCGATGTAGGTAGTTGAGGCTGCGGGTCAGTGCGGCCCGGAAACCCAGCCAGGTGCGTACCGCCATCGCGCTGCGGTATATTGTTGGTATAGCAGAAAACATTCTCCTGGAAGGAGTCGTTCCACTGTAAGGCCACTTCAACCCCGATACCGTCTTCAGTATCAGATCTGGAAGTAAAACGGCTTGTTCACCGCTGTTTTATTCAGATTCAGGTAGTTTACGAAGGCCTTTAGGCCCCCCTCATACTGATAGGTTTCTTCTTTCCCGCTGCGCTCATCCTTCAGTACGATGCGTACGCCCGAGTTCAGGAAGGCGAGTTCGCGCAGGCGCTTGGCCAACTGCTCAAAATGGAACTCAATGTTGGTAAATGTCTCCGGTGACGGCTTGAAGCGTACAGCGGTGCCGGTTGTTTCGGTAGTGCCGATTTCTGCCAAGGGCGCTTCGGGCACCCCATGACGATAAACCTGCTCGTACATTTTGCCCTCCCGGCGAATCGTCAGCACCAGTTTTTCGGACAGCGCGTTGACCACCGACACACCAACACCGTGCAGTCCGCCGGACACCTTGTAGGTATTGTCGTCAAACTTACCGCCGGCGTGGAGCACGGTCATAATAACCTCCGCCGCAGAGACTCCTTCCTCGTGCATTTCAGTGGGAATGCCCCGGCCGTCGTCACTGACACGACACCGACTCATCCGGGTGAATGACAATGTTGATTTCGCTGACAGTGTCCCGCGAGCGACTTCGTCGATCGAATTATCTACCAGCTCAAACACCATGTGGTGCAGGCCGGATCCATCATCCGTGTCCCCGATGTACATGCCCGGCCGCTTGCGGACGGCATCCAGCCCCTTGAGCACCTTGATGCTGGATGAATCGTAATTCTGTTCGCCTTCGCTCATAGCTCGACTCTCAATACTGCTTCTATTTATATAACCCGGCTCCATCGAGGGAGCCCATCAGTCGCCCGCGCCACCTGCGGGCTTAACTACACCCTGTTCCACGTGGAACATGGCTATTGCGGAATTGCCTTCGGGCCAGACCGACCCAATGTCCTCGCGATCTACACAGGTGATAAACACCTGGGCCTCCATTGAGGCCAACAACTCACAAACCAGCCTGCTGTGCTCCAGATCGAGTTCGGAGGGCAGGTCATCAATCAGGTACGTACAGCTGCCCCTGCCCTGTTCCGCCATCAGCTGGCCCTGGGCCAGCTTCAGTCCGCACACCACCAGCTTTTGCTGGCCCCTGGACAAGGTGTCCGCGGCCACCCGGCCATTGATCATTACCCTGATATCCGCTCGCTGGGGACCCACATGGGTATAGCCCTGCTCAAAATCTGCGGCCACACTGGCCCCCAGTGCCTCTTCATAGCTCGAGTGCCGGTCCCAGCCCTGTTGATATCGCAACTCCAGTCCGCCACCAAGAGTGGGCAGCAGCCGGCCCATTATCTCCTTGAACCGTGGCGACAACAGCTGGAAATAGGCCTTTCGATACTCGTCGATGGCGGTACCGGATTGCGCCAGGTCCCGGGTCCAGACGGCCAATTCCTGCTGCGAATTTTACCACGACGCAGCAGGTTATTGCGTTGTTTTATACATCGCTGGAAGCGCTGCCACTGTCCAGAAAACGGTGTTCCACGTGGAACACGCCCCAGTCCAGATATTGCCTTCGCGCGCCGGGCGCGCCGGTCAACAACTCGAAACTATCCGCGGTGATTACCTGCAGCGGCAGGTGCTCGACCAGCTCGGCCACGGACTTGACGGGCCTGCCGGCCACCTTGATCAGTGCTTCTCCCGCTGCGCTGCGCTGAACGCCCAGGCTGACGCCGGAACCTGCCGCGCCCGGGTAAGTGGTCATCCCAAAGACGATGCAACTGGGCTGGCCGTGGGTAATGAGGGATTTTATGCTGTTGCCGCGGAAGGAGCGCGCCATGCCCAGCAAATGGATAGCCTCAAGTACGCTGGTTTTGCCGCTGCCATTGGGCCCGAAAAACACATTGACCTGGGCCAGGTCTTGCAGCTTTACCTGTTTCAGGTTTCTGACATGATTTATGTTGAGGCGGGTTAGCGACACATGGGCCCGGCAATATCAGGCCTGGCGGCCTGTCAGCAAGAAAAAGCCCGCTTTAGGGCGAAGTGCTGCGCCTGAGCTACAGGCGCATGGGCATGACAACGTAGACGGAATCACCGGCATCAGACTCCTCCAGCAGGGCGCTGCTATTGGGGTCGGACAGGGAGAGCTTCACCTGCTCCCCGCTCAGAACACCCAGCACATCGAGCAGGTAGCTGACGTTAAAGCCCATCTCCAGGGAATCGCCCTGGTACTCCACCGACACCGTCTCCTCCGCCTCTTCCTGCTCGGGGTTGTTGGCAACGATATTCAGGCTGTCCTTGGTCAATTTCAGCCGCACACCCCGGTATTTCTCGTTGGACAGGATGGCTGTCCGGGTAAAGGCCTGGCGCAGCTCCAGCCGCGACCCGAGCAGAATTTTGTCAGGGGAGCGGGGCAGCACACGCTGGTAGTCGGGAAACTTACCGTCCACGAGCTTGGAGGTGAAGGTAAAGTCATTGGTAGTGGCGCGAATATGGTTGCTGCCGATAACGATGGCGATGTCTGCGGCGTCCTCCAGCAGCAGCCGGGCGAGCTCGAGCACCCCTTTGCGGGGCAGGATCACCTGGGTATCATCACCCACCTCGATTTTCCCGGGGAGCGTACACAAAGCCAGCCGGTGGCCATCGGTGGCGACCACCCGTAATTGCTTGCCCTTGATCTCCCATAACATGCCGTTCAGGTAGTAGCGAACATCCTGCTGGGCCATGGCGAAACCGGTGCGGTCGATGAGTCGCTTCAACTGCCCCTGCTTCACCGTGAACTGGTGGGTTCCCATACTGTCCTCGACGTTGGGGAACTCCCTGGCGGGAAGCGTCGAAAGCGTGAAGCGGCTGCGGCCGGACTTCACGGTGACCTTGCTGTCCTGTGCAGTGAACTCGATTTCAGAGCCCTCGGGCAGCGACTTGCAGATATCCACCAGTTTGCGGGCGGGAACGGTGACCTCGCCGGAGTCGCCGGGTTTCGCCAGTTGCACCCGACCCACCAGCTCGACCTCCAGGTCCGTTCCCGTCAGCGACAGCCGATCCCCGTCCAGCACCATCAACACATTTGCCAGGATAGGCAGGGTCTGCCTGCGTTCGACCACGCCGGCCACGAGATTCAATGGTTTGAGCAAGGCTTCCCGCGAAATCGTGAACTTCATATAACTTTATTTCCTTCCCAAAGATGGCATTTATTCTGGCCGGCCCCCTGTCCCCTTGCGTCGGGACCAGACGCCGGGGACACGCGCAAATCGAGCCTGCTGCAAGCCGATGTCGAAGATTATCAAGTTGTGAGCGATCGCAACAGGTTTTTGTAATCTTCGCTAATATCGGAGTTAGTTTCGCGAAGTTCCTTGATTTTACGGCATCCATGCAGCACTGTCGTGTGATCCCTGCCGCCAAAACTGTCACCGATTTCCGGCAGGCTGTGGTTGGTCAACTCCTTCGCCAGTGCCATGGCCATCTGCCGCGGACGGGCCACCGAGCGGCTGCGCCGGCGCGACATCAGGTCCGCGATCTTGATCTTGTAATACTCCGCCACCGTGCGCTGGATATTGTCGAGGCTGACCTGCTTGTCCTGCAGGGCCAGAAGATCCTTAAGGCTGTCCTTGACCAGGTCCACATCGATAGGTTTGCCTATGAAGTGTGCACTCGCTATCACTCTCTTCAGCGCACCCTCGAGCTCCCGCACATTTGAACGAATGCGCTGCGCAATGAAAAAGGCCGCGTCCGGCGGCAGGTCGATGCGCGCCTCGGTGGCTTTTTTCATCAGGATCGCAACCCGTGTTTCCAGTTCCGGCGGCTCCACGGCCACGGTGAGCCCCCAGCCGAAGCGGGACTTCAGCCGCTCTTCCAGGCCATCTATTTCTTTTGGGTAGCGATCGCAGGTCAGGATCATCTGCTGTCCGCCTTCCAGCAGGGCGTTGAACGTGTGGAAAAACTCCTCCTGGGAGCGGTCCTTCTTCGCAAAAAACTGGATGTCGTCAATCAGCAGCGCGTCCACTGAGCGGTAATAGCGCTTGAAGTCAGTGATGGCATTGAGCTGAATCGCCTTGACCATGTCCGCAACAAAGCGCTCTGAGTGCAGGTATACCACCCGGGCCTGCGGGTTCTCCTGCTTCAGCGCATTGCCCACAGCATGCATCAGATGGGTTTTGCCAAGGCCGACGCCGCCGTACAGGAACAGCGGGTTATAGGAATCGCCCGGATTCTGTGCCACCTGCTTCGCCGCGGCGAGTGCCAGCTGGTTAGACTTGCCCTCGACGAAATTGTCGAAGGTATAGTTCTCAACGAGGTGGTGCTGGTGTTGCAGCGAGCCCGCCACTTCCACTTTACGCAGGACTTCAGCTCTGGGCTGGCCGGCCCCGAAAGAGTAGTTATCTGCGGCCGGCGCACTGCCGTTGGTGACTCGGCCGAGCGCGGCCCGGCCTGGCGTGGCCCGACCCGCCGTGGCCTGACCGGAGATAGCCGGCTGCATGCCCGGGGAATACCCGACGTTTGCTGCAGCTCTCTGGGCGGACTGCGCCTGGGCAGTCACCCCATCCTGCGGGGACGTTTCGTTGCGGGCGCTGCCCACCCCTATCCGTACCACGACACTTGCGACGCTATCGCGCCCCAGTTCCCGCACAAGCTCGGTTATGCGCTCGGCGAACTTATCGGATACGAAGTCCTTGATAAAGCGGTTGGGGGCCAGGAGGGTCAGGTTGCGGCCCTCGGTGCTCGCCTGCAGTGGCCTGATCCAGGTATTGAATTGTTGCGATGGTAACTCGTCCTGCAGCCGATCGACGCACTGCTGCCACACTACTTCAGGCAAAATAGTCCCCTCTATGCCGGTCAACAGACTGGCTACTTTCTAAAAAAATTGAATGGTTTGACGCTTGTTCGTTACTGGTAATTATTGACCTTCCAGTGGGCGAATAATACGCGCCTGCGACAGAGTTATCCACAAAAATAACAGTCCTGCGCAAAAATTTATTCTCTATTAAAATCAATGGGCTAGGCTTCTATTGGCGGTTTTATGAGCGACTTCGCAAAATCCGGATGGGGATGCATTCTCCTGTGGATATGTTGTGCATATCTTCGGGGAAAAATGTGGGCTGACGGCGCCAGGCCACGCCGCGACTGGGTTCGGCGCCAGGCTGCAGAAGTGCTGTCCGGGCTCCACCAGGGCCTTCCTCCGGCGCGGCGGCACACTGATTTTGGTGGCGGGTAATATTCCCGTCATCGCGATTGAATTAAGCACCGCGTTTCAATAGAATACCCCACCTTTTTTCCGGCCACCGTCTACAGCTGGGCCCCCAGGCCGAAACGTAGCCTCCGGCTCACAACCACTCTGGAACATTGCTATGAAAAGAACATTTCAGCCCAGCGTACTCAAACGCGCCCGCACCCACGGCTTCCGTGCGCGCATGGCGACCAAAGGCGGCCGCCAGGTGCTGAACCGGCGCCGCGCCCGGGGCCGCAAGCGCCTGGCACTCTAGCCCGGCTAAGCCTGGCGGGTGAGAGACACAGCGCCTGACGAGCGTTTTCCCAAATCCAAGCGCTTGCTCAACGCCGGTGACTACAGTCGGGTTTTCGAGAACGCGCAAACAAAAGCATCGCACAAATACCTGTTATTTCTGGCGACACTCAACGACGGACCCGGACATCGCCTGGGTCTGGTTATCGCCAAGAAAAATGTCCGGCTTGCTGTACAGCGCAACCGCATCAAGCGGATAGTGAGGGAGTTCTTCCGCACACTGCCCGGCAGCGAACCGACCATGGATGTCGTACTGCTTGCCCGCCCGGGGATAGATCAGTTGGATAATGCAGAACTATCCTCTATATTGCTGCGGCAGTGGCAGAAGCTGTGCCAGCATCATCCCCAAGCCAGAATTGAACACCAGCCGGGACCGCTAATGCGTCGCTTGTTGATCTTTTTTATCGATTGCTACCAGGCCTGCCTGAGCCCTCTCCTGGGCAACAATTGCCGTTTCTATCCCAGCTGTTCAAGTTATGCCCAGAGAAGCCATCGCCAGCCACGGGGTGATCAGGGGCTGCTATCTTGCCCTGCGCCGACTGGGGAAGTGCCATCCCTGGCATGAGGGCGGGCTCGATCCAGTGCCGCCCTGCCCGCACTCACACTAGGCAAAAGTTCACATTATGGATTTGCAACGCTCATTGCTCATTGGCGCCATAGCCGTCCTGTCATTCATGCTGCTGACCAAGTGGGTGGATTTTGCCGACACCAGGAGCGCTGCCGGCGCAGTGGAAAATGTGCGGCTTTCTGCCGACCCCGTCACGTCGACCGCGGAACTCCCGGTAGCGAGCGCGCCGGACTCCGCCGGGTCGTCCGACGATCTGCCCTCCGTCACCGACTCAACAGCGCCACCTGAAGCGCCCGCAGAAAAGGAACTGGGCAATTCGCGGATTATCCAGGTGCACAGCGATGTGCTCCAGCTGGCCATTGATCTGGCCGGTGGTGACATAGTCGAGCTGGCCCTTCCAAAATTCCCGGCTGAGCTGGCAAGACCTGATGTGCCCTTTGTGCTGCTGGAACAGAACGACACGCGAACCTATATAGCCCAGAGTGGGCTGATAGGCGCCAACGGAATCGACAAGCAGAACCGGCCCACTTATACCACGGCCGCTTCGATTTACCGGATGGCAGAAGGAAAAAATGAACTGGTGGTGGACCTGTTGTGGCAAGACGATTCCGGGATAAAGGTCACCAAGCGTTTTACCCTGACGCGCGGCGACTACCTGATCGGGGTAGAGTTCCTGGTGGAAAACGGCAGCGAAAACCGATGGCAGGCCAATCTTTTCGGCCAGCTGAAGCGTGACAGCAGCGCAACGAGTTCCGCAGCCCCGGGCGGGATGGGCCTCAATCCCTTCCTGGGAGCCGCTCTCACGCAGCCGGATGAACACTTTACCAAGTTTACTTTCAAGGAAATGGCGGAGGAGCCCTTCAAGGCAACCCTGCCCGGAGGCTGGATAGCCATGATCCAGCATTACTTCCTCAGTGCCTGGATTCCCGATCCCGCACAATCGCATACCTTCAGCACAAGAGTTACTGATACGGGCTTTAACATTGCCGGGTTTCACCAGTCCGGCCCTGGTATTAGAACCCGGGCAACGCGGGGAAGTCGGCGCAGATTTCTTCGCGGGTCCCAAAGACCAGTACCGACTCAAGGAAATATCACCCTACCTGGAGCTCAGCGTCGACTACGGCTGGCTGTGGTGGATTGCCCAGCCACTGTTCTGGTTGCTGACAAAAATATACTCCTTTGTCGGTAATTGGGGAGTGGCCATTATTCTGCTGACAGTCACCGTCAAGGCAGCCTTCTTCAAGCTCTCTGCCACCAGCTACCGATCCATGGCAAATATGCGGAGGGTCCAGCCCAAAATGGTGGAAATTCGCGAGCAATTCGCGGATGACAAGCAGAAAGCAATCCCAGGCCATGATGGAGCTGTATCGCAAGGAAAAGATCAACCCCATGGGAGGCTGCCTCCCCATCCTGGTGCAGATGCCGGTGTTCATCGCGCTGTACTGGGTGTTGATGGAAAGCGTGGAGCTGCGCCAGGCGCCCTTTATCCTGTGGATCGATGACCTGTCGGTCATGGACCCCTATTTTGTGTTGCCGCTGATGATGGGCGCGAGCATGTTTTTCATGCAGATGCTCAACCCGCCGCCGCCAGACCCGATGCAGGCGAAGATTATGAAGTGGATGCCCATCGTCTTTACCGTATTCTTCCTCTGGTTCCCCGCGGGCCTGGTCCTGTACTGGGTGGTCAACAACCTGCTGTCGATGGCGCAACAATACGTCATCACCAAGAGGATTGAGTCGGGAGCCATGAAGCCCTGATCGACCGGGACACCATCGCCGCGATCGCGACCGCCCCCGGCCGGGGCGGTGTGGGCATTATCCGCATCTCCGGGCCACAGGCAGCGCCCATAGGCAAAGCGCTTACCCATCTCGAATTGATTCCACGCCATGCTCATTTCAGCCATTTTCACAGCGGCGCCGGAGAGGCGCTGGATTCCGGTATAGCGCTACTCTTCCCGGAACCTCACTCATTCACCGGCGAGGATGTCGTCGAGCTGCAGGCACATGGCGGCCCGGTGATTCTCGACCTGTTGCTGCAGGAGGTCTGCCTGCGGGGCGCCCGCCTGGCCCGGCCAGGTGAGTTCTCCCAGCGCGCCTACCTGAATGACAAAATCGACCTGGCCCAGGCCGAGGCAATTGCCGACCTGATCAACAGCACCACCCAACAGGCGGCCCTCAACGCCACCCGTTCGCTGCAGGGAGAATTCTCCCGCAGGATCAGCGAGCTGGTCGCCATGGTCACCAACCTCCGGGTGTATGTCGAAGCGGCGATAGACTTTCCTGAAGAGGAGATCGACTTCATCCAGGAAGGCCAGGTAGGACAGCGCCTCGACGACATCATCGAGCAGTTGGAGGCCGTATTGCGCCAGGCCCGTCAGGGCAGCCTGATGCGTGAGGGAATGAAGCTGGTTATCGCGGGCAAACCCAATGCAGGAAAATCCAGCCTTTTGAACGCCCTGTCAGGCACAGATAACGCTATTGTGACGCCAATCCCGGGCACTACCCGGGATGTATTGCGCGAGCATATCCAGATCGACGGCATGCCACTGCACATCGTTGACACAGCAGGCTTGCGGGAAAGCCAGGATGAAGTGGAGCAGGAAGGTATTCGTCGGGCCTGGCGGGAGATGGACTCCGCGGACAGGATACTGCTGGTCGTGGACGATAGTGAACCGGGTAGCGGCGATCACCCCGATCGTATCTGGCCACAGCGCAAGGTTCTCCTGAGCAGGGATATTCCGGTGACGATCGTTCACAACAAGTGTGACCTCTCTGGTCACCCCCCGCACTTAAGTGACAACGGCGATAACGCCGTGGTGATTTTGTCGGCTAAAACCGGAACCGGCATGGATCTGCTCAGGCAGCACCTGAAAACCTGCATGGGTTTCCAGAACGTGAATGAAGGAACCTTCAGCGCGCGGCGACGGCACCTGCAGGCGCTTGAAGCTGCCGCGGGCTTCCTGCGGGCGGGACAGGAGCAGTTGCTGCAGGCAGGGGCGGGTGAATTACTGGCAGAGGATCTGCGCCTGAGCCAGCGCAGCCTGGGTGAGATCACTGGCGCGGTCAGTAGCGACGAATTGCTCGGGCAGATATTTTCAAGTTTTTGTATTGGCAAGTAACAATGTTTATCCACACGCTATAAGCACTTGCCACACAGCACTATCAACATACACACAGGCTATCTACACCCCGTATACAAGAAATAAGTTATACGCTTCCAGCGGCTGTCCACTGTGACAAGTACCTGCATAAGAGCTGATCCCGGACTGGATTATCCTGTGGAAAAAAATTGGGCCTGATTTCAGTCATAATTCTGTCAACAAGGAAAGCCATTTCATCCAAGTGATCGACACGGCTTTTCAACCCCAGGCTCAGGCTTTTGCCTGGTACTTATCATCTCCGTATGGTTCTGTTTTATATGAAGTAAGCGGGCTTATCCACGGCGAACGCCTGCACCATTAGTATCTACAACAATAATTCTATATATACAGGGATACATATATATATTTAACCTAGTACTTAACGGAATTAACCTGGACGCACCGCGATGACACCGCAATCAACACTGCCACTGCGTATCGACATAGTCTCCGATGTTGTCTGCCCCTGGTGCATCATCGGTTACAAGCAACTGCAGCGGGCGCTGGCGCAAATGGAAGGCCGCTTTACGGTAGATATTCACTGGCAGCCATTTGAGCTCAATCCCCAAATGCCTCCCCAGGGGCAGGAGCTGCGCGAGCACATCGCGCTCAAATACGGCACTACACCGGAACAGAGCCAGGTGGCGAGGTCGCGCCTCACTGAACTTGGCGCATCCCTCGGTTTCAGTTTTGATTATTTTGACGGTATGCGTATTTACAACACCTTCCTCGCCCACCAGTTACTGCACTGGGCCTCGAACACAGGCAAACAAACGGAGCTGAAACTGGCCCTCTTCGAAGCTTTTTTCAGTCGGCGAGAGAATGTCGGGGACCTCAACACGCTGGCCCTGATCGCCGGGCGCGCGGGGCTTGATCAACAGCAGGCACTGGATGTCCTGGAGTCGGGGCGCTATGCCCAGGAAGTGCGCCGGGAGCAGGCCCATTGGCTGGATAAGGAGGTGCACGCCGTGCCTATGTTCTATTTCAATGACAGCTTTCCCGTGCCCGGCGCCCAGGAAGCCCAGACCTTTGTCAGGGTTCTGGAAAAACTGAGGGAAAAAACTTCGCTCCTGACCCAGGGCTGATCAATCGCTGCCGGGTACCAGGAAATGGGCGCGCGCTATCGCGACGGGAGTATCCGTGTGCTCCTGCCAGGCAGTGATGCCAACATTGGCTACCTGCCTTCCCTGCCTGGTCAGGACGCAGCGGGCGAAGGTATCCCGCAGCCGAGCCGGTCGCAGGTAGTCCAGGGAAAAATTGATTAATTTCGGAAGCACCGGGTCTTCCATCTTCGCCAGCAGGTGCAGTGCCCCGGCCTGCTCCATGAAAGCGCCGACCACGCCGCCATGTATGGCCGGCAGCGTTGGGTTGCCGATCAGCTTGCGGTCAGCGGGCAATACAAAGAGGATATCGCCGTGCTCGATCTGTGCCCGGATACCCAGGTAGGACGCATAGGGAATTTTTCCCAACCACAGGGCCAGGGTATCGGCATCAGGTTGTTGCTGCAGGAGCTCAGACAGCGTGATGCTCATTATTGCTGTGCCGCTTGTTGCTGTGCTTTGGTGTCTGCCACAGGCATCAGCTTGCCCAGACTCAGCTCCCGCATCAATACCCAGCTCCCCACGGCCCTGGCGACAGGCTCGTCCCTGGATTCGCACCAGGCGAAGCCTTCGACGAAGAGGATACGTCGGGTCGCCCTGTACACCCTGGCGCTGGCCATGATATCCCGCCCTGGTGGGGCTGTGCGCAGGTGGTCGATACGCAGGTCGAGGGTGGGTGTCATGGTAGCCTCCACCCTGTCACAGCAGATTCCGGCTATCCCGAGCGTGTGATCCAGCAGCACCGTCAGCGCCCCGGTGTGTATCGCGCCGGTTTCGGTGTTCCCCACCAATTCGCTGCGGTAGGGCAAGCGCATGGTCACTTCTTCACCATCGATGGCTTCCAGGCGGATACCCAGTTCGCCGCCGTGGGGAATGAAGCGCGTCATCTGGTCGATGATGCGGTATTTTTCGTCCTGGGTCAGCGGCGGCAAGGTAATCCCCAATCATCTTAACTGAAAGGGGAATGCTAATGAGTTGAGCGGGGAGAAGCCAGCCCGCGATCCGCGCGGGCCGGCCCCGGGGTGTTACAGCAGCGGAGCGATCACCAGGCTGACGATCGCCATCACGTTGATCAGGATGTTCATGGAGGGACCGGACGTGTCCTTGAAGGGGTCGCCGACGGTGTCGCCGACGACCACGGCGGAGTGAGTAGCGGAACCCTTGCCGCCCAGGTTGCCTTTTTCGACGTACTTCTTGGCGTTGTCCCAGGCGCCGCCGGCGTTGGCCATCATCAGTGCCAGCAGTACGCAACCCAGCAGGCCGCCACCGAGCATGCCACCCAGGGAGGCTGGACCGAGACCAAAGCCCACCAGTACCGGCGCGGCCACCGCGATCGCGCCCGGCAGGATCATCCGGCGTAGGGCGGCGGTGGTGGCGATATCCACACAGGTGGCGGTATCCGGTTCGGCGGTGCCTTCCAGCAGACCAGGAATTTCGCGGAATTGTCGACGGATTTCGTTGATCATATCGAAGGCGGCCTCACCCACCGCAGTCATGGTGATGGAGGCGATGAGGAAGGGAATGGTGCCGCCCGAGAAACATGCCCACCAGCACGACCGGGTTGGAAAGTTCCAGGCTGAAGCCCGGATGGAGCACCTGCACGGTTTGCACATAGGCGGCAATGATGGCCAGTGCCGCCAGCGCTGCGGCGCCGATCGCAAAGCCCTTGCCGATGGCTGCGGTGGTATTTCCCACCGCGTCCAGCCCGTCGGTGATCTCGCGGGTTTCCTTGCCCATACCGGCCATTTCGGCGATACCTCCGGCGTTATCCGCGACCGGGCCGTAGGCGTCGATGGCCATGGTAATACCCACCGTCGACAACATGCCCACCGCCGCGATACCTACCCCATACAGTCCCGACAGTTCTGTCGATACATAAATGATCCCCGACAGGAACAGGATGGGCAACACAACCGACTCCATACCCACCGCCAGGCCGGTGATCATTACCGTGGCCGCCCCGGTCTCGCCAGACCGGGCAATTTTGCGAATCGGGTTGCCGCCGGTGTAATACTCGGTGATAAGGCCGATAGCGACGCCGCCAACCGCCCCGCTGATGACCGACCACCAGATATTGGAGTCCAGGCCCATGGCTTGAATCAGGAACCAGGCCATGGCGGCGAAGATCACCGGTGCCAGCAGGGTCCCGGTGCGCAGCGCGGCTACTGGCGCCGCATTGGCGCGCAGGCGCACGAGCACAATTCCGCAGATGGATGCCAGCAGGCCGATACTGGCCAGCGCCAGCGGCAGGAACATCATGGCGGAGCGGACTTCCATCGCCAGGGTGGAGGCGATGGCGATGCACGCGATCATCGCGCCGCAGTAGGATTCAAAAATATCCGATCCCATGCCGGCGATGTCGCCCACGTTGTCGCCCACGTTGTCGGCGATAACGCCGGGGTTGCGCGGGTCATCTTCGGGAATACCCGCTTCGATCTTGCCCACCAGGTCGGCGCCCACGTCGGCGCTCTTGGTGAAAATACCACCGCCTACCCTGGAGAACAGGGCCACTGTGGAAGCGCCCATACCGAAGCCGTGGATCGCATGCGCGGTATGAGGATCGCCCCCGAAGAGCCAGTACACGGTGCCGAGTCCGACCAATCCGAGGGAGGCAACACACAGGCCCATCACCGAACCGCCGTAGAAGGCGATCGACAGGGCCAGGCCCTGGCCGTGGTGGTGGGCGGCGACGGCCGTGCGGACATTCGCCTTGGTGGCGGCGTACATACCCAGGTACCCGGCCAGGGCCGAGGACACCGCACCGGAGACAAATGCAATTGCGGTATTGACACCCAGCGGGGACACGAAAATCGCGACCAGCAGCACAAGGGCGAAAAGGCCCAGCATTTTGTATTCCCGGGCCATGAAGACCATGGCGCCCAGGTGAATCTGGTCACCGATTTTTTTCACCTTGCCGTCACCGTGATTATGCCGGCTCATAATGTGGTAGATGATGAACGCGACGGCGAGGCCAGCAAGGCCGAGCACAGGGGGCAGTACAAAGTACGTCATCATATCCATAGCGAGTTTTCCTCTCTTGTTATTTCATTTATCTGCCCATGCTAACTAAATGAGCTTGTACCTGACAAGCGATAACGACGGCCGCAGCTGCCATGATAGGGGGTATACTGCGGCATTCGGTTCGCGATCTGTTCGAGCCGAGATAGGAGGTAATTGTGGTCTGGGTACTCGCAATCCTGGCGGTGTTTGCCGCTATCACCGTCTTTCACCTGCGCGGCCCGGACCTGCGCCGCTTCGATGCGCCGCTAGGGGAGCGTTTCCCCGGCAGCGCCGAGCCCAGCGAGGAACACGATGCGGTGGTGGCCTCGCTGGCGGTCAGCACCGGGCCGATCCAGCGGGCGTCTCGACGGGAGCGCCTGCGGGTCATCCGTGAATACATGGATAATATGTCCAATGGGCTCAGCCTGGCCGCGACCATCACCCCGGCAGATGCCGGCGGCGTGCCGGCTGAATGGGTGGTCGCACCGGGAGCGGATCCCACACGCCGTGTGCTGTACATCCACGGGGGCGCATTCATGATGGGCAGCCCCCGCAGCCACCGCAACATCACCAGCCGATTCTCCGAGGTCAGTGGCGCGGCGGTACTGGCGATCGATTACCGGTTGATGCCAGAGCACCGGCGTATCGCCGGCATCGAGGACTGTCGCACCGCGTATTCATGGATCCTTGCGAACGGCCCCGAGGGGCCGGGGCAGGCCAACCGGGTCTATGTCGCGGGAGATTCCGCCGGTGGCAACCTGACCCTGTCATTGATCGCCTGGGTGCGGGACCAGGGTATGCGCCAGCCCGATGCGGCGGTGGCGTTTTCACCCGCCACTGACGGCACGTTTGTCTCGCCCACCGTAAGGAGCAACATGGATACCGATGCCATGCTCGGCCCCATGTTTCGCGGCCTGGCAAAAGTACCCGTGCAGTTGCTGTGGTGGTTCGCCTGGTTCCAGGCGCGCATCAGTCCCAGCAATCCTGTGGTATCCCCTGTGTTCGGCGACCTCTCCGGGCTGCCACCGACGCTGGTCCAGGTCAGCGAGGCAGAGATGCTCTATGGCGATGCCATACGTTACGTCAACCGGGCAGTGGCGGCGGGGTCTCCGGCGCGCCTGCAGAGCTGGCCGCACATGGTGCACGTGTGGCAGTTCTTTTATCCGCGGCTTACCGAGGCCCGGGAGGCCTGGGATGAGGTCGGGAAGTTTATCGCCGAGGTGAGCCGATGATCGGGTGGAGCACATTCAGGTGAGTCATGCCGAGGGCAGGTTCAGCGGCGCCGGGGGCTTGTCGATTTACTACCAGTACTGGATCCCGGAGACGCCGCCAAAGGCGCTGCTGTTGATAGCGCACGGCGCCGGCGAGCACAGTGCTCGCTACCGGCGGCTGGCGGGGTATTGCAACGAGAGCGGCTACGCGGTCGCAGCCCTCGATCATCCCGGGCACGGTAAATCCGAGGGCCGCTATGGTCATGTCGATCGTTTCGAGGATTTTGTAGCAACCCTGCAGATCTTCCAACGCAGGGTGGCGGCGGACTTCCCCGGCCTGCGGCAGATTCTGTTGGGTCACAGTATGGGTGGGCTGATCAGCTGCCTCTACCTGCTGGCACACCAGCAGGATTTTGCCGGCTGCGTGTTATCCGGCCCAGCTATCAGGACGGACATCGAGCCCCCCTACCTGCAACTGCTGTTGATCCGATGCCTGTCGCTGCTTGCACCCCGGGCGGGTGTGCTGCAACTGGATGCCGCCGGCGTCAGTCGCGACCCGGCGGTGGTGGCGGATTACGTCGGCGATCCACTGGTCAATCACGGCAAGATGACAGCGCGTATGGTGGCGGAGCTGTTCCAGGGCATGCGCCGGATACAGGCAGAGGCGGGGATCATAACCTTGCCCCTCCTGCTGTTGCATGGTGGGGCCGATGCCATGACCGCGCCGGAGGGCTCGCGGTTTCTGTACGAGCATGCCGGCTCGGTCGACAAAACCCTGAAGATATACCCCGGCCTTTACCATGAGATATTCAATGAGCCGGAGCACCCGGCGGTCGTTGCGGACCTGCTCGCCTGGTGCGACCGATTAGCCGGCGGACCTGCCCTCGCCTGAGCTGGCACTGCCCGCCCGCACCCATTCCAGAAACCGGTGGACCCCATCGATGGTGTGCTCCGTGCGCAGTGAGTGCACGATCTCCCAGGCGTGCTCTGCGCCGGGCATCTCTACGTAAACCACCGGCTGGCGCGATACCCCCCGCAGCTTCGCACTGAAAACTCGCCCCTCCGCGACAGCCGCCACGCTGTCGTGTGTGCCGTGAATCACCATGAAGGGCGGCGCGTCTGCATGAATTTGGGCGACGGGCGAGGCCAGGTCCCACAGCGCGGGGTTGTCATGCACAGATTCGTGCAACACCCGGCCGGTCAGGAATCGCTCGTAAGTCTGGCGGTTGGGGTGTTGGTCGTAACGCACCAGGAAATCATAGATACCGTAGAAGGGTATGCAAGCCTGGACCGAGGTATCAACCCCGGGGTTATCGGGCTGGAGCTCGGGCCGGTTGGCGGTGAGGCCCATCAGCGCCGACAGGTGACCCCCGGCGGAGCCCCCGGTTATGGCGACGAAATCCGTGTCCATCCCGTATTCCCTGCCGTGCTGGCGAATCCAGCACAGGGCCCGCTTGCAATCCTCGAGGTGGGTGGGAAATCCCACACTGGGGCTGAGCCGGTAGTTGGCCGCCACGCAGATCCAGCCCCTGCTCGCCAGGTGATACATCAGGGGCAGTGCCTGGGAACCCTTGTCGCCCAGCATCCAGGCGCCGCCGTGAATCTGCAGCAGCACCGGGCAGCCCTGGGGCGGAACGTGCGCGGGGCGGTAAATGTCCAGTTGCTGGCGCACCCCTGCGGGGCCATAGGGAATGTGGCGAATAAGCTCGACCCCCGGTCGCGCCATCGCCAGCGGGCGGCGCCAGTCGGCAAAGCTGACCTGGCTGCGCAGCTGCTGCTCTGGCAGCCGGCGGAATCCGGCTGCGGTAGTTTTCCCCCAGACCTGCGCGCAGGGCCCGCTCCACCGTGGACCCGGCTTGCATACTCATCCGGATGCTCCAGACCAGGCCCGGCCAGGTGCCGAGCAATACCAGCAGGGCCACGACGCCCAGGCCGCTGTCCAGGGCGCCGGCGCTGATGAGCATCCAGGCCAGGCCGATCTGCAGCGGCAGCCAGATCCAGGCCAGCTCGGTGGCGAGCAGGGCGGTGCCGAAGAGTGCCCAGGGCGCGGCCTTGCGGGGCACTGCGCGCGGCGAAAACACCGTTACCATCGAACCCAGGTTGAAGATCGCCAGCGCGGTCAACAGCCAGTCCATCGCAAAACCCCCTGATTAGAATAGGCCTGAAGCAGTCAGGCCCCGCGCCAGCTGCTGCTGACCATGGGCGGCGGTACTGTACACAAGCACTGCGACCCTGTCCAAAATGGCATTCGCCCGGTGGTCGTGACTCCGGGCGGACGCGCGAGCGAACAAATTTTGAACAAGCGGCCCGCTCCACGTATAATCGCGCCCCCTTGTGACGACGCCCTGATTGCGGGCGAGGCCAGCGCCGTGGAGTACCAGCAGCAGTTTGACGTGATAGTGATCGGCGGTGGCCACGCCGGCACCGAGGCCTGCCTGGCCGCCGCCCGCATGGGCTGTCGTACCCTGTTGCTTACCCACAGTGTCGATACCCTTGGCCAGATGTCCTGTAACCCGGCCATTGGCGGCATCGGCAAAAGCCACCTGGTGAAGGAAGTCGACGCGCTGGGGGGCGCCATGGCGCGCGCCACCGATCGCGCCGGTATCCAGTTCCGGGTGTTGAATTCCCGCAAGGGCCCGGCGGTGCGCGCCACCCGTGCCCAGGCCGACCGGGTACTTTACAAGAACGCCATCCGGCAGCTGCTTGAGTCCCAGCCCAACCTGTCCATCTTCCAGCAGCCGGTGGATGACCTGCTGCTCGAGCAGGGCCGGGTGGCGGGCGCTATCACCCAGATGGGCGTCACCTTCCGGGCGCCCCGGGTGGTGCTGACTACCGGGACCTTCCTCGGCGGCAAAATCCATATCGGCCTGGAAACCAGCGCTGGCGGACGCGCCGGCGATCCGCCCTCCATCGCCCTTGCGCGGCGGCTGCGGGAGCTTCCCTTCCGGGTCGAGCGCCTCAAAACCGGCACGCCGCCGCGCATCGATGCCCGCAGCGTGGATTTCAGCACGCTGGAACAACAGTGGGGCGATACCCCGGAGCCGGTAATGTCGTTCCTGGGCAGCGTTGGCGAACATCCCGAGCAACGCTGCTGTTGGGTAACCTATACCAATGAAGCCACCCACGACCTCATCCGCGGGAGCCTTGATCGCTCACCCCTTTACAGCGGCGTGATCGAGGGTGTTGGCCCGCGCTATTGCCCCAGTATCGAGGACAAGATCCATCGCTTCGCCGACAAAAGCGCCCACCAGGTCTTTATCGAGCCCGAGGGCCTGACCACCAGCGAGCTGTACCCCAACGGGATTTCCACCAGCCTGCCTTTCGACGTGCAGATTGCGCTGGTGCGCACGATCAGGGGTTTCGAAAACGCCCATATCACCCGTCCCGGCTATGCGATCGAATACGATTTCTTTGATCCGCGCGATCTCAACAGCTCCCTGGAAACCCGGGCGGTGCCGGGGCTGTATTTCGCCGGCCAGATCAACGGCACTACCGGTTACGAGGAGGCCGCGGCCCAGGGCCTGTTGGCGGGCCTCAATGCCGCGCTTGCGGTGCAGGGCCGGGAGCCCTGGTGCCCGCGCCGGGACGAGGCCTACATCGGGGTACTGGTGGATGACCTGATTACCATGGGGACCATCGAACCCTACCGCATGTTTACCTCCCGCGCGGAGTACCGCCTGCTGCTGCGGGAAGACAACGCCGACCTGCGCCTGACTGAACGAGGGCGCGAGCTGGGGCTGGTGGATGATGTGCGCTGGGCCCGCTTTGCCACCAAGCGCGAGGCGATCGAGCGGGAAACGGCGCGCATGGCCAGCACCTGGATTCACCCGGCTACACCCCAGGCGGAAGCACTGGCGGGCAAGCTGAGGAAACCCCTCACTCGCGAATACTCACTGGCCGACCTGCTCAAGCGTCCGGAACTGGGTTATGCCGACCTCGCCGGCCTCAAGGGCGAGGCGGTCGTGGATCCACAGGTGGCGGAGCAGGTGGAGATACAGGCCAAGTATGCCGGCTATATCGACCGGCAACAGGACGACATCGACCGCCTGCGCCGCTATGAAAACACCGCCCTGCCCCCCGACCTGGACTTCGCTGCGGTGGATGGCCTGTCCAATGAGGTGAAACAGAAACTCTCCGCCGCCCGCCCGGATACCCTGGCCAGGGCAGGTCGGGTTCCCGGGGTGACCCCCGCCGCCATCGCCCTGCTGCTGATGTATCTCAAGCGCCGCGGCGCTCTTGCGCACGGCAGCCCGGGGGCCTTCCCGGAGGCGCTGTCCGGGCCTGGCGGCCAGCGCAGCCTGGGCTGAACCGGGTCTCGCCTTGCCTGATCCCGCTTTGCTCACCCGGCTGCAGCGCGGTTGCGATGCGCTGGGCCTTGCCCTCGAGCCGGGCCAGGCCGGGCAGTTGATCGCCTATCTGGAGCTGTTGCTCAAGTGGAACAGCGCCTACAACCTGACCGCGGTGCGCGACCCGGCGCAAATGGTGACCCGGCACCTGCTGGACAGTCTGGCCGTCGCACCCTACCTGCGCGGCCAGAACCTCCTGGACGTGGGTACCGGCGCGGGTTTGCCGGGCATTCCCCTGGCAATCCTGTACCCGCAGCGCCGGGTGTCCCTGCTGGACAGCAACGGCAAGAAGACCCGCTTCCTTTTTCAGGTGAAAACTGCCCTGTGCTTGGATAATATGCAGGTGCACCACGCCCGCGTGGAATCCTTCCGGCCGCCCGCACCCTATGATGCAGTTTTGTCCCGGGCTTTTGCCTCCCTTGCGGACATGGTGGCAGCCTGCAGGCACCTGCTGGCCCCGCAGGGGTGCTTCCTGGCCATGAAAGGCGCCTATCCGGCGCAGGAGATCGCGCAGCTGGCCCCGGCGTACGCCGTGACAGCGGTTCACGAATTGTCTATTCCGGGCCTTGATGAACAGAGGCACCTGGTGGAACTGGTCATACGAAACAGCGGAGAGGCTCCTTGAAACCGACCGGAAACAAATTCAGTGGCTAGGATCGTCGCGATCGCAAACCAGAAAGGCGGGGTGGGTAAAACCACGACCTGCATCAACCTGGCCGCCTCCCTGGCGGCGATGCGGCAGCGGGTGCTGCTGGTGGACCTCGATCCCCAGGGCAACGCGACCATGGGCAGCGGCATCGACAAGCACAACCTCGAGTACAGCATTTATGACGTCTTGGTGCATCGACGGCCCGCGCAGCAGGTCATCCAGCACGCCGGGGAAGCCCGCTATGATGTTCTGCCCGCCAACGGCGACCTTACGGCGGCTGAAGTCGAGCTGCTGCAGGTCCAGAACATGGAGCAGCGCCTGCGAGATAGCCTCGCCGAAGTGGCCGGCAACTACGATTATGTGCTGATCGACTGCCCGCCCTCTCTCAACATGCTGACGCTCAATGCCATGGTGGCGGCGCACGGCGTCATCATCGCCATGCAATGCGAGTATTTCGCCCTGGAGGGCCTCTCGGCGCTGGTTGAAACCATCCAGCGGGTGGCCGAATCGGTGAACCCGAGGCTGCAGATCGAGGGCATACTGCGCACCATGTACGACCCCCGCAACAGCCTGACCAATGATGTATCGGCGCAGTTGCACACGCATTTCGGCGACCGGGTTTACCGCACGGTGGTGCCGCGCAATATCCGGCTCGCCGAGGCGCCAAGCCACGGCGTACCGGCCATGTACTATGACAAATACTCGCGCGGGTCCAAGGCCTATATGGCACTGGCGGGCGAAATCATCCGCCGCGAGGAGAAACTGGCGCAGCAGGCGCAGGCCGGCGCGGCGGCCACCGAATGAACGGAGAGCGGGCATGTCTGTAAAAAAACGCGGTTTGGGGCGGGGGCTGGACGCGCTGCTGGGCGCGGCCGCCTCCAGGCCGGCCATGCCGGCCAGCCCCGGGGTGACCGACGCGATGCTTGCGGGGGAGGACCGGATTCTGCGGCAACTGCCGGTGGACCTGGTCCAGCGCGGCAAGTACCAGCCGCGCAAGGATATAGACCCGGAGTCATTGCAGGAGTTGGCAGACAGTATTAAAGCGCAGGGCGTCATGCAGCCCATCGTGGTGCGCCCCATTTCTGATCACAGATACGAGATCATCGCGGGAGAGCGCCGCTGGCGCGCAGCCCAGCTGGCGGGGCTGGATGAGATTCCCGCCCTGGTGAGGGATGTGGCGGACAAGGCCGCCATTGCCATGTCCCTGATAGAGAACATCCAGCGCGAGGACCTCAACCCGATTGAGGAAGCGGCAGCCCTGCTGCGCCTGCAGCAGGAATTCGAGCTTACCCAGCAGGAAGTAGCCGACGCCGTCGGCAAGTCGCGCTCCACGGTGGCGAACCTGTTGCGACTGATGAGCCTGCAAGCGGACGTGCGCCGGCTGGTGGAACACGGCGACCTGGAGATGGGCCACGCCCGCGCCCTGCTGGGGCTCGATGCGACCCGGCAGTCCCAGGCGGCGCGCTCCGTGGTGGCCAGGGGCCTGTCGGTGCGGCAGACGGAGGCCCTCGTGCGCCACCTGCTCGAGCGCAAGGATGCACCTGCGACCCCGCGGAACATCGACCCCAATATCCGCCAACTGCAGGACGACCTCTCCCGGCGGCTCGGGGCGCGGGTGGAGATCAGGCACGGGGCCGGCGGCAAGGGCAAGCTGGTGCTGGCCTATAACAGCCTGGATGAACTCGACGGAATATTGAGCCACATCAAGTAGGGCCCGGGCACAGGATATAGTGGTCCAGGTCTGGCCTGGCACAACATGATGGGGAGGTCGGTGATGCTACAGGCCCTCCGCATAAAACTGTCGCGATGCTGTCCGCACAGGGCTTTTTTTAATCCCGATACCCGGCCTCACGCAGGTTGAACCCACCCCTCAATCCCCCTATAATGCGCGCGCTCGAAACGAACCCACAGGTGTTCAGGGTCGCGGCAGTCGATACAGGGCGAGGTGGGAATGGCCGGTGCTGAAATTCTACGCCCCCCGGTCCATCGCATAAGCCTGGCGCAGCTTGCGATCCTGGTGTTGTTGTGTCTTATCCTGCTGCCATCGGACGAGGTGCGCGCCTGGTCGGTGGCCAGTGGCGGTTTGATAGCGATTTTGCCCCAGGCCTATTTTGCCGCCCTGGCCTTCAGGTGGCGCGGCGCGAAATCGGCGAGGGCCATAGCCCGCTCCAGTTATCTTGGACAAGTGGGCAAGTTTTTACTCAGTGTTGCAGGTTTTGCCGCGGTGTTCGTTGCACTGCGACCGATAGATGCCCCGGCCGTCTTCGCAGGGTACCTGCTGATGCTGGCGATACAAATTACGGGGAGCTGGTTGTTGCTGAGGCGATGACTGCTCCGGACTGACTGACCCAAGAGTTGAGATAGATGGCAGGCGCAACCCAGACGATCTCTGAATACATTATTCATCACCTGACGAACCTGACCTATGGCAAGTTGCCGGCGGGTTTTGAGCGGGAGGACGGAACTGTTGTCGGTGAAACCGGGCAGTGGGTCATGGCGCACGGCGGTACCGAGGCTGCCGCCATGGGATTCAATGCTATCCATATCGACTCCATGTTCTGGTCCATAACCCTCGGTATAGTGTTCTGCTGGTTGTTTCGCAAAGTTGCCAAAAAGGCTGAGGCGGGCGTGCCCAGCAAAGCGGTGAACGCCGCGGAAATGGTGGTCGAGTTTGTCGATAACACCGTGCGCGATACGTTCCACGGCCACAACAAGATGGTCGCGCCCCTGGCCCTGACCATATTTGTCTGGGTATTCCTGATGAACCTCATGGACCTGCTGCCGGTGGACCTGGTGCCCCACCTGCTCAGCCTGGCGGGTGTGGGTTACCAGAAGATCGTTCCTACCACCGACCCCAATATCACCATGGGCATGGCGCTGGGCATTTTCATCCTGATGCTGTACTACTCGATCAAGGTCAAGGGTTTCGGCTTCGTCAAGGAGCTGACCCTGAACCCCTTCAATCACTGGGCCTTTATCCCGATCAACCTGTTTATGGAAGTGGTGGGCCTGCTGGCCAAACCCTTCTCCCTGGGCTTGCGACTCTTCGGCAATATGTACGCCGGTGAAATGATCTTCATCCTTATTGCCGCCCTGTTCAGTGCGGGAGTCATCTGGATGGTGCCGGCGGGATTGTTGCAAGTTGGCTGGGCGATATTCCATATCCTGGTTATCACCCTGCAGGCCTTTATTTTCATGGTGCTGACGATCGTGTATCTCAGCATGGCACATGAAGATCACTGATTTACTTTAACTTTGGTTCTTAACGCTAGGAGAAAATCATGGAATTAATCTACGTAGCTGCCGCCATCATGATGGGCTTGGGTGGTCTGGGTGCCGCTATCGGTGTAGGCCTGCTGGGCGGCAAGTTGATTGAAGGCTCCGCGCGCCAGCCGGAACTGGCACCCAAGCTGCAGGTGACCTTCTTCCTGGGCGCCGGCCTGGTGGACGCGATCCCCATCATCGGTGTTGGTATCGCGATGTACCTGATCTTCGTTGTCGCAGGCTAAGCCGGCGTCGGAAAACTGGGCCGCAGCCAACGCGGCCCACCACAATCTGTGAGGAGCAAGGCGTGAATATTAATCTTACGCTTATCGGACAGATGGTCGCGTTTGTCGGTTTTGTCATGTTCTGCATGAAGTATGTGTGGCCGCCGATCATCGCGGCCATGCAAGAGCGGGCCGACAAAATAGCCGATGGCCTGGCAGCGGCGGATCGCGCCAGCCATGACCTGGCATTGGCCCAGGAGAAGGCGGTAGAGCGCCTCAAGGAAGCCAAGGTCGAGGCCGCAGGCATCGTTGACTCGGCCAACAAGCGCGGCATCCAGCTGATAGAAGAGGCGAAACAGGCCGCACTGGTTGAGGCCGAGCGGGTAAAGACCGCAGCCCAGGCGGAGATAGCGCAGGAGACCAACCGCGCGCGGGAACAATTGCGCAGCCAGGTGGCGGTTCTGTCACTGGCGGGCGCGGAAAAAATTCTCGGCGCCACTATCGACCCCAAGGCACACGCCGACATGGTCGAGAAGCTGGCAGCTGAGCTGTAACGCGAGGAAGCTATGGCTGAACTGAGCACACTGGCGCGACCCTACGCAAAAGCCGCGTTCGAGTATGCGCTGGACCATAACCAACTGACCCAGTGGCACCAGCAGCTGGCAACGGCGGCAGCGGTGGTGGCGGACGAGCGTGTGGGCGCAGTACTGACCAGCCCCGCGCTGACTTCAGCGCAGCAGGCGCAGAAGCTGGGCGAGGTGTGCGGTGATGCCCTGTCGGCCCAGGTGAAAAACTTTGTCGGTATTCTCGCCGCCAACAAGCGCCTGGCCCTGCTGCCCCAGATCCATGAGCTGTTTGCGCTGTACAAGGCAAACCGGGAGCGGACTGTCGACGTCGAGGTGGTATCGGCGTTCGACCTGGCAGATGGTATTCGTGACAGGCTTGCCGCAGCATTGGGCAGGAAACTGGAGCGCCAGGTAAACGTTCAGACATCCACCGACAGCAATTTGCTGGGCGGTGTAGTAATCAAGGCCGGTGATCTGGTGATCGATGGCTCCGTGCGTGGCAAGCTGGACAAGCTGGCCGAAGCAATGAATTCGTAGGGTTGAGGAACAGAGCATGCAGCAACTGAATCCATCTGAGATAAGCGAGATCATCAAGCAGCGTATCGACCAGCTTGATGTCAGCAGTCAGGCTCGCAACGTCGGTACCGTGGTATCGGTAACCGACGGCATTATTCGCATCCATGGTCTCGCCGATGTCATGTACGGTGAGATGATTGAATTTGACGGCGGCATCTACGGCATGGCGCTGAACCTGGAGCGCGACTCCGTAGGCGCCATCGTATTGGGCGACTACAAGGGCCTGGCCGAGGGCCAGTCCTGCACCTGCACCGGTCGCATCCTGGAAGTGCCGGTGGGTCCGGAACTGCAGGGCCGTGTGGTCGATGCCCTGGGTAACCCGATCGACGGCAAGGGCCCGATCAAGGCGGCGATGACCGATGCCCTGGAAAAGGTGGCGCCCGGTGTTATTGCCCGCCAGTCGGTGGACCAGCCGGTACAGATCGGCCTCAAGGCCATCGATGCGATGGTGCCAATCGGCCGCGGCCAGCGTGAGTTGATTATCGGCGACCGCCAGATTGGTAAAACCGCCATCGCCGTTGACGCCATCATCAACCAGAAAGGCTCCGGCATTAAGTGTATCTACGTCGCCATCGGCCAGAAGGCATCGTCTGTGGCTGCCGTGGTACGCAAGCTGGAAGAACACGGCGCCATGGCGCATACCATCGTGGTCGCGGCCACCGCGTCCGACCCCGCGGCCATGCAGTACCTCGCGCCGTTCGCGGGTTGCACCATGGGCGAGTACTATCGCGATCGCGGCGAAGACGCCCTGATCATCTACGATGACCTCACCAAGCAGGCCTGGGCTTATCGCCAGATCTCCCTGTTGCTGCGTCGCCCGCCCGGTCGTGAAGCCTATCCCGGTGACGTTTTCTACCTGCACTCACGCTTGCTGGAGCGTGCGGCACGAGTCAATGCCGACTACGTCGAGCAGTTCACCAAGGGTGAAGTCAAGGGAAAGACCGGTTCGCTTACCGCCTTGCCGGTGATCGAGACCCAGGCCGGCGACGTATCCGCGTTCGTTCCCACCAACGTGATCTCGATCACCGACGGTCAGATCTTCCTGGAAGCCAGTATGTTCAACGCGGGTATCCGCCCGGCGATGAACGCGGGTATTTCCGTATCCCGGGTGGGCGGCGCCGCCCAGACCAAGATCATGAAGAAGTTGTCCGGCGGTATTCGTACGGCCCTCGCGCAGTACCGCGAACTGGCGGCGTTCTCCCAGTTTGCCTCTGACCTGGATGACGCCACCAAGGCGCAGCTGGATCACGGCGAGCGGGTAACCGAGCTGATGAAGCAGAAGCAGTATTCACCCCAGAGCATCGCCGAAATGGGCCTGATGCTCTACGCCGCCAACGAAGGCCACCTCAAGGAAATTCCCGTCAACAAGATCGGAGCGTTCGAACATGCGCTGTTGTCCTATATGCATGCAGAGCACGGCGAGCTCATGAACCGTATCGTGGCGACCGGGGACTATAGCGAGGAGATCGAAACTTCCTTCAGGTCGGCGCTCGAGACCTTCAAGAAAACCCAGACCTGGTAAGGCCGAGGACCAGTAGATGGCAGCCGGAAAGGAAATTCGCACCAAGATCTCCAGCATTCGCAGCACGCAGAAGATCACCAGCGCGATGCAGATGGTCGCGGCCAGCAAAATGCGCAGGGCCCAGGAGCGCATGGCGCGCGGCAAACCTTACGCCAGGCGGATCCGGGCGGTAGTTGGCCATATCGCCAATGCCGCTCCCGAATACAAGCACATGTATATGCAGGAGCGTGAGGTCAGGAAAGTTGGCTATATCGTCGTCTCCACTGACCGGGGCCTGTGCGGCGGCCTGAACATAAACCTGCTCAAGCATACCGTGCGCTCGATGAAACAGTGGG
This sequence comes from uncultured Gammaproteobacteria bacterium, assembly GCA_963700715.1. Taxonomy (GTDB): domain Bacteria; phylum Pseudomonadota; class Gammaproteobacteria; order Pseudomonadales; family Halieaceae; genus JARRPM01. Next base: position 166,197 of record CAVOYP010000010.1, read on the forward strand.
CAGACCAGGGCATCCCCATCGAATTGTCCCTGATCGGCAGCAAGGCGGCGGCGTTCTTCAAGGCCTATGGCGGCAACGTCACTGCGGCGGTACGCGATATCGGCGAGGAACCAGCGGTAGCCGACCTCATCGGCGGCGTGAAAGCGATGCTGGACGCGTATGCCCAGGGCCGCATCGACCGCCTCTTCCTGGTCAGCAACGAGTTCGTCAACACCATGACGCAGAACCCGACGCTGCAGCAGTTGTTGCCTTTGCCGGCCCATGACAGCGCCGAGATGAAGCATCACTGGGATTACATTTACGAACCCGATGCCAAAGACCTGCTGGAAAAACTGCTGACCCGCTACATCGAATCCCAGGTTTACCAGGCTGTGGTCGAAAACGGCGCTTGCGAACAGGCGGCGCGGATGCTGGCGATGAAGAATGCTTCGGAGAACGCCGGGGAAATCATCGGCGACCTGCAGTTGATTTACAACAAGGCGCGACAGGCAGCGATTACCCAGGAGCTGTCAGAAATTGTTGGCGGCGCCGCGGCCATAGGCTGAGCCTGTCGCCACCCCGTCGCGGGGAAGAAACTATGCCCCGGCAAGCAGCGCAGCAGTGTTGTGGCCGGGCCGAACAGAACTGAACTTTGATCTAGAGGATCCGGACATGAGCAGCGGACGAATCGTACAAATTATCGGCGCCGTTATCGACGTGGAGTTTCCACGCGACGTGGTGCCGAAGGTATACGATGCACTGATAGTCCCCAAGAAAGGCCTTACCCTGGAAGTGCAGCAGCAGCTGGGTGACGGCGTGGTGCGGACAATTGCCATGGGTTCGTCCGAGGGCGTCAGCCGCGGCCTGGCCGTGGAAAATACCGGCGATCCGATCTCGGTGCCCGTCGGCGCCGAAACCCTGGGTCGCATCATGGATGTGCTGGGCAATCCCATCGATGAGCTGGGCCCCATCGGTGAAAAGGAGCGCGCCTCCATTCATCGCAAGGCACCGACCTATGAAGAGCTGGCTGCCTCCGAGGAGCTGTTGGAGACGGGTATCAAGGTAATTGACCTGGTTTGCCCCTTTGCCAAGGGTGGCAAGGTCGGCCTGTTCGGTGGCGCCGGCGTCGGCAAGACCGTGAACATGATGGAGTTGATCAACAACATCGCGACCGCGCACTCGGGCCTGTCGGTATTCGCCGGGGTAGGCGAACGTACTCGCGAGGGTAACGATTTCTACTTCGAGATGCAGGAGTCCAAGGTTGTCGACATCAAGAACCTCAGTAACTCCAAGGTGGCGATGGTGTACGGCCAGATGAATGAGCCCCCGGGCAACCGCCTGCGGGTGGCGCTCACCGGCCTGACCATGGCGGAAAAATTCCGCGACGAAGGCCGCGACGTACTCCTGTTCATCGACAACATCTATCGTTACACCCTTGCCGGTACTGAAGTGTCGGCGCTGCTGGGTCGTATGCCTTCCGCGGTGGGCTACCAGCCGACGCTGGCGGAAGAGATGGGTGTACTGCAGGAGCGGATTACCTCCACCAAGGTCGGGTCGATCACCTCGATCCAGGCGGTATACGTACCGGCGGACGACTTGACCGACCCGTCTCCCGCAACCACCTTTGCGCACCTCGACTCCACCGTGGTGCTGAGCCGGGATATCGCGGCCAAGGGGATTTACCCCGCGGTGGATCCGCTGGATTCCACCTCGCGCCAGCTCGACCCGCTGATCATCGGCAACGATCACTACACCACCGCCCGCGGCGTACAGTCGGTTCTGCAGCGCTACAAGGAGCTCAAGGATATCATCGCGATCCTGGGTATGGATGAACTGTCAGAGGAAGACAAGTTGACCGTAAACCGCGCGCGCAAGATCGAACGCTTCCTGTCACAGCCTTTCCACGTGGCGGAAGTGTTCACCGGTTCCCCGGGCAAGTATGTGTCGCTGAAAGAAACGATTGCCGGTTTCAACGGTATCCTGGCCGGCGAATACGATCATTTGCCGGAGCAGGCGTTCTACATGGTTGGCAGCATCGAAGAAGTCGTCGAGAAAGCCAAGAAGCTGAAGTAAGAGCCGTTAGGGAGGCCGTACCATGGCCATGACAATACACTGCGACATCGTCAGTGCCGAGGAGCAGATTTTCTCCGGCCTGGTGGAAATGCTGGTGGCTACCGGGGATCTGGGTGAGCTGGGCGTGACCTACGGCCACGCGCCGTTGCTCACCTCACTCAAGCCGGGCCCTATTCGTGTCGTCGCGCAAAACGGCGAGGAGCAGATCTACTACGTGTCCGGTGGTTTCCTTGAGGTCCAGCCGGGCGTGATTTCTGTGCTCGCCGACACGGCGATTCGCGCCACCGATGTCGACGAGGCTGCGGCCGAGGAAGCTCGCAAGCATGCCGAACACGCCCTGGCTAACCAGAGCGGGGATTTCGACTATGGTCGGGCATCTGCCCAGCTGGCGGAAGCCGCCGCGCAGCTGGCCACCCTGCGCAAAATGCGCAACCGGGCAGGGCGCGGCTGAGGCCGGGCCCACCCTGCTGTATCCAGCGCGAAACCCCGGTCCTGCCGGGGTTTTTTTGTTTTTACCCCCCGGAAACTTCAGCGCGAACCAGGTGTCGCGCGGTTCACAGTTTGGACAAAAATAATCACAAATGGCGTACTATGGCCGGCGTTGCCGTCTATCATGTCCGCTTCGGGCCTTCTTTGCGGCGCCGCGCGCGCAATTCCCGGCTCCCGAAAGGCACAATAAACCGGTTACCCGACTATGAAGCTAGAAGTAATCATCCTTGCTGCCGGGCAGGGCACGAGGATGAAATCCAGCCTGCCGAAAGTATTGCACCTGTTGGCCGGGCGGCCCTTGCTGGAGCACGTGATAGCAACCGCGCTCTCCCTGCAGCCGCACTCGGTGCATGTGGTTATCGGGCACGGCGCAGAGCAGGTACGGGATCAACTGGCGGATTTCCCGGTCAACTGGGTGATCCAGCACGAACAACTCGGTACCGGCCACGGCGTACTGCAGGCGGTTCCCGCGCTTTGCGCTGATAGCACGGTGCTGGTGCTCTACGGCGATGTACCCCTGGTCGGCCGCGAGACCCTGGTGGAGTTGGTCGCCCAGGCCGCAAACGGCCCGGCGCTGCTGACGGCGCGAGTGGCCGACCCCTCCGGTTACGGCCGAATACTGCGGAATGCCGCGGGAGCGCTGGTAGGCGTGGTGGAACACAAGGATGCCAGCGAGCAGCAGCGGCAGATCACCGAAATCAACACCGGCCTGCTGGCCGCCCCGGCGCGGGACCTGATGGAATACCTGCCACAGGTGGGCAACAACAACAAACAGGGCGAGTACTACCTGCCCGATATTCTCAGTCTGGCGGTGGCCCGGGGCAGGACGGTGGCCTCCTGCCTGGCGGCTTCGGAACTGGAGGTGCTCGGGGTGAACGACCGGGTTCAACTCAACCAGCTGGAGCGGGAGTACCAGCGACGCCAGGCCGAGGCCCTGATGCGAGCCGGGGTTGCCGTGGCGGATATCAATCGCCTGGATATACGTGGCGCCTTGTCCTGCGGACAGGATGTCAGCATCGACGTCAACGTGGTCTTCGAGGGCCAGGTGAGCCTGGGCGACGGGGTGGTGATCGGCCCCAACTGCGTGCTGCAGGATGTGACTGTGGCGGCGGGCGCCACTATCCACGCCATGAGTCACTTGCAGCAGACGCGGGTGGGCGCCGGCTGCCAGGTGGGACCCTTTGCCAGGTTGCGCCCGGGCACGGTGCTGGCCGAGGGCGCCCGGGTTGGCAACTTCGTTGAAACCAAGAAAGCGGACATCGGTGTGGGCAGCAAGGTGAACCACCTGAGTTATATCGGCGACTGTGTCGTGGGTGACCACTCGAACATCGGCGCCGGCACCATCACCTGCAATTACGACGGCGTCAACAAGCATAAAACCGAAATTGGTGCCGGCGTATTCGTCGGCTCCAACAGCACCCTGGTGGCACCACTGCAGATCGCCGAGGGAGGATTTATCGCGGCGGGCTCCACTGTGACCAAGTCGGTTGGCGCGCGCGAGCTGGCCGTCAGTCGCGCCCGCCAGCGCAATATCGAGGGCTGGCAGCGGCCCGGCAAGCAGAAAACCGAGGACTGATTATGTGTGGCATCGTGGCCGCCGCGACGCGGCGGGAAGTATCGGAGATTTTGCTCGAAGGATTGCGTCGGCTGGAATACCGCGGCTACGACTCCGCCGGCATGGCGCTGATCGACAATGAACACAACCTGCAGCTGCACAAGCAACAGGGCAAGGTCTGCGAGCTGGAGAAGGCCCAGAGGCTGCGGCCATACTTCGGCTGTACCGGCATTGCGCACACCCGCTGGGCTACCCACGGCGAGCCATCCGGGGCAAATGCCCATCCCCACATCTCCGGGCAGCGTATCGCCCTCGTGCACAACGGGATCATTGAGAACCACGCGGCCCTGCGGCGGGAACTGCAGGCCCAGGGCTATGAATTTTCGTCCGCGACGGACACGGAAGTGGTGGTTCACCTGATGCACCGGGCTCTGGCCGCAGGGCACTCGCTGCTGGCGGCCATGCAGGACACCGTGCAACGGCTGGAGGGGGCCTACGCCCTGGCGGCCGTGGATACACAGCACCCCGACCAGGTGGTGGCTGCCCGCCGGGGCAGCCCCCTGGTGATCGGCATCGGCATTGGTGAAAACTTCCTGGCCTCGGACCAGCTTGCCCTGCGCCAGGTGACGGATCGTTTCATCTTCCTGGAAGAGGGTGACGTGGCGTTGATTTCACCTTCAAGCCTGCAGATCTATGACGCTGCTCGCAACCCGGTAGAGCGCAAGCGCAGCCTCATCTCCGAGGCGGTGGAGGTTGCGGACCTGGGCGGTTTCGACCATTACATGCTGAAGGAAATTCACGAACAACCGCGGGCCCTGGCGGCGACGTTTGCCCAGCTGGCAGCTTCCCCGGGTGTGGACGATTGTTTCGGCGCCGGCGCGGCAGCGGTTTTCGACCGGGTAAAGGCGGTGCAGATTGTGGCCTGTGGCACCAGCTTCCATGCCGGAATGGTGGCGCGCTACTGGCTGGAGGAACTGGCGGGTATTCCCTGTCACGTGGAGGTCGCCTCGGAGTTCCGCTATCGCAAGCGGGTGACGCCAGCCGGCACGCTGCTGGTCACGGTTTCCCAGTCCGGCGAGACTGCGGACAGCCTGGCGGCATTGCGCAATGCGGGTGCGGGTGAGTTTGTCGCATCCCTGGTGATATCCAACGTCGCCAACAGCTCCCTGGTGCGCGACAGCGACCTGGTGTTCCTGACCAAGGCGGGGATGGAGATTGGCGTCGCCTCCACCAAGGCATTTACCACCCAGCTGGTGGGCCTGTTGCTGCTGACCCTCGCCCTGGGACGGCGCGGTGCGATGAGTGAGGCAAAACAGCTCGAAGTGATTACCGCACTACAGGCACTGCCCGAATACGTGCAGGAGACACTGGAGCTCAACGACGCCATCGAGCGCCTTTCGGAGGCCTTCATTCCCAAGCACCACGCCCTGTTCCTGGGCCGGGGCATCCAGTACCCGATCGCCATGGAGGGCGCTCTCAAGCTCAAGGAAATTTCCTATATCCACGCCGAAGCGTATCCGGCGGGGGAACTCAAACACGGGCCGCTGGCCCTGGTCGATGATGATATGCCGGTGGTGGCGGTGGCCCCCAACGACGACCTGCTGGAGAAACTGAAATCCAACCTGGAGGAGGTGCGCTCCCGGGGCGGCGAGCTGTTCGTATTCGCCGATAACCAGGCGGGCTTCAGCAGCGAGCCGCGGGTGCAGGTGCTGCCCATGCCCCACTGCCCCGAGGTCATCAAGCCGATCGTCTATACCGTGGCACTGCAGCTGCTTTCCTATCATGTCGCCGTGCAGAAGGGCACGGATGTGGACAAACCGCGCAACCTGGCGAAGTCCGTCACGGTGGAGTGATGCCGTTTGAGTGGCTGAAACTCCTGCACGCGGGCAGCGCACTGCTCTCGATCAGCGGTTTCGCCCTGCGCGGCTACTGGATGCTCACCGGCAACCCGCGCCTGCGCTCGCGCCCCGCCCGGGTCCTGCCCCACATCCTGGACACCCTGTTGTTGGCTTCCGCCATCGGCATGCTGGTGATATGGCAGGCCAACCCCTTCGAATTTGCCTGGCTGAGCGCGAAAATCGCTGCCCTGCTGTGCTACATCGGTCTGGGTATGGTGGCGTTTCGCTTTGGCAAAACCCGTCGGGTCCGGGTGACCACTTTCGGCATGGCGCTGCTGACGGCCGCCTATATTGTTGTGGTGGCTTTCACGAAATCCCCCTGGGGCCCGCTGGCGGGCTGGTCAGGGTAGATGCGTAGGTACGGAAAACCACCCCGTGACGGCGTCATCCCGGGGCGAAGTACAGGGTGCGGGGATCAGCCGGGGTTGGCGGCCTTGTAGTCGCGGATTTCGGTATTGAACTTTCCGGCCACTTCTTCTTCCATGGAAACCGCAGCATTGTAGGTTTCCTGTGCTTTCAGGAGTTCGGCATTGGCCGCCTTCAGGGCGTCTTCAGCGCCGTCAGCCTTCGCTGCAACTTTGGCTGCGGCGTCCTTGGCTGCGGCCTCGGCGGTGTTGACCGAGGGCTCAAGACAGCTCATGTAGGCCAGGTTCGCCGCCTGGAACTCCTTGACCGCCTTCTGTGCGGCGAGCATGTCCTCCAGGCTGGACTTCTCCCCATCCGGTATTTGTGGTGCAGCGGGTGCCACACAATCCTGCGCCATGCTCGCAGCGCTTCCCAGTGCCAGGCCCAGAACGACAAATTTCCAGCTCTTCATACCGATATCCTCTAAGAAATGACGGCAAAACAGTAACAGGACGGGCCACTCCTGCCAAGAGCGCCCGCTAAAACTATTCCCGGTCCACCCAAAGTGCCGGCAGCTTGTGGGCCGCCTGCAGCTGGCCGGCAACTTCCTGTGCCTGGGCACGGTTTGCCAAACCCACCACGCGCACCCGGTAAAGCGTCTGGCCATCCCGGGTGACGGGGAGAACCACGGCTTTTCCAGAGGATGGCGCCAGCTTTTTCGCCCAGCTGTCGGCAACGCTGCGCTGGCTGTACGAGCTGAAGTTCACGAACCAGTCTCCGCTCGCGGCGCCGCCGGCGGTGTTGGCCTGTGGAGCTGCGTTCCCGGGGCTTGTAGATGTAGTGCGCGCCGGTTTGGCGGCGGCCGCTGGCTTGGGCGGAACCGGTTTGGCCGCGGCAGCTTGCAGGGCTTCCAGCTGCTGCTCAAGGCCCGCCGCCGTGTCGCTCAGGCGCCTGTTTTCCAGGGTCAGGGCTTCTATCGTGGCCTGGTCCTTGAGGCTGCGCTGCTCCATTTCCCGCAGGGCTTCCCTGCTGGCCGCGACCTCGGCGGGACTGGCCGAGGTCGCCAGGCTTGCCTGTAGCTGGCGGATTTCCGCCTCGGCTGCCGCGCGCTGCTGGATCACGCCGTAACCACCGGCAACCAGCAGCCCCAGGGCCACCAGCCCGACAATGACCATGCCCATGGGCCAGCCCCGATTGCTGTCCTCGTCCTCAGGCTCATAGTCATCCGCATCGTCGTCCGGATCGGCCTCTTCCTCGTCCCAGTCTTCGTCCGGATCTTCCTCCTCGTACTCATCCTCCTCGTCGAAGGGCTCCCGCTCGGGTTCGGCACTGAACCTCCCGACAGCCTGTATCTCCCGCTCTTCAGGGTTGGAGGAGTCTTCCACGTCCCAGGGGTTACTGCGGCTTTCGCGCGACCGACCGGTGCCCCCTGCGGCGGCGCCCAGCACCTGCCAATCGGAGGAGAGTATGTCGGCATCGTCCCCCTCCAGTGGCTCCAGATCGTCCTCGTCGTCGGATTCTTCCCCGTAACCGGAGGCATAGTCGGTATCCCGTTCGGATTCCTCGTAATCCTCGTCTTCGTCGAAGTCTGTAAACACCGGCTCCCGGCGCCGATCGCCAGGCGCAGAATCCAGCGGATCCGTTCTGGAGAACGCGGGTTTTGCGCGGGTGTCGTCGTCGGTCATAACTGGTTGCGGCCTGTGGATTGGCGAAAATCCGCCAAATAGTAGCAGACCCGTCTCGCGATTGCCTTCCCCTATGAAGAGACTGTGAAGAGACTGCGAAGAGGCGCTCCAGTTCGTGTTGCGCGGCGCCAATTTGGTTAGAATGCCGGCATGGATGTATCTGATATTCTCTCACCCCTCAACGACGCTCAGCGCGATGCCGTAGCTGCGGATAACCAGAACATGCTGGTACTGGCCGGCGCCGGCAGTGGCAAAACCCGGGTGCTTGTGCATCGCATCGCCTGGCTGGTGCGGGCCGAAGGTTTTTCTCCCTGGTCTATTCTCGCGGTGACTTTTACCAACAAGGCGGCGCGGGAAATGCGGGGCCGCATCGAGGAAATGCTGCAGATTTCTGCTCACGGTATGTGGGTGGGGACCTTCCACGGCCTGGCCCATCGCCTGTTGAAGGCACACTGGAAAGCGGCTGGCCTGCCACAGAACTTCCAGATACTGGACAGCGACGACCAGTTGCGCCTGGTCAAGCGGGTGTGCCGAGAGCTGGAGCTGGACGAGTCCCGCTGGCCCCCCAGGCAGGCGCAGTGGTACATCAATGCGCAAAAGGACGAGGGCCTGCGCTCGAGGCATATCGAGCCGCCGCCGGGGGATCTGTTTGCCCACACCATGCTGCAGGTCTATCGCGCCTACGAGCAGGCCTGCGAGCGCGGCGGCATGGTGGACTTCGCGGAGCTGTTGTTGCGGGCACACGAGTTGTGGCTGCAGAGCCCCGAGGTCCTGCAGCATTACCAGGGCCGCTTCCGCCAGATCCTGGTGGATGAATTCCAGGATACCAACACTATCCAGTACGCCTGGCTGCGGGTGCTTGCCGGCAAGCATATACCGGTGGTCGCCGTAGGTGATGATGACCAGTCGATCTATGGCTGGCGCGGCGCGAAGATCGAGAATATCCAGCGCTTCACCCAGGATTTTGCCGCAACGCGAACCGTGCGACTTGAACAGAACTACCGTTCCAGCCAGACCATCCTGCGGGCGGCCAACGGTGTCATCGCCTTCAATCAGGGCCGACTCGGCAAGGAGCTGTGGACCGCGGGGGAGTCCGGGGAACCCATCGCCCTCTACGCGGGCTTCAACGAGCAGGACGAGGCGCGCTACATCGTGGAGCAGATCGAGCGCTGGACCGGGGCGGGCAACAACCGGGCCTCGGCCGCCATCCTCTACCGTTCCAACGCCCAGTCCAGGGTGCTGGAAGAGGCGTTGATACGCGCCGGGATGCCCTACCGCATCTATGGGGGCCAGCGCTTCTACGAGCGCATGGAAATACGCACCGCCCTCGCCTACTTGCGCCTGATTATCAGCAGGGGCGATGACGCCGCGGTGGAGCGGGTTATCAATACACCCCCGCGCGGTATCGGCGACAAGACCCTGGATGTCCTGCGCGATTGCGCCCGCAGCCGGCAGATATCCCTGTGGCAGGCGGTTGCCGCGGCGATTGCCGAGAAACTGCTGCCTGCGCGGGCCCTGGGCGCACTGGAGGGCTTTGCAGCGCTTATCAACGAGCTCGATACCGGAACGGACGAACTGTCGCTCGAGGACGTGGTTGAACAGGTCGTGCAGGGATCGTCATTAATCGAGTATTACCGCAAGGAAAAGGGTGAAAAGGGCCAGGCCCGGGTGGAAAACCTTGAGGAGCTGGTCAGCGCCGCAAAGCAGTTTGTTGGCGAGGACGGCGAGCTGTCGCCGCTGCAGCAGTTCCTCGACAGCGCGGCGCTGGATGCGGGAGACGCGCAGGCGGACGAACATGAGGACAGCGTGCAGCTCATGACCCTGCACTCCGCCAAGGGCCTGGAGTTCCCGCTGGTGTTCCTGGCGGGAATGGAGGAAAACCTGTTTCCCCACCGCATGTCCATCGAGGAGCCGGGCCGCCTCGAGGAGGAGCGCCGCCTGTGTTACGTCGGCATAACCCGTGCAATGCAAAAGCTGGTTGTTACCTACGCCGAGAGCCGCCGCCTGCACGGCAGCGAAACCCTCAATACGCCCTCGCGCTTTATTCGGGAAATTCCCGCCGAACTGATCCAGGAGGTGCGCTTGCGCGCCAGTATTGCCCAGCCTGTGAGCAGCATCATGCAGGCGCGGGTGCCCGGCACCGAACTCAACCTCGGCCAGCAGGTCTACCACCAGATCTTTGGCGAGGGGGTGGTGTTAAACTTTGAGGGGCGCGGCGCCAGCGCCAGGGTACAGGTCAATTTCGATACCGATGGCAGCAAGTGGCTGGTATTGCAGTACGCCAATTTACAGTTGATGTAATCACGGCCGGATAAAAAGGAACAGGTCATGGCGGCAGCCACTACAGAACAGCGCTATACCCCATTCATTATTCTGGCACTGGTGGCGGCACTGGTGCTGGTCATCGCCCTTTGGGCGACGGGGCGAGCCGGTGCAGTTAAAAGCGTGGCAGCAGGTCCGGCCCTGGAGGCCGGGCAGTACCAGTGGAAGCTGGTGACAACCTGGCCGAAAAATTTTCCCGGGCTGGGGGCCGGCCCTGAAAACTTTGCACGTTATGTCGATGAAATGAGCGCGGGCCGGCTCAAGATTCATGTTTACGGTGCCGGGGAGATCGTCCCCCCCTTCGAAATTTTTGATGCGGTGTCCCAGGGCGTGGCGGACGCGGGCCACGGGGCAGCCTATTACTGGAAAGGCAAGGTACCCTCCTCGGTCTTTTTCACCGCGATACCGTTCGGCATGAACGCCCAGGAAATGAATGGCTGGCTGCATTATGGCGGCGGCCTCGAACTCTGGCGTGAGGCCTATGCACCCTTCAACATCATTCCCTTCGCGGGTGGCAGTTCCGGCGTGCAGATGGCCGGCTGGTTCAACCGGGAACTCAACTCGGTCGCGGATTTGCAGGCGCTGAAAATGCGTATCCCCGGCCTTGCCGGCGATGTGTTTGCCGAGGCGGGAGGCACCGCAGTGCGCATACCCGGCGGCGAACTCTATACCTCGCTGCAGACGGGGGTGATCGACGCCGCCGAGTGGGTTGGACCTTACAATGACCTGGCTTTCGGGCTGCACGAGGTCGCCAGGTATTACTATTACCCCGGCTGGCACGAGCCGGGTTCCATGCTCGAATTCATTGTCAACAGGAATTCCTTCGAGGCGCTGCCAGCGGACTTACAGGCGATAGTGACCTACGCCGCCAGGGCTGTGAACCAGGACATGCTGGACGAATTCACCGCGCGCAACAACGCCGCCCTGGAAGACCTGGTAAAGAATCATGGGGTGCAGTTACGGCGCCTGCCCGATGAGGTACTGCTGGCCCTGTTCCGTGGCAGCGAAACGGTGATGCAGAAACTGGTGTCAGAGGATCCCATGGCGGCGAAAGTTCACGCGTCCTACCAGAAGTTTTTCGACGGGGTGCGCGCCTACCACCACATTTCCGAACAGGCCTATATCAACGCCAGGGACGTGGTGATCGATGCTCCCCCGGAGCGGCAACAATAGCTCAGTTTTTGATCGCGCGGGTGCGGCCCGACTCGTCTATGGCGACGAACACAAACTCGCCCTCGGTCACCTTGAGTGGTTCGCCATCGTGGGGCGAGTTGATCCACACCTCTACCATGATCCTGATAGAGCTGCGGCCAACCTCCAGCACATCGCAGTAGCAGGACACTACCGCGCCGACATGTACCGGGGTCAGGAATGCCATGCCGTCAACCGCCACCGTGGCGACCCGGCCCCGGGCCACTTCGCTGGCGGTGATCATCCCCGCGATATCCATCTGGGACAGCAGCCAGCCACCGAAGATATCCCCGCTGGCATTGGTGTCCTTGGGCATCGCCACTGTCTGCAGCGCGAGTTCGCCCTGGGGGACTGGTGCGTCGTCGATGTCACTCATGGTCTGGGATCCGGTTGTTTGAAAATCGAGGAGGCGGCGCGGGCTACTGCTTCAGCAGCGCCGGCAGCCATGTGGCCATGGCAGGCCAGACCCACAGAACCGTCATGGCCAGAACCTGTATCAGTATAAAGGGAACAACTCCCCGGTAGATAGCGCTGGTTGTCACCTCCGGGGGGGCCACGCCGCGCAGGTAGAACAGGGCGAAGCCGAAAGGCGGTGTGAGGAATGATGTCTGCAGGTTCATGGCGATCATGATCCCGAGCCAGAGGGGGTCCACACCCATGGTCAACAGGATCGGGCCCACGATCGGCACCACGACAAACGTGATCTCGATGAAATCCAGGATGAAACCCAGCAGGAAGATGACCAGCATTACCACCAGTATGGCGCTGGTTGCGCCGCCGGGCAGCGATGCAAAGAAGTGGTGGACCAGCTCCTCGCCGCCGAAGCCGCGAAATACAAGGGTAAACACGGCGGCGCCGATGAGGATCAGGAACACCATGGCCGTGATTTCCATGGTGCTGACCGCGACCTCATGCAACCGCGCGATATTCATCTGGCGCTTCCAGTATGCCAGCGCCAGCGCACCGGTGGCGCCGATGCCCGCAGCCTCGGTGGGGGTTGCGGCACCCGACAGAATGGACCCCAGCACGACCACGATCAGCCCCAGCGGCGGCAGCAGTCCCCACATCACCTCGGCGAGAGTGGCGTGGTCTACTTTTGCGGCAGGGGCTGCATCGGGTTTCAGCCTGGCATATACCACCAGGTAGAGGATATACATGGCCACCAGCATCAGCCCGGGTATCAGCGCCCCCACGAAGAGGTCTCCCACCGAGATGGTCTTCGGCGTGAGCACGTTCATGTTCAGCTGGGCCCGCTGGTAGGCGTTGGAAAGAATATCCCCCAGCAGCACCAGAACGATGGATGGCGGGATGATCTGGCCCAGTGTTCCGGTGGCGCAGATGGTACCCGCGGCCAGGGATGGACGGTAACCGGCGTTCAGCATGCTGGGCAGGGACAGCAGGCCCATGGTCACCACGGTGGCGCCGACGATCCCGGTGCTGGCGGCCAGCAGCATGCCGACCACCACCACGGAAATACCCAGGCCGCCGCGCATGGTACCAAACAGCTTCGCCATGCTGCCGAGCAACTCTTCCGCCACCCGGGATTTCTCCAGGATCACGCCCATGAGGATGAACAGTGGAACGGCGATCAGGGTGTCGTTGCTGATGGTGCCGAATATCCTGCCCGGGAGTGCGGCGAGAAAGCCGGCATCGAACTGTCCCGCGATTATTCCGGCGGCAGCAAAACCCAGCGCGGTCCCGGCGAGGGTGAAAGCTACCGGGTAGCCCAGCATCAGCAGCAGGCAGACCGCCAGGAACATGTACAGGGAGATGTAGTCCATCAGGCTTCGCGCCCGGCAACCAGTGATATGGCGCTGCGGAGGGTCTCCGCCAGGCCCTGGAGGAACAGATTGAAAGCCATCAGCGGAATGATGCTCTTCAGGAGGAAAACCGCGGGAATACCCCCGGGCTGGGATGATGTTTCGCGGACAATCCAGGATTCGCTGACATAGTTCCAGCTGGCAAAGCCGATGAAAGCGCACAGTGGCATCAGAAACACGATACCGCCGAGGCTGTTTACCCAGGCCTGGGCGCGGGGGCTGAAATTGCGATAGAAAATATCCACCCGCACATGGGCGCCGCTTTTCAGGGCATAGGCCGAGCCCAGCATGAACAGGCTGCCGTGCATGTAAATGACGGCCTCCTGGCCCATCATCGAGCCTGTATTGAAGCCGTAACGCATAACCACGATAACGGAGGTCAACAGCGCCATCATGACGACCAGCCACGCGAGCAGGCGGCCGCTGTGCTCGGTGAAAGTGTCGATGTAATGCACCAGGGCGCGCAGCACAGGCATGATGGTTAAGTCTTTTTGATTATTGTGCGGCAGAGTATCATAGCCGCCCTCCCTGCGAGAAACCCAATTCCGCCCACCTTACTGACACGGAATCAAGCCGATGTTGACGGTCATTTCCCCGGCCAAGACCCTGGATTTTGAGACTCCGCCACGCACTCGCAGGGCAACCCGGCCGCGCTTCCTGGAGCGCTCTGCGCAGCTGGTGGAAGACGCGCGCGCCCTCAGCCCCGACCAGATCCGCGAGCTGATGGGAGTGAGTGAAAAAATCGCCGCGTTAAACCATGGGCGCTTCCGGGACTGGCAGCTGCCATTCAGCCTGGATAACGCGAGGCAGGCGCTGTTCGCATTTCGGGGCGAGGTCTACAACGGACTGGATGCCGACAGCCTCGATGAGGGTCAGCTCGGTTACGCCCAGCAGCACCTGCGGATTCTTTCCGGGCTCTACGGCATCCTGCGCCCGTTGGACCTGATCCAGCCCTACCGCCTGGAGATGGGCCTGAAATTCACCAACCGCGGCGGCGCCAACCTCTACCAGTTCTGGGGCGAATCGATCACGGGCGAGCTCAACCGCGAGCTGAAGAAAGCGGGATCCCAAGTGCTGGTAAATCTCGCCTCCAACGAGTATTTCCAGGCCATCAGGCCGCGTGCGCTGAACGCCGGGATCGTCACGCCGGTTTTCAGGGATCTCAAGGGCGGCAAGTACAAAGTCATCAGCTTCTTCGCCAAGAAGGCGCGCGGCCAGATGGCCCGCTTTATCGTCGACCGGCAGCTCGAGGATCCCCGGGGGCTGGAGGAGTTCAGGGCCGACGGCTACCGTTTCAATGCGGCGGCGTCCGCGGACGGTGAGCTGGTATTCACTCGCGACACGCCGCCCGCGGCAGCCTAGCAGGGCTGGTGGCAGGCGTGGCTTCACTGCCTTTCTCCCAGGCCTGTGAAAACAACAAGGGGTTCATTCTCGAGGTATTGCTGAAAGCCTTCGCCGATCGGCGCCAGGTGTTGGAAATTGCCAGCGGTACCGGCCAGCACGCCTGCCACTTCGCCGCGAACATGCCATGGTTGCGGTGGCAAGCCACGGAGCTGCCTGAAAACCTGCCCCTGCTGGCGCCACGCTGTCGCGCTTACCCGGGCGCCAACCTGTTGCCGCCACTGGCCCTCGATGTTCGCGAGCCAATCTGGCCAGGCCTTATTCCCGATGCGCTGTTCAGCGCCAACAGCCTGCATATCATGGCTTTTTCCGCGGTTGAGCGCTTTTTCGCCGGACTGGAAAACCAGGCCGGTTCTGATGTGGTGTTGGCGATCTACGGCCCGTTTAACTACGGTGGCACTTATACCAGCGCGAGCAACGCCCGGTTTGACCAATGGCTGGCACAGCAACATCCCGCCAGCGCGATTCGCGATTTCGAAGCGGTAGATCGGCTGGCGGCCGGCGCGGGCTTCGCCTTGCAGCAGGACCACGCGATGCCGGCAAACAACCGCTTGCTGGTGTGGCGCAAACAGCAGCCTTGAATAGCGCCGCCTGCTTGCGCCGGGCGGCGCTCAAGTCTCATTTTCGGTATCCCTGAACGGCAGCAGCGTGGCCGCGTCCCGTAGGTAGGCCGCGCTGTGCTGCTCTTCACTGCGGGTGAAATCGCCCACCGCGGCGGCCAGGCGCGAATCGGCTATCCAGTGGTTCGACCAGGTGGGGACGGGGCGAAACCCGCGCTGGATCTTGTGTTCGCCCTGGGCGCCGGGATCAAACTTCTGCAGGCCATGGGCGATGCAGAATTCGATTCCCTGGTAGTAGCAGGTCTCGAAATGGAGGCAATCGTATTCCCGCTCGCAACCCCAGTAGCGCCCGTAAAGCGTATCGCGGGAGCGAAAATACAATGCCCCGGCGACTGCCCGGCCCTCCAGGTAGGCCAACACCATGATTGCCTGCTCGCCGAGTCGCGGCGCGGTTTGGGTGAAAAACTCGCGGGTGAGGTAGCCGCCGTGACCGCTGCGCTTGGCGTAAGTCATGCGGTAGAAGTGGTGGAACTGCTGCCATTCCCGCGGGCCGATTTCCGCGCCGCAGAGGGTCCTGAGAGTCAGGCCCTGTTCCGCCACGCGGGCGCGTTCCCGTCGCAGGTTCTTGCGCTTGCGACTGGTGAAGTCCGCCAGGAAGTCATCGAAACTGGCGTAGCCGCGGTTGAACCAGTGGAACTGGGTGGCGGTGCGCCGGTGCAGGCCGGCCGCCAGCAGCGAGCGGGCAACGTCCTGCTCGGGAAACAGCAGGTGCCATGAAGAGATGCCACGCTTGTTCGCCAGGCCCCGGACCGCATCGAGGGCGGCATTCCAGGTTGCCGCGGCGTCGGCGTCCTCGCGCATACACAGGCGCGGACCGGTCGCGGGGGTGAAGGGAATGGCGCTGACGAGCTTCGGGTAATAGTGGAGCCCGCTGCGCTGCCAGGCGTCCGCCCATGACCAGTCGAATACGTATTCACCGTAGGAGTGTGACTTCAGGTAGAGAGGCATGACCGCCAGCACGCCGGCTGCATCGCGCAACAGCAGGTGGCAACCCTGCCAGCCGGTGTCGGCGCAGGCACAGCCGGTCTGCTCCAGGCCGTAGAGGAACTCATGGCGCAGGAAAGGGTAATCAATACCCGTGATCGCGTTCCACTGCCCGGCCGGAATGTGCTCCAGGCTGCTGAGGAACTCCGCTGTTATCGCCATGCGCGTCTTTGCTCAGCTGCCGTAGTGCAGGACGATGCCGGCAAAAATCGCCATACCTACCCAGTTATTGTGCAGGAAGGCCCTGAAGCAGGCATCGCGCTCACGCCCGCGGATCAGGTACTGCTGGTAGCCGAACAGGGCGGCGGACACTCCAAGCGAGAGCATGTAATAACTACCCAATTCAAAGGCCAGGCCCGCGAGATACAGGGTCAGCAGGCACAACAGTTGCAGGATTGCCACGATGAGGCGGTCGTGCCGGCCGAACAGGATGGCGGTGGATTTCACCCCGGCCAAAATATCGTCATCCCGGTCGACCATGGCGTACTTGGTGTCATAGGCGACAATCCACCAGAAGTTTCCCAGGAAAACCAGCCACAGCGCCGCGGGCAGCGCGTTGCGCTGGGCGGCGAAGGCCATCGGGATTCCCCAGGAAAACGCCAGGCCCAGTACCAGCTGCGGCAGGTGGGTAAAGCGTTTCATGAAGGGGTAGGAAGACGCCAGTACCACGGCTACCAGGGAGAGCCCGATAGTCAGGGTATTGGTGGACAAAACCAGTACGAAGGCCAGCAGCATGAGGGCGAAAAACAGGATCACTGCCTCTTTTTCACTGACCGCCCCGGTCACCAGGGGGCGACCGCTGGTGCGCTTTATCGCCCCGTCTACATGGCGATCAGCGAGATCGTTGATGATGCAGCCGGCGGAGCGCGTCAGGAAGGTTCCGGCTATGAAAATCGCCAGCAGGTCGATGTCGGGCACCCCCTCGGCGGCGATCCACAAAGCCCATAGTGTCGGCCACAGCAGCAGCAGGGTACCAATCGGCCGGTCAAAGCGGATCAACTGCAGCAGTGCCGTGGATTTTGAGGTATTGATCATGAACGCCGCTGTGCCTGCACCGGGAGCGGTCAAGCTTACTGTTTTGGCGGTGCAATTGCAGCGTCGACCTTGCCCCTTTGAGCCCGGTGCACGGCCAGCCCGGCGGTCCACGGGGTGAAGCCCTGCAGGAAGACCTCACTGACCATCAGGCTGCGGCCACCGATAACAAAGCGCGAGCGCCTGCCCCAGGCGGGAACATCCTGCCGCAGCTGCCGTGGCAGGTAGTCACTGTCCCCGGCCATCCTTGCAAGCTCGAACGGGCTGCGATGCATCCCCGGGTGTTTGAACAGGATGGCCCCCAGCGACCTGTTTTGCAGATAGCGCAGACGGGTGAGGTCGCCACTGAGACTGGCGATGGGAAAAACGCTGCGCGCAAACACCACCGTACGGCCGGCCAGCATCAGACCGACCTCTCGCACCAGTGCCCGCTGCCGGGCCGGCACCCCCAGCAGCTTGCTCTCCGACAGCAGGGGCAACTGCCAGCCCTGGTACAGGCGCTGTACCCGGAACTCCCCCAGGTTCAGTTCAATCAGGCGAACCGTGAGCGAGCTGTCATCGAGCAACCAGTGGCGGCAGGCCGAGGGCAATTCCGCCGCGGTGTAGAGTTGCATTGCACGCCAGTGCGGCTCGCTGCGGATCGGGCGCGGGATGGGTCGCTCTGGCACGGTAACGCGGGCTCTTTTGCAGGCTGCACAAGCCCAGAGGATGCGCGATCGGGCGGGTGCACGCAAGCCCGCTTCTACCCCGGGGGAACCGGGGGGCCGGCACAAAGTTCTTGCACAATTTTTACACAACCCTATAGTGTGGCGATCCAAATTTTGACCCTGTTTCCGCGCTCGGAAATGACTAGAGCGATTCTGTGAGCATCGCGGAATGTGCCGCCAGGCGGGCGGAAAAACAATGCGAGAAGTGACATGAGCAAATATGAATGTATCGTCTGCGGCCTGATCTACGATGAGAAGTTGGGCTGGCCGGATGACGGCATTGCCCCTGGTACCCGGTGGGAAGACGTACCCGAGGACTGGTTGTGTCCCGACTGCGGGGTGGGCAAGGAAGATTTCGAATTGCTGGAGGAGGCGCCGCTGGATGAAACGCCGCACCACCAGGAACCGGTGGCCGATAAAGCACATGCACCGGTGGTGATTCTGGGCACCGGCCTTGCAGGTTATGGGCTGGCCAAGGAGTTTCGCAAATACGACGACAGCACGCCGCTGATCCTGATTACCTCCGATGACGGCCGCTCCTACTCCAAGCCCATGCTGTCCACCGGCTATACCAAGAACCACAGCGCCAACGACCTGGCGCAGCTGGACGCGGGCAGTATGGCCCGGTTGCTCAAGGCCAGCGTCTGGACCATGACCCGGGTCAACGAGATCGATACCGCGCAGCAGCTGATCAAGGTGGGCGATGCCCAGACTGCCATCCACTACAGCAAACTGGTACTCGCGGTGGGCGCGGAGGTTATCAGCCCGCCCCTGCAGGGGGATGCCCTGGAGCGGGTCTACTCGGTCAATGATCTGCTCGACTACGACGATTTCCGCACCGCCGTGGCCAAGAACAATGTCAGGAAGGTCTGTATTATCGGCGGCGGCCTGATCGGCTGTGAATTTACCAATGACCTGATCAATGGCGGTTTCGAGGTGGAGGCGGTGGACCCGTTGGGCTACTGCCTGCCCACACTGCTGCCCGAGGCCGCGGGCAAGGCGGTGCAGGCTGCGCTCGAGGCGAAGGGTGCGAAGTTCCATTTCGGCCCGCTGGTGACCGCCGTGAACAAGGCCGCCAGCGGTGTGCTGGTCAGCCTCAACAACGGCGCCACCATCGCCGCCGATATTGTTGTCTCCGCCGTGGGCGTGCGCCCGCGCACCACCCTTGCCAAGGCGTCGGGTATCGCCACCAACCGCGGCATCGTGACCAACCGTCTGCTGGAAACCAGCGCGCCCAATGTCTACGCCATGGGCGATTGCGCCGAGGTGAACGGCCATGTGCTGGTGTATGTGGCGCCACTGATGGCGGCGGCACGCGCGCTGGCCAGGACCCTTGCTGGCGAGCCCACCGAAGTCAGCTATCCCGCCATGCCGGTAACCATCAAGACGCCCGCGTGCCCGGTGGTGGTAGCGCCACCGGCGCCGGGTGCCCAGGGCGCCTGGTCGATAACGGCCGAGGGCACCAATGTGAAGGCCGAGTTCCGCGATCCCGCCGGCAAGCTGCTGGGCTTTGCCCTCACCGGCGAGGCAACCAAAGACAAGACGGCCCTGCAGAAGGAACTGCCGGCTATCATGGCCTGATGGAGTCCGGGGCGGGCGAACCCGCGGCGCAGGCCGAAGCCCACATCCGCACCTGGCTGGCCGATTGTGTGGTCGGCCTGAACCTCTGCCCCTTTGCGCGCCCCCTGCTGGGCGCGGCGAGACTGCGAATTGCTATCTGTGGCGAAACACGGCCGCAGGCCCTGCGGCAGGCCTTTTTGCAGGAGCTCGATCTGCTGCAGCGCAGCACCGAGGAGGACATCGCCACCACGCTGCTGGCGTTTCCCGCCGCCCTGGGCGATTTTCACGACTACCTGGATTTTCTCGATGAGGCCCAGTCCCTGCTGGAGGAGGCGGGCCTGCGGGGCGTGGTGCAGCTGGCGAGCTTCCACCCCCGCTACCTGTTTGCCGGGGAGCCGGCAGACGGGGCCAGCCACTACAGCAATCGCGCGCCCTATCCGCTGGTTCACCTGCTGCGGGAGGATATGTTGAGCAGGGTGCTGGCGGACGATGCCGATGCCGACGAGATTCCCGACCGCAATATCGCCACCCTCGAGGCGATTGGCACTGTGGCGCTGGAGCGGCGCTGGCGCGAACTCTTCAGCTAGACGTTGCCGAAGGCCTGTTTTGCACCGGTCCAGCGCTGTACCAGTGCGCCGGCAAGCTCGGGATAGCGCTGGCGGATAAGCTCTGCGATGGCCTGCACCTCGTCCAGCAGGTGGCTGTGGGCCGGCAGCTGGGCGATGCGAAATTCCATCAGGCCGGTCTGGCGGGTGCCCAGTACCTCCCCCGGTCCGCGCAGCTCCAGGTCCCTTTCCGCGATGTAAAACCCGTCGCAGCTGTCGCGCAGGGCGATCAGCCGCTCCCTGCCCGAGGCCGACAGGGGCGCCTGGTACAGCATCACACAATGGCTGGCCGCGCTGCCCCGACCGACCCTGCCCCGCAACTGGTGGAGCTGCGCCAGGCCCAGGCGCTCAGGATTCTCGATGATCATCAGGCTGGCATTGGCCACATCGACGCCCACCTCGATAACGGTGGTGGCCACCAGCATGGCCAGCTCGCCGCCCTTGAATGCGGCCATGACCGACTCCTTTTCCGCCGGTTTCATGCGGCCGTGGACCAGGCCGATGGCGAGTTCGGGCAGGGCCAGTCGCAGTTCCGCCGCGGTCGCCTCCGCCGCCTGCGCTTGCAGCGCGTCATTTTCCTCGATCAGGGTGCATACCCAGTAGGCCTGCCGGCCCTGGCCGCAGGCCGCCGCCACCCGCTCCATCACCTGGTCGCGACGCGCGTTGTCGATCAATACCGTGGTGACGGCCTGGCGCCCCGGCGGCAGCTCGTCGATGACCGAGCAGTCCAGGTCGGCGTAGGCCACCATGGAGAGGGTGCGCGGAATCGGTGTGGCGGTCATCACCAGCTGATGCGGCTTGCCCTGGCCCGGGGCGCTCTTGGCGGTGAGCGCCAGCCGCTGGTGGACACCGAAGCGGTGTTGCTCGTCGACGATGACCAGGCCCAGGCGGTGAAAGCTCACGTCCTGCTGGAACAGGGCATGGGTGCCTATCACCAGGGCCGCCTCGCCGCTGGCGATGCGCCGCAGGGCGGCCTCCCGCTTTTTCCCCTTCAGGCGGCCACTCAGCCACTCCATGCCAATGGACAGGGGCTGGAACCAGTTGCTGAAACTTGCCCGGTGCTGCTCTGCCAGGATCTCGGTAGGCGCCATGATGGCCACCTGGTAACCGTTGGCGATGACCTGCAGGGCGGCGCCCGCGGCGACCAGGGTCTTGCCCGAGCCCACATCCCCCTGCACCAGGCGCAGCATGGGGACGGGAAGGGCGAGGTCGGCGCCGATTTCCGCCAGCACCCGCTGCTGGGCGCCGGTGGGCTGGAAGGGCAGGGTCGCCAGGAAAGCCTCCAGCAGGGCGCTGTCGAGGGGCATGGCCGGAGCTCCGTCCTCCCGCTGGCGTTCGCGCAGTCGCTGCAGCGACAGGTTGTGCGCCACCAGTTCCTCCAGCGCCAGGCGCAGCTGGGCCGGATGCCGCCCCTCCCGCAGCAGTTGCTGGGGGGCGTTGGGCGGCGGCGCGTGCAAGTACTCCAGCGCGCGGGCCAGGTCGTAGGGATGTTGCCCCGGGGGCATCAGGTCCTGTGGCGGCTCCCGCTGCAGGCGGGCCAGGGCCTGGCCGCAAAGATTGCGCCACTGGTTCTGGCCGATGCCATCGGTAGTGGGGTAAATGGGTGTAAGCGCCTGCTCGATGGGGCGCTCCCCGCCCTCGAGGGGGCGGTATTCCGGGTGGAACATCTCCAGGCCGCTGCCGCCGCGGCGCACCTGGCCGAAGCAGCGCAGCCGGGTACCCGGTTTGAGGCTGTTCTTCTGGGCCGCGGAGAAATGGAAGAAGCGCAGGGTCAGGGTGCCGCTGCCATCCTGGATGCGCGCCACCAGGCTGCGGCGCCGACCAAATACGATGTCGGCGGCGCGCACCTCTCCTTCAACCACCACGTCGGCCCCCTCTCTCACCGCGGCGATGGGGGTCACCCGGGTGCGATCCTGGTAGCGCAGCGGCAGGTGGAACAACAGATCCTCGACCTGGTGCACGCCGTAGTCCGCGAGCCTGGCCGCGAGCCTGGGCCCCACTCCGCGCAACTCGCGCACCGGTATGCGCGCTATGCCAGAATTTTTCAGGGTCATGGTGAGAGGTCCGGGGCGGGGCTGCGTATAGTGTAACCAGTGAGGGAAAACATAATGAAGACCAATTCCATTCTATTTATCGGCTGCGGCGACCTGGGCGCCCGCAGCGGGGCACAGCTGCTTTCGAGGGACTGGCAGGTAGCGGGCCTGCGGCGTGAGCCGGCGCGCCTGCCTGCGGGATTTACCGGGTTCGCAGGAGATTACACCCGGCCCGGCAGCCTGGACTTCATGGCCGCCCTGCAGCCGGAGTTCGTGGTGGTCACCGCCAATCCCAGCGACCGCTCGGTAGAGGGCTATCGCCGGGGTTTCACCCTGGGCGCACAAAACCTGCTGGCGGGGCTTGGCGGCCACAAACCCAGGGCAGTGCTGTGGGTGTCCAGCACCCGGGTCTATGCCGAACGGGACGGCGGCTGGGTGGATGAGGCCAGTGCGCTGGCAGTGGATGACCCCCGGAGCCTGGCCATGGTCGCCGCTGAACAGCTCCTGCTGGACTCGCCCCATGCGGCCTGCGTGGTTCGCTTTGCCGGCATCTACGGTGACCCGAAGGGACGCCTGCTGGAGCGGATCAGGCGCGGCGAGTTGTGCCCGCGGCAGCCGCTGCGCTACGGCAATCGCATTCACCGGGATGACTGTGCGGGGTTTCTTTGTCACCTGCTGGAGCGGGCCCGCACGGGGGTGGGACTGGCCCCGGTCTACAACGGGGTGGATGACCTGCCTGCCCCGCAGTACGAGGTCGAAACCTGGCTGGCCCAGGCGCTGGGGATTGCTGCTGAGGCGCCCCAGACCAATGCACCCATTGTCCGGGAAACCATGAATGAAGGGCATAAGCGCTGTAGTAACCGCTTACTTCACGCCAGCGGCTACCAGCTGCGGTATCCGGATTACCGCAGCGGCTACGGCGCGGTGCTGGCCGCTGCGCGCTAGCGCCTGGCCCGGTTTGCAGACTATATCGCGAGGATGGCTTCCACCTCGATATCCACGCCCCTGGGGAGCGCCGCGACCTGGACGCAGGCCCGGGCCGGGTAGGGGGCGCAGAGGAAGCTCGCCATGACCTCGTTGACCGCGGCAAAATGGGCCAGGTCGGTGAGGGAGATATTGATCTTTACCGCGTGGTTGAGGCTTCCCCCAGCGGCCTCGGCTACCGCCGCCAGGTTGCTGAAAACCTGGCTCGCCTGAGCGCGGATGTCACCCGTTACCAACTCCATGGACCCAGGCACCAGCGGAATCTGGCCTGACAACCACACGGTGTTGCCGACCTTGATCGCCTGGGAGTAGGGACCGATTGCCTCGGGCGCGGCGGGTGTGGAAATGACGGCGCGGTTGCTCACAGTTGCTCTCCTGCGGTAGTGGATTAAAGCAGTCTTTCAATTCTTGATGCGGGTGACCTTGCGCACGGAGTTGATGGCGCGCAGGCGCTTCATGATATGGGCCAGGTGCACCCGGTTGCGCACCGGCATCTCCATGTCGACATAGGTGAACTGGTAGTCTTTGTCCTCGGTGGATATCTTCTCGATGTTCACCCCCATGCTGTTGATACGGGTAGCGATCACCGCAATCATGCCCCGGCGGTTCTCGACCTCGATGCGCAATTCCACCGAGTACTCGCCCTCAACCTGTTCATCCCAGCGCAGGGCGACCAGGCGCTCGCTCTTTTCCCGCATCTCCCCCAGGTTCCTGCAGCGCTCGCGGTGAACCACCACACCCTTTTCGGAGCTGAGGTAGCCCTCGATGGGGTCACCCGGGATGGGATGGCAGCAGCGAGCGTAACTGACCATAAAGCCCTCGGTGCCGCGAATGGCCACCGGCAGCACGCTGTCTTTCGCGCCGGCCGGGTCAGCGCCCAGGCCGCCCAGCAGTTGTTGGGCGGTGATTGCGGGCAGACGGTTGCCCCTGGCAATCTGCTCCAGCAGGTCGTCCAGCTGGGCGTAGTGGTTGCGCGCGAGATAGTCCCCCAGCTGGTCGGCCGGCAGCTGGTCGAGGCTCTGGCTGAACGCGGCCAGGGCCCGGTCCAGCAGGCGGCGCCCGAGTGCGATCGAATCTTCCTTGGTCTGGTTCTTGAGAAAGTGGCGAATATTGGTGCGGGCCTTGGCCGACACGGCGTAGTTGAACCAGGAGGGGTTGGGGGTGGCACCGGGGGCGGTCAGGATTTCCACGGTTTCACCGCTCTGCAGCGGTTCAGACAGGGGCGCGAGGCGACGATTGATCCGGCAGGCCACGCAGCTGTTGCCGACATCGGTGTGTACCGCGTAGGCGAAATCGACCGCGGTTGCACCCCGGGGCAACTCGAGAATCCTGCCCTTGGGGGTGAATACGTAGATTTCATCGGGAAACAGGTCGATCTTGACGTGCTCGATAAACTCCAGGGAGTTGCCGGCCCTCTGCTGCATCTCCAGCAGGCCCTGCACCCACTCGCGGGCGCGGGCGTGGCTGCCATTGGTGGTCTGGCCATCGGTCTTGTACAGCCAGTGCGCGGCGATACCGTTGTTGGCCATGGCCTCCATCTCCCGGGTGCGGATCTGGATTTCAATCGGAACCCCGTGCATACCCATCATCACAGTATGCAGCGACTGGTAACCATTGGCCTTGGGAATGGCGATGTAATCCTTGAATTCCCCCGGGACCGGCTTGTACAGGCTGTGGATACAGCCCAGCACCCGGTAGCAGGTGTCAACCGAGTCCACGACAATGCGAAAGGCGTAGATGTCCATGATCTCGGAGAAGGATTTGCGCTTGGACTTCATCTTCTTGTAGATGCTGTAGAGGTGCTTTTCGCGGCCGATCACCTCTACATCGTGCCCCTCCTGGGCCAGGGTGCTCTCGATCTGGTGACGGATCTTGTCGACCAGCTCCTTGCGGTGGCCCCGGGCCCTGCGCAGGGCGGCGTCGATGCGGCGGGCCCGCATGGGGTAGAGTGCGTTGAACCCCAGGTCCTCAAACTCCATGCGCACGGTATTCATTCCCAGGCGCATGGCGATAGGGGCGTAGATATCGAGGGTTTCCCGGGCAATGCGGCGGGCCTTGCCGCTCTGGAGCACCCCGAGGGTGCGCATGTTGTGCAGGCGGTCCGCGAGTTTCACCAGGATAACCCGGATATCGCGGGCCATCGCCAGGGCCATTTTCTGGAAATTCTCCGCCTGCCTTTCTTCCAGGGTCTCGAATTCCATCTGGGTGAGCTTGCTGACGCCGTCGACCAGCTCTGCCACCGTTGGGCCAAACTGCTTGCCGATGGCTGACTTGGGTATGCCTGTGTCCTCGATGACGTCGTGCAACATGGCCGCCATCAGGCTCTGGTGGTCCATGTGCATGTCGGCGAGGATGCCGGCAACCGCCAGGGGGTGGGTCACATACTCTTCACCACTGCGTCGAACCTGGCCGAAATGGGCCTGTTCGGCGAAGTAATAGGCGCGCTTTACGTGGTTGGCCTGCTCGGGATTGAGATAACTGCGGAGCGTGGAGTCGAGGGCATCAATGGTTTGCATTGCTGATCAGCGGTCCTGATGCCCCGGAACACTAGAGGGCCTCGCTGGCCTCCATCACGTCCGCGAGCTCCTGCTCGGCGTCCAGCTCATCCTCGCGCAGGAGGATGTCGGGGGTGATAAAGCCTTCAGCGATTTCGCGCAGGGCTATGACGGTGGGCTTGTCTGATTCTTCCTGGACCATAGGGTCCTTGCCGCCGGTCGCCATTTGCCTTGCCCGCTTGCTGGCCACCATGACCAGTTCGAAACGGTTCGCGACATGTTCCAGACAATCTTCAACAGTTACACGTGCCATTACCTGATACTTCCCATAGTAAATTTGCCGAAGGCGGCGGAACCGCAAATTATACCCTCAACCCCCCAGGGGGCGTCCAGAGTGAATTATGCCCGCCCCGGGCCAGCCCGGGGCGGTTTCAGCGCAGCAGGTCCTGCAGCAACTCCGCCAGCTCCACCTGTTGGCGCGAGGTCCGCAGGCGTTGGCAGGCGACGATGGCCTGCAACTCGGCCAGGGCCCTGTCGAAGTCCTGGTTGACCACGAGGTAATCGCCCTCGACGTAGTGGGACATCTCCTCCACGGCTTCGGCCATACGCGCGGCGATGATGGCGCTGTCGTCCTGCCCGCGCGCCGTCAGGCGCTGTTGCAACGTTGCCCGCGACGGGGGAAGAATAAAAATAGCCTGGGTTCGGGGCATCAGCCGCTTTACCTGCTGGGCGCCCTGCCAGTCGATCTCGAGAATGACGTCGATCCCCGTGCGCAGTTGCTGCTCGACCCACGCCTGGGAAGTGCCGTACAGGTTCCCGAAGACCTGGGCATGCTCGAGGAACTCGGTGCGCTCCAGCATGGACTGGAAGGTTGCGGCATCAATGAAGTGATAATCGACCCCGTCGGTCTCGCCCGGGCGCCTGGGGCGGGTGGTGTGGGACACGGAAACGCGCAACTGCCGGTCGTGCCTGATGAGGGCGTTGACCAGGCTGGTCTTGCCGGCGCCGGAGGGGGCGGATACGGTGAAAAGTGTCCCTGTGCTGCTCATGGAAGTCCTGTGCCAGGCACTGTGCCGGGTTTCTTATTCAATGTTCTGGATCTGTTCGCGCATCTGCTCGATAAGAACCTTGAGTTCCACCGACTGTTGGGTGGTACTGCTGGCGATTGACTTCGAAGACAGGGTATTGGCTTCTCGGTTCAGCTCCTGCATCAGGAAGTCCAGCCGCCGGCCGCATGGCCCGCCTGCTTCCAGTGTCCGGCGCACCTCGCCGACGTGGGCATCAAGTCGATCCAGCTCCTCGTCCACATCCGCTTTTTGCGCCAGGTGTACCAGCTCCTGTTCCAGTCGGTCGCGGTCGACCTGTATCTCCAGTTCCGCTATGCGCGCGGTGATCCGGTCTCGCTGTTGCTGCAACAGGGTCGGCAGCAGCTTGCGGGTTGCCGCCACCGCGGTTTCCACCTGCTGCAGCCGCTCCAGTACCAGGCCCGCCAGCTTCTCGCCCTCGCGCTGGCGTGTTGTCAGCAGGTTGTCCATGGTCGCGCGGAACAGGTTTTCTGCGGATTGTTGCAGTTCCTCTTCGAAATTGTCATCTGCGGCGCAGATGCCGGGAAATTGCAACACTTCCAATGCGCTGGGCGGGCGCACCCCGGGCATTCGCTGGCCGATGATATCTGCGGCCGCCACCAGCTGTTCGAGTCGCTCGGCGTTGATCCTCAGCGCGCTGTCGCCCGAGGGATGACCCTGCAGGCGCAGCAGGCAGTCGAGCTTGCCCCTGTTCATTGCGGACCCCGCCAGTGTCCGCAGGCGATGTTCCAGGGATCGCAGGGCGTCGGGCAGCTTGAAGCTGCAATCCAGGTAGCGGTGGTTTACCGAGCGCAATTCGACCGTGAGGATGCCATGGCCGGTAGCCAGGCTCTCGCGGGCAAAGGCGGTCATACTGTGAATCATTCGGTCATCCGCGTGAAATTTCGAGCGCGTTGAGTGTACCAGCTTGTCTACGGGGCTTACAGTTCAGCCCGGCCATGCGCGGCGGCATGCAAGGTATTTTGCCCCCGCCGCGATGCGCTCTGGCGTATACTCCGGACGTCAATCCAGCGGAGCCAGTCCATGCAACGACCCAGTGGCCGCAAGCCATCGCAACTGAGGGAAATCACCATCACCCGCAACTACACCCGCCACGCCGAGGGTTCCGTGTTGATCGGGTTTGGCGATACCAGGGTGATCTGCACTGCATCGGTGGAGCAGGGCGTACCCCGCTTTATGCGCGGCAAGGGGCGCGGCTGGGTGACCGCGGAGTATGGCATGTTGCCGCGCTCCACCGGCACCCGCATGGCGCGGGAGGCGAGCCAGGGCAAACAGGGCGGGCGCACGGTCGAAATCCAGCGGCTGATCGGGCGTTCGCTGCGCTCGGCGGTCGACCTGTCCAAACTGGGGGAGTACACCATTAATGTGGACTGCGACGTCATCCAGGCCGATGGCGGGACGCGCACCGCGGCCATCACCGGCGCCTGTGTCGCGCTGGTGGACGCCATCAACCACCTCCAACGCCAGAAGCTGATCACCCAGGACCCGCTGCTGCAGATGGTCGCGTCGGTGTCCGTCGGTGTGTACCAGGGCCTGCCCGTGCTGGACCTGGATTACCCCGAGGATTCGGCCGCGGATACGGATATGAATGTCGTAATGGGAGAGTCAGGCGGTTTTATCGAGGTGCAGGGTACCGCCGAAGGTGCACCGTTCGCGCGGGACCAGCTCAACATCATGCTGGATCTGGCGGCGGAGGGCATCAGCGAGTTGATCGCCATGCAGAAGGCCGCGCTGGCGGGTTGAGTGCGCGCCGGCCGGATCCTAGATCTCGATATCGTAGTCCATGATGATAGGCGCGTGGGTGGAGAATTCCTTTACCTTGTAGATGGCGCCATAGTCCACCGTGTACTGCAGACCCTTGGAAATGACGTGAAAATCCGAACGCCAGCCGTTACTGTCGCGCCCACCATCGGGCCACCAGCTGAATTCATCCTGGTCCGAGTTGATTTCCCGGAAAGCGTCGATATAGCCTGAGGCAAAGAGTTCATTGATCCACTGGCGCTCCTCGGTCAGGAAGCCGGGAGCGTTGCTGTTTTGCTCGGTGTTCTGCACATCGGCCGCGGTGTGCGCAAGCTGCCAGTTGCCGCAGATAATGAACTCCCGGCGCTTGTTGCGCACCTTCTGCAGGTGACCACCCAGTTGCTCGTAGAAGGCCAGTTTATGCGCCAGCTGGTCGGCGTTGCCAGGTTCAGCGAACGGCGCCAGCAGGCAACCGACACTCAGGTTTTCGTAATCGGCCTGGATATAACGTCCCTCCATGTCGAAATCCGCAAACCCCAGCCCCGTCATGATGGCCTTGGGCAGTTTTCTGCAGTAAATGGCAACACCGTTGGCCTTGCCATCGATGTCATCGAGGAAGTAGGCATTGTAGTCAACGGGAAAGAATTTCTTGTCTTGCAGGTCGTACTCCGAACAGCGCAGGTCCTGGATACAGACAAAGTCGGCATCCTGCTCACTCAGCCAGTCGTAAAATCCTTTTTCCGCGGCATTTATGATGCCGTCAGCACTGAAACTGATGATTCTCATTCGTGACTCCTGGCGATGAGAGCGTGTATGATGGCACACCCCGGGCCGACAGGACGGCACGCCTGCCGGGCCCGGGGTCCGTGCACAAATCCAGCATGAAATATGCCAGGCAATGCCGCTATTGCTTGTGGTGGCTGCTGCCGAGGGGTTTGTCCCGGGCAGGGCTGGTTAGGGGCGGACATTTCCAGGTGTGCAGGCATTTTATATGGTGATTTTGCACAATACAAAGCCTGATACAAGGACAGGGCATCGATATGCAACCCTACCAGACTGACTTCATCGAGCTGGCGCGCCGCCACGAGGTGCTCAGGTTCGGTGAATTCACCCTCAAATCAGGCCGGGTCAGTCCCTACTTCTTTAACGCGGGGGCATTCTGTACCGGGGCAGCGCTGGCGGAACTGGGGCGTTGCTATGCCAGCAGAATTGTCGAATCGGGCCTGCAATTTGATGTGCTGCTGGGCCCTGCGTACAAGGGCATTCCGCTGGCCACGACCACGGCGGTAGCGCTGGCCGATCAACACGGCATGGATATCCCGATCGCTTATAACCGCAAGGAGGCCAAGAGCCACGGTGAGGGTGGTGTGCTGGTGGGCGCACCCTTGCAGGGCAGGGTGCTTGTTATCGATGATGTCATCACCGCGGGGACGGCGGTGCGCGAGGTGATCGCCATGATCACCTCGGCGGGCGCCGAGCTGGCAGGAGTCGTGGTGGGCCTCAACCGCCAGGAGCGCGGGGCGGGCGCCCTGTCGGCGATCCAGGAACTCGAGCAGGCTCATCGGGCCCCTGTGCTCAGTATCATCGATATGGATCACATCATCAGCTACCTTGAGGCGGGCGGTGCGGACATGCAACCGTCCCTCGAAGCGATGAAGCAATACAGGCGCAAGTACGGGGTTTGACTTGTGGGCAGGGGAACCAGACCCTATATTAGGCACATGCCGACCAGAACTCACTTCACATGCGCTGTTTTTGCCGCGGCCCTGTTGCTGGCGCCAACGGCGTTGCTGGCCCAGGCCGGAAACCTCTACCGCTATACCAATACCGATGGCGTTACCGTGGTCGACTACCAGGTGCCCTCCGACTATGTCGGCAAGGGCTACGAAGTCCTCAACGCCGACGGCATGGTCATCCAGGTGGTGCCCCGCGAGCTCACCGAGGAAGAGAAAAAGGTTCGCAATGCCCAGCAGGAGCTGGAAGCGGCGGCCACTGCCGAGGAGCAGCGTCTGCGGGAGTGGGATGAGTCCCTTTTATTGCGTTACAGCACGGTGGCGGACATCGAAGCCGCCCGGGAGCGGGCCCTGCGCGATTTGCGTATCCGCCTGAGTATCCTCAAGGGCAACAAGCGGTCGCTGAAGCAGCAGGCGGAGAATTACCAGGCCCAGGCGGCGGACATGGAGCGCAGCGGGCAGAAGGTTGACGTGGCCCGCCTTGGTGCGATCGAGAACATCCA
This sequence comes from uncultured Gammaproteobacteria bacterium, assembly GCA_963700715.1. Lineage (GTDB taxonomy): Bacteria > Pseudomonadota > Gammaproteobacteria > Pseudomonadales > Halieaceae > JARRPM01. The sequence goes on from CAVOYP010000010.1 coordinate 197,036, forward strand.
GAAAGAAATTGAGACCACAGACCGCGCGATTGGCGACCGGGCAAAGGAGATAGAGGAAGTTTCCGCCGCTTTCCAGCAGGATATCGAGCGCTTTGGAATGCTGCTCGAGGTCGTGGAACTGCGCCAGACCCTGCGCGCCCGGCAGCAGGCAGAGCAGGAGGAGCGCGCCAGGGAAGCCGCTGCCGAGGCTAAGCGCGCCGCAGTCAACTAGCCAGTGAGCTGGCCTGTCCGGAAACGGGCTGGCTGACGGCCTCCCGGAAGAAGCCCTGCATTATCAGCCCCCACTGCTGGGGCCAGTCCGCCGTCGGTGAGCGCTGGAAGCCACTGCGCACGTACTGGGAAATGCGACCCTCGGCGGTCGCCATCAACAGGTTGGCAGCGGCCGCCAGCGGAATGGCGGGCCGCAGCCCCTCGCGCATTTCAGCTTCCCGCAGCACCTGCTTCAACTGGGTTTCGAAACGATCGAACAACTGCGCCACTCGCAGGCGCAGGCGCTCGGTCTCACCCGCCAGCGCATCGCCGGTCAATATCCGGGTAATCCCCGGGTTGCGGTCGGCGAAGGTCAGCAGCAGCGCCAACATTTTCTCGCAACGCACCTGCGCGGTGCGTTCTTCGTTGAGGATAATCTTGATGCGGCTGAACAGGGTCTCTTCTATGAACTCTATGAGACCTTCGAACATTTTTGACTTGCTGGGAAAATGCCGGTACAGGGCAGCTTCGGAAACCCCGACCTGGCGGGCCAGGCCTGCGGTGGTGATGCGGTTGCCCGGGTTGGCTTCCAGCATCTGGGCAAGGGCTTCCAGGATTTGCTGACGCCGTTGGGTTTTTCTGGGGGGCATGGCAGTCCACAGTGTGTCGCGTATCGGGCAATGCTAGCGATTACCCGCCATGCCTGCAATAAGTCTGTGTGCCATGAGGTGAGATTTTTGTCTACAGAGCGAGTTAACGCCGCCTGTTGGTGATCAATGTTCCGATGCCCTCGTTGGTAAAGGTCTCCAACAGCACCGCGTGAGGCACCCTGCCGTCGATGATATGGGCGCTTGCCACCCCTGATTTTACAGCGTCAAGGGCGCAGCCAATCTTCGGCAACATACCCCCGCTGATGGTCCCGTCGGCGATCAGCGCATCCACCTCGGCGGTAGTCAGTCCGGTGAGCACCGCCCCCTTCTGGTCCAGCAGGCCCGCCACATTGGTCAGCAACATCAGCTTTTCCGCCCGCAGCACCTCGGCGAGTTTGCCCGCAACCAGGTCGGCGTTGATGTTATAGGTGCAGCCATCGGCATCGGCCCCGATCGGGGCGATGACCGGAATGAAGTTGCTGCCCAGGATCACATTGAGCACTTCCGTATCGATCTGCTCCACCTCCCCGACGTGGCCGATATCAATGATCTCGGAGGCATTCAGTTCGGGGCTGTGCCGGCTGACGGTCAGTTTGCGCGCCCTGATCAGCTGGCCGTCCTTGCCGGTCACGCCTATGGCCTTGCCGCCATTGCGATTGATAGACGAGACGATCTCCTTGTTGACACTGCCGCCCAGCACCATCTCGACCACGTCCATCGTCTGGGCATCGGTAACGCGCATGCCATTGACGAATTCGGTGTGGATGTTGAGTTTCGCCAACAGGGCACCGATCTGGGGGCCACCGCCGTGGACCACTACCGGGTTCATTCCCACCAGCTTCATCAGCACCACGTCCCGGGCGAAGCTCTCGTGAAGCGCGGGATCGACCATGGCGTTGCCGCCAAACTTGACCACGATAGTTTTGCCGGTGAAGCGTTGGATGTAAGGCAGCGCCTCGGTTAATACCTTGGCGATATTGAGCGCGGCATCGCGATTGAGTGACATAGGCTTGACCCGTAGTTGTCCCGGCGCGAGCAGAAGCCGGGTCGGCGTTAAAAATTGAGTTCCAGGTCAGGTTCGACCAGGGAGATCTGGGCGCGGAATTCCGCCATGATGGCATCCAGCGACTCACGGCTATCCGCTTCAAAGCGGGCCGTCAGTGCCGGACTGGTATTGGAGGCCCGCACCAGGCCCCAGCCGTCGGTGAAGTCGACCCTGATACCGTCCATGGTATTGATCTTCCCGCCGGAGAAGTCGCAGTTGCGGACAATCTTGTCCATCAGTGCGAACTTGTAGTCCTCCGCAACCGGTATGAGAATTTCAGGAGTATTCACGGTAGCGGGAAACTCGGCAATGGTCGCATCGAGGCTGTCGCCATGGGTGCTGAGGATCTCTGCCAGCCGCGCCGCCGCGTACATGCCGTCATCGAAGCCATACCAGCGCTCACCGAAGAACATATGGCCGGAGAACTCACCGCCAAGCAGCGCGCCGGTTTCCGCCATTTTTTCTTTCATGAAGGCGTGGCCTGTCTTCCACAGTACCGGGCGGCCACCATAGCGGGTTATCAACTGGGTCAGGTTGCGACTGCACTTGACGTCGAACACCACGTCCGCCCCGGGGTTGCGTGACACCACATCCTTGGCAAAGATCATCAGCAGCACATCAGAGCGGACGATTCGACCGCTGGAAGTTACCACTGCAAGCCGATCCCCGTCGCCGTCGAATGCCACTCCGAAGTCGGCCTCCTCGCGCTGCACGGCCGCGACCAGGTCCGCCAGGTTGTCCTCGTCGCTGGTGTCCGGTGGGTGATTGGGAAAATTGCCGTCCACCTCGCAGTACAGTGGCACCACCTCACAGCCCAGGTGCTCAAACAGCTGCGGGGCGATAGCGCCGGTTACGCCATTACCAGCGTCAATCACAATCTTCAGGGGCACGCCAATGGCAATGTCACTCATCAGCTCGTCGGTATAGTCGGCGACAACATTCTCGCGAATCATGCGCCCGCTGCCGGTGCTGAACCTGTTCTCGATCACCCGCTCCTGGATCTGCTGAATGCCGCCAGCCGCAATGGTTTTCTGGTTCAGCACAATCTTCATGCCATTGTCGTCGCCCGGGTTATGGCTGCCGGTAACCATGATGCCGGACCGGCAATTGAGGTGACGGGTGGCGAAGTACAACAGGGGCGTCGGTACCTGGCCGATATCGATGACGTCCCGGCCGCTTTCCATCAACGCCTTGACCAGGGTCGACTTGATGCGCGGGCTGGATTTCCTGCCGTCGCAGGCGACGATCAGGGTCTGCTCATCCATTTCCCCGGCGATAGAGCCCACGGCCTTGCCGATGCGTGCGACCATCTCGTCGGTGAGTTCCGACTTGGCATTACCGCGAATGTCGTAGGCCCGGAAGATGTGGTGCGGAAAGCCGCCGATTCTGACTGCCGGGCGGCCCGGAGCCTGGTCGCCCCGGGTCAGGTTCAGGTCCAGATCCATGCCATCCGCACTGTCATCATCGAGCATACTGCCGGATTGGAACATGGGGTTGGTCAGATCGCTGCTGTCGCGGGGCAGGATCTCCACCTTGGGTTGCGGTATGTCGGTCAGTGACCCTGCGCCGCTCTGGCGCAGCGAACGCAGCGTGGCCCGCCGCAATTGCTTGGCAATGGAAACCAGGCCGGGAATATTCAGCTCGAGGGGCGATTTGACGTCGGCCGCGGAAATAACCTTGTTGAGCTGGGAGTCCAGCGTCCGGGTGAACCTCAGCGCAATGAAAACCGCCGCGCCGATCGCGGCCAGAACACACAGGGCCAGAACCCAGAACAGCGGTGCCCGGCTGACGGTCAATTCCGTGAGCAGGGCCTGGGCGGGAGTGAAGGCCAGCTGCCAGTTGCTGTCCGGAATATTGACAGTCTGGGTGTAGTCTTCGCCGTCACCGCTGCCGGACTTGGCGATAGTGTCCTTGCGCTGGACACCTGCGGAGTTGGTGAAGACCTGCTCCAGTGAAAACTTGCCAACTTTCGGGTCCACAGGCTTGAGCTGATCAGCCAGCAGCTGGTTGTCCAGGGTAGCTATTATTACCGCCTGGCTGGCGCTGTCCCGCGGGTGAGTCACCAGCGCAGCCAGCGAAGTCAACCAGCGACCTTCGAACTGGTAGGCTTCGGGCAGGGTCGGGTCCCCTTTGCCCGCGCGGCGCACCAGGTCCACCTCTATATGGTTGCGCAGGCCCTGGCTGCCACCCTCGAAATCCGCCGTGCCCATCTCGCCCATGGGGATTATCCGCAGGCTTATCACCTCGGGAAAGTAATCCAGCATCGCCTGCTCTACCAGGCCGATGTCTGCGTCGGATTGACTGGCGATGGCCGACACGGCCAGGGGCGATCGGGCTGCACCCTCCATGCGGGTCTCCAGGTTGGAGATCAGGCGGTGCACGCTGGTGGCCTGCTGCACGGCATATGAACTCGCCACCCGGTCAATCTGCGTCCGCTGCAGGTTTGGCTCCCGCAGCATCGCAAGGTAGGCGAAACCCAGCAGAATCAGCCCCAGCAATACCAGCAGCGCCAGGCCGGTTATCTGGTAGAGGGCGTTGCCCCTGGCGGTAATACCCTGGGGATTACTCGCGCGCGCAGGGGACTTGCCCGATTCCGCGGTGGCTTTTCCTTTCTTTAGCTTTAACTCAAACATTCTGCTCTTCGATCAGGCATTAATGCGGCAATGATATTATGCGGCGGCGAGTACTTAAATGCGCCGTGGGACTTAATTTCGACTTAACGCTAGCTTTTGCCAGATTCCAGCTGCCGTGCGATCAAGGCGATAACCTGTCTGGCCATGGCGGCCTTGCTGCCCAGCGGCAGCGGCTGTTCGCCGTCGGCCCATAATGCGGTGGCCTGGTTATTGTCGCTGTTGAAGCCGATGGACCGGTCCGACACGTCGTTGGCGATGATCATGTCCAGCCCCTTGCGAGACATTTTTTCCCGTGCGTGTGTCAGCAGCTCCTGGGTCTCCGCCGCGAAACCCACGATAAACGGCCGCTTTTCACTGGCGGCGATGGTTGCCACGATATCGGGATTGCGCACCAGCATCAGGCTGATCTGCTCGGCCCCTTTCTTGATTTTCTGCTGTTCCACGGCTGCGGGGCGGTAATCCGCCACTGCTGCACAGGCGATAAAGATATCGCAATCGGTCAACAGCAGAAGGCACTGCTCCAGCATTTCAGCGGCGCTCTCAACCTTCAGCACCCGGGCATGGTCCGGTGCCGGGAGATGTACCGGTCCACTGACCAGGGTCGTCTGCGCCCCCGCGTCTATCGCGGCCTGGGCCAGGGCATAGCCCATCTTTCCGGAACTGTGATTGGAGATGAAGCGCACCGGGTCCAGCGCCTCGCGGGTCGGCCCGGCGGTAATGACCACTCGCTGGCCTGCTAGCAGGCCGCTTTCAAACAACTGCGCAACGGCGGCAGCAATTGCCGCGGGCTCCTCCATGCGCCCGGGCCCGAGATCGCCACAAGCCTGTTCACCGCTGGCCGGACCCACCAGGGTATGGCCGCGGGCTGCAAGGGTGGCGACATTGGCGGCGGTGGCCTGGTCCAGCCACATCTGCTGGTTCATGGCTGGCGCCAGCAGCAGCGGTGCAGCGGTGGCCAGGGCCACGGTGGTCAGCAGGTCATCCGCCCGGCCCGCCGCAAGCCTGGCCAGGAGGTCGGCGGTGGCGGGGGCAACCACCAGCACATCCGCCCAGCGGGCCAGCTCGATATGACTCATGCCCAGCTCCGCCTCGGTATCCAGCAGTTCGGTATGGACCTGGTTGCCGGACAGGGCCTGCAGGGTCAGCTCAGTGATGAACTCGCGCGCGCCCCGGGTCATGATGACGCGCACCGTGGCCCCCAGTTGCCGCAATTGCCGCACCAGTTCCGCTGACTTGTAGGCCGCTATTCCACCGCTGACGCCCACCAGAACATTGCGATTGAAAAGATGTGCCATTCACACGCCCGAATCGGGAAAATAGCCTGAGGGAGGGGAAAGATACCACCCCACCACTGGATTTGACACACGGCCCCGCCGCGGGCTCATGGAGGAGTGCGATGAGTATTGCCCAATGGCAGGCCGGGGAGGGGCCGCGGGACAAGTTGCTGGGGCGGGGGGAGCAGGCATTGTCCGATGCGGAGCTGCTGGCCGTGATGTTGCGCACCGGTTATCGCAATTGCAGCGCCCTGCAGCTGGCCCGTGATCTGCTCGACCAGTTTGGCGGCCTGGCTGGGCTGGTGCGGGTCGATGGGCCCCGCTTGCTGGCCTGGCCGGGTGTCGGCAGTGCCAAGTACGCCCAGTTGCGAGCCGCCCTGGAGTTGGCGCGGCGCCAGGCCCTGCAGCAGGTGCAGGCCGGCGATGTGCTGTCCAACCCCGGAGACACCCTGCGTTTCCTGCAGTACCACCTGGGAACGCATAACCGGGAGGTCTTCTGCTGCATATTCCTGGACAGCCAGCACCAGGTGCTGTGCTGCGAGGACCTCTTTTTCGGCACACTCGACGGCGCTGCGGTTTACCCGCGCGAGGTGGCCACCCGGGCGCTGCAGTACCGAGCCGCCGCAGTCATATTCGGCCACAACCATCCCTCCGGGATAGCTGAGCCCAGCTCCGCGGATCGACGCATTACCGAACGGCTGTGCGCAGCGCTGGGCCTGTTCGATATCAGGGTGCTGGACCATGTGATAATAGGCCGCGGCCAGGAGTTTTCCTTTGCCCGGGAGGGTTTGTTGTAGCCCGTGGCGGCGCCTATCTTTCGCTTGAACTGGCCAGGGTGTTCTGTTATAAAGTCGCGCTCTGCGCGGCGGGGGCTCTTTATGGCGCCCATCCTGGCCTCAATTATCAGTTAAATCCCGCGTATTTCTGGGAGCGGAAAGACCATGGCAAGAGTATGTCAGGTGACGGGCAAACGCCCGATTACCGGAAACAACGTATCACACGCAAAAAATCGTACGCGTCGTCGTTTTTTGCCCAACCTGCATCACCACCGGTTCTGGGTTGAGTCCGAGAAGCGTTTCGTAAGCCTGCGAGTATCGAGCAAGGGCATGCGCATTATCGACAAGAACGGGATCGACCAGGTGCTCGGTGAAATCCGCGCCCGCGGCGAAAAGGTTTAAGGGAGAAGTAAGATGAGAGACAAGATCAGGATGAACTCGTCAGCGGGCACCGGCCACTTCTATACGACTGACAAGAACAAGCGAACCACGCCCGACAAGCTGGAAATGAAAAAGTATGATCCGGTGGCGCGCAAGCACGTCATGTATAAAGAAGGCAAAATCAAGTAGGCGCTCCCCGGCCTGCAGGATGATCAGAAACCCCGGCTTGCCGGGGTTTTTCGTTTTATCCATGCGGGCTTTGCCGGGAGCATGTCGCGGGCGAGGATTGTATGCCGGAGTTACCCGAGGTCGAGACCACCCGCCGGGGGGTTGCCCCCTGGTGCCTGGGCGAGGTGGTGGAGGCGCTGGTTGTGCGGGAGCCCCGGTTGCGCTGGCCCGTGCCGCCGCGGCTGGGGCAACAGCTGGTCGGCCAGCGCATCGAGGCCATCGATCGGCGGGGAAAATACCTGCTGTTCAGGACTGCGGCTGGATCGCTGCTGGTACACCTGGGTATGTCGGGCTCCCTGCGCGTGGTAGATGCAGGGCAGCTGCCCGGCAGGCATGACCATATCGACATCCGCTTGCAGTCCGGTGCCTGCCTGCGCTACCACGACCCCCGGCGCTTTGGTTGTTTTCTCTGGCTGGAGCCCGGGGAACTGCACCCGCTGTTGAGCCAACTCGGGCCGGAGCCGCTAGCGGGCGAGTTTGATGGCGATCATTTGTTTCGCCTGTCGCGCGGGCGTACCAGCGCGGTCAAAAGCTTCATCATGGACTCAAAGGTCGTGGTGGGGGTTGGTAATATTTACGCGAACGAGGTGCTGTTCCTCTCCGGCATCCACCCCCGCCGCGCCGCAGGCCGCGTTTCGCAGGCTCGCTACCAGGTCCTGGGAAATAACATTAAGCAAGTGCTCACTTCCGCTGTAGAGCAGGGCGGAACTACCCTACGTGATTTTGTCGGGGGTGATGGAAAGCCTGGATACTTTGCCCAGCGGCTCTATGTCTACGGGCGCGGCGGGGAGGATTGCAAGGCTTGCGGCAGCCGCCTGAGGGAGATACGACTGGGTCAGCGAACTACAGTTTTCTGCGTGACCTGCCAGCGTTGATCAGGCTACACTCAGCGCAAGTAGGGGAAAACGGGGTGATAACCCGGGAGTTAAATATGAAAATAAACACACGCGCCGGTCGCTTCAGCGCCGCCTTTCTTGCTTGCTGCCTTCTGCTGCCCCAGTCGCTCTGGGCGGCGGAGCGGCCCATCGGGACACAGGGTGGCGCCGTCGATGAAAACCCTCACTGGTTCGCCATGGTCGGGGATTTCTTCGTCGCCAGGCCGCTGGGCCTGGTGCTGACCGCGGGCGGCACAGCCCTGTGGCTTGTCAGCCTGCCGTTCACCCTGGCGGCAGGCAATGCCAACGAAACGGCGGAAACGCTGGTACTGGGCCCCGCCGAGCAAACCTTTGTGCGCTGCCTGGGTTGCCGGCAATCCGGATATACCTACAAGGATATCGAGCAGCGCCAGAAGCGGCAGCAAGAGGCCGCGCTCACCGACGAGTAGGTTCACTGACGGGCCGGCCTGCAACAGGCCGGTTCACCCCTTGGGGTAGCGTTCCCGAATGGCCCGGTTCACCGGCTCCGGTACAAAGGGGCTGATATCGCCGTTGAGCGCGGCAATCTCCCGCACCAGGGAACTCGAAATGTAGGACAGGTGCTCCGAAGGTGTAAGGAATATGCTTTCGAAGGCCGGGTACATCGCGCGGTTCATATTGGCCAGCTGGAATTCGTATTCGAAATCTGCCACCGCCCGCAGGCCGCGCAGTACGCAGCTGGCGCCCTGGCTCCTGGCGAAGTCGATCAGCAGATTGCTGAAGCCCATCACCTCAACATTGTCCAGGTGTGACAATGATGCCCGGCACAATTCCACCCGCTGCTCCAGCGGAAACAGCGGGGTTTTCTTTTCGTTGTGGGCGATGGCCACCACGACCCGGTCAAACAGCCGGGCGGCGCGCTCCGTAAGGTCCACGTGACCATTGGTAATCGGGTCGAAGGTGCCCGGGTAGATCACGGTGTGGGTTCGCATTGGAACAGCCTGTGTTGGCGGCTTGAGCAGCGGATGGTAAACAATTTACCCGGGTGCGACAACGCAAGCGCCCGGTTGCAGCGCGCTTGATATTCCAGCCTGCTAACTACCCCTCCATTTCGAACAGGCGGTAAGCGACGTCTCCCGCCACCTTCTCCCTGTGCAGGCGCCAATTCGACGGCACAGTTGGCGCCCGTTCCTGCGCGGCCATCTCTATATATATGAAGCCGCCTGCGTTCACCCGACTGGAACCAGCCAGTCGTTCGCAGATTGGGTCGACGAGATTCTTGCCAAACGGCGGGTCGATAAAGACGATATCGTGGCAAGCCCGGTCTTCCTGCAGGAAGGTCAGGGCCGGCCCCCGGTGGCAGCGCGCCCTGTCGCCGGCGTGCAGGGTTTGCAAATGCAGTCCGATCTGGCGTATCGCCGCCGCCGAGGTATCCACGAAATCACAGTACCCAGCCCCGCGGGACAGGGCTTCAAGGCCCAGCGCACCGCTGCCTGCGAAAAGATCCAGGCAGCGCGCGCCGCGAATCGAGGGAGCCAGCCAGTTGAACAGGGTTTCGCGCACCCGGTCCGGGGTTGGCCGTAATCCGTCTGCGGGAGTGAACGTGAGTTTGCGCCCGCGCCATAGCCCGCCAATAATGCGCAGGCTGCCTTGCTTTACCGGGGATTTGCCGGATCGGGCCATTTCGTCGCTTTGTACAAGGATGTTAGGATAGCCGCCCTTGGCGGGCGCTCGCCTGCGCGCACTCTAGCACGACAATAAGCACGCACTTATGAAATTTTTCAAACGCAAGAAGGAGGCGGATGCACAGTCTGTTCCTCCCGAGTCAGCCCCGCAAATCGCGGCAGCGCCCCCCGGGTCAGTCCCCGATGAGGTAACTTCGGGGGACGAAACCACCGCGGCGGTTCCTGCCCGCTCGCCTGATGCCGGCAAGGATGGCCCCAGGCAGGGGTTTTTCTCCCGCCTGCGGCGCGGTTTGGGGCGCACCAGTGAGAACCTCTTACAGGGGATGGGCACCCTGTTTCTTGGCCGCAAGGAAATTGATGAGGGCCTGCTCGAGCAGCTGGAGTCGCGCCTGCTTCTGGCCGACGTCGGCGTGGATGCTACACGGGATATCATCGCCCATCTCACCCAGCGGGTATCGCGCAAGGAACTTACCCATGCCGATGGCTTGCAGGCAGCCCTGCGGGAGGAACTGCTGGGCTTGCTTCAGCCCTGCGAGCGGCCCCTGGACGTGGCGGGCAAGAAGCCCTTCGTCATACTGATGGTGGGGGTGAACGGGGTGGGCAAGACCACCACCATCGGCAAGCTGGCGCGACGCTATCTGGCGGAGGGTCGCTCGGTGATGCTCGCGGCTGGCGATACCTTCCGCGCGGCCGCGGTGGAACAGCTGCAGGTGTGGGGCGAGCGCAACAAGGTGCCGGTGATTGCCCAGCACAGCGGGGCGGACAGCGCGTCGGTACTGTTCGATGCGCTGCAGGCTGCCAGGGCCCGCAATGTCGATGTCCTTATCGCCGATACCGCGGGTCGGCTGCACAACAAGGACAACCTCATGGAGGAGTTGAAAAAGGTGGTGCGGGTGCTCGGCAAGCTGGACCCTGAAGCGCCCCATGAGGTCATGCTGGTGCTCGATGCGGGTACCGGCCAGAACGCCCTCGCCCAGGCGGACCAGTTCCGGCAGTGGGTCGGCGTCTCGGGCATAAGCCTCACCAAGCTGGACGGCACCGCCAAGGGCGGTGTGATTTTCGCCATAGCGAAAAAACTCGGCCTGCCCATCCGCTTTATCGGCGTCGGGGAGGCGGTGGAGGACCTGCGCCCCTTCCGGGCCGCGGAATTTATCGATGCCCTGTTTGCCGGGGACGACACCGCTGCATGATCAGTTTTGACCGGGTGAGCAAGCGCTACGAGCAGGGCCACGAGGCCCTGCGCGAAGTGAGTGTGAACATCGGTAGTGATGAACTGGTCTTTATCACCGGCCACTCGGGTGCCGGTAAAACTACCCTGCTGCGTATGATCATGCTGATGGAGCGGCCGAGCCGGGGCCAGGTGATCATCGACGGCCAGAACCTCGCGGCCATCGGCCCCCGCGGTATTCCCCGCCACCGCCGCAATATCGGTGTGGTGTTCCAGAACCACCGGCTGCTGATGGATCGAACGGTGTACGACAATGTAGCGCTGCCACTGATTATCGCGGGTTATGACCACCGCGAACTGGGCAGGCGGGTGAGGGCCGCGCTGGACAAAGTGGGGCTGCTCGATCGCGAGCGCGCCATGCCGATCACCCTGTCCGGCGGCGAGCAGCAGCGGGTGGGGATTGCCCGGGCGGTGGTGGGCAAGCCGAAAATCCTCCTGGCGGACGAGCCCACCGGCAATCTCGATCCCGCCCTGTCCGCGGAAATCATGCAGCTGTTCGAGGAGTTCAACCAGGTCGGGGTAACCGTGCTGATAGCCAGCCACGACCTGGCCCTGATCTCCCGGCTGCGCCACCGGATCATCACCCTGCGCGAAGGGCGCCTGGTCGCCGGGAGCAAAGCTTGATCTGGCGTCGCATCACCGCCTGGCGCGCCGCGCCCGCGGGCCGGCGGGAAGGCGCCAGGGTGAGCCGGGCCGGCCTGCGCGATCGCTACAAGGCCTGGCTGCAACACCACCGCCTGTCGGCCGCCGACAGTATGCAACGGGTGCTGGACAACCCTGTTTCCAGCGCCATGACCTGGCTGGTGATCGGAATCGCCCTGGCCCTGCCGACCGGCCTTAACGTGGCCCTGGATAATGTCAGCCAGTTGAGTGCCAATTGGGACAGCCCGGCGCAGATATCGCTGTTCCTGCAGGACGGCGTCGGCGACGAGCGGGCGCGCCAGTTGGAGCAGGAACTGGCCGGGCGGAGGGATGTGGCCCAGACGCGGTTCGTGTCCAGGCAGGAGGCGCTGGAGGAATTCCGCTCCCTGTCGGGATTCGCCGATGTTCTGGCAAGTCTCGAGAATAATCCGCTGCCGCACCTGATCCTGGTGTCGCCCGCGGGCAGCACCGACCAGGCGACCGCGGCGGCGCTGCGGGACGAATTGCAGGCCTATCCGGATGTGGCCCAGGCGGTGCTGGACATGGAGTGGCTGCAGCGGCTGGACAGCCTGATGGATCTGAGCCGCCGGCTGGTGTTGGCGGTGGGTGGCCTGCTGGTGGTAGGCGTGCTGCTGATCCTCGGCAACACGATCCGGCTGGCGATCGAGAGTCGCCGGGAGGAGATCGTCATTATCAAGCTGGTGGGAGGCAGCAATGCCTTCGTGCGGCGACCCTTCCTTTATACCGGTCTGTGGTACGGCGTGGGCGGGGGTTTTTTCGCCGCCCTCCTGGTGGCGGCGTCCCTGTGGTTTCTGCGCCAGCCGGTCAGTGAGCTCGCCCTCCTGTACCAGAGTGATTTTCGGCTGCGCGGGCTGGGTATCATGGGCGGCCTCAACCTCTTCATCCTCGGCGGACTGCTGGGCCTGGCCGGTGCCTGGCTGGCGGTTGGCCGGCACCTGGTGGAAATTCAGCCGCGTTGAGCGTGCTGCCCGGACTCCTGCCTGCGCCTCGTTCGGGCTGCTGCACCCCGCCATCCCCGATGCACCTCCAACCCATTGTTTTTAAAGCACTAAATTTCTTTTTTTGGAAGCCGGGCGGAACTTTTCGGCGATTAGCACTCTAATGCAAAGAGTGCTAAAATCAGCCTAAAACCATGGAGAGATATCTATGAGCAGGAGCCTGCAGCCAATCGACCAGATGGTACCGGGAGCCAATCTCCCGGCCTATGTCCAGGCCGTCAGCAGTATTCCCATACTGAGCGCCGAGCGTGAGCGCGAATTGGCGGAGGATTTGTATTTCAATGACAACCTGGCGGCGGCGCGGGAGCTGGTCATGTCCCACCTGCGCTTCGTGGTGCATATCGCCCGCAGCTACTCCGGCTATGGCCTGGCCGAAGCCGACCTGATCCAGGAAGGCAACGTGGGCCTGATGAAGGCGGTGAAGCGCTTCAACCCGGAAAAAGGCGTGCGCCTGGTGTCTTTCGCCGTCCACTGGATCAAGGCGGAAATGCACGAGTACATTCTGCGCAACTGGCGCATCGTGAAGGTCGCCACCACCAAGGCCCAGCGCAAGTTGTTTTTCAACCTGCGCAGCGCCAAGAAAGACCTGGCCTGGCTGAGCGCGGACGAGGCCAGGGCGGTGGCGGATGAACTGGGTGTGGACGTGCGGGAAGTACACCGTATGGAAGGCCGCCTCAGCAGCCGCGACCTGGCCTATGATGCGCCGCCGGACGCTGACGAAGATGACGCCTGGCAGGCTCCCCAGTACTATCTTGAGGATCACAGCGCCGATCCCGCCCTGGCGGCGGAGTCAAATGACTGGCAGCAGAGCAGCGAAGAGCGTTTGCACGACGCCCTGGCGGGGCTCGATGAGCGCAGCCGCGATATCCTGTCCCAGCGCTGGCTGGCCGACGAAAAAGCCACCCTGCACGACCTTGCGGCCAGGTACAATGTATCCGCCGAGCGCATCAGACAGCTGGAGCAAACGGCGATGAAAAAGCTGCGGGCGGCGATGGCGGCCTGACGCTCACACCCCGGCGGGGCACGGCCCCGCCCCTGTCAGCGCAGACCCGGACCACTTCCACGGCCGTACAGGATTCCACCCATGGCTAAACTGTTCATCACCCTGGCTGCACTCAGCGGCATGCTGGCAGTGACCTTTGGCGCATTTGGTGCCCATGCGCTCAGGAGTCGGCTCGATGAGCATGCGCTCAGCGTGTTCCAGACGGCGGTGCAGTATCATTTTTACCACAGCCTGGCCCTGTTGGCGGTCGGCGTGATCGCCCTCAGCCAGCCACAGACCGCCCTGCTGCGCAGCAGCGGCTACCTGTTCGTGGTGGGGATCGTGGTGTTTTCCGGCAGCCTGTACCTGTTGAGTATGAGTGGCCTGCGCTGGCTGGGTGCCATCACCCCGCTGGGCGGGCTCGCCTTCATCGCCGGCTGGGGCTGCCTCGCCGCTGCCAGCTGGAAAATGCTGGCCTGAATTCCCGACTTCGCGCATGACCCAATCCGACTCCGGGCGGCCGATTCGCAGCTATGTCCTGCGCACCGGTCGCATGACGGCGGGCCAGCAGCGCGCCTTCGAGCAGAACTGGGAGCGCTGGGGCCTTGAGCCCGCCGCCGGCACCCTGGATTTTGAGAGGGTGTTCGGCCGGCCGGGCCCCCGGGTGCTGGAGATTGGCTTTGGTATGGGCCAGTCCCTGGTCGCCATGGCCGCCGCCGCGCCACTGACCAATTTCATCGGCATCGAAGTACATCGCCCGGGTGTCGGCAAGCTGCTGCACAGCATGGCGGAGCAAGGCGTCGATAACATTCGCGTCTACTGCCACGACGCGGTGGAAGTCCTGCGCGATTGCATCCCCGACGCCTCCCTCGATACCGTCCAGATTTTTTTTCCCGACCCCTGGCACAAGAAGAAGCACAACAAGCGCCGCCTGATCCAGCCGCCATTCGTCGCCCTGCTCAGCGCGAAACTGAAGCCCGGCGGCACCCTCCACCTGGCCACCGACTGGGAGAACTATGCCCAGCAGATGCTGGAGGTCCTCGGCGCCGCCGGACGGGCTCGAGAATACCTGTGGGCCCGGCCAGTTCGCGCCGCGCCCGGAGCACCGCCCCCTGACCAAGTTCGAGCTGCGCGGCGAGCGCCTGGGGCACGGGGTGTGGGACCTTGTGTTCAGGCGCGGCTGTCCTGGCGTTCGAGCTTCGCAGGAGTGAGGGCTCAGGCCGCATTCGCGGCGCCTGAACCTGCCTTGACCATGACAATTTCGTCGGGCGCGTCTCGATACCGAGACTCTTGCTCTTCCCGGGCCTGGACGAAGCCGAGCTTGCGCAGCATGCCCTCTGAGCGATAGTTCTTCGCCTTCAGGACAGCAACAAACATCTTGACTCCATAGTTCTCCTGCAACTCTCGCAGCACCTCTCCTAAAGCGCTGCTCCCGATGCCCTGACGCCAGTACAGACTGTTCAGTTCATAGGCTACAAACGAGGTTTTATCTGGCAGAACGGTGGCCTGCACGTACCCGGCGAGCTTACCGCTGGGAAGGCGAATCACCCAGTTGAGCCACTGTTCCGTGCCGTCACCCGAGCTGCGACTTTCCAACCGTTGGTAGCGCTCGGTGAGCCACTCTTCGCTGATTGGCGGTGAGTTCTCGAACTCATAAATTGCCGGGTCGCTCAGAACAGGGAACATTTCGTGTGCGTGCGCGGCGACCAGGGGTTCCAGGATGCAGTGCGATGCGGTGAGGGTTTTCATGCGACCTAACGCATCAAACACCGGTGCAGCGTAGCTGCTTCCGAGTGCTTTGACTTGTTATGTGCGTTGCTACCATAGGCTAGGATCATTTAATGCCTCAACACATCGAGTGGAGCCAGCCATAGCCTGAATTTCTTTGCCGTCAAGTGATTGCGCGAGCCACCCAATTGGCTGACTGAGAGGACAAGGCGCCTTTACAATGTTTTCATTGATTTGCTCGAAGCCAGTTTTGGAATAATAATTTGGGTCGCCGTAGGTGAAAGCCAAATCGACATTTAAAGACCTAAGGTGACTCTAGGCCATATTTAATTAGCTTTTGACCAATACCTGTACCTTGAACATCTGTTGAAACCGCTACCGGCGACAAAATGAATGCAACTTGCCCACTAGGTACAGTAAAGCGACTGAAGAAGATGGAACCAACAATAATCTGGTTTTCTTCCGCAATGCAGCCAATTAAATCTTGTGGCTTGGTTGTAGCAATTAGATTTGCAACAAAATCAGCAATTACCTGACCTTCTGCCTCTCCCTGCGGATGCAGCGAACACACTTTTAAAAAGATCAACGACCTCTTGTAGATTTAGAGTCACTGAAAAGTGAAAACTTCATATTTCTTCATCTATTGGCACTATTTCTAACATGCACATGTCATTAAGTATACGGAGCCAACCGCATAACGTGCCGCCGACTAATGGCAGATAGAAGTGCATGGGACATCGTAATTCCCTTCTCGTTATCAACAGCTTAACGCCCCGACATTGTTATACCGTCAGGATAGTCGGCTCTTACCGTACAACACGGGCATGATAGTCAGCCACCAGAAAAACCCCTTTCTATGGTGGAAACAATAGCATGTGAGGCTATTCGATAGCCCATTATCACCTGGTCACTGAAAAGGCCGTCTTGAAATCTTTGTACTCAATTGAACTGCATGTGCACATATGAATCGCGCGGGAACTGGGGGAAGACGCTTTCCTCGATCCGCTTGCCAGATGGGGTGGTGAACACGAAGTGTGCATCTAGGCCACGTTTTTGGACCGCTATGGAATAACTCCCAGCATGCAGTTGGCGGTGGTGGTGGCGAAAAAGCACCAGAACATTTTCCAAGCTGGTTTCACCGCCATCGGCCCAGTGCTCCATATGGTGGAAATCGGTGTAACGCGCTTCACAGCAACCCGGATAGCGGCATGTTCTGTCGCGCTCTTTCAGGGCGCGGCCAATAGGGGCTGGAACAGTGCGGCTGCGGCGCCCCACGTTGAGCGCCCCGCCGCTTTTGTCTTCCAGGACGGTGACGAGGCTGGCATCGCAGCACAGGCGTCTGGCGGTTGCCGGTGAAACCCAGGTTTTTTCGTCCAGCTGGCAGTGCCGTGGCGCCGGCGATCAGCCGGGAAAAAACTCCGCGATCACGCTATCCAGGAAGCGCCGGCCCAGGGCGCTCGCCCGGATGCCGCGGTGGTCGCACACTATCAGCTCCCGCTCCTGCAGCTTCAGCAATTGGGGTTCGATCACTGCGAAATCCAGGCCGGTGCGGGCCTCGAACAAATCGCGGGTGAAGCCCTCGTTGAGTCGCAGGGCATTGAGCATGAACTCGCCGACGATGTCCGCGCGCTCCAGCTCGCGGCTGCCGGTGGTGAAGGTGCCGGAGCACTCGCTGCCAGGTAGTCTGCGGGTTGGCGGGTCTTGTGGTAGCGCCGGATGCGCCCGTCTGCATCGGTGATCTTGCCGTGGGCGCCGGCGCCGATACCCAGGTAGTCGCCGAAAGACCAGTAGTTGAGGTTGTGGCGGCAGCGCAAACCCGGCCTGCTGTAGGCGGACACCTCGTATTGACCGTAACCGGCCGCCGCCAGCAATGCCTCCCCCGCCTGCTGGATATCCGCCAGCGCGTCCTCCGACGGCAGCTGCGGCGGCCGCTTGTGGAATACGGTGTTGGGCTCGATGGTCAACTGGTACCAGGACAGGTGGGGCGGATCGAAGGCCAGCGCCGTGCGTAAATCCGTCTCGGCTGCTGCCGCGCTCTGCCCCGGGAGTCCGTGCATCAGGTCGATGTTGAAACTGGCGAAGCCCGCCGCCCGGGCATACTCGATCGCTGCCCGGGCCTGGTCGCTGTCGTGAACGCGGCCCAGGGCCTGCAGGCAGGCATCGTCGAAACTCTGGATGCCGAGGGAGAGGCGATTGATCCCCGCGGCGCGAAAGCCGGCGAATTTCCCGGCCTCGGCGCTGCCGGGGTTTGCCTCCATGGTGGCTTCCAGGTCGGGCGACAACTGCAGCAGCGAGCCGATGCCCGCCAGCAGGCGGGATATGGCCCCGGGGGAAAACAGGCTGGGAGTGCCGCCACCGATAAACAGCGTCTCCACCGGCCTACTGCGTGCGAGTTCCAGATCGCCCTCGAGGTCGCGCAACAGCGCGTCCACGTACTCTTCCTGCGGAATTACCCGGGCCTCGTGGGAGTTGAAATCGCAGTAGGGGCATTTGCGCTCACACCAGGGCAGGTGGATGTACAGCGCGAGGGGCGGCGGCTGCATCAGTGCTGGCGCAGGGCCTCGAGCAGCAATGCGCTGGCGCGGGCCCGGTGGCTGATCCGGTTTTTCAGCTCGGGCGCCAGTTCGGCCGAGCTGCAGCGGTACTCGGGCACGTAGAACAGGGGGTCGTAGCCGAACCCGTTTTCGCCCCGCGGCGCGTCGAGGATACGGCCCTCCCAGCTGGCCTGGCAGACCAGCGGCATGGGATCGAGTGCGTGGCGCATATAGACCAGGGCGCACTGGAAGCGGGCGCTGCGCTGCTCGGCGTGGCACAGCGCCCAGCTCCGCCAGCAGCCTGGCATTGTTGGCGGCGTCGCCACCCCCGGAATAGCGCGCCGAGTGGATGCCCGGTTCACCCCTGAGGTAGTCCACTTCCAGCCCGGAGTCATCGGCGATAGCCGGATAGCCGCTGAATTCGCAGGCCGCCCGCGCTTTGATGATGGCGTTCTCGACAAAGCTGAGCCCGGTCTCCTCAACCTCGGGCACCTTGAACTGGTCCTGGGATCTCAGCTCCAGCCCGAGCGGTGCCAGTATGCCTGCCAGTTCCCGCAGCTTGCCGGCGTTGCCGCTGGCCAGCACCACTATCCGGTCCTGTCGGTGATTGCTCACTGCTCGATGTAGAGCTGGTGCTTGAACTGGAAGGTATGGGTCTGGTCGGCGCCCTCGGGCCGGAAAGTCACCTCGAAGAACCGCCACTCCTCGTTGATGAACTTGAACTCGGCGATGTAGTAAACCGCCGAGCCCTCGCGAATCTCCATGAAATTCCAGCGGCTGGTTCTGGATCAGGTCCCAGGTGCGTCCCTGCAGCAGCATGGCCCGGGTTTCGCTGCCCTCGGTCCAGGTGCTCCCGCACCGCCAGCGTGACGATGCCGCGATTCTTGCCGCGCACGATGCCATAGGCGGCCGCCACGTCCGGCTGCAGGAAGGTGGTGTTGACCACGCTGTAATGCAGCTCGTAGGGGCCGAACATTTTCGATTGCTGGGCCACGGCCGCGCCACTGCCGCCGAGGAGGGCCAGGAGCAGCAGGGTGAGCCTGGTGATCGCGGCCATATCAGCGGGTAATGTGGTAGATCGCCGTGGTGGCGAACAAGTTGGGCCAGGCGGTGGCCAGCAGCGGTTGCCGCTCGGTATTTCCCACCACGTCCCGGGCCAGTATGCGGATATTTTTTTGTTCACACAGCGCCTCAAAATCCTTCACCGTACAAAAGTGGATGTTCGGGGTGTCATACCAGTGGTAGGGCATGAATTTCGATACCGGCATCCTGCCCCGGGTGCCGAGATAGAGACGGCAGCGCCAGTGGGCGAAATTGGGGAAGGTCACGATCCCTTCTCGCCCGATACGCAGCATCTCGTCCAACACCCGGTCCGGGTAGTGTACGGCCTGCAGGGCATGTGCCATCACCACGGTGTCAAAACTCTGGTCAGGAAAGTTGGCCAGGCCCTGGTCGAGGTTCTGCTCGACGATATTGAGGCCGCGGGCGATGGCGGCGGTGATCTCCTGCTCGCCGATTTCTATGCCAGTGCCGCGCACCTGCCGCTGGTCCTGCAGCAGCTGCAGGAATTCACCATTGCCGCAGCCGAGGTCGAGCACGCGGGAGCCGGGCTCGATCCAGCGCTGGATATGGGTGAGATCGAGCCGCATCAGCTGCCCACCCGGCGCATATAAGCCGAAAACACGTCCATGTAGCGCGGAATCGGCAGCAGGAAGGCGTCGTGGCCCTCATCGGCCTCGATCTCGGCATAGGTGACCGGCCGGTCCGCCGCGATGAGCGCATCCACGATTTCCCGGGAGCGCTGCGGCGAGAAGCGCCAGTCGGTGGAAAACGAGATGACCAGGAAACTGCAACGGGCGTGGCCAAAGGCCTGCACCGGGTCGTTGTCGTATTCCCGCGCCAGGTCGAAATAGTCCAGGGCGCGGGTCATCAGCATATAGGTATTGGCGTCGAAACTGCCCGAGAACTGGCTGCCCTGGTAGCGCAGGTAGCTCTGCACCTGGAACTCGACATTGCCCTCATCACCCTGGTCGAAGCTGCCCGAGCGCAGGTCCCTGCCGAACTTGCTGGCCATGGCGTGATCCGACAGATAGGTGATGTGGCCCACCATTCGCGCCAGCGCCAGCCCCCGGGTGGGCGCGCTGCCGCGCTCCAGATAATGGCCGTCCGCAAAGGCCGGGTCCGACAGGATGGCCTGGCGGGCAACCTCGTTGAAAGCGAGGTTCTGGGCACTCAGTTTCATGGCCGCGGCAATGACGATGCAGTGTTTGATGCGATCGGGGTATTCCAGCGCCCAGCGCATGGCCTGCATGCCGCCCAGGCTGCCGCCCACCACCGCCGCCCAGCACTCGATACCCAGGAAGTCCGCCAGCCGGGCCTGGCTGTGCACCCAGTCGCGCGCCCGCAGTGGCGGGAAGTCGGGACCCCAGGGTTCCCCGGTCTGCGGGTTGATGCTGGTGGGGCCGGTGGAACCGTGGCAGCCGCCGATATTGTTCAGGCTGACCACAAAAAAACGATCCGTATCGATGGGCTTGCCGGGGCCGATGCACTCGTCCCACCAGCCGGGCTTCTTGTCGTCGGGGCGGTGGTAGCCGGCGGCATGATGATTGCCGCTCAGGGCATGGCACACCAGCACCGCGTTGCTGCGCGCGCCGTTGAGCGCGCCATAGGTTTCATAGACAATTTCGTAGCTGGGCAAATCGCGGCCGCAGGCAAGCTTCAGGGGCTCCCGGAAGTGCGCGGTCCGGGGCTCTACGATACCTACCGAGCGGCTGGCAGCTGGCGCTTCCACCGCGCGTTCAGAGACCCAGCACGAGGGCGGGGTGCAGACCCACGCCCTGTGCCAGGTGGCGCAGGGCGATCTGGATAATATTGATCAGCACAAAGACCAGGATGGGGGACAGGTCCAGCCCGCCCATCGGCGGCAGGACCTTGCGAAAGGGCGCCATCACCGGCTCCGTGATCTGGTACAGCAGGTAGATGGCCGGGTGGCGACTGCCGGCGGCCACCCAGCTGAGAATGATCATGGCCAGCAGGGCAAAGAAGTAGATGTTTACCAACAGGCCCAGCACACCCAGGACAGACCATGCGAGCAGCAGGAAAACGCCCGGCGGGGACAGGCCGTTGATGAGCAGCAGCGCCACGATAGCCGCCAGCTGCAGCAACAGGGCCAACAGCAGCGAAGACACATCGATGCCGCCAAGCCCGGGAATCACCCGGCGCAGGGGAATCACCAGGGGGTTGGTCACCTTGACGATGAACTGGCTGATCGGGTTATAGAAGTCGGCGCGCACCAGCTGCAGCAAAAAGCGCAGCAACATGGTGACCAGGTACAGGCTGAGCAGGGTCTGCACCAGGTAGACGAGTATTTCGTTGATCGCGTTCATGCAGCCATAATCTCCCTTGCCGATTCCCGCCTAGCCCATTTCCCGGGCCATTTCGGTGGCGCGAGCCGCGGCAGCGCCCAGGGCGTCCGCCACCAGATCGCGCAGGCCGTTTTCCTCAAAGCATCTTATCGCCCGCTCCGTGGTGCCGCCGGGGCTGGTGACCCGACGCCGCAGTTCGACCAGGTCCACGTCGCTTGCCAACGCCATGCGGGCGGAACCCAGGGCGGTCTGCAGCGTCATGGCGGTGGCGGTCTGGCGATCCAGGCCCAGCGTGCACGCGGTATCGATCATCGCCTCCATGAACAGGAAAAAATAGGCCGGACCGCTGCCGGACAGTGCCGTGATTGCATCCAGTGAACTCTCGTCGGGTACCCAGCAGGTGATGCCAACCGCCGCCAGGATCGCCTCGGCCTGCTCCCGCTGCTGCGCCGACACCCTCTCATTGGCAAACAGCGCACTCGCACCGCAACCGATCAGCGCAGGGGTGTTGGGCATGCAGCGCACTATGGCGGCCTGGGGCCCCAGGCGGGCCTGCATACTGGTGATGGTGACCCCCGCGGCGATCGAGATCACCAGCGCGCGCCTGGCCCGCACCGCCCGGGCGATGCTGTTGGTGGCGTCGGCCATTACCTGCGGCTTGACCGCCATGATCACTACATCGGCATTGGCCGCGGCCGCGGCATTGTCGGCGCAGGCATTGATCGGCGCCAACTCCCGCAGCCGTTCCAGGCTGGCGGGATAGGGGTCGGCGGCACTGATCAGGCTGGCGGGATGGCCGCTCTCGATGAGGCCACCAACGATACTGCAGGCCATGTTGCCGGCGCCTATGAATGCAATATGGGGTGTGTTCACGCTGCCCGCCCGTTGAATGGTTGATGCTGGAAAATCAGTCGGCCAGTATACACGGCGGCTTCCGCCAAAATCACCTGCTGCGGCTGCCGAATATGTCCGTGCCGATCCGCACCATGGTCGCGCCTTCGGCGATCGCCGCCTCCAGGTCATCGGACATGCCCATGGACAGCGTGTCCGCGCCGGGCGCAAAGGCCTGCACTTGCGCCAGCGCCCGGCGCAGGCTGGCGAAGGCGGCCCGCTGCTGCCCGGCATCGGTGGTGGGCGCCGGGATCGCCATGAGCCCGCGCAACTGCAGGCGGGGCATCCCGGCCACCTCCCTGGCCAGCCGCGGCAACTCATCCAGGGAAACACCGGATTTGCTGGTCTCGCCGGAGATGTTGACCTGGAGGCAGACCTGCAGGGGCGGCAGGGCGGGGGGCCGTTGATCATTCAGGCGCTGGGCGATTTTGCCGCGGTCGACGCTGTGCACCCAGGCGAAGTGCTCGGCGATGGGGCGGGTCTTGTTCGATTGGATGGGGCCGATGAAATGCCAGGTGAGGGGCAGGTCTGCCAGCGCCTCCATCTTGGCCAGGGCCTCCTGCAGGTAGCTCTCGCCGAAGTGCTCCAGGCCGCAGCGGTGGGCGGCGCGGATCGCCTGCGCGGGGTGGGTTTTGCTCACCGCCAGCACCGTGATGGCACCGGGCGGGCGCTGGCTTTTTTCGGCCGCCAGTCGTACTCTCTCGAGGAGTTTGGCGATTTTGGCAGAAATCAGTCGTTCATCCATGGCCTGAATGGTAGCTTATTCAGTGCATGGCAGGCGATCGCAGGATCACAGCCCGGGGCTGCGCGAGCAGGCCGCGCGGGTGGCACAGGGGAGCAGGCAGGGGAACACATGGATATAACAGAGCTTCTGGCGTTCAGCGCCAAGCAGGGGGCCTCGGATCTACACCTGTCCGCCGGCCTGCCGCCGATGATTCGCGTGGACGGGGATATTCGCCGCATCAACCTGCCGCCGATGGATCACAAGCAGGTTCATGATCTCATCTACGACATCATGAATGACAAGCAACGCAAGGACTACGAGGAATTCCTCGAGACCGATTTTTCTTTTGAAGTGCCCGGGGTGGCCCGCTTCCGGGTCAACGCCTTCAACCAGAACAGGGGCTCCGGTGCCGTATTTCGCACCATTCCGTCCAAAGTGCTGACCATGGAGGACCTCGCCATGGGCCAGGTATTCCGTGACATATCGATGATGCCGCGCGGGCTGGTGCTGGTTACCGGCCCCACGGGATCGGGCAAGTCCACCACGCTGGCGGCGATGGTCGACTACATCAATGACAACAAGTACGAGCATATCCTCACCATCGAGGACCCCATCGAGTTTGTGCACGAGAGCAAGAAATGCCTGGTAAACCAGCGGGAAGTGCACCGCGATACCCATGGCTTCGCGGAGGCGCTGCGCTCGGCCCTGCGGGAGGACCCGGATATCATCCTGGTGGGTGAAATGCGCGACCTGGAGACCATTCGCCTGGCCCTGACCGCGGCCGAAACCGGTCACCTGGTATTCGGCACGCTGCATACCACTTCCGCGGCAAAAACCATAGACCGGGTGATCGACGTGTTTCCCGCCGCGGAGAAATCCATGGTGCGCTCGATGCTGTCCGAGTCGCTGCAGGCGGTGGTATCACAGACCCTGCTCAAGCGCGCCACCGGCGGCCGGGTTGCGGCCCACGAGATCATGCGGGGCACCTCGGCCATCCGCAACCTGATCCGGGAGGACAAGGTCGCCCAGATGTACTCGGCAATACAGACCGGCAGCGCCCAGGGTATGCAGACCATGGACCAGTGCCTGCATGAGCTGGTTGAGAAGCGCGTGATCACCAGGGACGTGGCTCGCGAGAAAGCGCGGATGCCGGACAACTTCTAGGATCCCGCCAACACGATGGAGTGAAGTGTCATGAAAATTGAGCAATTGCTGGAGCGGGTGGTAGCAGACAAGGCCTCGGACGGATTCATCTCCGCAGGCGCGCCACTGAGCATAAAGGTCGATGGCGAAATCCACCCGATCTCGGAGCGGCCCCTGTCCGACGAGGAGGCGCGGGAACTGGTGCTGTCCACCATGCGGGAGGACCAGCAACAGACCTTCCTGGAGCACCACGAGTGCAACTATGCCCTGAGCTACGAGACCCTGGGCCGGTTCCGCGCCAGCGCTTTCGTACAGCGCGGCAAATGCGGCCTGGTGGTGCGACGCATCCAGACCAAAATACCCTCGATAGACGAGCTGGGGCTGCCCGATATCATCAAGGAACTGGCCATGACCAAGCGCGGCCTGGTCATATTCGTCGGTGCGACCGGAACCGGTAAAACCACCTCGCTGGCGGCGATGGTGGGTTATCGCAACCAGCACAGCCACGGCCATATCATCAGCATTGAGGACCCCATCGAGTTTATCCATGAACACGGCAACTGCATCGTGACCCAGCGGGAAGTGGGGATGGATACGGAGTCCTTCGACGTGGCGCTGAAGAACACCCTGCGCCAGGCGCCGGATGTCATCATGATCGGAGAGGTGCGTTCGGCTGAAACCATGGCCCAGGCCCTGACCTTCGCTGAGACCGGTCACCTCTGCCTGTGTACCCTGCACGCCAATAACGCCAACCAGGCGCTGGACCGGATCCAGAGCTTTTTCCCCGCCGAGCTGCACAACCAGGTGTGGATGGACCTGTCCCTCAACCTGAAGTCGATGGTGGCGCAGCAGCTGTTGCCGCGCAAGGATGGCAATGGTCGGGCGCCGGTGGTGGAGGTACTGCTCAACTCTCCCCTGGTGGCCGATTACATCCGCAAGGGTGAGGTGCACCTGATCAAGGACCTGATGGCGAAGTCCACCGAACTGGGTATGCAGACCCTGGACCAGTCCCTGGTCAAGGCCTACAAGGACGGTATCATCAGCAAGGAAGATGCGTTGCGCTACGCTGACTCTGCCAACGATGTGCGCCTGCAGATCAAGCTGTTCGACAAGACCTTGCCCGGCGCCAGGACCAGCCGGGACGAACTCGGTCTCTCCTACGAGACCCCGGACCCGGGCAAGTTCGTCCGACGCTAGTACCCGGACTCAGGGCTTTTCCAGGTCGTTCAGCCAGCTCTGCAGCACCAGTTCTGCAGCCTGGCTGTCGATGGGCCGGCGCTTGTAATCGCCCCGGTGACCCTGTTCCCTGCTGACCTGCTTCGCCTCGAAGCTGGTCAGTCGCTCGTCAACCATTGTCACCGGCAGGCCCAGGCGGCCGTGCAGGCGCCGGGCGAATTTCCGGGCCCGCTCGCACAGTTCACTGTCACTGCCATCCATGTTGAGCGGGTCGCCTACCAGCAGCAGGTCCGGCTGCCAATCCCTCACCAGTTGCTCGAGCGCCTGCCAGTCGGGTATTCCCTCCCTGGCCCGGAGTATCGCCAGCGGCTGGGTGGAGCGCAGCAGGGTGTTGCCCACGGCCACGCCGATCTGGACCAGGCCGAAGTCGAAGGCCAGCACTGAGCGGATACGGGCATTCACAGTGCCCTCAGGCGTGCCCCGCCGCACCCGAGATCAGGTTGATGTCGAAACCCAGCAGGGCGGCGGCGGCGCTGAGCCGTTGCCGGGGTGGGGTTTGGAAGATAATGGTTTCGTCGGCAGGCAGGGTGAGCCAGCTGTTTTCGGCCAGTTCCTGTTCCAGCTGGCCCGCGGCCCAGCCGGCGTAGCCCAGGGCGATCAGGTAGTCGGCGGGCCCCTTGCCTTCGGCGATGGCCCGCAGGACATCGCAGGAAGTGGTCAGGGTGATGCGGGGCGTGACCTTCAGGCTCGATTCCCAGCTCGAGGAGCAGTTGCGGTGCAGCACGAAGCCATGGTCGATTTGCACCGGGCCGCCCGCCATGACGGCTTGTTCGCTGAAGTCAGTCCCGGGCTTGATACCCAGGTGCTCGAAGATTTCCGCTACCGACAGGTCCAGGGGCTGGTTGATGACGATGCCCATGGCGCCGCTCTCCCCGTGCTCGCAGATGTAGGTAATGCTCTGGGCAAAAATGCCGGAGGACAGCGTCGGCATCGCCAGCAGGAAGTGGTCGCGCAGGGAATCGCTGCTCCTGGCGGCATTGACGGAAAATCTTCCTGACATGGTTCGAAATATTCCTCCCGGGCTGTGTTGGCAACGCGCACGACAGCGCCTCGCCGCTAGTTTGAGCTTAGCCCTTTATCCCCATAAGTCCACGTGCGGATGATCTCGAGTTTGTCGGTGGTGGCTCTCAGTTCGGGTGGGAACGGGGCATAGGGCGCGGCCATGCGCACGGTCTTGACGGCGGCCTCGTCCAGTACCGCATAACCCGAGGAGGACAACACCCGGATGTCCTCCAGGCTGCCGTCGTAGCGGATCACCGCCAGCAGGCGCAGGCTGCCGTACAGGCCGTAGCGCACCGAGGCCTCCGGATAGTATTTGTTGCCGACCGCCTCGGCCCGGCGCTGCCAGTCCAGCAGGTAGGCCGCATCCACCGACTGCTGCGTCGAGACCCCTGTCAGCCGCCTGACCCGCGGCATGCGGGCGTAGTTGCGGCTCTGCTCGTCGAGCTGCGCCTCGAGGGTGGCCAGCTCCCTGGTCAGTTTATCGACCTCGGGGCTCACTCCCGGCAGGGCTAACTGCTCCTGTTCCCGCACTTCTTCGGCGGTGACCAACCGGGCCGCGGCGCTGGTGGTAACCGCCTCCGTGCTCGGTTCGGTGGCGGCCTCCCGGGGCTCCAGCAGCGCCTGCGGCCCGGCGTCGCCGTCACTGGACAGCGCGTTGTCGGGACTGGTGAGGAGGTCGACATCCGCCGCTTCGCCACTGCCCTGCTGGTCGGCCTGGGCGAGATGGCGTGCCTCGTCGGGGCGTTCACCGGGCCTGGTGGCCAGGGTGACCTCTATCTGCGGAGTCTGGTAGGCATTCGAGTCGGGCCTGATAGCAATGCCCAACAACAGGGCGGCATGCACAGCGACCGCCAGCAACAAGGCGTTGCGCAACCGACGGTGTTTACCGTAACCCGCTTCGAGATAGTACATGGGCGCAGTCTAGCCGCGTTTACCGGTCGCTGTCAGCGCCGCTGTTGCAGTACCTGTGCGATGCAATCCATGAGCTGTCCGCCGATGTCCAGGTTGTAGCCGTCATCGATCTCGCGGATGCAGGTCGGGCTGGTGACATTGATCTCCGTGAGGTAGTCACCAATGATATCCAGGCCTACGAACAACAGGCCCAGCTCTCGCAGCGCGGGGCCCACCTGGTCAGCAATCCAGCGGTCCCGCTCGGACAGGGGCTGGGGCCGGCCCGCGCCGCCGGCGGCCAGGTTGCCCCGGGTCTCGCCCACCTCGGGGACGCGGGCCAGGCAATAGGGTACTGCTTCGCCCGTTGATCACCAGGATGCGCTTGTCGCCGTCGACTATCTGCGGGATAAAGCGCTGCGCCATGATGGTCTGGCGCCCGTGCCCGGTGAGCATTTCCAGGATGACGCTGACATTCGGATCATCCTGCCTGACCCGGAATATACCGGTGCCGCCCATCCCGTCGAGGGGTTTGAAGATCACATCCTGGTGCTGCTGGTGAAAGGCGCGCAGGCGTTTGCGGTCGGCGCTCACCAGCACCGGCGGGCAGCACTGCGGGAAACGGGTGGCGAAGACTTTTTCGTTGCAGTCGCGCAGGCTCTCGCAGCGGTTGACCACGAGCGCGCCCCGGCGCTCCGCCTCTTCCAGTATGTAGGTCGTGTAGACGTATTCGTTGTCGAAGGGCGGGTCCTTGCGCATCAGGATGACGTCGAGCTCCGCCAGGTCGCGGTCCTGGCGCTCGCCCAGCGCGTACCAGCTCTGCGGATCATGGAACACCTTCAGCGGGGCCATGCTCGCCCTGGCGACCCCCTGCTCGAGGTAGAGGTCCTGCTGTTCCATGTAAAAGAGCTGCCAATCCCTGGCCTCTGCCGCCCACAGCATGGCGAGGGTGCTGTCCTTTTTGTAGTTGATGTCGGCGATAGGGTCCATCACCACGCCCAGCTTCAATGTCATGGCCTTTCCTGATCGCCTGGAGGGATTCTGTCGGGAGCTTAACTTACGCAAAGGCGCCGGCGCGCGCAAGCGCGTCCTTTGGTTTGATAATTCGGACACCGCCGATCGGAAACTGCATTAGAATACCTGCCGCGAAAGTGGTTACGGTGGACGGAAAGCGACATGAGTTGGGCGGGTATCTATTTTTTTGTGGCGGTGGTGAGCGCGCTCTGCACGCTGAGCGCCGTGGTGCAGGCACGCAAGCTTTACTGGCTCGCGCCCCTGTATTTTTTCGCGGCGTGGCTGACGGGCGAATTGGCCCTGATTCACCTGGTCTGGCAGCTGGCGATCACCGCGCTGCTCGCCTTCGGCGGCGGCCTGTCCGAGCCGCTGGCCCAGGCGGCGCTGGGTGTCTTCAGCCTGTCCTGGCTCGGCCTCGTCTACCTTCACTGCCAGGCCATGGACACGCCCCGCCACCTGGGCGCCGCCCTGCGGCGCGCCCTGGGGCCTGACTATCGGGCGGGCATTCCGCTCGAACGGCAGCGCCTGCTGGTGGACCACATCGAAGCCCGCCACTGGATGCGGCCGTTCCATTTCAAGCGCGAAGGTGTGCGCAAGCACAGCCACATCAGCTATGCCGATGCGGGCAAGCGCAACCTGCTGGATATCTACCACCCGCTGGAGCCGCGGGAAGGTGGATTTCCCGTCTTGCTGCAGGTCCATGGCGGCGCCTGGATGATTGGCGAGAAGGAGCAGCAGGCGCTGCCGCTGATGTATCACATGGCCCAGCGGGGTTGGCTGTGCGTCGCGATCAACTATCGCCTGAGCCCGAAGGCGGCATTCCCCGCCCACATCATCGATGTGAAAAAAGCGATCGCCTGGATCCGGGAACACATCGCCGAATACGGCGGGAACCCGGATTTCATCGCCATAACCGGGGGCTCCGCCGGCGGCCACCTGAGCTCCCTGGCGGCACTCACTCCCAACCGCCGGGAGTGGCAGCCGGGCTTCGAACAGGTGGATACCACCCTGCAGGCGGCGGTGCCGTTCTACGGTGTCTATGACTTCCTCGATCGTTCCGGGATCCGCCCGGAGATGTCCATGCAGAAGATGCTGGAAGACCGGGTAATGCAGTGCACGCTGCAGGAGAACCGCCCCCTGTGGGAGGCCGCGTCGCCGCTGGACCACATCAGCGCCGCGGCACCGCCTCTTTTCGTGATCCAGGGGACCCATGATTCATTGGTCTGGGTGGAGGAGGCCCGCACCTTTGTCTCGGCCCTGCAGGCGGTGGCCGCCGAGCCGGTGGCCTATGCGGAGCTGCCCGGCGCGCAGCACGCATTCGAGATCTTCCACTCGGTGCGCACCGACCACAGCGTGAACGCGGTGAGCCACTTCCTTGAATGGAGCCACGCCCGCTGGCTGCAGCGGCAATCGGCCGCCAGCGCCTAGTCCCACCCCGGTGCCACGTCTTCCGCGCGCGCGCCGGTTGCACCCATGTCACCCCAGCGCGCCTGCAGGATCGCGATTGCGGCCAGCGGCGCGGTCTCGGTGCGCAACACCCGCGGACCCAATTGCAGTGAGCTGAAGCCGGCCAGGCCGGCGGCGCGGATTTCCGCAGGGGTCAGGCCGCCTTCCGGGCCGACCAGCAGGGCTGCGCTGGCGGGAGCGCTCATCCCGGGGTTTGAATTGACCGCCGTGTGATGCAGCACCAGGCGGACATCCGCCTGCACACTGCCCAGCCACAGCCCCAGGTCCTGCGGGGGAAGGATTTCCGGCAGCCGGTTGCGCCCGCACTGCTCGCAGGCGCTGCTCGCGACCTGCTGCCAGTGGCGCAATTTCTTCTCGCTGCGCTCGCCGCCGAGCCTCACCTCCGTGCGCTCGGTTGCCAGGGGCGCAATCGAGCTGACGCCGAGCTCAGTCGCTTTCTGCACCACCCAGTCCATCCTGTCGCCGCGGGAGATGGCGATTCCCAACTGCAGGTGCAGGCCGGACTCGCGCTCGATCGCTTCATGGCTTGCCGGTGGTGGCGGTCACCACATTGCGCCCGATCGCGTGGATGCTGGCCGGGTACTGGCCGCCACTGCCATCGAACAGGATCAGGCTGTCGCCGACCTGCATCCGCAACACGCGGCTGAGGTGCTGGCTGGGGCCGGGTTCGAGCTCGATGACGGCGTCGGCCCGCAGCGACTGCCGGGTATGGATCCGCGGTATCCGCATTCAGAGTCCCAGGTTGTGATAGATCTCCCGGGTGGGCTCCACCTGGTTCATGGTGTAGAAGTGGATCCCGGGGGCGCCGCTGTCCAGCAGCGTCTGGCACAGCTGTGTCACGATCTCGATGCCAAACTTGCGGATGCTCTCCTGGTCATCGCCATAGCCCTCCACCCGCTGGCAGATCCAGCGCGGGATCTCCGCGCCGCAGTTGCGGGAAAAGCGGGCCAGGTTGGCGAAATTGATGATGGGCATTACGCCGGCGTAGATGGGCTTGTCTATACCCGCGGCGGCGCACTGGTCGAGGAAATAGAAATAGGCTTCCACATTGAAGAAATACTGGGTGATGGCGCTATTGGCCCCGGCATCCAGTTTTTTCTTCAAATAGAAAATATCGCTGTCGTAGTTTTTCGCCTGCGGGTGGATCTCCGGATAGGCTGCGACCTCGATCTGGAAGTGATCCCCGCTGCGCTCGCGAATGAATGCCACCAGCTCGCTGGCGTACACCAGCTGGGAGGAGCCGCCCATGCCCGAGGGCAAATCGCCGCGCAGCGCGACCAGGCGAGTGATGCCGCGCGCCACGTAGTCGTCCACCAGCGCGCCGATCACGCGCGGCGTCGTCGGCCCCGAAGCTCAGGTGCGGCGCCACGTCGATGCCCGCCTCCCGGATCGCCGCCACCGCGCCCAGGGTAGCGTCCCGGGTGGTGCCGCCGGCACCGTAGGTGACCGAGAAAAACGCCGGCGCCAGCGCATTCAGCGCGGGCGTCGTCTCCTGCAGCAACCTGGCCCTGCCCTCCTCGGTGCGGGGAGGGAAGTACTCAAAGCTGATTCTCGGTCGCTGGCCGGGCATGGTCTGGCCTGTCCTAGTACTTGTAGCTGTCGGGTTTGAAGGGGCCGTCGACCTTGACGTTGATGTATTCGGCCTGCTCCTTGGTGAGGCGCGTCAGCACGCCGCCGAAACCGGCGACCATGTGCGCGGCCACTTCCTCGTCGAGGTTCTTCGGCAGTACTTCCACCTTGAGCGCGGCCGGCTTCATGTTTGCCTCGAGGTCGGCGAACTTGCGCTCGTACAGGTAAATCTGCGCCAGCACCTGGTTGGCGAAGGAGCCGTCCATGATCCGCGAGGGGTGGCCGGTGGCATTGCCCAGGTTGACCAGGCGCCCCTCGGACAACAGGATCAGGTAATCGTTTGCGGCCTGGTCGCGAAACACCTTGTGCACCTGCGGCTTCACTTCCTGCCACTCCCAGTTGCGGCGCATGAAGGCGGTGTCGATCTCGTTGTCGAAGTGGCCGATATTGCACACCACCGCGCCGCACTTGAGCGCCTTGAGCATGTTGGCATTGCACACGTTGAAGTTGCCGGTGGCGGTGACCACGAGGTCCATGCCCCCCAGCAGCTCCCGGTCGATCGAGGCTTCCGTGCCGTCGTTGACGCCATTCCTGAAAGGCGACACCAGCTCGTAACCGTCCATGCAGGCCTGCATGGCGCAGATGGGGTCGATCTCGGTAACGCGCACGATCATGCCTTCCTGGCGCAGGGACTGGGCGGAACCCTTGCCCACGTCACCGTAGCCTATAACCAGCGCTTTCTTGCCTGCCAGCAGGTGGTCGGTGCCGCGCTTGATGGCATCGTTCAGGCTGTGGCGGCAGCCGTACTTGTTGTCATTCTTTGACTTGGTGACCGCATCATTCACATTGATGGCGGGAATTCTGAGGGTGCCCTGCTTGAGCATTTCCTGCAGCCGGTGCACGCCGGTGGTGGTCTCCTCGGTGACACCGTGTACCCGATCCAGCACCGCCGGGTATTTCTGGTGCAGCATGCCGGTGAGGTCGCCGCCGTCGTCCAGCACCATGTTGGCATCCCAGGGTACACCGTCCTTGAGGATGGTTTGCTCCAGGCACCAGTCATACTCCTCCTCGGTCTCGCCTTTCCAGGCGTATACCGCGATACCGGCCGCTGCAATCGCGGCGGCGGCGTGATCCTGGGTGGAGAAAATGTTGCAGGAGGACCAGCGCACTTCGGCGCCCAGCTCCACCAGGGTTTCAATCAACACACCGGTCTGGATGGTCATGTGGATGCAGCCCAGGATTTTCGCACCGGCCAGCGGCTTGCGCTCGCGGTACTTGGCGCGCATGGCCATCAGCGCCGGCATCTCGCTCTCGGCGATTTCCATCTCCCTGCGGCCCCAGTCGGCCAGGCTGATATCGGCGACCTTGTAGTCCTGCTTTACTGCCAGTTTCGTTGCTGTGCTCATCGCTATTTCCTCTGTTTACGCTTCAGTTCTAAAAAAATTTTTGTGTTCGCCGGCTCGCCGCCTACAGCGCCGCTTTCAGCGCCGCCGCGCGATCCGTCCGCTCCCAGCTGAATTCGGGGAGCTCGCGTCCGAAGTGCCCGTAGGCGGCGGTCTTGAGATAGATCGGGCGCTTCAGGTCCAGCATCTTCACCAGGCCTTTCGGGCGCAGGTCGAAATGTTCGCTCACCAGCTCCGCGATGCGCGCGTCGGACAGCTTGCCGGTGCCGAAAGTATTGATGGAGATCGAGGTCGGCTCTGCCACGCCGATGGCGTAGGAGACCTGGATCTCGCAGCGGTCCGCGAGGCCCGCGGCGACGATGTTCTTGGCGACATAGCGCCCGGCATAGGCGGCGGAGCGATCCACCTTGGAGGGGTCCTTGCCGGAGAAGGCGCCGCCGCCGTGGCGGGCCATGCCGCCGTAGGTGTCGACGATGATCTTGCGGCCGGTCAGGCCGCAATCGCCCACCGGGCCGCCGATAACAAACTGCCCCGTCGGGTTGATGTGGTAACGGGTGCCCGCGTGCAGCCACTGGGCGGGGAGCACTTCCTTGATGATCAGGTCCAGCACCGCCTCGCGGATATCCGCCTGGCTGATGTTGGCATCGTGCTGGGTGGAGAGCACCACGGCGTCGATGGCTACCGGCTTGCCGTTCTCATAGCGCAGGGTCACCTGGCTCTTGGCATCCGGGCGCAGCCAGGGCAGGATGCCGTGCTTGCGCAGTTCCGCCTGCCTTTCCACCAGGCGGTGGGCGTAGTAGATCGGGGCCGGCATCAGCACCTCGGTCTCGTTGGTGGCGTAACCGAACATCAGCCCCTGGTCACCCGCGCCCTGTTCGTGATGTTCGCTCTCGTCGACCCCCATGGCGATATCCGGCGACTGCTTGCCGATGGCATTGAGCACGGCGCAGGAGGCACCGTCAAAGCCCAGGTCGGAGCTGTTGTAGCCGATATCGAGGATCACCTTGCGCACGACGTCTTCCAGGTCGACATAGGTGGAGGTGGTGACCTCGCCGGCGACGATCGCCATCCCGGTCTTCACCATGGTTTCCACCGCCACCCGGGCGTTGGGGTCATCCTTGATGATGGCGTCCAGCACCGCGTCGGAAATCTGGTCCGCCATTTTGTCCGGGTGCCCCTCCGATACTGACTCGGAGGTGAAGATTGCGTACTCGCTCATAAGTGTTTCCCTGGTCGTGTTAAAAAAGTGTCGTCAGGTGCGCCGGAACAGCCGCACCTGTATCTGGAATCCATTGCGCTGTGCCAGGTAGACGCTGGCGATATCCTCAAGGCCCGCCTCCTGCGCCCAGCGGCCCAGCTCCTGTGGGTCGAAGCCCAGCCACAGGTCGCCGCAGTTTTCCCTGGCCCAGCCCTGGTCGTGGCTGCACAGGTCGGTCACCAGCACCACCCCGTCGGGGGCGAGGCGGGCGGCCACATCCGCCAGTATCCGGCCTGGCGCGGGCGTGTGGTGCAGCACCATATTGATGACGACACAATCCGCGCTGAGGCCGTCGAGCTGGTCGCTGCCGGTGTCGCCGTGGATGAACTCGATATTGTCCAAGCCGGCTGATAGTGAGCGCTCACGTGCCTGGTCGAGCATCAGGGCCGCGTTGTCCAGGGCCACCACGCGCCGGAACAGGGGCGCCAGCTCAAGCAGGAAGGCGCCGTCTCCCGGGCCCACTTCCAGCGCCGTGTCGCGGCGCGGCAGGGGCGCATCCCGCAACATCTGCGCCACCGTGTCGGCGTACTGGTCGTAGCTCGCTATCAGGTCCTGCTGCTGGCGGAACTTGTGGGCGTTGTCCCGGAAGAAGTGGCGGGAGTTCTCCTCCCGCGCCCGGTACAGCCGGCCCAGCCTGCGGGCCAGGGCCGGCGGCAGCTCGACCTGGTCGACACTCTCGAATATACGGCTCTGCAGGGCTTCCAGTTCAGGCCGCTGGCCGCGGCTGCTGCGCCGGTAGAAAATGGAGTTACCCTCCCGGCGGGTCGCCACCAGGCCGGCATGGGCGAGCACCTTCAGGTGGTGGCTCAGGGCGGGCTGGCGCATATCGAACAGGGTGCACAGTTCCGACACCCCGAACGAGTCCTTGCACAGCACCCGCAGGACCTGCAGGCGCAGCGGATCGGCGCTGGCCTTGCACAGGGCGGCCAGGGCGTCCAGCTGCCCCGCGGGGCCCGGGGCAGTGGCGGCCTGTGCTGTAGCGGCGGTTTTCATGGGCGGCGAGTCTAGCAGGCCCCGCTATCTATATCAAAATATTTTGATATAGATTGTGCTAGATGGAACATTTTCCCGCCCGCCGGACACAGGGGGCGGTGCCACCGGCTGAAACCGGGATGCCGAAATTTCCCCCCCGATTTGTTTGCCGTCAGCCCCCGCTTACGCGAGAATAGCGACCGCTTTTCATCGCCCGCCCCTGCTGGAGAAACCGATGTCGTCCCCCCGCACCGATCTTGCCAATGCCATCCGCGCCCTGAGTATGGATGCCGTACAGAAGGCCAACAGCGGCCATCCGGGCGCCCCCATGGGCATGGCGGATATCGCCGAAGTGCTGTGGAACGACTACCTGCGCCACAACCCGGCCAATCCCCGCTGGCCCAACCGGGACCGCTTTGTGCTGTCCAACGGCCACGGCTCCATGCTGCTCTACTCCCTGCTGCACCTCACCGGCTACGACCTGCCGATGGAGGAGCTGAAGAATTTCCGCCAGCTGCACAGCAAGACGCCGGGTCACCCGGAGTACGGCTACACGCCGGGCGTCGAGACCACCACCGGCCCCCTCGGCCAGGGGCTGGCCAATGCGGTCGGCATGGCGCTGGCGGAGAAAGTGCTGGCCGCCCAGTTCAATCGCGAGGGCCACGACGTCATCGACCACCACACCTACATCTTCCTCGGGGACGGTTGCCTGATGGAGGGCATCTCCCACGAGGTCTGCTCCCTGGCGGGCACCCTGGGCCTGGGCAAGCTGGTCGCGTTTTACGACGACAACGGCATTTCGATCGATGGCGAGGTGGAGGGCTGGTTTACCGACGACACCCCGGCCCGCTTCAGGGCCTACGGCTGGCAGGTCATCAATGAGGTCAATGGCCACAACCCGTCGGAGGTCAAGGCGGCGATTGAGGCGGCCCGCCACGAGACCGGCCGGCCCACGCTGATCTGCTGCCGGACCGTTATCGGCAAGGGTGCGCCCAACAAGCAGGGCACGGAGGCCTGCCACGGCTCGCCGCTGGGCGCGGAGGAGGTGGCGGCGACGCGCGTGGCCATCGGCTGGGAGCATCGACGCCTTTCACATTCCGCAGGATATCTACGCGGGCTGGGATGCGCCGGACGCGGGGCGCCGCCGCCGAGCAGGCCTGGAACGAAGCAATGGATGCCTATGCGCGGGCCCACCCCGAGCTGGCCGCCGAATTGCGGCGCCGCCTGGCGGGTGAGCTGCCCGCCGACTTTTCCGCCCGCGCCGCCGCCTATATCGAGCAGTGCCAGCAGGAGGGCGCGACCATCGCCTCGCGCAAGGCCTCCCAGAACTGCCTCAACGCCTTCGGCCCGCTGCTGCCGGAGTTGCTGGGCGGTTCCGCGGACCTGGCCGGCTCCAACCTCACCCTCTGGAGCGGCTCGAAGGGGATCAGCAGGGACGCCGCCAGCGGCAACTATATCTACTACGGCGTGCGCGAGTTCGGCATGGCGGCCATCATGAACGGCATCGCCCTGCACGGGGGCTTTATCAACTACGGCGCCACCTTCCTCATCTTCATGGAGTACGCGCGCAATGCCGTGCGCATGGCGGCGTTGATGCGGCAGCAATCCATCTTCGTGTTTACCCACGACTCCATCGGCCTGGGCGAGGACGGCCCCACCCACCAGCCGGTGGAGCAACTCACGGCCCTGCGCAGCACGCCGAATCTGCAGACCTGGCGCCCCTGCGACGCGGTGGAGTCGGCGGTGGCCTGGAAAGCCGCGATCGAGCGCCGCGACGGCCCCAGCTGCCCTGGTGTTTTCGCGCCAGAACCTGCCGCACCAGCAGCGCGACGCCGCCCAGCTCGCCGCCATCGCCCGCGGCGCCTACGTGCTGCAGGACTGCGACGGCACGCCCGAGGCCATCCTGATCGCCACCGGCTCGGAGGTGGCGCTGGCCATGGCGGCGGCGGAGCGCCTGGCGGGCTGCCGGCAAGCGGGTACGGGTGGTCTCGATGCCCTGCGCCGAGGTGTTCGAGCAGCAGGATGCGGCCTACCGCGAGGCCGTGCTGCCCAGCGATGTCCTCGCCCGGGTGGCGGTGGAGGCCCTGCACGCCGACTACTGGTACAAGTACGTCGGGCCTGGATGGCCGCGTGGTCGGCATGACCAGCTTTGGCGAGTCGGCCCCCGCCGGCGAGCTGATGCACCACTTCGGCTTCACCGTGGACAACGTGGTCGCCGCGGTCGAGGAGGTCCTGTGGGCCCTACGGAGCTACCCAGGGAGCGCGCGTGTTGCGACTGGCGATCAACGGCTATGGCAGGATCGGCCGCAGCGTGCTGCGGGCCCTGTACGAGAGCGGCCTGGGATCGCGAACTGCAGGTCGTGGCGGTCAACGAGCTGGCCGATGCCCGCACCGTGCTGCACCTGACCCGCTACGACTCCACCCACGGGCGTTTCCCCGGCAGCCTGGAGGGCGATGAGAACCAGCTGCTGGGTCAACGGCGACGCCATCACCCTGCTGCGGCGCCCCCGGATCGAAGACCTGCCCTGGGGCGAGCTGGCAGTAGACATGGTGCTGGAGTGCACCGGCGCGTTTTCCGACCGCGCCACCGCCGAGCTGCATCTGCGGCAGGGGGCGGGCAAGGTGCTGTTTTCCCAGCCCGCCGAGGCGGATGTGGATGCCACGGTGGTCTATGGCGTCAACCACCGCCAGCTGCAGGCGGGGCACCGCATCGTATCCAACGCCGTCCTGCACCACCAACGCCATCGTGCCGGTGATCCAGGCCCTGCATGAGGCGGTGGGCATCGAGAACGGCACCATCACCACCATCCACTCGGCGATGAACGACCAGCCGGTGCTGGATGCCTACCACCACACGGACCTGCGCAAGACCCGGGCCGCGTCGCAGTCCATCATCCCCGTGGACACCGGCCTGGCCCGGGGCGTGGAGCGCGTGCTGCCGGCAATGGCCGGGCGCTTCACCGCCCAGGCCCTGCGGGTGCCCACCCTCAATGTCTCGGCCCTGGACCTCACCGTCTACACCCGCACCGACACCGATGTGGCGGCGATCAACCGCGCTTTGCATGACGCAGCTCAAACCGGGTTCGACGGGGTGCTGGGCTATACTGAAGAGCCGCTGGCCTCCTGCGATTTCAATCATGATGCCCGCTCCAGCATCGTCGACGCCAGCCAGACCCGGGTCAGCGGCGGGCGCCTGGTGAAGGTGCTGACCTGGTTCGACAACGAGTGGGGTTACGCCAACCGCATGCTGGATGTGGCGAGGTACTGGGGCAGTCTGTAGGGCTGCAGTTTTGTCAATCGGGCGCCAGGAGGGCCGGTGCAATGACGCTGAAAGTCGATTTGATGCGCAACTTCAACCTGAAGGGCAAGCGGGTACTGATCCGCGAGGATCTCAACGTGCCGGTCAAGGATGGGCGAGGTCACCAGCGATGCCCGCATCCGCGCGGCCCTGCCGACCATCGAGGCGGCGGTCGAGTGCCGGCGCCAGGGTAATCCTGATGTCGCACCTGGGCCGCCCGGTCGAGGGCGAGTTCGACCCGCAGTTTTCCATGGCGCCGGTGGCCGCCCACCTCGCCGGCTTGCTCGGCAAGCCGGTCACCCTGGTGAGCGACTGGCGCGGCGGCGTCGAGCTGGCCGACGGTGAGGTGGCCATGCTGGAAAACGTGCGCTTCAATCCCGGGGAAAAGAAGGACGACGAGGAGCTGGCCCGGGCCTATGCGGCGCTGTGCGACATCTTCGTGATGGACGCCTTCGGCACCGCGCACCGGGCCCAGGCCTCCACCCACGGCGTCGGCAAGTTTGCGCCGGTGGCCTGCGCCGGCCCGCTGCTGGAGGGGGAACTGGACGCGCTGCGAAAGGCCCTGGCGAATCCCGCCCGGCCCATGGTGGCGATCGTCGGCGGCTCCAAGGTGTCCACCAAGCTGACGGTGCTGGAGACCCTGTCGACAAGGTGGACCAGCTGGTGGTGGGCGGCGGCATCGCCAATACCTTCCTGGCCGCCAGCGGCAAGCCGGTGGGCAAGTCCCTGTGCGAGCACGACCTGATTCCGGCGGCCCGGGCGCTGATGGAAAAAGCCAGCATTCCGCTGCCCGTGGACGTGGTGACCGCCAAGGAATTCTCGGAAGATGCCGCAGGCCAGCGCTCAAGGCGGCCGATGACGTGGCGGCGGATGACATGATCTGGATATCGGGCCCGGTCGCCGCGGCCGAGATTGCCGCCATCCTCAGCGGCGCGGGCACCATTCTCTGGAATGGCCCGGTGGGCGTGTTCGAGTTCGACCAGTTCGCCGGCGGCACCGAGGCGATGGCCCGGGCCATCGCCGCCAGCCCGGCGTTTTCCCTGGCCGGCGGCGGCGACACCCTGGCGGCGATTGACAAATTCGGTATCGCCGATAAGGTCTCCTATATATCGACTGGCGGCGGCGCTTTCCTGGAATACGTGGAAGGCAAGGTTCTGCCGGCGGTTGCCATGCTCGAGCAGCGTGCCGGCCGCGGGCCGGAATAGTGGCCGGGAGCAAATGACCGCAGGCATTTCCACATCGCGAATTAACCTCAGGAATTAAAGGGATACGACCATGGCATTAATCAGTATGCGACAGTTGCTGGACCACGCCGCCGAACACGGCTACGGGGTGCCGGCGTTCAACGTCAACAACCTGGAGCAGACCCGGGCCATCATGGAGGCGGCGGACAAGACCAACTCCCCGGTGATCATGCAGGCCAGCGCCGGGGCCCGCAAATACGCCGGCGCGCCCTTCCTGCGGGCGATGATGGAAGCCGCCATGAACGAGTTCCCGCATATCCCGGTGGTGGTGCACCAGGACCACGGGGTGTCGCCGGCGGTCTGCCAGCGCTCCATCCAGCTGGGCTTCAGCTCGGTGATGATGGACGGCTCCCTGGGCGAGGACGGCAAGACCCCCATGGACTATGACTACAACGTGGCGGTCACCCGCAAGGTGGTGGAACTGGCCCATGCCTGCGGCGTCTCCGTCGAGGGCGAGCTGGGCTGCCTGGGTTCCCTGGAGACCGGCGAGGCCGGCGAGGAGGACGGTATCGGCGCCGAGGGCAAGCTGACCCACGACCAGATGCTGACCGACCCGGAGGAAGCCGCCCTGTTCGTCAAGGCCACCGGGGTTGACGCCCTGGCCATCGCCTGCGGCACCAGCCACGGCGCCTACAAGTTCACCCGCCCCCCCACCGGCGACATCCTGGCGATCGACCGCATCGTGGAAATCAACAAACGCATTCCCAACACCCACCTGGTCATGCACGGCTCCTCCTCGGTGCCCCAGGACTGGCTGGCGATCATCAACGAGTACGGCGGCGACATCCCCGAGACCTACGGCGTGCCGCTGGAGCAGATCCAGGAAGGCATCCGCCACGGCGTGCGCAAGGTCAATATCGATACCGACCTGCGGCTGGCCTCAACCGGGGCGATCCGCCGCTTCCTGGCGCAGAAGCCCGCCGAGTTCGACCCCCGCAAGTACCTGGCGGAGACCATCGTGGCCATGCGCGACATCTGCATCGAGCGCTACGAGGCCTTCGGCACCGCCGGCAATGCAAGCAAGATCAAGGTCAAGTCCCTCGCCGCCATGCAGCAGGCCTACGATGCCGGGCAGCTGAACCAGCGGGTGACATAAGCCCCCGGAGTGTTTTTATTTCACAAAATTTACCTGCCATATACCACCATAGGGGAGGTTGAACGACGACATAAACATGTAATACTTCGGTAACGGAAGAAGCCACGCCGACGGCAGTGCCCGCAAAGTAAAATAAAACCCGGTCGGGCTCTTCTTTACAAAACGCTTACAAAACAAGGGGATATTACATGTTGAAAAAATCGAAGCTTTCGCTGGCGGTCGCTGGCGCTCTCGGGCTGACGTCCATGTCGTTCATGCCTGCAGCCCAGGCCCAGGAGCAGGGCGCAGGCCAGCTCGAAGAGGTCGTGGTCACCGGTTCGCGCATTGAGCGAAACCCGGAAACCTACCAGCCCATGTCACTCGTTGGTCAGGACCAGCTCCTGAGAGTGGGCCTTCCAATACCCTGGACGCACTGATCAGGTTACCGCGCTCATCGGTAGCCAGGGTACCGGCCGCAACGACTCTGACGGGCGCGGCGCAAACTGTGGAGATTCACAACCTGGAGACGAGCGGACCCTGGTGCTGATGAATGGCCGCTGCGGGTGTACTCCCCACATTCGCGACTCCCTGGGGCTTGGCGTGGATATGCATCCCCTGTCATGATCGATCGGGTCGAGGTGCTGGCGGATGGGGCTTCGGCGATCTATGGCTCCGACGCCGTCGCCGGGGTGGTCAACGTCATCACCGGGACGATTTCGAGGGGATAAAACTCGACGTTAGGGCGCCGAGTGAAGCCACGTAACGCCGGGAACGCTGTTTGCTGCAGGGCAGCGCGGATAAGGCCACCCGGTGGCGAGCGGCGACGTCGATGATGGCAGCACCAAGGACGTCGACTTCCGGATCGGGTGGCACTCAGAAGGCCGCTGCAATATCCGGCGTATGCCACCTACGCAGGATCAAGGAAGTGGTCGAGGGCGGACCGCGACTACAGCGTCGGCGCGGTCACCGTGCGGCCCGACGGCCGCCTGAGCTGCGGCGGCTCGGCGACCGACCAGGCCAGCAGTTTCGACTCGGCAATGACGACTTCACCAACATCTACAACGTTCAGGCGATGAACTATCGAGGCATCGGACACGCTTCAATTTCGCCGCACCCGGCGACCTGCAGCGCCGGACGAGCGCTACACCGGTGGCGCAATGGGTTACTACGACGTCAATGAGCACGTCGAGGCGTATACCCAGATCATGTTCATGGACAACCGCGCGGTGCCCAGTTCGGCCCGACAGTTTTTCTTTGACGAGGGCTTCGAAATCACTGGCGGGTACCCTGCTGTGAGCCCAGCGAGGAGTGGTGGGTGAAGCGCGACGGATAATCTGGTGGATGCTGTTTGGCGTCGCAATGTGGACGGCCGCGTCAGGGTACCTGCGCCGCACCACCTACGCGGCGTGTTTGGGCTGCGCGGCGATATGCGACACCTGGCGACGACGCGACCTACAGTACCGAGACTGCGCAAGAAAACGTCGACTTCCAGGATCGGACTGGTCGAAGTCCCCCTGCTCGGGTTAGCCAGCGATGGCGAGGGCGGAAAATTGAATCTGTCGCGCAGCGGTA
Source organism: uncultured Gammaproteobacteria bacterium (assembly GCA_963700715.1). Lineage (GTDB taxonomy): Bacteria > Pseudomonadota > Gammaproteobacteria > Pseudomonadales > Halieaceae > JARRPM01. Next base: position 239,005 of record CAVOYP010000010.1, read on the forward strand.
TGCTCCGGCCCGATTCGGGCCGCGTGAGCAGCGCCGGCATTATTTTCAAGCCGACACCACGGCGACCGGCGCAAGTTACGTCGCCGTACGATACCTTCGGGTTCAGCGGGCGTACAGCTGCCCCTGGCCGACGGCAGCATTGACGCCATACTGTGCACCGGGCACCGCTTCAATTACAACGATCCGGGCGGCGCGGGCGTCAGCCTGATCAATGGCGGCGAAGTGTATAACTTTGGGCGTCACGGGTGAGGTCGAACTCAGCAATTCCTGGTCTGCCTGATACCCCTTCTGACGCAGCACCGGGAGGGCACGCTCAACTTTACCCCCCTGCGCCGGTTTCCGGTGCGGCGGGCCGCTTTGAAGACCTGGTGATCGTGACCGTTCAACAACCCCAATATTCCGGCCGATGCCCTCGGAGTGATCCAGGAGGCCGTGGGAAGACGACCCCGACGCCACCACCTTCCAGATGGGTTGGCGGGGGCTGGACCTCGGCAACAGGAAGTTTGATTACGACAACGATACCACGCAGGCCACTTTCGGTTTCAGGGGCGATCTCAAGTTCCTGGAGCGCGAGTGGTCCGCCGATACCTGGGGAACCTGGGGACAGTCGCGCCTGACCGAAAACACCGCCAACCAGTTGAATGTGGGCAATTTACAGATCGCCGTTACGCCCGAGGCCTGCGCGTTGGATGCATCCTGCCCCAAGAATGCCGATGGCAGCCCGGAGTTCAACCCTTTTGGTCGTAACACTGCCTCACAGCAAGTGATCGATTACATCAACTTTGATGACAACGAGAAAACAGAAACCGAGATGTACCACCTGGGGGCCAACCTTACCACCGGCGAGTTGTTGCAACTGCCTGCCGGCGGCCTCGGCTTCGCGGCAGGCCTGGAGTACCGTCAGGAGTCCGGTAGCGTGACCCCCTCGGGTATCGTTTCCGATGGCAACAGCGGCGGCAATTTCGCCCAGCCCACCGACGGCGAGTACGACCTGTGGGAAACCTACATGGAGGTGGACGTTCCCATTGTAGCGGACAGGCCATTCGCGAAAGAGGTGGGAGTAGAGGCTGCGCTGCGTTACTCCGAATACGCGGACTACGATGAGACGACGTGGAAGCTCGGCGGCCGCTGGGCGCCCATCGACGCTGTTTCCTTCCGTGGCCAGGCATCGACCGGCTTCCGGGCGCCCAATGTCCTGGAACTATTCGGCGGCAAGTCTGATACTTTTATAGGTGTGAACGACCCCTGCAATGCCGATAACCAGGCTGCAAACCCGATCGTTGCCGACAACTGCGCGTCCCAGGGCGTGCCGCCGGACTTTATTCAGCCGGCATCCCAGTTGAAGGTATCGCAGGGCGGCAACGAGGACCTCGGGCCGGAGTCTTCCGACAACTACTCGTTTGGTGTGGTGTTGACACCGATCTGGGGCAATCCCGCCTGGCCTTCGACTACTTTGATGTGGAAGTCACAGACGCCATCGGTACGCCGAATCCGACTGAAACTATCAATGCTGCCTGTTGCCTGAGCTACTTTGCTGCAGTCTGGAATCGCAGACGCGATCTGGTGAGCGCGGCATCGCTGACTTTCGGAATACCTGTTACGACTCCCCCAACCTGAGTGCGCCTGAGTGTGACCGCATCGCACGCAGCCCCTCAGGCCAGGTGAGTCGTTTCGATTTGTTGAACGTAGAAAACCTCGATACCATTGAAACATCCGGTGTCGACATGAACTCAACCTTCAGCTGGGATACCCGCTTCGGACTGGTTTCAGCGGATTGGTTGGTAACCTACCTGGACGAGTGGAAGCAGACCACCGCAACCGGCACCGAGGACGATCGCGACGGGTCAGGTCGCCTGCACGCAGGTGACTATGCCGCTAGGGCGCGCAGCGCGCGCAGGCTATCCCGAATGGAAATCCGATATGTCCGCCCCAGCCTGTCAAGAGGAGCTGCCCGTACCCTGCTGCAGCGCGCCTCGAGTTGCTGCCGCCCAACCCGCAACTGAGCCTGTACGACTCGGCGTGGCGTTTCACTCAATCCCGGACGAGCCGACGGCACATCGAGTCCCTGCTGCAGATCGAACCCTTGCATGCCAGTGCGCTGCACCTGCGCTCCGCCCTGCGCACCCAGACGCCGGAACGCAACCACGTCGATGACCTGCAAGATCGACTGGCCCGGCAACCGGCCGGTGGCACGCTGGAGGTGCAAGCCTGTTTTGCCCTGGCTAAGGAATACGAAGACCTCCAGCAATACGAGGACTCGTTCGCCTGCCTGAAGCGGGCGCCCGTGCCTATCGGCAAACGCTGTCCTATGATTCAGCGAGCGAGCTGGCGTCGCAGGAGGCGATACGCAGGGGATTCACGCGCAACGATTTCGAGGCGCTGGATGATGGGTATTCGAGGACGCCAGCCCGATTTTTATTATCGGCATGCCGCGTACCGGCACCACGCTGGTCGAGCGAATGCTGGGTAGTCACAGCGAGGTGGTCTCTATCGGGGAGTTTACCGAATTTCCGCTGCTGTTCCGGAGCCATGACGAGTGCGGTCGAACGGACTCGAGCACGACGCGGTGACGACTTACCTTCGATTTCTATCGGACTTTACGAGCTGGGCCGCGCTACTGCGTAGCCTCAGGCAGCTGGCGGGTGGCACTGCACACTTTGTCGATAAGCTGCCCTAAACTTTGTGCGCGGATACCTCGGCGCACACCAGGCGCGGTACATGTACCGGACCCGCTGGATACTTTCTACGCTGTGAAGACCTGTTCTTTCAAGCCTACAGCTATTAACAACGCTGCTGGACTTGGATTATGAAAACAGAAACGGGCCACATGGCGCATTGGCATGATGTGCTACCGGGGCGAATTCTCGATGTCAGTTACGAGCAGTTGGTGCAGCGAACCGCAGGAAGAGGCACGAGCGAGTGCTGCGATTGGTGCGGATTGCCATGGGAGGCGCGTGTTTGGAGTTTCATCGGCAGGACAGCCCATGCCAGGACGGCGAGCGCGATGCAGGTGAGAAAGCCTGTAAACACGGACTCGATCGGCTCTGGCGCGGAGCCGGCAGCGGCTTGGACCGCGCTGCGCGAGCGATTGCTGGACGCGGGCCTGATCAAGGCTAGCCAGCGCTTCCTCGGAAGCTGGCCTCAGGCAGTGAAGGACTGGGCCAGCCACTGGCGGTGCTCCTGCAGCAGTCGCCGAGATCAGCTCGCGCTCAGTCGGCGGATAACAGCGGGTTCCAGATATCGAAAATCAGGATCACGCGGGTCTGGTCGGCGTCGTTCCACGCCTCGTGCTCGATGGTGTCGTCAAACACCCAGGCTTCGCCCATGTGCCATTCCCGTACATCGTTGCCACGCGAAACGCCGCCTTGCGGTCAGCACCAGCGGCAGGTGCACAAGCAAGCGGGAGTTGGTGGAACCGGTGTGTGGAGGAATGCGGGTGCTTGGGGCCAGCGCCGAAAAAACGGCGGTTGGCGCGAAACCCGGCTGGTCGGCAAGGGGCAGCGCCGCCAGTACCGCTGCCGTTTCGGGGCAGCGCGCAAGGGGTTCGGCCTGCGGCGCGCACGCGCCACAGCCGCAAATGAAAAGCCCCAGGGAGTTTTGAGCGGGGCGAATTGATTTTCGGGTGTGCCGGGAGGGTACTGAATGTAGGGCGCGAACCCGGGCATGCCCGCTCGAGCATCGCCATGAGTACGTTCCCGAGACGCTGCTGTCGTCCAGCTACCTGGCCGGAATTGTCCGCGTAAACACAGTTTTGCCGTTCCAGCCGCGAAATTTACCGCACGATGCGGCCTCGAGTCGATTGGTTTCCGACGCAAATTCAGGCACTCAAGGGGGTCCGGGAAACCGAAGTTGTCTGAGTCAGCCGCCGCCGGCGCGGTACTGGACTGCGCAGCCGGGCTTGGGCGGGTTGGGCCGCGGCTGCAGTGGCGGTCGTGATGGGCCGGGGATTCTGCGGGTGCTTTAAGCCTCGGCGGCAATGCGCGGCCGGCCCATCTGCTCCAGCACCATGCCCTTGGAAAGCAGTGCAAGGAAGCAATAGGGGTCGATGGCAAGCGCGGCATTGAGCGCAGCAGCGCCCCCGGGTAGTCAGCAAGCGTTCGATAGGCCAGCGCAAATTGAGTACCCGTGGCTCGCGGGAGCTCTGTTGCGCCTCGCTCAACTGGGACCGGCCGCGCCGCCCTCGTACTGCTCGGGCGTCATCAACGGCTCCGACCTGATCGCTCTGCTCCGTCTTCGCATGCTCGATACCTTATGGAGTTGAGGGCACAAGGGTGGAGATAGCGAACGAGTTGCGAAGTTACCACAATGCTTCTGCGATTCCGTTCAGCTGTTTGCCCTGTTGTTCTCAGCCGCGGGCCTGATGACAAGTCCTTTCCCGGCATCGAAAAACTGATGAGCCGGAGGAGTTTTCCGGCGCGCAAGGGCCAGCTCAGCTCCGGCGAATTTGGACGCGGTCAAGCCAGGTTGCTGCGCTTCCGGCTGGTGACTCGGAGATTCTGCGAGTGAAGAACGAAGAGGTGCGGGAGGCGCAGAAGGATTTTGAGCTGGTGTCACGCATCAGCGGTGATTTCAGCGGCTGGGACGGCGAAACGGTATTCCGGCTGGAAAACGGCCAGGTCTGGCGCCAGCGATTGCGCGGCCGTTACTTTTACAGCGGCCCCCCTCAGCCTGAAGTCCGAATAACCCGCAACTACCTGGGCTTCTACAAATTGACGGTTGTCGAAACCGGCAAGAGCATTGGCGTCAAACTACAGAACTGAGCAGCCGGTTTGGCCCGGGCTAGAACAACACCCGGCAGCGAATGGTTCCCTCGATGCTGGACAGCCGGGCCAGCGCAAGGTCGCTGTATTCCGCCTCGATGTCGATGACCACGTAGCCTATGGCTTCGTTGGTTTGCAGGAACTGGGCGACGATGTTGAGTTTGTTGTCGGAGAAGACCCGGTTGATTTCACCCATTACGCCGGGGACATTGTGGTGAACGTGCAACAGGCGGTGGCTGCCCGCGTGTTCCGGCAGCGCCACTTCCGGGAAGTTGACCGAGGACGTGCTGGTGCCGTTGTCGCTGTAGCGCGCCAGCTTTTCCGCCACCTCGGTGCCGATGTTTTCCTGGGCCTCGATGGTGCTGCCGCCGATATGCGGGGTGAGGAAGGTGTTATCGAACTGGCGCAGGGGCGATAGGAACTCCTCGTCATTGGAGCGCGGTTCCACCGGAAACACGTCGATGGCCGCGCCGCCGAGCCTGCCGCTGGCAAGTTGCCCGGCCAGCGCGTCGATATCGACCACGGTACCCCGGGAGGCGTTGATGAGGATGCTGCCGGGTTTCATCTGGGCGAGCTGCCCGGCCCCGATCATATTGCCGGTGGAGCGGTTTTCGGGCACGTGCAGGCTGACCACGTCGGAGCTGGCGAGCAACTGCTCGAGGCTGGCCACCTGGCGCGCATTGCCCAGCGGCAGCTTGTTGGTTACGTCGAAAAACTGCACCTGCATGCCCAGCCCTTCGGCCATTACGCCCAGCTGCATGCCGATATTGCCGTAGCCGATGATGCCCAGTTTCTTGCCGCGGATTTCAAAGGAGTTGGCGGCGGTCTTCAGCCACTCCCCGCGATGGGCCGCGGCGTTCTTTTCCGCCACCCCGCGCAGCAGGAGGATGGCCTCGGCGATCACCAGCTCGGCCACGCTGCGGGTATTGGAAAAGGGCGCATTGAAAACCGCGATACCCCGGGCGGTGGCGGCCCTGAGATCCACCTGGTTGGTGCCGATGCAGAAGCAGCCCACGGCCACGAGTTTTTTCGCGGCGTCGAAAATGTCCTCGGTGAGCTGCGTGCGCGAGCGGATGCCCACGAAGTGGGCATCGGCTATCGCCCGCTTGAGCTCCTCCGGTGGCAGCGCCTTCTGGTGCTGCTCGATATTGTGGTAGCCGGCCCGCTGCAGGGTTTCCACCGCGGAGGGGTGAACACCCTCCAGTAACAGGAAGCGGATCTTGCTCTTTTCCAGCGACTTCGGGGCCATTGCGGTGAGAATCCTTGCAAGTGGTAGGGGTGTCCGCGCGGGCTGCCGCTGCGGTAAAAAACGGCGCGTATGGTACCATACGCGCCGCTTTGAAACAGCGCCCTGTGAATAATGCGGAGGTAGCCCCAGTGACACCGATCGAGACTCCCTTCGACAAGACTATTCTCGCGGAGCTGGCGGCTATCGTGGGGCCACAGAGGGTGCTGACGGACGCGGAGTCACTGCTGCACTACGGCCGGGACTGGACCCGGGCCTACGCACCCGCCGCCGGCGCGGTTGTGCTGCCTTCTACTATTACCCAGGTGCAGGACATCGTGCGCCTGGCCGCCCGCGAGAACCTGGCCATCGTCCCTTCCGGTGGCCGCACCGGGCTCAGCGCCGGCGCGGTTGCCCGCAATGGCGAACTGGTGCTGGCCCTGGACCGCCTCAACCGGATCGAGGACTTCAACCCGGTCGATCGCACTGTGCGCTGCGGCGCGGGTGTGGTGACCGAACAGCTGCAGCAGTTTGCGCAGGAGCGGGGCCTGTTTTACCCGGTGGACTTCGCCTCCAGCGGCTCCAGCCAGATCGGCGGCAACATCTCCACCAATGCCGGGGGCATCAAGGTCATCCGCCACGGCATGACCCGGGACTGGGTGGCCGGCCTGAAGCTGGTCACCGGCAGCGGCGAGTTGCTGGACCTGAACCGCGGCCTGGTGAAGAACAACGCGGGCTACGACCTGCGCCAGCTGGTGATCGGCGCCGAGGGTACGCTGGGTATCGTGGTGGAAGCCACCATGCGCCTGTCACGCCCGCCGCAGAACCTCGCGGTGATGGTGCTGGGCGTTGCGGATATGGCCTCTATCATGGCGGTGCTGGCGCGCGTTCCAGGGCAGTATGGAGCTCAGCGCCTTCGAGTTTTTCTCCGAGCTGGCCCTGTGCAAGGTGGTGGAACACCAGGGCCTGCAGCGGCCTTTTGCCACCTCCACCGACTACTACGCCCTGCTGGAGTTCGAGCAGCCGGATGAGCAGGCCATGGAGCTTGCCATGGGCCTGTTCGAGCACTGCGTGGAACAGGGCTGGGTGCTGGACGGCGTGGTCAGCCAGAGCGTTGCCCAGGCCGCAAGCCTGTGGCGCCTGCGCGAGGACATTTCCGAGACATTGTCGCGCTGGACGCCCTACAAGAACGATATCTCCACCGTGGTTTCCCGGGTGCCGCAGTTCCTGGCGGAAGTGGAGGCGCTGGTAGCGGCGAGTTACCCGGATTTCGAAGTGGTCTGGTTCGGCCACATCGGCGACGGCAATCTGCACCTGAATATCCTCAAGCCGGATGCCATGGCGATCGACGAGTTCCAGCAGCGCTGTGGCGCGGTGAGCTCCCAGGTGTTCGAGATCGTGCAGCGCCACGGCGGCAGCATCTCCGCGGAGCACGGTGTGGGCCTGCTGAAGAAGGACTACCTGCACTACAGCCGCTCGCCGCTGGAGATCGAGATCATGCGCCAGATCAAGCGCGTGTTCGATCCGCAGGGGATTATGAATCCCGGGAAGATTTTTGACGTTTAGGGGCTATTCTTCGCGGTTATGCTGCCAAATATGTTTCATCACTTCCGCATTGGGTACGGAAGTATGCACTTCGGGACACGCCGTAAATACATCCATGTAGGCTCGGCTGCAGCCATCCATGGCTGCAGACGGTCCCGCAGCGCACACTCCCGTACCCAACGCTAACACTGTTCCTTAGTTGAAGTGTGGGAAAGCTTGGGACTGTTTACGGCGGAGGAGGTCGGAGGCTTGGAGCATTATCGAGCAGCGGGCGTGGGGTGTGCTGTCTCTGGACCGTCTGAGGCCATGGATGGCCGAAGCCGAGCCTACATGGATGTACTTGTGGCGTGTCCAGAGACAGCACACCCCACGACCGCTGCGGCTAGATCGCGCCTTCTAACAGATTGGACAACACGTACTACTCAGCAACAAGCGTCTTCACACCCGCAGCAGTCCCCAGCAGCAGCACATCCGCCGGCCGCAGCGCAAACAGCCCGTTGGTCACCACGCCGGTGATGTTGTTGATCTTCGCTTCCGTCGCCAGCGGCTGCGGGATCGGGAAGTTGTAGACATCGAGGATGATATTGCCGTTGTCCGTGACCACGCCCTCGCGGTAGACCGGGTCGCCGCCGAGCTTCACCAGCTCGCGCGCCACGTGACTGCGCGCCATCGGGATGACTTCCACCGGCAGCGGGAACTGGCCCAGGGTATGCACCAGCTTGCTCTCGTCGGCGATGCAGATGAACTTCGCCGCCACCGCCGCCACGATTTTTTCCCGGGTCAGCGCCGCGCCGCCGCCTTTGATCAGCTGCAGGGCGGCGTTGCTCTCGTCGGCACCGTCGATGTAGAAATCCACCTGGTTGACCGTGTTCAGGTCGTACACCGGAATGCCGTGGCTCTTCAGGCGCGCGGCGGAGGCCTCGGAGCTGGCGACGGTGGCGTTGATCAGGCCCTTGATGCCGGCCAGGGCGTCGATGAACAGGTTGGCGGTGGAACCGGTGCCGATGCCCAGCACCGTATCGTCGTCGAGTTTGGGCCGGATATACGCCAGCGCGGCGTCGGCAACTGCCTGTTTCATCTGCTGCTGGTCCATGTCGCTGCCTCTGCCATCCCCGTGGTGTGAGAGCGCCACAGTATAGGGCAGGGCATCAGGGCGATCACGAAAAATACCGCAATTGCCGCGCGCGGCGGGGCTGAAAATAGGCGTCCCCTCCATTACTATGGCTGCCCAGCCGCGCAACCGGAAACCGCGTCGCCATGCCACAGTCCTATATCAAGCGAATACTCGATGCGCGGGTTTACGATGTCGCCCGGGAGACCCCGATCGACGAGGCCGTGCTGATGTCGCGGCGGCTGGGCAACCGGGTCTGGTTGAAGCGGGAGGACCTGCAGCCGGTCTTTTCCTTCAAGCTGCGCGGCGCCTACAACAAGATGAGCCGCCTGTCCCCTGCGCAGGTCGCGGCGGGGGTGGTGACCGCCTCGGCCGGGAACCATGCCCAGGGTGTGGCCATGGCGTCCCAGAAACTGGGCATCAAGGCGATTATCGTGATGCCCCGCACCACGCCGCAGATAAAAGTCGACGCGGTGCGCAGCCGCGGCGCCCGGGTGGTGTTGCACGGGGATTCCTTCGACGAGGCCTCGGTCTATGCGAACAAGCTCGTGGAAGAAAAGGCGATGACCTACGTGCACCCCTTCGATGACCCCGACGTGATCGCGGGGCAGGGCACCATCGGCATGGAGATCGTGCGCCAGCACCAGCAGCCCCTGGACGCCCTGTTCGTGCCGGTTGGCGGTGGCGGGCTGCTCGCCGGGGTGGCGGCCTATGTGCGCTATGTCTGGCCCCAGACCCGCATCGTCGGCGTGGAGCCGGAGGATGCGGCCTGCCTGCAACTGGCCCTGCAGAAGGGGCGGCGGGCCGTGCTGCCCGAGGTGGGCCTGTTTGCCGACGGCTGCGCCGTGGCCCAGGTCGGCAGGGAGACCTTTCGCGTCATCCGCCACACGGTGGACGAGGTCATCACCATCTCGACCGACGAGATGTGCGCGGCGATCAAGGATATTTTCGAGGACACGCGCAGCATCGCCGAGCCGGCGGGTGCGCTGGCGCTGGCCGGCTTGAAAAAATACGTGGACACCACCGGGGTCAGCGACCAGCACCTGCTGGCCATCGTCAGCGGCGCCAATACCAATTTCGATCGCCTGCGCTACATCTCGGAGCGCACCGAGACCGGCGAGCACCGGGAGGCGATCATCAGTGTCACCCTGCCGGAGCAGCCGGGCAGCTTCAAGGCGTTCTGCAGCGCCCTGGGCCGGCGCAATATCACCGAGTTCAATTACCGCTACGCCGACGGCGGTTCAGCCCAGGTGTTTGTCGGCTTGTCCGTGGTTCCCGGGGGCACTGACCTCGCCGAACTGCTCGCCGACCTGGGTGAGCGCGGCTACATCACGGAGGATATGACCAACAACGAGGTGGCCAAGCTGCACATCCGCTACATGGTGGGCGGTCACGCCCCGGCGGCGGTGAACAATGAGTGCGTGTACCGGGTGGAATTCCCGGAACGGCCGGGGGCGCTGTTGCGCTTCCTGGCGGGGCTTGGCAGCCGCTGGAACATTTCCATGTTCCACTACCGCAACCACGGGGCCGCCTATGGCCGCATCCTGGTGGGAGTGCAGTTGCCGAAGGGCGAGCGCCGGGCCTTCGAACAGATTCTGGACGAACTCAAGTTTCCCTATTACGAGGAAACCCAGAACCGGGCCTACCAGCTCTACCTGGGTAATCGCCCCGCATAGGGGAGGGGCTCGGGGAATTGCGCCCAATGTTGGTGCGCACACTTCCCATCTTTCCGGGCCTGGGCTAGAATCGCTGTCGACTTTGTGGAATAATTACAAAATAAACCGCTGGTCAGAGCTAGTTCAAACGAAAAAAACGGCCTGAGAGGCCGCACCGTCGGCCCCGTGGTAGAGAAACGAAGTTGAAGCGCAAACCGGATCCAGTGTTAATCCTGCTGCTCGCATTTGGCGTCGGCGTGCTTGCCACCCTGATGCTGCCCCTGGCTGCCAACGATACCGCGGCTGCCCCGGTGCCGGAGTTACATGCCGGAATAATCCTCGACGAATGATGGCCAGGCCTCAGCCGTCTCGGCGGCACTGGTGCAGGGCGCTGTCCGTCGCCACGAAGTCCAGCGTTATATCCCAGTCGTCGCGCGGTACCTGCGGCACCTCCTGCAGCGAATGGGCCAGTCCCACCAGCACCGGGCCATCGATCCCCTCCAGGGCGCGATCGTAAAACCCGCCACCCATACCCAGGCGCCCGCCGCTGCGGTCCCAGGCCACCAGCGGCAGCACCAGGATGTCCAGGTCTGCAGTGGGGCAGCGGGCTGAATTTCCCGGCGGCTCGGGTATGCCGTAGCGGTTGGGCAGCAGCTCGCCGCCATCGACCCACTCGGCGAATTCCAGCAGGTTCCGCTGGTCGATCACCGGGAGGAACAACTGCTTGCCGCTGTCGCGGCAGCGCGCAGCCAGCGGGCCGGTATCGACTTCCCCGTCGTTGGCGAGATACAGGGCAATGCGACGGGCGTGGGGCCAGGCGGGCAAGCGGGTAAGGTGATTGGTGACGGCTTCAGCCGCCGCCCGTTGGCTCAGCGGCCCGAGGGCCTGCCGCCGCCGGCGCACGTCCTGGCGCAACTGGGATTTGCTGGGGTGCCGGTCGGGCATAAAAAGCTGGATTCCTGGCGTACCGCTGACAGCGCTGCCCTTGAACCCGACGGTTCAAGGTGGCGGTCCCTGCACTGTATCAGGCTTTCCGGCCGGGGCCGGACATGCACACCAACAGTAACGAGAAACCTCCGGTTACAAATTATCGGCTCGAGGACTGTCTGCCTGGCGAATACGCCAGGTACCCGCCGCCAGTATAACCCAGATTAAATGAGCGGCGTGAATATCAGCCGATTTCGAGTTGGCGCAGTTGGTAGAGGGCGTTGTCCAGTTTGCGATTGAGCCGATTCACCGACTCCACCGACGGCGGCAGCTCGACCTGTTCGGGCGCTTCAGATGCCCGCAGCAACTCATGGCTGATATTGAGTGCCGCCATTACCGCAATCCGCTCGAGGCCGACGACCTTGCCGCTCTCGCGGATGCTGCGCATCTGCTTGTCCAGGTATTTGGCGGACACCAGCAGTTCCGCCTCCTGGTCAGCCGGGCAGGCTACCTGGTAATCCTTGTCGAGAATTCTCACGGTCACGGTCTGGGGCGCGCTCACAAACTTACTCCATCGTCCGCAGACGGTTGATCATTGCCTCGACCCGGGTGCGCGCGAGTTCGTTCTTGTCCATCAGGTCCTGTCGCTCCCGCTGCCACCCGGCGCTGTCGGCCTTGAGGGCCCGGTTTTCGCGATTCAGTTGATCACACAGGGCGATCAGCTCATCGATCTTCTGCTCAAGAACCTGGAGTTGGTTGTCGGCCATGGGGGTATACTGGGGCTGCCTGAATGTGCCTGCCACTATAGTGGCGGCCCGCAGCGAGGTCAACGTAACTAAATTCATAAATATCAATAGCCTGTCAGGCTAATCGCAGTAATCAGGCAAACTGCGGGGCAGGTGCGCGACAATTTCCCACAGGGGGAGAACAGTATGGCCACCAATTCACGGGGTGTGGTGTCCCAATTCGATTTCGAGGAGCTGGCCAACCAGCTCATGGACCAGGGCCTGGCCGCCTCGCCCGCGGACCTGCACGGTTGCCTCACCGGCCTGCTGGCCGCGGGCGCCGGCCACGAGGCTGAGGCCGGCCTCGACGGCCTGGTTCAGGCGCTCGACCTGGACCTGCACGGGGAACTGGCGGAGCAGGTGATGGACCTGTATGTCGCAACCGCCGAGTCCCTCGAAAACGACGAGTATGATTTCTATCCCCTGTTGCCGGATGACGGCGGCGACATAGTCAGCCGGACGTCGGCGCTGGCGGGCTGGTGCCGCAGCTTTCTCGCGGGCTATACCCAGGGCAGCACCGGGGCGGGCAGGCAGCTGAATGCGCTGCCCGGCGACAGCAGCGAGATCCTGCGGGACCTGGCCGCCATTGCCGACGCCGACCTCGAAGAGCTGGCGGAGGATGAGGAGTCGGAACGCAGCTATGCGGAATTGATCGAATATGTGCGGTTTGCCGCGCTCAACGCCTATGCGGATAATGCCCTGCTCCGGCGGCAGGAAAACCCCTAACTCATGAGTATCAGTAAAACCGAATTTGCCCGCCGGCGAAAAAACCTGATGGCGCTGATGGAGCCCAACAGCATCGCCATCATTCCCTCCGCCCGGGAGCAGCTGCGCAGTCGCGACACCGAGTACCCCTTTCGCCAGGACAGCGATTTCTACTATCTGAGCGGGTTCACCGAGCCGGACGCGGTGCTGGTGCTGGCTCCCGGGCGCCGGCACGGCCAGTTTGTGATGTTCTGCCGGGAGCGCAACCCGGAGCTGGAGCTGTGGCATGGCTATCGGGCGGGGCCGGAGGGCGCCTGCGAGAAATTCGCGGCGGATGATGCTTTTCCCATCGGCGACATCGACGACATTCTGCCGGGGCTGATCGAGGGCAGGGAGCGGGTCTACTACTCCATGGGGCGCAGCGCGGAGTTCGACCGCCAGATCATGGGCTGGGTCAACAGTATCCGCAGCAAGGAGTCCTCCGGCGCAGTGCCGCCGGGAGAATTTACCGACCTCGATCATATGTTGCACGAACTGCGGCTGGTGAAAAGTGCGGCGGAATAGCGCCTGATGCGGCGCGCCGGGGAGATCACCGCCCGCGCCCACCGCCGCGCCATGCGCCTGTGTCGCTCCGGCCATATACGAGTACCAGCTGGAGGCGGAGTTGCAGCACGAGTTTGCCGTCTCCGGCGCCCGGCACCCGGCCTACCCCAGTATCGTCGGCAGCGGCGCGAATGCCTGTACCCTGCACTACGTTGATAACGACAGCAAATGCGCGACGGCGAACTGGTGCTGGTCGATGCCGGCTGTGAGCTGGAGTATTACGCGTCGGATGTCACCCGCACCTTTCCCGTCAACGGCCGCTTCAGCACCGCAGCAGCGCGCACTGTACGAACTGGTGCTGCAGGCGCAGCTGGCCGCGATCGCGGCAATAAAGCCGGGCAATCACTGGAACCAGCCGCACGATGCCAGCGTCAGGGTGATTACCGCGGGCCTGGTGGAGTTGGGCCTGCTCAAGGGGCAGTGTCGCAAGCCTGATCAAGCGCGAGGCCTACCGCGAGTTCTATATGCACCGGGTCGGGCACTGGCTCGGACTGGATGTGCACGATGTCGGCGATTACCGGGTGGGTGACGAGTGGCGCCTGCTGGAGCCCGGCATGGTGATGACGGTGGAGCCCGGGATCTATATATCCGCCGGCGAATACCAAGGTGGCGAAAAAGTGGCGCGGTATCGGTATTCGCATTGAGGATGATGTGGTGGTGACCGCCGACGGCTGCGAGGTTATTGACTGCGGGTGCACCCAAAACCGTGGAGGAGATAGAGGCCCTGATGGCCGGCCTTGAGCTATGAGCTGAATTACTTGGATCGACATCGTTATCGCCGGCGGCGGCATGGTGGGCGTCAGCCTGGCCCTGCAGCTGGCAGCTGTGCTGCCCCCGGCCACGTCCATCTTGCCTGGTGGAGGGCTTCCCGCTGCCGGCGCCACGGCCGAGGGGCAAGCCGGATTACCACCCCTCCTTCGATGCGCGCTCCACCGCGCTGAGTTACAGCTCCCGCCTGATCTACGAAAAAATGCAGGTCTGGGACGAGCTGCGCAGTGGCTGTGCCCCATCGAGAGCATCCATGTCTCCAGTCGCGGCCGCTTCGGCAGCACCCTGTTGCAGGCCGCTGATTACGGCTGGCCGGCCCTGGGCTATGTGGTGGAGAACGCCTGGCTGGGCAATGCGCTGATCCAGGCGCTGTATCGCCAGGGTCGGGTCGAGATGCTCAGCCCGGCCCGGGTGGTGGCGGCCGCAGCCGAGGGCGGGCATGCAGCCTGCGGCTGGAAGGCGCAGGCAGCCAGCGGCCTGGAGACGCGGCTCTGCTGCTGGTGGCGGACGGCGCCAGTTCCGGACTGCGCGAGCAGCTGGGTGTGGCGGTGCAGGAGAAGTCCTACCGGCAGCACGCGCTGGTGGCGAATGTCGCCTTCGCCGAGCCGCACCGGGGCTGCGCCTATGAGCGCTTTACCGACCAGGGGCCGGTGGCGCTGTTGCCGCTGCTGCCGACCGCCCGGGTGAACACCGCAGCGCCCTGGTCTGGACCCTGCCTGCCGAGCAGGCGCGCACCTTGCAGGCCTGTCCCGCCAGGGGAGTTTCTGCCAGGCCCTGCAGGCAGCGTTTCGGCTATCGCCTGGGTCGCACTGCTGCAGGTGGGCGAGCGGCACAGTTATCCGCTGTCGCTGGTGCAGTCCGGTGAGCAGGTGCGCCAGGGCGTGGTGGTCATGGGCAATGCCGCCCACTGCGCTGCACCCGGTGGCGGGCCAGGGTTACAACCTGGCCCTGCGCGATGTGGCGGAACTGGCCGCGGTCCTGGCCGAGGGCATTGCCGCGGGGCTTGCTGCCCGGTGATCTGGCCATGCTGCAGCGCTACCAGCGGCGCCAGCAGCCGGACCAGGACAGGACCATCCAGTTCAGCGACCGCCTGCCGGCGCTCTTTATGCACGGCGATCCTGTGCTCGGGCCTGGCCCGCGATCTGGCGCTGTCGGGACTGGACATCCTGCCGGCACTGAAGCGCGAGTTCGTGCGCTACGCGGCCGGTGTGGCGGGCATGGCCGAACTGGCGACGGGCGCGGCGGGTAGGCGCAATGGCTGATACGCAGGCAGTTTGATGTCGTCATCATCGGCGCCGGCATCGCCGGCAGCGCACTGGCGATGCGCCCTCAGCGGCAGCGGCCTGTCGATTGCCCTGGTCGAGGCGCAGTCACTGGCGCCGCCGGAACTGCCCGCGGCAGTGCGACCTGCACCACTTCGATCCCCGGGTCAGCGCCATTGACGCCGCGCTCGCGAGTCATTGCTGGAGAAACTCGGGGCCTGGGAGGCTATCGCCGCCTACCGCCAGTGTGCCTACCGGCACATGACCGTGTGGGATGCGGAGGGTACCGGGCAGATCGAGTTCGACTGCGCCGATGTCAATGCCCCGGCACTGGGTCATATCGTGGAGAACCGCGCCATCGTCAGCGCCCTGCTGGACCGGGTCGGCCGCGGCCGCGGATATCACCGCTTCAGCCCGGCGACTCTGCAGGCCTGCAGCCGGCAGGACGGTCCGGGCGCGATGCGGGTGGAGCTGGACGATGGCGATGTCCTGGAGGCGGATCTGCTGGTGGCGGCCGACGGGGCCCTGTCGCGGGTGCGCGAGATGATGGGATTCAACAGCCGCGAGTGGGATTACGGCCATCGCGCCATCGTCACCACGGTGGAGGTCGAGCGCCCGCACCAGGCCACCGGCCTGGCAGCGCTTCCTGCCCAGCGGCCCGCTGGCCTTCCTGCCGCTGCCCGGGCGAGACTGGCCGCACACTATTGTTCCATCGTCTGGTCCCTGCAGGAGGATCTGGTCGATGATCTGCTGGCGCTGGATGAAGCGGCTTTCTGCGCCGAACTGGAGCGCGCCTTCGAGGCTCGCCTCGGCAGGGTGCTGGCGTGCTGCGCGCCGCTTTGCGTTTCCACTGCGCCAGCGTCATGCCGTCGACTATGTGCAGCCGGCGTCGCGCTGGTGGCAGATGCCGCCCACACCATTCATCCGCTGGCGGGCCAGGGTATCAACCTCGGCCTGCAGGATGTGGCCGTGTTGGCGGAGGAAGTGCTGGCGGGCCGCGCCAGGGGTGTCAGTCCCGGGCAGCTGGAGCTGTTGCGCCGCTACCAGCGCCGGCGCAAGGGCGAAAACCTGTTGATGATGGCCGCAATGGATGGCTTCAAGCGCCTGTTTGAGCAGCAGGCGCTGCCGCTGCGCTGGCTGCGCAATGCCGGTATGCGCGGCGTGAGCCAGATGGGGCCGCTGAAGCAGCAACTGATGCGCCACGCCATGGGCGTCGGCTGATCGCCCGGCCGCAGGCCGGCATTGTTTTTCCCCGGTCCCCCGTTAGAATAGTGGCGGCGGTCGGAATGGCGCAGGGGTTGAGCTACAGCGTCCGATCTATTTCACACCTCTCCCCTCAGCCCGGATTCAATACCTCCAGAGGAACAGACATGAGCCATACGCCCAGTGAATTGAAATACGCCAGCAGCCACGAATGGGCGCGCCTGGAAGAGGATGGCACGGTGACCGTCGGCATCACCGATCATGCCCAGGAGGCGCTGGGTGATGTGGTGTTTGTCGAGCTGCCGGAGGTGGGTACGGTGCTGGCCGCCGGCGACGAGGCCGGCGTGGTCGAGTCGGTCAAGGCGGCGTCGGATATCTATGCCCCGCTGGGCGGCGAGGTCATCGACATCAAACGGCAGCTGGAGGACGAGCCGGAAATGGTCAACTCCGATCCCTACAACGAGGGCTGGTTCTTCAAGCTGCAGCCCGCCGATGCCAGTGAACTGGACGCACTGCTGTCGCCGAGGATTACCAGCAGCAGTGCGATGACGAAGACTGAACACCTGTCCTGTCGTCCCGCTGCCGATCTTTACCTGCGCCAGGGCGCCGACCGGCGCCTGCGCGGCGGTCATCTCTGGGTTTATTCCAACGAAATCGACAGCGCGCGCTCACCCCTGGGGGGCTTTGCCGCCGGCGACCTGGTTGCTGTGCGGAATGCCGCCGGCAGCCGTGCTGGGCTCCGCCTACATGGAACCCCAGTCCCTGATCTGCGCCCGGGTGTACGCGCCGGGTGAGCAGCGCCCGCTGGATGAGCACTTGTTCCGGGAGCGACTGGACGCGGCCCTCGCCGGCAGGGAGGCCGCTTTCGACCAACCGTTTTACCGGCTCGTGTACGGTGACAGCGATACCCTGCCCGGGGTGGTGATCGATCGCTTTGGCGATATCCTGGTGGTGCAGCTCAACAACGAGGGTACTGGAGCGCTATCGCGAGCCGCTGCTCGCGGCGCTGGTCGCGCAACTGCAACCCCGCGGGCATCCTGTTGCGGGCTGACAGTCGCAGCCGGCGCGAGCAGGGCCTGGCCACGGTGGCGCGAAGTGGTCTATGGCGAGGTGCCGCAGCAGGTGGCCGCTGGAGGAAAACGGCGTGCACTTCCTGGCGCCGGTGTACGCCGGCCAGAAGACCGGCTGGTTTTACGACCACCGCATGTCGCGGGCGCGCCTGGCGCGCCTGGGTGCTGGCAAAAGCGGTACTGGATGTCTACAGCTATATCGGCGGCTGGGGCATACAGGCCGCCGCGTTTGGCGCCAGCGCAGGTCTGCTGCCTGGACAGTTCCGCCGCAGGCGCTGGAGGGTGTCGAGGCCAATGCCCGGCTCAATGGCGCTGCAGGACCGCGTCACCACCCGGCGCGGCTCCGCGCCGGAAACTCATGGCCGACCATGCACGCGCGAGGGCACCCGCTTCGACGTGGTGATCCTCGATCCACCGGCGTTTATCCAGCGCAAGAAAGATCTGAAGAAGGGTATTGCCGCCTATCGCCGCATCAATGAACTGGGCCTGCAAGCTGCTGCATCCCGGCGGCCTGCTGGTCTCCGCATCCTGTTCCATGCACCTGTCGCGCGCGGACCTCATGTCGGCCATGCAGCAGGCCGCGGTGCGCGCCGGCTGCCAGATTGCGCGTGGTGGAGCAGGGCGCCCAGGGGCCGGATCACCCGATTCATCCGGCGATTCCCGAGACCGAGTACCTGAAGGCGATGTTTGCGCGGCGGCTTTAAATTTCGGATCACCTCTTTGATGTTTTATCGCCAATTAAACAGGCCTCACTCTGGCTGTTTCTGCGTTTCCGTAGCCGCGGCTCTGGGAAGTGTCCTGTCAGGGTACGCCAACAGCCGCATCCATGCGGGGCTCGGCCTCGGCCATCCATGGCCTCGGACGCCCCCGACAGGACACTTCCCAGATCCACGTCTTCGAGTTGCGTGCGATTAAGAAGGAACCGAGGCGCAGGTGGGGCTTTCCTTGTTCATCTCAATCCAAGTATCGATGGAGAGGCGCGACTGTGGGAGGTGTTGCCAGGGGCGTCCGAGGCCATGGATGGCCGAGGCCGAGCCCCGCATGGATGCGGCTTTGGCGTACCCCGGCAACACCTACCCGCAGTCGCGCCTCGGTAGAGGTGTGACCCACAACCAGGATTACACCGTCAATCCCGCAAAGAAATCACCGGCCAGCCCTTTTCAACCGCACACGCGCGCAGCCGATCGTCCGGGTCCACGGCCACCGGGTTGTCGACCAGTTCCAGCAGCGGCAGGTCATTGTGCGAGTCGCTGTAAAAGAAGGCGCCGTCCAGCGAGCGGTTGCGCTGCGCCAGCCAGGCTTTCAGGCGGATGACTTTGCCCGCGTGGTAAGAGGGCACACCGCGTGGCTCGCCGGTGTAGCGGCCGTCGACGATCTCGCCCTCGCAGGCGATCAGCTCGGGCACCCCGAGCAGCTGCGCGATCGGCCGGGTGATGAACTCGTTGGTGGCGGTGATGATCAGCAGGTCGTGCCCCCGCGCCCGGTGGCTGGCGATCAGCTGGTCGGCCCTGGGCAGCAGGATTGGCTCGATCTTGCTGGCCATGAAGTCGCGGTGCCAGGCCTCCAGTTCCTGCCTGGAGTGGCCGACCAGGGTGGAGAGGGCGAAGCGCAGGTAGGCGTCGATATCCAGTGCGCCCGCCTTGTAGTCCTCGTAGAACTGTTCATTGCGGGCGGCGAAATCCTCTGCGTCGACCAGGCCGCGCTCACACACGAACTGGCCCCACAGATTGTCGCTGTCGCCACCCAGCAGGGTGTTGTCGAGGTCAAAAATAGCCAGGGTCAAGATCGGGAGCCTCAATCAAAGGGCGGCCAGCATAGCCCGCCGGCAGCGGTGAGTAAATTTCTCAGCCGCCTGAAAGTGTGGAACAATACCCGGCCAAATAACCATAGCGGCGGCGTAACGTGATTGATTCGGACGGCTTCAGGGCTAACGTTGGCATAGTGGTGGCCAACGACCAGGGACAGGTATTGTGGGCCCGGCGCGTGGGCGGGCGCGATGCCTGGCAGTTTCCCCAGGGCGGCATCAACCGGGGCGAATCGCCGGAACAAGCGCTCTACCGCGAGTTGCACGAAGAGGTCGGACTGCTGCCGGAAGCGGTCGAGGTGCTGGGTTGCACCCGCGGCTGGCTGCGCTACCGCCTGCCGAAAGCCTTTGTGCGCAAGGGCCAGAACCCTGTCTGCATCGGGCAGAAGCAGAAGTGGTATCTGCTGCGCCTGGTGGCCGATGACACCCAGGTGCGCCTCGACCGCAACGAGAAACCCGAGTTCGATCACTGGCAGTGGGTCAGTTACTGGTATCCGCTGAACCAGGTCATCGAGTTCAAGCGCGAGGTCTACCGCCGGGCGATGAAGGAGTTGGCCCTGCCCCTGGGGCGACTTACCGAAAAGCGGTCGGGAAACTAGCCTGCCATGATCGAAATCCTGCGCAAGATAGTCCAGCAGGTCAATGCCGCCGACGGTCTGGCTGAAGCCCTCGAGATCATCGTGCGCAAGCGTGCGCGAATCCATGGGTACCGAGGTGTGCAGTGTGTACATGCGGAATCCGGAAACCGGGGGCCTGGTCTTGCGGGCCACCAGGGGACTCAACCCGGACCAGGTCGGCATCGCCAGCCTCGCCCCTGGCGAGGGCCTGGTGGGACTGGTGGCGGAGCGCGAGGAGCCGGTCAACCTGGAGGACGCCGAGAGCCATCCCAGCTTCCAGTTCCTGCCGGACCTGGGGGAAGAGCAATTCCACTCTTTCCTCGGTGTGCCCATTATCCATCAGCGCGAGGTGCTGGGCGTGCTCGTGGTGCAGCAGGTCGAGCGGCGCCGCTTCGATGAAAGCGAAGAGGCCTTCCTGGTCACCATGTCGGCCCAGCTGGCCGGCGTTATTGCCCATGCCCGGGTTACCGGGGCGGTGGTCAAGGGCGAGTCCTCCGGCGCAGGCGCGTCCGCCAGGGTGAGCGGCGTCCCGGGCGCCCCGGGGATAGCGATCGGAACCGCCGTGGTGGTATCGCCGTCGGCGGACCTGTACACGGTGCCAAAGCGCAGGGCGGAAAATCGCCGCAGGGAGCTGCGCGCATTCCGGGAGGCGCTGGACTGCGTGCGCGCGGATATCCAGACGGTGGCGGACAACCTCGGCAGCGAGCTCAACCCGGAGGATCACGCCCTCTTTGACGTCTACCTCGGCATCCTCGACGACTCTACTATTGGCGCCGAGGTCGCGGGCCTGATCAAGGCCGGGGAATGGGCCCAGGGCGCGCTCAGCCAGGTCATGATAGAGCACATCCGCCATTTTGAACGGATGGAGCACAGTTACCTCAAGGAGCGGGCTGTCGATGTCAGGGACCTCGGTACGCGAGTACTTGCTTACCTGCAGGAGTCAACGGTGGAGAGCCGCAGTTATCCGGCCAATACCATTCTGGTGGCCGAGGAACTGACGGCGACGTCCCTGGGGGAGGTGCCCCGCCATCAACTTGCCGGGCTTATTTCCGTGCGCGGTTCGGGCAACTCCCATGTCGCCATTCTGGCGCGTGCAATGGGTGTGCCCACCGTGATGGGCGCCGTGGACTTGCCTTATACCCGGCTGCAGGATCATGAGCTGATCATCGATGGCTACACCGGCACCGTCCACCTGAGCCCCTCGGCGGAACTGAGGCAGCGCTTCCAGCAAGCCCTGGACCAGGATCTGGCCCTGTCGCGGGATCTGGAGTCCCTGCGTGACCAGCCCTGTGAAACCCTCGACGGCCACCGGATGACGCTCTGGGTCAACACCGGCCTGATGGCGGATGTCACGCGCTCGCTGGAGCAGGGCGCCGAGGGGGTGGGTCTGTATCGCACCGAAGTACCCTTCCTGCTGCGGGATCGGTTCCCCAGCGAGGAAGAGCAGCGCCAGATTTACCGCAACCAGCTGGAGGCTTTTGCTCCCAGGTCGGTAACCATGCGCACCCTGGATATCGGCGGCGACAAGGCACTGCCGTACTTCCCCATCCAGGAGGACAATCCCTTCCTGGGCTGGCGCGGCATCAGGGTGACTCTCGACCATCCCGAGATTTTCCTCGCCCAGATTCGCGCCATGCTGAAAGCGAATGAAGGCCTGGGCAACCTGCGGATCATGCTGCCGATGATCTGCAATACTGCCGAACTCGAAGCGGCGCTGGCGCTGATCCGGCGCAGCCATCGGGAAATTTTGCAGGAGGGCCTTACCGGTGAATTGCCGCCGATCGGCGTAATGGTCGAGGTTCCCGCCGCCGTGTTCCAGGCCCGGGCCCTGGCCCGGCGGGTGGATTTCCTGTCGGTAGGCAGCAATGACCTCACCCAGTACCTGCTGGCGGTGGATCGCAACAACGCGCGGGTGGCAGGCCTTTACCATTCCCTGCACCCGGCGGTGATACAGGCCCTGGAAAGTGTCGCCCGGGCCTGCCGGGCGGAGGGCAAGCCGGTCAGCATCTGTGGCGAACTCGCCGGGGATCCCGAGGGTGCAATGCTACTGCTGGCTATGGGCTACGACGTGCTGTCGATGAATGCCACCAGTCTGCCGCGGGTCAAGAAAGCCCTGCGCAGCATACACCTGCGTGAAGCGCAGGCCCTGCTGGCCGAGGTGCTGTTGCTGGAAGACGTCAGCGCGGTGCACCAGCATATGCAGCGGTTCCTGGCCGAGCACGGGCTCGGCCAGTTCATTCACAACCCCCTGGACTAAAGCCCCGCTGGCGAGCCTTCCAGGCCGAAGGTTTCTTCCCGCTGCCCCACCGCGCTGCCCCTGGCATCGAAGCTGGACTCGCGCCAGCAGGCGAACCCTTTCCTGTCGACCCACAGTGTGGTGCTGGAGCGGGTGCCGTAGCTTCCGGCGGTGATGAACTGCGCAGACAGGATCTGGTCCATGCCCTGGTCGAGACCCTGGCGCTGCAGCTCAGCGGGGTCCGCCAGATGCCGGTCACCGACCACGTTGGCGAGGGCCGCATGGCTCAACTCACCCCGGGGCAGCAGCGCCCGCAACCGCTCCTTGCCAAGCATGACCTTGGGCCAGGGGGTGTCCAGCCGCGCATTGCTCAAGCCATAGAGCCCCGGCTCCAGGCGCTGCGGAGTGCACGAGCCCGGGGGCAGGCTGTTGGTCAGGTACCAGAGGTTGCCGATGGTGCCCAGCAACAGGTTGAAGCCCGCGTATTCCTGGGCCCTGGGGAGCAGTTCCAGCAGGTACGATTCGGGCTCCCGGTTGCCGGTGAGGTAGTCCAGGGGTAATTCACCCCTGGAGCGGGGCGCGGGGGCGGACCTGGCGGGGTCGCGGTAGTTGGTGATGGCGGCGAAACGGCCATCGCGGGTGAGGCCCATCCAGGTGCCGCCCTGGGCAAGGTCACGCCCGGCCAGCAGGCCCGGGTACTCGGGCCAGAATGCCGACGCCGCAGTCGGACGGGCATGAAATTCATCGCGGTTGGCGGCGAGCACCAGCGGATAGCGGGGGTCGACGTGGTGGGCAAAAATCAACAGGCACATACCGGGTCCGAAAACAGCGAAAGAATTGTGCATCACCACGGGCTGCATGATAATAGCGCGTTCATGCCGCGATTACCCCCCGCCCAAGTTTGCGGTTATCGCTGTCGCGCCCCTTATCCTGACAGGCTGATATGCTGCCATATCCCGAGATTGACCCCGTTGCCATCGCCCTCGGGCCGGTGAAAGTACATTGGTATGGCCTGACCTACCTGGCCGCCCTCGGTTTCGCCTGGTGGCTGGCGGCGCGGCGCAGCCAGCGACCGGGCGCCGCCCTGCAGCGGGAGCAGGTGGATGACCTGATTTTCTTCGGCGCGCTGGGCGTCGTTCTCGGCGGCAGGATTGGCTATGCGCTGTTCTACGGTGCCGACAAACTGGCGCAGGACCCGGCCTGGGTGTTGCGGGTATGGCAGGGGGGCATGTCCTTCCACGGCGGGATGCTGGGGGTCATGCTGGCCATGTATCTCTTCGCTCGCCGGCGCCGGATCGGCCTGGGCGCCCTGCTGGATTTTGTTGCGCCCCTGGTGCCCTTCGGCCTGGCCTTTGGCAGGCTGGGTAACTTCATCGGCCAGGAGTTGTGGGGCCGGGCGAGCGATGTGCCCTGGGCGATGGTATTTCCGGCGGATCCCCTGCAGCTGGCCCGACACCCGTCGCAGCTTTACCAGTTCGCCCTGGAGGGCGTCCTGCTCGGCATTATCCTGATCTGGTTTTCTGCTCGCCCCAGGCCGGTCTGGGCGGTGTCGGGACTCTTTTCCCTCGGCTATGGCTGCCTGCGCTTCCTGGCGGAGTTTTTCCGTGAGCCGGACCAGCACATAGGCTTCGAGGCCCTGGGCTGGCTGACCCGCGGCCAGGCCCTGTGCCTGCCCATGATCGCCCTCGGTATTTTCCTGCTGGCCTTCGCCTACCGCAATCCCGGCGCGGCCGGCGCCGCGCGCGGGAAAGGAAAATAGGAGGGCGGCTGGCATGAAGCAATACCTGGACCTGCTGCAGGACATCCTCGACAACGGCGCCACCAAGAGTGATCGCACCGGGACCGGTACCCTGTCGGTTTTCGGGCGCCAGTATCGCCACAGGCTGGCAGACGGCTTTCCCCTGCTGACGACCAAGAAGCTGCATCTCAGGAGCATCATCAATGAGCTGATCTGGTTCCTGCGGGGCGACACGAACACTCGCTGGTTGAAAGAAAACGGCGTATCCATCTGGGATGAGTGGGCAACCCCGGAAGGTGACCTCGGGCCGATTTACGGTGCCCAGTGGACGGCCTGGCCGACTCGCGACGGCGGCAGGATCAACCAGATTGATTATGTGATCGATTGCCTGCGCAACAACCCCGACAGCCGCCGTATCCTGTTTCACGGCTGGAACGTGGAGTACCTGCCGGATGAGCGGATGAGCCCCCAGGAGAATGTCCGGGCCGGCCGCATGGCGCTGCCGCCCTGTCATCTGCTCTACCAGTTCTATGTCGCCGATGGCTTACTTTCCTCGCAGCTGTTTATTCGTTCCAGCGATTCCTTCCTGGGCCTGCCGTTCAACACCGCCAGCCTCGCAGTGTTGACCATGATGCTCGCCCAACAGTGCGATCTGGAGCCGGGGGAGATCATAATCTGTACCGGGGATTCCCACATTTACAGCAACCACCTGGCACAGGTGCGGGAGCAGCTCGCGCGGGAGCCCCGGCCCCTGCCGCGCCTTGAAATCCTGCGTAAGCCCCCGTCGATTTATGACTACCGGTTCGAGGATTTCGCCCTGCGGGACTACGATCCCCACCCGCCCATTTCCGCCCCGGTGGCGGTTTAGCGCGAACCGGTATCGCCCGGGTGATACGACTCGCTGTCATGGTGGCCGCCGCCGAGAACGGCGTGATCGGCAGGCACAATAGCCTGCCCTGGCATCTGCCACAGGACCTGCGCTATTTCAGGCGGGTGACCATGGGCAAACCGATTGTGATGGGACGCAAGACCTTCGAATCCATCGGTCGGCCCCTGCCCGGGCGCTGCAATATCGTCATCAGCCAAAACCCGGATTATCCGGCAGAAGGGATCAGGCTGGCTGCATCGCTGGATGAGGCGCTGGCGTTGGCTGAGCAGATCGCGACCATCGACGGCGCGGCCGAAGCGGTGGTCATCGGCGGCGCCGAGATTTATGCCCTTGCCCTGCCGAGGGCGGAGCGGCTCTACCTCACCCGGGTTCATGCCGCTGTGGAGGGAGATGCGCGGCTGCCGCCAATCGACTGGAGCGAATGGCGGGAGCTTGGGCGGGAGCGCCACGCCGCCGACGGCGACAATCCTTACGACTACAGCTTCCTGGTATACGAGCGGACGAGTCGGGACATTTCCGGGGGGAGAAGCGCCGTGTTACCGAGCCATTGATGAACTCACGGCAGTGTTACCAAAGTACACACGCGCTTCAGCTGGCAAGATGAACAATTGGGTTTCATTGAAAAGATGCCGGCTTTCAGTTTAAAGTCGCTGCCTCGGTTTACCAACACCAGATTCTTGACTATAAATGCTGAGCCATAAACACAGTATCGAGCCTGACTTTCGCCGTTTGAACCGTTTCGTTGGATTATAGGAAATACGATTCCCATGACTATGCATCGATTGAAAAATGTCCTGATCGCTGCACTCGCAGCTGCGGGCACCCTGGCGGGTGCAGCGGCCGCGGTGCATGCCGACACACTCGACTCCGTCCTCAGGGTTGGAGAAGACAAGAGCAAGGCGGCCCGTGAGTCCCAGGCGAAAATAGATCGCCTGGCGGACGAAACCCGGGACCTGCTCACCGACTATAAAACGGTGACCAAGCAGATCGATGGCCTCAAGGTCTACAATGCCCGTCTGCAGCGCCAGATCGATAACCAGAGCGCGCGGATCGCCGAGATCGATGGCTCGATCGACCAGGTCACGGTGATTTCCCGCCAGATCACCCCGCTGGCTATCCGGATGATCGATGGACTCGAGAGTTTCGTGGAGCTCGACGTGCCGTTCCACCTGGAGGAGCGCAAGCAGCGCATAGCATTCCTGCGCTCCAACCTGGACCGGTCAGACGTGTCAGTGGCGGAGAAATTTCGCCAGGTGCTTGAAGCCTACAAGATCGAGAACGAATACGGCCGCAAGATCGATGCCTACAAGGGCACCGTTGAAATCGATGGTGTAGAGCGCGACGTCAATTTCCTCAGGGTCGGGCGGATTTCTTTCCTTTACCAGACCACCGATACCGAAATGTCAGGCGCCTGGGACCAGGCCAGTCGCAGCTGGGTGCCCCTGTCCCGCGGCGAGTACCGCAATGCCATCATGAAGGGGCTGCGTATAGCCCGTAAAGAGGCCTCGATCGACCTGATGGCTTTACCCGTAGCTGCACCGGAGGCTAAATAATGAGCACCAGATTTGTGAAAGCCGCCGCATTTGCCGTGGCAAGCACCTTCGCCTTTACCGCCGCGATGGCAGGCGCCCAGGAAGAGAAAGCGCGCTCGCTGGACCAGCTGCTGGAATTCGTTAAGCAGGGCCAGGCGACCGAAGCCAAGGAGAACCGTGCCCGCGAGCAGGCCTTTGCCAACGACAAGGCCAACCAGGCGGCCGAGTTGCAGCGTGCCAATGCCCAGCGCACCCAGCAGGAGGCCCTGAGCGCGCAGCTGGAGGACCAGTTCGAGGCCAACGAATTGCTCGTTGTCGCCAAGCAGGACCAGCTCAAGGAAAAGCTCGGCACACTTGCTGAACTCTTCGGCCACCTGACATCGACTGCGGGTGACCTGGCCTCAACCCTGGAGAACTCCGTTACCAGCGCCCAGTACCCCGGCCGCGAGGAGTTCCTGCAGGCATTGATCGCCAAGATGAGCGGGAGCGACAAGCTTCCCAGTATCGAGGAAATTGAAAAGGTCTGGTATGAGCTGAATCGCGAAATGGTGGAGACCGGCAGGGTGACTGCTTTCACCACGCAGGTATCGACGCCCACGGGCGAAAAGCTGGATCAACGGGTTGTCAGGGTTGGCGCCTTTAACGTTATCTCCGAAGATGGCAACTATCTGCAGTATGTGGCTGAGAAGGGTACGCTGGAAACACTTTCGCGCCAGCCTGCCGGGCCTTATCTGGGCTGGGCGGCGGATCTTGCAGCCGCTACCGAGGGCCTGCACCGCTTCGGCATTGACCCCACCGGCCCCAGCGGCGGTTCTTTCCTGGCGGCGTTGATCAACAGCCCCAACCTCGAGGAGCGCTGGCATCAGGGTGGCGGTGTCGGTTACGCCATTACCGTCGTCGGTATATTCGGTCTGCTCCTTGCCGTCTACAGGCTGGTCGTTCTGTCTTCCGTCAGCTCCAAGGTGAGTGCGCAGCTCAAGAGCGACAAGGCCAACGAAAACAATCCCCTGGGCCGTGTACTCAAGATTCACGAGGACAACCCCACCATGGACACTGAAACCCTGGAGTTGAAGCTGTCGGAGGGTATTCTCAAGGAGACGCCCAAGCTGGAATCCGGCCTCAACCTGCTCAAGATCATCGCCGCCATTGCACCGCTGATGGGGCTGCTGGGTACGGTGACAGGTATGATCGTGACCTTCCAGGCGATCACCATTTTTGGTGCGGGTGATCCCAAGGCAATGGCCGGTGGTATCTCTGCTGCTCTAGTGACAACGGTACTCGGCCTGGTGGTGGCAATACCGGTGGTGCTGTTGCACACAATTGTGAACGGTCGCGCACAGCGCATCATCCACGTACTAAATGAGCAGACCACGGGTATCATAGCGGAGCACACCGAAGCCAAGCTGGGGAAGTAGCATATGTATTGGTTCGGTAGTGCGTATGAGGCCGTCTCCCGTTTCATGGAGATGGGCGGGGACGTCTTGTGGGCGATCGCCGTGCTGCTTTTCTTCATGTGGACCCTGATCTTTGAACGCGTCTGGTACTTCAAAACCGGCTGGAAAACGGATGTGGCCAGGACCATTGCCACCTGGGAGGCGCGCAGCGAGCGCCAGTCCTGGAACGCGAGACAGATCAGGGAAAAGCTGATCTCCCAGGCGAGCATGCAGATCCACCAGTACCTGCCGGTTATAAAGACGCTGGTTGCCCTCTGCCCCCTATTGGGCCTGCTGGGTACAGTAACCGGAATGATTGAAGTATTTAATATCATGGCCGTCACGGGTGGCGGTGACGCCAAGTCGATGGCCGGAGGGGTTTCCCGGGCAACGGTTCCTACTATGGCCGGCATGGTGGCAGCGATATCCGGGGTATTCGCCAATACTTATATCACCCGCAATGCCCAGCGTCAGAGCCAGTTTCTCGAA
Organism: uncultured Gammaproteobacteria bacterium; assembly: GCA_963700715.1. Classification (GTDB taxonomy): domain Bacteria; phylum Pseudomonadota; class Gammaproteobacteria; order Pseudomonadales; family Halieaceae; genus JARRPM01. The sequence continues at coordinate 267,362 of CAVOYP010000010.1, forward strand.
GACAACCTGACTACCGATCACTAAGAGAGCAATCGCAATGCGCAGGACCAACAAAGCAGTAGCTGAGGATGAAGCCCAGATAGATTTGACGCCCATGCTGGACGTCGTTTTTATCATGCTCATATTCTTCATCGTCACCGCGTCCTTTATCAAGGAAGCGGGTATCGAGGTCAGCCGGCCGGAAGCATCGACCTCCCAGCCCAAAGAGAATGTGAATATCCTGGTGGCCATCAGCGCCACCAATGAAATCTGGATGGACAAGCGCCGCATCGACGTGCGGTCCGTGCGCGCCAACATTGAGCGCCTGCATGCTGAAAACCCCAAGGGAGCGGTTGTCATCCAGGCTGATAACCAGTCCAATACCGAGACCGTTGCCGCAGTACTGGATGCCGCTCGCGAAGCGGGCGTCTTCGATGTGTCCCTGGCCACCGACGATAAGTAGTCTACTATGAAGCGCAACTCATTCAGGCTCTTGATCGGTGCGTTGCTGGCGCTGCCGGTGGCCGGCGGTCTGTTTTTCATTATGCAGTACCTGATTGCTTCCGCTACCCCCGAGATAGATGACAGCAAGCGAACCAAGCTCGCGGATATTCTCATGCCGGAGCGAGAGATCGAAACCAATTTGAAGGAGCAGAAGCCCGACAAGGTGGAAGACCCGGAAGAGCCGCCGCCCGACCTGGATACACCGGATGTCGATATGGACATGGACGTGGAAGTGGTCAATGTCGCTCCGAAAGCCCAGGTTGATGTGGCGATTGAGACCACGGGTATGTCCACCGGCGATGGCGAGTACCTGCCTATCGTGAAGGTTGCGCCTATTTATCCCCGCCGGGCGCAAAGCCGCGGTATCAGCGGTTATTGTATCGTTGAATACACGGTGACGACTTCCGGAGCTATCCGCGATCCCAGGCCGGTGGACTGTCAGCCTGCCGGCGTATTCGAGGATGCCTCGGTCAAGGCCTCGCTGAAGTTCAAGTACAAGCCCAGGGTGGTCGACGGTGTCGCCATCGAGGTGGGCGGCGTGCAGAACAAGTTCACCTATGAGTTGGAAAATTGAAACGGTTAATGCGTTATGAATTTGTTTAAGCCTCGCACCTGGATTCGGGCGGCGTTGCTGGCTGTTCCGGTTGTTGCCGCCCAGGTGGCCCTGTCGCAGTTGCAGGCCGGCCTGGGCCTGCATCCCCTGTCAGCGGCAGTGGCCCAGGAAAAGAAAGGCCCTGATACGCGGGAAACCCGGCGCACACCGGCCCTGCGCAACAATGTTTATGAGCAGCTGTCGAAAGCCCAGGAGGCGGCCGAGGCCAAGGACCTGAGCGGTGCCGCGAGCATACTGGATGCGATGATTGCATCCGGGGGAAAGAGCGCACTCAACAGCTATGAGCTGGCAAACGTATACAACCTTTACGCCTTCATCTACTACTCTCGCGAAGACTACGCCAAGGCCCTGAAGGCCTATGAGGAGGTCGTGGCGCAGCCCGACCTGCCGCTGGCAATGGAGATCAACACCAAGTACACGATTGCCCAGCTGTACTTTGTCCAGGAGCAATGGCAAAAGGGCATCGATGCCCTGCTGGGGTGGTTTGCGCTAACGGACAAGCCCAACGCGAACGCCTATATACTACTCGCCCAGGGCTATTATCAGGTAAATGACTATAACAAGGCCCTTCTGAACACGGAGAAGGCCATCAATATGTACAAGGCCGAGAATAAGTTGCCGAAGGAGCAGTGGTATAACCTGGCCCGTTTCCTCTACTTCGAGAAGGGCGACGTACCCAAGACCGTGGCGACACTGGAAGAGTTGCTCAGGCACTACCCGAAGAAGGATTACTGGGTGCAGCTGTCCCACATGTACGGCGAACAGCAGAAGGAAGGTCGCCAGCTGGCCGCTATGGATACCGCCTACGTGCAGGGCATGCTCGACAGGGGCCAGGAGCAGGTGACCATGGCCTACCTGTACCTCAACAGCGATGTGCCTTACAGGGCCGGCAAGGTCATGGAGAAGGGCCTGAAGAGCGGCGCCATCGAACCCACCTCGAAGAATTACGAGATTGCCGCCAGCGCCTGGCGCCAGGCCCAGGAACTGGACAAGGCCATTGCGGATATGGAGCAGGCGGCGGCCAAGTCTGACCAGGGCGAATTGTACGCGCGGCTGGGCAATATATACCTGGATAGCGACGAGTACGATAAGGCTATTACTGCCATCAACAAGGGCTTGTCGCGGGGTGGCGTGAAGCGGCCGGATACGGCTCGGCTTGTCCTGGGCATGGCCTATTTCAACTCCAAGCAATACGACAAGGCGCGGGAGGCATTTCAGGCGGCCGGACGCGACGAGCGTTCAGCCAAGTACGCCCAGCAGTGGCTGCAATACATCGATACTGAACTTGATCGACAGGCGAAGTTGCGCGAAGGCTGATCTTCCGGGTCTTTGCCCACGGCACGAAAAAAAGGAGCTCATATGAGCTCCTTTTTTATTGTCTCTTACCCTGCGGGTATTAGAGGGGAACTACATTCTCTGCTTGGGGACCTTTCTGGCCATCAGTGACAGTGAACTGGACTTTCTGGCCGTCAGACAGAGTCTTGAAGCCCTCGCCTTTGATGGCGCTGAAATGGACGAAGACATCGGGGCCATCTTCGCGCTCGATGAAGCCGAAACCCTTGGTCTCGTTGAACCATTTTACAGTGCCGGTTGTTGTAGACATATCTATAGTACCTGTATTGCTTGCGGTGCCATGTCCAGGCACCTGTTCATTTGATAATTATTTATGGTTAACGTACCGAGGATCTTGATGGAACTTCGACCGTGAGCATAAATACCGCTGAAACCCCTCAGCTTTTGGGAGTGTATCACCAAAGTTGCCGTTTTGCCGTCAAGGTTTTTTAAAAATTTGGGAAATTTGCCTGGCTTCTGCAGCTGCTCCAGCCGGGTTCCATCCCTACCGATGAGGGTATAAGCTTGCTGGCGCCTGATGGGGAGCATGGGTCCGGTGCGGATTTTATTGGTTGAAGATGATTCCCAATTGGGCGAGTCCCTTGAGGCTGCTCTCAGGCTGGAGCAGTATGCGGTCGACTGGTTGCGCTCGGGTGAACCGGTGCGGGCGGCCCTGGGCTCCACCCCTTACGATCTGTTGATCCTCGACCTGGGTCTGCCAGGGGTTCCCGGCATGCAGGTGTTGCGGCAATTGCGGGCCGACAAGCACCGTTTACCGGTGCTGTTGCTCACCGCTCGCAACACGGTGGCAGACAGGGTGGATGGCCTCGATTCCGGGGCGGATGATTACCTTGCCAAGCCTTTCGATATTCTGGAATTATTTGCCAGGGTGCGAGCCCTGCTGCGCCGCAAAAGTGAACACAAGTCGACAGAACTGCTGGCCGCGGGAATCAGCCTGGATCCGGCGGAGCGTATGGTGAGATTTGAGGGGCAGCCAGTGGACCTGACTGCCCGCGAGTTTGCGATCCTGGAAATATTGATGCGCAATACCGGCCGCTACGTCTCGAAAGCACGCCTGGAGGAGGGGATATACAGCTGGGGTGAGGAAGTGGAATCCAATACGGTGGAAGTCTACATCTCCCGCCTGCGCAAGCGCTTTGGTGGCGGGGCGATAGAAACCATGCGCGGTGTGGGTTACCGGGTGCCGGGGTGATGGCTTCCCTGAAAACCCGCATAGTCCTGATTCTGCTGGCCCTCACCCTGGTCGCCTGGGTCGCCTCGGCCCTGCTGACCTATGCCTTTACCAGTCGTGTGATGCTGGAGCAGGTTGACCAGCAGTTGGAGCAGTACGCCGACCTGGTGCAATACATCAGCGCAGTGTTCGCGCGCCAGGTGGATGAGGGCCAGCCCATCTCGGAACCCTGGCTGAGTGGCGAGTTCGAGACCGCCCACCTGCAGCCGATTGTTATCGATGCCCCGGTCGGGGAAAAACTCAACCCCGCCCTGAATATCTGGCTGGGCGAAAACCTGATTGCGGTGATGGCGGACTCTCCGAGGTTTGACAGACCGTCCGGGCAGGGCATCACGTTTGGCGGCCCCGCCGGGCAGGAGCGGAGTTGGCGCATACTCACCCGCCACGACACGGTTACCGACCTTTGGCTGCAGGTCGGAATCGAAATGGGCGGTGCCCGCCGGTCCATGCTGGGCATGCTTGGCCGGGCCCTGCTGCCGCTGGTCCTGGTGCTGCCGCTGACGGTTGGCGTGTTGTATTTTGGGGTGTCCAGGGGCCTCAGACCCCTCAAAACCCTCGCCCGGCAGATCGCATTGCGCAACCCGGCCCTGCTGGATGCCGTGGACCCCAGCGGGGTGCCCGCCGAAATGCAGGGCGTCGTTGCTTCCCTGAACCAGCTGTTGCAGCGGTTGGCCCTGGCGCTGGAGGGAGAGCAGCGGTTTACGGCCAATGCCGCGCACGAGCTGCTGACCCCCCTGGCGGCTATAAAGACGGAAGTTCAGCTGTGCCAATTGCAGCTCGGGGATGAACGCGGCGCAGTGATGCTGGATCGCATCGCCCAGCGGGTCGACAGGGCCAGCCACACGGTCTCCCAGTTATTGACACTTGCGCGCCTGGACCCGGAACAGCCGCTGACTTTCCGGCGGCTGTGCCTGGACTCCCTGTTGTCCGAGGCGCTGGCGGATACCGCCCACCTGGCTGAGCAGCGCGGGCTTGCCCTGGCGATGGAGACCCGGGAGCGGGTGTATATTTCCGGCAACGAGGAGTCGCTGGCGATTTTGCTGCGCAATCTCCTGATAAATGCCTTCCGCTACGCCGCTGCAGGTACGACGGTCGCTATCCACCTGCGCAGTGTTGAGGGTGTGCAGTTGCAAATCGCCAATGACTGCCCGCCCCTCTCAAAGCAGGAGTTCAGTCGCATCTGCGAGCGCTTTTACCGTGCCCCGGGCGCGGTCGGCCAGGGTTCGGGTCTGGGCCTGTCGATAGTCGCGCGAGTTGCCGGGCAACACGGCGCGCGTTTGAGCGTTGGCCCGCGGGATGACCAAGGCGGATTTCGGGTCAGCCTGGAGTTTCCCGCGCCAGCCCCGGGCGCCTGAGGCCGGATCGCGGCTGTCCTCACGGCTGTCCTCACGCCAGGGGTGCGTGGGCCGCCCCGATCAGACCGGGCTGGGGGGTGGTAATCATGAAGACGGGCACAGCGGCGAGGGTATCGCGCATGGCGCCTTTTTCGATGACGCGCCGGTGGAACGAGCTGGCGACGAGAAACGACGTGAAGCGCGGCAAGATACCCCCGGCCAGGTACAGCCCACCGTAGGAACCGTTGGCCAGCAGGAAATCGCCGCAGACCGAGCCGAGCAGGGCGCAGAATGTGTCCAGCGCAAGCACGCAGAGCGCATCCTCTCCCGCCAGGGCAAGACGGGAAATTTCCTCAGGCGGCAGGTCACGGCCGGTCTCACCTCGTATCTGGGCAAGCACCCGGTACAGGCGCCCCAGCCCCGGGCCGCTTACCAGGAGTTCAGCATGGATGTTTCCGTGCCGGGGCAGTAGCAGTCGGAAAATGTCCAGCTCAAGCGCATTGCCCGGCGCCAGCCCCATATGCCCGGGCTCGCAGGCGAAGCTGCGCGCCGTGCCGCCATACCAGTCGAGGAATGCCCCGCCGAGGCCGGTGCCCGGGCCGACGACTGCCAGCCTTCCAGTTTGGCTGCTGTTTCCCGGGTACAGCTGTTCGCGGTCGCCATCTGCCAGGTGGGGCAGGGCATAGGCATTGGCTTCGAAATCGTTCAGCCTCAACAGTTTGCGAAAGCCGAACCTCGATGCCAGCTCCCTGCAGGAGAAGGACCAGTCGATATTGGACATCACCACGCGATCCGCCGAAGGCGGGGCCGCCACGGCAATGCAACAGTTGTCCGGCACCGTTTCATTCCTGCTGTCGAGCCACCGGGCGATGATGTCCTCCAGTCGCTCGAACTCGCGGTTGGTGTAGGTGGCAAGTGAGCGGAATTCGGCCGCGGCGGGATCGAACAGTGCAATTCGGGTATTGGTGCCGCCCACATCGGCCACCAGCCGTGGGGCTTGCGAGGGCGGCGCGGGCATATCAGGGTACCGGCAGGATTTTCATTATATTGGTGGCCCCGGCCCGCCCCATTACCTCGCCACGTGTGAGCAGGATCGAGTCGTTTTTCTGCAGGTAACCGCCATCCAGCAGGAATTCGATGGCCCTCGCTTCAACACTGTCGTGGTCGAAGGCGCTGGCGTCGAAGAACAGCGGGATGACACCCCGGCACAGGCAGAGCTTCTGCAGGGTCTGGCTGCGGTGGCTGAGGGCGAAAATCGGTAAGCCTGAACTGAGCCGCGACATAAGAAGCGGAGTTGTCCCTGACTCCGTGAGGCAGGCGATGCCGCGCACATTGTGGTAGTGGTTGGCGGCGTAGATGGCGGACATGGCGATGGTTTCCTGGGCGCTGGCAAATTGCCGGTCCAGGCGGTAACGAGACCTCCTCGTAATCGCCTGGCGCTCGGCGCCCTGGGCCGCGTCAGCCATGGCGGCAACCACTTCCACGGGGTACTTCCCCACGGCGGTCTCCGCCGATAGCATGACTGCATCGGTGCCGTCCAGCACCGCGTTCGCCACATCGAAAACTTCAGCCCGGGTCGGCATCGAATTGCTGATCATCGACTCCATCATCTGGGTCGCGGTTATAACCACCCGGTCCATTCTGCGCGCCCGGGCAATCAGCTCCTTCTGGATGCCGATCAACTGCGCATCCCCCACTTCGACCCCGAGATCGCCCCGGGCCACCATCACCCCCGCACAGGCCGTTATGATGCCGTCCAGGGTATTGTCATCGGCAACCACTTCCGCCCGCTCTATTTTGGCGATGATGGCTGGATTCAGCTGGTGCTCGGCCAGCAGGTCCCGGGTCTGGAGTATGTCGGCTGCACTGGAAACGAATGAGACCGCCACGAAGTCCGGATTCACCTGCGCCAGGCTGCCGATATCGGTCAGGTCCTTGGCGGTCAGGGCGGGCGCCGCCAGGCCTCCTCCCAGCCGATTGATGCCCTTGCGTGAGCCGAGCTTGCCGCCCACCAGGACCGTGCAATCCACCGCGCTGGTATCCACATCATCCACCCGCAGGCGGATACGGCCGTCGTCCAGCAGCAGGATGTCACCGCGGTAGACGCTGCTGCACAGCTCCGGGTAATCCAGGCCAACTCCTCTGACATCGCCTTCGCTCTCACCGATGGCAAGATCAAGGCGGAAGCGATCGCCATTGCTGAGCTCGACCGAGTCCTGGCGGAAACTGCTGATGCGGATTTTCGGCCCCTGCAGATCGGCGAGTATGCCTACGTAGCGATCGGCAATGGCGGCCTGTTTGCGGATGCGCTGGGCAACAAGGGCGTGCTGCTCGGCGGTGCCATGGCTGAAGTTGAGGCGGAACACATTGACCCCCGCGCCGATGAGCCGGGCGATCATATCCGCCGATTCACTTGCCGGGCCGATGGTGGCCACTATCTTGGTGCGTCTGTTTGCTTTCGGTGCCACTTTGTCTGCCATGTGTCAGCGGGCTACATGATAACCCTATCGCGGAGTACTTCCAGTGCCGGGCCCGGGATAAAGCGCCGCCTTGCCATGGCGAATTTCCAGTGCTTGCCTTACTGCTCGCGGCAGGCCCCGCACCACCAGTGCGAAGGAGTTGTCTATCATGCGCTCGATCTCGCCCCCGGGTATGCTGCCATCGAGAATCACTGTATTCCAGTGCTGTTTGTTCATATGCCAGCCCGGCCTAACCGCGGGGAATATCTGCCGCAGGATGAGCGCCTCGCGGGGCTCGCATTTCAGGTTCATGCTCGCCGTGCCGCTGCGTTCCCCGAGGGTTGCGAACATTTTTTTGCCAATTTTCATCACCGCCACTTCCGGGCCGAAAGGGAAGTCCTCATACGCCTCCGGTTTTGCGAGCAGGTAGCGCCTGGCCTGGAGTAGTTGCATCGCAACTACGCGGCCTGCTCGCGCAGGTAGTGACAAACGATGTCCGGGAAGTCGGTGAACACGCCGTCGACCCCCACCTGCCTGAAAAAGATTTCGAGCAGTTCGCTGAAACTGGAAATTCCCGCCGGCAATTCGTCGCAGCGGAAGGTATAAGGATGCACCAGGAGGTCGAGGCTGTGGGCCCTGCTGGCCAGGTCGCTGAGCGCAATTGCGCCGGCAGCATCCCTGCCCAGGTAAATCTGGTTGATCCAGGGGCCTATGCCATCGGCGTAAGTCGCAACCTCCGCCAGACCCTCTGCGCTTTTTAGGTAGTTGTAATCCGAGTCGGTACCCATGCCCCAGCTGTTCTCGCCCAACAATTGAATTAGCGGTAGCGGGGTCCTGAGTTCGTGGCGCAGCCGCTGTAAGGTGGGGCCGTCGAAGCACTGCAGGAAAACCTGCCGGGGGCGGTCGGCATAGCCTTTTTCCGCGAGCACATCAAGGACGATAGCGGCAATGTCCATACCTGCCTGCAGGTGCAGCCTGGGACCCTTGAGCTCGACATACAGGCCCGTACTGCGGCCACGGCTCCGATCCAGGCCGGCGATCAGGTCAATTTCCTCCGCCAGGGTTGGAATGCTGAACAGCCCCGGTTCGAGGGGAAACCGTCCCGGGTAAACGGCCGCTTCCGCTCCACTTTCACTGCGCCTGCTGCGCTCGTGCAGTCGGAGCTGGCGCAGCTCTTCCAGCATGAAGTCGATCGCGTAAAAGTGGCCATCCTCCCTTGCCCTGTCGGGGAAGCGGCGGGCAACGTCAGTGGTGTCATCCAGATAGACATCGTGCAGGACCACCGGAACGGCGTCCCGGCTCAATACCACATCCTGCTCGATAAAGTCGGCCCCCATCGCATGGGCCATGGCCTTCGCCGCCAGCGTATGCTCCGGCAGATAGCCGCTGGCGCCGCGGTGTGCGATGACGATGGGGCGGGCATTCACTGTATGAGGCATCTGGATGCTGTCCTGCATGAAAAAAGGGCGGGATACCAGCTCCGCGCCCTTTTCGTCGTTACCGTGTCATTCGACCGCCGTTACGGCAGGGAGGCTACCCAGGAACTGTCTTCAAACCACTTCGCCCGTATCTTGCCCAGAATACCGGTTTTCTCGTAGGCCCTGAGGTAGTTGTCGACCAGGTTGAAAAACTGTGGGTCATTTCTGCTTACGGCGATTCCCACCGGCTCCACCGTCAGGGGTCGCTCAAGAGTGATGAGGCCGGCATCGGGGTAGCGCAACACCGAGAGCACGCAAACCGGCATATCCGCCACCAGGGCGTCGACTTTGCCGTCCTTGACCATCGCCACGCCCTCATCGTAGTCGGACACCTCGATCAACTGGGCCTCAGGCGCTACTGCCTGTACGAAGGAGGCGCTGGTGGAACTTTTCAGGGCCGCCAGTTTGAGATCCTTGCGGTTGAAATCCTCGCTGGCCTCTATTTTGGCAAGCACTGAATCCTTGGTGAGAATCGACTTGCCCGACATCATATACGGGCCGACGAATGACACCATTTCGGTTCGCTCCGGGGTGATCGACAGCCCCGAGAGCACGATATCCACCTTGTCCTGTTCCAGCGCCGGCAATAACTCGCCAAAAGGCATCGGCACGATTTCCAGTTTGACCTTCATCGCATCTGCCAGGGCCTTGGCCACATCGACATCAAAGCCCATGAGGGCGCCCTCGCGATTGGTCATGGTCATGGGCGGCTGGTTGCCTGACATGCCGACTTTGAGTACCTTGAAATCGATGACCCGGCGCAGGGTGTCGCCGGCCATTGCGTTCAGCGGAAGTGCCGCTGCCATGACCAACAGGCCGCCAAGCAACAGGCGTTGGATGAGATTGGGCATAAAAATAACTCCTTTTTTGATCGGGTCGTGGCGGGAACAAGTCAGCGCCGACAGTTTAAGTCCGAACCGGGGATAAGCCCAAACCTTTTATGACCTGGCGCATTGGATATGAGGGCAGGGGATGGTCAGCACATTTGAACGGATTATGATCGCCGTGCCTGCCCTGGCAGAGGCCGCGGCCAGCTACCGGCTACTGCTGGGGCTGGAACCTGCGCCGATGAAGGCAGAAGCGCCTGCGCGCGCCCGGTTTCAATTGCCCAACACGAGCATCGAGCTGGTGGAGTCCGCCGGCGAGGAACCGCGGCTGCAGGGAATCGTGTTCGGCGCGGCGGGCGCCGGCGCATGCGATCAGCCGCTGGCCAATTCCCGGGGGCTGGATATCCGATTGTGCGCTCCCGGTGGTGGCGCACTGCCTGGCGCCGGGGCGAAGGAACCGGCTCCGGGAGAATTGCGGGTCGATCACCTGGTTTTACGCACCACCGATGCTACCGCTTGCATCGACCTGTTCGGTCGCCGCCTGGGTATTCGCCTCGCGCTGGATAAAACGGTGCCCGAATGGGGTGGGCGTATGTTGTTTTTTCGCACGGGTAAACTCACCCTGGAAGTCATCGAGGCCCTTCAGGAGCGGCCTGCTGCCGACTATTTCTGGGGCATCGCCTTCCAGTGCGGGGATCTGGAACGGACGGCCCTGGAACTGGCGCGGCGGGGGGTCAGCCTGTCAGGGATTCGGCCGGGCCGTAAACCCGGCAGCCTGGTGGCGACAGTGAAGAGCCACTGCCTGGGTATTCCGACCCTGCTCCTGCAGCCTGGCTAAAGAACGCAGTGCCTGGCGTAAGTTTCGGCCTCGTTGGTGGACCATTCACTTTTCGGTTTGTCAGCCATCGACTCGCACCAGCCCTCTGAGCCGACTTCGGTGCCATCAATCAGGCAGTGCCTGGTATAGGTGGCGAGGTCGGAGCCGCTCCACTCAGTCTTGGCTTGTGCCTTTTTGGTGGCACACCACTTTTCGCTGCCAGGCTCTTCGCTGCAGGCAGTCAGTAGCAGTATGCCGGCAATCACCAGAAGTCTTGTCATGGGCCTCTCCTGCATTTGGGCAATTGTGCCTATAGCAATTATGGCATGCGGTTTTTGCTGTAACAATCTATCGCGCCAGGCCGGGCCGCGCAGGCCGACTTCGGCTTTACTTGCCGGTGTTAAGGGAGATGTTATAGATTCCCGCCTCCCGCGAGGAATCGACAACCGCCGCCAGCGTTTTCACGGTGGATTTGTTGTGGGCCTTTATGACTACTGATGCCTTGGGGATTTCAGCCTTGATACGGCTGATATTGGCGCGTATCGACCGAGCGTCAACTCGCCTGTCGCGAATCCAGATTTCATCGGTGGCGCTGATCTGGATGACGATATTTTTGGGGGCCTCGTTGGATGCGTCACTGCTGGTGGGCTTGTGCGCCACCTCAACCCCGCTTTCGCGCACAAATGATCCGGTCACGATAAAAAAGATGAGCATGATCATGACCACATCCAGCATGGGCGTGAGATCGATTCCTGCGGTTCCATCCGCTTTGGGTGCGCGCGCCCTTTTGCGGTGCACACCGCGGTCATCCACACCCACGTGGTCGAGCCACATTTCCATACAATAGACCCCCGCAGACCTGTCGCTGTCGACTGCCCCGACCAGGAAAAACCCGCCGTCTCATACCGAGCGTAATTCAGGCAATCGGCTATTTGTAATCCATGCTGGGGCCGGTAAGAGCGGAGAATGCGCAAACCTTGATCGCGATCAAGGTTGCGGGGGCTGTAACTGCGGATCCCCTGCCCTGCGCCGGGGGACCTGGGCCTGGCTATTTTTTCACCTGCATCCTGATGGAACTCTCGGTGGCCTTGCCGTAGGGCGGGAGCAGGCCGCTGAGTTTGCCAAAGTCCACCCGGGTCTGGCGGTAAATGGATTTGGCGTGACTGAAGGTGCGAAACCCCTCGATGCCGTGATAGGACCCCATGCCGCTGGGCCCTACGCCACCGAAGGGCAGATCTTCCTGGGCGACATGCATGACGACGTCGTTGATGCACATGCCGCCGGAAATCGTGCGGGTTTCGGCCATGATTTGCTCGGCGTCGTCAGCGCCGAAGTAGTAAACGGCCAGTGCCCGGGGCTTTGAGTTGATATAGTCGATACACTCGGAAAACTCGCGATAGGTCCGAATCGGCAACAGCGGGCCGAAAATTTCCTCCTGCAGTAGTTTCAGGTCTTCGGGCGGTTCGGGTATCAGGGTGGGGGGTATCTTGTACGTGCCCTGTTGCTGGCTGAAGTCCTCCCCCGCGGGGTTGATGGCGATGGTCTTGACCCCGCGTTCTTCGGCTTCCGCCAGGTAGCCGGTTAACCGCTGGTAGTGGCGTTGGTTGACCACGGACGTGTACTGGGCATTGTCCAGCAGGCGCGGATACATATTCGCCACCACCTTTTGCGCGGTGGCGATCACGTCGTGCAGCTTTTCCTCTGGCACCAGCAGGTAGTCCGGCGCCAGGCAGATCTGGCCGGCGTTCATGGTCTTGCCCATCATGATGCGGCTCATGCTCTTTTCGAGATCCGCGGTGCGAGAGACAATAACCGGAGATTTTCCACCCAGCTCCAGGGTGACCGGTACCAGGTTGCGGGCAGCGGCCGCCATGATATGCCGCGCCACAGAGGTCGCGCCGGTGAACAGGAGATGATCCAGCGGCAGGTTGGAGAATGCCTGGCCAACTTCAGGGCCACCAGTAAACAGCACCGCCTCCTTCGGGTCATAGGCGTCCTTGACGAGTTCTGCCAGGACTTCGGAGGTGGCGGGAGTGAACTCAGAGGGTTTGATCATCACCCGGTTGCCGGCCGCGAGCGCGCCCGCCATAGGTGCGAACACCATGGACACGGGGAAATTCCAGGGGGAAATGATGCCCACCACACCCAGGGGCTGATACTCGATGCGCGAGCGCCCGCCGAGCAGGTTCAGGGGAAAGATTGTCGGCCGCCGCTCAGCCTTCATCCATTTGCGCAGGTGCTTTTTGGCGTGCTTCATGGCGGCGATCGAAGCACCTATGTCGGTGATCAGGGTAATCTCCCGGGGACGACAGCTGAAATCGGCGTGCACCGCCTCGGCCACTTTGTCGGCGTATTTGACCAGCGCGCCTATGCCGCGCTCCAGGCGGTCAATGCGAACGGCCGCAGTTACCACTCCCTCCCGGATGAAATCCGCCCGCTGGGCTTCCAGCTGGGCCTGCATTGTCGCCTCGATATCGCTCAAGCCTGGTGCTGTGGCAAAGGAGCTCATGGATTGTCCTCTTGTTTCCAGGGCCCCTGAATGAGCCCGTAGCCCGGCGAGTATAGACCGGCACGGGAGCAATGATAAACTCCTGTGCACGCCTGCGCCCACCCAACGGGGGTTGGTGTTTGCCGGGCTTGGCAATACCGGAGGGAGCTGCTATTACTTCAGCATGAGCAAAACCAGCGCGGGCAACGACAGTCGTACCCCATCTCCTCCCTACGGCTATTCGCGGGTGTGCACCCACTCGCGGGAGGAACAGCTGCATATTGTGGCCCAGTTCCACGCGCATAAGATTAGGCCCAGCCGCATCGCCTACCGGGTGGGCATCGATATCGCGTTCATCGAGGCGCTGATCGCCGGGGAGACGGAGCAGGAGCGGTTTCCGCGTCTGGTGGCGCAATATCGCAAGCAGCGCTACCAGCAGCGCATGGTTGACTCAAGCGTGCGCAAAGGAGCGGCCCGTTATGAAATGGAGCAGCGCATAGAGAAAGAGTTTATGCTGGAGGTCGATCTCTAGAGAGAAACCCATGGATACCCTAAAGCGCTGGCACGACATCATTGAATTGCGTAAACCGGAACTGCTGGATGAAATCCTGGCGGAGGATTGCGTTTTCTTTTCGCCGGTAGTGCACACGCCCCAGCAGGGCAGGGAGCTTACAAAACTCTACCTGACCGGAGCGATGCATGTACTCAACAAGGACTTTCATTACGTGAAAGAGCTGGTGAGCCCCGGCCACGCGGTACTGGAATTCGTTTGTGATATCGACGGCATCAGCGTGAACGGCGTGGATATCATCAGCTTTGATAGTGATGGCAAGATCAATGAATTCAAGGTGATGGTACGTCCACTGAAAGCGATCAACCTGTTGCACGCCAAAATGCGGGAAATGCTGGAAAGCCTCTCGGGGTGAGTCCGACGCAGATATCCCTGGGAGCTCAAAATGAAGACGTCTACTGTTGGCTTGCTGTTGTGGCTGCTCTGTTCGCTTGTGGCACACGCTGCCCAATACCCTGCACCGCCACGATTCGAGGGGCTTGGCGATTTCTCGCGCCCGATCAGCACTAATTCTACTGAGGCGCAGGTCTACTTCGACCAGGGGCTCGCGTTCCTGTATGCCTTCAACCATGATGAGGCGGTTCGCTCGTTCCGTTATGCGGCCGAACTCGACCCACGGGCAGCGATGCCGCACTGGGGTATTGCGGTAGCGCTCGGGCCGCACATCAATAATATGGTGGTGAGCGAGGAGAACGCCCGCGATGCGTGGGCAGCGGTCGTCGCCGCCCGCGCGCGACTCCAGGGCGCGAGCGAGGTGGAGCGCGCGCTGGTGGAAGCGCAGGCCACGCGTTTCGCCGACCCGCCGCCTGCCGATCGCGGGCCACTCAATCGCGCCTACGCCGAAGCGATGCGCACGGTCTGGCAACAGTACCCGCGCGATGCCGATGTTGGTGCGTTGTATGCCGAGGCTCTCGCCGACCTGCAGCCATGGGATCTGTGGACGGTGAGTGGCGAGCCGCGCCCCGGCACGCTCGACCTGATCGCAGTGCTGGATGCGGTGCTCGCGGTCGCACCGGAGCATCCATTGGCCAATCACCTGTATATCCACGCGCTGGAAGCCTCGCCCGAACCGGGGCGTGCGGACGCTGCCGCTGAAGTACTGCGTGATCTGCAACCCGGTCTCGGCCACTTGGTGCACATGCCCTCGCACATCGATGTGCGCCGCGCACGCTGGCAGCAGGCGATCGACAGCAACGCGCGAGCCATCATTGCCGACGAGGCGTATACCGCGCGCTCACCCGAGCAGGGCTTCTATCGGCTATACATGTCGCACAATCGTCACATGCTGGCCTTCGCTGCGATGATGAATGGGCGCAGCGCCCTCGCACTCTCTACCATACAGGAGATGGTCGATGCAGTTCCGCCAGAGGTGTTCCGCACCGAGGCCTGGGCCGATGGCATGATGGTTATGCCGCTTGAGGTGCTGATGCGCTTCGGCCGCTGGGAGGATATTCTTGCCACTCCTCCTTTCCCCGAGTACGTGCCGCTGTCGCGGGCGCTACAGCACTACGCGCGCGCAGTTGCCTATACGGCAACCGATCGAAACGCCGAAGCCGAGGCCGAGCGCGAGGCCTTCGCAGCCGCCCGCGACAGAGTTCCCGAAGGCGCCTTCTTTGGCAATGCGAGTGCCACCAACCTGCTGGCAATTGCCGCCGGTGTGATGGATGGCGAGATCGCCTTCCGCCAGGGTCGGCACGAGGAGGCGCTCGCCCTGCTGGCGCAGGCCGCTGCCGACGAGGACAAGCTGCTTTACGACGAACCGCCGGACTGGTTGCAGCCCGTGCGCCACCCCTGGGGTGCCGCGCTGCTAAAACTCGGACGCGGCAAGGAAGCGGAAGCGGTGTTTCGCAAGGACCTGGAACGCTTCCCCGGTAATGGCTGGGGTCTTTATGGGCTCATGCGCGCGCTGCAACTGCAGGAGCGCATGGACGAGGCGGCGGCGGTGGAGAAAGAATTCGATGCGGTGTGGGCTGGCGCCGACATCAAGATCAAGACGCCTTGTCTTTGTCTTCCTGGCGTTTGAGCGAATAGGCGCAATGCATCCGCTGCGGCCCCGGCGGCAGCGGACGGACAGGGGCGCAGTTTCCCTGTATAATCGCTGGCCGCGCGTGCTCCACGCGCCCCGCTCACCGCTCAGGGTACTTACATGTCCACTTCCGATGGGATAACCAGTTTTGCCGAGCTGGCGTTGCCCGCACACCTGCAAAAGGCCCTGATTGACGTCGGTTATGAAACACCTTCGGCGATTCAGGCCCGCATCATCCCCCATATGCTCGAAGGGGCTGACGTACTGGGCCAGGCCCAGACCGGCACGGGCAAGACAGCGGCTTTCGCCCTGCCCATCCTCGCCCGGCTCGATATCACGCAAAAGCTGCCGCAAGTACTGGTGCTGGCACCTACCCGCGAGTTGGCCATCCAGGTGGCAGAGGCATTCCAGAAGTACGCGCGACACCTGCCGGGTTTCCACGTCCTGCCGATCTACGGTGGTTCCGATATGCGTGGCCAGTTGCGGCAACTGGAGCGCGGCGTGCATGTGGTGGTGGGCACGCCAGGCCGGGTTATGGACCATATGCGACGGGGCTCCCTCACACTCTCGAAGCTGCAGACCCTGGTGCTCGATGAAGCGGATGAGATGTTGCGCATGGGTTTCATTGATGATGTCGAGTGGATCCTGGAACAGACTCCGCCTCAGCGCCAGATCGCCCTTTTCTCCGCCACCATGCCGGACGCCATCCGGCGCATCGCAAAGCGCCATCTCAGGGAACCGCGGGAGATCTCCATCGAGGTGAAGAGCGTTATCAGCTCGGCGATTCGCCAGCGCGTTTGGATGATGGCGGGCGTGCACAAGCTCGACGCGCTCACCCGTATCCTCGAAGTCGAGGATTTTGACGGCATGATCATTTTCGTTCGCACCCGCATCCTGACCACGGAGCTGGCCGACAAGCTCGCCGCCCGCGGCTACTCCGCCACGGCACTGAATGGCGATATACCCCAGAAGCAGCGGGAACAAACCATAGAGCGCCTGAAGAGTGGGGATCTGGACATCCTGGTGGCCACCGATGTGGCCGCCCGCGGCCTGGACGTCGGGCGCATAAGCCACGTGATCAATTACGACATTCCTTACGATGTCGAAGCCTATGTTCACCGGATCGGGCGCACCGGTCGGGCCGGCAGGACCGGAGAGACGATCCTGTTCGCCGCTAATCGCGAACGGCGCTTACTGCGCGCAATCGAAAAGGCGACGGGCCAGACCATCGAGCAGATGGCCCTGCCCACGGCCGAAGAGGTGACTGATAAACGCATCGGCAGGTTCAAGCAACGGATCACCGAAACCCTGGATACCGCGGACCTCAAGGCCTTCAGAAAGATGGTCGAGGAGTACCAGCACGAGTACGGCGTGCCGGTCATCGAGATCGCCGCCGCGTTGGGGGCGCTGGCGCAGGGCCAGAAGGCATCCGCCGCCAGGCCAGCGACCGCCGGATCGGAACAGAAGCGGGAGTATCCGGCCGCGCCTGCCGCGCCCGAGCCGGCGCGTAAAGCCAGGTCCGGGGAGGCCCGGAAACCTGCGCCCGCTACCTCGCGCGAAGCACCGCCCCGGCGTGAGCGGGTAGCGCAATCCGCACCCGACCAGGCCGTGGAGCCGAAACCCTCGAAACAGCCCGACCTGGGTGCGGCGCTGCGCGCCGCGCCTGCCCGCAAACGTGAAGGCGGCGCGGCTGACGCCGGTATGGAGCGCTATCGCATCGAGGTCGGCCTGCAGCACGGCGTGAAGCCGGGAAATATCGTTGGCGCCATAGCCAACGAGGCGGAAATCGAGAGCGAATACATCGGCCGTATCGAAATATTTGACGACCACAGCACCGTGCAGCTGCCCGAGGGTATGCCCAGGGAAATCTTCAAGCACCTGAAAAACGTGTGGGTGAGTGGCCAGAGGCTGCAGATTTCGCGGCTGGACCAACCGGGAAGGATGTCGCAGCGCCCGACCAGGGACAAGCCAAAAAGCCCCGCCCCGGCAGGCGGCAAGCCAGCCGGAAAAAAGTCCCTGAAGCCGCGCAAGCCGAAGTGATGCGGGGCTGGCATTCGCTGGGGCCTGTTGCTAGCGGGCGTTGCTGATGCCGGTGTTGTTCGGGGTGGTGCTGCTGGACCTGATCGGCTTCGGCATCGTCATACCCATCCTGCCGTTCCTGTCGCCCCAACTGGGGGCCGACAAGCTGGATGTCGCATTTATCATCATGGTTTACGCCATTGGCGCTGGCGTGTGTGCACCGTTCTGGGGTCGTTTGTCGGATCGTATCGGGCGCAAACCGGTGATCATGATTTGCCTGGCGGGCGCCGCCGTCTCCTATGTCATGCTTGGTCTTGCCTCAGCCCTGTGGATGGTCTACGCCGCCCGCGCATTTGCCGGGCTGATGGCGGGCAACGTCGGGGTCGCCTCCGCCATGATGGCGGATATCACCCGGCCCGAAAACCGGGCCAAAGGCATGGGCCTGATTGGCGCGGCGTTCGGGCTTGGTCTTGTGCTTGGACCAATGCTGGGCGGCCTCCTGTCCGGAGAGGAGCCCGGATTCCTGCTCCCCTGCGCGGTGGCGGGAGGCATGTCGGTGCTGGCCCTGATGGCCGCGGCGATTTTCCTGCCGGAATCACTCTCCGCGGACAGGCGCGCAGCCCACAGGGAGCACCAGCAAAGCGGCGCCATGGGGTCCACCTACAGTATGCTCCGCGCTGGCGGCAACCGGCTGCTGATACTGCAATTCTGCCTGCATAATCTCTGTGTGAGCTCGCTCACCTACCTGTTCCCCTTGTGGGCCGGTGATACGCTTGACTGGGGTCCCCGCCAGGTGGGCATCGTGTTCGGTATCCAGGGCGCGATTATGGTGGTGGTGCAGGGGGGCCTGATGGGACTGCTGGTGCGCAACCTGGGCGAACTGCAATTGCTACGGATTGCAGTCACCGCGCTGGTAGTCGGTTTGGGCATGGGCGTATTCGCCGACAGCATGGCGCTCATGGTCGCATCGATATTCGTTGCCATGACCGGGGCTACCCTTTGCATGCCGCTATTGAATGCCATCGTCAGCCATCGTGCACCAGTGATGAACCGGGGCCGGATGCTCGGCATATCGGGCGCGGCGTCCTCCTGGGGCAGGGTGGCAGGTCCCGCGCTCGGCGGATTCAACCTCGCGCTGTTCGGCTACCATGGCGCATGGCTCGGTTCCCTGCTGGTCTCGCTTCTCTATATGGCGTGGTGCTATCGCGAATACGACTTGCGGGGGCGCGGCCAGCCCGGCGCTGCACACGATTGATCGCGCACTCGTGGCAATTTCCCCAAAGAGAAGTTAGTGTAGTGCCGTCCTGAATCTGCCTGTGAGAGAGTATCGCGATGGCTACCACGTTGTTTGATTTGACCGGAAAAATTGCCCTTGTCAGCGGCGCCAGCCGGGGTATCGGCGAGGAGATTGCCAAACTGCTGGCCCAGCAGGGAGCGCATGTCATTGTCTCCAGCCGCAAGATCATCGATTGCACCGCCGTGGCCGAGGGCATTCGGGCCGCGGGAGGCAGTGCCGATCCCTTTGCCTGCAATGTGGGTAATATGGATGATATAGCCGCGCTGTTCGCGCATATCCACAAAACCTACGGCAAGCTCGATATCTGCGTGAACAACGCCGCCACCAATCCCTATTTTGGGCATGTTCTGGATACCGATCTGGGTGCATTCAACAAGACCGTGGATGTAAACATCCGCGGCTACTTTTTCATGTCCATCGAGGCCGGCAAACTCATGCGAGACCATGGCGGCGGCGCGATCGTCAATACTGCCTCCGTCAACGCACTGCATCCTGGCCCCATGCAGGCGATCTACTCGATCACCAAAGCGGCAGTGGTGAATATGACCAAGGCGTTCGCCAAGGAGTGCGGCCCCCTGGGAATTCGCTGCAACGCGTTGTTGCCGGGTCTCACCCGCACCAAATTCGCCGGCGCGCTGTTTTCCAATGAGGATATCTACCAGGCGGCGATTCGGCAGATTCCGCTTGGCCGCCACGCGGAACCCAGTGAGATGGCGGGCACGGTGTTGTACCTGGTCTCGGATGCGAGCAGCTACACCAACGGCGAATGCATCGTTGTCGACGGTGGCCTCACCATCTGACGGTGCAGCTTACTGGCAGCAGGCCAATTGCCACAGGTGAGCGCGGGAAGCTACAGTATCGCGGAGTCCAGGGGAGCGTCGTATGGAACGAGACCACATTCACCCTCAGCTGCTTGCTGACTGCCATTACCTGGGATGCCTGGCGGCGTCGGCGGTACTGCTCAATCGCAATGCGGCGTTACCCTGGTTCATCCTGGTGCCCGATACGCGCCTCAACGACATCCTGGACTTGCCTGAGCACCACCGTGAGGTGGTAATGGCTGATTGCGCCGCGGTGTCTTCGTTCATCAAGCAGGTTCTGGGCTTCGACAAGGTCAATTTTGCCGGCCTGGGGAATGTGGTGCCGCAAATGCACCTGCATATCATCGGCCGCCGGGAGGGCGACCCCTGCTGGCCACAGCCGGTTTGGGGAAATCTGTGCGTGAGCGAAACCTATGAGCAACTGCAGCTGCAGGGTTGGCAGGCCGACCTGCAGAAGATGATAGACCTGCGGCCGGCAGACCTGTCGGGCTAGGCTGATGGAGAAACAGGTATTCGTAACTCGCCAGCTTCCCGGTGAACGGATTCACGAACTCGCGCAGCACTGCAGGATGAATGTGTGGATGGGCCCCGGCCCGTTGCCAGCGGCAACGCTGCGCACGGAACTGGCGGGTTGCCAGGGCCTGATATGCCTGTTGAGTGACCGCATTGACCGGGCCCTGCTGGATGCGGCGCCGGGCCTTGAGTTTGTTTCCAGCATGTCGGTGGGGGTAGACCATATCGACGTGAAAGCACTGTCGGAGCGCGGCATTCCAGTGGGCAATACGCCCGGCGTACTGGTGGAGACCACCGCCGATACCGCGTTCGCCCTGCTGCTGGCGGCGGCCCGGCGGATCGCGGAAGCGGACCGCTGCGTGCGCAACGGCGACTGGACCACGGCCAATGCCTGGGCCCCGGAGTTCTTTACCGGCAAAGATGTCAGCGGCGCCACCCTGGGCATTGTCGGCCTGGGTGAAATTGGTCAGGCCGTGGCGCGGCGGGCGGCAGGCTTTGGTATGGAGGTACTGGCCTGGAACCGGGCCCCGCGGCAGGTGCCGGGGATAGAAATGGTCGCATTGGAGGAGTTGCTGGCGCGCAGTGATTTTGTCAGCGTCCATGTAGCACTCGCAGCGGAGACCCGCAATTTGCTCGATGCGGGGAAGATCGCGCTGATGAAGCCCGGCGCGGTGCTGGTCAACACTGCGCGCGGCGGCATTGTCGATGAACAAGCCCTGGCCGCTGCCCTGGCAGGCGGCAGGTTGTCCGCCGCCGGCATTGATGTGTTTGAGCGTGAGCCGGTACCGGCTGACAACCCGCTGCTGCACTTACCTAACGTCGTGGCGACCCCGCACATCGGCAGCGCAACAACGGCGACCCGGGCTCGCATGGCGGATATGGCGGCGGCCAATGCAATTGCGGCGCTGCGGGGGCAGGTGATGCCCTGCTGTGTGAATCCCCAAGTCTACGCGTGAGCTTGTCCGGCGCAGTCTTCAGCTGGCCGGCGGCAGGGTTTCCAGGGCCTCGCGCACACCTTCGTGCAGCGTGTCCCGCATTTCCTCCCGGTCGACCTTGTTCACGTTTTCCACGATGCTGGTGATGATGACATGCCACACCTCTTTCCGGGTGGTGCTGTCATTGAACAGCAGCGCGACATTGCTCGTTTCCTTGACGCCACCCAGGGCGTAGGCGTTGTCGACTACAGCCTGGTTGGTGTGCTGGCTGGGATTCACCGAGGGATAGGGCGTGATATTGTAGGCCTGCGAGCTGCGTTCACCGAGGCGCAGACCGCTGGCGTAGATATAGTCCACGCTGAACTGGGCGCGCTCCGGGTCGAGGATGTAACCTTTTGCGCTCAGATTGGCATCTACCTCACGCCGCAGCATCGGGTCCATGATGTACATGGGGTCGTCGGAGTTGGCCGCATTGGGCAGCGGCTCGCTGCGCCAGCTGTAGTACCGGTAGTTGCCGGCCGCGAAGGCATCGATCGGTGCCGGCCGGGTCTCGATCCCGCTGCAGGCCGTCACTGCCAGTATCATCAGCAGGTTTGCGACTGTCGTGGTAAAGCGCATGTTAGTCCTCGTTTTCGGCTCCGGGGTGCGTCGCAGCTTGCGTTGCAGCCATGGTAGGCATGGTAGCAGCCTGAGCATGACACATGCCAGCTGCCGCATGGCCGGGCCTGTCACTGCCAATCCAGGGCAGGCCATTCCGACGGAGCCTGGCCGGGCATTATCGGGTGAATTGGCGCCCTCACTTTGGTAGGATGAACGCCATAACTATAAAGCAGCTTGGGCAGGGCACATGATATCCAGAAAATTGATCCGCACCGACCTGAACCTGCTGGTTGCCCTGCAGATCCTGCTGGAGGAGTGCAATGTCACCCGCGCGGCGGAGCGCCTCTCGGTGTCGCAGCCCGCCCTGAGCAAAACCCTGCAGAAGTTGCGCGACGCCTTCGAGGATGAACTGTTCACCCGCACCGCGCATGGTCTTGTGCCCACGCCCCGGGCTGAGGAACTGGCAAAAGAGCTGCCCTCCCTGCTGGAGAAGATCGAGCACGTCCTGGGCAACGAGGGCTTTGATCCCAGGACATTCAGCGGCGGTTTCAAGCTGTTGTTGCCGCCGATATTGAGCGAGGCCCTGTTGCCGGGCCTCATGGCGGAGCTGAGGGACATTGCGCCCGGCGTGCAGATTGTTACCGCCGAGGTGGCGCCAAACTTCCAGGATCAGTTGAAAAAGGGCGAGGCTGACTTTGCCGCCTTTATCGCCCTGGATACGGAGCGCGACATCCTCGCTGAGCCCATCGCCACCATCGCCCCCCGCTGCTATATGCGCCTGGACCATCCACTGGCGAAAAAAGAGATGAACCTGCAGGATTTCCTCGCGTTCCCGCACCTGCGCCTGTATCTGCCGGGCCTGACCCGGGAGAACACCAGCATGGTGGACGATGTGCTGGGGCAATACGGCGTGCACCGCACCATCGCCCTGGAGACCACCCAGTTTGCCGCCGCCGTCGGGGTGCTGTGCCGCACTGATTCCCTGCTGGTTGCCAATGCCGGTTTCGAGGCGGGGGGGCTGTATCGGGAGCGTATTACCGGCCATGACATCCCGGCCGAGCTGCAGCGTATGATCCGCAACTCCCACAGCGGCCACCGCGGTAAACTGTCCCTGATGCGCCATACCCGCACCGCTCGCAGCACACCCCACCAGTGGATGCGGGCGCTGCTGATGAAGCACCTGACCATCCCGGGAGAAACCGTAGAGCCGTAACCGCCGGGCTCGAGCTGGGCGGCGCACCCTCTTCTCCACGGGACTGCGGTTTAATAGCCCCTGGCTGCGGGAAGCTCCCCCGCCAATTCACCAGGATGGGCAATATAGTCCATAATATGCGCGATTTACTCCCTTGGAACAGGGCTGCTGGCGGAGTAAGCTGGCGCGCAACAATTCCTTGGCTACCCTACAACGGTGCAACGCGAGCGGCGGTGCACCAGGAACCAACACAGGAGCAGATGAGCATGGGACACAGTGGCGAGAGTTTGGACGCGCGGGACGAGATCAAGGCAATGATGGCGCGGGCCCGTGCTGCCCAGGCGCAGATTGCCGATTACACCCAGGAGCAGGTGGATGAACTGATCACCGCCATGGTCTGGTCGGTGGCGCGCGAAGACGCATCGGAGAAAATCGCCCAGTTCACCGTCGATGAAACCCAGCTGGGTAACTACGCCGGCAAATACCTCAAAATACACCGCAAGACCCGGGCCACCCTGGTGGACATTATCAACGACAAATCGGTCGGGGTGATCGAGGAAGACCCGGTGCGCAATATCGTCAAGATAGCGAAGCCGGTGGGCGTGATTGGCGCACTCTCGCCTTCTACCAACCCGGAGGCCACCCCGGTTATCAAGGCGATTTCAGCAGTCAAGGGGCGCAATGCCATCATCATCGCGCCGCATCCGCGGGCCAAGCTCACCAACAAGATGATCTGCGACTACATGCGGGAGGCCATCGTCGCCATGGGCGGGCCGGCAGACCTGGTGCAGAGCATCGATGTGCCTTCCCTGGACAAAACCAACGAACTGATGCGCCAATGTGACCGTATCCTGGCCACTGGCGGCGAGGCCATGGTCAGCGCCGCCTACTCCTCGGGCACCCCCGCCCTCGGCGTCGGCGTGGGCAACGCGGTGATCACGGTGGATGATACGGCCAACCTCGAAGAGGCTGCTGAGAAGATACGTATCTCCAAAACCCTGGACCTGGCGGCGTCCTGTTCCTCGGACAACGCAGTGCTGGTGTTCGAATCGATTTACGATGAGTTCCTCGAAAAGCTCAAGCGCGAGGGCGGTTTCGTCATCGACGGCGAGAACAAGAAGAAGTTGCAGGCAGTGCTGTGGGAAGACGGCCACCTCAATCCCAAAATCGTCGCCCAGCACGCCCTGACCATCACCGGCAAAGCCGGCATTGACCTGCCGGAGGGCAAGCAGTTCCTGATTGTGCCGGAAACCGGTGCCGGCCCGGACTACCCCTTTTCCGGGGAGAAGCTGACGGTGACCATGGCCCTGTACAAAGTGAAGGATATCGACGAGGCTATCGAGCTGACCAACCGGATCCAGGAGTACCAGGGCCAGGGTCACAGCTGCGGTATCTATTCCTACAATGACGCCAACATCATGAAGCTGGCCATGGGCACCCGCACTTCCAGGGTGATGGTGAACCAGCCCCAGGCGGCCTCCAACAGCGGCAACCTGTGGAACGGTATGCGCCAGACCTTCTCCCTGGGCTGCGGCTCCTGGGGCGGCAACAGCATCAACCACAATATCACCTGGCGCGACCTGATCAACGAGACCTGGGTTTCCAAACCGCTGGCGGTGACCAAGGTCCTGCCGTCGGATGAGGAGCTGTTCGGCAAGGTCATGGGCAGGTTCTAGGCCATTCTTTCAGGCGGGAGCGGGCCATGGATTTTTCCCTCAGCGACGAGCAGAGAGCTTATATAGACAGCGCCCGGGCCTTTGCCGAGGGCGCCATGGCGCCCAACGCTGCCCGCTGGGACGAGGAATCGATTTTCCCCAAGGAGGTGCTGCGCCAGGCCGGGGAACTGGGATTCATGGGTATGTACACGCCCGAATCCGCCGGCGGGCTGGGCATGGGCCGGCTGGACGCCAGTCTCATTGTTGAGGAGCTGGCCAAGGGCTGCACCGCCACCGCCGCCTTCCTTACCATCCATAACATGGCCACCAGCATGATCGGCAAATATTGCCGCGCCGGGGTGATCGAGCAGTGGTGCCCGGACCTGGTGGCGGGTACCAAGCTGGCGTCCTATTGCCTGACGGAACCTGGTGCCGGCTCCGACGCGGGCTCGTTGCGCACCAGCGCCGTGCGCGACGGTGACGATTACCTGGTCAATGGCAGCAAGGTGTTCATCTCCGGCGCCGGCGCCACCGAGGTGCTGGTGGTTATGCTGCGCACCGGCGGGCCGGGGCCGAAGGGAATCTCTGCGTTGCTGGTTCCCGCCGATGCGCAGGGTATTTCCTATGGCAAGAAAGAAGAAAAGATGGGCTGGAATGCCCAGCCGACCCGGATGATCAGTTTTGACAACGTGCGGGTGCCGGTGGGCAACCGCCTCGGCGAGGAGGGACAGGGCTTCGCCATCGCCATGGAAGGTCTCGATGGCGGCAGGATCAACATCGCCACCTGCAGTGTGGGCACCGCCCAGCAGGCGCTGGAGGAAGCCACCGCCTATGTGCAGCAGCGCAGGCAGTTCGATACTGTCATCGCTGATTTCCAGGCTACCCAGTTCAAGCTTGCGGACATGCTGACAGAGCTGGTGGCGGCGCGGCAGATGGTGCGACTTGCCGCCAGCAAGCTGGACCAGAAGGACCCCCAGGCATCGACCTACTGCGCCATGGCCAAGCGCTTTGCCACCGATGCGGGTTTCAATGTCTGCAACGACGCCCTACAGTTGTACGGCGGCTACGGCTATATCAGGGAATACCCGCTGGAACGGCACGTGCGTGACACCCGGGTACACCAGATCCTGGAAGGTACCAACGAAATCATGCGGGTGATCATCTCGCGCAAAATGTTGATGCAAGGGGCATTGGAGGTTATCAAGTGAGTTTGAGTATTTCGCAAAAACTGAAGGTAGAGCTGCGCGGTCACACCGCCCTCGTGACCATAGATAATCCCGGCGCCAATACCTGGGATACCGAGAGCCTGCCGGCGCTCAAGGACCTGGTGGAGAAGCTCAACAACGACCGGTCGGTCTACGCGCTGGTCATCACCGGGGCCGGGGAAAAGTTCTTCTCCGCCGGGGCCGACCTGAAACTGTTCGCCGACGGCGATCCGGCGACTGCCCGCAGCATGGCAGGGTATTTCGGTGAGGCCTTCGAAGCGCTGGCGAATTTTCGGGGTGTCTCCATTGCCGCCATCAACGGCTTTGCGATGGGTGGAGGCCTGGAAACTGCCATGGCCTGCGATATCCGCATTGCTGAGGAACAGGCCCAGATGGCCCTGCCTGAGGCGCGGGTCGGGCTGTTGCCCTGTGCCGGCGGCACCCAGCGTCTGTCCTGGCTGGTGGGCGAGGGTTGGGCCAAGCGCATCATTCTCTGCGGCGAGCGCGTCAACGCGGCGACCGCCGAGCGTATTGGCCTGGTCGAGGAAGTGGTGCCCAAAGGCGCTGCGCTGGCTCGCGCCCTGGCGCTGGCGGAGCAGGTGGGCGAACAGAGCCCGACCTCTGTGGCATTCTGCAAACGTCTTGTACATACGGGGCGTGATACTGTGATTGCGTCGGGCCTCGCGGGCGAGCGCGACCTGTTCGTGGAGCTTTTCTCCACCCAGGACCAGCGGGAGGGCGTCAACGCCTTCCTGGAGAAGCGCAAGCCCCAATGGAAGAACGCCTGAGGCAGGTGCTCATGACTACTGCGCCCATACGCTTCGCGGAACTGGTTGCCGGCGCCGGCCGTCTGGCCCGGGTAACGCTCGATGTACCGGCCACCCTCAACTCCCTCACCCTGGATATGGTCGACCAGCTGCAGACCCGGCTCGACCAGTGGCGCAACGACCCGGGTATCGCCGCGATTTTCCTCGAGGGCGCAGGCGAAAAGGCTTTTTGCGCGGGCGGCGATGTCCAGGCCCTCTACGACAGCGTGACGGCCACCCCTGGCGGGCCCTGCGAATACGCCGAAAGTTTCTTCCTGCGGGAGTACCGCCTCGACTACACCCTGCATACCTACCCCAAGCCGATCATCTGCTGGGGTCACGGTATCGTAATGGGCGGGGGCCTGGGCGTCATGGCGGGTTGCTCCCACCGCGTGGTAACCGAAAAAACCCGCATCGCCATGCCGGAAGTGACCATTGCCCTGTTTCCCGACGTGGGAGGTAGCTGGTTCCTGAACCACATGCCCGGCCGGTCGGGACAGTTCCTGGCGTTGACTGGCGCCTCCATCAACGCCGCGGATGCCATCTACACCGGCATCGCTGATCGCTTCGTCTCCAGTGGGCGCAGGGAGGAGGTATTCGAGGCACTGCTGCGCCAGAAATGGCAGGCGGACCCGGCGGCGAATCACGCGCTGGTGCGCCATACCCTGCGGCCTTTCGCTGAACAGAGTGTAAGTGAGTGCCCGGGCGGGCAGGTGGAACCCCACCTGGGCTCCATTGCCACCCTGTGTGACGGCGATAATGTCCACGAGGTCATCGACAATATCCTGTCCCAGCAGACCCAGGATCCCTGGCTTTGTGCGGCTCGCAAGGGTATGGCCCAGGGTTCGCCCCTGGCGGCGCTGGTGGCCTATCGCCAGCTCAACCAGACCCGTTATGCCTCGCTGCGGGAAGTGTTCATGGCCGAGCTGGTGCTGGCCACCAATATCATGCGATACCCGGAATTCGCCGAGGGCGTGCGGGCCCTGCTGATCGACAAGGATCGCAACCCTGCCTGGCGCTACAAATCCACCCGGGAGGTACCGCCTGAAGTACTGGATTCATTTTTTCAGGCGCCATGGGAGCAACATCCCCTGGCGGACTTGTAACGCATTCAACGCAGGAGCTGGAGCATGGCCAAGGTTGCATTCATCGGGCTGGGCAATATGGGTGGGCCCATGGCCACCAATCTGGTCAGGGCGGGGCACGCCGTCACCGTCTTCGATTTGTCCGAGGCCGCCTGCGGGCAATTGCGTGCCGCGGGCGCTGCTGTTGCCCCCTCGGCAGCAGAAGCGGCGGTGGGGGCGGATTACGTCCTCTCCATGTTGCCCGCAGGCAAACACGTGGCGGCCACCTACCTGGGAGAAAGTGGCCTGCTGGCTCGGCTCGACTCGTCCACCACGGTGATCGATTGCAGCACCATCGATGCCGCCACGGCGCGAGAGGTGGGGGAGGCCGCCGCCTCCCAGGGTATAGGCTTCATGGACAGCCCGGTGTCCGGAGGGGTTGCCGCGGCCGCGGCGGGCACCCTGGCCTTCATGTGCGGCGGCAGTGCCGCCACCTTCGACAAGGCGAGGCTGATATTGAAGGATATGGGCAGGAATATTTTCCATGCCGGGCCCGCAGGTGCCGGCCAGGTGGCCAAGGGCTGCAACAATATGTTGCTCGCGATCCACATGATCGGTACCTGCGAGGCCCTTGAGATGGGCGCCCGCAACGGCCTGGACCCGAAGGTGCTCTCCGAAATCATGTTGGCCAGCTCGGGTCGCAACTGGTCGCTGGAAGTCTACAATCCCTACCCGGGTGTGATGGAGAATGCCCCGGCCAGCAACGGCTACAAGCCGGGTTTCATGGTGGACCTGATGGTCAAGGACCTGGGCCTGGCGATGGAAATTGCGCAGCAGTGTGACTTTGCCAACCCGATGGGGCAACTGGCGCGGGAGCTCTACAGCCAGCATCAGCAGGCGGGGAATGGCCAGATGGACTTCTCCAGCATCCTGGAGAAGCTCCGGAACTGAGCCGCCTTATGTGAGAGCGCTTGTGGCTGGCGCCGCCGGCGCGCACAATCATCCCATATGAATATCTGAAGGTCGGGATTGTGAACTGGGATACGATAGTCCGGGAATTCATCGCCCTGTGGGTGGTGATAGACCCGATCGGCTCGATCCCGGTTTTTATAGCCGTCTGTGCTGGGCTGTCGGCAGCCGCACAACGCAAGGTCGCAATCAAGGCGATTGTTGTCTCCGCGGCGATCCTGCTGTCTTTCCTTGTCGGGGGCCAGGTGTTGCTCGAGGCGCTGGATATTCATCTTGCCGCCTTCCAGATCGCCGGTGGTATTGTCCTGTTCCTTTTCGCCCTGACGATGATCTTCGGGGAGAGCAAGGTGGAGGAGGAAAAGAGACAGATCGACCCGAATGCCAGCGATCTGGCGATTTTTCCACTGGCGGTTCCTTCTATCGCTTCTCCGGGGGCCATGCTTGCAGTGGTGATGCTCACTGATAACCATCGGTACTCGGTAACGGAACAGATGATTACCGCCGCTACCATGCTCACGGTACTGGCATTGACCCTGCTGATGTTCTTTATGGCGGCCCCCATCCTGCGCGTGATTGGCTCCTCCGGCGCCAGCGTTGTCAGCCGGGTAATGGGTTTGATTCTGGCCTCGGTAGCGGTTGATAACATCCTGCGGGCTGTTACCATCTACTTTAATCTCAGCTGATCGTCTTCCGCCCCCAGGCAGCCGCCATGTCCTTCGTCACTGTCGATAAACCGCGTCCCCATGTCACCCTGATTACCCTGAACCGGCCAGAGCGCATGAATGCCATGGCCTTTGATGTCATGGTGCCGTTCAAGGAGGCACTGGAGGAGGTGAGCTTTGACAACGACACCCGGGTGGTGGTGATTACCGGTGCCGGACAGGGTTTCTGCTCCGGCGCCGACCTGGAGGACCCGGGCTGGCTGGATATTTTCAATGGGCTGACAGTACCCGGCATTGCCCGCCGTGCCATGAAGATCCTGGACGATGTGATCAAGGCGATCCAGGATATGCACCAGCCTGTAATCGGCGCTATCAACGGCCCGGCCATCGGTGGCGGCTTCTGCCTGGCCATGGCGGCGGATATCCGCATCGCCTCCCAGGGTGCCTACTTTCGCCCGGCAGGCATTAACAATGGCCTGACCTCGGCGGAACTTGGGCTCAGTTACCTGCTGCCCAGGGCCATAGGCAGCAGCCGCGCATTCGAGATCATGCTGACCGGGCGCGATGTGCACGCAGCGGAGGCCCAGGCCATGGGCCTGGTTTCAAGGGTGGTGGCAGCGGATTCATTGTTGGAGCAGTGTTATAGCGTGGCGGAGCGTATCTGCGGCTTCAGCCAGATCGGCGTCGAACTCAGCAAGCAGATGCTTTGGGCGGGTATGGAAGCCGGGAGCCTGCACAGCCACATGAATCACGAGGGTCACGCCCAGCTCTTCGTGCGCATGACAACCCGCAATTTCGAGGAGGCTATCAGTGCACGCAAGGAGGGGCGCCCGCCGGATTTCAGGGACTAGGGTTGTCCACAGGGGCAACTATCGATCTGAGGACACCCCACAGTAGGGAGGACTGCCGGTTCTGCGATGCCCAGATCATGATAGAATCAGTGCGCCCTTTCATCGCTGGTCAGTCTCACCCGAGATCGCGCCCACGTCTATACCTGCCAGCCGGTCATAGTCGTCAGCCCTGATGGTGAAATAAAAGGGATACTCACTGCTCCTGACGAAATGACCATCGCCCCTGCGCATTAGTTCCAGTGTAACCGTCCCGGCCAGGCTCTCCACCTCGAGCACCAGATCCGCCTCTGCCTCGGCGAGGTCGCGCTGGTCGTCTTCTGAGGCCAGGCCGTCTATTTGCAGGTTGCGCAGGGTGTCGAGCAGTGCCTCCAGCTCACGTTGATCTGGCGCATGCCCGATTCCCGAAAACCATTCGTCCCCATCCCGCTGCAGGCTATAGCCGTCGGCTACGATGCCCAGCGGCGCGCGGGTCTGCAGCAGTTTGCGATCCAGCCAGGCGCCGCTGTTACCGGGGGCGTCATGGGCATTGAACGGGATACTGTAGATGGCGTCCTGGGATTCATTGCGGCCGTAGATCTTGCGAAACCCCGGCGAGGTTCCCAGGAAAATAGTCTCCACTATGTCATCGCCTTGGAGCAGCTGGATGCGTCGTCGATAGTGATAGCTGGCTACCCGGAAGCGCTGCCGCGCCGCCACCGAAGCAGCCACCGGCCAGGCGCCGTCCCCGGCTGCGATTGCATCCAGCAGCTTGCTCACCATGGCACCATCGGCCGGCAGATTGTCCAGTTCCGGTAGTATCCAACGCTCGCCAGCCCTGGACAGCACAGTCTCGTTGTCGAACTCGTCGCCGACGTGGATTACGTCGACGCGCTCCAGGGGTAAGGGCGCCAATGATTCCCGCGGCATGCGCTGGCTTTCGAGCGAGGGCCAGAACACGGCCAGGACGAGCCCGCACTGAAGCGCCAGGATGAGCAGCAGGCTGCCGACGATGCGATTCACAGCTGTAACCTGGCGGCGTAACGCTGCCGCCGCAATCTTTTTCGCAACCAGTGGACCAGCGCCAGCAGCCCCAGCCATAACAGGGCAAAGCCATAATTCAGGTACTCTATGATGGCCTGTCCCTGTCGTTCCATTGCGGGCAGTGTTCTGTTGAAATTGGCACGCGAGCGGATCCTGAGCAATTCTTCATCCTGCAGCGCCCAGTCGAGGGTATTGAGCAGCAGCTCCACCGGACCGAGGTACTGGGTACCGCTCGCCATCACCTGGGCGTTCAGTATCTGGTCGTCCGCAAAGTCATTGGAGCTGTACAGGACGATGCGGGCGGACTCCGGTGAGTGTTGCAGCAGTCCTGCGCCACTGGAAATTGTCTCTCCCCGGCTCTTTTTGCCGCCCGCATGGGGCCGTTCGTTGAAAAAAGAGTCAAAGCGTCCCTGCAGCATCACACCCAGTGTGCGCGGTCCATACTGATCCGCCTCGGGGGGCTCCTCGCCGGCCGTGGTCGGCATGATGTCCATGCTGTTACTCAGCCAGGACTGCGCCGAACTGGTCAGCAGGGTAGTGGCTCGTCGCCCTGGTTGCGACTGCACAGCAATTGGGGAGGCCCAGGCCATGGTCAATTGAGGCAGGCTGGCGGTGATCGGGTGTTCGGGCGCAAGCCCGCCAGAACGCAGGTCAATAAAGTAGGGATAGTCGAGTATTTTCACGTCGCGAAACGTGTAGCCGCCTGACTCCCGGATTATTGGGGCCGGAAAGGCCGAGCTCTGTTTATCCAGCACCAGCGATTCGCCCAGGGTGAGGCCGTGGAAGGCAAGCCACTCCCCCAGTCCGCTGTCCCAGTCCTGCAGGCGCAGTTCGCCATCGGCCAGCTCGGCGGTATAGGGAGAGGTAACGACAACCACCGTGCCTCCGCGCATGAGGAACTGGTCGAGGGCGAATATGGACTGCGGGTCCAGCCGGTGCGGCGCTATAACCGCCAGGATATCCGCATCCGCTGTGACGCTGCCGTCTGCAAGGTCCTCCCGCCTGATGCTGTAGTCCCTGCTTATGGCATCCTCCAGGTTGTTGAAAGTGGGCCCTCCTATATTAAAGCGCGCCATCTCCTGGTTTACTTCAGGCAGTGCCAGGGCAACGGTGCGGGTGAATCCGCTGGCGAACCGTTTCAGCCCGGCGTCCAGCGCCTGGCGAAAATTGCCGGGGTCAAAATCTTCGACGGGTAACTGCACTACCTGGTTGGTATCGGCCAGGGTGAGGTAGAAGAAGAATTCCTGGTCCTGGTCCAGTGCGGTGGTCATGGGACGAAATCCCCACTGCTCGGCGATTTGCCTCGCCACAGCCCCGTCGCGTGCCTCGGGCTCTATAAATCGCACGCTGAACTTGCCATTGGCCCGGGGTACGATCTGGTCGAGCTGCGCCTTTATCGAGTGCTTGTAGGCCAGCAGCGTCTGGGGCAAATGCTCGTCGCCCGAGACATAGCCGATAAACTCCACTGGCTGGTCGATGCGCTCGAACAGGTCGCCGCCCATCTGATAGTTGAACAGCACGTTCTTGATCGCCCGCGTGATGTCGTACTCGGGGTTGCGCAACTGGACGTCCGCCGCACTGTTGGCCTTGGTGTTCACCTCGATGAGGTCCTTGAATCCCAGTACCTGGTGCTCGCTGCCGTATTGCACAAGAATATTGAAATAGGAATTGACCAGGCTTGCCTGGTGGCGATCGGCCACCTGGAACGGTGTCGCAAGGATGCCGAAGCGCTCGTTCGCCTCCTGTTCCAGTTCGGGGTTATCGGCCGGGTCGATAAATTCCACGCGGACCTGGCCGTCGCCTGCAATGGCATATTCCTGCAGCAGACCGCGCAGCTGCGGCACCAGTGGAGCCAGCAGCGGGTGGGTCTTGGCGCTGAAGTAGCCGCGAATCAGCAGAGGCTCTTCCAGGCGCTCGAGAAAGCCAAGGGTAGGGGCTGATATGGAGTACTGGCGGCCGTCGGTCAGGTCCAGCCGCAGTTTGCCGATGGGGGCGAGCCAGACATTCGGCAGCAGGAGGTTCACCAGCAGCAGAGCGGTGAGCGTTCGCCAGCGCCAATGCCGCGGGGTCGAGAACGCGCCGCACCAGCGCAGCTTCTCCAGGGAGTAGACGTTCAGGACCAGGAAAACGGCGGTAAGGCTGAGGTAATACCACAGGTCGCGCAGATCCAGCACGCCACGGGTAATGCTCTCGAAGCGTGAGCCGGTGCCCAGCATGCGCAGGGTTTCTCCGGTTCCCGTGTCGAAGAAATCGGTGAGAGAGGGGCTTCCCACCAGGTAGAGCAGTCCGCATAACGCCACTGTCCCGATCAGGCTGACGATGGGGTTGTCGGTGCGGGATGAGATGAACAGTCCGGCGCTGATGTACATCGCCCCGAGCAGGCAGGTCGCGACGTAAGCCGCCGCGACCGGACCCCAGTCCAGGTCCGCCATGAGTGCAACTGTGAGAGGCAGCGGCAGGGTTGCGGCCAGCGCCAGCAGCAGGAGAACGAGGCAGGCGCGGAACTTGCCAAATACAAACGGCCAGATTCCTGCGGGCTGGGTGAGGATATGCTCCAGCGTCCCGGTTCGGCGCTCCTCACTCCACATGCGCATGGTGAGAGCACCACTGAGGAAGATAAGCAGGACCGGCATCCACTCGAACAAGGGCCGGATATCGGCGACGTTGCGAGCGAAAAACGACTCGATCCAGAAAAAAATGAAGAGTGTGCTCGCGGCGAAACAGGCCAGGAACAGCCAGGCCACAGGCGAGGAAAAAAACAGCAGGACTTCCTTCTGCGCCACCCTGCGGGCAACGCTCTCACGACTCATCGCTGTTCACCTCGTGGAATACCGCTTCCAGTCCGCGCGCGACCGGCTGTAACTGGTGCAGCCTGGCCCCGGCCTGCATAACGCACTGGGCCACGTTGTTGGCGGCTTTATCCATATCCGCGTTTTCGTGCAGCGTGAGAGTGTAGCGTGACCTGTTGTCCCCGTCGGGATGCTGCAGCAGGCCTGCGACCTCGGGCATGCGCCTGAGGCTGGTGGCGAGTGACTCGGCCGCATTGTCGGTGCGCAGCATCAGGGTCCTGCTCTGGCGCAGGTTGTCGAGCCGTGCATCCAGCGCCAGCCTGCCGTGGCGGATCACCAGTACCCGCTCACAGATGGCATCTACCTCCTGCATGATATGGGTGGACAGGATTATCGTGGCCTGTCGTGCCAGACCCTGGATCAGGCGACGCATGTGTTCCGTCTGCTGCGGGTCCAGCCCGTTGGTGGGTTCGTCCAGGATGAGCAGGCGGGGCCTGCCGAGAATCGCCTGGGCTACGCCTACCCGCTGCTTAAGCCCCCGGGACAGGGTTGCAACCGGGTCCAGCGCGCGCCTGCCCAGGTCCGTGGCCACGATAGCCTGGCGCACCTCTCCATAGCGCTGCTCCGGCGCGATACCCTTGAGCGTCGCCGCGTAATCCAGGTAATCCGCGACCATCATCTCGGGGTACATGGGCAGGTTCTCCGGCAGGTAACCCAGTTCCCGCTGAATGCTGGCCGCATTGCCCTCGAGTGCCTGTCCGCCAATCCTGATCGCGCCAGCTGAGGGTTCGAGGTAGCCGCTCAGCATGCGCATGATCGTGGTTTTGCCCGCCCCGTTGTGGCCCAGCAGGCCTACGATTTCGTTGGGCCCGATGTGAAAGGACACATCATCCACGGCAGTGGTTTTGCCATAGAGACGGGAGAGCGATTGCACTTCAATCATGTGACTAGCAACTTGATAATGAAAGCGATGAGTACCAGGTTCAGTATCAGCCGGATCAGTTTCTCGCCCCGTGTTACGGTGAAATGCGCGCCCAGGTAACCGCCGATGGCATTGCCCAGTGCCAGTGCCAGCCCTACCAGCCACAGGATTTCCACCCTGCTGGCGAAAACTACCAGGGCGACCAGGGTAAAGACCGCCACGATAAACACCTTGTGCATGTTGGTGCGCACCAGGTCCAGGCCCATGGCCCGGTTGAGAACAGGCATGATGATAAAGCCCACCCCGATCTGGATAAACCCTCCCCAGAAACCCACCGCTACCATGAGCAGGTGACCCCTTAGCAGCTGCGCCGGTGTCGGTTGGTAGGCGCCTGGCGCCTCCTGTGTGCCCCGGTCGAAGTGCATTACGAGCATCACCCCGATCATTACCAGTGCGAGGATGCGGTTGAACCATTCGCCTTCCAACTCCGTCCCCAGCAGTGCGCCAGCGATGGCCCCCGGTACCGAGCAGGCGGCAAGGCTCAGGCTAAGTTTGAACTCGCTGAAACCCCTGCGAAAAAAGGCGGCGATGGCGGTGAGATTCTGGGCCAGGACGCCGATGCGATTGGTACCGTTGGCGACCGGGCCCGGCAGCCCCATGAACAACAGCACCGGCACTGTGAGCAGGGAGCCGCCCCCCGCGATGACATTGAGAAAACCGGAGACGACACCCACGGCGGCCAGCAGGGCTGCCTGCCACAGGTCGAATTCGGCCATCAGTCTTCGGTCCAGGCCTCGCGCATGGTGACAAACTCCTCGGCCGCGGTCGGGTGGATGCCGATGGTGGTATCAAACAGCGCCTTGCTTGCACCTGCCCTCATGGCGATGGCGAAACCCTGCATGATTTCCCCCGCATCTGGCCCCACCATGTGGGCCCCCACTACCCGGTCCGTGGCCTTGTCGACCACCAGCTTCATAAAAGTCTGCTCTTCCCGGCCGCTGATCGTGTGTTTCATCGGTTTGAAGGTGGATTTGAACAGCCTGATATGGCCGAATCTGGCCCGGGCCTGCTCCTCGGTGAATCCCACCGTGCCGATATTGGGCTGGCAGAATACGGCGGTGGGGATGAAGTCGTAGTCCACCGGGTTTTCCAGTCCGCCGAACTGGCGGCGCGCGAAGGACATTCCCTCCGCCAGGGCCACGGGTGTCAATTCCATGCCACCGGTCACGTCGCCAAGGGCAAAAACACTGGGTTCGGCGGTGCGGTATTCCCCGTCCGCCACCACGTTGCCGAACTCATTGACCTCGACCTTGACGTTTTCCAGGCCCAGGCCGTCGATGTTGGCTTTGCGGCCCGTGGCATACAACACCGTGTCGGCTTCGATACTGCTGCCATCGGTCAACGCAAGTACCAGGCCGTTGGCGCCCCTCGCAATTGATTCGACATTGACCTCAAAGCGCAGGTCAACGCCGGTCCTGGCGATTTCCCGCGCGGCATGGGCGCGGATGTCCGCGTCGAAGCCGCGCAGGAACAGGGGTCCCCGGTAGAGCTGGGTAACCTGTGAGCCCAGGCCATTGAAAATGCCGGCGAACTCCACCGCGATGTAGCCGCCCCCGACAATCACCAGCCGCTGGGGAAAGTGCTCGAGGTCGAAGATCTCGTTGGAACTGACCGCCAGCTCACTGCCTGGAAACTGGGGTATGTGGGGCCAGCCGCCGGTGGCGATGAGGATTTTTCCGGCGCTGAACTTGCGTTCTCCAACCGCAACGGTATGGGCATCGACGATCCTGGCGCGGCCGTCAATCACCTCGGCCTTTACACCCTCGAGCAGCCGGCTATAGATGCCGTTTAGCCGGGATATCTCCCTCTTCTTGTTGTCCCGTAGCGTGGCCCAGTTGAACGCAGGTTTGCTGCTGTCCCAGCCAAAATTGCGGGCATCGCTGAAAGACCTGGAGAATTCGGAAGCATAGACGTAGAGCTTTTTCGGTACACAGCCCACGTTGACGCAGGTCCCACCCATGTAGCGATCTTCTGCGACCGCCACCTTTGCACCAAACCCGGCAGCCATTCGCGCAGCCCGTACGCCGCCCGAGCCCGCGCCGATGACAAACAGGTCGTAGTCGTATTTTTCCACAGGCGGCTCCTCAGGTCAGCGGTGCACAAGTCTAGCAGCCCGCAGCCCCGGACTGAATGCAGAGTGTACAACTAATCCCGCAGCGGGATCGCCCGGTGAACGCCAGGCAGAGCATGTCGTTTCACAGCCTGTCGGCTTTTTCGCCCGCGCCGATTCCGATATCATCTGCGCTCTCATCAGTGAACAGGTCGCGCCATAAAGCGGTCATACAAGGGTTGATGTTATGAAAATAAAAATGCATTTCCGCAGGCTTTGCGTCGGCCTGGTCGTCGCGCTGGGTTGTGTGGCCCCGGGGCATGCGGGCGAAAGCGCGGTCGTCCAGGATGAAGTAGTGCTCAAAAGCGGCTCAAAAATCCTCGGTAAAGTCACCGGTACCCGCGACGGCGTGGTCACCGTCGAGACCGATTTTGCCGGTACGCTCAGCATCGAGCTGGACAAAATCGCCTCGCTGCAGACTGCCGACCCGGTGCTGATCCAACTGGCGGATGAGACCGTGATACCCGGGCAACCCCTGCGCATCCAGGATGAAGTGCTAGTAGTAGATACTGCAACCAGCCAGGAGGAGGCCTACCCCCTGAGCGAGTTGCTGTTGGTCAATCCGGAGCCCTGGGAGCTGGGCCAGGGTTACAAGTGGAGCGGGCTGGTCAGCTTTGCCGTGGCTGCCCAGCGCGGCAACACCGATACCGATGAGCTGGACTACAGCCTGGAGAGTATCTGGCGCAGCACGCAGGATCGCTACACCCTCCGTGGCAACGGCGAGAAAGACAAGACTGACAGCGAGACCACCGTGGACAAGTGGTATGGCCAGGGCAAATATGACTATTTCCTGGATGGCTCGCTCTATGTCGGCATCCAGACCTCGGCGGAGCAGGACAAGTTCACCGACCTGGACCTGCGCTACCTGGTTGGCCCCTATCTTGGCCGCCAGTTCTATGAAGAGCCGATCTTCACGCTGTCCGGTGAACTGGGTGCTGCCTATGTGAATGAGAACTTCATTGAAGCCGAGGATGACGATTACGCCGCCGCCAACTGGACCCTCAATGCATCGAGCAACTACCTGGGAGGGGATTCTCGCCTTTACTTCGACCACCGCGGTATCCTCAGCGTGGAAGACACCTCGGACTATATTCTCAATAACGTCCTCGGCCTGGCGTTTCCGCTGCTGTGGAGCCTGGAAGCGGCAGCCGAGCTGCAGCTGGATTATGATGCCGGCGCCGTTGAGGGTGTGGATAAACTCGACCAGACCTACAGGCTTCGCCTCGG
This sequence comes from uncultured Gammaproteobacteria bacterium, assembly GCA_963700715.1. Taxonomy (GTDB): domain Bacteria; phylum Pseudomonadota; class Gammaproteobacteria; order Pseudomonadales; family Halieaceae; genus JARRPM01. The sequence goes on from CAVOYP010000010.1 coordinate 305,759, forward strand.
CTACACCTGGTAGGCCGCCAGGACAGGCTCAGGCGCTATCGGCCCTGCGCACAGCGGTGGCGAGCAGGCTCAATAGCTGGCCGGTGTCCGCCAGTGACAGGCAGGCGTCGGTGATGCTCTGGCCATAGGTCAGGGCGCGCCCCGGCTGCAGTGGCTGGTTGCCGGCAACCAGGTGGCTTTCCAGCATCACCCCCCGGATCGCCTGCTGACCCTGTTCGATCTGCTCGCATAGACAGGACAAAACCACCGCCTGGCGGCGGTAGTCCTTTTCGCTGTTGCCGTGGCTGCAGTCGACGATGACCGAGGCGGGGAGGTCCTGGGCCGCGAGTGCCGCCGCCGCGTCCCGTATCTGTTGTGCCCCGTAGTTGGGCCCGGTCTGTGAGCCGCCGCGCAGGATCAGGTAGCCGTTCGGGTTGCCGGTGGATTGCAGGATGGCCGGGGTCCCCTCCTTGGTGAGGGACGGGAACCAGTGGCTGTGCCGCGCCGATCGAATGGCGTCGATGGCCACCCCTATCTGGCCATTGGTGCCGTTTTTGAATCCCACCGGCATCGACAGCCCGGAGGCCAGCTCCCGGTGAATCTGGCTTTCAACGGTGCGGGCGCCGATGGCGCCAAGGCTGACGAGGTCGGCATAGTACTGGCCGAAGGTGGTATCGAGAAACTCGCTGGCCGCTGGCAGGCCCAGCTGATTGACGTCGAGCAGGACCTTGCGCGCCAGATGCAGGCCCCGGTTGATATGGAAGCTGCCGTCCAGCTCGGGGTCATTGATGAGGCCTTTCCAGCCCACCACCGTGCGCGGTTTTTCAAAGTACACGCGCAGCACCGGGAAAATGGCGTCCCGCAGCGGCTCACATATCGCTTTGAATTGCCTGGCAAAATCCAGCAAAGCCGCCGGGTCGTGAACTGAGCAGGGCCCGACGATCGCCAGGACCCTCGGGTCCGTGTTGGCAAGAATACGCCCTATCGTGCGCCGGGCATCGGCGATACCATCGGCGCTGGATTCAGGCAGGGGAAGCTCTTCTGCCAGTACCCAGGGCGTTATCAGCGGCCGGGCACTGGCAATACGGACATCGTCCGTGGTCCTGCTCATGGGGTCAGGCGCGTTTACCCTTGATCAGGCCGCGGAACCAGTCGGCAAGCGTTTCGTGCTTGTAGTCGGTGAACTCGCCGGCGTCCATGAACATGCCGTGTTCCGGGCAAGTCTCATACCAGACATGGGACTGGACTGGATCGGCCGTTTTCACCATGTCCTTGCCACAGCGCGGACAGGCGATATCTTCAACGCTATCCCACTTCTTGCCTTTTTTGGCATCGCCCATATCCAGGGCGTCCCCCATCCACTTATTCTTCAGCAACTCGGCTTCTCCGTGGTCGAACCAGAGGCCATCGCAATTCGTACAGCGATCGATGACGACATCGCCACCATAGGTGACCTCGGTCATCCCATGCCCGCATTTTGGACACTCTATACTGTGTATTTCGGGGTTGTATTCCATCCAGCGTACTCCCTAGGCATTGTTGAATGCTGTACCATCGAATCCCGCAGCGCGGGCGTTGCGGGATGATTCTAGCCCAATGACGGGTGAAATTCCCGCACCGGGTCCCGCCGAAAGGTAATTATTGTGAGCACGCCTTTCAGCCAGGTTTAATCTTGGCGCTTAGTATACGTCATCCGAGTCGGGTTTGGCCTCCGGCTACCCTGATCCGCCCTTTATGGAGGAAGCCTTATGCGATTGATCCGGATACTCCTGCCACTGGTTCTGGCAGCGGCGGCGACCGCTTCCTTTGCCGGGGACAATCCGCAGCGGGGCGGCGAGCTGTACACAAGCTGTGCGGCCTGCCACGGGGCCCAGGGTGAGGGCAACCGGAGTCTCAATGCGCCGCGCCTGACCCATCTGGCGCCCGTGTACATTGTCGCGCAGTTGCAAAAGTTCAAGGCCGGCGTTCGCGGCGGCAATGATGCCGGTGACAGCGCCCGTCAGATGGCCGCGATGGCGGCAACCCTGGTCGATGACCAGGCCATGTACGATATCGCTTCTTATATAGTAACTCTCAAGGGTGGCGTTTCCGCCGTCACTGTAGAGGCCGATGCCGAGGTGGGCGCCGGCTACTACCGCCAGTTCTGTGCCGCTTGTCATGGCCCTGCCGCCGAGGGCAACCTCGCCCTTAATTCGCCGCGCCTTGCAGGGGCGGATGACTGGTACCTCGTTGCCCAGCTCGAGGCCTTTCGCGGTGGCGCCCGGGGTAGCCATGCCCAGGATCGTACCGGCAAGCAGATGCGCGCCATGGCCGGTGTCCTGCCCGATGACGCGGCGGTGGCGGCGGTGGCCGCCTATATCCGCAGCCTGCCCCAGTAATGGCGCTGAATTTCTTCAGCCGAAATCTCGGCGGGGCTCTGGTCTGTACCCTGTTCGCCGCCGGCCTGCCAGTGCTGGCGGCTCCGGCGGAAATCGTACTGAGTGAGAACTGCCCGCCGGGCTTTGAGCTCAGCGGCGGCCAGTGCAAGTTGCGCAGCATGTACCAGATGTACGATTCGCTCCAGGCTGCGGGCGTGGGCGGCCTTAAAACCGGGTTGCCGCCCTACCGCGATGGCTTCTCGCCGCAGCAGATAGACCTGGGCCGCTACCTGTTCTTCGACCCGGTACTGTCGGGTGACGGTACGGTCTCCTGCGCCAGCTGCCATAACCCTGCCCGCGGTTTTTCGGATGGCCGCGGCCGCAGCGTGGGCATCAATGGGCAAACGGTGAACCGCTCCGCGCAGAGCCTGTGGAATGTCGCATTCGGGCAGCGTTTTTTCTGGGATGCCCGGGCCGCCACCCTGGAAGAACAGATGCGCGGCCCCCTCTACGATGCAAGGGAGATGGCCAACAACCCCGAGCAGTTGCTGCGCACGCTGAACGGGATTCCTTCATACCGGGAGCTGTTCCAGCAGGCCTGGCCTGAGGAATTCCAGACTGCGGATGCGACAATTCGACTGGAGCAGGTGGAAATAGCCATTGCTGCTTTCCAGTCTTCACTCATCTCCCTGAACAGCCGTTACGACCAGTACGCCCATGGCTATGCCGATGCCCTGACCGAGCCCGAGAAAGAGGGGATGAATATATTTCGCTCCTTTGTGGCGCGCTGCGCCGAGTGCCACACGCCGCCGCTGTTTACCAACCAGCAGATTGCGGTTATCGGTACGCCCGAACCCGAGGGCATGACGTTTGACCCTGGTGCTTCAGTGCCCCTCGGTGAGCCAACCCTTCGCGGCGGATTCAAGGTGCCCTCGCTGCGCAATATCGAGCTGACAGCGCCCTACATGCACTCTGGCCGATTCGCTACCCTGCGCGAGGCGGTGGCATTCTATACCGGGGGGCGCGGTCATGCGGTACCCCCGGGAGAGGAACTGAAGATTCACTGGCATATCTGGGAGCCTAAGCTCCGCGATGACGAGTTGGACCGCCTTGTGGATTTTCTCAAGACCCTCACCGATGAAAGTTTCAAACCGGCTGAGCCGGCACGTTTGCCCTCGGGTATGCAGCCGGTTCACAATAATGTCGCCCTGGCGGGCGATACCCCTCAACATGGAGCATCGAAAGATGAATAAAATAGCAATAACAGTGGGCGCCGCGGTATTGCTTGCCGGTGGTTACTTCCTCGGCCAGTCCGGCCAGAAGCCGGCGACTGTGATCAAGCTGGATAGCGAGCCCAAGGCCGCTTTCACCTCAGAGGGGACCGGGGAGGTACCTGCTGCCCCCGGGACGTCCGTGCGCAGCCTGGCGACCCCCACCAGTGGTGAGTTGATTGTCGTCAAGGACGGGGAGTCGATCCAGGCCGCTGTCACCGCGGCGAAGCCCGGTGCGGTGATCAAGGTTATGCCCGGCACCTATAAAGAAACCGTCTATATAGACAAGGACAATATAACCCTCTCAGGGGTCATCGAGCAGGGTAAATACCCGGTGCTCGAAGGCGAGGGCTTGCGCAACGATGCGGTGCTGTATTCCGGCAATGGTGTCACCGTGGAAAATCTCTACATCACCAATTACAAGGGCAACGGGGTGATGGGCCAGGCGGGTAACAACTACATTATCCGCAACAATATCATCGTCGACACCGGCGTCTACGGCATTTTCCCCCAGTTGGGCGACAATGGCATAGTCTCCCACAATATTGTCTCCGGCATTGAAGATGCGGCTATCTATGTCGGCATGTCAGACCATGTCGATGTCGTATTCAACCAGGTATTCGACAGCGTTGCCGGCATCGAGATCGAGAACAGCCGTCACGCCCTGGTCGAAGGGAACTACGTCTACAACAATACCGGTGGCATTCTGGCCTTCATTACACCTGGCCTGCCTATCAAGACCTGCGGCGATGTGCTCATTCGCAATAATTTCATCGTGGGCAATAACCACGAGAACTTTGCCATACCCGGCTCCCTGGTCTCCAACATTCCCGCCGGCACCGGCGTACTGGTAATGGCCTGCGACGATGTGGTTGTCGAGGGCAATATCATCACCGACAATGACTCGGTCGGCATCACGTTTACTGATTTCGCGCTGGCCGCCAACGCGGCCAACGATCCGGACTCCGAACCCAATCCCAACCGCCCGAAGATTCTCAACAATATCATGCAGGACAACGGCAAGGACCCCGCGCCGGTTGTGCGCGCAGCGTTGGCGGCCATGATGACCACTACCGGGCCCGATATCGTCGATACAGTGGGCATGGACGATGGTTGCATCCTCAACCCGGAGCGTTTCCGCACCATTGGTCTCGACAAGTACGGTGAGTGTGAGTTCTCTACCACCGCCAACGTGGCCAGCTATACCCTGCCTGAGCCGGTGCCCCCGCGCTCCATGGAGGACATGGATAAGGGCAAGCTGGCTTATTATGGTATATGCGCCGGTTGCCACGCCTACGGCTCTCGCATGATCGGTCCGCCCACCCAGATCATCCAGGCACTGTACATGGACAACCCGGAGGGTATCGCCGAGTACGCGGCAAATCCTGTGAAGAAGCGCCCCGATTATCCCGGGATGCCCCCACAGTCCCATCTGGATGCAGAGACACGCCTGGCTGCTGCAAAGTTTATGCTGCAGGTGAAGAACTAAATCTACATTTGGTCGATTGTTCCTTGAGTGTCGAAGCCACCTGCGGGTGGCTTTTTTGTGGGCGATAATAAATTGCTCGCTTCATTGCGCTTCATTGCGCTTCACGCATGATCGCTTCGAAAATCGGCTGTCGAAACTCCGGCTGTGAAAAAGTACCAAGTTGGCGAAACAGTGCGGCGGGTGCGGAAAACTCGCTGCTGACTTCGCCGCGCAATAAAATTTCTTCACGCCGGAAGTGCGGCGACGGCTGCTCATTTGTTCGCGCGGCGCTGAAGGCGAATAAGAAGGATTAATTTAAGTACTGTATTTAAAGTGTTTTCTTTAACGTCAGGAAAGTTCTCACAGCAAAAATCCGCGATACATCACTTCACAGCACTAGAGAATCAGCGAGTGAGTCTTGGTGAATGAGCGCGCTTAAAGCTTGCCGCAGCCACAAATAAAATTTCGAATGCGCTGAAAAATTTTCTCTTGGCGATCAAAAAATAGGCGTTACATTTTTTTTATTTCGTCATACACTAGCCGTGCGGTACCTATCACCAGTGGAGTGATAATAAAAGTGTTGGAGAAGGAACTGGCTCAGGCGACCAAGATTGCTGAGCAGACCTGTAACAAGGTCGAGCGGTTGAGAAAGAAGTTGGTAGCTGAAACTGAAAGATTACACGCAAGAGCGAAACGCGAATTGAGTGTAGCCGGGAAGAAACACAGTTCTGCCAATGCAAGTCTCAATAAGGCAATGGCGGTTTTGAAAGCCGGAACCGGATCCGACAAACAGCAAAAAGTGGAAGTGTTGAAAAAGCAGGTTCAGGAGTTGACGCAGGCGATTGCTGGTTTCAGCAAGGTAGCCCGCGAAGCTGCTGAAAATTACGTAACTGTAAAAGGGGATACAACCATGGTAGCGAAGAAGAAAGCTGCACCGAAGAAGAAAGCCGTAGCCAAGAAAGCTCCAGCCAAGAAAAAGGCAGTAGCCAAGAAAAAGGCCCCGGCCAAGAAGAAGGCAGTAGCCAAGAAGAAGGCTCCGGCCAAGAAGAAGGCAGTAGCCAAGAAGAAGGCTCCGGCCAAGAAGAAGGCAGCAGCCAAGAAGAAGGCTCCGGCCAAGAAGAAAGCGGCAGCCAAGAAGAAAAAATAAGGGCCCGTCAAGCCAGGTCGGCTTGATGGAGGTTGTTCAGGCGTCCCGCATGCTCGGGGGCGCCCTCTTCACCCCCTGAAAAGCCCCCTGGCTTATTTGCGCCTTCTTTTCGGTTCAGCCTGGCCGCTATCGGGCCGGGCGGCCTTTCCTCCCGCTGAAATTGTGGGTATGGCAATCTGGTAATCCACCGGAAAGTCGATGTCATCCCGATTCGACTCAAGTTCGATGCTGGCCGGTTGATCCACCGTCAACCATGAGCCGCAAGCCTCCCCGGCATCACATATAAGCAGATCGTTGTCCGCGTCGCTGCCGGCAAATATCTCGTATCGGCCCCGTGGCAGATCAGCGAACGCGTACTGGTATCGCCCGTCCCGCGCGGTCGCGGCGACTTGCGCAACCGGGTCCTCGGCCCCCTGCTCATACAGCAATATATAGACGACACCGACATCGCCCTCCTGGTCGCCACCGGCCGACATGATGACTCTCACGGTGAGCGTGTTGACCGATGAACGGGCGGTGATATCCGCTGCATACACCCCCGCCGCCAGATCACTGCGGTCAACCGTCACCTGGTAAAGGCCCAGGCCGTTGCCGGCAGCATCCAGTGGGCTGAGGGATAGCCATGGCTCCGAGGGGGTAAGCTCGATCAACTCGAGTTCACCGCTGCCGCCATTGCGCAATTCCAACTCCAGTGTTTCCACCTGGCTGGAAAAGTTCAGGGTACTGGCGGATGCACTCAGCACAGGATTGTCAGCCGGGGTACCGCCGGCTGCTTCAATCGCGGCGAGCACGGCGCGTTGCGCATTGATGAGGCCGTAGCCGAATTCATTATCCCTGCCGGGGACGCCGAGATCATCACCCAGGTCGCCGCGGATCAACAGCGCGTCAATGTCGGCGGGGCTCAGGCCGGGGTTCACGGATTTCATCAGTGCGAGCACACCCGCGACATGGGGCGCAGCCATGGAGGTACCGCTCTGGAAGGTATAACCGTAGCTGCCGCCCGTCTCCAGGCCGCCGGTACTGAGTACGCCATCCGGGTAGCCATCGCCGTTCAGGTCGACGCCGTTGTTGCCGCCGGGCGCAGCGATATCGATGGAACTGCCGGTATTGGAGTAACTGGCGCGTTGCCGCTGGGCGTCTATTGCCGCTACCGAAATCACGCCGTCATAGGCGGCCGGGTAGAAGGGGAGGCTCGAGTCCTCGTTGCCGGCGGAAGCTACCACGCTGACACCGGCGGCGCGTACTCGCTGGTAAAGTTCCTGGCTCGACTGGCTGAACGGCCCGCCACCCAGGCTCAGGTTGATAACGTCCGCACGCCTGGCCGGCACTGTGCCGGAGTCGTTGGGGAGACCTGCGGCGAAACGGACGGCCTGGTCGACATCGTACGTGGTGCCTTCGCCGCCAACACCCAGCGCCCGCAGCGGCATGATGCGTGCGTTGTAGGCGACTCCGACCACGCCGATCCCGTTGTCTCCGGCGGCGGCAATGGTGCCGCTGACGTGGGTACCATGAAAACTGCTGGACGCACCGCCCCTACCACCCCCGGTATCCTCAGGATCGGGGTCTATGCCGTCCCCGTCCCCGCCACTTTGTGCGCTGCGCACGAAATCGTAACCGGCGACCCACTGCCCGCCCAGGTCCGGGTGTCTCGACAGAATGCCGGTGTCGATCACGGCGACGATGACCTCCGGGCTGCCGGCAGTGGTGTCCCAGGCCGCGGGCAGGTCGATCAGGGGATAGTGCCATTGAAACGGGAAGCCCGGATCATTGGGGACTGCCATCGCCCTCACTTTGTAGTTGGGTTCGGCGTACTCGATGCGTGGATCGCGCTTGAGCGCCTTGATCGCCAGCAGGGTTTCCAGTCGCTCCCGCAGCGTGGAATCCTCGACATGACCCAGCTTTTCCCTGGCCGGACCGCTGCGCGCGATGGTCTCGGGCCCGCCGGAAAGTCCGCGCCGCATGGCCATAAGCCGCGCCCGTCCCGGTCCGCCCGCGCGCTGCTCCATGCCCATTCGGCGCAGGCGACTGAAGACCGGGCCGTCCGGCTCGGCCTCCGGCTCGGCGCCGGGCTTGAACTTGATCACCGATTGCCAGGGCACGATCGCGTGATGGCGCTGGCCTTGCCCGATTCCGCCGCCCTGGTCGCCGATGGCGAGGATGTAATTGGTGGCGCCCTCAAAGGCGTAGGCGTTGACGACATAGCTGCCATCGCGCGGCACCACCAGCGTCTCCACCTCCCCGGACTCTATCGAAAAATCCAGGATGCGACCCTGCGTGTCGTAAAGGTACAGATCGGCGTCGGCCTGCTGAAAATCCGCCACCAGCATCGTGACGCTCTGGCCCGCCAGCAGGTCCACCCGGAAGTAGTCGTCGGTGTCGCCACTGTCAGTCGAGCGACCCGGCGCGCCAGTGCCCGGCTGGTTGACATAACCTCCGAGAGTGATGGGGTTGGGTATGGGCTGGGCAGTAGCCACGGTGTCGTTGGCCCTGACCGGGCCGGCGGGGTCATTGGTATCGCCATCCACTGCCTGGTTGCTCGATGCAGCGATTGTCCCGGCGATGCGCAAGGACTGGGGCGGCGGTGTGGGTGTTGGGACAGGCGTTGGCTCCACGCTGGAGCCGCCGCCACCGCCCCCGCCGCAGGCGGTGGCCAGGAGCGCAATGGCGGCCAGTGCTGTCAGCCGGCAGAAGAGTTTGTGCATGGTCGTACCGGGGCGGAGGCGGCAGCAGTGAGTGATGCCTACGATATCAGAGATTCGCGCAGCCCTACATCTGCAGGATGATCTTGCCCATATGCTGGCCACTTTGCATGTAGGCCTGGGCCTGTTCCACTTCCTCCAGGGGGAAAATGCGGTCGACCACCGGCGTGACGGCGCCGCTTTCGAGGTGCGGATACACCCGCTCGAGAATTTCCCTCACCATGACGGCCTTCTGGGCGAAACTCTGGGCCCGCAGGGTTGAGCCGGTGAGCACCAGTCGCTTCACCAGCAGGGGGCCGAAATTGACTTCGGCCCGCGCGCCGCGGATGAAGGCGATGTATACGATGCGGCCCTCGGGTGCTGCCACGTTGATATTTTTCTGGATGAAGTCACCACCGGCAATATCGAGGATGACATTGATCCTGTCTTTCAGTCCCAGCTCCGTCAGGACCTGCTCGAAATCCTCGGTCTGGTAGTCGATGGCGCGGGTGGCACCCAACAGTTCCAGCGCCCGGCATTTTTTCTCGCTGCCGGCAGTTGTATAGACCTCGGCGCCAAGGGCCCTGCAGATGGCGATACCGAGGGTACCTATGCCACTGGCGCCACCGTGGATCAGCACCCGTTCCCCGGATTGCAACTGGCAGCGCTGGAACAGGTTGTGCCACACGGTGAGCAGTGCCTCGGGCAGGGCCGCGGCTGCGGCCATGCCGAGGCCGCCGGGAATCGGCAGGCACTGACTGGCGGGCGCCACGGTGTAATCGGCATAACCGCCCCCATGGGTCAGGGCGCAAAGCCGGTCGCCCACGTGCCAGTTGTCGACGCCGGCGCCCACCGCGATGACCTCGCCCGCGACCTCCAGTCCCATGATCGGTGAGGCGTCGGCCGGCGGCGGGTAGAGCCCTTTGCGCTGCAACAGGTCGGCGCGGTTCAGTCCCGCAGCGGCTACCTTTATAAGCACCTCTGCGGGCCGGGGCGAGGGCACCGGCCCGTGCGCGATACTGATACTGTGGTCCTGGGGGTCGACCGCTGCATAGCGGCGCTGGGCGGGTAGCTTCATGGTTGCTCCTGGGCGGCCCGGACAGGGCCTGGCTTGGGTATCAGGTGGCAGACTTGCAGATCATTTGCTCGAACAGGGTATGCGCTTCGGCAAGGTTGTCAAAGATCGGGTAGTCGCTGTTCATGGCCCAGTTGGTGGTGAGCATATAAAGGGTGCCTACCACCATCGCGGCGAGAATCTCCGGGGAAAAGTCCGTGCGAACATCTCCCATCTCGATCCCGGCAGTGATCAGGCGGGTGAAGCTGGCGCTTGCCGAATTGCCGAGCTCGCGTTGCTGTTCCGCGTTCTCGGCAAAAATCGACGGGGCGATCAGGATCAACTGCCGGTCGATTTCGTCGAAATTCGTAAAATTGGAAGCGATATATTCAATCATCGCCTGCAATCGTGCACGGGTGGTGCGGTGGTTCGCCATGAGCAGGTGCAGCATCGGCTCCGACTGGCTGTAGAGGCGGGAGATACCGAGGCCGCCGAGCAGGGCGTGCTTGTTGCTGTAATGCCCATAAAAGGTGCGCCGGGCGACGTCGGCCTCCACGCAGATCTGCTCGATGCTGGTGTCCTCAATGCCCTGTTGCCGGAACAGCCTGTTGGCGGCCTCCTCGATCCTGGCGCGAATCTCGAGTTTGCGCTTTTCCCGCCGTCCCGGTAATACCGAGGTACTCGCCGCTGTACTTGTCATGAAAATCTCACCAGAGTGTTGCATTCGTTGGATGATTAAACTAGATTAGTATACATATGTGCAAGTTTACTCATCTGTAGGCCTTTCTGTCTGCGGGCAGTGGGAGAATGAGGGGCTTGTTCGCCCTTTTCAACCGGCAAATTGCCAATCACAAGTACGGAGTTGAGCATGTCGATCGTCGATGCGTGTGAATCCAGAACCAATGTAACGCCGGAGTTCCCCATGGGTTGGTTCTCCGTGTCCCGCAGCCATGAACTGCAGGTGGGGGAAGTGAAGCCGGTTCAGGCCTTTGACCGGGAACTGGTGCTGTACCGCACCCGCAGCGGTGTGGCGGTGGTACAGGATGCGTTCTGCCCTCACCTTGGCGCCCACCTGGGCCATGGCGGGCGCGTTGTCGGCGAATCCGTGCGCTGCCCCTTCCACGGCTGGCGCTTTGGCACCGACGGCAAGTGCGAGGAAATACCCTACTGCGATGAGATTCCCGAGCGCGCCCGTTTGCGGACCTGGCACACCGAGGAAAAGAATGGTGAGGTCTACGTCTGGTATCACCCGGAAAACACCGGGCCCGAGTGGGAATTGCCGGAGTTGCGCGAGCTGGGTGACCCCAACTGGACGGTGCCGCGCTACGCGGAATTCCTGGTTCCCGCCCACGTCCAGGATATTGCTGAAAACTCCTGCGATCCCGTGCATTTCCAGTACGTCCATCGCCAGCCCGACGTGCCGCCCTCGGAAGTGACGGTGGAAGAGGACGGGCGCATCCTGCACCTGCGTTCCGACGCGAGTAAGGCGGCGATACCCAGCAAGCTGCACGCGATGGTGTTCAATCCCGGATTCGCCCTGGTGCGCAACAGCTACGGGCCAGGCGCCGAGATGGTTGTTTACAACAGCGCCCAGCCCATCAACCGCCACGAAACCCGGATGCGCTGGACCCTGAGCGTGCGCCGCGAGATAGAAGACCTGGCCGGTGACGCCGTGATGCAGGGCATTATCGACGGTCTCGGGGATGATTACCCGATCTGGGCCAACAAGGTTCATAAGCACCGGCCGGTATTCTGCAAGGAAGACAAGACCCTGGTGTTGTTCCGCAAGTGGGTGCGCCAGTTCTACCTGACGGAAAAAGACAAGCGGGAAATTGCCTGAGCATGCAGGATTTCAACAACAAGGTAGCGGTCATTACGGGTGGTTCGAGCGGTGTCGGACGTTCACTGGCTTTTGCCCTGGGCCGGCTCGGTGCGAAAGTCGTTGTGGGGGATGTCGACAGCAACGCAATGGCGCAACTGCGATCTGACCTTGCGGCGGCGAATATCGAGGCCATAGTCGAGCACTGCGACGTCACCTCCGTGGACAGCCTGAACGCCCTGGCGGAAAAATCCGCGGCGACCTTCGGCGGCATCCACCTGGTATTCGCCAACGCCGGCATCAGTGCCGGCGAGTCGGGTGCGATGTGGGAGTATTCACAGAAGGACTGGCAGTGGTGCTTGAACGTGAACCTGTGGGGCGTCATCAATACCATCAATGCCTTCATGCCCCGGCTGGTGGCGGCGAACCAGGAAGCGCATTTCGTAGTAACCGGATCGGGCAACGGCGCCCTGTTGGTCTACCCCGACCAACCCATTTACACCGCCACCAAGGCGGCGGTGCACGCCATTACCGAGAACCTGCACTACCAGGTGACGGCGGCCCAGAGCCCGGTGAAGGTCAGCGCCCTGTTCCCCGGCCCCCATGTGGTGGATACCGGATTGTTCAATTCCGGTCGGGTGCGCCCACAGGAACTGAAGAAGGATATCGAGGGCAACGCTTCCGGCATCAGCAGTGTGGACGACATGAAGAAGATGGCCGCGCAATGGGGCATCGAACTCAAGACCACTCACCCCGACGAGGTTGCGCAGATGGCGGTGGAAGGTCTGCGCAAGAATGCTTTCTGGCTGCTGGCGACTACGCCCGAGACCGAGCAGAAAATCCGTGCCAGGGCGCAGATGATTCTCAGCCGGGAGACCCCCGTGGCCAATATGGTCGGCGCCTGAGGCGTTGGCCGGTAGGCATAACCGTTTGTTTCCAGACATTATCAACCTGTTTCAAACCATAAGGAAAAATCCATGAGCAATCCATCAGGTGCACCCCAGGGCAATCCCGGCGATATCGCCAATTGGCCCATGCTGAAGATCGTCTACCGTACCGACCCGGACAAGATCGCGGCCCTGCTGCCGCCGGGCATCGAGCCGGGCGCCAAACCCAATGTCACGCTGACCATCTACAACTACCCGGTACCCGATGAACCCGAGTACGGCATTGTCACCACGGTCGATGCGAACTATAACGGCATCGCCGGCGAGTACACGCTGGGCTATGGCATCGACCAGGAGTCGGCGATATTCATCAGCCAGCAGACCAATGGCCAGCCAAAGTACCCCTGCAGCACCGAGTTCTATCGCCTCGGGCCACAGGTCACGGCCCGCTGTACCCACCATGGTTACACCTTCGTCGAGTTCAAGGGAGCGTCAACCGGGCCGGTCGACCCCCTGCCCGACTTCGACCAGCACGAGTGGTGGATCAAGGTCTCGCGGGCGGTCAGTGTCGGCGGTCCGGCAACAGGCTACGACTTCCCGCCCCATGTCGTTCATGTGTCCAGCCGCTACGGCACGGCCTGGCGCGAGGAGGTCAAGGGTGAACTGGTTTTGCGCGACAGCCCCTGGGATCCGTTGACCACCCTGCTGCCCATGCGCGAGCAGCTGTCCGCCCACCTCTGGTGGCCGATCTTCCTCGGTCGCGAGATCAAGCTGGCCGGAAAGCTCGACCCCCAGGCCTTCCTGCCTTTTGTGGATACGATTTCCGGTTCACGCTGGCCGGGCAGCAACGGTGGGCCCAGGCGGGGATAGCTGGGTCAAGGAGTGCGCGTATGTGCTGGCAAAATGCACTACACTGGCGAGCATAGGTTTTTTGACCGCTGGTAATTGTCCACCACCCAGGAGTGAGCCATGTCCATGTTCCTGCGCAAACTGAAACACTCGCTGTATCTCACCCTGATGCGATCCCTGGCGGGCCTGGGCCCGGGCGCCAGCCACCGGGCTTTCGTCGGCAGTGGCAGCAGCCGCGAGTTGTGCAGGCACATATTGCGCACCGGGGCCAGAAAGATACTCATCGTCACCGACAAGCCGCTGCGGAGCCTCGGGGTTGTGGACCAGGTTATCGCGCCCCTGCTCGAGTCCGGCATTGAACCTGCCTACTACGACGGTGTGCTTCCCGATCCCACCTACGACCAGGTGGCCGCGGGGGTCGCGGTGGCCAAGGCGCAGGGCACCGATGCCATCCTGGCTATTGGCGGCGGCTCGGCCATCGATGCGGCCAAGATCATTGCGGCCTCCGCCACCAGCGACGAGTCCCCCAAGGACTGGGTTGGTTTTGGCAAGGTGAAGCACCAGGTCCTGAAACTCTATGTGGTGCCCACCACCTCGGGTACCGGTTCGGAGGCCACCATGGGCGCTGTTATCTCCGATGCCCAGACGCACCAGAAAGGCGTGATATCCGGTGGCACCCTGCTGCCTTTGACCACGGCGCTGGACCCGGACCTGATGCTCGGCCTGCCGCCCCATATCACTGCAGCCACCGGCATGGACGCGCTGACTCACGCTATCGAGGCCTATATCGGCGTGTGGGAGCGAGGCAGCCGGTTGGAAGATGCCCGCATCGGTGTGAAGCTGGTGTTCGACAACCTGGCCGCGGCCTATCGCGACGGGTCAAATCGCGAAGCCAGGGCGGGCATGGCCATGGGCGCCTACTATGCGGGGCTTGCCATCAACCAGGTCAATGTCGGTAATGTGCACGCCATCGCCCACCAGCTGGGAGGCAAGTACGGTATTCCCCACGGCCTTGCCAACGCGCTGGTGTTGCCCCACGTGCTCGAATTCTGTTGCCAGGAAGCCGCCCCGCGCCTGGCCGAGCTGGCCATCCTGGTTGGGCTGGGTAATTCGGGCGAGGACCAGAACCAGCTGGCACACCGGTTCATCCAGGCCGTGCGAAACCTGCGCACTGAGGTGGGTATACCCGACCACTCGGATAAATTGAAGCGCGAGGATTTTGATGCCATCGCCGAGCTGGCCATCGCCGAAGGTGACGGCTACCCGGTGCCGCGCCTGCTGGAAAAACCCAGTATCCTAGCGATCCTGGGCAAGATCGCCGGCTGAGTTCCCCGGAGCCGTCAGCTCGCGCCTGACGATCACGACCTCCAGGTCGTCCTCGTTGCGCAGGGTATGAAAGCCCAGCGCCGCGCACAGGCGCAACATTTTGCTGTTCTGCGCCAGCACATCCCCTTCCATTACCTCCAGGCCCCGATCCCGGGCGATCGACATCAGGCGCAGCATGAGCTGGTGACCCAGGCCCTGCTTCTGCCAGGCGTCGGCGACGGTCAGCGCAAACTCGCAGGACTGCTTGTCGGGATTACCGATATACCTGGCCACGCCGATTATAGCGGCCTGGGGGCTGTGCTCACCCAGCACGGCTACCAGCGCCATCTCGCGGTCGTAGTCGATCTGGGTGAAGCGCGCCAGCATCAGCGGACTGATCTTGTCCATGTGGTTCATGAAACGGAAGTACTTGCTCTGCGCGGAGAGATTATCGACGAACTCCCGTTCCAGGGTTGCGTCCTCCGGACGGATCGGACGCAGCAGGACCTCGCTGCCATCGGCCAGCCGCAAAGTGGTCTGCAGGCCCGGCGGGTAGGGGTGGATTGCCATGTGGCGGTAGCGGCTGGTGTTGCCCTGGCGATCGGCAATGGTTATGCGGACAGCCGCAACCCTTGCGCCGTGCTCGTCCAGGCGCAGGGGGTTGATGTCCAGTGACACAATCTCCGGCAGCTCGCAGGCGATTTCCGAGACCCGCCCCAGCACCTCCACGAGCATGTCGATATCCTCGGCGGGAAGTTTGTGAGCGCGGGAGAGCCGCCCGAAAGCCCTGGTGCCATCTATCAGCTCCCTCGCCAGGAAGTTGTTGAGGGGCGGCAGGGCGATCTGGCTATCCGCGAGGGTATCCGCCTCGAAGCCGCCCGGGCCGAAGCTGATGACGGGGCCGAAGATCGGATCCCGCGCGATGCGCATGATCACTTCGCGAGCATGGTACCGATCGTCCGTCTCCTCGAGTGAGAGCGACCCCTGCACCGGTGCGGCCACGGGGATGTGAAAGGCGCGCAGCAGATCTCTCGCCTCGGCACTGCTGAGCGCGAATCGGCCTTCACCCAGTGCCTGCCTGATGATGAGCTGCGCCCCGGTCACATCCGCCGCCGTGTTCTTTGACAGCGGCGGCGGCGCCTGCAGCAGCGCCAGCTGGTTGCGCCGGTAAGCCGCCAGTGAAC
Organism: uncultured Gammaproteobacteria bacterium; assembly: GCA_963700715.1. GTDB lineage: Bacteria > Pseudomonadota > Gammaproteobacteria > Pseudomonadales > Halieaceae > JARRPM01. The sequence continues at coordinate 321,757 of CAVOYP010000010.1, forward strand.
CGAAAGCATCCACGCCTGCCTCCGGGCTGTGGAAGGAGGGAATGCCGGCATCGGCAAACCGTTGGCGCGCAGCGGTCACCAGTTTTTCGCCCAGCCAGCAGCTCAGTACGGGTTTGCGGCCGCCTCCGAGGGCGGTAATGACGCCCTCTGCACAGGCATCGGGGTCGGTCATGCCCTGCGGCGAGAGCAACACCAGCACGCCATCGACGTTGTCATCCGCCAGCAGCACTTCAGTGACCACGCGGTAGCGCTCGCCGGAGGCGTCTCCCAGGATGTCGACGGGATTGGAATGCGACCAGTGGGAGGGCAGCGCTGCGCTGAGCCTGGCGACCGAGTGCCCGGAAAGGTCGGCAAGCTGCACCTGCACATCTGCCGCCCGATCCGCGGCCATCACGCCCGGCCCGCCGCCGTTGGTGAGGATGGCCAGGCGGGCACCCTCCACCCTGGTGCCGGACGCGAGCGTCTGCGCGGTATCGAACCACTGGCTCACGGTGCTCACGCGCACGGCGCCGGCACGCTTGATCGCGGCATCGAACACCAGGTCACCACCCGATCTGGCACCAGTGTGGCTTGTCACCGCGCGAATGCCGCGCTCGCTGCGTCCGGCTTTGACTACAATCACTGGCTTCACCCGCGCCGCCGCACGCAGTCCGCTGAGAAAGGCACGGGCATCGGAAACGCCCTCGATGTACAACAGGATGCTCCTGGTGTGCGCATCCAGGGCGAGGTAGTCCAGCACCTCCCCAAAGTCCACGTCCGCAGCTGCTCCCAGGGAGGCTACCGCGGAAAACCCGAATCCCCTGGCGTCACCCCAGTCCAGCAGTGCGCTGCAAAAAGCGCCGGACTGGGCGACCATGGCGACATGTCCCGCGGCCACCTTGCTCCTGGCGAAACTGGCGTTGAGACCGACGCTCGGCCGGATGACGCCCAGGCAGTTAGGGCCAACCAGGGCAATATTGTAACTGCGCGCGATGGCGGCGATCTCGTCCTGCAGTTGCTGCCCGCGCGCGCCCGTCTCGCCGAAACCTGCGGCAATAATGATGACCGCGCCGACACCGCTGGCTCCGCACTCGTGCATAACCCCTGCTATCGCCGGGGCGGGGATGGCGATGATAACGAGGTCAATGGGTTGGTTCACTGCGGCGACCGATGCATAGCAGCGCAATCCGCCGATAGACTCGTGCCTCGGGTTGATCGGATACAGCCGGCCCTGGAAGTCGCTCTCGAGCAGTTGGCCCAGTATCTGGCCGCCGACTGACAGCCTGCTATCCGAGGCTCCAACCAGGGCAACCGACTGTGGCTCGAAAACCCGGTGTAGACGGTGCTTTCTCATGGGTGTGGGTCCACACAGCGCATCTCTTTCATAACACACCGCCGCCGGGGTAGACTCGGGTCATAGTGCCGGCGCCGGGTTCAGGTGAAGGAAGTTGGCGGCAGTATACGCAACAAGAGGATGCCCATGTCGCTTGCCTATATTTCCCACCCCGATTGCCAATTGCACGATCTGGGACACCATCATCCGGAGCGGCCCGCGCGCCTGGCCGCCATCAACGATCGCCTGATCGCGACCGGACTGGATATGGCGCTGCATCACTATAACGCACCACTGGTGCAGCGGGAATTGCTTGAGGCGGTGCACGACCCCGATTACGTGGCCAGCATTTATGCGGCTGACCCGGGCGAGGGCCTGATCTGGGTGGATGGCGATACGGCGCTGGGCAAGCACACCCTCAGGGCCGCCCTGCGCGCGGCAGGGGCGGCGGTAATGGGCGTCGACCTGGTGATGTCCGCCGCAGCCAGCAAGGTCTTCTGCGCCGTGAGGCCTCCCGGGCACCATGCCGAGCGCGACAGGGCGATGGGTTTCTGCTTCTTCAACAATATTGCCATTGCGGCCCATCATGCGCTGGCAAACCACGGTCTCGAGCGTGTCGCCATCGTCGATTTCGATGTGCACCACTGTAACGGTACCGAGGACATTTTTGCCGGCGATGATCGGACCCTGTTGTGCTCGACCTTCCAGCACCCGTTCTATCCCCATACCGGCCATGACTGCAGGGCCGCCAATGTGGTGAATGTGCCCCTGGCCGCGGGGACCGACGGCGCCGCGTTCCGCCAGGCGGTGGAGCGACACTGGTTGCCGCGCCTGGCGTCTTTCGCGCCGCAACTCATCCTGATCTCCGCCGGCTTCGACGCCCACCAGGCGGACTACATGGCCCAGCTCAACCTGGTTGACGCCGACTACGCCTGGGTCACCCGGCGCCTGTGCGAACAGGCGGATGCCAGTGCCGGGGGGCGTGTCGTTTCATCCCTGGAGGGCGGCTACGAGCTGCAAGCGCTTGCCCGCAGCGTGGAGGCGCACCTGAAGTCTTTCTTTGGCGACGCTTAGCAGGGCGGAAGCGGATTGCCGCCGCTCGCTGGTTCCAATGTAACGCTTGCGGCTGCGCGGTGATCGCTTTTCGGCTTGCTGGCGTATTCTCAGTTGCATCGACAGGGAGAGGAACAATGGTGGCAAATGGCGAAACCCGCTTGCATCGGCCAGAGACGACAAGCGCAACGCCCCAGCGGCTTCCGTGCAGGGGTTGCCTGCCGGATTGCAGTAATTTTTCCACCTGCCAGGGTCGCCCCTGGCGGGTTTACCGCCGGCCGGAAGACAACGGGCGCGGGGAATGAACGCAATATACTGGTTCCAGAATGATCTGCGATTGCAGGACAACGCCGGGCTCGCAGCCTGTGCAGCCCGCGCCGAGCGCTTGCTGTTGGTGTACTTCTGGCCCAGAAACCATCCCTGGTTCAACCAGACAGGGCTAGGCGGGCAGCGCAAGCGCTTCCTGGTCGAGAGTGTGCAGGCCCTGCGCGATGAGTTGCTCAGCCGGGGGCAGGACCTGTTGGTACTCGAAGGCAACCCGGAGCAGGCACTGCCGCAACTGGCCAGGCAGGTCGGTGCCGATATCGTCGCCACGTCTCGCGCCGCGGGCTACTACGAGCGCCGCACCAGGGAGCGCGTTGCGTTGAGGCTGGCCGTGCCACTGGAAGTACACCGCGCCAACACCCTGTTCGATGAGCAGGACCTGCCCTTCACCCCCGGCGCTATGCCAGGGCAGTTCACGCCGTTCAGGGCTCGGGTCGAAGCGCTGCCAGTGCCAGCGCCTGCTTCCTCATCTCCGGAGTTTCCGCCGCCGCCAGACATCCTCTATGCGGATATCGAAGGGGCCCCGGTAAAGGCACATCCCGCGTTGCCGGTGAGAGGGGGCAGCGCAGCAGGCTTGCGCAGGTTGCGCCAGTGGACAGCCAGGGAGGGCGGAATCGCGGCGTACAAAGATACCAGGGATTGCCTCGACGGACTGGACGGCTCCAGCACGCTCTCTCCCTGGCTCGCCAATGGCTGCCTCTCGGTGCGCCAGGTCGCAGCGGCGGTAGCCGCATACGAGGCTGCCGAGGGCGCCAATGACTCGAGCCGCTGGATGAGCTTCGAGTTGTTGTGGCGGGAGTTTTTCTACTGGCGGGCAATTGGCGACGATATCAGCCTGTTCCGTGCCTCAGGCGCCACGGGCAAAGTACGCCGCTGCACGTTCGAGCCTCGCAACTTCGCCCGCTGGAGCCAGGGTGACACCAACTATCCCCTGGTGAACGCCCTGCTGCGGCAGTTGCTTGCCACTGGCTGGATGAGCAATCGCGGCCGCCAGGTAGCCGCCAGCTGCCTGGTTAACGAGTACGGTATCGACTGGCGCTATGGCGCGGCTTTATTCGAGAAACACCTTATCGATTTCGATGTGGCCAGCAACTACGGAAACTGGCAGTACCTCTCCGGGGTCGGTGCCGACCCGCGCGGCGGGCGTCACTTTGATATCGAAAAGCAGTCCGCGCGGTTTGACCCGGAGGGCCTGTTTACGCGGAAATGGGGTGGCTTCCGCCCCAAACAGCCGGACTACGTGACCGATGCGGCGGACTGGCCACTGCCGGCGTTGTGATCTCCAGTGGTATCGACAGCATTGTGTGCATGCATTATGTTGCAGTGAAACTGACTGCTGGAGTTCCTATGAAAACCAAACAACAGATCGAACAGGAAGCGCTGGACACCTATCACCGGTTCGTCGCGACCCGCGATAAAGTCGATAGTGGCGAATGTGGCTGGGATGTGATGGCGGATTTCTTTCACCGAGGATGCCGTTTATATCGACCCGGCGTGGGGTCGCCAGGAGGGCAGGGAAACCATTCGGCAGTTTTTTCTCGATTCAATGGCGGGACTCACCGGCCACGGCTGGTCCACGCCGGAACGCTGGACCATGGTGGATGGTCACCGCCTGGTGAGTCAATGGGACCAGGTCCTGGGGCAGAAGCCCGATGGCGGCCAGTGGATCGTGCCCGGCCTGTCCATACTCTACTACGCCGGAGACGGCTTGTTCTGTTACAGCCATGACTACCTGAACATGACCTATGTTGGTGAAACGATGAAAGCCATGGCCTGGAAACCACCGGCGGGGTTCAACATGCCGCCGCGCAAACCCGACTGGTCAACGGAACTACCCATCGCGTGGCGCTCACTGCCGGATGCGTTCGCCAGTCAATCGTGAGCCTGTGCGCGGGTATTGCGCATGCGCCCGGTTCCGCTGGAACAGGGCGGCTATTACGCGGGTACTCGACGTCTCTTTGATTTCGGCACACCGTGCTATTCCCGCCAGCTGTTGGCCTGCCGCTCAAAGTCCCTCGAGTCCTTGCGCACCACGCAGAAACGCTGGCCGGTGGGCGCCTGCATCACACACCAGCTGTGGACGTGCTCGACAACCACTGCGCCCAGCGCGCGCAGGCGCTCGACTTCCGCGGGGATATTGTCGGTTTCGATATCCAGGTGAACGCGACTGGCGTGGTCTACCGACTGTACCTCGATATTCAGCTGGCCGGTTTTATCTTTCAGCCTGACATATTTCTCACCCTCCTCCCCCGGCAGCTCGTCGATCGGCATGCCAAGGGCCGCGCTCCAGAAACGGGCAGCACCCGGCAGGTCGCTGGTCTGGCAATCGATAATAAATCCCGCCAGTTTACTTTTGTGCATACGCCGGGCCTCCTTTGAATAAGGCGACGTTACACCCGGGGAGCTTACGGGGTAAAGTGGTGGTAGCGTTTGTCGACCGGTGATACGGAGCCAAGATGATTCACACTCCACGTCCCGTCGACTGGTTGATGCTGGGCTTTCTCTGTCTCGCCTGGGGGCTCGCATTCCTTCTGACAGCCATCGGGCTGGAGCTCTTCCCGCCCCTGACACTGGTGGCGATAAGGCTGATCATCGGTGCAGTGGTGCTCTACCTGATTATGCGCTGGCAGGGGTACCAGCTTCCCCGGGAGGGCCACTGGTGGCTGCGGTTTGCAGCGCTGACGCTGATGGGAAACCTGGTGCCGTTCATACTGATCTCGCTGGCGCAGCAGCATATCGCCAGCGGCCAGGCCGGCCTGTTGATGGCGCTGGTGCCGATCAGCACCATGGTCCTCGCACATTACTTCGTCGCGCATGAACGGCTGACCGCGCAGCGGGTTATCGGTGTCACGGCGGGCTTTGCCGGTGTGGCAATCCTCGTCGGCGGTGACGCCCTGGCGGGATTCGGTAGCGTTGCGCTGCCGGCGCAACTGGCGGTGATAGCGGCGACGTTTTCCTATGCGGTGAACAACGTCTACAGCAAGCGCCTTCCGGCCCAGAGCGGGCTGGTCACCGCGACCGGCTCGCTGATTGTCGGTGCGCTGTTGATCCTGCCATTCAGCCTGGTGATCGAACAGCCCTGGCAATTGCCGATCACTGCCGGGCCACTGCTGGCGACGCTGGCACTGGGTGTGGCCTCTACTGGCCTTGCCACCTGGGTTTTCTTCGTGGTGGTAGCCAACTGCGGACCGAACTTCCTGTCGCTGATCAACTACATCATCCCCGCCCTGGCGTTTGCGGCCGGCGCGTTGTTGCTGGCGGAGCCGGTCAAGAGCTCGCAGTTCCTGGGGCTTGGCGTGATCTGTGTCGGCATTGCCATCAGCCAGCGCCGGCGCCCTCGCGGGTTTTAACCCGGAGCCCACCAGATGGACACCGGTGACAATTTTTGCGCCAGCACGGCCGCCACCGGGTAGCCCCTCGCGCAGGCACTCTCCAGCGCGGCGCGTTTGGCCTCGCCGGTAATGTGAAGAACGATCTCCCTGCTGTCGAGGACTGCGGCCAGGGTCAGGGTGAGCCGCCGGTGGGCGGCTGTGACCGGGTCGGTCAGGGCCACGTCCGCCGGGTTGGCCGGGTCCAGCAGGGCGGTTAGATTTTCCGCCTGCGGGAACCAGGACGCGGTGTGCCCATCGCCCCCCATGCCCAGCACCACTGCGGAAAATGGCCGCGGAATGGCCGCGATTTCCTCTTCCAGCGCTTTGAGTCCGTCGGCGCCGGCATCGGCCATACCGATGAAGCGAGCAGCGGCTGCGCGGTTCTGCAGCAGCTCCTGTCGCAGCAGTCGCTCGTTGGAGTCAGGGCTGTCGGTGGCCACACAGCGTTCGTCCACCAGGGTCAGCCAGACTTTTGCCCAGTCCAGCTCACAGCGGGACAGCCGCCGGAACATGCCCGCGGGCGTACTACCGCCTGATACCGCCAGACTCGCCTGGCCGTAGTCACCAATATCCGCCGCCAGCCGCCGGGCGAGGTGCCCGGCCAGCGCCTCATCGAGCCCGGCGGTGCTGCCGAAGCGGTGCCAATCACTCATACCAGCTGCGACCGTCCACGGCGGCCAGGGCCGTTGCCGCATTCGGCCCCATGGTACCGGCGTTATAGTCCTTGATAGGCGTGCCGTTTTGCTCCCAGGCCTCGATGATGGTGTCGATCCAGCGCCAGGCCGTCTCCACCTCGTCCCGGCGCATGAACAGGGTCTGGTCGCCGTTGATCGCATCCAGCAGCAGACGCTCGTAGGCGTCGTAGCGATCGGCCTTGCCGCGCGATTCATCGGTCAGGTGCAACTCCACCGGTTGCAGGCTCAGCTTGCTGGTGAGCCCCGGCTTCTTGTTCAGCGTATGCAGGCTGATGGATTCCTCCGGCTGCAGGTGGATGACCAGCTTGTTGGTCAGCTCGTTCGCGTCGTTGGCAAACAGCGAAAAAGGCAGCCGCTTGTACTCGATCACGATTTCCGAGTAGCGACGGCTGAGACGTTTGCCGGTGCGCAGGTAAAACGGCACTCCGGCCCAGCGCCAGTTATTGATGGTGGCCTTGATGGCGACAAAAGTCTCGGTCGCGTCCGCGCTTTCGAAATCGGCCTCTTCGAGGAAGCCTTTCACCGCCGTGCCACTGACCGCCCCGGCACAGTAGCGGCCGCGCACCGTGTACTCCCTGGCGTTGTCTGCGGTTATCGGCAGCAGCGCCCGCAGCGCTTTCATTTTCTCGTCGCGGATGTCCGCGGCGCGCAGGCTCATCGGGGGCTCCATCGCCACGATCGACAATAGCTGCAGCAGGTGGTTCTGCACCATGTCGCGCAGGGCCCCGGTTTTCGCGTAGTAGTCGGCCCGGCCCTCCACGCCTAGCTCCTCGGCCACGGTGATCTGGACATTGTCGACAAAGGTATTGCGCCACATGGGGCTGAACAGCGGGTTGCCGAAGCGTACCGCCAGCAGGTTCTGCACGGTCTCCTTGCCGAGGTAGTGGTCGATGCGGAAGGTGTCCTCCTCGCGAAATACCCGGGCCACCTGCTCGTTGATTTCCCGGCAGGATTCCAGGTCGTGGCCCAGGGGTTTCTCCAGCACCACGCCGCTGTGTTCATTGACGATTCCGGCGCTGTGCAGCTGCCGGCAGATCTCGCCGTACAGGGAGGGCAGCGTGGCCAGGTAGTACAGCCTGCCCGGCGCTTCGGCTGCACCCAGCAGTTCACCCAGCGCCAGGTAATCCGCAGGCTCGCCGGCGTGAATGGTGCTGTAGTGCAGCCGCTCGCGGAAACTGTTCCAGACCTCCTCGCTCCAGTGGCCCGCCGGCAGGAAGGTCTGCAGGTTGGCGCGCACCGTGTCGCGAAACTGCTCGGTGGGTATGCTGGAACGACCGGTGCCGATGATGCGGTGCAAGCGGTCTGCCAGCTGGTGTCGGTGCAGCTGGAACAGGGCGGGCAGCAGCTTGCGGGTGGAAAGATCACCCGTGCCGCCGAAAATCACCAGGTCTAGTTTTGGTTTCATTGCTGCAATTCCTCGCTCAATTCAATCCAGCTGCGCCAGCCAGGTGGTGAAGTGTTGCATGAAGCTATGGAAATCCGCGTGGGGACCTTCGGAGCAGGCAAAGCCGTGCGCCGCGCTGGCGAAGTGGTGGCTGCGCACCGGCACGCCTGCCTGCTGCAGCTTTTCGCCGTAGGCCCTGCCCTCGTCCCGCAACGGGTCCTTCTGCGCGGTGACCAGGAGGGTAGGGGGCAGCGACGCCAGCCGCGATGAGCGCAGCGGGAAGGCGCGCTGCAGCTGGGGCGCCTGGGCCGACTGGCCGCCGAGGTAGGTGTCCCAGAACCATTGCATCAATCGGCTGGTAAGCACCTGGCCGGTGGCTCTTTCGATATAGGAAGCAAAGCCCCCGCTGTAGTGGTCGGTGGCGGGGTAGATCAGTGCCTGGCCGGCGACTGCTTGCGCGGCTCTCGGGTCCAGTTCCAGGCAGGTGCAGGTGGCGAGATTGCCACCGGCACTGTCGCCGGCAATGACCAGGCGCGAGTTGTTGGTTCCGAGCGTTGCCGCGTGTTGCGCGATCCAGCGGGTAGCGCCCAGGCAGTCGTCGAGCGCCGCCGGGAAACGGTGCTCGGGAGCCAGCCGGTAATCCAGCGCGATCACGCTGCAGCCGCTGGCCTGGCTGAGCGCCTGGCAGAAAGGATGATGGGTTTCCAGGTCGCCGATCACCCAGCCGCCCCCGTGGAAGTAGACGATGAGGGGTCTTTGTCCTCCCAGCGCGTTGTTGTAAAGCCGGGCGCCGATGCTGATCCCGTGCAACGGAATCCGCAGGTCGGTGAAGGCGCCGGAAGCGGTGTACCCGCGCCAGGCGCGTGCATTGCTGATGCGATAGTAGCTGCGATAAGCCCGGACTTTGATTACTTGCCACAGGCCTGCCAGCCAGCGGCGCAGGGTGTGCATCATCTCATCGGTTCTCCTGCCGGTACTGGCGCGGCGGGCTGCCGTGCCAGCGCTTGAACGCATAGGTGAAATTGCCCGGGCTGCTGTATCCCAGCATAGACGCTATTTCTTCCAGCGGCAGACTGCTGGTGGCCAGGTATTCCCGGGCCAGCGCGTAGCGAACGTCGGCCAGGATCTGCTGGTAGCTGCTGCCTTCAGCGGCCAGCCTGCGCCGCAGGGTGCGGCTGGTCATGTGGAGCTTTTGCGCGACGTAATCGATGTCGGGAAAAAAGCCCGGGCGGGCCACGATCAACTGGCGCACCTGCTCGATCACACCGCTGCTGTTGCTCATGCGCGCCAGCAGCAGCTGGCACTGGTGCTGGCAAACCGCGGAGGTCTCGGCATCCTGCATCGGCATGGCGGTGTCGAGCAACGCGGCGTCAAACCTGATCTGGGAGCGGGGCGCGTTGAAACTGACCGGACAGCCGAAGAAGGTTTCGTAGTCCCGTTGCCTGCGGTTGCCGCTGTGCATCAGCGCCACCGCGAGCGGGCGGATGGGGGCGATCTGGGCGGGATCGACACCGGCCAGCGCCGCCGCCAGGTCGCGGTCCACGTAATAGGTGAGCAGGTCCTCGGGAATATCGAGCTGCCGCGAAAACTGCAGTATGCCCGCGCTGGCTGTCTCGCAAAAATCTATGCGGAACAGGGTGAAGGACAGCGGCCCGTAATTGCTGACGATAGCCAGCGCATGGCGCAGGGTGGGGCGCTGAGAGGAAGGCGTAACCGAACAGGCCGTAGCTTTGTGCGGGGTAGGCCTTGCCCAGCCTGAGCCCGAGCAGGGGGTCGGCGCTCAGTCGCAGCAGGTTGCGGTGAAAGCGGAATTCCTGGGCCAGGCTGAACTCCAGTGTCGGATTGGGCGCGAGCAGGTCCGCAGCTTTGATACCGGTCCCCGCCAGGCAGGCGTCGGTGTCATAGCCCATGGCCTGCATGGCCCTGAGCGCAGGCGGCAGGGCCCTGATGTGGTGGGAGACGCTGAGGTTGGAAGCCATGTTCCAATAGTAGTCCAGTCTGTCCGAAATTCATAAGTTTTTGTCCCGCCCGAATATTCGCCGGGGCGGGTTTTCCATCTACAGTGCGCGCACAGTACAGGCCTACAGTGGAGGCGAGAAAGCAGCATGCAAAATGACAGTGTCCGCAACCCGTCCGTCGCGGTGATCGGAGCCGGCATGACCGGCATTCTCATGGCCATCCGGCTGCGTGAAGCCGGCATCGACGACATCACCATCCTGGAAAAGGCCGACAAGGTCGGCGGCACCTGGCGTGAGAACAGCTACCCGGGCGTGGCCTGTGACGTCCCGGCCCATATGTACACCTACTCCTTCCGGGGCAACCCGGAATGGCAGCACCGTTTCGCCCACGGCGACGAGATACAGGCGTATATGGAACAGGTAGCGGCCGAGTACGGGGTTACCAACCAGGTGCGCTTCAATGAATCCCTGGACGAGTGCCACTACCGGGATGGCAAGTGGCACCTGACCACCAGCAAGGGCAATTCACTGGTGGTGGACTTCGTGGTCGCCGCCACGGGTATTCTCCACCACCCGGCCTACCCGGATATCCCGGGGCTGGATTCCTTCCGCGGCGATATGTTCCACACGGCGCGCTGGAACCACGATGTCAGCCTGGCGGGAAAGCGCGTCGGCATCATCGGCACCGGTTCAACCGCTACCCAGGTCATTTCCGAGATTTCCAAAACTGTCGGTCACCTGACGGTGTTCCAGCGCACCCCCCAGTGGGTGTGCAGCGTACCGGATAAAATCTATTCCGAAGCCGACAAGGCGAAACTGCGCGGCAACCAGAAACTGATGACCAGGTTGTCCGAGCGCTACGCCTTTGCCTTTCGCCATATTTTCACCGCCGCGGTCACCGGCAACAAACTGGCGCATGCGTACGTCAACTGGCTAACCAGGCGCAATCTGCGCAACAGTGTGCGCGACCCTGAACTGCGGGCCAAGCTCACGCCCGATTACAAGGTGGGTTGCAAGCGGCTGATCTTCAGCTCGACCTTTTACGAGGCGATGCAGCGGGACAATGTGCTGCTGGAAACCGGCGCGATCGAGCGTATATCCGAGCGCGGCGTGGTCACCAAAGACGGCGTGGAACACGAGCTGGACGTGCTGGTTCTCGCCACCGGCTTCCATCCGTTCAATTTCATGCGGCCCATGAACCTCACCGGCCGCGACGGCCTGTCAATCGACGATGCCTGGGCGCAAAAGGTGCAGGCCTACCGCTCCGTGTGCCTGCCGGGCTTTCCCAATTTTTTCCTGATGCTCGGGCCCAACACGCCGATCGGCAACTACTCGGTCATCGCCATGAGCGAGGTGCAGTCGAATTACGTGCTGAAGCTGATCGACCACTGGCGCCGGGGGCGCCTGCAAACGGTGGAGGCCACCGAGGACGCCAAGCAGCGTTTCAACCGCTATCTCAAGGCGGGCATGGGCAAGACGGTCTGGGTGGGTGGGTGCCAGAGCTGGTACCTGGATGCGGATGGCGACCCCGCCATGTGGCCCTATTCCTGGGAGCAGTGGGTAAAGGAGCTGGAAGAGCCGGAACTGGATGATTTCCTGCAGGGCGTTCCGGTGCGCACCGCGCCGGCGGAAATCGTGCCACTGCGGCCGGCGAGAAGGCGGCCTGAGCAGGCCCCTAGGTCGCCCGGGGCGACCTGGGCAACGGTCCGCGGCCATCCTCAAAGCCCGCCGTTTCCGGCCGCTGCCGGTACCAGTCCACGCCCTGCCCATCGCGCTCGCGGGTGATGCGGCGCCGGCCGAGCAGGCAGTTGAGGTGGGCCAGGGTCTCGCCGGTGGCCAGGCCCAGTGAGCCCTGGTCGATGTCCCGGTTGAACAGGGGCGGGAAGCAGTCCACCGCCCGCCGCGGTTGGTCGAGGTAATCGAACAGGCTCCGAAGGTCCCGGTCGTGGGCCTCGATCAACTGGCTGAGTCGCACATGCAGCCCGTAAAAAGGGGCCTCGTGGGCGGGCAGCACCAGCAGGTCGTCCGGCAGCATCTCGCGGATGCGCGCACTGGAGCGGAGCCACTCATGCAGGGGGTCGCCGCTGGGCTCCGTGGGAAATACGCTGACATTGGGGGTGATCCTGGGCAGCACCTGGTCCCCGGAGATCAGCAGCTTCAGGGCCGGACAGTACAGCGCGATGTGCTCCGGGGAGTGGCCGCTGCCAACGATCACCTGCCAGTAGCGCTCGCCGATGGTGATGGTTTCCAGGTCCACCAGGCGGCGGAAACTGTCCGGCAAGGGGTAGATCGCCCTGCCGAAGTTACCGAACTTGCCTTTGTAGAGCGCCAGCTGCGCGTCGTTGTAACCCGCCGCCTGGTAGAAGCGCAGGGCCACCGCTGGCACTTCCCTGCCGGTGTCTCCCACCATGGCCCGGCACATCAGGAACTCTTCGCGGGACATCCACAGCTCGGCGCCGAAGCGTTCCGTCAGCCAGCCCGCCAGCCCCACGTGGTCGGGATGCAAATGGGTACAGATCACCCGGGTGATGGGCCTGCCCTGCATCACCGAACCGAACAGCTGCTCCCAGGTCGCCCGGGCGCTGTTCAGGTTCAGGCAGGTGTCCACCACGGTCCAGCCATCACCATCCTCCAGCAACCACAGGTTGATGTGATCCAGCGACATGGGCATGGCAAAGCGGGCCCAGTACACACCTTCGGCAATCTGTTCCGCTTGCCCGGGCGCGGGGTTGATGTCCCGGCCCCAGGGGTAGGTCAGGCCCTTGTACAGCTCAGGCGAATCCCGCAGCACGCCTATTGTCCCGGCGGTCTGGCGGCGGGCGGCGCTGCGCCCATCGCGCGCATCTGCAGCATTTGCTGCATCTGTTGCATCATCGTGTCAATGGTGAAGCTGGCGGTGGCCTGGCGCGGCGGGAATTCCCGGAACGTCATCAGCCACTTGCCCACTTCCTGCTGGGTGGGCACGAACAGCCACAACTGGTCGGCGAAGAAACGGGCGTACAACCCGGAATCGATGGAGGTCTCATAGGGGTCGCTGCGCAGGTTGACGATGCGGGGGAAATTGAGTGCCTCCCTGGGCCCGCCCCAGCCCTGCATCTGCCAGGCAAAATGGATCTTCCAGTCGCGCCAGCGCATGGCGTTGAAGTTGGCGTTGTCGTCGAAATAGTAGATGTTGTGGCGTGCGCCGGGACCCTTGCCGCCGAGCAGCGGGGTCTGGTCGAAGCCGTCGATGTGGACCTTGAAGGTTTTGTCGCCGGCGCGGTGGCCGGCCTTCAGTTTGCTGCCGATGTCGGGTACGCCCGCGGCGCTCAGCAGGGTGGGCAGCCAGTCCTGGTGGGAGAAGATATCGTTGATCACGGTGCCGGGCTTGACCGTGCCGGGCCAGCGGATCAGGGCGGGTACGCGGAAACCGCCCTCCCAGGTCGAGCCCTTTTCACCGCGGAACGGCTCGGAGCCGCCATCGGGGTAGGTGTTGGTCTGGGAGCCGTTGTCGGTGCTGTAGATGACGATGGTGTTGTCGGCGATGCCCAGCTTGTCGAGCTCATCCAGCAGCAGGCCGACGTGGTGATCGTGTTCCATCAGGCCGTCGGCGTAGAGGCCGTGGCCGGACTTGCCCTCCCACTGGGGCGCCAGCCGGGTCCACACGTGCATCCGGGTGGCGTTGAACCAGATGAAGAAGGGTTTGTCCGCCTGGTGCGCGCGGTTCATGAACTTCAACGCCGCATCGGTAAATTCCTGGTCGATCACTTCCATGCGCTTGCGGGTCAGCGGGCCGGTGTCCTCGATCTTGCCGTCGGCGAAGGAGCGGATCACGCCGCGCGGCGCGAAGCGCTTGCGGAACTCAGGATCCTTGGGATAGAAGTAGGTCTCGGGTTCCTCCTCCGCATTGAGGTGATACAGGTTGCCGAAAAATTCGTCGAAGCCGTGATTGGAGGGCAGGAACTCGTCCTTGTCCCCCAGGTGATTTTTGCCGAACTGGCCGCTGGTATAGCCCAGCGGCTTGAGCAGCTCGGCGATGGTGGGATCCTGGGGCTGCAGGCCGATTGCGGCGCCCGGTAGTCCGACTTTAAGCAGCCCCGTGCGCAGCGGGTGCTGGCCGGTGATGAAGGCGGAGCGCCCGGCGGTGCAGCTCTGCTCGCCGTAGTAATCGGTGAACAGCGCGCCTTCCTGCGCGATACGGTCGATATTGGGGGTGGAGCCCCCCAGCATACCCCGGTGGTAGGCGCTGAGGTTGGACCAGCCGATATCGTCCCCCCAGATCACCAGGATGTTCGGTTTTTCGGTTTTTGCCTGTGCGGCAGTTGCGCCCAGGGCAACAAGTACGCACAGCAGTGCTCGCAGCAGTGTGTTCCTGGTCATGTATTATTCTCCTGTTATTCCGGCCGTCAGCCCACGCTGCGGTCCCGGTCCTGCCAGTATCGCGCCCGCAGGGCTTTCTTGTCGGGCTTGCCCACCGGGGTCAGGGGAATGGCGTCGACGAAGTCGATGGACTTGGGCGCCTGCACCGAACCCTTGGCCTGTTTCACTCGCGCCTGCAGGGCCTGCACCAGCTCCGCAGTCTGCTCGATTCCCGGGCGCAATACGATCACCGCCTTCACCGCCTCGCCCCACTGCTCATCCGGCACCCCCACCACGGCTACCTGGCCAACCGCCTCATGGCCGGCCAGCACATCCTCCACCTCGCGCGGGAACACATTGAAACCGCCGGTGACGATCATGTCCTTGGTGCGATCGACGATGTAGAGAAAGCCCTCCTCGTCCAGTTTGCCCACGTCGCCGGTGTGCAACCAGCCACCGGCGAAGGCCTCGGCCGTCTGCTCCGGCATGTCCTTGTAGCCTTTCATGACCAGCGGGCCGCGCACACAGATTTCGCCGGGTTCTCCCGGGGGTACCGGGTTGCCGGCGGCATCGAGCAGGGCCAGGTGGACCCAGGGCGTGGGCCGGCCGCAGGAGGCGAGGCGCGCGGGCTTGCTGAGGTCGTGCTCCTCCCGGCGCATATTGGCCACCACCATGGGCGCCTCGGACTGGCCGAAGAACTGGTAGAAGACCTGGCCCCAGCGCTCGATACCCTGGCGCAGGCGGGCGGGGCTCATGGCCGAGGCGCCGTAGAAAATAGTCTCCATGCTGGACATGTCCGCGCTGGCCGCGCGGGGTGAGTCCAGCAGGTAGTAGAGCATCACCGGGACCAGCATGGTGCAGGTGATGCGGTGTTTCTCCACCATGTTGAAAAACTCGTCCGGGCTGAAACCCTGCATCACGTAGAAGGCGCCGCCCTTTTGCAGAACCGGAATAAAGAACGCCGCCGCCGCATGGGACAGGGGGGTGGCCATCAACATGCGCACCTCGTTAGGGAACTCCCATTCCGCCATCTGGATCTGGGTCATGTAGGCGGTGACCCGGTGGGTGCTCATCACGCCCTTCGGCTTGCCGGTGGTGCCGCCGGTGAAATTCACCGAGGACACGTCGTCCGGCAGCACATCCGGTGCCACCAGGGGCTGCGGCGTGAAGCCGGCGGCCAGGGCGAGGTAGTCCTCGCCGGTTTTGGTGGGGCCGAACCCCAGCAGGTGTTGCAGCCCGGGCACTCGCGCCTTCAGCTGCGCCGCGTGTTCGTCGAACACGCTGGCGTCGTACACCAGGGCGTCGATGCCCGCTGCCTTCAGCACGTAGGCGTGATCGTCCAGCGAGCCCAGCGGATGCAGGGGAGTGCCGACACAGCCCGCCAGCTGCATGGCGGCTATATTTGAGAGCACTTCCGGCCGATTGGCGGAAATCACCGCGACGCGGCTGCCCTTGCCGAGGCCTCTCGAGCGCAGTGCCTGCACCATCTGGCTGGTGCTCTCGCGCACCTCGCGGTAGCTGGCCACCTTGTCCCCCAGGAACAGGCACGGTTCGTCGTTGAAGCGATTGAGCCCCTCCACCAGCAGGTGGGGCATCAGCGGCGGGTCGTACAGCCTTTCCATACTCATTTTGCCTCCGGATTAGAATTAGCTGCGGCAATCCCCAGGCCGCGGCGCAGGACAGAGAACATTTCAGCGGCCTCGCGCCGACTCACCTCGGCCGAGGCAACCAGGCTGGAACCGTGGAAAGTGCCGGGAAAGCAGTGCAGCTCGGTGGCCACGCCCGCCCGCATCAGCTTGAGCGCATACAGCACTCCCTCATCCCGCAGGGGGTCGAACTCCATGGTGCTGATGTAGGCCGGCGGCAGTCCCGCCAGATCCTCTGCCCGAGCCGGGGCGGCGAAACAGGGCACGTCATCGGCGCCGCGCTGCAAGCCTTCGCCCAGGTAGTAATTCCAGCTCAGTTCCGCGTTGGGCCGGTTCCACATGGGGGTGTCGGTGTACTGGCGCATGCTGTGGGTGTCCAGGCGGTCGTCCAGTTCCGGCATGCCCAGGTACTGGAAACACAGCTTCGGCCCATTGCGCTCCCGCGCCAGCAGGGCGGTGGCGGCAGCGAGGCCACCGCCGGCGCTCTGGCCGAACACGCCGAGCCGCGCCGGGTCGAGTTGCAGCGCAGCACTGTTCTGCTGTGCCCACAGGAGTGTGGCGTAACAGTCCTCGAGGCCGCCAGGATAGGGGGTTTCCGGTGCCAGCCGGTAATCAACCGAGATCACGACAATGCCAAGGTTGCGACACAGTGCCACGCAGGAGCCGTGTTCACTGTCGAGGTTGCCGATGACAAAGCCTCCGCCATGAAGGTAGAGCAGGCCCGCCACCGGTGCGCCCAGGTCCATGGGCGAATAGATACGCAGGGCGATTGCCGGTGCGCCATCGGGCCCCGCAATCGTCCGGTTGTCGATGCTGACGCCACTTTCGTCGACCGCCGCATTGAGCTGGGCGATCAGGGCGGTAAAGCCGGTTCGGGCCGCCACCGGGTCATCAATCCCCAGGGCGGGAAGGAACTCCAGTATCGGCTGCAATTCGGGGTCAAATGCATAGCGCATGCGTATCTGTGTCCTGGTTGTGCGGCGTTGTTGCTGCGGGCTAACCGTCGATTTCCACCACGGTGTTGTCACCCTTGCAGTTGGGCCTGCTGAGAAAAGTGGCGGAGGAGTCCACGATGGCAACTCTGGACAGGAATGAACGGCCCAGCAGCATGGTGTAGTTGAAGTTGCCCCGATCCGCCAGCGTGAACTCGGTCCTGAAGAGCTGGTTGTGCAGGCAGATAACCTGGGTCACCACCGGGCGCGTCACGCTGGGTGCGCCGTGGCGCTTGACCACCGCATCGCGCACCAGCGGCCCTTCCAGGCGCAGCGCATGTTTTTTCTCGGTATCCACATCCTCGTCGTGAAAATCGAATCGCACCCAGGGTTCACCGTCGCGCTCGAAGCGCTCGATATTGGTCGCCTGCATCGAGGAAGTCTTGGCGCCCGGGTCCAGCTTGACCTTGATGCGCATGTCGGAACCGAGGATATGGGCGGTTTCAAGCCACCCGAGGATCAGCTTGGGGAATCGGTCCTGGGCCTGGGCCAGCGTGGACAGTGCGAGCAGTAATACAGCAGCTGGGAATCTGGTTTTCAACTTTCAACTCCGTAGGTCAAGTCAGCAGGGAACGCCCCGGGATGGACTGCAGCAGTTGTCGCGTGTACTCCTGCTGCGGCCGCTCGAACAGCTCATCGCCGGTGCCCTGTTCGACCAGTTTACCCTTGTACAGCACCAGGATGCGGTCGGCCAGGTGGCGCACGACTGCCAGGTCGTGGGACACGAACAGCATGGTCAGGTTGTACTCCCGGCCCAGCTGCTGCATCAGGTCGAGAATCTGCGCCTGGATCGTGACATCCAGCGCTGACACCGGCTCGTCCGCGACGAGAAACTCCGGCCGGGTCGCCAGGGCGCGGCCGATGGCAATTCTCTGGCGCTGGCCGCCGGAGAATTCGTGCGGATACTTGCGCACGAAGGCCCGGGCAAGGCCCACGTCATCCATCAGTTTGAGTATACCCTGGGCAACCGTCTTGCGGCTCTCGATGCCGTGCAGCAGCAGGGGTTCGGCCAGGGTATCGTAAACGGTCATGCGTGGGTTGAGGGACGCAAAAGGGTCCTGGAAGATCATCTGCATGCGCCGGCGCATGGCCTTGAGCTCAGCGCCCTGCAGCGCGGTCAGGTCGGTCCCGTCAAAGTTGACCTGGCCCGATGTCACCGGCACCAGGCGCAGGATGGAGCGGCCGATGGTCGACTTGCCGCTGCCCGACTCGCCTACCAGCCCCAGCACCTCGCCGCGATTGATGTCGAAGCTGACGTCATCGACCGCCTTGACCGGCTCCCGGTGCCGACCCTGGCCGAACCAGGTGCACAGCTTGCGCACCTGTATCAGGGGCTGCGGCGTACCCGGCCGCGCCTGTTTGGAATCGGTGGGAATCGCCGCCAGCAGCTTCCGGGTGTAGGGGTGCTGCGCATGGCGGAAAATACCCTCGCGGTTGCCGGTTTCAACAATCTCGCCCTGCTTCATCACCACGATCGTGTCGGCGATGTCGGCCACCACCGCCAGGTCGTGGCTGATGAAAATCACGCCGATATCGCGCTTGCTTTGCAGTTCGGCGATGAGTTTCAGGATCTGCGCCTGGATGGTGACATCCAGGGCGGTAGTCGGCTCGTCCGCTATCAAGAGTTTCGGTTCGTTGATGAGCGCCATGGCGATCATCACCCGCTGTCGCATGCCGCCGGAGAACTGGTGCGGGTAGTTGTCGAAGGTGGATTCAGGGTCGCGTATACCCACTTCCGCCAGCAGTTCCAGCGCCCGGCTGCGGGCCTGCTGGCCGCTCACCCTGTGGTGGTATAGCAGGGGTTCCATCAGCTGTTTGCCGATGGTCATGTAGGGGTTCAGGCAGGTCATCGGGTCCTGGAAAATCATGGCGATATCGCGCCCGCGGATCTTGCGCAGCTCGGACTCTCCCAGCTGCAACAGGTCGCGGCCATCGAACAGGGCGCGCCCGCCATCGATGCGGCCGGGGGGCATGGGCACCAGTCCCAGCAGGCTGTAGCAGGCCACCGACTTGCCCGAACCGGACTCGCCGATGATGGCTGTGATCTTGCCCAACTCCACCGTGAAGC
The DNA here is from genome assembly GCA_963700715.1 of uncultured Gammaproteobacteria bacterium. Classification (GTDB taxonomy): domain Bacteria; phylum Pseudomonadota; class Gammaproteobacteria; order Pseudomonadales; family Halieaceae; genus JARRPM01. The sequence continues at coordinate 340,898 of CAVOYP010000010.1, forward strand.
TGATGTCGTCAACCGCCTTGTTGGTGCCGTTGCGGGTGACGAAGCTGATCCCGAGATTGTGTACTTCCAGCAGCGCCATGGTCAGTCCTTTGCGCCGCGTACGTCGAGCGCATCGCGCAGGCCGTCACCGAGGAAGTTGAGGGAGAACAGGGTCAGGGTCAGCGCCACCCCGGGGAAGATCAGCAGCCACGGATACTCTTCCATGGTCTCGGCGCCGTAGGAAATCAGCAGGCCCCAGGAGGTCTGCGGCGGCTGGATACCCAGGCCGAGGAAACTCAGGAAGGCTTCCAGCAGCATCACATTCGGGATGGTCAGCGTGGTGTAGACGATGATCGGCCCGAGGGCATTGGGCACCAGGTGGCGGAAAATCAGCGTGGCCGGGGACAGGCCCAGGGAAACGGCCGCCTCGACAAATTCCTTCTGGCGCAGGGACTGCACCTGGCCGCGCATGATGCGCGCCATGGTCAGCCACTCCACCGCGCCGATGGCCAGGAACAGCAACAGCATGCTGCGCCCGAACACCACCGTGAGCAACACGATGAAAATCATGAAGGGCAGGGCGTAGAGAATATCCACCATGCGCATCATCACCGCGTCGGTGCGGCCGCCGACATAGCCCGCCACCGCGCCCCAGGTCACGCCGATCAGCAGGGCCACGGCGGTGGCGATGAAACCCACGGCCAGGGAGACGCGCCCGCCGTACATGATCTGGGTCATCAGGTCGCGGCCAAAAATGTCAGTGCCCAGCCAGTGCGCCGCGGAGGGTCCGCTGGCCCCAAGCTCGAGGTTCTGTTCCTGGTAGCTGTAGGGCGCAATCCAGGGGGTGAGCAGGGCGATCACAATGAACACCACGAGGATCGCCAGGCCGAGTACCGCCAGGTGGTTCTTGCGCAGGCGCAGCCAGGCGTCCTGCCACAGGGAGGTGCCCTGCTCCGCCCTGGCGATATCGCCGCTGGCTTCGGTGTTCATCTACTGCCCCCCGAACTGGGCCCGCAACCTGGGGTTCATCCAGGCGGCGAGAATGTCTGAGAGCAGGTTGAAGAATACGATCAGCACCGACAGGAACACGGTGGTGCCAAGGATCATGGTGTAGTCGCGGTTGAAAGCTGCCTGCACATAGAAGCGGCCCAGCCCCGGGATCTGGAAAATGGTCTCGACCACGAAAGAGCCCGCCAGCAGGCCGGCGAACGCGGGGCCAAGGAATGCCACCACCGGGATCATGCCGCCGCGCAGGCTGTGCTTGAGCACGACCTGCCACTGGGGCAGGCCCTTGGCCCGGGCCGTGCGGATGTAATCCTGTGACAGCACCTCGAGCATGCCCGCCCGGCCCAGGCGCGCGATGTAGGCGGCATAGCCGGCTCCCAGCGTGACCGCTGGCAGGATCTTGTCACCCGGAATATCGCCCCAGCCCGATACCGGCAGCCAGTCCAGGTGGATGCCGAACACCAGCACCAGCAGCGGCCCCAGCAGGAAGGAGGGCATGCAGATCCCGATCATGGCGGCGGACATGGGGATGTAATCCTGCGCCGTATTGGGCCTGAGCGCGGCGATGATTCCCGCCAGTCCGCCGATGCCCAGCGCCACCAGCAGGGCATACAGGCCCAGCTCTGCCGTCACCGGGAAGCCCGCGGCGATCAGCTCATTGACGCTGCGCCCCGGGTACTTGAAGGACGGGCCGAGGTCACCCTGGGCCAGGTCGCCCAGGTAGGCCGTGTACTGCTGCAACAGCGGCCGGTCGAGCTTGTACTGGGCCTCAAGGGCGGCTTTCACTTCCCGGGTCACGGCCTTTTCGCCATCGAAGGGCCCGCCGGGGGCGACCCGCACCAGGAAAAACGTCACCGTGATCACCACCAGGATCACCGGTATCGCCTGCAGCAGCCGCATGCCGATGAAGCGCCACATGCTCAGTTGCCCGCCCCGGCGGGACGCCAGTCCGGGTCCAGCGAGACGTACTTGAAGTTGGCTGAGTCCATCAGGTTGGGCGGCATGCCGCTGACGCTGGGGTGAACCAGGTGCTTGCTGGTGTAGGTGTACAGGGGAATGATGGGCATCTGCTCCATCAGCAGGGTTTCCGCCTCATGGAAAATCGCCAGCCGCGCTTCATCGGTGGCGGCCTGGGGCGCCTGGCGCAGGACCAGGTCGTCGTAGCGGGGGTCGGCAAAGCCGGTGTTGTTGTTGCCGCCGCCGGTGATGAACAGGTCGAGGAAGCTGTTGGGGTCGACGTAGTCGCCGATCCAGCCGCGGCGTGCGATCTGGAAATTCATCTGGGTGACTGAATCGAGGTACACCTTCCATTCCTGGTTGGTGAGGGTGACGTCGATATTGAGTGCGTCCTTCCACATCTGTTGCAGCGCCACGGCAATCTTGCGGTGATCCTCGCTGGTATTGTAGGTCAGCTCCAGCCCCGGCCAGCCCTCACCGTTCGGGTAGCCTGCCTCCGCCAGCAACTCGCGCGCCCGCGCCACGTCATGGCTGAACAGCCTGGGCGGGAAGTAGCCGAGGGTATCCGGCGGGGTGATGCTGTAGGCGGGTATGTTGGTGCCCTTGAGCACATTCCTGTTGAGCGATTCGCGGTCAATCGCCATCGACAGGGCCTGGCGCACCTTGAGGTTATCGGTGGGGGCTTGCAGTGTATTGATCAGGTAGTAATAGGTGCCGATGTAGGGCGCCTGCCGGTAGGGCGTGTCAGCCATCTCCTGGTATGCCGGTATCTTGCCCAGCGGCACGCTGCCGGTGTAGTGCAGTTGTCCCACCCGGAACATCCGCTCCTCGCTCACGGTGTTTTCCGTGGGATGGAACACGATCCCGTTGAGTTTCACCCGGTCCCGGTCCCAGTAGGTATCGCTCTTTTCCACCTCCAGGCGCCGGTAGAGCTGCCAGTCCTTGAGCCGGAAAGCGCCGTTGCTCACCATGTTTTCCACCCGGGTCCAGGGCGTGTAGCGATCGCTCGCATTGCCGAATTTCTCGATGGTGGGCCGGTGCACGGCGAAGGTGCTGTAGTGGTCCATCAGCTGGAGGAAGTAGGGAGTGCGCTCATTCAGGGTGACCTGCAGGGTGAGCTTGTCCAGGGCCTTTACGCCCACCTCGCCAAAATCAGTAATCTTGCCCTGGTTGAAAGCCTGGGCGTTTTTCACCGGGAACAGCATATAGGCGTATTCGCTGCCCAGGCCTGGGCTGAGCAGGCGCTGCCAGGACCAGACGTAATCGGTGGCAGTCATCGGGTCGCCGTTCGACCAGCGGGCCTCGGGGTTGATATGGAAAGTGATGATCCGCCCGTCCTCGCTGATGTCCCAGCTGCTGGCCACGCCCGGTTCCGGTTCCAGCGTGTAGGGGTTCTTGACCGTCAGGCCCTCGAACAGGGCGTGGATGATGAAGTGCTCGGGGATGCCAGTGGCCACGTGCGGGTCCAGGGACTGGGGTTCAGAGCCGTTGCCAAAGTGCAGGATTCCAGCGCGGTTGCCGCTGGCGACATTCGACTCGCCGCGGCCGCAGGACGCCAGCAGGGCTACTGCGGCGACAAGCAGGAGTGAGCGGACAATCATGGAGTGCATTGCATGCGCAGCCGTGGCGGGTTGAGGGCCTAACTGTAATGCAAGCGCCGCCCTTTGTCACAAACAGGGGCGCCGGGGTTTTGGCTCAGGCGGCGGACTTGTCCCGCTCTCCAACCGGGGGCCCGATATAGTTGGCGCGCGGCCGGATCAGGCGACTGTTCCTGCTGAACTCGAGAAAATGGGCGATGTAGCCGTATACCCGCGCCATGGCGAACATGGCGGTAAAGAAATGGGTGGGAATGCCCAGGCTGTGGAACACCGCGCCCTTGTAGAATTCGACGTTGGCCCAGATCTCCTTGCCCTGTTTGGAGAAGGCCCGCTGGCAGGCTTCTTCCACCGCCACCAGGGTGAGCAACAGATTCCTGCTTTCGCCCTCGGTGCACAACTCCATCGCCATGGGCTTGAGGATTTTCGCCCGCGGGTCGACGGTGCGGTATTCACGATGGCCCATGCCCATGATTTTTTCCTTGCGGGCGAGGCAGTCGCTTACGTAGGCCTCGGCCTTGTCGGGGCTGCCGATGGCCATGGCCATCTCCAGGGCGGCCTGGTCGGCACCGCCGTGGAGTTTGCCGAACAGGGTGCCGATCGAGGCGGAGATGGAAGACTGGATGGGGGCCAGGGTGCTGGCGCAGACCCGCCCGGCAAATGTGCCGCAATTGAAACTGTGCTCCATCTGCAGGATCTGGGCGGCATTCAGCATGCGCACCTGCTCGGCGCTGGGGGCACTGCCGTGGAACATGGTGAGGAAGTTCTCATGGAACAGCCGGCCCGGGGTAGGGGCGAGCACCACCTTGCTCTGGCTGAGGCGGTAGTGGGCGGCGACGAGGGCGGTGATCTTGGCCGCGAGGAACAGGCCGTGTTCGGCATTTGGCTCCATCTCCATGGATTGCTCCGCCGGCAATTGCAGCAGCGGCACCATGCCCTGCAACATCAGCATCGGGTGAAGATCCCGGGGTACATGGCGCAGCAACTCGATCTCTGCGTGTGACAGGCGCGAGTGGCGGCACATGAAGGTTTTCAGCCGGCTCTTTTCCTGTTCCTCCGGCCAGTCCCCGAACAGGACCATCCACACTACGTGCAGGAAGGGCACTCCCACCAGCTCATTGATGTCGATGCCGCGGTAGCTGAGCAGCCCCACCTCGCCCTGTACATCTGAAATGGCGGTGTCGCCAACTATGATTCCGGCGAGGTCGCTGGAATAAACAGCAGTTTCTGTGGTCACGGCGCGCTCTCCACTTTTGGTAATTTTTCACAGTATACGAAGCAGCTTACCATTAGTAGAATTAATTTTACTTATAAGGGTATCAGGTAGACTAATATGCGCTTTGAGAACAGCGAGTTGCGCGCATTCCGCGCGGTAGTGGAAGAGGGCGGATTCAAGCGGGCTGCCGCGGCCCTGCATATCAGCCAGTCGGCCGTCAGCCAGGCGGTGGCGGGACTGGAGGCCAAGCTGGAAGCGCCCCTGCTGCAGCGGGGCAAGGAACTGCGCCTGAGCGATATCGGCAAGCGCCTGTTCACCCACGCGGTTGACATGCTGCGCGAGGAACAGCAGACCCTGGAGGATATCGCCCATCTCAAGCAGGGCAATGCTGAAACCCTCAGCCTGGCCCTCAGTGCGTCCATCAATCACTTCTACGCCCCGCAGTTAATAAGCGCTTACTATCGCGAGAACCCACAGACCAGGATGAAAATCGCCGAGCTGCCGGGGCGCAGTATTATTTCCGAGGTGCTCTCGGGCGGTGTCGAGCTGGGCCTGGGGCCGTTCCAGAAACAGATGTCCGCCTTTGCCACCATCCCCCTCTACAGTGATTCCCGCCACCTCGTGGTGAGCCCCCGGCACGCCCACTACCCCGAGATGGTGAAAGGGGATGAAAGGGCCCTCAAGCTCACCCCCCTGATCACATCCGCGCTGGACAACCCGGACATGCGCCCCTCCATCATGCGCCTGCGGGACCAGTTCAGCACCGTGTGGGAGGTGAACAGCCTGTCCCTGCGTATCCATATGGTGGAGCAGGGCATGGGGGTGACCTTTATCGATCGCAAGCTGCTACAGGAGCACCCGGCCTGCGCCGACTTCCATATCATGGATGACGTGTCCTTCGGCAGCATCGCCAAGCAGGTCGGCCTGTACTACCGCGCGGGCAGGCACCTGAGTACCAGTGCCAGCAACTTCGTCGCCCTGTGCGAGCGGTTCTGGAATCTGTAGAGTGCCTGTTCTGGATAAGGGGCCGGATCAGGGGCCGGGGACCATGGCGGTATCGTTGCGCGACAGTAATGTGGAAAAGCTGGGGGAGCATGCCTACGACGTGCTCATCGTCGGCGGCGGTATCAATGGCGCCGTGGCCGCGGCCGCGCTGGCCGGAAGCGGTGTGCGGGTCGCCCTGATCGAGCAGGGGGATTTCGCCGGTGGCGTCAGCTCGAACTCGTCCAACCTCGCCTGGGGCGGCATCAAGTATCTTGAAAGCCATGAGTACCTGCTGGTCGACAAGCTGTGCCGGTCCCGCAATCGCCTGATGCGGGCCTATCCTTCCACCGTCAAGGAGATCCGCTTCCTCACCACCATCGCGCGCGGCTTTCGCTTCCCGCCGTTCTTTGTCTACCTCGGCAGCCTGCTGTACTGGATCATGGGCCGTTTCGCGACGAAAGCGCCGCGCTACCTCAGTGCCAGATCGCTCGAGCGCCGCGAGCCGGTCATCAATACCCGCGAGGCGGCAGGGGGCCTGGAGTATTCCGACTGCTACCTGTATGACAACGATGCCCGCTTCGTTTTCAACTTCATCCGCAAGAGCCTGAACTACGGCTGTATCGCCGCCAACTATGTGGAGTCCCTGGGGGCGCGGCGGGAGCAGGATCACTGGGTGACCAGTGCGCGCGACGTGGTGGGCGCTACGCGGTTCGACATCCGCTCCAGGGTACTTATCAACGCCTGCGGACCCTACGTTGACGCCCACAATGCCCGCTGTGGCGAAACCACCGCCTACCGCCACCTGTTTTCCAAGGGCATTCACCTGGTGGTAGACCGGATTACCGACAACAAGCGCGTCCTGACCTTCTTCGCCAGCGATGGCCGCCTGTTTTTCCTGATACCCATGGGTTCCAGGACCTGTATCGGCACCACGGATACCCAGGTGGACAGCCCCGAGGTCGCGGTGACGGATGAGGATCGCGATTTCGTGCTGGCCAATGCCAACGCCCTGCTCGACCTCGATCCGCCACTGACCCGCGCCAGTATCATCGCCGAGCGGGTGGGCGTGCGACCCCTGGCCACCAGGGGCCAGGGCGGTGTGGCGGACTGGGTGGCGCTGTCGCGCAAACATGTGATCGAAGTGGATGAGGCCGGTCGGCACCTGAGCATCTTCGGGGGCAAGCTCACCGACTGTCTCAACGTGGGCGACGAGGTCGTCGCGCATGTGCGCCGGCTGGGCATCGAGCCGCCCGCCCGCAATCACCGCTGGTACGGCGAGCCGGGCCCGGACCTGCGCGCCGAGTTCATGTTGCAGGCGCGCCTGATGGACCTCGATTCGCTAACCTCGCCGGATTCTTCGGAGCCACTGTCGGAGCGTTTCTGGCGCCGCTACGGTGAGAGCGCTTTCGGCCTGCTGGAGCGTATCCGGGAGGATGAGCGCGGCGCGCAGCTGTTGATCGAGAACGCGGAGTACACCCGCTGCGAAATCGAGCTGGCCGCCCGCCGGGAAATGATCGTGAAGCTGGAGGACTTCATGCGCCGTCGCTCCAAGATCGAGCTGGTGGTGCGACGCAGCCAGTACCAGCACGCCCCCGGCCTGCGCGAGGCCTGCGCCATCCTGTTCGGCGACCAGGCCGAGGCGCGGTTGCGGGAGTACCTGGATGGTCCGCACTGAAAAGCGTTCGCCGGTGCCGGCGCGTTCGCGCCTTCGCCCGGAATAAAAAAATAAATTACCTTGTAAATCAACATGCTGTGACTTGAGGGGAAAAAATATTGCAGGCGCTGCATCCAAAGGCCTGCGTCGCTGCATCTAATCGGGTAAGCAACATCACTACCCGAGGAGCAAGTCATCATGAAAACACAGAAACAACAGCTTACCGGCCTGATATTCCTACTGGCGCTCGCAGGCCCGGCCCTGGCCCTGGAGGAAGTACGGCCCGTGCAAGGTGTAAACGAGCTGCTGCAGACCAGGATCGACCAACAGATTGGCGACTCCCTGGAGCGTGAATTTTATAGCCGCAGTGAGTCCTGGCAGGCCCCTTCGCGGGTCGGTGACACGGCGACCAACGACCCTGCGGATAACCCCGCGCAGGCCGATTGCCCGGTGCTGCCGATTGCACCGCCCATCCATCAATACCTGTCGGCACGATAGCATCCTCTTACCTGACCCGGAGAAACGATATGAAAGCCATTTTTTGCAGCGCACTGCTCATCACCCTCCTGGCCGCGCCGGGCTATGCGGACACCAGCGAGAATTCGGCAGCGGAACAGGAGGAGCGGGGCCTCTCCATTGTCGTCGACATTGGTAGCGACGCGGCGGGTGACAGCGCCGCGACATCGGCAGACCTGCAGCAACTGCAGGAGAAGGCCTACGCCAAACTGGGGACTATCATCGAAGCCACCGGTGACCAGATGTCCGCGGAAGAAAAGGCCGAGGCCAGGCAGGACATCAGGCAGGCCCTGGATGCCCTGGCCGATGTAAGCGGGGCAGCCACTGGCGGGGTTCACCTGGGATCCGGCGATGATTCGGCCTCCGTCACCGATATGCTGATTGCGATGACCGCCATCACCCTGATTTTCGGTTCGCCACTGCTGATCGTGGCCGTGGTCCTCTATGCCAATTACCGCAAGAAAAGGCTCGTACATGACACCATCAGCCAGTACGTGAGCAGCGGCAAGGATGTTCCCGCCGAGGTGATGAGCAGTCTGCAGGCTGAAGTGACTCCTAAGAGCAGCCTGCGCAAGGGTCTGGTTATGACCGGTGCCGGCCTGGGAATCATCGCCTGCTTCGTGGTGATGGGCAAAAACGGGGCGGCGGCCCTTGGCCTGATTCCCCTGTTTATTGGTTTTGCCCAGCTGCTGATCTGGAAGCTGGAAGCGAGGTAGCGCGGCAAGCCGAAGCAACGCCCATGGATCTCGACGACCAGTGCCTGATTGACCGGGTCCTGGACAGTGACGACCAGCATGCGTTCGGGCAGCTGGTCAAGCGCTACCAGTCCCAGCTGCGTTACTCGCTGCGGCAATTGACGGGCTGGGATGAGGCGCTGGCGGATGATCTTGCCCAGGAGACCTTCATCAGGGTGTACCGGTCACTGCGCAGCTATAAGGGGGATGCGAGATTCTTTACCTGGATTTACCGTATTGCCTACAATTGCTTCGCCGCGCACTGTCGCGGCCGCAAGAGTGAAGTGCCGCTGGAGGAGGGCCACCTGGCCGAGGCCGGGTTCAACCCGCAAACCAGCGAGGACCTGCACCGGGATTTCGCCCGGGCGCTGGAAACGTTCCCACCGGAGCAGCGCATGGCCTTACACTTGTCCCTCCAGCGCCAGTTGTCACACGCAGAGATCGCTGACATCATGGGCAGCCCGCTGGGTACGGTTAAAAGCTATATTTCCCGTGGCCAGGAACGCCTTAAACTACTGATGGTCGGCTGGAACAGCGGAGTGTGAACATGACCAGTACAGATGATTTCGAGAACGTGTTGGGCGCACTGCGCAATACCGAACCGTATTTTGATGACGCCGGTTTCAGTGCGCGGGTTATCTCCCGGGTGGCGACGACCAGGCGCCTGCCGGGATGGCTTGCCAACCTGGTACTACTGGCATTTACCGCGGTGGGTTCCGCCCTGGCCGCCTGGCTGACACCGGCGGGCAGCCAGCTTATCCATGCCAGCACCGAGGCCGTGACAGCCCTGCTCGCGTTCGAGGGCGCTTTATTCCTGCCCACGATCGCCGCCGGCGCGGCGGGCATGTTGCTGCTGGCCTGTGCCGTTATCTGGCTGTCCCAGAGCGATGCCATCTGACTGGATGGCCGCGGGCTTGCCCACCCGGCCGAGCCTGCGCTCAGCCATAGCAGTACACATCGAGCTTGTTGCCATCCAGGTCGCGGAAGTAGGCCGCATAGAAGCCATCGCCTCCGTCTGAGCGCAAGCCGGGAGCGCCTTCATCGGATCCGCCCAGGTCGAGCGCCTTCTGGTAGATTCGATCAACCTGGTCACGCGAGTCAGCCGCTATTCCGGCCATAACACCGTTGCCCACAGTGGCCGGCTTACCGTCAAATGGCGTCATGATGCAGAGCATGGGCTTGTCCATTGCGGCGGCCCAGGCGTAGCCCCGGTCGCCGAAGGTCATCATGCGCGTGGCGCCCAATTCGGCGAGCAGGGCGTCGTAAAACGCCGCGGATCGATTGAGATCATTGGTGCCAAGAACTACGTATCCGATCATTTGAACCTCCTCTTCAGGACCATACCAGCAGGGCCGCGCGAACGACCAGCGCAACCAGCACCAGCGACGACAACAGGAACAGCACAAAGCGTATCTCAATCTTGTTCCACAGGGCCTGGTGCAGGCTGTGAGCCACCCGCAATACGACGTAAGCCCAGGCCAGTGTCAGGTTCAGGCCTTCGCCGGCGCCCAGTAGGGCCAGGGTGAACGCCACGGCGTAGAACAGGGTGGGCTGCTCCAGCAAATGATTGTAATTATCGGCCTTCCAGCGCACGCGCGCCGGCAGCTCGGCCATCTGCACGCCCTTCGGGATATCAGGGTCCAGCTTCATCCCGGCCCGGCGCACCGCCGGAATCCGGGTGATATACATCCAGGCCCACATGATGCAGCTGAGGATCAGCAGGGCCGTAACCGGCGCCAGGATTGCGGTACTTGCGGTCATGCGTCAGTCCTTTTCAGTCAGAGCGGCTGCTCCACGTCGATCACGATCTTGCCGCGGGCACGCCCCTCTTCCGAGTAGCTGATGGCGGCGGGTACCTCCGCCAGGGGAAAGCGCCGGTCGATGACAGGCGTGACCGCGCCGGATTGCGCCAGTTCGGCCAGCAGGGCCAGGTCCTGCTGGTTCAGCTGGGCCATGAACACGACAAACTCCTGGTCGACAAAGGGGGATAAGGCCAGCGCCGCCAGGGGGTTGCCCAGCGGCCCTATCCAGTCCCCGCCTGGCCCGCCAACCATGACCAGGGTGCCGTCGGCGGTCAGTACCTTGCTGTTCTTCCAGGGTGAGTGGTTGCCGACGTTGTCGAGGATCAGGTCGTATTGCCTGCCGCCGGCGGTGTAGTCCTCCCTGGTGTAGTCGATGACGTGATCAGCACCCAGCGAGCGCACCAGCTCGACATTCCTGGTGCTGCTCACGCCGGTGACTTCGGCGCCGAAGTGTTTGGCGAGCTGTACGGCAAAAGTGCCTACACCGCCGGAGGCGCCATTGATCAGCACTTTCATGCCGGGCTTGATCCCGCCCTCATCGCGCAGGGCCTGCAGGGCGGTTACGCCCGCGATGGGGATGGCGGCGGCCTGTTCGAAACTGACATTCGCAGGCTTCGCGGCCAGCGCACCCGATTCGCGCACCACCAGTTGCTGCGCGAAGCTGCCGCCGCCGCCGCCAAATACGTCATCACCGGGCTTGAAGCGGGTGACCCTGCTGCCCACAGCCTCGACAGTGCCCGCAAAGTCTCTGCCCAGGCGGTGGTCGGTTGGGGCCCCGAGGCCCGAGCTAAGGCGCATGATATAAGGAGAGCCGCGCATATAATGCCAGTCGAGCGGATTGACTGAAGCAGACCTGATTCTTACCAGTACCTCATCATCGGCCGGCGTTGGGGATGCGATCTCTTCAAGTGTGAGTATATCCGGCGAGCCATAGCAGCGATAAACGATGGCCTGCATACCGCCTGCATTGCCGGCCAGGGCCGGTGCGGGCTCGCAGGAACGATTGTGGCTGATGAGCACCGCAAGCGAGGCCGTCGCCAGGACCAGAGTAGCCAGCACGCCGAGGCCAATCCTGGATATCAATTTCATGGCGTTAAAACCTCGGCTCACCTCCGTGAGCCCCCAGGTAGTGCGCGCTCAGGTTCGGTCGCGCCGCCAGCTTGTCATTGATCTCGTAGATGCGCTCGTAGTTGGTGTCCTTGATCAGCCATTTGCCGTTCACCTTGAGATAGCGGTCCCAGTAGAGGGCTGTGCCGCGGGTCCTGGCGTTGTGGTTGAGAATCCACATATTGTCTTCCAGGTACCAGATAGCCGTGGCCTCGGTTTCGCTGAGCATCTGGATTTCCGGGTGGTGGGCGTTGTGCTGGCCGACAGCCTCCCTGCTGAAGGCCGCGCCGATATTGTCCACATAATCCTGCTTGCCCTGGAGCTTCCACTCGTAGCCGCCACCGACGAAATGCACCGAGACATCATCGTGGAACAGGGTGGCCAGCTCCTCCAGGTTGCAGGTGTCCACGCAGCGGAAGTAGGCGTACTTGAGTTGCCGTATCGCCTCCATGTCCATCAGGCGCTGGATATCCCGGCGCAACTCCTCGATGCCGCCTTTCGAGGCCTCCAGTGGCAGGCCGGGGGTGATGCCGAGGTTCTTCTTATTCAGTAGCTGCCGCGCTTTGCTCATGGTGATCGCTCTCTCCGTGCAGGTGTTCGAATGTGGCGGGTGTCCCCTGATTGTAGCGGGTGTGCCGGGATTGTAACCCCGGATTGTAGCCGCAGCGGGCAGCGGACCCAACGCAGGATCCGCTCCCGGGCATCACCGCAACCGGCTATCGTGGGTCTGGTGCAGCTTTTTGAGCCGCCTTGCGATCCAGGTTGCGCTCGACCGCATCCAGGAAGCCATACATGTCGACCACGGTTTCCGCTGCCGGATCGGCGGTTTTACCCTTGAGATCCCCGGTGATGATGCCCTGGTCAACGGTATCGATCAGCGCTTCCTTGAGCTGGCTCGAGTAGGCGGCCAGGGCCTCGTTGTCCTCCCTCTGGGCCAGGGTTTCCAGGGCGTTGGCGACCGCGTAGATCAGGGCGGAAGAGTTGAAGTGCGCTTCCCTGCCGTCGCTTTCAAGGTACTTCAGATAGAGGTCGTGGGCCGTGCCGTGGGGGGCTTCGTAGAGCATGGTGCCGTCCTTGCTCTCGATGATGGAACTGGCGGTGGCCAGGCTGCCGCCGAGGGCGGCCGAGATATCCGAGAAAATATCGCCGTCGAGATTCTGCGCCGGGTAGAGGGCGTTCCTGGGCGGGTCAGTGATCATTTTCCGCAGCTGGCTGGAGGGGCGCATGATCATGAACGAGGGGGGCTGGGTGCCGGATTTTGCCAGCGCATGGCGCACGTCGGTAATGGCGGTGCTGAACACCTCGTCGTACTCCATGTATTCGCGCTTCAGGCCGAAGTAGACCTCCTTGCCCTTGCGCGAGGCGTCGCGAAACACCTGGCTGACCCAGTCGGTGATCGCCTGCAGGTCATTGGACATCAACAGCACCGGGTCGTTCTGCTTCACCCGGCGGGCGTGTTTCTCCTCCCCGTCGAGGATGACCTTGAGAATGCCGTCCTCTTGCATCGGCATGTTGAAACTGCCGTACTGGTCGCCGCCGCCGGCGCTCATGCGCGACAGGGACACGTGGTGTTTGCGCTTGGGAATGCCGAAGCGTTTCAGTTCGGCCACCAGCTTGTAGAGCTTGCGGCCGGTGGTGTTGTCGGGCACGCCCCAGAGGGCGCGCTCGGGCGGGTTGGCGACGATGCGCGCGGCCTGGGCGTCGATCAGCTCGTAGTGGTAGTTCAGCCCCGCCTCCCGGAAGCGCTCGCGGTAAGTGGTGGCGTAGACCTCCTCGATGGCGCTGCGCATCACCCCGTCATAACCGGCGATGACGGTGTCTTTCAGGCCCAGGTAGGCATCGCGCTGCTCCTCGAGGGCGCGCTGGAAGAAGGCGTGGGCCCAGGCAGTCACCGCGTCGATGTCGTTGCTTGCCAGCAGCCACGGGTCACCCTTGTTGATGGTCCGGCGATGCAATTCAACCGGGTCGCCGCTGGAGCCGACGAAGACGAGCTTGAGCACTCCGGTGGCTTTGGACAGCTCGTTATGGCTGTGCTTGATGCCACCGCCGTCCATGGTCATCACCTCGATATCGCGGCCTATCCAGTCGGGCGGGTTGAACTGCAGGTTGCGGAACTGGATGTCCTCGCGGGTGATGTTGCCGCCTATACCCTTGCGGATGGCGCCGTTGGGCGACTTGGTGGCCAGCTTGTCGAGCTCCGCTTCCTTCAGGGCGGGATACCTGGCCAGCAGTTCATCCAGCTGCTGCCGGTTGACCGTCATGCCGGCGTTCTTGACCCCAACACCGTGGGTTTTCAGCGCGGCGATGGCGTCGCGCACGGCCTGGCCATTGGTGGCGAGCCGGTTCTCGGCGGTGAGGTCGATCTCTACCAGCGTGATTTCGAGGCGCTTGCTGACAAATTGTTCGAGGATGCGCTCGAAGGCGACCTGCGCCATTTCATCCCCGTGCAGGATGACCAGGGGTTTCGCAACCGCAATCTTGCCGTACATTTGATCTCCTGCTGTGGGGGCTGGGCCCGACTGGAATTTCGTGGCGTCGTAGGGGTTGCCGGATCAGCGCCGTCGGTGATTTTCCGCAAAGCGGATTACGAACTCGCCCAATGCCAGGGTGATCAACACGCCCGCCAGTACCGGCCACTGCATGCCTTCGCCAGGTGTGTAGACAAACAACACCAGGGACAGCGCCAGCACCGACAGGCAGACCCAGGCCAGGGCCCGGGCAGTGCCCAGGCCCCCCGGAACCCGGTAGGGCCGCGGGTGGCTGGCATCGACCACGCGCATTTTGACAAAGGCGAGCAGCATACCGTGGTAGGGCAGCAGGAAAATCACCGCGCTGAAAGAGAACAGGGACCAGAACAGGTCCTCATTGCTGCCCGCCATGAGTCCGTACATCACCAGCATCGAGGTGCTGACAATGCCCATGAGCACGGCGGCGCCTATCGGCGTGCCCAGTTTCTGGCTCTCCAGGGCGAAGATGCGCGGCAGCTCGCCCTCCATCGCCGCTTCCGCCGCCGCCCGGTTGCAGCCCAGCGCCCAGGTCACTCCGTTGGAGAAAAAAGTGTAAAGGGCGCCGACGCCGAGCACCAGCACCAGCAGATTGCCGGCCTGGGAGCCGCCGAAGAACAGGGCAAAGGTGTCAATCAGCCCCTCGACCAGGTTGATGTCCCCGGCGGGAATCGCGGCAAGCACCGCGACTGTTCCCAGCAGGTACAGGACGCTAATGATTACAGCGGAGATCAGGATCGCGCGCGGCACGTCACGGGCCGGGTCCCTCATTTCCTGGCTGCCGGCGCTCACCAGCTCGAAGCCCAGCATGCCGTAGATAATGGCGGGGATGTACTGCAGGCTGTCACCCCAGTCGGGTTTGAGGGTCTCCAGGGTAAGCGGGTTGGCCATGCCGTGGCGGCCGATATGAACGAATGCCCCGACGATGATGGCCAGGAAAATCAGTACCTTGAAAATCGCCCCCAGGTTGGGTATCCACTTGCCCACCTCCAGGGTGACGATATTCACCAGCACCGCCAACCAGGTGAGGGCGATTCCGATTGCAATCTGCGCACCCAGTGACAGGTCCGGGTAGAACATCTGCTTGAACACGCCGGCGAAGAGAATGAATATGGCCGGAAGCCACACGGCGGTATTGACCCAGTAACACCAGGTGGCCCGGGACCCCCAGCGGCCGCCAAAGGCGTCCCGAATCCAGGCGTAGATGCCGCCCTGCTCCGGGTAGGCGCAACCCATTTCGGCGCTGATCAGCGCTATCGGCACGAAAAAAACGATACCCAGGAATAGCCACCAGAAGACACTTGGCGCGCCGACCGAGGCCGCCGCGGTGAGGGTATCCAGCAACAGGATGGCGGAAACCGTAAACAGCACCAGGTCGCGCTGGCGCAGGGTTTTGATGTGGTGCACGGCTGTAGTCATGGCCAAGCTTCTCCGCTGTCAACCTTCATACCATTCGCACAGCCGCCAGAGAACATCCTTGCCGGCGATGGAGCGACTATAGCAGACAGCGGGCCCGGCTCAATGACCGGGCGAGCGGCAAGTCGTGCCCGACTTTCAGGTGACCTTGTAGTGAGCCGCGGTCTGGTCCAGGGCCTGGCCCAGTTTTTCCACGAGGATATCGATCTCCGCGGTGGTGGCAATCAGCGGTGGCGCCATGATCATGGCATCCCCGACCTGGCGCACCATCAGGCCGCCGGCATTGGCCGTGTCGCGGCAGAAGACCGCGCTCTCGGAATTGGGGGCCAGGCGCTCCCGGGAGGCCTTGTGCCTGACCAGTTCCACGGCGGCGAACATGCCGCGCCCCCGCACCTCGCCAACGATGCGGTGGTCTGCCAGTTCCCGCAGTCGGCGCTGGAAGTAGGGTGCAATCTCCTTCGCGGCCGTTTGGATGATATTGCTCTGGCGCAGGATGCGCAGGGTTGCCAGCCCGGCGGCACAGCCCGCCGGGTGGCCGGAGTAGGTCAGGCCGTGGGTAAACTCGCCACCGTGGGTGAGCAGCACGTTGGCAACCCGGTCACCCACCATTACCCCACCCAGCGGAAAATAGCCGTTGGTAACGCCCTTGGCGAAGGTCAGCAGGTCCGGCTCCAGGTCGTAGGTCTCGCAGCCGAACCAGTTGCCGGTGCGGCCAAAACCGCAAATCACCTCGTCCATCACCAGCAGGATATCCCGCTCCCGGCAGATGCGCTTGATCTCGGGCCAGTAGGTATCCGGCGGGATGATCACGCCGCCGGCACCCTGCACCGGCTCGGCGATAAACGCCGCGACATTTTCCTGGCCCAGTTGGTCTATCTTGGTCTCCAGTTCCCGCGCCACGCGCAGGCCGAAATCTTCCGGGCTGTCATCGCCTCCCTCGACAAACCAGTGCGGCTGGTTGATGTGGTGGATATAGTCCAGGCCGTGGATCTGGGCGTGCATGGCGCTCATGCCGCCCAGTGAAGCCGCTGCTATTGTGGAGCCGTGGTAGGCGTTGCGGCGGCTGATGATTTGCTTCTTTGCGGGTTTGCCCAGCAGCGCGTAATAGCGCTGGATCAGGCGGACATTGGTGTCGTTGGCTTCGGAACCGGAATTGGTAAAGAACACATGGTTGAACTGGGGCGGGGTGACCTCCACCAGCGCCCTGGCCAGTTCTACCGCCGGCTGGTTGGAACACTTGAAAAAGTTGTTGTAGAAGGGCAGTTCCTGCAGCTGGGCATAGATGGCGTCCTTGATGCTCTGCTGGCTGTATCCCAGGTTGCAGCACCACAGGCCCGACATCCCATCCAGCATCTTGTGGCCGTCGCTGTCATAGATGTAAATGTGTTCGGCCCTGGACACGATGCGTCCGCCTTTTTTGCTGTAATCCTGCAGGTCGGTGAACGGGTGCAGGTGGTGGGCCTGGTCCAGTTGCTGCAGGCGGTGCGTGTTGGCTGTGGTGTTCATTGGCTTATCTCTTGGTGTCAGCGGGCTGATCGCACGGTCGGGCTACCCTCAGGTGTTATGGCTCTCGTGAGTCCGGCGTCGTTTAATAGTGTGACACAGTCGCCACAGCGGGGAATTACCCCTAAAGTGGTGGATTCAGGGCCAACGACAGCAGGAACCCAGGCAATGGCTGAGAGTGCAGAGATTTTGCAGGCGTTTCTGGCGCAGCACCCGGATATAGAGATTTTTGAAATCATCCTGCCTGACGTCTGCGGCGGCCTGCGGGGCAAGTGGCTGACCCGGGACAAGATCCACAAGGCGATGGCCGGCGAATTGAAGATGCCCCTGAGTGCACTGGCGTTCGATGTGTGGGGGCGCGACGCGGAGACCCTGGTGTTCGAAACCGGGGATGGCGATGGTTTCTGCGTGCCCGACCCCAGGACCCTGGCCATCGCGCCGTGGTTTGATCGCCCTACCGCCCAGGTCGTTGTCTCGATGCGCGAAGTCAGCGGTGAGCCCTGTGCCTATGACACGCGGCATATACTGCAGGCACTGGTGGACCGGTTCGCGGCCCTTGGGCTGACACCGGTGGTCGCGACCGAAATGGAATTTCACCTGTTCCGCGATGAGTTCGACAGCCTGGGTCAGCCGGTGCACACCCAGACCGATTGCGTCGGCGGCCGCCTGGCCGGTGGGCAGACCTATGGCCTCGAGGCGATGGAAGGGATGGCGCCGCTGATGCACGCTATTCGCGATGCCTGTATCGCCCAGAAACTGCCCATCGATACCCTGATCAAGGAGTCGGGGCCCTCGCAGTACGAGATCAATCTGTATCACAGCCCCGACGCGCTGGTCGCCGCGGACCAGGCGATGTTGTTGCGCCGGGTGATAAAAGCCATCGCCCGCAAACACGGCCTGCGCGCCACCTTTATGGCCAAGCCCTTCGGGCAGCTGGCGGGCAACGGCATGCATGTGCATTGCAGCGTGCTCGACGCCAGGGGCAACAACGCCTTCGACGACGGCACCGGCAAGGGTAACGCGCTGTTGCGCGAGGCGGTGGCGGGATGCCTGGCGGGAATGGAAGACAGCATGTTGCTGTTTGCGCCCAACCTCAATTCCTACCGGCGCTTCCAGCGCGGTACCCACGCACCCCTGGCGCCCTGCTGGGGCTACGAGAATCGCACGGTGTCGCTGCGCATTCCTGCCGATGCGCCCCATGCGACCCGGATCGAGCATCGGGTGGCGGGCGCGGATGCCAACCCCTACCTCGCGATAGCGGCCATTCTGGCGGGTATCTTGCACGGTATAGAGAACAAGCTGGAGGCGCCGCCGCCGCTAGCGGGCAATGCCTATGAACTGCTGGAACCGAGCCTGCCACGGTACTGGCCTGATGCCCTGGCGCGCTTTGCAAGCTCGGGGTTTATCGCCCACAATTTCGGCAGGGCATTCCAGAATGTCTACTCGGTGCTGAAACAGCAGGAGATGGCCGACTTCGATGGCCAGGTCACACCGCTGGAATACCACACCTGCCTGTAGTTGAATGACAGGCGCCTAGTCCCAGCTGTACCCGGTGCGCAGGCCAAAAGTGCGCGGCCTGCGCGGGCCGAAGAACGCGTTGGGCTCCTTGCCGCCCAGGTTGTTCTGGCCGTCCCAGGTAAACTCGTCTGTCAGGTTTTCCACGTAGGCTTCGACGAACCAGTTGGCGGCCGATGCGTAGCCGAAGCGCAATGCCATCTCCTGGTAGGCATCTATCTTGGTTTCGTTGAGGTCCTCCCAACCGCCGCCGCGCTCGGATTCCCAGATCACCTCGAAGTTGCTGGTGATATCGCCGCCCTCGACAGGGTACTTGCCGCTCAACACGAAGGAGCCGGAAAACTCGGGCGCCCAGAATATGCTGCTGCCTTCGCAGCCGCTGGGATCCTCCAGGCCGCAGGCCTCCTGGATGTCGGTGGCTTCGCTGTCGAGATAGCCCATTGACACGAAGCCGGTGAAGTACTGCCCCAGTGCCGCAGTCACTGAACCTTCGAGGCCCCAGGATTCAATCTGGCCCACGTTGGCTATCTTCGAGGCGCCGCTGTCGGTGGACACCGTGATCTGGAAATCGGTGTAGTCATAGTAATAGGCGACCAGGTCAAAATTGGCGCCGCCGTCGAACAGGGAGTCCTTGTAGCCGATTTCGTAGGAATCGACTTCCTCCGGTTCCACGGAATCCGGCAGGAAGCCGTCGGCCCTGGTGAGGTCTACAAAACCTATGGGGGACTCTCCGGCGGGATTGTCCGTCAGCGAGAACGTGCCGAATCCACCGGATTTGAACCCCGCCGTGTAGCTGGCGAAGACCAGGGCGGTATCGGTCGGCATCCACTTGGTGATGAAGCGCGGGGTCCAGTCATCCCATGACTGGGTGTCCTCCAGCGGCTCCGCGGTCGAGTAGCCGAAGGCCCAGTAGGGCCCAAGCTGGCTCAGCGGCGTCGGCACCATGGTGCTGAACTGTTTTTCATCGTCGGTGTAGCGCACACCGCCCTCTACCTGCACAGTGTCGGTGAGCTGGTAGGCGAGGTTGAGGTAGGCGCCCCAGCCGTCGTACTTGCCCTCGATGCGCGCGGTTTCCTCCAGCAGGCCGTTGGCGCTGGGCGTGAACTCTGAACCGTAGTAGTTGTACAGGTCCTCGCAGCCGCTGAAGGTCATGCCGGCGTTGTAATAATAGCCGTAGTACTGGCAGAAGAAGTTTTCCTCGCCGGCGAAGCGGTAATCCGTAGTGATGTCTTCCTTGTAGTAGGAAACGCCGGTATACCAGGACAGCGGCCCGTCGGTCTGGGAGGTCAGGCGCAGTTCCTGCTGGGCGTAATCGCCGCTCTGGTCCTGGCGATAGGTTTCCAGGTTGAGGGGCGTGCCGTCGTAGTCCTCGTTGTAGTAGTAGTCGTGATCCTTGTAGCCGGTGTTGGAGGTCAGGCTGGCGAAGCCCAGGTCATAGTCGATACGCAGTCCCAGCGTGGTGATCTTGGCATTGTCGTCATCCCCGCCGGCGCGGTCCACGTCGACCTCCTCGTCGGAGCCCCTCACATCAATGGGACCCAGTGCCGCTTCCAGCGTGTCCCAGACATCGCCACGGGTCACAGCCCGGTAGACGCTGCCGGACTGGTTGCGATTCTCGTATTCCGCGGTGGCGTAGACGCCGAGCTTGTCCGTTTCTGCGGTGCCTGACCAGCGCAGCCCCCAGTTGTTGTGGTCGATCAGATCATCGGAAGGAAACTTATTCTCGGCAAAGCCGTCTTCGTGCGAATAGTAGCCTGCCAGGCGCATGGCAAAGCTGTCGTTGACAGGGATATTCACGGCACCTTCCGTTTGCGCTATATCGCGCTCACCCACCTGGGCATCGATATAGCCGTCGCTGCTGCCGATTTCAGCCCGCTGCGTGAACACGCTGAAGGCGCCACCGATGGAGTTGCGACCGAACAGGAAACCCTGGGGGCCGCGCAGCACTTCCGCCCGCTCCAGGTCATACAGGGTAGTGACAGCCGAGCCGTTGCGCCCTTCGTACAGGTCGTTCTTGAAGAAAGCGGCGGAGGGGTCCAGGCCGATACCGAAGTCCTGGGTGCGGATGCCGCGCACGCTGATCGCGTCGATGAAGCTGTCCTGGCTGTTGCCGCTGACGCCGGGGGTGAAACTGACCAGGTCCTTGACGTTGGTCAGGTTGGTCTCCCGGATGAAATCGCCCGACAGCGCGGTGATCGCCAGCGG
The DNA here is from genome assembly GCA_963700715.1 of uncultured Gammaproteobacteria bacterium. Lineage (GTDB taxonomy): Bacteria > Pseudomonadota > Gammaproteobacteria > Pseudomonadales > Halieaceae > JARRPM01. The sequence continues at coordinate 361,590 of CAVOYP010000010.1, forward strand.
CACATCCTGCACAGACTCGCTGCGCTTGGTGGCGGTGACGAATACCTCCTCGAGGGTCTGGGCGTAGCCCGGTGCGGCAATTGCGGAGCTGAGCACCGCGGCTGATACGGCTGCGGCCAGAGTGCCGCGTCGGTTGCGGATAGAAACAGCGTGCGGCCGGCGTCGGCTGGAATTGGTCATGGCATCTCCTCGGCTTTGCCCTGTCCTCGAAGCTTGCCACGATGACAGACATGTTACGAGTGAAAAATAGCGAGGACCCCGCCGGCTGCAAATACCCCTATGGGGTAGGGCGGGCGCCCTGGCTTCAGGACTGCACCTTGACCCCGGCGGCCTCGAGTGCCCGCAGCATCGGCTGCAATTGCGACCCATAGCGCCGCCAGCGCCCTATGGAGCGGGTATGCGCCGGTTCGCGCACCTGGACCGCACTGGCCGTGGACACCGCGCCCCCCTGCTCGTGGAAGTTGAGGCAGGCGGGCTCCCAGGGCAATTCCAGGTAATCCAGCAGTGCCCGGGCATTCGGCTCAAGCCTCGCCACGGTGTCCTCGTAGCTGATATCGTAAAAGCGTCCCGGGAAACGCTCGCGCCAGACCTGCATCAGGCGGAGGTAGCGGGCGTGGTGGCGGGCCATCTCCAGCTGGTCATAGGAATGCAGATAGGCATCGGCAAACAACTGCTTGAAGCTGGCGAAGCAGGCATCCATGGGATCGCGCACCAGGTGGACGATCCTGGCATTGGGCAGGGCCTTGAGAATCAGCGGGATCATCAGGAAGTTCTGCGGGAGCTTGTCCACATAGCGCGGTGAGCCGCCGCGCATCTTGCTGGTGGTCTGCAGGTAGAGGCCGGCTATTCTGCCTGCATCGAGTTCCTGGGCCGCGGCGAACAGCTCCGCCGAGAACCGCCGGGGGTTGCGATAGTTGCTGAGGCGGCGCAATGCCAGGCCAAACTGTTGTAGCTCGCCGGCGGATTTCACCTGGGAGTGACTGGTGATGATGCGCTCGACCAGGGTGGTGCCGGTGCGCGGCTGTCCCAGCACGAAAATGGGAGAGGGATCCGGGTTGCCGCCGGCTGCGCGCTCGAACCAGTCGCGCGTGTAGTGCTCTTCCAGGAAGTCGAACATGGCTATCTCAGCCTGTTCGTCGAATTCCACGGTGGCCCGTCGCGCCGCCGCACCCGCACTGAACGCCTCGAAGGCCTGCTCCCACTGCTGTAGGTCTTCGCGCTCCTTGCCGATGGCGTAGAGATAGAAGGCGCGGGCGCGCGGATCCTCCCGGTGGCGCTGTTGCAGGGCCTCCATTTGTTCGATATGCGCGCTGTCGGTCGCCCTGGTGGAACTGGATAGTCCCCAGTGGGCCTGGGGGCTGTCCGCATTCTGGCTGACGATGGCGCTGAAGATCGCGTCTGCGCCCACCGTGTCTCCCCGGTAGACGAGATTGTTGGCAAGGTTGAGCATGAATGGTGCGTGACCGGGTCGCCCGGCGACCGCCCTGGCGAAAAAGGCCCCCGCCGCGGCGTGCTCTCCCATCAGTGACAGCGTGGTCCCGATCAGGTCAAGCACCATCGGCTCATCGGGCTTTATCCTCAGGGTTTCCCGCAGGGCGGCGTCGGCCAGGTTGACCTGTCCCTCGCTCATATAGAGCCTGGCAAGGTGCGCCCAGGCCGCCGCGTGGTCCCGGTCCAGCGTTACCACCGACTGGAAGGCGCTGAAGGCGGTCTTGCGCTGTTTCGCTTCCAGGGCGACCAGCCCCACCAGGAAGTGGCCCGGAACCAGGTCGGCCTGCAGTGTCAGCGCCTGCTGGCAGCACTGCCCCGCGGCCTCGGTGTTGCCGCGGGAAAGCTCGGCAAAACCCCGCCTCAGCAGCTCCTGTATTTCCCCGGCAGGCGCCGGGTCAGTGGTGTTGGCCATCGGTGGCTCGCGCCTGGAAAGGAGCTCCCATCATATTAAAAATGGTGAATAAAAATGGGGTCAGATCGATTTAATTTTATTCAATCTGACCCCATTTCCTCCATTTTTTCGCCGTGGCGGTACACGGGGCGCCCGTCGAACCAGGTTTCCAGCACCAGCGTATCCGAAATCTCATCTGGCCTGCCCTCGTTGGCGAGGGCAATGATGTCCCGATCGAGGATAATGAAATCCGCTTTTTTGCCCGCTTCCAGCGAGCCGGTGATGTCATCTTGCTGCATCATCCGGGCGCCGTTGATGGTGTAGGCATCGATGGCATCGAGGATGCCGATGCGCTCATCGGCGTTCAGCGGGCCATCACCGCTGTCTCTGGTCACGGCCATCTCGATATTCAGGAACGGCATTGGATCGGCACTGACGACCGGCGCGTCGGATCCCGCCGCCAGTACCCCGCCTGCTTCGAGGATCCAGCGGGCCGGGTAGGCCTGTTGCATGTAGTAGTTGGCGGGGTCGTACATGTCCTGCAGCGAGCCGATCCGGTCGATAAAGGGAATCACCGTGGCGTCATAGCCGAAGTCGCGGCTCGCCCAGGAGAAGGTAAAGGCGACGGGGATTTTGAGCGCGGCGATGCGCACGCCGTCTTCGGCTGACACCAGCTGGGCGTGGGCGATGCTGTGGCGGTTGGTGGCCGGCTTGCCGGTGGTGACGGCGGCGATGGCGTCGGTGGCGATCTGTACGGCGCGGTCGCCAATGGCGTGGAAGTGAACGCTGAAATCGTTGGCGACGGCAGCCCGGGTAAAGCCGAGCGTGGTATCGGTGGACTGTAAGGTGACACCCTTTGATCGGGCGCACTGTGCGGGATAGAAACCGTTGCGCTCGACAAAGGCGTCCACCTCGATCCGGGTCAGGCCGGTGATGCCTGTGGCCCTGACCGACTTGCAGGCCTCGCTGTGGGGGTCGACGTAACCGGACAGGACCAGCTCGCGGGTCGCCGGGTCCAGCGTGAACAGTGGCTGGTGGAAATAGTGCAGTAGTGCCCCGTTGGGAAGGCCCGGGGGATTGGACAGGGGGTTGCCCTCAATCACGCCATCGACGAAGTATTTCAGGTGGTCGGCCTTTATATTCTCGAGGGCGGCATATTTGTCGCGGGTGACCCGCGCCTGCGCCATGATGGCGTCGATGTCCACCTTGCCGGCCGCGTCCTTGAAGTCGTCGGGTTCGTAATGCTGGGCCAGGGTGACGCGCAGGGATAGCTTGCCCTGTGCCGCGAGGCTGTCGTACACGGGCGCCAGCTCGGGATAGAATGCGGCCTCGAGCAGCGAGGTGATTCCGCGACTGTTGAACCAGGCGGGCATTTGGCCGGCTGCAGGCAGCAACGCCTCCAGGTTTATGAGCACGGCGCGGCTGACACCCAACCGCTGGTAGACGGTTTCATGCACCTCGCCGCTGGGTTCGCCCCGGTTGTCCACGCCGACGAAGGGGGCGATGTCGCTGAACGGTCCGGCCAGCGTGGCCGCGCTCAAACCCATTTGCTCACCGGAGCGGGTGCTGGCACGGGCCAAACCTGCCGAGTTGGTCGCAAAGTGGTGGGAGTCGCTGTTTTCCAGCAGCAGTGGGTGCATCAGGGAGGCGCGATCCAGCGCCGCGCGCAGGCTTCGCAGACCGTCCGCCGGTTTATTGCCATCGGAGAAATTCCAGTTCTTTACGACAAGCCACTCGCCGGGGGGGACCGCCAGGCGCTCCAGGCAGGCGGCCACGAAGGTCGCCAGCTGCGCCAGATCCAGGGGTGCGTTTTCCAGGTCGCAGCGATCAATCCGGATCGTCTCCACCGGGTGAACATGGGCGTCGTGCAGGCCGGGCAATACCCGCCTGCCCTGCAGGTCGGTCACGATCGTGTCATCACCAATCCATGTGCCGGCACTGTCATCGTCACCCACGAACAGGATACGGTCGCCGTCTACCGCCATCGCACTGGCCGTGTGCCGATCGGCGTCGGCGGTGTAGATCGCGCCGTTCAGAAACACCCGCTCCGCCACGGGTGAGGCGACAGGTTCAGACCTGTCCTGGCAGCAGGCCGCAAGGCTGCCAGCGAGGAAAATGGCCAGGGCCAGAGACGGTATTGGGTTCCTCATGCGCTCCACTTCATCGGTCGGCCGCTCGCGCGAAAATGGTCGAAAATGGCGAAAATGGGGTCAAAATGGAAAATGGGGTCAGATTGAATAAAATTAAATCAATCTGACCCCATTTTACATTTTCTTCTCGCCCTGGCGGTACACGGGCTGCCCGTCGAACCAGGTTTCCAATACCCGGGTTTCCGAGATTTCGTCTGCCCTCCCCGCGTTGGCCAGGGCGATGATATCCCGATCGAGAATGATGAAGTCGGCCTTTTTGCCCGGCTCCAGAGAGCCAGTGATGTCCTGCTGGTGCATCAATCGCGCGCCGCTGATGGTGTAGGCGTCGATCGCGTCGAGAATGGCGAGGCCCTCAGCCGCATTCATCGGGCCCTCGCCCTCGTCCCGGGTAACGGCCTTCTCGACGTTGTGAAATGGCCTGGGGTCGGCGGTGTCCACCGGCGCATCAGAGCCCGCGGCCGGAATGCCGCCTGCCGCCAGTATCGACCTGGCGGGGTAAGCCTGTTGCATATAGTAGTTTTCCGCTTGGTACATGTCCTGCAGCGAGCCGATCCGGTCGATGAAGGGAATCACCGTGACGTCATAGCCGAAATCGCGCACTGCCCAGGCATAGGTGAACGCCACCGGGATTTTCAATTCCGCGATCCGTGTGATGTCCTGGGGCGCCACCAGTTGGGCGTGGGCAATACTGTGGCGGTTGGTTGCGGGCGTACCGCTGGTCACCGCGGCAATCGTGTCAACAGCGGTGCGCACCGCCCGATCGCCGATGGCGTGAAAGTGTACACCCAGATCGTTGGCGACTGCGGCCCTGGCAAAGCGCAGGGTGGTATCGGTGCTCTGGAACATCACGCCGTTGAGTTGCTGGCACTGGGCCGGATGGAAGCCGTTGGCGGTGGTGAAGGCGGCGGTCTCCTCCCGCGACAATTTGACGCCGTCACGCGCGGGCACCGACTTGCACGCCTCGCTATCCGGGTCGACATAGCCCTCGAGGGTGGTGTCGCCGCTGCGCGCATCCTGGCGGAAGATCGGCTGGTGGAAGTCGCGCAACTGGGCAGCATTGGGCATGGTCGGCGGCGTGGAGACGGGGTTGCCCTCCAGTACGCCATCGACGAAGTACTTCAGCTTGTCGGCCTTGACGTTGGCAACCCGGCCGTACTTCTCCCGCGTCGCCCTGGCCGCGGCCATTATCCTGTCGATATCGATGCTGCCATCGACGGCCTTGTAGGCATTGGGGTCGTAGTATTGGGCGAGGTTGACACGCAGGGAGAGCTTGCCCTGTTCCACCAGTGCGTCGTACAGGGACGGCCCGGTGGGGTCGAAGGCGGCATCGAAAATGGAGGTAATGCCCAGGCTGTTCAGGCGCACCGGTATCTGGCCCGCCTCGGGAATCAGCGTGGCGACACTGCCAAGGATTGCGTGGCCCACGCCGAGGACTTTCGGCACATCCTCGTGCACCTCGCCATTGGGCTCGCCCTCGGCATCCAGCCCGACATAGGGCGCGAGTGCGGCGAAAGGCCCGGCGAGGGTCGCCGCACTCAGGCCCAGTTTTTCGCCTGCCGCAGTGGTGGCCAGGGCGAGGCCGGCGCTGTTGGTGGCGTTGTGGTGGCCGTCGCTGCCGCCCAGCAGGATGGGGTGCCTGGCCGAGGCCAGATCCAGCGCCTGGCGCAGGGTCTTGAGGTCTGCCGCGGGCCGGTTGTCCTGGGCAAAATTCCACTGCTTCACCACCAGCCACTCACCCTCGGGCACCTTCAGCCGCTCGATGCAGGCCGCGGCAAAATCCGCCAGCTGTGCCAGGTTGACCGGTTCATTGTCCAGGTTGCAGTCATCGACCTCGATAATCCCGGCGGGGTGTATGTGGGCGTCATGCAACCCGGGCAACACCCGTTTGCCCTGCAGGTCGGTGACGATGGTGTCGGCGCCCACCCATGCGGCGGCGTCCTCGTCGCTGCCGACGAAGACGATGCGGTCGCCGTTGACTGCCATTGCCGCTACCGTGCGCTGCTCGGGGTCAGCGGTATAGATCGCGCCATGGAGGAAAACCTGCGCCGCGCCGGGGCGCTCGCCAGCCGGTGGGGCCGGATCCTGGCAGCCCCAGATGACGCCAGCAAAGGTGGTGGCGAGGGCCAGCCTGGTCAGCGGTTTGAGCATAGTCTCGATTCCGGTGCGGCTTCGGGTGAATGCGCTATCCTTTCATCACCGCGGGCGTCGGTGTATACCCCTAAGGGGATAGCCCGGGACAGGGGCTAATCGTTGAGCGCGGTACTCCGCGGTGATAGGGTGGTGCACGCAAATCCGCGCGCCGCCGGCTCGCCTCCTGGCTGCGCCGCCAGTAGTACCGATCGATCAAGCGGCCGCAGCAGCAGGGTCCGCAGCGGAGACAAGCCCATGAGCGATACGCAATTCCCCTTTGCCGAGACCTCGATCTACATCGATGTGTTCAGCTACCTCGGCCTGCCCCTGAGGCGGGACTTCGCACGCGCTGAGGTCGACGCCGTGGTCATGGGCATCCCCTATGACCTGGGCACTACCGGCCGCCCGGGGGCCCGTGGCGGTCCCAACGCGGTGCGCCAGGCCAGTGCCAACCTGCGCTGGGAGCTGCAGCGCTGGCCCTGGAGTTTTCCCCTGGCTGAACGCCTGTGCGCGATCGACTACGGTGACCTGCGTTTCGGCTACGGCGACAGCGAGGATATGCTGGCGCGGGTGGAGGAGAAGGCGGCGGAAATTACCGGCGCCGGCAAGACGCTTATCAGTATCGGCGGCGACCACTTCGTCACCTTGCCGCTGCTGCGCGGCCACGCCCGAACCCACGGCAAGCTCGCCCTGATCCACTTTGACGCCCACACAGACACCTACGAGGACGAGGCAAAATACAGCCATGGCTGCATGTTCCATCGCGCGCCGCAGGAGGGGCTGATTGATCCGGCACATTCCATCCAGGTGGGTATACGCACCGATTACGATCGCGCGCGACATCAGTTCGAGGTGATCGACGCGCAGCAGGCGAACGAATGGCCGGTAGCCGACATCGTGAAGTCCATTCGCGCCAGGGTGGGTGACATGCCCGCCTACCTGAGCTTTGACATCGACTGCCTCGACCCCGCCTACGCCCCGGGCACGGGTACACCGGTGGTGGGCGGGCTCAGCAGCTCCCGTGCGCTGCACATCCTGCGGGGCCTGGCGGACCTGAATATCGTCGGCTTCGACGTGGTCGAGGTCGCCCCGGCCTATGACCACGCCGATATCACGGCGCTCGCCGGGGCGTCACTGCTACTGGAGTTCCTGTATATGCGCGCCAGCAGGGGCGCAGGCTAGCCGGTCGACCGCGTTCGCAGGTAGGGCAGGAGGGGGTCGCCGCCGTCGTAGTCCCCCGCGCTCATCACCGAATCCAGAAACAGGTAGAACAGCTCGGCCTGTGAGCTCACTTCCAGCTTGGAGTAGGCGTGCTTGCGGTGCAGCTTGACGGTCTCCATGGAAATGGACAGACGCTCCGCCAGGGTCTTGGTGCTGTGCCCGTGCAGCACCAGCTTGATCACCTGCGCCTCCCGCTCTGTCAGCAGGCTGCTGCCAAACGAGTTCAGCGCCGTGTGCAACTGCCCCCGCAGGTTTACGCCCGTCGCCCGTGTGCCGGCGCTTGCCCAGTGTTGCTGGCAGAGCAGTTCTACTGTCGGCCATATGCCCTGCAGGGTCCCCAGCTCAGCCTTGGTGAATCTGGCCCGCGGCGGGTAGGTGCCGAGTGCGATATTCAGGAATCCCTCCTCCCCGATCTGGATCAGGTAGCCGCACTCGTCCTGGTAGGGGCAGTTGAGATACCAGGATTTGTAGTAATCGCTGCTCTTGAAGTCCCTCGGCGCCAGGTCGCGCAGGCGGAATAACCCGAACGCACGGTCCCGGCTCGCGGCCAGGTAGAACGGGTCCAGCAGGAAGGCTCCCTTCACGTAGACGTCGAGGTTGGAGACTGTGGAGCCCTCGGGTATTTCAAAATACTCGATTACCGGCAGGTCGGTGCCGGGGTAGAGAATGATGGTGGTGTCATCGTTAGGCACCAGTTGCTTGAGCATCGCTACCAGCTGGTGGACGAACTCAGCGCTCCCCACCGCCGGGATCAGCCGGGCGAGGTGATTGCTGAACTGCGCGAGGATTGGCATCGGGAAGCGCGGCCGACTGTCTGTTTCCAGGAAGCGGGCATCATAGCGTGAATGGCGGCGCGAGCACACTCTCGCTACCGGCGGCATACCGCCTGCGCGGCCCGGCACATCCTGTACATCGCCGCTACCGGCACACCCGATAAAGCGGGGTGGGCCCTCCTGTCTCTCGCGGCATACCGTACATCCTGTACATAAAAAAAGGCCTCCGGGGAGGCCTTTGGCTATTACAGGCGAAGCGCCTACTGCGCCCCACCCGGGTCCGATAGCTTATCCATCACCTGGTCCAGCGAGAAACTCGCCGCTTTCTGGCGTGGCGGGAACTCCTTGAAGGTCGCCAGGAACTGGCCCACGTAATCCTGCGCCGGTACCAGCAGGTAGGCGCGGTCAATCAGCCAGTCATAGTAGGTGTTTGACGTGATCTGGGCGCGTTCATAGGGGTCGCGTCGCAGGTTGAACATAAGCGGTAAACGCAATGGAATAAAGGGCTCGGCCCACACCTGCAAGGTGCCCTGGGCGCGCTGCTCCATGAAAATCAGCTTCCAGTCGTTGTAGCGCAGGGCGGTCAGGTCACCGTCGTCCGAGAAGTAGAAAATCTCGCGACGGGGACCTTCCTTTGCCTTCCCGGTGAGCAGGGGAAGGAAGTTGTAGCCGTCCAGGTGCACCCGGTACTTGCGGCCGATGGCGCTATAGCCCTGCTTCAGCTTGTCCTTGATCTGCGGCTCTCCGGCCGCCGCCAGGAAAGTCGGCAGCCAATCCATGTGGTGCATGATCTCGTTGGAGACCGCGCCCGCTGGAATCTTGCCGGGCCAGCGCACCATGGACGGCACCCGCCAGCCGCCCTCCCAGTTGGTGTTCTTTTCGCCGCGGAACGGCGTCATCGCCGCATCCGGCCAGGTGTTCATGTGCGGCCCGTTGTCGGTGGAATAGAACACGATCGTGTTATCCGCAATTTTCAGGTCGTCCAGTTGCTTGAGGAACTGGCCGATGTGGCCGTCGTGCTCCAGCATGCCGCAGGTGTATTCGTCGGCGCGCGGGTACTGCTTCAGGCACTGCGCCATTTTCGCATCGGATACATGGGTGCGGAAGTGCATCCGGGTGCCGCTCCACCAGACGAAGAACGGCTTGTCATCCTTCGCCGCTTTTTCGATGAACTTCATGGCGGCGGCCGAGGACTCGTCATCCACCACCTCCATCCTCGCCTTGGTCAGTGGGCCGGTGTCCTCGATCTTGCCGTCGGCTGAGGAGCGAATCACCCCTCTTGGCCCGTACTTCTTGCGGAAGGCCGGGTCTTTCGGATAGTCGGAATTTTCCGGCTCTTCTTCGGCGTTGAGATGGTACAGGTTGCCGAAAAACTCATCGAAACCGTGATTGGTCGGGAGCATATCATCCCGGTCACCCAGGTGGTTCTTGCCGAACTGGCCGGTGACATAGCCCTGGTTTTTGAGCAGACCGGCAATAGTCGGATCCTCTACCCTCATACCGAGTGGGGCGCCGGGCAGGCCGACCTTGCTCAGGCCGGTGCGGAACACCGACTGGCCCATGATGAATGAGGAGCGGCCAGCGGTGCAGCTCTGCTCACCGTAGTAATCGGTGAACATCATGCCCTCTTTGGCGATCCGGTCGATATTGGGCGTGCGATAGCCCATCAGGCCCATGGTGTAGGCGCTGATGTTGGATTGGCCCACATCGTCACCCCAGATCACCAGGATATTGGGTTTGTCGGCGGCCCCGGCGAGCGCGGACGCCAGGGCTAAAACCCCTGCCGTCAAGGCGGTCGCCAGGCGTGAAAAAGTACTGTGAGTCATTTGGTTTTTCCTCAGGTCAGCCATTTTTGAGTTCCCGGCGTTGCATCGGGGCGACCGCAGCCGGACAAATGAATGTAGGTTGAACTGAGCCATAATTCCAATGCAATATAGACGCTAAATCGATGAGTTATGATTATGAAAATGAGTTTTCGCCAGCTTGCGCATGCGCTGGCGCTGGCGCGGCACCGCAACTTCAGGCTGGCGGCCGCGGAGCTGCATATCAGCCAGCCGGCCCTGACCCGCAGCATCATGGCCCTGGAGGAAGTGCTGGGGGCGCGCCTGTTTGATCGCCTTCCCTCCGGGGTCGAGCTGACCACCGCGGGTGCGATCGTTCTGGAACGGGGCCAGCGGGTCATGCGCGAAAGTGAAGACATGGAGTGGGCGCTGGCAGACCTGCTGGGAGTGGTCCGCGGCCTGCTGGTTGTGTCGACCGGCCCCTACCCGGGGGATGCCCTGGTGCCGGATGCGGTGGCCGCGCTGATGCGGCGCGCCCCGGATATTCAGTGCCATATACGGGAGGTGGACTGGACCGTTGTCGCCCGCCACCTGCTGGACCGGGAGTCGGACCTGGGGGTGGCGGATCTCAGTGAGGCCGAGGGTGACGAGCGGTTCGCCACCGAGTTGCTCATCACTGACCCGTTTTATTTCGTCTGCCGCAGCCAGCACCCGCTGGCGAGCAAGCGCCGGGTGGAGCGTTCCGACTTTGGCCGCTATCCGCTGGTGGGGAACCGGGTGCCGGATCGGGTCTCGCGTATCCTGGGGGCCGGCGCCGCAGGGTGGAACTACCCCGGACCGGCGGACCCGTTCCGGGCGAAGATAGATGTGGCGACCTTCGCCACCACCCGCCGTATCGTGCTGGCCAGCGATGGCATCACCCTGGCGCCGCTGGCGCAGGTGGCAGCACAACTGCGTGACGGCAGCATGACCCTGCTGCGCACGGACATGGAGATGCCGCGGATGCACTCCGGACTGATTTATCTGAGGGGGCGCAGCCTGAGTCCGGCGGCAGCCCTGTTTGCCGAAGAACTGCGCCGGATCAAGGCAGAGCTGGACCGGCAAACAGCCGACCTGTCCGCCCGCTACGCAAAGGGCTGAACGCCCTGCACACCCGGGTTTCCCGCACGCTGGCGCTGGTGCTTTTTTACTGTTTCTTTTTTACTTGCATAAAAGAACTCATTACCTATAATCCCTGAAACTGCCGCGTGCAGGCGGTTCGGCCCCGCCAACAGGAGAAAGCCATGCTACTGGCGAAGACGCTGCGCGAATACCCATCAACAGAGCGATGTGTCGGTGGGGTCACCCACTTCAATGACGCGCCCCAGTGGATCTACGACCTCGACAACCCCTACCTGCACGGCGTCTACGCACCCACCCTGGATGAGATGAGCGTTTCCGACCTGGCCGTCGTCGGTGAACTGCCCACTGATCTGGTGGGCGGGTATTTCCGCAACGGGCCCAACCCGGTATACCCCCCGAAAAACCGCTACCACCCCTTCGACGGTGATGGCATGGTGCACGGCGTCTATTTCCGCGCTGGCAAGGCGGCCTATCGCAACCGCTACATAGAGACCCTGTCGCGAGGGCAGGAGCGGGCCGATGGCAAGTCGATTTCCCCCGGAGTGATGGGGCCCTTTGACTACAGTGTCTCCCCCTTTGGTATCAAGGACACCTCGAACACGGATGTGTTCTGGTACAACGGCGACCTGATGACCCTGTGGTACAACGCCGGCCATCCCTACCGCCTGGACAGCCAGACCCTGGAGACGAAGGGCTACTACGACCTTCAGGGCAGGCAGCAGCGGCGCATGTCCGCCCATTCCAAGGTGGACTGGAACACCGGCGAGCTGCTGTTCTTCGACTACGGCGACGAGCCGCCTTTCATGACCTACGGCGTGGCGGATCCGCAGGGCAAGTTGCTGCACGAGGTGGCCATTGACCTGCCCGGGCCGCGCCTGCCCCATGACATCGGTTTCACCACCCACTACGCCATCCTCCACGACCTGCCGTTCTTCCACGACATGAATGTACTGCGCCAGCACAAGTACAGGGTGCTGACCTTCCACCGGGACATTCCCACCCGCTTCGGCATCATTCCGCGCCGCGGCCAGGGCGGTGAGGTGCGCTGGTTCGAGTGCCAGCCCTGCTACATCCTGCACGTGACCAATTGCTGGGAAGAGGGCGACTGGGTGGTGATGGATGGCTGCCGCTCACTCAACCCGATGCCCGAAGCCCAGCCGGGCGAGGGTGATCTGGCTTCCATGCTGGCGTACATGCGACTGGAGGCGAACGCCTACCGCTGGCGCTTCAACCTGAAAACCGGGGAGGTGCGCGAGGGCGACATCGACGACCTCAACACCGAGTTCAACAAGTCCAACCCCATCTTCCACGGGGTGAAGAGCAAGTACTCCTACCACCAGCGTATTCCCCTGCTGCACGAGGGCGGCCACACCCTGCGCTTCACCGCCCTGGTGAAATACAACAACGATACCGGGGCGCGCAGCCAGTGGGACTACGGCCCGGGTGTGTTCGGCAGCGAGGCGGTATTTGCGCCCCGTCCGGGCGCCGACCGCAGCAGCGGCGAGGACGACGGTTACGTGATCACGCTGGTCACCGACAGCAACAGCTGGAAGTCAGAGTGCCTGGTGTTCGATGCCACCGATATCACCCGGGGGCCGGTGTGCCGGGTGCAGATGCCGCACCGGGTGCCCTACGGCTTTCACGCCACCTGGGCCCGGGGCGAGGACCTCTACCGCGGAAGCTGACATGACGGATTATTTTGCCCGCCACCGGCCGACCCTGGACAAGGCGCTCGATGCCTGTGCCCGACGCCACTCCTGGACCGCCTACCCGGAAAGCCCCAGCAGCAAGATTCACGGCGAGGAAAAGCCCCGTGCCGGCAGGGCCCGTTTCGAGGCGCTGCTGGGAACTGACTACCCACTGAGCCAGCCCGGCGAGATCGGCCGCACCGGCGCGGAGGTGTCGCCCTACACCGGTGAGCCCCTGGGGATCACTTACCCGAAGATGGACGCCGACACCCTGTACCAGGGGATCGCCGCCGCCATGCCCGCCTGGCGCAGGGCATCCCCGGAAACCCGCATCGGTGTCTGCCTCGAGATCCTCGATCGCTGCGCCGGGCAGTTGTTCGAAAACGCCCACGCCACCATGCACACCAGCGGCCAGAGTTACATCATGGCTTTCGCCGGCAGCGGCGCAAACGCCCTCGACCGGGGCCTGGAAGCGCTGGCCTACGCCCACAAGGCAATGGCGGATGTGCCCGCCAGCGCCAGCTGGGAGCGCCAGTTCGGCAAAGGCGGCGCGGCGCGCCTGGAAAAACGTACCACCTGGTCCCGCGCGGGGTGGGTGTCGTCATCTGCTGCGCCACCTTCCCCCTGTGGAACGGCTATCCCGCCCTGTGCGCCAACCTGGCCACGGGCAACCCGGTGGTGTTCAAGCCCCACCCCAGCGCAATCCTGCCGGTGGCCATGGTCACCAGCGTCTGCCGGGACGTGCTGGCGTCTGCGGGGTTTGATCCCAACCTCGTCAGTATGGTCGCCGATACCCGGGACGAGCCCGCCACCATGGCCCTGCTGCAGCACCCGGCGACGGCGATCGTGGATTTCACCGGCAGCCCCGCCTTCGGCCAGTGGCTGGAGCAGAACTGCCGCGACCAACTGGTCTACACCGAGACCGCCGGTTGTAACTCGGTGGTGATCGAGTCCACCGACGACCTGCAGGGCATGGCCGCCGCCATCGCCCACTCGCTGTGCCAGGCCTCGGCCCAGATGTGTACCAGCGTGCAGAATATCCATATACCGGCGGGCGGCATCCTCGCCGCCGGCGCGCCCGTCAGCTTCGAGGAGGTGGCCGCTGCTATTGTCGCGGAGGTCGAGCGCCACCTGGAGAACCCGCAGGTGCTGTGCGGCACCCTGGTGGATGCCGGTATCCTGCGAACCATCGAGCGCTACCGCCAGCTGGCGGCGCAGCACGGTCGGCTGCTGCGCGATTCGGGTCCGCTGGACTATCCCGAGTTTCCCCATGCGCGCACCGCCTCGCCCTTGATCCTGGAGGTGACGGAGTCAGCGCGGGATATCTATCGCGACGAGATCTTCGGCCCTGTTTCCTTCGTCATCAGGGGGAACAGCATCGAGGATTGCCTGCGGGATGCCACCACCAACGCCCGCGAACGCGGCGCCATCACCTCCCATGTGTACTCGGTGAACGAGGACTTCCTGGCTCGCGCAGTGAGCGCTTACCACGACGCGGGAGCTTCAGTGGCCTGTAACCTGGTGGGCATGCCCATCAATTTCGCGGCAGCGTACTCGGATTTCCACGTGACCGGCCTCAACCCCGCGGGCAATGCCTGCCTGACCGACCTGGCCTTTGTCGCCAACCGCTTCCGCATCGTGCAGAGCAAGCGCCAGCGTTAACGCGCCTTGCCGGTGGTGCCCCGGGCCGGCGCATCCTGGATGACCTGGATCGGGGTCACCGGGGCGAGCTTGCCGGTGGGGTTCAGCTTGCGCATCTGCGGGATCATTTCCGCCAGAGTGGCCTCGCGATTGCCCGGTGCCGGGTGGGTGCTGAGGAAGGCCGGGGGCTTGGACCCGCCCAGGGAGCCCATCTTGCGCCACAGGGTGACGGCCGCGTCCGGGTCGAAGCCGGCCAGCACCGCCAGTTCCATACCGATCCGGTCCGCTTCGGTTTCCGCCGTGCGGCTGTTGGGCAGTTCCAGCGCCAGTTTCGCCGCCATCGCCCCGCCCGCCATGGTGGCCGCCGGGCGATCCGAGGCTACGCCTATGGCGAGCACCCCGATGGAGGTCGCCATGGCGCGGGACATCCGCTCCGCGGTGTGGTTGGCCAGGGCGTGGGAGATCTCGTGGCCCATGATCTGGGCAAATTCCGAGTCGGTGAGCTTGAGTTTCGCGAACAGCCCGCTGTAGACGGCCATGCGCCCGCCCGCCATGCACCAGGCGTTGACTGTTTCCGGGTCGTCGATGAGCGCCACGCTCCACTCCCAGTTGGCCGTGTGGGGATACTTCTGGATGGCCACGGTGACCAGGCGGCCGGTGATCGTCGCCACGCGCTGTGCCAGCTTGGGGTCTGCGAGCAATTTGTCTTCCTTGCTGAGGTCGCTCACGGTGCTCAGGTAGGCCTGTTTGGACTGGACGATTGCCGCCTCCGGGGAGATCAGCATGAGCTGGCTGCGCCCGGTGGGGCTGGTGGCGCAGGCGGCCAGCAGGCTGCAGGCCAGGATGGATACGAGAATTTTGGACAGCGGGTTCAACACGGCATATCGACCTGTAATCGGGGTAGCGATTGGACTGCGGATTGTAACCAAAAGTTCTGGCGAACGCGCGCGATCGGGCCGGTGGCGGGGCGGTAGCCTCTCAGTGCGACAGCACCCGCGCCGTACCCCGGCCGCGGCTGTCAGATACCGCCCTGGTCTCCCCGCCCGAGCGCATGATGGCCTGGATATCCCCGAGGTCGCCCCAGCTGTTGGCCTCCAGGGTATACCCCATGGACTCCAGCTCGCCGGCGGTTGCCTCGGGCAGCTCGCGCCGGTCGTGGCGGATCAGCCGGGCATCGGGCAGCTGGTGGTGGAAGCGGGTGGCGTCCACCGCCGCCTGCAGCGGCATGCGGTGTTGGTAGATATTCAGGATCACCTGGTAGATCGAGGTGAAAATGGTGCTGCCGCCGGGCGTACCCAGCACCAGGGCGGCGCTGCCGTTTTCCAGGAATATGGTGGGTGTCATCGACGAGAGCATGCGCTTGCCCGGCGCGATGGCGTTCCTGTCGTTGCCGACCACGCCGAATTTATTGGGCACCCCGACCTTGGCGCTGAAATCGTCCATCTGGTTGTTCAGCAAAAAGCCGGCCCCGGCGACCACCACCCCGGAGCCGAACTCCCAGTTGAGGGTATAGGTGAGGGCAACCGCGTTGCCCTGCCGGTCGAGGATGGAAAAATGGGTGGTCTGGTGTGATTCCAGGCCGGGCCCGACCTGCTGTTCCCCCGAGATGGCCGCTGGATTCAGCTGCCGCGCCCGGCGCATCAGGTACAGCGGATCCAGCAGCGCGCCGACCGGCACTGCGACGAAATCCGTGTCGCCGAGGTATTGCGCCCGGTCGGCGAACACCCGCTTCTCGATTTCCGCCAGCAGGTGCACGTAGCGCGCGGAGTTGTGGGGCGCGTCGCGCAGCAGCGCGGCGGCGAAGTCGGTGATGCCCAGCAGCTGCAGCAGGGCGACCCCACCGGAGCTGGGCGGGGGAGCCGTCAGGACCTGGTAGCCCCGCCAGTAGTATTGCAGCGGGGTGCGCCACACGGCGCGATACTGCGCCAGGTCCTCGAGGGTGATGATGCCCCCGCTGGCCTGCATCTGGGCGCTGATCTTGCGGGCGGTCTCGCCCCGGTAAAAATCCTCCGGATCCTGCGCGATGCGCCGCAGGGTTTGCGCCAGATCCGGCTGGGCGAAGACGTCCACCTCGGCCAGCGGGCCGAAGGTATCGGCGAAGTTGGTCAGCCCCGCTGTTTGCCGCACCTTGTCCCGCGCCATCGCCGCCAGGCCGGGAGGCACTGCAAAGCCCTCCTCGGCCAGCGTTATCGCCGGCTGCAGCAGCGCGTTCCAGGGCAGTGAGCCGTAGCGCGCGTGGGCCACCTGCAGGCCGCGCACCGTGCCCGGAACGCCGGAGGCCAGGCCGCCGGTGAGGGCCCGGTCCTGGACAAAATTGGCGTCCTCGTCCAGGTACATGTCGCGTTCGGCTGCCAGCGGCGCGCGCTCGCGAAAATCAAGGAAGGCGGCCTCACCGGCCATGTGGCTGAGCATGAAACCACCGCCGCCGATATTGCCCGCCTCGGGATAGGTAACGGCCAGCACGAAGGCGGCCGCGACGGCCGCATCGACCGCATTGCCACCGGAGTCGATGACCTGCTCGGCCGCGGTGGCGCTGTAACTGTCGGGCATTGCGAGCGCTGCCGGCCCCGCGTGCGCAGCCGGGAGCAGGCAGAGCAGTAGCAGCAGGGCAAGGGCGCGGACGCCGGGCGCGGCGCCCAGATTGATCCGGCGGGGGGAGGTTTCCCTCAGAAGGGCAAGCCCTGGTCGATATTGTGTTTTGCCTCGGCGGGCGTCGCCATGTTCTCGGTGTGGTGAATACCGTTGAGTTCAGCCTGGATAGCCCGCGCAGCTTCCGGGGTCTGGTAGAACTGGGAATACCACTTGCGACCCGTGCGGAACGGGCCATCGGTCTTCAATTGCATGATCTTTATAGCGGGCCGCTTGTATTTCCAGACGTTGAAGTCGGCGCCGAAAGCCACCAGCGCACCGGCCTGGGCCTCTTTGGCGGCGGCGCGGTCCGCATCGGTTGCGCCGCCCTCGCTGCCCCGGTAGAGGATGCCGTGCCAGCACTTCACCACGCCGTCATCCACCGGGGTATTGGCAATCAATTCGAAGATCAGGTTGCCGCCAAATACCTGCTTGGACAGCAGGATGCCCGGCCCGGTATACCAGGTGGTGGTATACAGGTAGGTCTGGTACAGCTGCATCGGCCCGCCCTGGCGCTGGATGCAGATATGGTCCTTGTACTCGTTCTCGAAATACTCGCTGGGCGCCCCGTGGGTGGGCCCGAGGTGGCGCACATCCGCCATGTTGTCGAGGATTTCCTGGGGGTGGATGTTCAGCTCGCCGAGGTGGTCCAGCTTCCAGTTCACCCACTGGGGGTCGTCCCACTGGGGCAGGAACGGCGGGTCATAATCAGGCGCGCGACCATCGGGGTCGAACCAGGCCATCACGCAACCCATGTTGTCCACCACCGGGTAGGAGCGGATGGAAGCGGACTTGGGGCAGGGGCCGTCGAAGTAGGGAATGTCATCGACGTCGCCCTGGGCATTGTAGCGCCAGCCGTGGTAGGGACAGCGGATGGAGTCGCCCTCGATCTGCAGGCCGTTCTTGACGATCATGGCGCTGGTGCTGGCGGTGAGGTGCGTGCCCATGTGGGCGCAGTAGGCGTCAAGCAACACCGGCTTGCCGCTCTGTCCGCGGTACAGGGCCAGGTCCTGGCCGAAGAAGCGCACCGCCATGGGACCCTGGTCGAGCTCGCTGCTCTCGGCGACGATGAACCAGCCCCGCGGGAATGTGTTGGGCCCGAGCCCGTAATCGGCAGCTTGTGCCATGGTGAAATACCTCCGGGATTGATCACCCGCAATGAACCAGGGGCCAGTATAGTCCTGCGCCGGGCCGAGGGTATTATCCGGCGGGATCCGCCCGGCAAGGAGTGCGCCGCGGCTTAACTATTTAACTTCCACCGTTGAATTTACGGCGTTTTCCTCCTCCTGCATTGTGTTGAACCTGCGTCCCAGATACACCCCGGTGGCAGCCCATAGCGCCGCGACCCCTGCGCCCACCACTGCGACCGAGGCAAGGCCGAGGCCCAGGCCCTGGGTCAGGGCGGTAAACGCCCAGGCGTTGAGCATGTCCCCGCCCCGGTAAATGACGATATCGATGACCGGCTTGGCCTTGAACCGCGTCTCCCGGTCGACGGCGGTGAAGAGCATTTCCCGGGCCGGGCGCGAGATCGCGTAGGTGCCCATGCGCCGAACCGCCTGCACCACAACCACTACCGCGACCACGGGCATGGTGGCCAGTACCAGCATGCCGGCGACCATCAGCATCGGTACGCTGGCCAGGGTGAAGGGCAGGCCAAAGTGCGTGGCAATGCGCCCGGTGGCGAATGCGCCCACCAGGATGGTGAAGATATTGACCACCAGGTCCATGCCCGCCAGGATTTGGGCGCGGGTCTCGATGTCGTACACCTCCAGCAGGTTCTTCTGGCCGAAGTACACGAAGGAGCCGATGGAGGTGTAGAGAAAGAGGAACAGGCCGATCACCAGCAGGTAGTTGCTCTTGAGGAACTCGCTGAAGCCGGCCAGCGCCCCGCCACCGATATTGTCGAAGGCGGCGATCCCTGCGCTGTGAGTCTCGTTGTTGAGATCGCTGCGCTTGAGATCCTGCAGCCAGATGATCAGGGGTGGCGCCAGGGTGATTATCGCCGCAGCCACCAGCAGCAGTGCGTCGGTGCCGATGTCGTCCACCAGCAGTGCCGCCAGGGTCGGGCCGATGATGGCGCCGGTGCTGGCGCCGGCGCCGATAAAGCCGAACAGTCGGGTGGCCTGGGGCCGGGAGAAGGTGTCTGCCATGAAGCTCCAGAACACCGAGATATGAAACAGGCTGAACAGGCTTACCCAAATATAGAAGGCCTTGTCCAGCAATACCGGGTGGGACAGGGTCTGGGTGCCCAGGTAGAACAAGCCGAAGCTGGCGGCGAACAGGCCGTATACCGAGGGCACCAGGCGGCGAATGCTGATGCGTGCCACCGCCGCACCATAGGCTGAGACTGCGACAGTGCTCAGGATAAAGGTCAGCGTCCACAGCCAGCTGACCTCGGCATCGCTCCAGTCGCTGGCCATGGCGTCCCGCACCGGCCGCAGGATGTAGTAGGAGCCCATGAGGATCAGCACCAGGCCGAAGGAGGCCAGGGTCGAGCGCACCTCGTGCACTTCGATCTCGCATGCCCGCGCGAGCAGGCGTTGCAGGGAGATCGTCATCGGCCGCTACAGCTGCTCGAACAGGCGCAGCATTTCGGCGCGCTGCTGCTCGTTGGGCACGCGGCCGAAGTTGGCGCGCATATTGTCTTCCATATGGTGCACTTTGGCGGTCGCCGGAATAATGCAGGTGACAGCAGGGTGACCGAGGATGAACTTGAGGTAGAACTGCCCCCAGCTGCTGCAGTCGAGGTCCGCGGCCAGCGGCGGCAGTGGCGTTCCCCGCGACCTGCTGAACAGGGCGCCCAGCTGGAAGGGCCGATTGATCATGGTGGCGATACCGCGCTCGGCCGCGGTCGGCAGCAGCTCGCTCTCGGCGGCGCGATCCTCGATGTTGTAGCTGAACTGGACGAAGTCCAGCGGCTCGCTGCGCATGATTTGCAGCAGGGCCTCATGCTCGCGACCGTGGGAGGTGGTGATGCCGATGTAGCGCACCCTGCCCTCGGTTTTCCAGTTTTTCAGCGTATCCAGGTGAGTTTGCCAGTCCTGCAGGTTGTGCACTGCGATCAGGTCGAAGCGCTCGACATTCATGCGCCGCGCCGACTCCTCCATCTGGGCGATGCCCTGCTTGCGCCCGGTGGTCCACACCTTGGTGGCCGCGAACAGTTTGGGGCGCTGCGGCATGGCGCGCAGCACATCCCCCACCCGGGACTCGGCGTTGCCGTACATGGGGGAGGAATCGATGACGCTGCCGCCGCCGCTGAAAAACGCCTGCATGACGGCGCTGAGATTGGCCAGGTCCTCGGCGCTGCCGGCGGTATCGAACGTGCGGGACGTGCCCATGCCGATGACCGGCAACAGCTCGCCGGTGCTGGGTATGGGGCGCTGGATCAGTGGCAGGGAAGCGGCGCCTGCCTCGGCTCGCAGCCGCAGCGACTGGCCGGCCAGCAGGCCGGCACTGATTTGCAGAAGCTGGCGGCGCTTGATCATAAGGGGGTGCCGGGATCGAATTCAGTTACTGATGAAGTCAACAGTGTTTCAGGCGTGCCCGCCACGGTCAAGACAATTGCCGGGCTGTCTTGCCGGGCTCTCATGCCGGGCTAGGCCAGTTCCAGCAGCAGCGCGCTGCCCGCACCGGCGGCGCCGCTGGCGGCGACGATGCCCAGTCGCTTGCCGCGGCGCTGCAGTTCGTCCAGCAGGGTACCGGCCATGATGGCGCCGGTTGCGCCCATGGGGTGACCCAGGGCGATCACGCCGCCGTTCACGTTGAGCTTGTCATCGGGTATGTCCAGGTCCCGGCGGCACTTGACCACGGTAGCGGCGAAAGCCTCGTGCAATTCGAACAGGTCCACGTCCGCCGCCGTCAAGCCCTGCCGGTCCAGCAGCTTGCGGGTGGCCGCCACGCAGCCGGACAGGACCTGCAGCGGGTCGTCGCTGGCCGTTGCCGCAGCGACGATGCGGGCGCGCGGCCGGATGCCCAGCTGCTGCCCCAGCTCCTCATCACCCAGCAGAACGAGCGCCGCGGCGTCCGCCATCGCCGGTGAATTGCCGGCGGTGTGGACATGGCTGACAGCCGTGAGCCCGGGATGCCCCGCCAGTTGCAGGGCGTCCACGCCGCCGGCGCCGAGCGCGGCAAATGCTGCCGGCAGGGCGGCCAGCGACTCGAGGCTGGTACTGGCCCGTATGCATTCGTCCTCGCTGACAGTGATGCCCTTCACCGGATTTATTACCGGGACAATGGAGGTGAAATACCCTTCGCGCCGCGCCCTTTCCGCCCGCTGTTGTGACTGCAGGGCAATCGCGTCGGCCTCCTCGCGGGATACGCCGTACAGGGAGGCGATCAGGTCGGCGCCGCTGCCCATCATCAGCATCCGGCAGCGGGCGGCAAAGGCGGGATCGACGAATACCGCGGCCTTGTCGGCCAGCATCGGCACCCGCGACATCATCTCCACGCCACCGGCGACGATTGCCTGTTCCTGGCCCGCGCCTATTTTCAGGGCGGCGATGCTGATGGCATCGATGCCGGAGGAGCAGAAGCGGTTGACGGTGAGGCCGCCGACGGTGCTGGGCCAGCCGGCATAGAGGGTGGAGGTCTTGGCAATATTGCCGGCCTGCTCGCCGTGCTGGGTCACGCAGCCCAGTATCACTTCGCCGACCAGCGCCGGATTGAGCCAGGTGCGTTGCTCCAGGCTGTGGTACAGGCCGCGCAGCAGCTCATGGGGCGTCAGGTCGTGCAGGCCGCCATCGGCCCTGGCCTTGCCGCGGGGGGTGCGGATCGCGTCGTAAATAAAGGCCGCGCCCATCAGCCGACCCCGACCACGAAGCTGGCGCAGGTGGTGGTGCTGCCGCCCACGTTGAAGGTCAGCATGTTCTCGCGCCTTCGGTAGCTGGTAGCCGCCGGCCCGGCCGCTGACCTGGCGGGCGCAATCCAGCACCATGCGCACGCCGGTGGCGCCCACCGGGTGGCCGAGGCCGATCAGGCCGCCGCTGGGATTGATGGGAAAATCCCCGTCGCGGGTGATGCGGCCCTCCTCGATGGCCTTCCAGCTCTCGCCCGGGGCGGTCAGCCCGCTGTGGTCGATGGCCATGTACTCGGTGACCGAGAAGCAATCGTGGGTTTCCAGGCCGTCGAGGTCGGTTATGTGGGTGAAGCCGGCGCGGCGAATGGCATCGCTCATGGTGGTGCTGGCGTGAGGGAAGATCAGCGGCTTGCCGGCGCTGAGGGTCGAGTTTCTGTTCCAGCAGCAGTGGCGCCGAGCGGTGCCCCCAGCCCTTGATGCGCGGGATATCCGCCAGCTTTATGCCGAGGCGTTCGGCATGCTGCCGGGCGGCGGCTGCGCTGGCGAGAATGACGCAGGCGGCGCCATCGGTGATCTGGCCGCAGTCCTGCTTGCGCACCCGCCCCTCGATAACCGGGTTGAGTTCGTCATCGCAACTGAAGGCGCCCTCGGGAAACTGCCACTGGCGGGTCTGGGCGCGAGTGTTGTCCCTGGCATTGCCGAAGTTGATCCGGGCGATGGTGTTGAGGTGCTCGCCGTGGATGCCGTAGCGCTGGTCGTACTCGCGGGTGATGCGATCGAACAGGAAGGGCCAGGGGAAATTGCAGTCAGTGGCTTCCCTGCCCTGCCAGGCCGCCGAGCCCAGGTATTGCGCGCCGGTTTTGCCGTCGACATTGCGCATCAATTCCAGCCCGAGGACGCAGGCGATGTCGTAATGCCCGGCCTCGATATCGCGCATGGCAGAGAGGACGGCGATGGAGCCCGAGGCGCAGGCCGCCTCGTGGCGGGAGGTGGGCAGCGCGGCCAGTTCCGGGAACACATGGCCGAAAAAGCCGCCGATCAGGCCCTGGCCCGCGAACAGCTCCGCGACGAAGTTGCCCACGTGGCCCACCTCGATCTGCGCCGGCTCGATGCCGGCATTGCTCACCGCTTCACGCAAAGTCTCGGCGAACATGTCGTACAGGCCCAGCCCCTCCCGCGCCCAGTTGCGGGCGAAGTCGGTCTGGCTGCCCCCGAGGATGTAGATATCGGCTGATGTTCTCATGGCGTTGCTTGCTCCGTTCGGGCAGTAACAGTGTCCTGCAGGCTGAACCGCTGCACCTTGCCCAGGGGGTTGCGGGGCAGGCGCTCAAATACCTCAATGCGCTCGGGCAGCTTGAACCGGGCAAAGCCCTGCTCGAGCAGGTAGTCCTGCAGGGCAGTGAGATTCGGTGGGGCAGCGCCGGGTCGCGGTACCAGGCAGGCGCAGATCTTTTCCCCCAGGCGCTCATCCGGATAGGCGCAGACTGCCGCCTCCAGCACCTGCGGATGTTGCTCCAGCGCGACGTCCAGTTCCGCCGGGGAAATTTTCATGCCGCCGCGGTTGATGATGTCCTTGCAGCGGCCGACGATCCGGTAGAAGTCGCCCCGCTCGCCGCAGATCTCCACCAGGTCGCCGGTGCGGAAAAACCCGTCGGCGGCGAAGACGTCGCTGTTGTCATGGCCGAGGTAACCGTCGAATACGGTGGCGCCGCTGATCAGCAGCTCGCCGCGCTCGCCCTCGCGTTCGAGTTCCAGGCCTGTCGCCGGGTCCGCCACTTTCGTGGCGATGGCGGCGCCCGCCGCCGGGCGGGGGAACAGCGCCGCCCGCACCTGGGGCTCCGGCGCGGTCTCGGGGGTGGCAAACAGGCTGATGCCCTCGTTGGAACCGTAGAAGTTCACCACCTCCTTGCCGTAGTCGCGGCTGAAGGTCTCGATCATCCAGGGCGCCAGCGGCGCGGAGCCTGAACCCACCCGGCGCAGCGCGCTGAAATCGAACTGCTTCCACAGTTCGGGGGATTTGGCCAACTGGTTCAGCAGCGCGGGCGGCGCAATGGTGAAGGTGATTTTCTCGTCCTGCATCTGCCGCAGAAACAGCGGGGGATCCAGCGGATGATGCAATACGATGGAGCAGCCCAGCAGCGCGGCGGGAAACAGGAATCCGCCCAGTGCCGCCATGTTGACCAGCGGGAAGGGATTCAGGAGTACGTCCTCGGCGCTATAGGCCCCCGCCGCCATGGAGCAGCGCCCCGTGGCCAGCCACATATTGTGCGAGCGGGGCACGCCCTTGGGCGTGCCGGTCGTGCCCGAGGTCCAGCAGATACTCAGCACCTCGTTGGCGTCGCCGGCGCGGCGCTCACAACCCTGCCCGCCGGGTCGTGTGTCGATGTGCAGCTCGCGACCGAAACACAGTACCCGGGTATCCGGCAGGGCGAGGCGCGCGCCGGCGGCCAGTTCGGTATCGCGAAAGCGCTCCAGGGTAAGCACCGCCGCCGCATCCAATGCGCGCGCCACCAGTTGCAGTTCGTGGCTGCCGTATTGCACCGGAATCGGGGAGATGATGGCGCCCAGCTTGCTCAGCGCATAATAGGTCACCAGCAACTCGACCACGTTGGGCAGCTGGACGATAAGTCGATCATCCGCGCCAATGCCGAGTGCCTGTAGCTGCAGGGCCAGCGACTCGCTGGCGAGGTCGAGCTCGGACCAGCTCAGTGACAGCGGGGGATCCCCGGTGAGCTCCTCCCGGTTGGGCTGGTCCCTGGCGGCCAGGCGCCCGGGGCGGCTGGCGGCATGCCCGGCCAATAAGCCGTGCAGGGTGTCCGTGCCCCAGCCGCCGTTGCTGGTTTGCGCGTGTATTCGCTGCCCACTGGACGTAATCATGGGTTCACCCGCCGAAAATTTGATCGTATACTCATTATTGCTTTTATAAAAAGACTAAATAGTAGGCGCTCATTTACCAACACACAAGCGCAAAGTAGCCGCCGCGGCGATGCAGCAGCGCACAGGTAAAGCGGATGAAATTCAGTGTAGTTACCCCGCTGTGGCAGGATCGCCCGGCAGCCGAGAACCTGGAGGTCGCCATTGCGGCGGACCGGCTCGCGTACCCGGAACTGTGGATAGGTGAAATGGCCACCTACGATGCCTTCGCCTTCGCCACGGCTGTGGGTTACAACACGCAGCAGATCGCGCTCAGCATCGGCCCCCTCGCGGTCGGGGTGAGGACTCCCATGACCATGGCCATGGGCATTGCATCGGTGGCGGACCTCACGGGCCGGCCAACCGGCCTCGCCCTGGGCGCATCGAGCAATGTGGTGGTTGAGCACTGGCACGGCCGGGCCCGGGCGCGCACCGCCAAACAGCTGGATGAAACCGCCCAGATCGTGCGCGGCCTGCTGGCCGGTGAGAAGGTGGATTTTAGCGGCGAGACCGCCAGTTGCCGCGGCTATCGCCTGCGCCTGGCCGCGGTGAACGGCCCGCTGACCGTGGCGGCCTTCGGCCCGGCGGCGGTGCGGGTGGCGGCGCGCCGGGCCGATCGCATGCTGTTGAATATGGTGACCCCCGCCAGCCTCGGCCGGCTGCGCGGCGACCTGGCTGCGGCAGCGGAGGCGGCAGGCAGGCCCGTGCCGAAAGTCGCCGTGTGGCTGAGCTGCGCGGTTGATCCGCAGCCGGCGGCAATCCAGCAATTATTGCAGGCCATCGTCGGCTATCTCGCCGCCCCGGGCTATGCCGAGATGATCAGCGAGGCGGGCTTTGCCGCCCTGGTGGAGTTCGCCCGTACCCGCCCGCACCCGCGCGATCTGCTCGCGGCGATGCCACAGGAACTGGTGGCGGCGATCGGCCTGGTGGGGACTGAAGCCGCTATCATTAACCGTCTCGAGGAGTATCGCGCCGCAGGCGCGGATGAGGTCTGCCTGGTACCAGCCACCGCGGGGGATCCGGGTGGTCTGCGGACGCTGTCGGCGATGCGTGCGCTGCAGCCGGGTCCGGGCTGCGGCGAAGAGTGATCCGGCCGCACATGGCAGGGGGCGGGCATGCCCTGCACGGCGCCTTGAGATGCTTGCATAAAAAAACCTGCGGAGTTATCCTGCGCCGATAATAACTAACGGAATGCCTGGAGCCTGGCGATCATGCATCACGTCTACGTCCACCCCCAGGCCCCTGCCGGCCAGCGCACTCTGTGAAGGCGGCGCAGCAGCTATCGGGATTTGGCTACTGCCGGCAGGGCGCGTCACTTTGCCTGGCGATTGGGGCGCTACTCTTGTCCAGCGCCGCATTGCGCGCAGCTGCCGAGAGCGATGCCTGCGCCGCGCTGGCCGCGCCTGAGGGCGTGGCGTTTACGGCAGCGCCCGGCTGGGCGGATAGCGAGGGTTTGCCGCGCTACTGCCGGGTCCAGGGCGTGATCGACGGGCGGGTGAACTTCGAGATGCGCCTGCCCGCCGACTGGAGCGGGCGCTTCCTGATGACCGGCTGCGGCGGTTTCTGCGGAGAACTGCTTCCCGATAAGCCCGGCCATTCCAACGCAATCAACGAGGCATTGAAGCGAGGCTATGCCGGGATCAGCCATGACAGCGGGCACCAGGCTAAGAGCTGGGAGACGCACTGGGCATCGGACCGGGTCGCTCTGGAGCTGTGGGCTCACCGGGTCCTGCCGCGAGTGGCGGGCGTCGGTGAACAGCTCGCCACCTCACTCTATGGGCGCGCCCCCGCCTACAGTTATTTCTCCGGATGCTCCAACGGTGGACGCCTCGGCCTGCAGGCGGCGCAGCGTTATCCCGAGCTGTTCGACGGGATTGCCGCGGGGGCGAGTGTCTTCGAGTTGAGCGGGATCGCCGGACTGTGGGGCAACTGGTTGATCGCAAGCAACCAGGAGGGGCAGGAATCCCGTTTTCCGCAGACGAAGCTGGCCCTGCTCGAGCAGTTTGTGATGGCGCGATGCGATCAGCGCGACGGCCTGGCCGACGGCATCATCCAGGACCCGCTTGCCTGCCGGGTGGACTTTGGCGAGGCCGCCTGCGGGGATCGCGCGGCTGGGCAGGGCGCCTGTTTCTCCGCGACGGAAGTCGCCGTGCTGAACAATCTCTATGGCGGCGTCAGGGACGGCCGCGGTGAAGTGGTTTACCCCTCCGCACTGCATGGCTCGGAGCATTTCGCCGACCGCTGGCTGTT
Organism: uncultured Gammaproteobacteria bacterium; assembly: GCA_963700715.1. Lineage (GTDB taxonomy): Bacteria > Pseudomonadota > Gammaproteobacteria > Pseudomonadales > Halieaceae > JARRPM01. The sequence goes on from CAVOYP010000010.1 coordinate 388,564, forward strand.
TGGCGCTCCCGGGCAACCGGCCTGGGGTGTGCTGGCCTCGGCCGGCTACCGCCAGTTGGTCGCGGCAGACCTGGGCATCGAGGACCAGCCCGCGGGCCTGCCCACTGAAACCATGCTCGACTGGTTGCGCAGATCATCGATTCCGGCATTGACCGATGCGACCAACCCCGACCTGTCAGGCCTGCGCCAATCCGGCGGCAAGCTGCTTATCTACCAGGGCTGGTCCGATCCTCTCATCATCCCGCAACCCATCACCCGCTACTACGAGGACGCGATCAACGCGGCTGGCGGACTTGCAGTGCTGCAGAACAATGCGCGCCTGTTCATGGTTCCCGGCTGGGGTCATTGCTGGGAGAAGCCCGCGGCGGCGCCGGATGATTTCGATCCCCTGCTCGCGCTGGAGCGTTGGGTAGAGGGTGGGCAGGCGCCGGAACACATGGTGGCGCGCCAGCTCGATGCCGACGGCGTCGAGCGACGCTCCATGCCGGTCTGCGCCTATCCCCGGGTCGCCCGCCTTAAAGCCGGCGGCGATCCGGATAAATACCAGAGTTATCAATGTGTCGATGATCCGGCCCCTCCCGGAGCCTGATCTTTCGGCGAATGCTGTCACTATAAAAATGAGGAACTCGACATGATCAGATTCAGAAGCAAGACACTCGCCAGCGCCATTTTGCTGGCGCCGGCATTTCTGTCGACAGGCGCCCTCGCGCAGCAGCAGCTCGAAGAGGTGATCGTGACCGCGGAGAGGCGCGCCATGAGCATCCAGGATGTGCCGCTCTCGGTTGCCTCAATCGGTGGAGACGATGTCAGGCCGGGCAAAGTAACCGACATCAATGATATTGCCTTCAAGGTGCCCGGGGTAACATTCAACGAGTTCAACATCGGCGAACCGCGAATTTATATCCGCGGCATCGGCAACAGTTCTGATTCGGCTGCCAGCGATCCGGCGGTGGGCGTCTTTCTGGACGAGGTCTACATCGGTCGTACCGGGGGCATTGGCTTCGACCTGTTTGACCTGGAGCGCATCGAGATCCTGCGCGGGCCCCAGGGAACGCTCTACGGCAAGAACACCAATGGGGGTGCGATCAACATCGTTACCAGGCGGCCATCCCAGGAAGGGGAGAGCAAGGTAAGTGTTACGGCCGGCAATTATGAGATGGCCGAGTTCCAGGGCATGATCAATGGCGGAATCACCGATACGATCTCCGGCAAGCTGGTGGGCCGCTACCATCAGCGCGATGGCTATGGCGATAATGTGATCACGGACGGTGAGATCGCCACCTTGGGCGATTTGTCGAAGAGTCGGATTATCGGCGATTCAATTGGCGCAGCGGGTGGTGGGGATGAACTCGATGACGCCGAAAACAGCAGCTTGCGCGGCCAGCTGCTGTTCGAAATTGACGATGATATGAGTCTCCTGCTGGGCGCAGACTATGCCAAGGACAAGACCAACGGTACCTGTCGCCACCTGAAGAATCTCGATGAGGCGCTGCAGGGGCTGGGTACCTTCTGGGCCCTGGGCATGTCCGAAAAGTATATGAGTGATGATCGCAATTGTGCCACCCAGTTCGACACCGAGCAGGAGCGCGAGATCAGCGGCACCATGGCGCGCTTCGACTGGTCCATGGGTTGGGCCGATTTCATCTCGATCACTGCCTACCGGGAGAGCGACTACGATTTTGTCGACGACCTGACCGGCATTCCCCTGCTGGACCTGGCGGCCCCGACGCCTCCCGGAGCCCCCCCCCTTCCTCCCGGCTCGTTCACCCCACCTGAAAACGTCATCAACGGTGTGGACGAAAATGCTTCCCAGTTTTCCCAGGAGTTTCGCCTGACGGGCGAGAATGCCAACGTCAATTGGCTGGCCGGCGCCTTCTACATGGAAGAGGATGTCGATCGCAAGGAGGAGTACTACACCCAGTACAACGCGCTGCTGCAGCGCGCCTTCCGCCTTGCCGCCATTGGCGACGTGCTGTTTACCCAGGACAACACCACAGAGAGCCTTGCATTCTTCGGCCAGGCGGACTGGCATGTCACCGAGCAGTGGACGCTGACCTATGGCATACGCTGGAGCGAGGACAAGAAGGACATCACCCAGGATGCGATCGACCTGCTAGGTACCACCAGTGGCGCGACAGGCGTGCCGCTGATCCTGCCGGAGTTTGCAGCGCCGGTAGACGCAGACGACTCCTGGTCCGATACAACCAACAAGTTCTCTGTCAGCTACAACCCTACCGACAACCTGATGTTCTATGCCACCTACTCCGAGGGTTTCAAGAGCGGGGCTTTCCCCTCGCAGGCCAACCTTCCCGAGGTGGCCGCCACCTCGGTTGACCCGGAAACGGTCACCAACATCGAAGGCGGCTTCAAGTCGAGCTGGTGGGATAATAGGGTTCAGTTCAATGCGTCCTACTACGATATGGACTACGACGACCTGCAGGTCTTCGAGCTGAGCAGCCGTCTGCTGCTGGTGCTCACCAATGCCCAGGCTGAAACAAAGGGTGTGGACGTGGATTTCAATATCCTGCTGATGGACGACCTGATGCTCTCCACCAGCTATAACTACAGTGACGCGACCTACACTGATTTCACCGATGTGAACGGTAATGATGTGTCCGGCAATGATATGGTCTTCGCTCCCGAGCAGGCGTTCGCTATAGACGCCACTTACCTCTTTGACCTGCAGAGTGCGGGAACACTTGACTTCAACGTCGCCTACAATTGGAAGGATGCCTACTACACCAGTGTATCCAACGCGAGTAAAACCCGGCAGCAAGCCGTCGGCATGCTGGGCGCCAGTGTGACCTGGAGCGACAGCCAGGAATCCTGGACCGCTACGCTGTGGGGCAAAAACCTGCGGGACGAGCAGCAGATCGCCAGCCGTATCGTCGACCCGACGGCAATCACCTCGGAATCCTATATGGCCCCGGAGACCTATGGCATAACCGTGGCCAAACGCTTCTGATATCCGGCTTGAGCTGAACCCCGCCGCAGGCGGGGTTTTTCCATTTCCGGAAGAGGCTGCGGTAGAATGGGAATTTAAGCCGCAAGAATCCCATGACTAAACTCATCACCCGGGCCAGCTCGATCAACCGTGCACTCGACCAGATCGGCGACAAGTGGTGCCTGTTGATCCTGCAGGAGGTGTTCTGGGGCATCAACACGTTCAATGAAATGCTCGCCGCCACCGGGGTATCCAAGGGCGTGCTGTCCGAGCGGCTGAAGTGGCTGCAGTCGATTGACTGCCTGCACAAGAGGGCGGACGGCGAGGGTGGCAAGCGCATGAGCTACCACCTGACCCGCAAGTCCATTGACCTGTACGACTGCGCCCTGATGGCTGTCGCCTGGGAGCGGCGCTTCTTCAATACGCCGCAGCTGGATGACGTCACCCTGGTGCATCTGAAGTGCGCTCAGGCTTTCCAACCACAAATGCGCTGCCGTGCCTGTAAGGGGGAAATTCACCCGGCCGAGGTGGTATACAAGCCAGGCCCGGGTGCCACCCGCGATATAAGGCAGAAAAAGGTGCGGCGGCGCTCGTCCCTGTCGGTACAGGATGTACCCAGCAGCCGCAGCCTTTATAAAAATCTCGTCAACCTGGTGGGTGATCGCTGGACCGCCAATGTCATCGCCCTGTCATTCCACGGCCTGACCCGCTTCGACCAGTTTCACCAGGAACTGCCGGTGGCCACCAATATTCTCGCGGACCGGTTGAAGTTCCTGGTGGCTGAGGGGGTCCTGCGCCAATCCGCCTACCTGCAGCGGCCGTTGCGCTACGAGTACCGGCTCACCGAGAAAGGTGAGGCGCTGTATCCCTGGTTCCTGGCCCTGCTGCAGTGGGGGGAAAAATGGTGTGATGAGAGCGGCAACGGCAAGCCGATGCGGCTCACCCACCAGCCCTGCGGCCGCAGCCTGCGGGGGGAGGTGGAGTGCAGCGCCTGTGGCGGTGTGCTAAAGGCGCACGAGGTGCGCTTCAGCCTCGGCCAGCAGTAACCCTGGCAGCCTTCACTCCCGGCGCGGCAGCTTCGGGATCAGGCCGCTGGTGGTGCGCATGTATTGCGCATATTCAGGCTTTTCCCGCGCCAGCTTTTTGTCCAGGGTGCGCTGGCCGGTGACGTTGATGACCAGCCAGCTGTAAAGCAGCGGCCCGGGAAGGCCGATCCAGGCCCAGGGCGTTTCCAGGGCAACCAGGTACAGGCCCCACCACTGGCACAATTCGCCGAAGTAATTCGGGTGGCGGGTATAGCGCCACAGGCCGGTATTGAGCACCTTGCCGCGGCGCGCGGGGTCCGCCTTGAAGCGGCTGAGCTGGTAATCGCCGACGGTTTCAAATACGAAACCGATACACCACAGCGCGAGGCCCGCGGCGGCGGCTGCACCAAAGCCGGCAGCGGCGCCGCTGACCATGGCGATCTGCTGGGGCAGCGTCAGCGTCCAGATCACCGCCCCCTGGAGCAGGAACACCTGGCGCAGGCTGAGCCGGTAAAAGGGCCAGCCGGGATCTACCCACTGCCGCAGCCGGGTGTAGCGCGGGTCCTCCCCGTGCCCCCAGTTGCGGCGCACCAGGTAGACCGTCATACGGCTGGCCCAGATGAGGACCAGGGTGATGATCAGGCCGGGTATCACGCCCTGGGCGCCCGCCACGCGCCAGGCGACCAGCAGCAGGATTGCGATCAGTCCGGAGAAGGCCATGTCGATGATGCTGATGTCCCGCAACGGGATGCTGATCAGCCACAGCAGCAACACCAGCACCAGGGTGGTGCCGGCGGTCGCCCCCAGTACTTCACCCAGTACGCTCCAGGACACGACTGTCTCAGCCGCTGGCGAGCAGCCACTTGCGCAGCCGGTTGGAGTCGCCGTAAGGCGTGAGCGTGCCAAAGGAGTTGAGCAGGACGATGGACAGCTCCTCGCCCCTGATATTGGCCCGCATCACCAGGCAGCGTCCCGCCTCGTGGATATACCCCGTCTTGCTCAGTTCGATATCCCACGCCGGGTTCTTCAGCAGGCCGTTGGTGTTGGCGTAATTGAGCGCGCCGCGCGAGGCGAAGGGATGGACTTCCTGTTGCTGCGTCGTCGTGGCCTCGAGGATAAGCGGGTAGGTCCGGGCCTCGGCTATCATTTTCGCGAGGTCACTGGCGGTGGAGAGATTTTCCGTGTGCAGTCCCGCCGGGTCGGAGAAGCGGCTGCTGCTCATGCCCAGCGCCTGGGCCTTGCTGTTCATCTGTGACACGAATGCGTCCGTCCCGCCGGGATAGGTGCGCCCGAGCGCGGCGGCGGCGCGATTTTCCGATGACATGAGCGCCAGCACCAGCAGTTCGCGCCGGGTCAGGGTGGCGCCGGTCTGCAGGCGCGAACCGGTCATGCGAACCCGGTCCCGGTCCGCATCGCTGATGGTCAGTTGCTCGTCGAGATCGAGGTCGGCATCCAGCACCACCATGGCCGTCATCAGCTTGGTGATGGAGGCGATGGGGCGCACGGTGTCGACATCCTTGCCGTAAACGACATTACCGCTGCTGTCGAGTACGAGGGCGGAGGCGGAGCGCAGCTGCGGATCGCCGCTCAGTCCGGCGAAGGGCGAGCTGCCCGCCGTCGTTGCCGCTGACCCGAGGGCGATGGCCAGTGCCAGCACCGAGAAAAGCATCCTGCTTCTGTGCATAAGCGCTCCTAGCCCGGTTCGCACTCGGCGCCCGCCGACACCCGCAACAGCCCGCGAAAGGCCCGGCTGGCGGTGGCGTCCCCCGACAGTACGCGGTAGACATCGCTGGCGATCGGCATTTCAACACCGTATTTTTCCGCCAGGGCCATCACCGCGGGTGCGCTCTTGGCGCCCTCCGCGACCATGAACATCTCATCGACGATCTCCTGCATGTTGCGGCCCTTGCCCAGCTCCACGCCCACGTAGCGGTTGCGGCTCTGGGGGCTGGTGCAGGTTGCGATCATGTCGCCCATGCCTGCGAGGCCGGCGAACGTTTCCGCGCGCCCGCCCATGGCAACGCCCAGGCGGGTGACCTCGGCGAGCCCGCGGGTGATGAGGGCGGAGCGGGTATTGTCGCCGGCGCCCTGGCCGTCGCCCATGCCGACCGCGATGGCGATGATGTTTTTCAGCACACCGCCGAGTTCGCAGCCGATCACATCGTTGTTGGTGTACACCCGGAACAGGCCGCTCTTGAAGATCGACTGCAGCGCCCGCACGATGATGTCGTCCTCCATGGCAATCACACTGGCCGCCGCCTGCCCCGCCATGATCTCCCGCGCCAGGTTGGGGCCGGTCAGAACGCCGACCGGATGGCCTGGTAGCACCTCGCTGATGATCTCGGTCATACGCATACTGGTATCCAGCTCCAGCCCCTTGGTCAGGCTGATCACCGGTACCCAGGCGCGGATGTGCTGCTTCACTTCCAGCAGCACGCTGCGGAAATTCTGCGAGGGAATTCCCATCACCACGACATCGGCGCCGCGGACGGCCTCGCCGATATCGTTGGTGGCCACCAGCTTGTCCGGCAGGGTGGCGCCGGGCAGGTAGGTGCTGTTGGTGTGGCGGGTGTTGATTTCCTCCACCGTGGCCGGGATTGCGCGCCCACAGGGTGACTGGCACGTTGCGCGTCAACAGGGATGCCACGGTGGTTCCCCAGGAACCACCGCCCAGCAGGCCGACTTTCAGGTTTGCCATTCTTGTTTCTCCACTGCAATGCCGCGGGTGGCCACACCCAGCGCGCGAACCAGTTCCAGCCGGCGCAGTACGTCCCGCAGTTCCTGGGCCAGCGCCTTGCGCCCGCTGGCGACGCGCTCGTCACCACCGGCCGTGAGTTTGCGATGCTCTGCCATTTTGAAGCCATTCTTGAACAGCAGCTTGCCTATCGAGGCGGGGCTGCTGATGCGCCGCTGCAGGTAGGCCTGGCGCCCGAGTATCAATGCCTGCGCCACACACTGTTCCTCGGTCAGCGCTTCAGATGCATCCATCCTCGCCAGCAGATCGGCCACCACCGAGTAGGCTTCGGCGTAGGTCAGCAGGGTGACATGGGATACCAGCAACAGCATATTGTTCTGCAGCTGCAGGAAGCCCGGGGCGCCCTGCTGCAGCAGCGCTTCCCAGTTGGGTGCATAGCGGGCGAGTTCAGCGCGAATCTGCCGGTGGAACTCCTCGGTCGGGGCGTAGAAGAACTCGAACTTGAACAGGTCGCGCAGCCGGTCCACCTCCGTCCAGAAAATCTCCAGCGCGGCGACACCCTCGGTCTCGCTGGTTTTCAACAGCGCCAGCTCGATGATGGCCTTGTTCACAAAAAAGTGAATGATCGTATTGCGGTAGTAACTGGCTACCGCGTGCTGCTCCTGCTCAATCGCGTAGACCACGTCCGGGCCCTCGTCATAGCGGGTCACCATGCCCTCGTCGATCATGATACGCAGCAGGCTCTCCATCTGGCTGGCGTAGGCCGGGTCGAAGTCGGCGGAAATCCGCAGCTTGCGGGCCGAGGCCCAGGCCAGCAGGACGTCCATGTCGTGCACCACCTCGGCCTCGGTCAGTGCTCTTGGCGCCGCGCCCAGCAGGCTCATGGTCACCAGTGAAGGTACCGTGATCGGGGTGACGTTGTTGGCTTCCACCGCCACCTCGAATGCGATTTTCGACAGTGCCAGCTTGTCGTCGGGATGCGGCGCCCTGGCCAGCACTACCGGTTCGCCGATATCCATGTAGACCTTGCCCATGGGCCGGGCCAGGCTGCGGATATAGCCGATGAACCAGCGCAGCGACTCGGCGCCCTTGCCGCGGCCGGTCTGCTCGGTGGCGTACTCCTCGACGTCCCGGATCAGGTCGTAGCTGATGGATATGGGGATGATGTGGATATTGCGGGCGTCCGTGGCGTGGCAGGCCTCCAGTACGTATTTCAGCAGTCCGTAACGCGGGGGCATCAGTTTTCCCATGCGCGAGCGGGTCCCCTCGAATGCCCAGTTCATGGGGAAGCGCTTTTCCATGAGGTAGCCGATGTAATGGCGCAGGGTGATCTTGTAGAGCTCGTTGTCCTGGAAGCTGCGCTTGATAAAAATGGCGCCGGCGCGGTGCAGCAGGAAGCCCAGGCCCGGGAAATTCATGTTGGCGCCACCGAACATATGCGGCATGGGGAAATCGTTCTCGTAAAGGACCTTGGGCACCACCATGCCGTCGAGGTAGGTCTTGTGGGTCCACAGCAGCATGGCGGGATTGTCACGCACCACCTGGCGCATTCTCGCCACCGCCTCCGGGTCGTAGACAATTTTTTCCTCGTAGCCCAGGCCCAGGCAGAAGCTGTTGAACTTCGCGTAAAAATCCAGCCAGAACGTGCTCGGCCTGGACACCATCTCGGTCATGTAGCCGGTCGCCTCCGCCATCAGCGCCGCCTTGGGTCTGCCGCTCTCCCGGGCGAGGGCATCCACGGCCTCGTTGAAGGCGGGGCTGGACTTCAGGCTGGCGGCAACATGGCGCGGTACCTTGTAACGCCCGCCCTGCAGGCGCCGTTCCGCGATGTCCAGCACCAGTGCCGCCTGGCGGCCCACAAACTCGGCGAAGTCCCGTTGGGCGTTATCTTCCTCGATATTGTGGTGCAGTTCGAAGCGCTCGCGCAGGTTGGCGACGGAGTCGGGGCTGCCGGCGATGAGGCGCATGCGAGAGGGTGATTCGTTGAAAATCCTGCGACCGCGACTGGCGCCGGGATGGCGCGGGTCACCGAAAAACAGGTTGCGCAGGCGCGGCCCGGAATCGATGTCCTGCTGCGAGGGCAACCAGGCCACGCGCAGTGGCGCAACCAGGGTGTCGGCAGGGAGGGCGAGGGCAACGATCAGCTGCGAGGTGTCGATGGTCTTGCGGTCGTCACCCAGTTGCAGGCAGACCTGCGGCGCTTCGAATTCCTCGCTGCCGCTGGCCCGGTGATGGTGTATCCACTGCCGCAGCAGTTCCCGTTCAAAGCCGTTGCGGCTGTCCAGGATAAACAGCACACGCTGCCCCTCCCGCACCGGCCAGGGATTGCCCTCACGGAACTTGTCGGCCAGTGCCATCTCGATCAGGACCTGGTTTTCCGTTTTCCGGCTTTGGCTTTGGGCCTGGTATTGCCACGGGATTTTACCGCAACTTTGGCTGCGCTGGCCTTCTCGGCCCTGGTTTTTGTGCTGGCCTTCCGCGTTGTCTTGGGTTTGGTTGCAGCCCTGGCTTTCTTGCCTGCCTTGGACCGGGCTTTCTTCGCGGCAGCGACGGCGCCTTTCGACGGTTCCTCGGGCTGGCCCAGGGCCCGGGCGAACATATTGCGCACCTCACGCACATGTTCGTTCAGGTCTGCAACGCGCCAGCCGCTGGTGTCCACCGGTGGCAGCACCTGCACATCCACCGTGGCGGCGCGGTAGACGAAGTCGCCCTTGGGCGCGACATCCCCCGCGTTGCGGATAACGATGGGCACGATCGGCACCCCGGCCTGCATCGCCAGGTGGAAGGCGCCTTTCTTGAAGGGCGCGAGCCGCGGGGAGACGGTGCGCGTGCCCTCCGGGGCCAGCACCACGGACTTGCCCTCGTGCTTCATGGCATCCACCAGGGGCGCCATGGACTCGATCGCATTCCTGGCGTTTGCCCGGTCGATGAAAACCACGCCGCCGAGCTCCAGTACCTTGCCCAGGATCGGCGTCTCTTGCTTGATCTCCTGCTTGCCCACGCCGGCGATATCGCGGCGCAGCAGCCTGGCGAGAATGATGACATCCGCCTTGCTCTGGTGGTTGAAGATGAAGACTGCGGGCCGCTGCGACCAGAGGTGTTCCTCGCCGCTGACGTTCAGGTCCATGCCGATCAGGGCGCTGGCGGTGTCGGCAAACAGGGAGAAGGAAAAATTCTGGGATGCGCGCCGGGAGCCGGTGAGGGCCAGGATGGGCAGGCCTGCCGCAAAGGAGGTCACCAGGCTGCTGGTGGCGGCGACCGAGCGGATGTACTGGCCGATGCCGGCCCGGCCGCGGCTGCCGAAACGGGCGACGGGCCAGCCCCGTTCCCCGGCAATTGTCGCCAGTTTGCCACTCGGGTTCAGGGCTCGCGGGTGGCCGACCCGTTCCAGTAACAGCAGGTCATCGGTACTGTCGGAGTAAAAGAAACTGCGGGCGAGATCGGCGCCGGTGCGTTGCGCCAGGCCCTCGGCCGCGTCCACCTTGCCCTGGCCAAAACACAGGGGCTTCACGGCGTTGCCGGTGAACCTGCCCTCGCGCACCTCCAGCTGGCTGCACAGCACATGTTCGATGCCCAGGTCAGCGGCCGCGGGCTCCACCTGGTAGGGCGTGGCGGAGGAAATGATGGCCACCGTGTGCCCCCTGGCGATATGGGCGTCCACCAGGGCGCGCGATTCCGGGTAGATCAGGCGCGCAATCTGTTTGGTGTAGAGCTGTGCACCCACTTCATTGTAGGTGCTCTCCTCGATGCCCCGCATGAACTGGGCATTGACCGCCATCAGGCCGGAGAAACCCAGGTTGCCCAGGCCAAAGCTGGTCATGGCAGCGACGATCTCCGCCAGCTGCCGCGGCGACAGGTCGCCGCGCCTGACCTGTTCCCTGATAAAGGTGGTGGCGGAGTAGCCGGCGATGATGGTGCCATCGAAGTCGAAGATCGCCGCGACCTGCGGCCCGCGGGGCGAGGCGCTGATGTCCTGCAGGAGTTTCTGGATGGTGCTCATGGCCGCTCCCTGAAAAGTCCCGAGAGCATAACTCATTATCTGCATAAAAAAAGCCGCCGGGCCGGGGGCCGCGACGGCGTATCGAGGGCAAGGCATTTATTTTTCTACCCAGGCATTTTCCCGGCCCGCTACCGGAACACGTCCCCTGGCCTCAAACATTTCTGACCAATGTTTGCTCGCTTCCCCCAAGCGGTGTGCGCGACTTTCAGCAAACCCACCATTTCATGGCTGGTGGGCTCTCGACCGCCACAAGCCGAGTATAGGGGGGGAGAAGCGATACACAAGAAATTCCTCCATGACATTTTATTATTTCAGTCCATAACCATTAGTTATTTGTGTGGGCCTGTACCCGCGTTGCCCGGCAGGGGCTACACTGCCGGCTGTCGCTGGCGCTGTAACGGGGTATCAGAATGGGAATAAAACGCAGGCAACTTCTCGGGCTGGCGGCAGCGACCGCCGGCACACCCCTGCTGGCAGCGTGTAGCGGGGACAAGCCGGTGGTCGCCCCTGACACCCGGTTCCCGATCGGCCCGTTTGGCGCCGATTCCACCGCCGAGGAAGTCACTGCCGGCCTCGACCTGGGCGGTCGCACCGCCCTGGTTACCGGCTGCACCTCGGGCCTGGGCTACGAGACCATGCGCGTACTCGCCCTGCGCGGCGCTCACGTCATTGGCACCGGGCGCACCCTCGACAAGGCGGCTGAGGCCTGCGCTTCCGTAGCCGGAAAAACCACGCCCCTGGCGCTGGAGCTGGCGGATTTCGACTCGGCGGTAAGTTGCGCCCGCTCGGTGCGGGAGATGGGCGTTGGGCTGGATATATTGATCTGCAATGCCGGTATCAACACCTTTGGCGAGCTGGAACTGGTCAACGGGGTCGAGAAGATTTTCGTGGTCAATTACCTGGGTCACTTTGTGCTGGTCGGCCAGCTGTTGCCAATGATGCTGGCCGCCGGCTCAGGGCGGATCGTGCACGTGGGCAGTCGCTCCGGCTACCGCCAGGCGCCGGCGGAGGGTATCGATTTCGACAATCTGCGCGGAGAAGGCGAGTTTGACCCGGGCGAGGCCTATGGCCGCTCGAAACTGGCGAACGCCCTGTTTTCCCTGGTCCTGGCCGAGCGGCTCCAGGGCACCGGGGTGAGCTCCAATGTGATCCACCCCGGTCTCGTGCACACCGACATTGCCCGCACCGCGCCCGCGGTGATTCGGATCGGCTTCGACCTGATCGGCCCGCTGGTTGCGAAGACGCCGGCGCAGGGCGCTGCCACCCAGGTCTACGTGGCCACCAACCCCCTGCTGGAGGGCGTGAACGGCGCCTATTTCGAGGATTGCAACCCGGTGACGGTCAGCGGCGAGCACCACATGTTCGATCGCGACCTGGCATTGCGCCTGTGGTCACAGGCGCAGGAAATGACGGCGGGTTACACCAGCTGAGAGTTTGCTCCTGCCGCTAGGGCGCCTTGCGAAACAGCAGGGTCATGCGGTCTGATTCGCCGATAGCCTGCATTTTTGCGCGCAGCGCCGCGTCCTCCTTGCTGGTGGCCAGCGAAGGCGGCAGGCGCCATACGGTGTCCTCAGGCCCGGGCCGGTCCGCTGGATTGGCATTGATATCACTGGTGGCCACCAGTTCGAAACCAGCCTCCTCGAACGCCTGGATCACCTCGGCCTCCCACAGGTAGCCCCTGGAGCCGTCAGTACCCGACGCCTGGTCGGGCACCGCCACGCGGTGCTGGACCACCCCGACCAGCCCGTCATCCTTGAGCATGCTCCGCACCGCCGCAAGGGCCTGGCTGCGGGTTCCGGCTGTGCTCTCGAAGCGGTTGATATTGTGCAGTGCGCGAATCAGCAGAACCCTGTCGACAGTGCCAACGACCTCTGGCGGCACCGTACTGAAAGTGAATCCCGCGGTCCTGATGCCGTTGTCGGTGAAACCCTTGACCAGCTCCGGAAATTTCGCGGTGCCGGCGATCCTCTCTGCCACCCACTCATCCGTGGCGTTGGCGAACATGGGCCACATGCTGTCGGGGTAATTGATCCCGTACAGGGTACCTTTCGGGCCCAGGTAATTGGCGAGGATGTTGGTGTACCAGCCAGTTCCGGGCAGTGCTTCCGCTACTGTCATGCCCGGGGCCACCTGGAAAAATTCCAGCGTTTCCACCGGGTGGCGGGCGCTGTCCCTGGCCTTGTCTTCGGCGCTGCGCGCGGCCACCACCTGGCGCAGGGTGGCAGCGTTGTCGGCGTTGTCCGCCGCCTGCGCCCAGCCGCCCGCCAGCAGGCTGCAAAGCAAAATCCACGTATAGTTTTTCAGCATGATCCTGTCCTTTTGGTGGGTATGGGTTTTCAGGGCGCCGCGCTGCCGGCCTCGGCGAGGTTGATTTCCGCCATCTGGTTGCGCGGATCGTTGGTATCCCAGTAACCGCGCAGTGCCAGCAGCTTGCCCTGCTCATCGACTTCGTAGGTGAACACCCCGTGCACCTTTTGCTGCAGGGCCTTGCCCTCGCCGAGGTCGAAGCGGATGGTCAGTACCAGCAGGTTGGCCACCTCAAGTCCAGCGGCAAATGAGTCGAGGATGTCGATGTTGATATTCGCCGGGGCGATGAAATTGTCCCAGAATGCCTCCCGCGCCGCCGCGCCGCGGTGACCCTTGCCCTCCGGGTCGATCATCGAGACCCCGATGGGATCCTCGATAATGGCATCTTCCGCGTAGAGCCCAAGCCAGCCCGCGCGATTCTTGGTGTGCACATACTCGCGCGAGAGCAATGCCGCGCGGCGGGCCGGGTGTTCGTTCTCAAACATGGCGATATTCTCCAGGGTGTGCGCGAGAGTGTACAAGTTTTTGGCTGAGGTCAACACCTGCCTCGCAGGTCATGCAGGTGCCACGTCCAGATAGCAATCCTTTGCATAATAGTGCGCTTCTGTCACATCATGGTTCGGGTACCAGACCTGCGCGAAAAAGGGATTGTGTATGGCTTCCTCATCATAATCCCAGCCGATTCTCGCCGGCTCGCAGTGCGGACACCAATGGCCGCCTTTCAACACCGCATTCGGGGTCATGCTAAATGCATGTCCGCGCCAGCACTGCCAGTCCAGAGGCGAGAATAAATCCCCTGCCTGCATAGACGAGGCCTTGCATTGTCCGCCCCTGAAATGCGCCGCCTTTTGCATCTGGGCCAAGTCCAGTTCTCTGTCGGCCAATGATTCATCGTAGCCATGGTCCAGGCGCTGGTAGTCCTGGTAACTCGGGCGCCTGATGTCGTCCCAATGCGAGGGTATGGCCTGCCAGGACTGCTTGTCCTTGAAAAAAGCCGAGATACGATCCTGCATGTCGTTATGCACCCAGTACATTGTCGAGTCGCGGGAGGCAAATGCCAGCGGCTTCATCAGGAACTTGCGAATCAGCGCTTTTACTACGCGTAAACCCATGATATTGCGGATTACAGGTTTGTTGGTGATCGTGACATACCACGGTGAGCCCTTTAACACTGACTCCACATAGTGATCAACACCCATCGTCTGGAAGTGAAGGTAGTCATCCAGCGTGCTCGAATCCTCATACCAGTGGCAGTGAAAGTTCCTGATGGCAAACCAGTTCCTATCTGTCAGCTCGGCGGGCGTGCCCAGCCCGAGGGCGCCATAGACGCGCTCCATCAATGCCTGGAAAGTCAGCCGGGCACGGGGTCCCCCGCCGATATTGTAGAAGCGTCGCCAAAATTCCTCGGGCACAGAGTCTTCGCAGGCGTTGGCCAGCAGCAGGCCGGCATCATGCTGGGTGCACAACTCGATGCAGGTGTCCAGCGGTTGGTGAAACATGATGGGGTCCATCAGTGCCAGCGTATCCGGGATAGCCACAAACGTCTGGCGCAGGCTGACCCAGTACCGCAACTGTGACTCCGCCACGACTCGTTCCGCATCGATTTTGCTGCAGGCGTAGGCGTCATAAATACTGGGCTTGAACGGATCGCCGGTACGGCCGACATGTATTGGATAGAGACGATCGCCTGTCATGGCGACTGAGCCAATGTTTACCAATTTGATGCGATCGGGGTCTGGCTGGGCCTTGATCGCCCGCACGATATTTTCGATCGACCCTACGTTGATTTTTCGGGCAAGCACCGGGTTGTGGTCGGCTTCCGGTGCGATCATGGCGGCAGGATGCAGGATGATGTCCGCGCCGGTCACACACTTCAGTACATCGTCGAAGTTCGTCAGGTCGCCCCAGATGATATTCAACCCCGCCTCTGCAGCGTACTGGCGCATCATCTCCTTGTTTTTTTGTGAAGGCCGAACCAGGGTGACGATGTCAAACCGGTCTCTCCGGTCGAGCAGAATCTTCAGTCCGGCGCTACCCATCGAACCCGTGGTGCCGGTAATGAAAACAGTCTTCTTTTGCATGCTGAACCGTCCCTTACGGGAGAATAATTTTCATGTATCGACGGGGTTGCTGCAGAGTGCCGCATGGCGTCCCGCCCTGCGGCCAGAGAATATGCAATCAGCTATCGATAAGCCACTGACATAGGAGCGCGAAGCGACACCCACAGCACTGCGCCCGGCGGCATACAAACCACCGACAGGCGTGTTATCCGCAGACAGCACCTGTCCGCTGGCTTCCTCAACCTTGAGTCCGCCCAGGCTCAATGCAGGGCACATCATCAGCGAATCGGCCGAGCAGTCGAGAGCGTAGTAAGGACCATCACCCAGGGCCGTGCAATACTCCGTGGGCTTGCCCATGGCATCCCGGGCGCCCTGCACGGCCAGTGTGTTGTACTCGGCAACCGTTTTCTTCAATACCCCGGCGGGAATACGCAGCTTGCTGGCCAGTTGCTCGAGGCTGGCGGCGCGCGAACGCGCGAGATACAAAAACATGAGCGCGGATACTGACTGAAACCACATCGCGCGACCGGGTCCGAGTTCTCGATGGGCCTGCTTGAACAGCGCGCTATCAATGATCAACCAGGCCTTGCCTCCAGCCTGTTTCATGATGCGCTCGGACAACTGCGCCCCATACAGCATTTCATTGCAAATACGATTGCCTTTTTGATCGACCAGAACACCCCTTGCAAACGCCTCGGGAGGGTTGATGAAACGCCAGGCGGAAATGTTATCCATTAAGGCCGTCCGTCCGCCGACACTTTCTCCCAGTTTTATGCCACTGCCATTGTCGGCAATGGTGCCTAGCGGAACACCCGACAGATACTCGGGCGCATAGTGTTTCACCATGTTGCGATTAAAGTAAAAGCCGCCGCTGCTGATTACAACAGACTTGCGCACGAACACCCGGGTCAACACCGAGAAGCGCTGCTCCACCACTTCAATACACCCGCGCATTGCATAGTTCACGAAGGGCGTAAAAATGGTGACATAGCGCAGGAACACCATCAGACCAATCAATTTGCCGGTGCAGCCAGCCGCTGAGGGTGCCGGGTTGCATGGCTTTCAATTCAACACCGATTACCCTGCCCGCGTCGTTGGTGAGCAGTCGCACAGCCTTGTGCTGTTCCAGTAATTTGACGCCCTTGCGCAATGCACTCTCGCGCAGCGGGGTGAAGAATGCTCCCCCGGAGACGCCCTTGCCATGGGCCCGATGCCCCCTCGCCGCAGGTGTGGCGCGATCGGAATAGGGAGGGAATGATTCATTGCCCGAGTGGTAGAAGTAGTAATTGTTTGAAGGATATGAGGTTTTGAAAGGACACTTACTTGCCTCGAAAGGAACACCCTGTGCTACCAACCAGTCAAAATTTTCCGGACTCTGATCGCAGAACTCACGCAGGGTTTGCTCACTGACCGCATCCCGGACTTCAAGCTGCAAATAGCGATACATGTTCTCCGGTGAGTCTTCGACACCAGCCTGCCTCTGGATATCGGTACCGCCGCCGGCGTAATAAATGCCGCCACTGATCTGCGTTGAACCGCCCCCGTGGAAACGGTCTACTGCCAGAACATCTGCGCCGCTGTCCCTTGCCTCAATGGCCGCGGCTGCGCCGGCACCGCCAAAGCCAACCACCGCCACGTCGACCTGGTGGTCCCAGTGTTGTCGCGCTACATCAGCGGGTGTCATAACCCTGGGTGGATAACTCTCGGCCTCACCCGAGGCAAGTTGTCGACAGACAGCCATCAGGCGATTAAACATGCGTACATTGCTCCAGTATTTGAGATTTCATACCCCTTAGCGGCGCCAGCTTATAGCGTTGCCCGTGTACGAATACTGTCCAAAATCAAGAAATCACTGACCTGGAGCCGTGTGAGCATTGCGGCAAGCAGGGCGAAGTGAAAGCAATTGTGCCAGGAGAAGAACCTCGGGTCATTGACAGGATCCTGTCACACCTGAGGAAAAAGGACATAAAGATGGGCCGGAAAACAGCGATAAGCAGTGGATTTCGGAGACTACTGGAGTTGATAGGCGCTTGGCTGTTTCACAATCGCCGGTTTATACTTCTCCCACGCTTCTTACACGCGACACCCGCTCCGGCTCCTCTCTCCGGGGCTTCAACAACCGTGTGACCAATACCGCCGAGGCGCGCCGCGTCTTCAACGAATGGGACATGCAGATACGCATGCATCTGGATCGGATTCACCAGAAGGAGTAGGTCGAGTATGCAACTGTGGCGATTTCTGCAGCCCCGGGCGCTGGGCTTCACGCTCAGGACCACGGTCCAGGCGCTGATCGACAAACTCCGGGGCGCCCCGACCCGACCGGTCCAGGCCGCGCGCTACGTCGCCGAGCATGCGCGCTCGGGTGATCCCGAAGATGTGCTGCGCACACTCGACCAGTTCGCCCAACAGGAGCGCTGGCTGATGAGCATAGGGCCGAAGAAGGGGCCGCTGATCCGCGAACTCGCGCAGCGCCTGCCTCCGAACGCCCGGATCCTGGAATTGGGCGCCTACTGCGGCTACTCCTCGATCATGATTGCCAACGCCTTCGGGCCCGCCGCGCGCATCACGTCCATCGAAATCGACTCGCACGCCGTGGTAAGTTCGCGCGCCAATGTAGAATTCGCCGGATTGTCAGACCGCATCGCCTTCGTGCACGGCCCCTCCACCAAAATGATTGCCACGCTGCAGGGCCGCTTCGACCTGGTGTTCCTGGATCACTGGAAGGATTTGTACAAGAGCGACCTGCAGCTGATCGAGCAGCGCGGCACTGATCGGCCCTGGCAGCATCGTGGTGGCAGACAACGTGGGCAAGATTTTTGCCCCCGAGGCCTACCTGGATTACGTGAGGAACTGCGGACACTACGATTGCGAGCACCGGGAGGCGACGATCGAGTACACCTCGGTGCCGGACGCGGTGGAGATTTCCGTGTACCGGGCGGCCTGACCTGCCGCCGCGCCAACTACTGCCCGAGAAACGCCTGCTTGCTGTTGTTGTAGATTGCAATGGCGCCGGCCATTGCCCTCTGTCGCAAGCACGGGCTCCAGATGGTGTCGAAGGGTGGGCATCCTCTCTACGCGCGCTGCAATATCGTCACGGCGCCTTGCAATAACAGCTTCCAGCAAATGTCCTTGCCTTCGACCAGGCCATTGCTGAAACTGGGCATTTCCCCCACCAGGAGGCCCCATGCGTTACCTTGTATCCGCGATGCTGCTGGTAGTCGCCGTTATTCATTTGCTTCCACTATCAGGCGTACCTGGTGGCGAGCGCCTGGCTACCCTTTATGGAATTTCCGCCAACGAGCCCAACCTCGCCATCCTTATGCGCCATCGCGCTGTCCTCTTTGGCCTCCTCGGATTGTTCTTGCTCTACGCCGCCTTTAGCCCCCCGCTTCAAACACTTGCGTTTATTGCCGGCTTTATCAGTGTTGTCTCTTTCCTCTGGCTGGCCTGGTCTGTCGGTGGTTATAACGCACAGGTCGCGCGCGTCGTCATGGCCGACATCGTTGCCCTGGTCTGCCTGATCGTCGGTGGGGCGGGGCATGTATATTTGCAGTACCGTGGCTAAACGTACGGGTGACAGCGCAAACGCCAGTGGGGACGGCGGGCTTTGGATTACAGATCCAGGTCGCCAAGACCCGGATGGTCATCGGGTCGCCGTCCCAGGGACCAGAAGAACTTGCGTTCGGCCGCCGTGATGGGGAGGTCGTTGATGCTGGCGAACCGGTGCTGCATGAAGCCCTGTGCGTTGAATTCCCAGTTCTCGTTGCCGTAGGAACGGAACCACTGCCCGGAGTCGTCGTGCCATTCATAGGCAAAGCGCACGGCGATGCGATTGTCCGCAAAGGCCCACAGTTCCTTGATCAGCCGGTAGTCCAGTTCCCTTGCCCATTTGCGTGTCAGGAACTGGTGGACCTGTTCACGTCCGACCGGAAACTCGGCGCGATTGCGCCAGCGGGTGTCCGGGGTGTAGACCATTACCACGCGATCAGGATCGCGCGTGTTCCAGGCATCTTCCGCCATGCGGACTTTCTGCCGTGCGGAGGCTTCGCAGAAGGGTGGGGTGGGGGGTTTCGTTTCCATGGGTCGCCTCGATTTCATTCAAAACTTTCGTATTGGACGCGCTCGACGGGGATCGCGAGTGCGCTTGCCGCAGCCCGGGCAGCCTCGATCAGGCGACCGGGACCGCAGACGTAAAACACCGCGCCTGGCGGGGCCGCCGCCATTGTCGCGTGAAGCTCCAGGCGGGACTCGCCCGGGGTGCGCGTGAAGTACAG
Source organism: uncultured Gammaproteobacteria bacterium (assembly GCA_963700715.1). Taxonomy (GTDB): domain Bacteria; phylum Pseudomonadota; class Gammaproteobacteria; order Pseudomonadales; family Halieaceae; genus JARRPM01. The sequence goes on from CAVOYP010000010.1 coordinate 407,869, forward strand.
TTGCAACTGCCCCCCAAACTCGCTGGCCAGCTCGTCCCGGAAAGCCATGCCGGCGCTGGTCCTGCCGCTGTAGTGCAACTCGAATGACGCGCCGCGCGCCTTGAGCTCCTGGGCCATGGCCCTGATGGGTGTGATACCTATGCCGCCTGCGATCAGTACGGCGTGGCGATCGTCATCATGCAGCGGGAATTGATTGACCGGATGATCCAGCGCGAGCCGTGTCCCGATCTGCCAGGTGGCGTGGATGGCGGCGGAACCGCCACGTCCGTCCTCCTCGCGCAGCACCGCGATCTCGTATCTGTCGCGCCGCTGTGGATGCGAGGTCAGCGAATACTGTCGGGTGACTTCCGAGCCGTCGGCCAGGCGCACCGGTACGGTGAGGTGCGCGCCCGGGGTGGCGGGCGGCAGGTCGCTCCAGTTGGGTGCCCGCAGTTCAAAGGCGCGCACGCGCGGCGTCAGCTGGCGCATACCGGTGATGACAAGCTTGAGCGCGCCGCGGCCGATTTCCGCGGTGGTTGCGGCGGCTGTTGCGACCGGTTCGGCCGCCAGTCCCCGCTCGCCGATGAGGCCGCGAACTTCCCGTTCGGTGAAGCGCGGCGTGATGTATTTCGGGCAGTTCCAGTCGAATGCCTCCACCGTGATGATCACGCCGCGCTCGACACGGGCCCGGTAATCGGGCGACTCGAGGCGGGCAACGAGGGCCGGCTCCTTGTCTTCGTCTACTAGGCGCGCCCGGCCCCAGATCTTGAGCCGGCGCTGGGCGGGATAGTCCATCAGGAACAGGCTGACCCGGTCATCCCCGTCGAGGTTGCCCACCGAAATGTACTGGCGGTTGCCGGAGAAATCGGCATAGCCGATCGTCTTTGGACCCAGGACCCTGAGGAAGCCGGTTGGCCCGCCGCGGTGCTGGACGTAAGGCCAGCCGTTCTCGCCTACGGTCCCCTGGTAAAAGCTGTCGCGCGCAGCGATGAATTCGACCTCACGGGGGCTGAGTTCGACTACCTCGGCAGCGCCCATTTCAGCCGCGCGATAGGCGTCGCGACTGCCCATCCGCGCTTGGGCGGCTTTAACGTTGTCGGTGAAGGCTATCCTGGCGAAGGCTCGGGCCATGATAATTCTCCTGTTTGGGGTTGGTTGGCCGACCTGCTTGTCGACGGCTGCCAATGTGCCTGATTCCAAATGGAAGAAGAATAGCCGTATAATTGAATACACTATTCCATATAAAGGAATAAATCGTGGACCGATTCCACCTCATGACCGTGTTTGTCGCCGTGGCCGAAGAGGAGGGCTTTGCCGCTGCGGCGCGGCGGTTGCGCATGTCCCCACCCGCCGTGACCCGGGCCATCGCCCTGCTTGAGGAGCGGCTGGGCGTGCGGCTGCTCACGCGCACCACGCGCCTGGTGCGGACCACCGATGCCGGCGCCCGCTACCTGGAGGACGCGCGGCGCATCCTGCTCGAGGCCGACGAGGCCGACGAGGCGGCGGCCGGCATCAATGCCACGCCGCGCGGGAATCTGGCGGTAACGGCGCCGGTGCTGTTCGGGAAGATCTACGTGATGCCCCTGATCACGGCCTACCAGACGACCTACTCTGAAACCACCGTGTCAGCGCTATTCGTCGATCGCGTGGTCAACCTGATGGAGGAAGGCCTCGATGTCGGTATTCGCATCGGCCCATTGCCCGATTCTTCGCTGCGGGCAATTCGCGTGGGCCAGGTGCGTCGGGTCGTGTGTGCGGCGCCGGCCTACCTGGAACAGCACGGCAGCCCCAGGTCCCCCGCCGAGCTTGCGCAGCATCCGATCATTGCCGCCACCTCATTGTCCGCCGGTTCGGAATGGGCATTCGCCGGGGGAAAGAACAGATTCGGGTCCGGCTCAGTCCGCGCATTCTGGTGAATACCAATGACGGCGCGCTCGAAGCCGCCAGGAGCGGGTTTGGCCTCACGCGGCTGATTTCCTACCAGGTGGCGAACGAGCTGGCGGCCGGCACGCTGACAACGGTGCTGACAGAGTTCGAAGAGGCCGCGCTGCCGGTTCACGTCATCCATCGCGAGGGTCGACTTGGATCAGCCAAAGTCCGCAGCTTTGTCGATCTCGCCGTGGAAAAGCTGAGGGCAAATAGTGCATTGCAGTGAATTTTTGTGGCACGAAATGCTGGCGTTTCCAGCAAAGCCGCGCGGCCGATCTCATACAGCCTGTACAATTGTTCCACCGCAGAGCAGGATTGATCCTGCCCCTTTTCAATGACCAGGCAGGCGCCGACCCATGACCGAGAAACAGAGATTTCCCTTCCCCAGTGCAGCCCAGGACGCGGAGGTCGCATGCCTGGTGAGCGGCACAGCCCAGACCTGTTCGGACGCCTACCGCCTGGCGTACACCGACACCGACTTCCTGCTGCGGGAGGAGTTGCGCCCCGTGCGCCTGCAGTTGGAATTGCTCAAGCCCGAGCTGGTGCAGGCGGACGAGGGCATCAACTCGACTGTCGTTGTGTTCGGCAGCGCCCGCACACCCGAGCCGCAGGTCGCGGCCGAGTTGCTGCAGCGGGCGGAGTCGGCGGCACAAGCCGCACCCGGGCGACAGCCTGTTGCAACGCAAGCTCGCCATCGCCAGGCGGGTGGCGGCCAACAGCCGCTACTACGATGAGGCCCGCAAGCTGGGTGAACTGATCACCCGCGCGACCCTGTCATCGAACGGCTGTGACCTGGTGGTGATCACCGGGGGCGGACCGGGAATAATGGAAGCGGCCAACCGCGGCGCCGCGGACGCGGGCGGCAAGAGCATCGGCCTCAATATCGTGCTGCCCCTGGAGCAGCAGCCCAATCCTTATATAAGCCCGGAGCTGTGCTTCCAGTTCCACTACTTCGCGATCCGCAAGATGCACTTCCTCAAGCGGGCCAGGGCGCTGGTGGCATGCCCCGGTGGTTTCGGCACCCTGGACGAGTTGTTCGAAACCCTGACCCTGATCCAGACCGGCAAAATCCACCGGGTGCCCGTACTGCTGATGGGGTCCAGTTACTGGCGCCGTATCATCGATTTCAACGCTCTCGTGGACGAGGGTGTGATCAGTGAGGAGGATCTGGATATTTTTGAGTTCGTGGAGACGGCCGAGGAGGCCTGGGCGGCGATCAGTGCGGCCTACGATTTCCAGGCGCAGTAAATAAGCCGTATGCTTGCCCTTTTCCCGACCGACCCGGTGTCCCCAATCCCATGAGAGCCCTGGCCACTGTCACCTCGCTGTTGATGTCGACCGCGCTGCTGCTCATCGCCCATGGCATGCAGCTCACCCTGCTGCCCCTGCGGGCCAGTGCCAATGGCCTGTCGGATTTCATGATAGGTATCAGCGCCTCCTGTTATTTCCTCGGCTTTATCGTGGGGTGCATCGGGGTGCCTGCCACCATCGCCAGGGTAGGGCATATTCGCAGCTTCGCTGTCCTCACCGCGGTCATGACCAGCGCGATCCTCTGTGTCGAGATGCTCGACGACTGGCAGTACCTGTTGCTGTTGCGCTTTCTCACCGGCGTGGCGATCGCCGGCCTGTACACCGTGATCGAGAGCTGGCTCAACAGCCAGGCAACAGCCCATACCCGGGGGACGGATCCTGTCGATCTACACCTTCATCCTGTTGCTGTCGATGGCTCTCGGCCAGGCCCTGATCAACGTCGGACCGATAGAATCCGCCACTCCCTTTACCCTGGCCGCGGTATTCATGGTGCTGGCCATCGTGCCGGTCGGCCTCACCAGGAAGCTGGCACCGGCACCGGTGGAAGCCACCCGGGTCAGCTTCAGCCTGCTCTACCGCCGTTCCCGCACCGCCTTCGCCGGCGCACTTTTGTCGGGCCTGGTGGTGGGCAGTTTCTGGTCCCTCGGCGCGGTGTTCGCCCGCGGCACGGGCGAATCCCAGAGTGATATCAGCTGGTTTATCAGCGCCGCCATCCTCGGGGGCGCCCTGTTGCAGTACCCCATCGGCCTGGTGTCGGACCGCATCGATCGGCGCAGGGTCCTGCTCTACCTCTGCCTTGGCGGTGCGCTCACTTGCGGCGCTGTGGCGGCCAGTACCGGTTCGTCCTGGCATCTGCCGGCGGTGTTCCTGTTCGGGGCGATGGTCATGCCCATGTACGGCATGGCACTGGCGACGGCGGCGGACGTATCGGAAGGTTCAGAATTTGTGCAGATCGGCACCTCGGTGCTGCTGTTGAACGCGATCGGGGGGGTATCCGCCCCGCTGCTGTTGGGCAAACTCATGAGCCTGCTGGGCGCGCCGGCGCTGTTCTGGTCCCTGGCGGTGATTTGCCTGCTCTTTATGGCGTACATCGGCGTCCAGGTTCGCAGCACCCAAAGAATTATTTCGGTCGCCCAGCAGTTGCCTTTTGCGGTGGCGGCATCCGAGGTCGCCCCGGCCAGTTTCGACCTCGACCCGCGCGGTCCGGAGCACGCCCCGCCCGGGGCAGTGCGCTGACGGCCCTGGCCGCGCTGCCATCCACCATGTCGCCCGCCCACGATCGACGCCTGTCCCGCCCCGCCAGGCTGGCGCTGTCGGGCAGGCGCTGCCTCCTCTACCTGGTGCTGCTGTTCCTGCTGGCCCTGCTGCCGCGCCTGTACAGCGCGCTGCAGCTGGGCTGGAACTGGGATTACCCCGGCAGTTTCACCCTGGTGAACTTCGATGAGGGCGGCTCCTGCCGGGCCGCCCTGGACGGCTTTGGCTACTCGACATTCATCGGGCGCCAGACGATTGCCCTGGCGGACCTGCTGGGGTTAGGGCCCCCCGCCGGCATTGCGGGAGACGATCGCGCTGTAAAAGCGTACTGCCACAGCAGCGCCCACATTCAGGTGGCTCGCGGCCATTCGGCGGTTGCCGGGGCGCTTACCGCCGTCGCGATTGCCGTGATCGGCCTGCTGCTGGTGCCGGCACAGCCCGCCGTGGGGTGGACGGCCGGTGCGCTGGTCGCCCTGTCGGGGTTTCATATCAGCGAGTCCCACAGCGGGACGGTGGATGCGGCCTCAGTATTTTTTATCTACAGCTTCCTGGCGCTGATGGTGTACTGCGTCAGCCGGGAGCGGCGAGTCCTGCTGCTGGCCAGCCCCCTGCTGCTGGTGCCGGCGGTCTGGGCCAAGTACTGGGTATTCGCCCTGTTCGCCTATGTCGCGCTGACGCCGCTGCGGGCCTGGCGCTATGTCAGCCATGGCATGAGCCCGGCGCGGATCGCCCTGGTGGTGGCGGCGACCGCGGTGTTGCTCGGCCTGCTCACCAACGCGGATTTCCAGCGGGCCGGGCCCTATCCCCTGTTGGCCCTGTGGTACCTGGTGATTCCCTGGCGCGCCATCAGGCGGCCGATGATCCTGTGCTGGTTGCTGTTGCCGCCATTGCTGTGGCTGCTGTGTCGCATCGAACCGGTGGCCCAGTACACCACCGGCGCAATGACCAGCGCCTTTGGCAGCGGTTACGCCGCCATCGGCTGGCACAAATGGCTGCGCAACCTGCTGAACCTGCCCCTGGTGCTGATGGTGGGCCTCGGCCTGCCCGCCTGCATCTTCATCCCTGCCGGGCTGCGCGCGCTGGCGCGGGAGCGCAGGTCGATCCGGGCCTGGCTGTGCCTGGCACCCGTGCCGGCCTTTGCCTTGTTCATGGTGTTTCTCTCACCGGTGACCTACTACCGCCACTACCTGCCCCTGCTGCCGGCCGCGGCGCTGCTGGCGGCGCTGGGCCTGTACACCACACGCCGGGTGTGGCGGCCCTGGTTTATGGCGGTTTTTTTCCTCTGGCCGGCCCTGCTGGCAGTGGACCTGGTGGGCGACTACCACCGGGACCCGCGGATCGCGCTGCGCCAGTGGTTCAGTGAACACCCCGGGGCCCCGGTGTTCTACAGCTACTACGTGAACCCGCCGCCGGCCGCCGTCGGCGGCCTGTTCCAGCCGGACTACGCCGCCGGCGATGCCGCCCCGTTGCGGCAGGCCCGGTACCTGGTGCTGAGTGAAAACTGGTATGACACGGCCTTTGCCAACGAACTCAACGGGCCGCTGGTGAATGATCTATCCCGGTTGGTAAAAACCCGGCCGCAGTACGCGCGTTTCTACCGGGATGCGCTGGCCGGTCGCCATCCCCACCTGGTCGAGGAAACGTCGATCACGGTGCACAATTTCATGCCCGAGTTGCTGCTGCACCGGTGGCTGTACGGCACCTTCCAGCTGTTTGTTGGCGACCTTAGGATCTTCCGCGTGCGACCAGTTGCTGGAGGAGATTGAGCTGGGGCTTCATCGCCCCGGCCGGCGGTGCATTCCAAATCGCCAGCAGGAGATTATCAAGCAGTCTCATGCCAGCTCGAGATGGTGCGTCGCTTGCCGTGTCCCGGCCGATGGTGCAAGCTGGCGCCATGATAATAAACAGCGTATGGCTGGTCGGGTTGCACCTCCTCGTCCAGTCACTGGTCATCTTGCGAGTGCTGCAGCGTCCCTATCGCGAACCCGCGTCCCGCATCGCATGGGTGGTGGTGGTGCTGGCGCTCCCGGTCATCGGCATTTTTGCCTACATCATGCTCGGCGAGACGAACGTTGGCAGGCGCAATCACAAGGCGATGCTGACGGTGATCCGCGAGGTGCGCGAGCGGGCGAGCGCCCATGCCCAGAACATCGACATCTATCCGGGGGTTCCACCGCAGTACGCCCATTTGTTCCGCGTGGGCTATTCGATCAGCGGCTTTCCCGCGGTGCCTGGAAATCGCGCGCAACTCACGGCTGATTCGCTCGCGACCATCGACAGTATGGTCGCCGATATCGACGCCGCCCGCTGCCAGGTCAGCGTGCTGTTTTACATCTGGCTGACGGATACCAGCGGTACACGTATAGCGGAAGCACTTCAGCGCGCCGCGCGTCGCGGCATCACCTGCCGGGTGATGGTCGATGGCCTCGGTTCGCGTGCGCTGCTGAGATCCCCCCTGTGGGGGCAGATGAAAGAGGCGGGCGTGCGCACCGCGGTGGCGCTGCCTTTGGGCAACGTATTGCTGCGCCCGCTGCAGGGTCGGATCGACCTGCGCAATCACCGCAAGATCATCGTGATCGACAGTGATATCACCTACTGCGGCAGCCAGAACTGCGCCGACGAGGAATTCAGGGTGAAGCCGAGGTATGCACCGTGGATCGACGCGGTTGTGCGCCTGAAGGGCCCGATCGCGAGACAGAACGAATTGCTGTTTGCCACGGATTGGGCTGTGTATACGAGGGAGGATGCCAGCGACGATGAGGTGGTTGAATGCGAGGCGGCGCACGAGTATGGCACCATCGCGCAGGTGATTGCGAGCGGGCCGACGCTGCGTCCCACCGCCATGCCGGAGCTGTTCGTCTCGCTGATGTTTACCGCGCGCCGCGAACTGGTGATCTCCACGCCTTACTATGTTCCCAACCAGGCCATGCAATCCGCTTTGTGCGCCGCTGCTTACCGCGGCGTGCAGACGACGCTGATTCTGCCGGCCAGGAACGATTCGCGGGAAGTGGCTGGCGCCAGCCGCAGTTACTATGCGGAATTGCTGCAGGCCGGTGTACGCGTTCACGAATACGTCGGCGGCCTGTTGCACAGCAAGACGCTGACGCTGGACGGCGACATCACGCTGGTCGGTTCCGCCAATATGGACCGGCGCAGTTTCGAGCTGAACTTCGAGAACAATATCCTGCTCTACGATCCGCAACTGACCCTGGCCGTGCGCCACCGCCAGCAGGTCTACCTGGATAGCGCGAAGGTTGTGACAATGGCGGAAGTAGAAAGCTGGCCGCTGTATCGGCGCCTGTGGAACAATTGCGTGGCGATGCTGGGACCGATTCTCTAGGGCCATGTCCGGGGGCACAGGTGCTTGCCCCCTCTGTCCCGACCAAACTACATATCCTTGCCAAAGATCAATACCTTGACGCCTCGCCGATGTGATAGTTAGCTTGCATGCGCATAAAAATAGGCATTCCAGAGCCGCTGCAGAATGCCCTGCCCAAGGAGGCCGGATCAGTAATGGACGTAAAGCAAGTCAACAAACTGCACAAGACTGCCGAAAAGCAGCAGGGCGAAATTCTGCGGCTCGGTGCCGCGCTGCTGTTCATAGCCGCCATCATGCTTTACACCATCGTACGCGGCGAAGAGCTGGGGGTGCAGGGCAGCCTGTTCGTGGTCATCGCAGCCATGATAGGCGCTTATATGGCGATGAATATTGGCGCCAACGACGTCGCCAACAACGTCGGTCCCGCGGTGGGTTCAAGCGCCCTGACCATGGGTGGCGCGATCCTGATCGCCGCGATCTTCGAGGCCTCCGGGGCCATCATCGCGGGCGGTGAGGTGGCCAGCACTATTCGCGGCGGCATTATCGATCCCACGCGGATCCCCGACCCGAAAACCTTCATGTGGCTGATGCTCGCGGCCCTGCTCGCAGCGGCACTATGGCTGAATCTGGCCACCTATTTGGGAGCACCGGTCTCCACCACCCATTCGATCGTTGGCGCTGTGCTGGGAGCTGGTATCGCGGCCGGCGGGTTCGAGGTGGCGAACTGGGATGTGATGGGCGCGATCGTCGCCAGCTGGGTGATCTCGCCGCTGTCGGGCGCGGTGATCGCCGCGGCAATGCTCTACCTGATCAAGCGCACCATCACGTATAAGACCAACAAGGCTGCCGCTGCCGTGCGCTGGGTACCGGTGCTGGTGGCCGCCATGGCTTTTGCCTCCGCCTCCTACCTGATCACCAAGGGCCTGGGCAAGCTGATCAAGGTGGAGATGCTGGTGGCCTACGGTATCGGCGCTGTCAGCGCATTGGCAACCTACCTGCTGGTAAGGCCAATGCTGCAAAGCCGCCTGGAACAGATTGAAAATTCCAAGGATGGCGTGAACGCCTTGTTTACCATTCCCTTGATCTTTTCTGCGGCATTGCTCAGTTTCGCCCACGGCTCGAATGATGTCGCCAACGCCATCGGCCCGTTGGCGGCGATCGTCGAAGTGGTCAGGACCGGTGCCGATGAGATTTCCAGCATGGCACCCATCCCGACCTGGGTGATGATGATCGGCGCCATCGGCCTGTCAATCGGCCTCTGGCTTTACGGACCGAAACTGATTCGCACCGTCGGTTCGGAAATCACTGAAATCGACCGCATGCGCGCCTTCTGCATCGCCATGTCAGCCACCTTGACGGTGATAGTGGCGTCCCAGCTGGGCCTTCCGGTCAGCACTACTCATATCGCGGTCGGCGCGGTAATCGGCGTTGGCATCCTCCGCGAATACCTGAAAACCAGCTACGCCAAGAAGATCGAGGAAATCAAGTCACATCATCTGGACGATGACCCGGAAGTGCACCAGTTCATCGCCCGTTTCAATGCCGCAAGTATCGCCATGAAGGGCCAGATGCTCGAAGAGCTCAAGCAGGCTGCCCGGAAACACCATAGCCCGCTCAGCAAGCGGGAACGCAAGAGCTTGAAAACCGTCTACCGCACGGAGCTGGTCAAACGTTCCCTGGTACTCAAGATCATCGCTGCCTGGCTGGTTACTGTACCGGCGACTGCGCTGTTGGCTGCCATACTGTTCTTCACTGTTCGCGGCATGATGATTCCGGCCTGAACAGCGCCGAGGGTGGCGCATGCCATGCTGGTGCCGAACAGCCCGCATTCCGCTAGCAACTGGCGCCCTGGCGCTCTCACGCCCCCTGCGCGCACCCCACTTCGCCCCGCCGGATTGCCGACGCACGCTCCACCACGGCCAGCTTCTGGGCATCGGCCAGGCGCGCCAGGTTTTTCACCTGCAGGGCCATGCGCGGATTCTTCGCCAGCATGGCCTCGTGGCGCAGCAGGAAGTCCCAGTACAGGGTGGTGAAGGGGCAGGCGCGATCCCCGCTGCGCTGCGCCGGGTCGTAGCGGCAATTCTTGCAATGGGGGCTCATGCGCTGGATGTACTTGCCCGTGGCGATGTAGGGCTTGCTGGCCATCAAGCCGCCGTCGGCGTACTGGCTCATACCCAGGCTATTGGGTAACTCGACCCACTCCACGGCATCGACGTATACCGCCAGGTACCATGCATGCACCTGCCTGGGCTGCACACCCAACATCAGGGCGTACAGGCCGGTGACCATCAGGCGTTGAATATGGTTGGCGTAGCCATGGGTGAGCGTCTGCGCAAGCGCGTCGCGCAAGCAGGCCATGTCGGTCGCACCGGTCCAGTACCACTCGGGCAACTCCTCCCGGGCTTCCAGTGCGTTCCCTTCCAGATACTGCGGCATCCGGGTCCAGTAGATGCCGCGCACATACTCGCGCCAACCGAGAATCTGGCGGATAAAGCCTTCCACGCTGGCCAGCGGCGCATGCCCCTCGTAGTAAGCCGCTTCCGCCGCTGCAACCACTTCACGTGGATTGAGCAGTTTCAGGTTGAGTGCAGCCGACAGGTGGGAATGGTAAAGCCAGGGGTCGCCGGGCCACATCGCGTCCTGATAGCGGCCGAACAGTGGCAGTCGTTCCCGAATGAAGGCCCGCAAGGATTGCAAGGCCTGCGCACGATTGACCGGCCAGGTGAAACTCAGGAGCTGGCCGGGGTGCGAAGCGAAGCGGGTTTCGACGAGTGCCATTACCTCAAGGGTGATGGCGTCGGGCTTGAATCGGTTGCGCTTGGGTATTGCGCCGGGCCCGGCTGAGCCGAAGGTCTCGCGGTTCTCGGCGTCGAAGTTCCACTGGCCGCCGACCGGTTTGTTGCCCTTTACAGTGCTCTGCATCAGCACATCGTGACGTTGGCGCTGCTCGCGGTAGAAATACTCCAGGCGCAGTGACTTACGTGCCGCCGCATGAGCGGCGAATTCGTGCACGCTGCAGAAGAAGTGGCGGTCTTCCCGGATCTCCAGCGGCAGCTGGGTGGCGGCGGCCACTGCCTTGATCGCCTGCATTACTCGCCAGTCGCCTGGCTGGGTCATGACCAGGCCAGCAGGGCGCAGCCGCTGTATGTCGGCCTGCAGCTGCAAACCGAGGCTGCCGCAGTTGCGCGGCTCGTCCAGTGGGCAGTAGTGGACAGGACGGCCGGCATGGCTCAGAGCAAGCGCGAAGTGACGCATGGCTGCAAGGAACATCACCGTACGGGGTTTAGCGGACCACACATGGGTCGATTCTTCGGTCACCTCCGCCATCCATACGGCGTCGCAGCCGGGATCGAAGCCGTCGAAGGCGGACGCGTCGAGGTCCAGCTGGTCACCCAGCACGATAATCAGTTTGCGCAGGTCAGCCATGCGCCGCCCCCGCGCTGCGGCAGCCCAGGCAGGACGGCATTCAAGCCAATTTCATTACCTGCACCGCGATGACACCGATACCGTAGAGACCGGCAAAGAAGAACAGCGGCCTGATCACCGGCCAGCCCGCCGCGTAGACGATGGCGTGCGCCACCCGGGCGAAGAAGAACACACTGGCTCCCAGCGCGGTGGCGTCATTGGACACGCCTGCGGCATTCGCCACCAGCACAACCGCGGCAAACATCACCAGGTTTTCCTGCATGTTGGCCGACAGCCGTTGCAGTCGCTGCCGCAGCACGGTGGGCTCGGGCAGGTTGTCCCTGCTGCCGGCCTGGGCCATGAGGCCGTTCTGGGCTATGCCAAGGCCGGCCTGCGCCAGGATGATCACCAGGAAGAGTAAAGCGCTGTACAGCAACATCAGGAGTTCTGCGGACATGGTCGTGCTCCGGTTATTGATTTGAAAACGATGGTATCAGCTTTATCAGCCGCATACAGCAGGCGGCTCCGGCGGAGCAACTGCCGCGTGATATAGCCGGAAGCGGTGAACCAGATGGGCGGAAAAACCGTATGTTGCCCAATATTCAGCGGAGTACCACCATGAGCCAGACCATTACCCTCGACGAAACCATCGAGGTCAAGCGCCCCCTCAACGAGGTCTTTGCCTACGTGTCGGAGTTTTCCCGTATCGAGGAGTGGGATCCCGGTGTGGCCCGTGGCCACAAGCTGAGTGCCGGCGCGCCCGGCGTGGGCAGCAAGTACCGGATCGATATGAAAGCGGGCTTCTCCCTGCAGTACACGGTGATCGAATTTGAACCCGAGGCCCGGATGCTGATGACCGTGGATTCTCGGGTTTTTACCGCGCGCGAGGAAATCATCTTCGCCGCAACGCCTACGGGAACCACCGTAAGGTACATCGCGCGGTTCAACTTCCCCGCGCCCCTGGCACTGGCCAACCGCCTCTACCCGGCCGCCATGGACCGCGTGGGCAAGAGCACCATGGAGGGACTGAAGCGCGCCCTGGAAGACGACTTCGCCGCTCCCGTGCAGTCCAGCGCCACCGCGCTGGCGGACACCCTGGTTCTACCCGGGCTGTGGCGCTTCACCAGGCTGGGCTACCGCAGTGCGCGCCGGCGCTGGAAACCCCTGTCGGCCTACCTGGGAGGCAGGCACGCCGTGGTCACCGGCGCCACCTCCGGCGTGGGCGAGGCCGCCGCTACCGCCCTGGCCGCGCTGGGAGCCCGCGTGACCCTGGTGGCGCGCAGCAAAGACAAGGCCGAGGCCACTGCCCGCAGGATACGCCTGCAAACCGGCAATGCCGACGTTCACGTGGAGTTGTGTGACCTGGCAGTGATAGCCGAGGTACACCAGCTGGCGGATCGGCTGCTGGCCGCCAACAGACCCGTGGACATCCTGGTGAACAATGCCGGCGCGCTGTTCAACCCACGCCAGCAAACCTCCGAAGGCTTCGAGAAAAGCTTCGCGCTGTTGCTGCTCTCACCCTATGTACTCACTGAGCGCCTGCAACCACTGCTGGCCCGGTCGGGCTCGGCCCGGGTGGTCAATGTGCTGTCCGGCGGCATGTATTCCCAGAAAATCCACCCGGAAGACCTGCAGAGCCAGCGCGGGCGCTACTCGGGCTCGGTGGCCTACGCGCGCGCCAAACGCGGCCTGATGATACTCACCGAGGAGTGGGCCCGGCGGTGGCGCGACGACGGCATCAGCGTCAACGCCATGCACCCGGGATGGGCGGATACCCCCGGGGTCGAGTCCTCACTGCAGACCTTCTACCGGGTCACGCACAAGCTGCTGCGCAGTCCCGAGCAGGGCGCTGACACGGCGGTCTGGCTGGCCGCGGCCACCGAGGCGGGCAAGGTGTCCGGTAAATTCTGGCTGGATCGGGAGCAGCACCCCAGCCATATTTTTGCGCATACCAGGGAAAGCGCCGCCGAGCGTGCACAGCTGCTGGACACGCTGCGGGAACTGGGTGAGAGCACCCGTCCCCAAACGCAGGCACCGCGGCGGCGCAAGCAAAAGCCCCGCAAGCGGGCCTGATGACCGCCGACTCGTCAGAGTCGGGCTCAAGGGCTACTCCGCGCGCAGGGCCTCGATAGGGTCGAGGCCTGCGGCTCGCATGGTTTGAATCTTGATTTAATTAGACTAGATCGGTAGACTAGTTTATTTCTTTTAATCGGATAATTCCCATGAATGAAGAAATAGGCTCGTACGACGCCAAGACAAAGCTTCCGGAAATTCTTCGTCGGGTTGAAGCCGGTGAGCGCTTTACGATAACAAATCGTGGCAAGCCAGTGGCGGATCTGATCCCGAGTCGGGTAGGTTATGACCAGCGGGTAGAAGGCGCCATAGCCAATATCCTGAAAGCCAGGAAACATGTTGTATCCAGCGAGGAGTTGTCCGAACTAAAAAATCAGGGCCGCAAGTGACAGCCTTTGTTCTGGACAACTCGGTAGCCATGCGATGGCTGCTGGCAAGCAACAAGGCATCGGATCAGCGCTACGCAGAGGCGGTGCTGAGGTCTTTGGCGAATGCGGAAGCAGTCGTACCCAACCTATGGCATCTGGAAGTCGCTAACGTGCTTCTGGGTGCGGCGAATCGTAAAGACATCGAGGTATCGGAACTCGAGCGCTTTACCGTTCAGCTTGAGAATCTGCCTGTAACGGTAGACACGTTAACGGCAAACCAGGTTTTTGGTCATACTATCTCGCTGGCGAAGGCTTATCATCTGAGTAGCTATGATGCTGCCTACTTGGAATTGGCGCTCCGAGAAGGCTTGCCATTGGCGACGCTCGACAAAGATCTGCTCAAGGCTGCCAGGCGGTCCGACATCGCGATCTATCTGAAATAGAACGCAGGACGGTTCCCATCGGCAGAGAGGCAAAGTTAACATTTGCGACGTAAACGCATGCGCAGGTCAGGCAGATACACCAGTACCGCTGTCACCGTGTTCGGTTTAAGCGGGGGCGCTTCTTTCATTCTCCAGGCCCTTTGTCGTTGTTTCGTGGTAGAGGGCAGTCGCTTTGGCGTATAGCGGTTGTATGTCCGGATTTCTGTCAATGAGGGCGTGGACAGAGTGGGTATCATCCAGCATTCGCTGGAGTAATTCCATGAGGAAGCTGAGACCTCAGTTTCTACTGAGGAATCTGTAGACCCTTGGACCTTTGAGTGGTTTTCGAAGCTGAGCTCTGAACCTGGGCCGAGCTGAACGTGTTGGCCATTCCTGTGACTCCATGCAAGATTTAGCAATTCCCCGTGCACAGCTTGCAAGTAAGCTGCACGCAAATTGCGCCACAAAGCTCTTTTATCTGCCTTATACTTAGAACACATAGATGGCTCAGGCCTATGCCCCGCCAGGAACGCGTATGGTTGAAATAGAAGTCCAGCGACAAACCCGTAAACCTGACGTGCGCCTGTACACCTACAATGGCGATGTCCTGCTTGGTGTCGCCCGAATATACCAAGGTAAAACCACAAATTTCCGGACGCCTGGCGGCGGTTTTGCTCCCTTTGGCGTGTTATGAATTAGTAAAAGTCGAAGAGAAAGCTACAATCAGCTTTTGTTCAGAGAGCAGCCGTTGATGACTGAAATACTCGTTCAACATTCTATTTGGTTAAGTATTGCCCTGTTCGCTATTGCCTCGGCTGTAATAGCTTTTTTTGGCATCAAGATGACCTATATCGCCCGAGACCTCGCCGCCGTGACAAAAATGGGCGAGGCCGTGATGGGGGCCGTATTTATCGGTGCAACGACATCGCTTTCGGGAATTATTGCATCCTCCACAGCTGCCTGGCACGGGCAAGCGACACTGGCTGTCAGTAATTCCTTAGGCGGCATTTCTGCGCAAACCTTGTTTCTGGTTTTAGGTGATATGGTATATCGAAAGAGTAATCTCGAGTTTGCGGCGGCATCAGTTGAAAATATGATGATGTCGGCACAACTAATGCTGTTGCTGTGCATAATTATGGGTGCTTTCACCTTGCCAAATGCCGCGATATTTTCTGTTCACCCTGCGTCTATCCTTTTAATCGTGACGTATATTTTCACCGTTAAGTTGCTCGTCGATGCCCATGACAAGCCTATGTGGCTGCCTCGGATGTCGCAAGGAACGATCAAAGACGGCAGCGCACACATGGCCAAAAAGGTTAAGGACCGTCGCTCAACACTGATAGTCGGATTCGCAGGATGTGCTTTTATGGTCGGATTCTCAGGCTGGCTAATCGCCAGCTCCGGCATGGAAATTGTAAACCGTAGCGGCATGTCTTCTGGTGTAATGGGTGGGATATTTATCGCGGTTTCAACTTCGTTACCGGAATTAATCATTGCCATTACGGCCGTACGAATGGGGGCTCTGACGCTTGCAGTTGGCGATATCGTGGGTGGCAATGCTTTCGATACGCTGTTTGTTGCAGTATCGGATATTTTTTATCGCGAGGGCTCGATCTATCAAGCAATTACCGGGCAAGAACAGATATGGCTGAGTACGGCGATGATCATGAACGCCTTGTTGCTGCTAGGCTTGATGTATCGAGAGCGTAAGGGCTTTGCCAATATCGGAATGGAAAGCTCCGCCATATTGATCGTCTATGTTTCCACCGTAGCTTATCTGTGCATCTAGCGAAATAGGAAAGGTTAACAGGCGCTTTATATGATAAAGAACAAAGCTCTCAGCATTAATGGCGAACGAATCAATCCCGGTGAACGCAAAGTAGTTCATTTGCCGGTTGCGAAACTTTATACCCATGTGAATTTGGATATTCCGGTACAGGTGATCTGCGGCAAAACTGCCGGCCCAACTCTCTTTATCAGTGCGGCGATACACGGTGATGAGCTGAACGGCGTAGAAATAACCAGACGATTGATTAAGTCATCGGCCATGGCTCACCTGCGCGGCACCCTGATCGTGGTACCAGTGGTCAATATTTTCGGCATTATTCAACATTCCCGATATTTGCCTGATCGGCGCGACCTGAATCGGAGTTTTCCCGGATCAGCACGTGGCTCACTGGCGGCCCGCCTCGCTCATATTTTTATTGAGGAAATTGTCAAACAATCCGATTACGGTATCGACCTGCACACCGGTGCGATACACCGTTCCAACTTGCCGCAAATTCGCGCGAATCTGGACGATCCGGAAACCCTCGAACTGGCACAGGCTTTCGAAGTACCGGTTCTGATCAACTCCAATCTGCGCGATGGTTCTTTGCGTCAGGTTGCGGACGAACTGGGAGTCACGGTTATACTCTATGAAGCTGGTGAAGCCTTGCGCTTTGACGAGCTCTCCATTCGAAGTGGTGTGCGCGGCATCTTGTCTGTAATGCGGAAACTAAAAATGTTGTCCGCAACAAAAAGTGCTAGCCACAGATCCGAACCCTTTGTGGCGAGATCCAGCAGCTGGGAGCGGGCACCAGATAGCGGCATTTTGCGAACAATTGCCGGGTTGGGTGCGCGGGTCAAAGTCGGTGATTTACTGGGCGTTATTTCCGATCCCTCAGATCTTTTCGACCCTACCGAGCACGAAGTCCGGGCAGAAAATTCCGGATTAATTATCGGAAAAACCAATATCCCGCTTGTGAATGAAGGTGATGCCTTGTTTCATATTGCTCGCTTCGAGGACATTAAAGAGGTGGCAGCTTCCGTTGAAGCATTTCAGTCCAGTGTGGATCGACTGCCAAACCCGCTCTTTGACGACCAGACTCTGGGTTAGTTATCGCCAATTTTGTGCCATGGCTTCACGAGCGATTGCTGCTCAAGTCCGGCTCACAGCTGGCCCGTTAGGATCCGGTGTGACGCCTACTCCGCGCGCAGGGCCTCGATAGGGTCGAGCCCTGCCGCGCGCATGGCCGGCGAGATGCCGGCAGCCAGGCCGACACCGCAACTCAAAACCAGCGCGCCCAGCATATAGAAAGGCTGCAGTGCGACCGGTAACCCGGGCAGGAAGGTATTCATACTGATAACGAGGACGGTGACAATCGCCAGCCCCAGGGCGCCGCCGAGCGCCGCCAGCACCACCGCCTCGCCCAGGAACATCCACAAAATCTGCAGCCGCGTGCAGCCCACCGCGCGCAGCAGGCCGATCTCCCCGGTGCGCTCCTTCAGGGCGGTGGACATGATGGTGAGCACGCCGACGCCGCCGACCACCAGGGCGACGCCGCCCAGCCCGCCGATCGCCAGCTTCAGCATCGACAGGATCTTGTCCAGGGTGGCGAGCATGTCCTCCTGGGTGAACAGGGTGAAATCCTCGTCGCCATGCCGTTGCACCAGCAAAGCCCTGATGCGCTCGCGCATCTCGGCGGAGGTGGCGGTCTCCCGGAACACGACGTCCACCTCCATCAGGCTCTCCCTGTTGAACATTTGCATGGCCAGGTCAGCGGGGATGTAGATGGCGTCGTCGAGGTCAAAGCCCAGCAGTTGGCCCTTGCTTTCCATGACGCCGACGATGCGAAAGCGGCTGCCGCCGATACGCACATAGGCGCCAAGGGGGTTGCTGTTGCGGAACAGCTCCTCTCTCACTTTCGAGCCGATCACGGCGAAATAGCGCGAGTTCTCCAGCGGGTCGGCCGGCAGGAAACGGCCCAGCGCGACCTTGAATTTCCAGGCCCGGTCCATGTCCGGGCCGACACCGTAGACGTCGGTATCCCTGCTGTAGCGACCGGCTTCAATTTTTGCGGTGCCCTGGACAACCGGCACGATCGCATCCACGTGCGGCAGCTCGCCGAGGTACCTGGCGTCTTCCAGGGACAGGGGGCGGATGGTGGTCAGCAGCCCGGCCAGCCCATGGGTGGTGGTTTTGCCGGGCGTAATGGCGATGATGCGGGTGCCGAACTGGGAGAAGCTGTCCATCAGGTAGACGCGCAGCCCCTCGCCGATAGATGTCAGCAGGGTTACCGAGGCGATGCCGATGCTGATACCCAGCGCGGTCAGCAGGCTGCGCAGGCGGGCGCTGCTCACCGCGTGAAATACCCAGCGCAGCCAGTCATTCAGCAACATCGGTCAGCGCCTGCCCAGGGCATCGACGGGTTCCAGCCGCGCCGCCTGTTGGGCGGGCAGCCAGGCGAAGACCAGCGCGGTGCCGACGGCGAGACCCAGCGCGGCCCAGATAGCCCAGCCCGGCGTCGCAAAGGGGATTGACGGGTAGAGTTGGCGCCCCAGCGCCACCAGCATGCTGCCGAGCGCCATGCCCAGCAGTGCGCCCGCGAAGGCAAGCAGCGCCGCTTCCGTGAGGAACAGGGTGCGCACCTGCGCCGCGGGCGCGCCGATCGCCTTGAGCAGGCCGATCTCCGCCGTGCGCTGTTTGACCGACATCAGGGTGACGTTCATCACCAGGATGCCCGCCACCACCAGGCTGATACCGGCGATGCCCGCCACGCCCAGGGTCAGTGCCCGCAGGATGTCGTCGAAGGTACTCAGCATCGCGTCCGGGCTGACCACCGTCACGTCCTGTTCGCCCTCGTGCAGTTCCTGCATCCGCTGTGTTATCTCGGCCTTGACCTCCTCGACCCTGTAGTTGTCCCGCACCTGGAACATGACCCGGAACATGCCGTGTATGTTAAATACCGACTGCGCCGAGGCGACCGGCACAAAAATCGCCTCGCTGAGATCAGCGCCAAAGGAATCCCCGCTGCCGGCCAGTACCCCTATGACGCGAAAGCGGTAATCCCGCAGGCGTACCCACTGGCCGATCGCGCGGCGATTGTCGAACAGTTCGGTTTTCAGCTTCTGGCCGATCACCGCCACCTGCTGGCCCTCGCCCAGGTCGAGATCGGGCAGGGCGCTGCCCTGGGCGATTTGCAGCTGGCGTATGGTGAAAAAGGCGGCGGTGGTGCCTATGACCATACTTTCCCGGCCGCGGGCTTCAAAGGAGACGGGGCCATTGCCGATGACCATCGGCGCCAAGTAACTGACGCCCGGCACTGTTCGCCCCAGTACTTCCACTTCCTCCAGCGTGATGGCGCGGGCCGAGCTGCCGGTGACCGGCGGCATGCCGCCGGTGGTTTCCTTCCTGCCGGGGAACATGATCACCGTATCCGTGCCCAGGAAGGCGAATTCGCCCAGCACATAGCGCCGGGCGCCTTCACCCAGGGCCGTCAGTACGATCACCGCGCCGACGCCGAGCCCGACGGCGATCAGCAGCATCACACTGCGAAAGCGCTGCCGGCGCAGGGCCAGCAGGGTATAGCGCATAAGATCAACCAGCCGCATGGTCGCCGGCCGCCTGCGGCTGTACGTCGTCGCTGAAAATCGCGCCGTCCACCATGCGGACCTGGCGCCTTGCGCGGCGGCCCATGGCCTGGTCGTGGGTCACCACCAGCAGGGTGATGCCCTCCCGGTTGAGGTTCTCCAGGATCGCGGTCACCTCGCTGCCGGAACGGGTGTCGAGGTTGCCGGTGGGTTCATCGGCGAGCAGGATGCCGGGCTTCATCACGATGCTGCGGCCGATGGCGACGCGCTGGCGCTCGCCGCCCGACAGCTGGTTCGGCAAATGATGGGAGCGCCGGTCAATGCCGAGCTTTTCCAGGATGCTGCCGACCTCGCCATGGCGTTGTTTCGCCGGGACACCGGCCAGCATCAGGGGCAACTCGATGTTCTCCCGCGCGGTCAGCCTGGGGATGAGGTGGTAGGACTGGAACACGAAGCCGATCTGCTCGCGCCGCAGGCGGGCCCGCTCATCCTCCCCCAGCGCCATGGTGTCCACGCCGTTGAGCAGGTAGCTGCCGTTATCGGGCCGGTCCAGCAGGCCGAGCATATTGAGCAGGGTGGACTTGCCCGAGCCGGAGGGCCCCATCACCGAGAGGTACTCACCCTGTTCGATGCGCAGGTTGATATTGTCCAGTGCATGGACCGCGCTGTCGCCGAGATAGAAGGTCTTGTTGACGCCGCTGATCTCAATCATCCTTGGGTACCACGGCGACTCCCGCAGCGAGGCCGGGCACATCCAGTGACAGCACCACCTCATCCCCCTCCTCCAGGCCCGCGCTTACCTCGGTGAAGTTCCAGTTGCGAATGCCCGCGGTGAACGAGACCAGCTCCAGCTTGCCGCTGGCCCGGTCGTAGCGATAGACCTGGTCATCCTCCATGACCGCCTCGGTGGGGAGGCGCAGCACCTGGTCGCGGGTTTCCAGGATGATGTCGATGTCGGCGCTGTAACCCACCAGCAACCTGGCCTGCACACCGGGGTCATCGAAAATCACGTCGATCTCAACGGTGCGCGCCTGCTTCTCCAGGTCCAGCACGTAGGGGGCGATACGATCCAGCCGCCCGCTGAAGCTCTCCCCCCGGAACGCATCCAGGCTCACGCGGGCGGGCAGGCCGACCGTGAGTGCGCCCGCATCGACCTCGTCGATCGGTGCGGTCACATACAGGCAGCTGTAATCGATCAGGTCCACTGCGGGCGGGGTGGGCACGCCGGGGGGGGATGGGGTGACGTATTCGCCAATTTCGCCGTTGATCTCGGCCACGACCCCCGCAAAGGGCGCGCGCAGGTAAGTCTCCTCGAGCATGACCCGGTTCATCTGCAGGTTTGCCTGTGCCACTTCCTCCTCGTCCCGCGCGGCCTGGCAACCGAAGCGGCCACCCTCCGCCCGGGTGCGCGCCAGTTCAGTGGCCTCCTGCGAGGCCAATCCCTTGCCTGCCAGCTGCTCCAGGCGTTTCGCCTCGCGCTCGGCATTGGCGGCTTCGACACACATCTTCTGCGCCCCGTGGCGAGCCACCAGCAACTGCGCTTCGGCCTGGGCGGTCATGGCCCTGCGGTCCTTGTTCCACAGGGACAGCAATACCTGGCCGGCCTCGACCTTGTCGCCCTCGTCCACGTGCAGTTCGTCGACCCGGCCGCCAATCGGCATGGAAAGCTTTGAGCGGCGACAGGCGTCCACCGTCCCGGCACGGGTGTTGGACACCGTTCGTTCAACCATGCCGCGGGAGACCTTGTGCAGCGCAACCACCGGCGGGGGCTCGAGCCCCGCATACCAGATACCCGCGACCGCCAGGGCGATGAGCAGAAGAAGGGCGATGAACTTTTTCACGCCGGTTAAACTCCCTGGCTGTCTCACAAGCGCTTATTATGTGGCCTGATAAATTCGTTTTCGACGATTTATGTCATGAGGATCGCAGGAATATGAGACAGGAGCCGGCCGGCGCTGTGACGCAACCGCGGGCCAGGGCCTGGAGCCTCGCCAACCTGCTGATCCTGGTGGCCGCCGGGCTCTGGTTCCTGTCCTGGGGTTATACCGAGATGGCCGGCGCCGACATGTGGTGGCACGTGGCGGCGGGCCGCGAACTGGTGCAGACCGGCACCCTGTGGATGGTGGATGACTGGTCCTTCACCGCCCACGGCAGGGACTGGCTCAATCACGAGTGGCTGGCGGACCTGATCTACTACGGCTGGGTGAGCGCCTGGGGCGTGCAGACCCTGGTGTACTGGAAGTGGCTGCTGCTGCTCGTCACCTTCGGCCTGCTGCTGGCGACCCTGGTTCGCACCAGCGGCAGCCCCTTGGCCGCCCTGGTTTGTGCGGGGCTGGCCATGGCCAACGCCGCGCCCTTCCTGGATGTGAGGCCCCATCTGTACACCCTGCTGGGTTACAGCCTATTGCTCCTGCTGCGCCTGCAGCGCCCGGCGTCCACCTGGCTGCTGGCGCTGGTGTTCCTGGCCTGGGCGAACCTTCACGGCGGCGTCCTATTCGGTCTCATGGCCCTGGGTATTCTCCTGTTCCCCTGGCGCGCGCCCAGTGTAGCGGGGATTCGCGGCGCCGCCCTGGTGGGCTTGGCCTGCCTGCTGGCCTGCCTGCTCAACCCCTCGGGCTACGAGCTGTTGCTGTATCCCCTGGTCTACGCGTTTGACGGCAGCTCGCCTTTTCGCGAGATCGGCGAGTGGCTGTCGCCGTTCCGGCAGGGGGGTATCCCCTCGCCGCTGTTTTTCTACCTGATGTGGCTGCCCCTGCTGGCCCCGGTGTACATGTTGCCGGCGGTGCGGCGCAATCTCGATGTGCCCTGGGAGGGAATGGCGCTCACCGCGCTGACACTGCTCATGGCGCTGACCAGCCGCCGCTTCATCCCGCTGTTCGGGATATCCCTGGCCGTCATGCTGACCCCCCTGCTGGCCCTGTGCCTGCGCCAGTTGCGGCTCGAGCGATTCAGCCCGGTACTGGCGCTATTGGCGCTGCTGGTGGGCCTGCTGCGCCTGCTGCCCTACCCGTTGCAGGCGGCCCCCGCCTTTCATTATCTGGTGGCGGAGTACAGCTTTCCGGTGGACATGCTGGATTTCATCCAGGCCAACCGGATCAGGGGAAAGGTGTTCTCCCTGTGGAACTGGGGCGGCTATATCCACTGGCGCACCGACGGCGCACTCAAGGTTTACGTCGACGGTCGCGCCGACACCATCTACGACGACCAGACCTACCGCGACTACGTCACCGTGCTGGGTTCAGGCCCGGGCTGGATTGATCTCGTGGAAGGCAGCGGCGCCGATTACATACTGTGGCCGCACGACCGCGGCAACGGACAGGAGAAAGTGCGCGAACTGCTGGCCACCGGCCGCTGGCGACCTGTCTACAGCGATGCCGTGTCCTGGCTGCTGGCGCGCAGCGCCAGCGTGCTCCCGGGTGAGCTGCAGCCCTCTTCCCCAGGCCCCTGGCGCGACCTGGCAATGGCCGTGAACAAGCAGCGCGCCGGGAACAGGGACGACGCCACCGCTTACGCCGAGGCGGTGCGCGAGGTCATGCCCTGGCACCGGGATGCTTGCGGCCTGCTCGTTTCCGCCTACCGCAACCAGGGCGAGCAGGAGCGGGCCCGGGCGATACTGGCCGATTGCCACAGCTACTTCCCGTCGCAATTCCTGCGCTGAGCAGGGCGACCGAGCAGGCGTTGCCACCAGGAGACGGTAGCATCGGTGGGCTTTTTGTGGCTGTCCGGCACACCGTATTGGGCGTACCACTGCTCCCACTCGTAGGGTGTGAGTGTGCGGGGAACGCTGGCGCTCAGCGCGCGCTTCAGGGAGTGTGCCTGCAGCGAGTGGTCCGGGGCTTGCTCCTCCTCGCCCAGCAGCTGCGCAATTCGCTCGCTATTGCGCACCCTCAGGCCCGCCAGTGTTCCGCTGTGAATGCCATCATGCTGTCCTTGCCGGTGGTGATATCTGCCAGCAGCCAGTCGGTCTCGGGCAGCAGTTTCTCAAAGTAATAGCGCGCCGACAGCAGTTTGCCCTCGAGCAGCGGGCGATTGTCCGCACTGTCAGCCAACAGCCGGCCGGCGACGCTGGCCATGCGGGACCACAGGTAGGCGATCACGGTCAGCGCCGTCAGCCGCAGGTAAGGTGAAGCGGCGGCGCCGGCCTGCTCCGGATCCTCCATGCCCTTGGCCGCAACCCAGGTAGTGGCGTGCTCCAGTGCCTTGAGGGCCGCATCGAGTTCGCGGTGGTAGGGTGCATCCGGCGTCGTGGCGAGAAATGACCGGATGGTATCGAACAGCTGACCGATCAGGCGTCCGCCTTTCAAGCCGAGTTTGCGCCCCACCAGGTCCATCGCCTGGATACCATTGGTGCCCTCGTAGATACGGGGGATCCGGCCGTCCCTGACCAACTGTTCCAGCGGCCAGTCGGTGGTGAAACCGGCGCCGCCCAGCACCTGCAGGCCAACGTTGGCGTTAGTGAACCCCTCGTCCGTCAGGAAGCATTTCACCACCGGCGTCAGCAACTGGACCAGGTCATCGGCGCGTTCGCGGGCGGCCGCATCCGGGTGGGCCACGGACAGGTCGAGTTGGTGACCGGTAAAGAGTGCGAGGGCGCGCATGCCTTCATTCAACACCTTCTGGCGCATCAACATGCGCCTCACATCGGGGTGCACAATGATCGGGTCGGCGGGACCGGCGGCGTTTTTGGGTCCTGACAGGGCGCGGCCCTGCAGCCGCTCCAGCGCGAACCCGAGACTCTCCTGGTAGGCCATCTCGGCCACACCCAGTCCCTGCATGCCCACCATCAACCGGGCCTCGTTCATCATGGTGAACATGGCGCGCATGCCGTTATTGGGCTCTCCTACCAGCCAGCCCTGGGCGTTCTCGAAGTTCATCACTGCGGTGGCTGAGCCTTTGATGCCCATTTTGTGCTCGAGGCCGCCACAGAATGCCGGATTGCGCTCGCCCGTCTGGGGCAACACCTTGGGTACGAGGAACAGGGATATGCCCTTGGTGGTGTCGGGCGCACCGGGCAGCTTGGCGAGTACGAGGTGGACGATATTGTCCACCAGGTCGTGCTCGCCACCGGTAATCCAGATCTTGGTGCCCTCGATACTGTAGCTGCCATCGGGGCGGGGAGTGGCCCTGGTGCGTATCATGCCGAGGTCGGTGCCACACTGGGGCTCGGTCAGGCACATGGTGCCGGTCCACCGGCCGCTGACGAGGTTTTCAAGGTAGAGGTCTTTCAGTTCCCGGGAGCCATGGGCATACAGCGCACTGATGGCCCCATGGGTCAGGCCGGCATACATTCCCAGAGACAGGTTACAGGAGCACACCATCTCATCGACGATAAACTTGAGGGTGTGTGGCAGCCCCTGCCCGCCATAGTCGACGGGCGCGTCCAGTGATGCCCAGCCGGCCTCGGTGAACTGTCGGTAGGCGTCGATGAAGCCGTCTGGCGTGGTCACGCTGCGGGTTTGCGGGTCATAGGTGCAGCCCTGTTGGTCGCCAATCTTGTTGAGTGGCTGGAGCACCTCGGCGGCAAGCCTGCCGGCCTCCTCGATGACCGCGCACATGATGTCAGGGCTGGCCTCGGCGTATTTCTCGAAGGTTTGCAGTTGGTCGACGCCAAGTACATCAAACAGCAGGAACTTGAGATCGTTGACGGGCGGTTGGTATTGCACGGTTGGACTCCGTTGGACAGAGAAGTGGCTAGCTAGGTACGTATCTTGGCGACCTTCGGTTCAGTCCCGGGAAGTCGCAGGCGCGGTGGTTTTGGCTGATCCGGGTGACATCCAGAGGCTTGTACAGTTTCTGTCTTGCACGCTACTGGCAATGTCGGTTAAACACCTCACCGGCAGGATGCCTGCTCCGTATAAGGAAGGGAAAACGCTGCAACGGAGAGGCAAGATGTCCGCAGAGTTACCCGCCAGGGATGAGATAGACCTCGAAAGCCTGTATGCGCAGGCCAATCACCACGACCTGTTGAGCCGTGAACAGGAGCAGGTGATCGATGGCCGTAAGTGGGGCGCTGTGCGCAGCTTGGTTGAGCTGCTGTGCGAGGATGGATTCTGTCGAAACTACCTGGAGCGCTGGGTGGCGAACTGTATTGAACCGCTGCCGCGATTGGAAAAATTTGCTTGTCGGGAACACGGCACCCTGCTGCGACGGGAGGTGGGTGATTACCTGCCGGGGGGTAAGCACAACCCGGCCGTAGCCGCCCTTGCAGCCCGGCTAACCAGCGACGATCCGGACGAGTTGAGGCCGCAGGACCTGCTGGGCCTGTCACTGCCCGCCACCCTCGTGGTCGGTTTTGCCGAAGCCTTGTCACAGCAGTGCGGCGAGGCCGATGGCAGCAAAGTAGGCGCGGCGCTGGCCGCCTGGGAACAGCACTGGTTGCCGGGGCCCGGCGCCAGTGGAGCCGGCCCAAGGACTGCCACGGTGCGATCCCTTGCGGCGCAGATCCGTTGCTATACCGCAGCCCGCGACCAGCTCATTACGCACAACCTCCGCCTGGTATACACCATTGCGGGGCGCCATCGTAACAAGGGAGCGGGCTTCCTCGACCTGGTGCAGGAGGGCAATCTTGGCCTGTTGAGGGCGGCGGAGAAGTTCGAGTTCGAGCGAGGCTATCGATTCAGTACCTACGCTTTCAACTGGATCACCCAGGGCGTCAAACGGCACCTTGCCGATGCTGCTGGCGTGTTTCGCTACCCCAGCCACGTACAGGAGCAGCTGGGCAGGGTTCACGGTGAGCGTGCCAGGATACTCGCTCGCTCCGGCGCAGAAGCCCGCGACACCGAGCTGGCGAGCGCGCTGGACCTTCCCGTTGCCAGGACCCGCGAGTTGCTGCAGTTGCGCAACCTCGGCCTGTCGATCGACGCGCCGCGAGCTGAGGATGAGCCGGGCACCAGTCTGCTCGATACGATGTCCGGTGGCCCCTACGACGATCCCGGGGAGGCAGCCGAGCAGGCGTCCCTCAAGCGCCGGATTCTTGGCGAAATCGCGCAGGGCCCGCTGACCGCGACCGAGCAACGGGTCGTGATCCAGCGCTGGGGCCTGCTGGATGGCGCCCCGATGACCAGAACTGAAATCGCCCGCCAGCTGTCACTGAGTACTGAACGGGTGCGCCAGCTGGAGCATTCTGCATTGCAGAAACTCAGCCAGAACGAGGCGATGCTGGAGGCCTACAACGATCACTGCTATATCCCTGGTGAGGGGGGCGCAACCCCCCCACAGGCGCTACCGTAGAATCTCGTTGGAGAATCTTGGTTGGAAGTGTTGAGCCAAACCCGGTAGCCGCTTATAATCGCGTCCCCTACAGGACTATAGCTCAGCTGGTTAGAGCGCTACCTTGACATGGTAGAGGTCCCCGGTTCGAGTCCGGGTAGTCCTACCAAACACCCCCCCAGCAGCACCCGTACCGATCCGACATCATAATGAAAATACGTGCCTACGAGGAAAAAGACAGGGGCGAGGTCGTTTCACTCTGGTCCGAGTGTGGTCTTGTCATGCCACAAAATGACCCGGCTAAAGACATAGATCGCAAACTCAAGGTTGACCCCGAGCTGTTTCTGGTTGGCGTCAATGAGAACGGGATCGTGGCTTCCGTAATGGGTGGCTATGAAGGACACCGGGGCTGGATCAACTACCTGGCAGTCAAGCCCTCCGAGCAACGCAAGGGTTATGGCCAGGCTATTATGCGCGCCGTGGAGACCCTGTTGAGACGCAAAGGCTGCCCTAAAATCAACTTACAGGTCCGCACTGGCAATGAAGCTGTAATCGCGTTTTACTCGGCCATCGGTTATAGCGTCGATGACGTTGTGGGTTTGGGCAAACGCCTTGAATATGACTCCCGGCATAGTGTTGACAGTGTGGGGTAAAAAAGCGCTTTAACGGACGCACTGACACCCGCCTTTGCTGATCAATGTAAGTATAGATAGACGGCATTGAGTTCAAAGTGCACGTCCGTATGCTCTACGTGTTACTTTTGTGAGGCTCTCGCGGCCAGGCCCCGTCTTGACATACTTTAATTGGTATATATACTGCATTCGGTATGTGGACGATATACGAGCACAAGAGAGTCGCCAAGGCATTGGAGACAGCACCTCTTGAGATTCAGAAAAGGTATGAGAAATGGAAAGACATTGTTTCCATATCCGGCCCGCAAGGTTTGAGGCTAATCAATGGCTTGAATGATGAAGCGCTTTCGGGCGAGTGGCGTGGGTATAGATCGTCACGCCTTAACTTGCAGTATCGAGTCATATACAAGGTTGAGAAAGATCGTGTCCTGGTTCAAGTAGAGAACGTCACGCCCCATGACTATCGGAGGAAGTAGCATGAGTGAATATAAAGCCGCCACTCGCCGGGTCGAAGTGTCGGTGGGTGAGTCTGTGAGAATCCTCCGGGAGCTTCAGGAGCTGAGCCAGAATCAGCTTGCTGAGATCTCCGGAATTCCACAATCGACGATTTCGGCAATTGAGAATGACCGGATTCAGTTGGGAGTAGAGCGGGCCAAGACCCTCGCCAGGGCGTTGCGCTGCCACCCTGCCGTACTGGTTTTTCCAGGATGGAATGTAGAGCGTGAGTCAGCCGCATAACAAGCGAGTAACAGGGAGCGCATTTATTCTCAAAATAAAAGGCCTCTTTTTCAGAAGCGAGGAGCCCATCAGACACAGCCTGTGTCTGATAATCGCCGTGCTTATGGTTGGCTGTAGCAATAGTCAGATTTATAACGCCATTCAGGAGAATCGGCGCTTTGATTGCAGCAAACTTCCCCAAAACCAGTACGAAGTATGCTTACGCAAATACGACACGCCCTATGCGGAGTATGAGCGCGAGAGGCAGGCCATCAGGAAAGGCGAGGCGTCGCAGTGAACTTACGGGAATATAACGAGCATCGGCTGCCGGGAAGGGCGTTTCGGCAAACCAGCTGTACGCACCCGTTCACAGCGTGAGCATCCCGGGCGTGACAACACGTTTAAACGTTAAAGTCATACCCGGCGCTTCCCGGAACAAGATCGCCGGATGGATCGGCGACGCAGTGAAGATTCGCGTCCAGGCGCCACCCGAGAAAGGCAAAGCGCAACGCCGCTGTTATTTCATTACTCGCCGATTTCCTGGATATTCCGGCAAGGCATTTGAGTATTTGCGCCGGTCATGGATCGAAGAATAAAGTGGTCGAGGTGCAGGGAGTGTCTGATGCAGAGCTCATTGCAAAACTTTCAGCCCTTGCCACCTGACCGGTGTCATTTGATTTGGAATCCTGAATGTAAAAGGGGACGCATTTATTTTTTTAAAAAATAAATGCGTCCCCTTTTACTAACACACCTCACAGATCGTGCTCCATGAGGTACCCTGTAAAATGTCTATGTCAAAAATCGCCCAAACCCCGAAGCCGCCTTACTATGCGGTCATTTTCAGTAGTCATCGCACAGGGGGTGACAGAGGCTATGCTGCAATGGCTGAACGCATGGTTGAGCTTGCCTCCCAGCAACCGGGCTTTCTGGGCATGGAAAGCGTTCGAGAGAACCTGGGTATTACGGTGTCATACTGGGAAAGCCTGGAGGCCATCAGCAACTGGAAGAAGAATGCCGAGCACCAGCAGGCGCAGCAATTTGGTCGTGAGCAGTGGTATTCGAAATTCAAAGTGCGGGTGGCAAAGGTCGAACGTGACTACGGCATTTGACGGGACTCACTTCCGGTGTGGGCCTGCTCGCCCTCTATCGTTTTGTGCGCAGGTTGGGGGTTCTGTAAGCGGGCGCGCAGATGACAGGTAAAGGCCGTAGACGGTTCCATCGCCGCAGCTTTAAGGGTTAGCAATCAGGGTTAGGGGCGATGTACATTCCCAGACAGTTTGAAGAGCCGAGAGTCGATGTAATCCACGTGCTTATCCGTGCCCGGCCATTGGCCACCCTGGTTACGCTCTCCTCGGGCGGTCTGAACGCAAATCACATTCCGCTGCAATTGTCAGAGTCACCGGCACCTTTTGGCACTTTACGGGGTCATGTTGCCCGCGCCAATCCCATATTGTGTGATCTCACAAACAACACCGAGTCATTGGCCGTGTTTCATGGCCCCAACGCCTACATCACTCCTTCCTGGTACGCTACCAAGAAGGAAACCGGAAAGGTCGTGCCCACATGGAACTATGCTGTCGTACATGCCTATGGTTTTCTGCGGGTCGTGGATGATGCAGCCTGGTTGCGTGCTCAGCTCGAAGACCTCACTGCGCACAATGAAGCCTCGTTTTCAGAACCGTGGACGGTTTCTGATGCGCCACAGGAGTATATCGAGACAATGATGACGGCCATTGTTGGCATTGAAATGGTCATTACAAGGCTGTCGGGTAAGTGGAAGGTGAGCCAGAATCAACCAGTGCAGAATCAAGCCGGCGTTGTTGCCGGCCTGGGGGCGAGCAGCCTGCCCGACGCGCTGGCAATGGCTGCCCTGGTCGAAGCGGGTGCGAACAAAGATCGCTGACGCGAACGTGAGGCCGCAAATTCGCACTCGGCCTCTGTGCTATACAAGTCAGACTTCAGGAGCTTGCATGGAACCAAACCGCAGTGGACTGAAGGACGCAGCCGCCCTCAGCACGCCACTCGCCGGTTTGCGCGCCTGCAGCGATTTCCTATGAGCAGGTTTTCCCGATTCTTCCGCTGGTGTGGCGTTCTCCTCGCCGCCACAACCCTGCTGCTCCTGGCCTTCACCGCGTGGCTGTTGCTGCCGGTGATCGAGCGGCCCGACTTCCTGGCGCGCAAGGGCGAACTGCTGGAGGCCCGCCAGACCGGGGAGTGGGCCGTGGACGGGGGTTCGGTCACCCAACTTACCCTCAGTTCCAGCTCGGGCCTGGAAGTAGAGCTGGCCCTGCGCCTGCCCCATGAGCCGCTGCCCGAACGGCCCCTGCTGATCCTGCTTGGAGGGCAGGAGACCGGGCGCCAGGCCGTGGACCTGCTGCCGGATACCCGCGGGGTGGCGGTGGCGGCCCTGAGTTACCCCTTCGGCGTCATCCCTCACCGCGAAGGGTTGGCGCTGGCGCTGGCCCTGCCCAGGATCCAGCGCGGCATCCTCGACACGCCCGCCGCAGCTATGCTGGCGGCGGACTACCTGTTGGCCCGACCGGACCTCGATCCCGGGCAGGTGGAACTGGCCGGCATCAGTTTTGGCGCCTATCTCGCCGCCATACCCGCCGCGCTGGATACGCGCATCGAGCGCCTCTGGCTGATCCACGGTTCCGGCGACCCGCAGGGCGTGATCGAGGCCGGCTTGCGCAAGCGAATTCCGCTGCCCGGAGTTCGCGCTGCCATCGCCTGGCTGCTGGCCACTACCGCCGGCGCCCACCACCTAAGCCCCGAGCACTGGGTGGGGCGCATGGCGCCGCGGCCGGTGATCGTGGTGAACGCCAGCGAAGACAGCGCCCTCACCGACAGCGCAGTGGCGATGTTGCATGACGCCCTGCGGCCGCCTTCCAGGGTGCTGTGGAGCCCGGGTGATCACGTGCACCCAAAGCGGCCGGAGACCATCGCCTTTATCGCTGACCTGCTGTTCGAGTATCTCGCCACCGCGGATGCGCCAGCCGCACCCGGTCCATAGTGGTCATGCATACACGTCGCCCAGGCGGGCAGGTAGCCGCCGCGGGTGATGGCTGGGGCCCGGTCATCGGCCTATCATGTGCGGCTACCATCCATGGAGGGCCAGGCAAATGGGAGCAGCCAGCGGAATCGGCCGGATTGTTGTCACCCTTGCGCTCAGGGGCGACTCACCCCTGCCGGAGCCCGCCAGGGACGCGCTGGGCGAGGTCACCGTCGGGCCCCACGGCTTTCTCGGCCTGCTGGAAACACAGCTGGGCATTCCCTCCCGCGACATCTCCTTCACCACGCGGCTGATCCAGTACCTGGGCTGTATCGACCAGGTGGACCACGCGGGCGCCTTCTACCACGCGTCCTACGAGGCCGACCCGTTCTCGGTGGCCCGAACCCTGCTGCAGTGGCGCGACCAGTGGTACCTGGCGGGCTGGCGGGGCAGCTTCGCGCAGGATGCGCCGGGCAAGCTGCTGGATATGGCCGCCATCGAGCAGCTCGCCGCCGGGGCCGTGGAACCCGGCCTGGGCCAGCGCATCCAGCGGGTGCTGCAACTGCTGCCGGACAACCCCATCGCCGTCGGCGCCATCACCCTGCGCGATGCGCTGGGCGACTTTCCCCACCTGTGGCAGCAACTGATCAAGGCCGTCGGCGCGCCGGTGACCGAACCGGCACCGGCCACGCCGCAGGGCCGCGAGGACACCGACCTGCACCGACTGCAGCAGCCACCTGCTGCAGAACACGCAACGAGAAAATCCGCCTGCGCGGCGACGGCACCGTGATCGCGCTGCGCGCCGACTCGCCGCAGGAAAGCGCGCCGCTCACGGCCCTGCTCACCCAGAGCTGGCTGGACGCAGGCGCCGGAACAATCCATCGCCCTGTTGGCCGAGGCGCGCGGCGAACTGCTGGACGACACACTGGAGCACCTGCACAGCCCGCGCCTGGGCTTCAGCGCACTGTCGCCCTGGCGCCCGGTGTTCCAGGTGTTGCCGCTGGCCTGTGAACTGCTGTGGGAACCGCTCAATCCCACCGCCCTGTTCCAGTTCCTGTCCCACCCGGTGGGGCCGATTCCCGGGCGCATCAGGGCGACGCTGGCCCAGACCGTGGCCAACACGCCCGGCATCGGCAGCGCGGCCTGGGAAGACGGCCATCAGCGCGAGCCTCGAGAGCGAGGACAAGGCCAAACGCGACAAACTGGAGCAGAGCATTCGCTACTGGCTGGAGTCGCCGCGCTTCTCGCCGCAGGCCGGGGTGGACAGCAAAACCCTGGCCGAGCGCGCCCGCAGGGTCGCCGACTGGCTGCAGGGCGCCAGGGAAGCGAGCGACGACCCGGCGCGCAGATCCCTCTACAACATCGCCCTCAACCAGGCGCTGGAGTTTGGCAGCGCCATCGAGCGCCTGAAGGCACACGGCCGGGAGCCGCTCACCCAGGACAACGTGCGCCGCCTGATCGAGGATGTGCGCGGCACCGGCGCGCCCATTACCGATCGCGGCGCCGAGGTCATCCCCGGCCAGCCCAGGGTGTTGCGCGCCGACCACGCCGGCGCCTTCGGCTACCTGCCCGCAAGCGCGGTGGACAACGTGATCTGGTGGGATTGCCAGGCCACTGACCGCGTGCACCGCTGGCCCTGGTCGCGCACCGAGCGCGCGGCCCTCGCGGCCAACGGCGTGCAACTGCAATCGGAGGACGAGCAACTGGAATGGCTGGGCAAGGCCTGGCTGCGCCCGGTGCTGGCGGCACGCGAGCGCTGCACCCTCATCCTGCACGACGACGCCGAGCGCCATCACCCCATCTGGGACCAGGTCGCCAGCCTCACCGAGGGCCTGCCCATGCTGCAGATCGCCAGCGCCGATACCGCCGCGCGACTGGGCGTGGCGCAGGGCCCGCTGCAGGCGCGCACCCTGCCGCCGAAGGTGCGCTGGTGGCAGTTGCCCACGGCGGTGACACTGCCGCAACGCGAGAGCGAATCGTTCTCCAGCCTCGACGCCTACATCCACAGCCCCTACCAGTGGCTGCTGCGCTACGCGGCGCGCATCCGGCCCGGCTCGCTCGGCCAGCGTGAGTGACGGCAGCCAGCTCAAGGGCAACCTGGCCCACCGCCTGTACGAGGAGTACTTCAACGCGCACCCTGCGATCAGCGGCATCGACACCCGCACCATCGACCGACTGGGTCGACGCCTGCATGCCAACCCTGCTGCAACAGGAAGGCGCCCTGCTGCTGGAGCCCGGCCGCCAGGCCGAGTGCGAGCGCTTTATCACCCAGCTGCAGGAGTCGCTCACCACGCTGGTGGAGCACCTGCAGTCCGCCGGCGTGGTCAGCGTGCAGATGGAACTGCAGCAGGAGGGGCTGTATGCGGGCGGCAAGCTCAATGGCTCCATCGACCTGCTGGCCACCCGCGCCGATGGGCGCGGAGGCGGTGGTCGATATCAAGTGGGGCGGCAGGAAATACCGCCGCGAGGCGCTGCTGGACGAACAGCTACCTGCAGCTGGCCACCTACGCCCAGCTGCGGCGCAACAACGGCGCAAGCGTTATCACCGGCGCTGAGCTACTTCATCGTGATGGATGCGCACATGCTCAGTCTCGACCACGCCTTCTTCCCCAACGCGGAAATCCTCAAACCCGAGGGCGAGGAAAACGCCGCGCAGTACTGGCAGCGCTTCGAGCAGACCTGGCGCTGGCGCAAGGCGCAGTTCGACCAGGGCCTGGTGGAAGTCACCGTGACGGATACCGAGCCCACCGACGGAATCCCTGCCGGGCGAGGACGGCCTGCCCCTGCCCGAGGCCAGCGACAGCTTCAACGACTACCGCGTGCTCACCGGCTGGGGGGCGAACGCATGAGCGCCAGCCATCCACTTCATCAGCGCCGGCGCCGGCAGCGGCAAGACCTACTCCCTCACGCAGAAGCTGGAACAGCTGCTGACCATCGGCAGCAGGTGACGCCCGCCGGCGTGATCGCCACCACCTTCACCAAACTGGCAGCGGGCGAACTCAAGGAGCGGGTGCGCGGCGCTCTGATCGAGGCCGGCCAGTTGCGCGTGGCCAACCAGATGGAGCAGGCGCTGATCGGCACCGTGAACAGCGTGTGCGGCGAGATCCTGCGGCGCTTCGCCTTCGAGGCCGGCATGCCGCCGGACCAGCAGGTGCTGGACGAAGCGCAGGGCGACGTGCTGTTCTACCAGGCCATGGAGCAGGCCCTGGCCGACAACAAGCCGCTGATGCGCCAGATGAACGCCGCCTGCCACCGCCTGCAGATCATCGACCAGCAGCAGCAGCTGAACTGTGGCGCCGGAGGTGAAGAAGATCGCCGACGCCGCCCGCGCCAACAACCAGTCCCCCGACGACATCCGCCACCTGGGCAAGGCCAGCGCCGATGCGCTGCTGGCGCATTTCCCCAAAGCCAGCCAGCCGCGACCTGGACCGGCTGCTGCTGAACGCCATCGAGCAGGCCCTGGACGGCATCGATACCGATGCGGACAGCACCAAGAGCCACGCGGGAGTATGTCTCGCTCATCACCGGCATCCGCGCCGGCGCTGTACAAGCAGCGCGCCACCTGGCCCGAGTGGATCAGCCTCAGCAAGAAAATGCCGGGCGCCAAGATCCAAAGCCGTTTGCCGAGCCCATCGCCGACATCGCCATCGACTACGACAAGCACCCGGGCCTGCACAGCGATATCCGCTTCTTCGCCGAGCAGGCCTTCGAGATTGCCGCCGCCAGCCTCAACGCCTACCAGCAGCTGAAAACGCAGAAAGGCCTGATCGATTTTGTCGACCAGGAACAGCGCCTGTACCAGTTGCTGGATCACCCCAGCGTGCAAGACACCCTGCGCGAGGAACTGCAGCTGCTGATGGTGGACGAATTCCAGGACACCAGCCCGATCCAGCTCGCCCTGTTCCTGAAGCTGTCGCAACTGGCCGACGCAGGTGATCTGGGTGGGCGATATCAAGCAATCCATTTACGGCTTTCGCGGCTCCGACCCCACCCTGATGGCGGCGGTGGTGCAGCGGGTGACCGAGGACGGCAACGCACCGGAGATCCTGGAAAAGTCCTGGCGCTCCACGCCGGAGCTGGTGGCCTACACCAACAACCTGTTCGTGCCCGCCTTCGCCGACACGCTGAAGCCCGAGCAGGTCGCGCTGCAGCCCGCCCGGGATCCGTTCACCGACGAACCCGCCGTGGAGCTGTGGCGCCTGGCCGGGCGGCAAAAAATCCGAGCGCGCCCAGGCCCTGGCCAGCGGCATCGCCAGCATGATGGCAAGCGGCAGAACCGTCGTCGACAAGGACAGCAAACAGCAGCGCCCGGCCACGCTACAGCGATATCGCCATACTGTGCCGCACCCACGACAACCTCGATGAAATCGCCAATGCCCTGAGCGAGGCCAAACTGCCCATACGCTACAAGCGCCCGGGGCTGCTCGCCACACCGGAGGGCTGCCTGGCCCTGGCCTGCCTGCGCCGCCTGATCGACCCGCTGGACACGCTTGCCAGCGCCGAAATCCTCACGCCTCACCCACTGCGAGAACCCGGAGGCCTGGATCGCCCAGCGCATGGAGTACCTGAGCGATGCGGACAACAGCTCCCACACAGTGGCTGGAAGATGACGAAGCAGGGCCCGGTGGCGGCACTGAAAGCGCAGCGCGAGCGCCTGCCCTTTCTCACCCCGGTGGAAGCGCTGCGCAGCGCCATCGACGCGGGCAACGTGCGCGAATCCGTCTACCGCTGGGGCCCCACCGAACAGCGCAGCCAGCACCGCCTGAACAACCTCGCCGCCCTGCTGGCCCACGCCGAGGACTACATGAACCAGTGCGCCGCCCAGAACCAGCCGGCCACCAGCGCCGGCCTGGTGCTGTGGCTGTACCAACTGGCCGAGGCGGAGGAGGACACCCAGGCCACCGGCGGCGCCGAGAACGCGATCCAGCTGGTCACCCACCACGGCGCCAAGGGCCTGGAGTGGCCCATCGTGATCGCCATGGACCTCGCCGCCGACCTGAAGCCCCGGCTGTGGGGCCTGAGCGTACTGCCCTCCCCCGACCCCATCAGCCTGGACGACCCACTGGCCAACCGCACGCCTGCGCTACTGGCCCGCCTTCACCGGACTGCAAAGCGCCAATATCCCGCTGCTGGATGAGATCGCGGCAAGCCCGGAAGGCCAGGCCGCGCTGGAGCAGGAAATACAGGAATCCAAACGCCTGCTGTACGTGTCGCTGACCCGCCCCAGGGACGGCCTGATCATCACCCTGGACAGCAAACAAACCGGCGGCGAGTGGATGGATACACTGCAGGCCGACTGGATGCTGCCCGAGGGCGACACCCTGACACTGCCCGATGGCACCGCGATTCCCAGCCGCGTACTGGAACTGCAGGCCGAGCGCGGCCGACTGACGCACTGCCCGACTACAAACCCAACTGGCTGACCACCGATACACCGGCGATTGCGACACTGCCGCTGCGCCTGAGCCCCTCGGCCATAGCGCCCGGCGCGACCGCCCGTATCGGTGAGATCAT
This sequence comes from uncultured Gammaproteobacteria bacterium, assembly GCA_963700715.1. GTDB lineage: Bacteria > Pseudomonadota > Gammaproteobacteria > Pseudomonadales > Halieaceae > JARRPM01. The sequence goes on from CAVOYP010000010.1 coordinate 444,345, forward strand.
CGACGCTGGGTGAACGACTGGAGATAACGGGAGAGTACGACCCCGCCGCACTGGGCTCGGCCCTGCACGCGGTGATCGCCACCACGCTGCTGGGGCAGAACGCTACCGCGCGCGTGCTGCGGGATCACGGCATGGAAAAGACCACTGTCGGTGGCAGCGGCCAACGAGAGCGCCAGCCGCCTGCTTGCCGCCATCGAGCAGCGCTTCAAACCCGTCGGCTCTGCACGCCGAATACCCCATCCACTACACCAACGACAGCGGCCAGCTCATCAGCGGCTGGATCGACCTGCTCATCGAAACCGCCGAGGGCTTCGTGCTGATCGATCACAAGGCCTCGCCGCGGGCGCGATCAGACTGGGAGGAAATCGCGCTGGGGTATTCGGGGCAGTTGCAGGCGTATGCCGAGGGAATTGTGCGGGCGACTGGCAGGCCGGTGCTCAGTCGGTGGATTCATTTTGGGGTGACGGGGGGACTCGTGGAGATTTGCTGACCTTCATACACCAGGCACAGCAAATTCAAGTTATGCAACAATTAAGCAGCAACTTCTTCGAAAGTGAATTGGGAAACATCAGTCCTGGCCTTGGCGTGCTCCATTGTCATGGCGCAGATGTGGCCACGAGCGTCCAGGTCGATCACAGTGTCTTCGTCCAGATCCCGGGATTCGACGATGTCACAGGCACGAAACTCAATGTAGAGAGTATCGGTATCTTGAAAATACTGAATCTTCATCGCTCAAAGCCTCGGTCAAAGAACGCATTGTGAACCGTTTCCCCGTCTTGGAGTAGGACCACCCGAAGGTACTTTCCACCCATCTCAGGCACCTGACCCCAACGGCGAATTCGTCCATCGGTTTGAATATGCTCCCTTTCAGGAGACTTTACAACTCTTTGAATCCACTCCATTTTTATTTGAGCGCGATCCACGCGAGTGGAGAGAGATTCGAAATATACTGTAACTTTCATGCTCGCTCGATGAATGGCAATTGCCATTTAACAACAGGGGAAGGAAATGCATCCCGCGTGCGCGGATCTGGATTGGCAATAAGGCTCTTGGTACTTTGTAAGTTCTATTATGTGGATAATTCGATGTCCGCCAATCGAGCCTTCGCGATGCGTCAATTGTTGGGTTTACGCATGTTCATTGGAACATCAATTCGAGCCCAAAATGGGCTTGCCCCTTCAAGTCCTACCTGATGGAGAGAACCATGACTGCAAAGCTGTGCCGTTTAGCTGCATGCCTGGTTGTTATGCTGTATCTCGTCGCCTGCGGTAAAACACCTGACAAAGATATAATTTCCCAGCATATCGCTACCATGCAGGACGCGGTCGAGGCGAATGACTTTAGCGAGATCGAAAATTTCCTGCATCAAGGTTTTATTGCCAATAATCGCCTGGAGGCGAAAGAAGTAGCTCGGCTGCTACGCATGTATAGCATGCAGCACAGAAAAATAGACGTCACTATCGTTGCCAGCAATACGACGATAAACCCCACCTTCCCGGATAGGGCGGAAACCATTATGTCGGTAGTCGTTACCGGTTCTTCAGGAGGTTTGCTGCCTTCGGACGGCAGTGCGCGCACCGTAAAAGTAGAGTGGATAAAACAGTCGGGGGACTGGCTGGTGATAAGTGCGCAGTGGGAGCACGAATGAGCGCAGTGTGGTAAAAGGGGTCGGCCCCGGTTCAGCTGCTATCAGATCCGCACAGGCGGGTTTCGGCATCGCCCAGCAGCTTCACATCACCAGAATAGTCTTGAGCACACTGGCAAAAGCAACCGGCTGATCCAGCATCAGGTGATGCCTGGCGTCGGGAATGGCGATCATCGGTATATGCCCGCCGCCACACTCACGCACATAGTCAGCAGAATCGGCATCGAATAATGCGCTCTGCTCCCCATACACGATCACGATAGGGCCGGGTGCACTGGCGATACGCCTGGCCTGGGCCAACATGCGCTCGTGAAAATCGGTACTGCGCTCAAAGACACTGGGGTGAAACTTCCAGGTCCAGCCGCCCTCCACTTCTTTCAGGGAATGGTAGGCCATGTAGTCGAACAGGTACGGCTCGTTGACTTTCTGGGGCGGCGACAGGACGAAGCGGCCCTTGGCGGTTACATAGTCCGGGTAGATTCGATTGGGTCGCTGTGGGTCCTGGGATCCCGGCGGCCCGCTCTCCTTCGCGTGCGCCATGAGCCGCTCGGGGCGCAGGGTCATCAAATCGCAGATCACCAGGCGCGAGAACTGTTCGTGACACCGCTCCATGGCGAGCAGGCCGATACTGCCGCCATAGGAATGCGCGATGATGCTCGGCTTGCTGGCCGTTATCAAACAAGCCGGTACCCCGGGCAACATCCATCAGTTCCTGCAGGCGAACCTCATCGGGATATGCTTCCCGCACGCCCGAATCTCCCATGCCGGAAAAGTCATAGGCCACCACGTAGTACTCTTTGGCCAGAAATGGCGCGATAAAGGCAAAGCAGCGCGCGTGTGCGAGAAACCCGTGCAGGAGTAAAACGCCAGGCCTGGAAGGGTCGCCCCAGCTGAAGTAATGGATCGGGCAACCGGCTGAATCCAGCCAGCCTTCCCGGCGTGGCGTGGCGAGGGCTTCTTCAAACCATTGGGGGGTTGGTGTTGAATCGACCGGGATTTCGACGGACAGGTTGGGGGATGAGGCTACAGCAGTATCCATAAACAGGGGGCCTAGAAAAACGAATGGTGCAGTTTACAGCAAAGGTGGCGGAGTCATGGTTGACCGTACCCCTGCATTCTGGGGCTGCCTGAACTTGTGAAATTGAGCACGTCAGGCGGCATTGCTGAAGAGCGCTATGTGCGGATTCAGCATTACCGTAATAGCAAAAGCTCCCTATGCCACTCCAAAAATCGCTTCTGACCGCTCGTAAATTGACCGACGTTGGTCAATTCGACAGGAATTTTCATTCTCTTCAAGGATTCCAGATGAGCCACCGGCGAAATGAGCAGGTCACCATTATCTTCAAAGCTAATAAATCCCTTGTCGAAGAGATGATCAACTGTTGGCGTTAGCATAAAGCCGTTTTCAGGGTCCAATCGCTCATCATTTGAACAATCCCGCCAAGGCTTGGTATGGCTCGCTATCAGGTGGTTTGGCCTGTCTACGCGGGTTATTCGGCACGCCCTCTCTACTGTCAGCAGTCGGTCCCGATACTTGCCTTGGCCGCGACGGGCCAGCACCAGAGCGGCCTCTCGGTCTCGTTGATGTTATTGTCCGTGGATATCTGTTCTTCTACTCGATCTTCCCATTCAACGAGGTTTTCATAGGATCGGTCACGGCTCATTTCCATCATATAGTTGCCCTGCACCAAGGCAACGACCCAGCCATCCAGCAAGTGGGCAAGCGCCAAAGCGAAATCTTGCGATATATCGAAGAGATAGCTTTCGTTCGCAAAGCCTGATTGGCTCTTCAGGGGCGAATGCTTAGCGGGGAGGAAGGGCTCCAATGTATTGATATGGTCGATGGTTCTAACGGGTATCGCTAGTTCCTTGAAGTCCACATCCACTCGCCACCCAGCTTCAGACCAATTCTGGCCGGCGGTGCCAAACTCTGATGGTTTTGGGAATTCGTAACAGTAGGATTCACCACCCCAACTGCCTTAAGCAGTGCGTTAGGCGTATGAGAACACGATGTCTCCGGGTACAAGTTTGCGCATCAAATCGTAGGGCCGGATATGACTACCCGCAGCATTGAGCTTGGGCGACCACATATAGCCTTTGGGCACTTCGTGGCTGTAGGTTTGCTTCTGGTTGACCCACCAGTAATTCATTCAAATTCTCAGCCTGCTCGTATGGTTGAGTTCTACGTAACGCCATCGCGATTGTTAGACCTGTAATTGCTGTCGTTGTCGGTATACGGACTTGCACGCACCCGGATGGGGACGCAATCCCTTCAAGGTGACTTGGAAAATCACCTCTCAGTGCGGAAATCGAATCCTGCGGTTGTAATGGGGACTCGCGGCTGTAATCCGTTCAAAAGCGACTTTGCACGAAGGGTGGGCTGGAGAGCGATCATCAGGTAGGCTATCCCATGTTTCGCTGTCGAATCAAATTGAAAGCTCAGGCAAGTCATGAGTGTAAACACACTAACGTATTACGAAACAGCTTTGCCACCTTGCGCGTCGCCAGATCAAAAGCACGCGGAGTAAGCCCGCACAAGGTATGCATGCTACTGGCTGTGATAGACCTCTATGACTACGACCCAGGTCGACCGAACCAGATTTTCTATGATCAAAAGTTACTCGAGCGATTTCGTTCCTACTTCGAGACGGTACAAGAAGCCGACGGACCACGCAAATCCTTACTTCCCGTTTTTTCATCTCAGGGGCGACAAGTTCTGGCATCTCCAGCCCAAACCCGGTCGGGAGCAGGTGCTTGCAGCCTTGAAGACTGCTAGGTCAAACAGGGATATCAACGAGAATATCGAGTACTCAACACTGGATGCAGATTTACATTCCCTTTTCGGGGATAGCGCTGCAAGAACAATGCTGGCAGAAGGTCTGGTCAATCACTGGTTTGATCGTCAACGAAGCGAACTAATGGAGATGGTCCGATTCTCCAGAACGATAAATAGTTATGAACACAGCCTCAGGGATAATAGGGAGGTCCGTGGACCGGATCCGGAACTGACTATTTTTGTGCGTAACCAGGCGTTTCGTCGTGTTGTTCTGGAAGCTTATGACTACCGCTGCGCCGCCACAGGAGAGCGCATCATTCTTCCTGATGATTCTGTCATGGTGGAAGCCGCTCACATTATTCCGTTTACCGAGTCGCGGGACGATGACCCTCGTAATGGACTGGCCCTGACACCAAATATTCATTGGGCAATGGACAAGTGTGTGATTGCTCCCGGTATCGACTGGTGCTGGCACGTCTCCAGAAAAATCGAACGTCGTAAGCCGGAGAATGGGTATCTTGTCAGTCTGGATAAACAAGAAGTCATCCTGCCGCGTGAGAAGAGATTTTGGCCTAAAAGAGAGGCGTTGGAGTGGAGAATGGATAATCTCCTGAAATGAGTTTTGAATATATTCAGGGCGACTTACCAAATACCACTGTTTGCCAATATACGTGACTGCGCCTCAAGTCCGGTTCCCTGTAATGGCAGGTGACTGACATCGGAACACGCTGGGCATATTCCAACAGCTCGTCAGCAGACACCTCACAAAATCCTCTATCAGCGTTCTCCTCTTCGTCACTACCCTTGCGCAACGTGATCACCAGCACGCCTGAGGGCTTGAGCAACTCGGACAGTATCCTGAAGGCCCGTTCCCGCGCGGTGGGCGGTACATGCATCCAGACCGCACTGAGCAGGATCAGGTCGAAGCGATGGCCCAGTGAGCGCAGTGTGTTCAGGTGGGGCAGGGCATCATCAAGCCAGGTGACGCTCGGGTGCGATGTTAGCCTCGCCTCCTCGCGCATCTCTGCACTGGGCTCCACGGCCACCACGTCCCAGCCCTTCGCCGCCAGCCAGTTGGCATCGCGCCCGGACCCAGCCCCGATATCACAGGCGAAGCCGGGCTTATCGCTCAGATGGCTGGCCACCCACTTGCCGTGAACCGAGTCGGCCGCTACGGCATTGTACTGAGCGCACAGTGCCGCGGCATGCTCGTTGTAGTAGCGGGTGCTTTTCATGGGCCCAGCGTAACTGAGCCATGACATTTATCAAACTACCCTGTTGCGCACTTCCCTGTTACGAATCGTTCACTCATTCCGGAAACGTCTCTGCGGAGACGTTTTCCGTTATCGCGATGCAGCAGTGCTTCCACCGCCATTTGGTAGTCGCAATCTTCGCCCTGCCAGCGCGACACGCAGGTTCTGGCGTCCACGGCGGGCGCCATGCGTTGCAGTATGTCCGCAGACGTCTCCGCGGAGACGGCGGAAAACTGCGGAAATACGCTGGTTTCGAGTTTTCTGCCGGAGGGCATTGTGAATATCAGCCGCTGTGCGCCTGATGCTTTTTCTACCCGGATACTGAAACTGCCCTGGTGCAGCTGGCGGTGATGATAACGGCAGAGGGTTACCAGGTTGTCCAGGCTGGTTTCGCCGCCATCCGCCCAGTGTTTGATGTGGTGGGCATCCACGTAGCGCGATTCACAACAGCCGGGGAAGCGGCAGGTTTTATCCCTTATGCCCAGGGCGCGGCTGACCGTGGCCGGAACGGTGCGGCTGCGGCGCCCGATATTGAGTACTCTGCCCTGCTCGTCTTCCAGTACGGTGAGCAGGGCCGCGTCGCAGGACAGGCGCCTGGCGGTGCGGGGTGAAATCCAGTGTTTGTCGTCCATGTGGCAGTGCTCATGGGCAAGGCCCGGGGCCTGGCCGTGCTGCCGCAGGGTGTTGATATCCACATGCAGCACGATCTGGCAGCGCTCGCTGCCCTTCAGTCCCTGACACTGCGGATTCCGGTCGGCGGTGGCGAGGAAATGCTCCGCCATCCTGGCCAGGGCGTCGGCGCGGGTGTGTTCCAGCAGTTCCTGAAAGCCGGCGGGCTGTTCATTGTGCACCGCCTCCGCAAACGTCTCCGCGGAGACGTCTTTTTGTTGCGGATGCGCTATCGGGTGCTGTTGTTCGGCCTGCACCGGCGCGGCAATGGCCTGGATGGCCTTGACCACCAGCGCACCGGCCTCGGCTGGAAGCCTCGCGTGAATCACCCACATGCCGTCGCTGTCCTGGTAGTACACCAGTTTGCGGGCATTATCCTCCTGGCGTTCAGCTGCCCCTTCATCTTTCAACTGCACGCCCTTGTACTTGCCCACCACTTTCTCCACGTGGCTGGCGGTACCGTGCTGCGCAATCCGCAACAGAAAATCTTCATTCCCGGGGGTGGCAACACGGGTCATGGCGCGCACCTTGGAATAGCTGATCTCTCCCGCGGCGAAGGCCGCGTCGATCAATGGCAATGTTTCGAGGCATTGGGCAACCCTCACCTTCTCCCTTGCCGCCCCGAGGGCGATACCGCACTTCCAGTTCAGCCAGTGGGCGCAGGAACGCACGGTGCCGCCACTGCTCCAGGCCTTGCGCAGGTCGAATTGGGCGATGAGTTTCAGCAGGCGGTGATTGGCGGCGTTGATCTGGCCGGCCAGCAGAGTGATTTCCTGGCCGAGCATTTCATCTTCTGTGAGGTGGCATTGCCGGGGAGGGAAAGCGAGATTCGTCATGGCGGAACCCTTTCATATACTGTATATATATACAGTATATTTTATCCGCGCCAAATCTCCAGAGCAAGCGTTTTGTACTGCTTTTACAGGCTTTTTTTAGACTTTTTAGGGATTATTCGGGCCGTCATTGCGGTCGGGGCTGCCGGCCGCGCAATCGCGCAACTGGTCCCGGTTCACACCGCCCGCAGGAAGGGCCCGTCGACGCAGAGGCGGCGCCCGTCGGGGCTGGCGCAGGCGCCACAGATACCCACGCCGCACTTGGTCAGGTAGTCGATGGCGCTGAATATCTGCTCATCCCGGCAGAACTCGCGCTGCACCGCGATGGCCGCGTGCACCATGGCCTGCGGTCCACAATTATAGAACACCAGCTGGTCCCGCTCGGCGGCTGTCATGGCCTGCAGGCGCTGCCGCAGCAGTTCGGTCACCACCCCGCGATAGCCGGCGCTGCCATCGTCGGTGGCCACATGCACCTCGGCGATCTGGCGGCACTCCTCGAGGAAGTACAGGCGCTCCGCGGTGCGCGCCCCGGCGAAGATTTCGGCGTTGCCGAAGTCCCGGGCCACCTGGTAGACCGCCGCCAGGCCGGTGCCGCCGGCCACCGCCATGATTCTTGCGCCCTCCGGCGGGTCCACCGGGATACCGTGGGGCCCGCGCACGTAGGCGACGGTGCCGGGGGCCAGGTCCATCAGGCCGTGGGTAAACACGCCCACGTCGATCACCACCAGCGAAAAGGGGTCATCGGTGAGGGCGGAGAAGGGCTTTTCGCCGAGGCCGGGTATCCACAGGAAAATGAACTCGCCCGCCTGCACGTTGATCTTGCGGTCGAAGGTCAGCAGGGTGATGTCCTCGCACACCCGACGGTTCTCCACCAGGGTGACCGGCTCGAAGTGCATATCGATGTCGTAGCGAATATGGGTCTCGGCCCGGTTGCGCTGGTAGTCCAGGTCCCCGGCCAGGGCCCGGAAATAGGCGCCGGTTTCATCGGTGGTCAGGCCGATCAGGGCGGAGCCAACCCCCACGATTGCTGCTCCCGCGTCGAAGTAAGCCCTCACATCGTCGGCGCTGCTCACGCCGCCGCAGCCGATGATGGGCACGTCGGTGACGGCGGCGATCTCGCGCACGCACTTCAGGCCGATGGGCAGGATGCCCTTGCCGGAGATGCCGCCGTAACCGTTGCTGAGCACCGCGTGGCCATGGGCGGAGGTGTAGCCCGGCCCCACGGTATTGATGGCACACAGGCCGTCAGCGCCACCGGCGACGGCCGCGGCGGCGATCTCGGCAATATTGGGTGTGTTGGGGGTGAGCTTGGGAATGACCGGGATGTCCACCACCGCTTTCACCGCGGCCGTGATCTGGCGCACCAGCTCCGGGTCCTGGCCCATGGCCATGCCGTAGCCGCTGGCATGGGGGCAGGAGAGGTTCAGCTCCAGGCCGTCCGAGACCGGCGCGAGGATTTTCGCCACCTCCACAAACTCCTCCACCGAGCCGCCGAAAATGGAGGTGAGCAGGAAGCGGTCGGCGGGCACCCGCAACTGCGCCATCAGCTCGGCGGATTTTTCCGCCCCGGGGTTGGTCAGCCCGATGGCGTTGACGAAGCAGCCCGGCGCATATTGGCTCAGCACCGGTTCGCGGTTCCCCAGGCGCGGCTTGAGGCCGATACTCTTGGTGGTGACCACCCCCACTTCAGGCATGTGGTCGAAGATGTACTGGATGATGGGGGTCGCGGTGGTGACGATACCGGAGGGGATGGTAAAGGGCCCGGAGAGGGTTTTGCCGAAAAAGTCTGTATTCAAGGGTGCGGGCTCGGGCTGCGGTTGGCTGGCCGCACGAGTATACTGGTTTGGCCCCCCCTAGACGACCTTGTCCCAATAGCTGTCCACCCTGGCCTGGATCTCACCGATCGCGGCGCTATCCTTGTGCGGGGTGAACAGGTGTGCGAAACGTCCCTGCAGGCGCAGGTAGTCCTCCACCGGCGCCCGTTCGCGGGGCACCCGGGTGTGAATCACCTCGCCGTCGATATACTCTTTCAGGGGCCAGATACCGGTCTTCACCGCCAGCCGGCCGATCTCGACCGAGTCCTTCGGGTCGTAACTCCAGCCGGTGGGGCAGGGCGCCAGGGCGATGATCATGCGCGAGCCCTGCAAATCGCGGGCTTTTTCTATTTTGCGGGCCAGGTCCAGGGGTTCGCTGCCGATGACCGTGGCGACATAGGCCGGCCTGTGCGCGGCCCAGATCGAGAACAGGTCCTTTTTGTAGCCGGGGTAGCCGCCGTGGCCTCCGCTGGTGGACGTGATCGCGGCGTGGGGCGTGGCGCTGGAGTACTGCTGCCCGGTATTGCCATAGCCCTCGTTGTCGTAGCAGACATAGAGGAAATCGAGCTTGCGATCCATGGCTGCAGAGGTGGCGGACAGCCCCATGCCGTAGGCCGAGCCGTCACCGGTGAGAACCACCACGTCGAGGTCGTCCGCGGGCTGCATGCGCCCCTGTTGCAGCAGGATATCCAGCGCATCGCGAACGCCCTGGGCGCCGGCGGGGGCGGAAGCCATGGCGGTGTACAGCCAGGATCCGCGGAATGGCGTGAACGGGTACACCGACAGCAGCGTCATGCAGCCTGCCGCGTTGACGAATACGGTCTTCTCGCCGAGGACATCGTAGATCTGGTGCAGCGCCTCCAGGCCACCGCAGCCTGAGCACATGGGCGTGCCGGTGCCCAGCAGGTGGCTGGAGGGCAGGTCTTTCATTCGCTTTATTCGCTGTTCACTCACGGGGAGCCTCCCGGGCCGTATCGCTGTCGCGGGTCGGCCCCTGCCGGGGGGCGGTGTCCTCTCGCTCCACCATGGCGATCGCCTGCAGCTTGCGGATTTCCCGCAGTTCGCCGGCGGTGTAAAGCAGGCGCGGCGGGGGTACCGTGCCGCTGGCGATGGCCTGCCGGGTGACCGTTACCATGTGGTAAAACTCCTCGGGGCTGATATCGCGGCCGCCGAGGCCGCCGATAAAACTGGTGACGACAGGTGGCGCGCCGGGCCTGCCGTAGAGCGCGGCAAGCAGTTCGGTATAGAGGATGCCGCCCTGGCCGACGGAAAGGTTCTGGTCGATCACGATGACCCCCTGCTTGCCGGCGACCGCGGCTGTGACCCGTTCCGCGGGAAACGGTCGCAGCAGTCGCGGCCTGACCAGCCCCACCTTCAGCCCGGCCTCGCGCAGGCGATCCACCGCCTCCCGGGCCTTGGTGGCGAAGGAGCCGATCATGTAGAACACAATCTCGGCATCGGTGGTTTTATAGCACTCCACCGCATCCCGCTGCCTGCCGAACAGGGTGTTGAATTCGGTGGCGACCTGCTCATAGACCGCAACGCCATTGAGTGCGGCGAGGTGGGCTTCGTAGCGAAAGTAGGAGTAGGGCCCGCCGCCCAGTACCGCCACCGCCTGGCTTTCCGGGGCGCTGGCGGCGAAGCGGATATTGCGAGGGTCAAAGGGCGGCAAAAAGCCGCGCACGGCTTCCATTTCCGGCACTGACACCGGCTCCCGGGTAAAGGACAGGTAGAAGCCGTCGAGGTTGACCAGCACCGGCAGTCGAATGGACGGATCCTCCGCCAGCCGGTACGCCATCAGCACGCTGTCCAGCACCTCCTGGCAGTCGGCGCAGTGCAATTGCAGGAAACCGCAATCGCGCGCCGCCATCACGTCATTGTGGTCCGCCTCGAGGGTAATCGGCGCGGACAGGCCGCGGGACACGTTCACCAGCACAAACGGCGCGCGCCACCCGGCCACCGTGTAAAGCATTTCCATGGCATACAGCAAGCCCTGGCTGGAGGTGGCGGTAAAGACCCGGACCCCGGTGGCGGCAGCGGCGCCGGCAGCGGTCAGCATCGAGTGCTCCGATTCCAGGGTAACCATCCGGCCCGGCATTGCGCCGCTGTCCAGCCAGGCGCCCAGGGTCTCGATGATCTCGGTTTGCGGCGTAATGGGAAAGGCCGGGATGTAGTCCACCGCGGCCAGGCGCGCGCCCCAGGCGGCCGCGGCGTTACCGGTCAGCAGTTGCGGCGGCATCGACACCTCCCTGGGTTGGCTCGAGTCTCTCGGACTGTTGCGCAAGGTGTTCGGGTACACCTGCGATCGCGTGCGGCGGGCATACCCCGACACAGACCATGCAGCCCTTGCAGTGATCGTAGTCGATGACCGGGATGTCGTCGGTCACCGCGATCGCGCTGTCGGGGCAGAACGTGCTGCACACCCACCAGCAGTGCTTGCAGTGGTCGTAGTCGATAACCGGCCGCATGGTGCGCCACAGGCCGGTGCGGACCTCCACGCTGTTGGCGGACGCCCGGATATCCGGCGCTGCCACCCGGGCATCGTCAAAGGGCAGTTCAATCCAGTCGGGCACGCCGTAGTCGGCCGCGGCAACGGCAATCCCTTCGGCTACCGTTCCCTGCCAGTCGGCCATGGCGTCGAACGCCGCCAGGGCGCCTGCCTGGTTCTTTGCCACGACGTCAGGCCCCAGCTCGGCCAGTTCCCCGGCAATGGCCTGCAGCAATACCTGGCGCTCGATCACACCCAGCAGGCGAGCTGCCGCGCCGGCGCAGGTGGCGCCGACGTGGGGCAACTCGGCCCGGTCCTCCACCTCCGCCCCGGCTGGCAGAATCAGCAGGCGAGCAGCGAGGTTGAGCCGGTGGCGCCAGGTGTCGGCCGATTCGTGGGAGTTCACCAGCACCACGGTGTGGGCGTCTATACCCTGCAGGGTCCCGGCCGCGGGCACTGCCAGCAGGGTGTCGTCCGCTACCACCACGAGGTCCGGGCGGTAGATGGTGCCCCGTTCATTGATGGTTTCCCGGGCGGCGCGCACGCTGGAGAAGATAGGGGCGCCGCGGCGCTCCGCGCCGTACTTGGGAGCATCCTGCACAATGTAACCCGACTGGAACAGGGCCGTGCCGAGCACCCGGCTCGCCATCTTGATGCCCTGGCCGCCGCGGCCGTGGATGCGTATCCGGTACATGTCAGTCCCCGGCGCCCTGAGCGGGCATCAGAACAGGCTCCAGCGCCGCAGGGCCATGGCCCGCCGCACCCGGCGCGCGGCCATGTCCTGCGCCGCCTGCCGCGGCAGGCAATTTTCCTTGCGCACGATATCGAGCACGCGGCGCACGTTGTAGGTCAGTTTTTCCTCGATGGTCTGCATGGCGGCGGCCTCGCTGGCACCCTGGTATTCCATGGCGGCGCAGATCACCCCGCCGGCGTTGGCGATGAAGTCCGGGATGCACAGGACGCCGCGCTCGTGCAGGCGCTTCTCCGCGCCGGGGGTCATGGGAATATTGGCGCCGGACACCACCATGCTGGTGCGCAGGCGATCCACATTGTCCTCGCGGATCACGTCCGGCCGGGCGGCGGGAATCCAGATGTCACAGGGCACGTCGATGATGGAATCGCTATCACCGGTGGTGACACCGGGGCCCGCGGGATAATCGATCACATTGCCGCCGGCCTCTTTCAGCGCGAGCAGCTTGCCGACGTCCAGGCCATCCGGGCAGCTCACGGTGCCGCGAACGTCCGCGGCCGCCACGATGATGGCGCCCTCCGCCGCGAGGAAGCGGGCCGCGTGCTTGCCCACGGCGCCGAAACCCTGCACGGCCACCCGCGCGCCGGCCAGCTCGCGCTGCTGGAATTCGCAGGCCACCCTGGTCGCGTGCAGCAGGCCCCAGCCGGTGGCGCCGATCTCGTCCAGGGGAATGCCGCCCAGTTCCCGGGGCAGGCCGACGGCGCGACCGATCTCGTCCCGCACCCAACCCATGCAGCGCTCATCGGTGCCCATGTCGGGCCCGAAGATGTACTGCTCGACCTCGGCCAGCGCACAGGCAAAGGCACGGATCAGTTCTTCTTTCTGCTTCGGGGGCATCGCCGGGTCACCGTAGAGCACCGACTTGCCACCGCCGTGGGGCAGGTCCGCCGCGGCGTTCTTAAGGGTCATGGCCCGCGCCAGCCGAAAGCACTCCTGCGTGCTGACATCCGGCGCCATCCTGACCCCGCCGATCGACGGCCCCCGGGCCACGTTATCCACCACCAGCGTCCCCCGCAGGTTGATGGAGGGCTCGTACACTTCAATGATCTTGAAGGGGCCCAAGTCGTCGTAGGTGATGCTGGTCATGGTGCTCTCCCGTCGCCCATCGATTGGCAGGTAGCCAGGCGCTGCAGTCATAGGGCCCAACTTTAGTACGATGGCCCCGGTTTTGGTGCCGCGCTTCGGCCTGTCATCACTTATTGCGGGGCGGGTTGATTTGGGTCAACACAATGTCCGGGGATGAGCGGTTGATGAACGCAGGCGCCTTACTGCGGGCCGTCGATTCGCCGCGGGTTTCTTTACTTGGGGACAGTTTCCTGATTACAGTCCTGCCTAATTCTGCTATAAATCGGCTTGATTAAACCGGAAATCGAACAGCTTGAGAAAAGTCATTTTCATAGCGCTGCTTTTTACCTGCCTTAACGCCGGCGCATCGAATTTCCCCCGGCCCGCGGTCCTGGAGCCGGCCGTCAAATTCTGGACCAGGGTCTACACCCAGGTCACCACAGACCAGGGTTATATCCACGACGCCGTCCATATGTCGGTGGTCTATGAGACCCTGGACCTGCCGCCCTATGCCAGCAATACCGAGCGCGGCAGTATCGTTACCCAGGCCAAGTTTCGTACGGTGAAGGCACTGAACGCCATTGCCCGGGGCAAGCGCAGCAATCTCACCGAGACCGAGGCCCGGGTACTGGCCGCATGGCCCAAGGGAACGTCGGCGAAGACCTTCGCTACGGCAGCGGATAATGTCCGCTTCCAGCTCGGGCAGTCGAACCGGTTCCTCGAGGGGCTGGTGCGCTCGGGGCAGTACCGGTCGCATATCCGCACCGTGCTCACCGAGCACGGCCTGCCGCTGGAACTGGATGTCCTGCCCCACGTCGAGTCCTCCTTCAACCCCTCGGCCTGGTCCAAGGCGGCAGCGGCCGGCATGTGGCAGTTCATGCCCGTGACCGGGCGCGAATTCATGCGGGTGGATTCGTTGCTGGACGAGCGCATGGACCCCTATATCGCCACCTATGGCGCGGCAAAACTGCTCAAGCGCAATTATCGCATCACCGGCACCTGGCCCCTGGCGCTCACCAGCTATAACCATGGCACCGGTGGTGTCACGCGCGCTGCGCGCCAGGTGGGTACCACCGACATCGGCACCATCGTGCAGAAATACAAAGGCGAAGCGTTCGGCTTTGCCTCGCGCAATTTCTACGCGTCCTTCCTGGCAGCGCTGGATGTGGATCGCAACGCGAAGAAATACTTCGGCCCCGTCAAGTTCGATGTGCCCACCAATTACGACGTGGTGGTCGCACGGGACTACATCTCCGCCCGGGGGCTGGCGCAGCAGGCTGGGATCAGCATGGACGAGCTCAAGAAGCACAACCCGGCCCTGCGGGACCCGATCCTGAGCGGCGAGAAATACATTCCCAGGGGCTATGAGATCCGGCTGCCCCGCAACGATATCAAGCAGCCCCTGGACCAGCTGATTGCCGCATTGCCCGCGAATGCCCGCTTCAGCAACCAGAAGCCCGACGTGCTGCACAAAATCGTACCGGGTGATTCCCTCTCCACCATCGCCAGGCGCTATGGCACCACCGTGTCGAAGCTGATGGCCCTCAACGGCCTGCGCACCAACAATATCCGCGCCGGCAAAACCCTGGTCCTGCCCGGCAACTCGGTGGCGGCGGAGCCGACGGTCGCCAGCCGTGGCAACTCCGCGTCGCAAAGCGGGCGTAGCAGGGAGTACGTGATCCAGCGCGGTGATTCCCTGTGGAGCATCGCCCGGCGCTTCAATGTGTCCGAGCGCCAACTGGTGGCCTGGAACGGCATTGCCAACAAGAGCCACATCAAGCCCGGCCAACGACTGAAGGTGGCCAGCTCCAGCTGAACCAATTTCTATTTGCTTGCGGCTTCTTCTACTTTTTCGCCGGCCTTCTGCATATCTTTACCCACGCCGCTCACGGTGTTGCATGCAGTCAATACCAACATCATCGAGGTCAAAAACAACACAGAAGAAAACTTTTTCATAAACGCTCCTGAGCAAGAGAATCAATAACGCATCAAAGGGACTTACTTTATAGGCTCTCAACCAGATCAAGCGCAAGTTGGCCAGTACGGTTATGTGCATCGAAAGCTGGATGCAAGTCTACAACACCTGTCACTTTTTCAGGTACCGCAAAACGTCTTGCTGACCACCTGCTCCGGCCGGGGCGGCGTGGCGAAGCGCGCCAGTTCCGGGTCGTAGCTGAAGGGCCGCGCCAGCACATCCACCAGGGTGTGGAAGGGGCTGAAATCCCCTTCGCCTGTGGCCGCCTGCAGGGCTTCTTCCACCAGGTGGTTGCGGGGGATAAACACAGGGTTGGCGGTGTACATGCCGGCCTGCCGTTCGGCCGCCGGGGTTTGCTCCTGCGCCTGTCGCGCGCGCCAGCGCGCCAGCCAGGGCAATAGCGGGTCGGGCATTTCGAACAGCGCCTCGACGCTGTTGCCGCTGCTCCCTCCCGCCGGGTCCGCCAGGTCGGCCAGCCGGCGAAAGGTCAATGTGAAGTCCAGTCGGTGCTCTGCCATCAATTGGAACAGCTCATCCGCCAGCGCCTGGTCGGCCTCGCTAAACGCAGCCAGCCCCAGTTTGCAGGCCATGCCCTCGCGATACGCTGCGGTGAAGCGCTGCGGGAAGGTATCGACCGCCGCCTGGGCCAGGGCGACCGCCTGTTCCTGGTCCTCGTGCAGCACCGGCAGCAGGGCCTGGGCCAGGGCCGCCAGGTTCCAGTGGGCGATGCGCTGGCTGGTTGCCGTAGGCGTAGCGCCCGGCGTGATCGATGGAACTGAACACCTGCTGCGGGTGAAACTCGTCCATGAAGGCGCAGGGCCCGTAGTCGATGGTCTCTCCAGACAGCAGCATATTGTCGGTGTTCATCACCCCGTGGATGAATCCCAGCAACTGCCAGCGGGCCACCAGCGCGGCCTGGGCGCCGATCATCTCCTGCAACAGGGCCAGCGCGGGATTGTCCCTGCCATCGGCCCGGGGGTAGTGGCGCTCCAGCGCGTGCGCCACCAGCAGCGCCAGAGCGTCGGTATCGCGGCGCGCCGCGAAAAACTGGAAGGTACCGATGCGGATATGGCTGCGGGCCACCCGGGTCAGCACAGCGCCCGGCAGGAAGCTGTCCCGTACCACCTGCTCCCCGGTGCTGACCGCGGCCAGGGCGCGGGTCGTCGGCAGGCCCAGGGTGTGCATCGCCTCGCTGACGATGTATTCGCGCAGCACCGCGCCCAGTGGCGCGCGGCCGTCGCCGCCGCGGGAGTAGGGCGTGGGGCCGGAGCCCTTGAGCTGGATGTCGTAGCGCATGCCGTCCGCGCCGATGACCTCACCCAGCAGGATGGCGCGGCCGTCTCCCAGTTGCGGGTTGTAACTGCCGAACTGGTGGCCGGCATATACCGTGGCAATCGGGTCGCTGCCGGGGGCGATGGCGTTGCCCGCCAGCACGGCGGTGCCGGCGGGGGATTCCAGCCAGAGCGGATCGATGCCCAGCAGCTGCGCCAGCGCGTGGTTGACCCGGATCGGGCCTGGCTGCGCCACCGGGGTGGGCAGCCGGCGCGAGAAAAACCGCTCCGGCAGGCGCGCGTAGCTGTTGTCGAAGGCGATCGCAGTCATCTGTACAGGCCTAGTAGCCCGCCTGCATGTTCACCACGTTGAGCAGGTTGCCGCCATCCACGTAACGGCGCAGGTTTTCCGCGGCGATGATGGCCGTGCGCTGCATGCTGGACTGGCTGGCCGCGGCGACATGGGGAGTGATGATCACGTTGTTCATCTGCCACAGGGGGCTGTCCGCGGGCAGGGGCGAGGGCTCGGTGACATCCAGGCCCGCGGCGTAGAGTTTGCCCGAGTCCAGCGCGGCAATCAGCGCGTCAGTGACCGTGCTGCGGCCCCGTCCGACGCTGATGAAGATTGAGCCGGGTTTCATGTTGTCGAAGAACGCCTTGTCAAAAATCCCGGTAGTCTGGGGGGTGAGGGGCAGGGCGTTGACCACCACGTCCGCCCGGCTCGCGAGCAGGGGCAGTTCCTCTGGCAGGCCTATGTAATCCAGGAAGTCGGGCCCTTCCCGGGAGGAACTGCGGGTGGCAACCACGGTCATGCCAAGGCTGTTGGCACGCCAGGCGATCTCCGTACCGACACCACCCAGGCCAACCACCAGCAGGGTCTTGCCCCGCAACTCCCCGAAATTGGCTCCCGCCGCCCGGGAGCGGTCCCAGCGGTTTTCAAGCTGGGCCCGGTGGTAGGCCGGCAGGCCGGTCGACAGGGACAGCAGCATGGCAATGGCGTGCTCCGCAATGGCCGGACTCGCCAGCCGCTTGCTGTTGGTGAACACCCGGCCCTGGAGTTGCTCCGGCGGCAGCCCGGCGCATTCTTCGATACCCGCGGTGTAGCTGTGTACCCACAGCAGGCGTGGCGAGGCGTTCGCCAGGGCGGCCTGGGTACACAGGCCGATGTAGGCATCGGCCCCCGCCAGGATCTCGGCGCTGGGCACCATATTGTTGGATTTGTCGATCACCAGTTCCGCGGCGCCGGCGCTGCGGCGCAGCAGCGCCTCCACCTCCGGCATCTGCTGCGCCACGCCCGCGGGCACACTCGCCACGATGCGCTGCGGGCGCCAGTTCGGGTTGTCGCGCATGGCGGTGGGCGAGCGCGGCAGCTCCAGTTCTTCGACGATCTGCTTCACCCGCGGGTCGGGCGGGACCGCGTCCTGGGCGGTGCTGTAGGCGCTGGTGAGGATGCCGGCGAGGAGTGCCAGGCCACCGAGGTATTTCATTGCGTGCTCCGGTTGCAAATTTTGCGCCAGCATATGCAGATTTACGCTTGATTACGAGTACTGGATTTGTGATGGCACTGCTTGCTACGCTGCGAACCGCACCCGCAGCCGCAGCCTCGAGGACACCGCCATGACCACCCCCGCCTGGGACACCCTGATTCGCAACGCGCTGGTTTTCGATGGCAGTGGCGGGCCGCCCCGGCAGCAGGATATCGCCCTGAAGGACGGCAGGGTCGCCGCCCGCGGACAGGCGCTGCCGCTGTCCGAGGCCGGCCGGATTATCGAGGGCGAGGGCAAGTGGCTGCTGCCGGGGCTGCTGGACATCCACACCCACCTGGACCTGGAGGTGGACCTGGAGCCGGGCCTGCCGGAAGTCGTCCGCCACGGCACTACCACGGTGCTGGTGGGCAACTGCAGCCTGGGGACCTGTTTTGGCCAGCAGGTGGAGGGGGAGCAGAACCCCATCGTCGATTGCTTCACCCGGGTGGAGAATATTCCCAAGTCGGTGCTGCAAAAGTGTGTCGACGCGGTGAGCTGGAGCGACACCGGCGCCTACCTCGACCATTTCGCCGATATCCCGCTGGGACCCAATGTCGGCGTCTTCGTACCCCACTCCATGCTGCGGGTGGAGGTGATGGGCTTGCAGGACAGCATCAGCCGCGAGCCCGATGAGGCCGAACTCAAAAAGATGGAAGCCCTGCTGGGTCAGGCCCTGGACCAGGGCTACCTGGGCATGAGCACCGACGGCCTGCCGTTTCACTACCTCGCCAACGAACCCCACACCGACCAGCGCATTCCCACCCAGTTCGCCAGCTTCGGCGAGATGAAGCGGCTGCTTCAGGGTGGTGCGGGACCGCAACCGGGTGTGGCAGACCACGCCCATCCTGGAGAATCGCGCCAAGGCCTTCCTCTATTTCCTGTTCACCAGCGGCCGCCTGTTCGGCAAGACCCTGAAAACCTCGGCGCTGTCGGCGGTGCGTTTCGTGCTGGCGCCGAAAGCCTCGCGGCTCTTCCTCGGTTTCGCCGCCCTGGTCAACAGCCGGCTGCTCAAGGGCAATCTCCACTTCCAGGCCCTGGGCACCAATTTCCGGATCTGGTCGGACGGCATCGTCAGCCCCCTGTTCGAGGAGCTGGAATCCACCAGCAGGCTGATTGCGAAGGAATACGACGATGTGGAGGGCCGGCGCGCCCTGCTCAACGACCCGCAGTTCATCGCGGATTTTCGCCGGGACTGGCACTACGGCCGGCGCGGCCGCAACCTGGCCCACCTCAAGGCCCGCCTGGGTATGCCGGACATCCTCGTGGTGCGGGAGCTCGAGCGCATGATATTTGACGGCGCGCCGGTAGCGGAGTGGGAGGGCGAGAGTATGCAGGCGGTGTACGATCGCCTGGACCGCTACCAGCGCGGTTACAGCGACAGCGCCCGCTCGGAGGCCGAGCGGGCGGCCTTCGACGCCTTCCCCCGGCCCATCGTCGATGACGCCGAGTTCATGCTGCACCTGATGCGCGCCTACGACAAGGGCTTCCGTTTCTGGGTGGACGTGGCCAACAAGGATAAAGAGGGCGTGCTGCCCCTGCTGCTCGATGCGAACACCCTGCCGGGCTTCAACGATTCCGGCGCCCATATCACCAACATGGCCTTTTTCGACGGCAACCTGACTGTCGCTGAAGCTGGCCCAGCAGGAGTCCCTGGCCACGGTGAGCACCATGGTCAGGCGCCTCACCAGCGAGCCCGCCGCCTTTTTCGGCCTGGATGTGGGCAGCCTGGAGATCGGCGCCCAGGCCGACATCGTGCTGATCGACCCGGAGGCCCTGAGCCAGTGGGACGACAACGCCTCGCGCCAGTTTATCCACCGCGACCTGTTCGCGCACAAGCAGCTGGTGAGTCGCTCCGACGGCGTGGTCAGCCAGGTGCTGATCCGCGGCGAGCCGGTGTGGCGGGACGGTGAATTCACCGCCGCCCTGGGCCGGGAGACTCTCGGCCGGGCGTTGCGGGCGGCCTGAATATCAGCTAGTTGCATTTTGGAACTTGCAGGACTATAGTACCCCAATCACTGGCCGTGACCTGTGGGAGAGAATCATGTCTGACTGGAAGACCAGCGCCTGCATCCTGTGCGAGTGCAACTGCGGCATCGAGGTCCAGCTGGGCGGCAAAGATGAGCGCGAGATCGTCCGCATCCGCGGCGACAAGGCGCACCCCGCCTCCCAGGGCTATCTCTGCCAGAAAGCCTCCGGCCTGAACTACTACCAGAACGGTCGGGACCGACTGACCTCTCCCCTGCGCCGCCAGCCCGATGGCAGCTTTGAAGCCATTGACTGGGATACCGCCATTCGCGAAGTGAGCGAGCGCCTGCTCTCCTTGCGTGACAGGGAAGGTGGGGAGCGCATCTTCTATTACGGCGGGGGTGGACAGGGCAACCACCTGCCCGGCGGTTACGCCACCGCCACCCGCCGGGTGCTCGGCATGCAATACCGCTCCAATGCCCTGGCGCAGGAAAAAACCGGCGAGTTCTGGGTCAACGGAATGATGTTCGGCGCCCACGTGAAGGGCGATTTCGAGCACTGCGAGGTGGCCATTTTCCTGGGCAAGAACCCCTGGCATTCCCACGGCCTGCCCCGGGCCCGGGCCTGGTTGCGGGACTTCAGCAAGGACCCCGCGCGCAAGCTGATCGTGATCGACCCGGTGGTCACCGAGACCGCCGAATTCGCCGATATTCACCTGCAGGTAAAGCCGGGGACCGATGCCTGGCTGCTGGCGGCGATGCTGGGCATGCTGGTGCAGCAGGGCCGCTACCGGCGCGACTGGCTGGCCAAGCACGGCACCGGCCTGGAGCCGGTCCTCGAGGCCTTCGCCGCCATCCCGGTGGAGGCTTACTGCGCGCATCGCGGGATTGGGCGTGGCCCAGGTGCAGCAGGCGGTGGAGGTAATCAGCGGCGCTACTTCCGTGGCCATGGCGGAGGACCTGGGGGTACAGATGAACCGTCACTCCACCCTGGTCAGTTACCTGGAGAAACTGTTGTGGGCGCTCTGCGGCCAGTTTGGCCACCCGGGAGCCCAGTACATTCCGGCCAGCCTGCAGAATATCGCCGGCAGTGGCCGCAGCTCGCGCAAGAGCCCGGTGGCAGGGGCGCCCATCATCAGCGGGCTGGTGCCCTGCAATGTCATCGCCGAGGAGATCCTCAGCGATCACCCGGACCGCTACCGCGGCATGGTGATCGAGGCCGCCAACCCGGCGCACTCCCTGGCGGACTCCCGGCGTTTCGCCGAGGCCCTGCGCAGCCTGGACACGGTGGTGGTCATCGACGTCGCCATGACCGAGACCGCGCGGCTGGCCGACTACGTGCTGCCCGCCGCCACCCAGTACGAGAAATGGGAGGCCACGTTCTTCAATTTCGAATTCCCGGACAATTACTTCCATCTGCGCAAGCCCCTGTTCGACGCCCCGGGCTACGCCCTGCCCGAGGCGGAGATCCACGCCCGGCTGGTGGAGGCCATGGGCGGTATGCCCGAGGCGTTGTGCGCCGAGTTGACCGCGGCGCTGGCGCAGGGCGGGCGGCCCGCCTACCGGGAGCGGTTCATGCGGGCACTGGGGGAAGTGCCCGGGCTGGCGGACCTCGCCCCGGTGATTCTCTACCGCACCCTGGGCCCGAGCCTGCCGGAGGGCGCTGCAGCCGCGGCGGTGCTGTGGCCGCTGGCCCTGGGCTTCGCCATGCGCGAACCCGATGCCCTCGGCCGCGCCGGCTTTGAAGGCGACCCCATGGCGCGCGCCGAGGCGCTGTTCGACGCCATACTGTCACAGCACTCCGGGCTGGTGTTCGCCCGGGACGACTACGCCGGCAGCTGGGCGCGCCTCGGCAACGAACACCGTATCCGCCTGGACATTCCGGAGCTGCTCGCCGAAGTGCAGGTGCTGGCCGCCGGCGCCGCGGAACTCACCTCGGCGGAGTACCCCTTCCTGCTGATGGCGGGGGAGCGCCGGGACTATTCCGCCAATACCATCTACCGCGACCCGGACTGGCGCCGCAAGGACCCGGACGGCGCGCTGCGTATCAACCCGGAAGACGCCGGCCGCCTCGGGGTGACCAGCGGCGACCGGGCGCGCATCACCACCCGCGCCGGCAGCGCCCTGGCGCAGGTGGCGGTAACCCCGCGCATGCGGCCCGGCCACGTCTCCCTGCCCAACGGCTTCGGCCTGGACAATGAAGACGGCACCCGCAGCGGGGTGGCGCTGAATGAACTCACCTCCGTGGAGGACCGCGACCACTTTGCCGGGACGCCGCACCACAAAATCGTGCCGGCGCGGATCGAGGCGGTGAGCTGAGCCAGGGGTGGTTCCCTTGAGCTGGCGCAAGCATCCGCCAGAAAACCGGCCGCCCCGGGTTCCGTAATTGCGGGCGGGCGTTATGCTGGGCAACTTGCAGCGTTGGCCGCCAGACTTATGAGTACACGATCCCTGTCGATAGCCATTACCGGCGCCGGTGGCGCCGGCGTGATCTCCTGCGGCGAACTGCTGCTGCGGGCCTGGGCCCGGGAGGGCGGGCGCGGCCTGCTGCGCAAGGCCTACGGGCCGCAGATCCGCGGCGGCGAATCCGCCGCCCTGCTCAAGCTGACCCCCGCCGAGTGTTATACCGCCGCCAGCCGCTACGATGTGGTCGTCGCCCTGGACTGGGACAACTTCTCCCGCTTTGAAGATGAAATCGTGCTGGATGCCGACAGCTGGGTGCTGTGCGAGGAAGCGCATGAGCTGCCCGCCGCGGTAGCCGCTGCCGGCGCGAGGATCGTGCATGTACCGTTTGCCGAGCTGGCGTCGGCCTGCCACCCCGAGGGCCGGGTGAATATGCTGGCGCTGGGGGTGCTGGGCCGGCTGCTCGGCCTGCCCGCGGCGAACCTGGCGGCGCTTGCGGGGGAAAAGCTGGGGCGCAAACCAGGGGCCTACCGGGACGCGGCCGCCGCCTGTATCGAACAGGGCGCCGCCCGGGACATCGACTGCCAGCTCCCGCTGCCCGCCCGGGGCAGCAGCGGCGCCTGCTACCTGAGCGGCAACCAGGCCGCAGGTCTCGGAGCGCTGGAGGCCGGTATCCGTTTTGTCGCCGCCTATCCCATCACCCCGGCCTCGGATGTGCTGGAGTGGATGGCCGGCGGGCTCGAGCAGCTGGGCGGGCAACTGGTGCAGGCGGAGGACGAACTGGCCGCCATCAACATGACCATCGGCGCGGCCTTTGGCGGCGTGCCGGCGTTCACGGCTACCTCCGGCCCTGGCCTGGCGCTGATGACCGAGAGTATCGGCCTGGCGGTGGCCAGTGAAACCCCGGTGACCATCCTCAATGTCATGCGCGGCGGCCCCTCCACCGGCATCCCCACCAAGTCGGAACAGAGCGACCTGAATATCGCCCTCTTCGGCCTGCACGGCGACGCGCCGCACCTGGTGCTGGCGCCGCTGGATATCGCCGACTGCGTGTTCACCACCGGCTGGGCGGTGCAGCTGGCGCAGCACCTGCAGACGGCCGCCATCGTGCTGTCCGACCAGTTTCTCGGCCAGTCCACGGCGATTGTCTCCGAGCCGCGGCGCTGCGCCCCGTTTGCCGCAGGCCCCGGGCAGCAGCCGGACGCTGCGGGCGCCTACCTGCGCTACCGGCTCACCGGTACAGGCATCTCCGCCCTGGCCACACCCGGCGAGGCCAACCAGCGCTTTACCGCCGACGGCCTGGAGCACAATGAAAAGGGCACACCCTCGTCCCGGCAGTCGGACCACCAGCGCCAGCTGGCCAAGCGCCAGCACAAATTGACCGGGTTTGATTTTGGTGACGACTGGGCCCGGGTTGAGGGCGACGGCCCGGTGGCGCTGGTGAGCTTCGGTTCGAGTTCCGCCGCGGTGGCGGAGGCCGCCGGCTTGTTGGCCGTGGGCACGCGGGTCATCAGCCTGCGCCTGCTGGCGCCGCTGCCGGTCGCCGCATTCAGTGCCGCCCTGGAGGGCTGTTCCGTAGTCTTCGTGGTGGAGCAGAATCACAGCGGGCAGCTGTTTCACTACCTGCGGGGGCAGCTGGATTTCCGCCAACCGGTGCACAGCTATGCGCTGGCCGGGCCGGCGCCGCTCGTGCCGGAAAATATCGCACAGGCTATTACAAGGCTATCGCACAGGAACGCGCGGAGGTGATCGGGTCATGACGGAAGCCATCAGGCTCAAGGCAAAGGATTACAAGTCGGAGGTGAAGCCGATCTGGTGCCCGGGCTGCGGCCATTTCTCGGTGCTCAACGCGATCACCAAGGCCATGGCGGCACTGGGCATCGACAAGGACGACACGGTGCTGGTGTCCGGTATCGGCTGCTCCTCGCGGCTGCCGGCCTACGTCGACAGCTACGGCTTCCACGGTGTGCACGGCCGCGGCCTGGCGATCGCCCAGGGCCTGAAAGTGGCGCGACCGGACCTTACGGTACTGGCCCTGGGCGGCGACGGCGACGGTTTCTCCATCGGCGGCAACCACTTCATCCACGCCTGCCGGCGCAACGTCGACATGACCTACATCGTCATGGACAACGAGGTCTACGGCATGACCAAGGGCCAGGCCTCGCCCACCACCCCGATGGACTGGGACCACAGCAAGCTCACGCCCCACGGCCCGGGGGTGCGCCCCTTCAAGCCCGCCGCCCTGGCACTCGCCGCCGGTGCACCCTGGATTGCCCGGGCCTACTCCGGCAACCCCAACCAGATGGCGCAGCTGATCGCCGAGGCTGTGGAGTTCCCCGGCTTCAGTTTTCTCCACGTACTGTCCCAGTGCATCACCTTCTGCCCGGAGCAGACGGACTGGAAGGCGATTGTCACCGAGTCGCAGGCACCGCCGTTGGCGAACGCGGACGAGGCGGCGAAACAGTTCCTGCACGAGGACGGTTTCCAGACCGGGCTGCTCTACCGCGAGCGGCGCGCCATCTGGCCGCCGCAGGCGCGAACACGGCGGAGGAGGCCGCGCTGGGTAAACTGGCGGCGTCTTTCAGGGTGTGACCATGGCAACCACAGCGACCGACAGCGAACTGGCGAACTTCCTCGCGCACTCCCTGGAACTCGAGTCGGAAGCCCGGGAGCGCTACGCCGAGCTGGCGGATTCGATGGATGCTCACCACAACCGCCCGGTGGCGGAGTTTTTCCGGCGCATGGCGGGGGAGGCCGAGCATCACCTGCGGGAAGTGGCGGAGCTGGCCGGAGCGATGACCTGCCGGCACTCAAGGCCTGGGAGTTCGATTGGCCGGACGCCGAACCACCGGAGACCGCCAGCTACGAGGCGCTGCACTACCGCATGAGCCTGCGCCAGGCGATGACCCTGGCACTGGCGAATGAACATGCCGCCGAGCGCTATTACCGCGAATTCGCCATGCGCAGCGCCGATGCCGGCACAGCCGCCGTCGCCACCCGCTTCGCCGATGAAGAGCAGGGCCACGCGGCGCAGCTGGAGCGGATGATCGCGGCCCTGCCCGTAACCGGCGCGCACCTGCTGGAGGAGGACGACGAGCCGCATATGCCGGAGTAGGCGGGGTTTGCGCAGCTACCGGGTGCCGGGGGAATCCCGCCACAACAATGCGTCTTCCGCCATGCCGTAGTCACAGCTCTCTCCACGCCATTGTGTGATGCAGGTGGTGCTGGTGACTGAGGGCGCAACGGACCACGGCGCTGAGCGCGACGATTCCGCGGAATCGTGTGGGAACTGGGGGTAGACACTCTGTTCCAGCCGTCTTCCGGATGGTGTGCTGAATATGAGCTGCGCATCAAAGCCACGTTGTCAGGATTCTGACAAACGGTGAGGCATGCAAGGATGGCAGCTGCAAGTATGTTCGCCGGACATTGGATGGAACCAGGGTGCCGTCCTGAGTGGCCTTGAACAGGGGCGATCATCCGGTCGGTCAAGGTCGCGCTGAACGGGCTAAGATTCAGGCGCGGGATACGCCGGGTTTTGCTACCATGCCGCTACCAGAATAATCCCATAACAGCGGTATCTCTATGCGCAAACAAATTACTCGGCTGGTGTGTTCCTGCCTGCTGGCGCTTTCGGTCTACGGTTGCAGCAACGGCAGTGATGGCAATATCACTTTCCTGCCCGATGATAATTCGGTATTTGCGGTTGCCAACGGCTGTTTCGCCATTTCGCCGGACGGCGGGCGGAGCTTTATATCCACCCTCGATCACCTTGCTGTAGAGCCAGGCCTGGGCGAGGGAATCAGTGATCCTGAAGAACCCAGCCGGTTTTTGCTACGGCCCTCTGATCTGGGCAAGTACCTGTTGTACGACCAGCGGAAAATTTACCTGACCTCTGATGGGCAGCAGTTGCTGTCCAGGGGATGGCTCGCCTCCGATACCAACATGGTCAACGGCGAAGTGGTGGTGACCGACCGGCTGCAATCCGAAGGTGAGTGGCAGTTGCTGGCCGCCGCCAATCAGCAGTTCCTGCTGAAACATATCAAAACCGACACCTATATCGGCGCGGACGGCACCATGGTCGACTGAAGCCAATGCGGCCAGCCTGTCATTCGTCGAGCAAACCGATTGCGCGGCCTTCCCGGAGCTGTCCCTGGATGCCACCGGTGAGGTTAGCGTCACCGAGTTTGAAGACGGTTCGGTATTCGGTTTCGTCGAAACGCACTCCCACCTGTTCACCAATTACGGTTTTGGCGGCGGCGGTGTCTTTCACGGTGCGCCATTCCATCCTCTGGGCGTGGAACATGCTTTGCCCGACTGCGAGCTGTCCCACGGTGTCGATGGGCGCAAGGATTTCATGGGCTCGGCGTTCAACGGGGGCGTGGGTGATTTCAACGACCTGTTGCCGGCGATTCTGGCCGGCGAACTGCCGCAGAAGGACCACGACACCCAGGGCTATCCGCAGTTCACCTCGTGGCCGGCCGCGCCATTCAGCGCCACTCACCAGGTGCAGTATTACAAGTGGCTGGAGCGCGCCTACCTGTCCGGCTTGCGCCTGCTGGTGCAACATGCCACCACCAACCAGGTCCTGTGCCAAATGGTCACGGGTATCGGCGCCAACCCCAAGCGCTACGATTGCAACGACATGATCGCCGTGGACCGGATACTGGAATCCACCTATGCGATGGAGCGCTACATCGATGCGATGTCCGGCGGCCCGGGCCGAGGCTGGTTCCGCATAGTGTTCAGCCCGGAAGAGGCGCGCGAACAGATCAGGGCTGGCAAGCTGGCGGTAGTGCTGGGCATTGAAACCTCAGACCTGTTCGACTGCTTCCTCGTACCCTTCGGCGAGTTCGGCAGGTGCACAGAGGCCGACGTGCTGGCAAAGCTGGATGAGTACCACGCACAAGGGTGTACGGGTACTATTTCCGGTGCACAAGTTCGACAACGCTTTTTCCGCCGGAGACGGTGACCGGCGCGTGAGCGATATCGGCAACTTCGCCCACACCGGCCACTACTCCAACTTTGTGCTGTGCCCCGCGGAACTGCTGACCTTTCCCGGCGGCTTCGACGATGGCGGCCTGAATTTCGCCAACCTCAACCTGCCGCGCGACGTTTACGATTCGCCGCCGCCATTCGATATGAGCGGCTTCGACGCCGATCCCTTCGGCACCCTGTTGCCGTACATAGGTCTGCTCGGCGGCGGGCCGCTGGTGGGCGAATACTGCCAGAACCACGGGCTGACGGACCTGGGTGAATTCCTGCATGCAGGAAATGATGAAGCGCGGCATGGTGATCGAGGTCGACCACATGCCCAGGAAGAGCTACAAGCGCGCCTACGAAATCCTCGAGGAGAACGATTATCCCGCCGTGGGCAGCCACGGTCGCAATAACAATGGCAGACTGTACCAGTTGGGCGGCATGTCGAAATTCAACTTCGGCCGCTGCCGCTCGCAGGACGAGCCAGCCACCATGGACGACAGTTTGCAGAGTCGCGTCGCGCTGATGCGCGAGGTGGGTGCCTTTGAGGCCGAGGGTTTTGGTTTCGACCTGAACGGTTTTGCCGGTGCGCCGGGACCGCGGTTTGGGGCGAACAGCAACTGTGCTGACCCGCAAACCGATGCCGGTATCACCTATCCCTTCACCTCCTATGCCGGTGATATCACCCTGGAGCGACCGGTGGTGGGTCAGCGCACGCTGGACTTCAATACCGAGGGCATGGTGCACCTCGGGCTGGTCGCGGAACTGATCGAAGATGCGCGTCGCGACGGCGTTACCGACGAGGAACTCGAGCCACTGTTCAAATCCGCCGAGGGCTACCTGCGGTTGTGGGAGAAGGCTGAACGCCGCGGCGCCGAATTGAGCAAGTAAGCGCCGGGTAAGGCCAAATGCTGGTTGAAATGGAAGACAGTATCTATACTCTTCATCGCCACGAAAAGTAACGCCAAACTCCCGCGAGAGGATCTTCCCCTATGTCCAGGCTCAATTCATCCAGAGTACTTGTCCCGCTACTGCTCCTGACCACGGTACTGCTTTCCGGCTGCGGCTACAACGCGATGCAGGGTGGCGATGAGGGTGTCAAGGCCGCCTGGGCCGAGGTGCTCAACCAGTACAAGCGCCGCGCCGACCTGATCCCCAACCTCGTCAAGACGGTCGAGGGCTTCGCCCAGCAGGAGCGTGATGTGCTGATCCAGGTTACCGAGGCGCGCTCCCGGGTGGGTTCGGTGCAGGCTACCCCGGAGACGCTGAACGACCCGGCCACATTCCAGAAATTCCAGGATGCGCAGGGCCAGCTGTCCGGCGCCCTGTCCCGTCTGATGGTGGTGGTCGAGAAATACCCGGAACTGAAATCGGACCAGAATTTCCGTGATCTCCAGGCCCAGCTCGAGGGCACCGAGAACCGCATCACGGTGGCGCGCAATCGCTTTATCGAGGCCACCCGGGAATACAACACCCTGTTGCGGACCTTCCCCAATAACCTGACGGCCATGTTGTTCGGTTACGAGGTCAAGCCGACATTCACCGTAGAGAACGAGGCCGAAATCAGTAAGCCGCCGGAAGTAAATTTCGGCAAGCAAGGTTGAGTTGATGGGAATTTCCCGGCTGCCGCGCCTGGTAGCCGCAGTCCTGCTGCTTTGGTCCGGGGCGTTACTGGCCCAGCAGCTGGTGGCGGTGCCGTCGCTGACCGCCCGCGTGACTGATCTCACCGGGCACTCTCTCCGCCGCCGAGAAAGCGGCGCTCGACAGTCGACTGGCTGATCTGGAGACGCGCAAGGGCAGCCAGATTGCAATCCTCATCGTGCCCACGGTACAGCCCGAGGCTATCGAGCAGTTTTCCATGCGCGTGGCTGAGAGCTGGCAGCTCGGTCGCAAAGGCGTCGATGATGGCATTCTCCTGCTGTTGGCGAAGAATGATCGAGAGGTGCGTATCGAGGTGGGCTATGGTCTTGAGGGGGCGATCCCTGACGCCACTGCGAACCGGGTCATCGATGAATTCATCCTTCCGCGCTTCCGGGAGGCGGACTACGCCGGAGGCATTACTGCCGGCGTTGACCGTCTCATCGCGCTGGTAGAGGGTGAGCCGCTGCCGGAACCGCAACGTGCACGCTCTCCCGCTGTGGGGACTGACAGCCTGTTGCCGTTCGTCTTCATTCTGTCCCTGTTCGTCGGCGGCGTGCTACGGCGTCTGCTCGGGCAGTTTCCGGGTGCTATGGTCACTGGACTCCTCGCTGGCGCAGTCACCTGGGTGCTCGCCGGTGTTCTCGGTCTGACGCTGTTGATGGCGTTGGTGGGCTTTTTTGTGGGCCTGACCGGGGGCGGCGGTGGGCGCTGGTCCAGTCATTCCCGTGGCGGTCTTGGCGGCGGATTCGGCGGGGGCTCTGGAGGCGGCTTCGGCGGGGGCGGCGGCGGATTTGGAGGCGGCGGTGCCTCCGGTCGCTGGTAATCGTCGAATGTCAGGCCGCTGGCTACAACATCTGACCACTACACCGCTGGCGCTGCGGCGGTGTTTCCCGCCGGCTGCACTCGCGGCGATCGATGCCGCCTGTGCGGCATCGGAGCGGCATCACCGCGCGGAGATTCGCTGCGCGGTGGAGACAACCCTGTCGATTGGCCACCTGTTCAGGCGCATAGACAGTGCAGCTCGGGCCAGGGAGGTATTTTCCCTGCTGCATATGTGGGACACGGCCGAGAACAATGGCGTACTGCTTTACGTGCTTCTGGCGGAACGAAAAATCGAGATAGTCGCGGACCGTGGTTTCTCCGACCTTGTGACACCCGGTGAATGGGAAAGTATCTGCGCAGAGATGGAAGCGGCGTTCGCGGCGGGTCGCTATGAGGCCGGAACGCTGGCTGCACTCGAACAGATCAGCGCACTGGCCCGGCGCCACTTTCCTGCCCAAAGCAGCGATCAAAATGAGTTACCTGACACGACCGTCTTGTTGTAATCCGGTTTTGAAGTGATAACGCGTCCAAGACGAAGAAATCGGTTTCGCGGACGTTCTGCAATGCTACCGTGGGTGGTCAGCAGGAAGCTGGGGATCGGCGGATTTAAAAGTCGTATCGCAGGGTAAGCCCGTAGGTGCGCGGTGGGGCCAGGAAATAGGCGTCCACACCCGATAGCGGCAGGGTCTCCGCCGTCAAACTCGCATAGGCATCATCGGTGAGGTTCTTCGCCCAGATCGAAACATTCCAGTGGTCATCACGCCAACCCGCCCTTAGATTGACATTGGTACGTTCCTGTAAGTCTTTTTCCTCGATCTGCGCCGAGGCGTTGGTGAGATGATCATCCATATAGCTGTAGTCTGCCCGGCTATACAGGTAGCCAGCCACCCAGGGGTACACCAGTGTGGCGGACAGTGTCCCGCTGTACTCGGCGGTGAATGGCAATTCAATGCCCTTGTCAGGCCCTGAGGTGATTTCCCTCTTGTCCATGTACAGCAACCCGGCGGTAAGGGTCAGGTTGGGCAGGGGTAGCCCCTCGATATTGAGATCAAGCCCTGCGGTTTCGACATCCCCCTGGTTGGAAACGCGCGTGCCGATACCCGTTTCGAGCTGCTGTTGCGCCTGGTAGTCGCCTATCTCGGTATAAAAAATGGATGCATTGGTGCGCAGTCGAGAATCAAGCAAGGTGGATTTCACGCCTGTCTCGTAACTGATAGTGGTCTCATCATCAAACTCGCGCTCGGCGGCCGTTCCATTGACGGTGTTGAAGCCGCCGGATTTGGACCCTGTAGCCACACTGGCAAAGACCATGGTTTCGACAAGTACATCGTAACTGGTATTGAGCAGCCAATTGATATCGTCGGTGTCACGCGTAAAGTCATCGTCTATGGGTGTGGTGACGCTGGTCAGTAGTGATCGCCCGGTCAGCCCGGCCGAAGGCGCAGTGGAATCTACTGCGACTAACAGGTCGGCGTCCTTCTGCTCATAGGTCCAGCGCAACCCGCCGGTGACTCGCCAGCGATCGGTCAGGTCATAGGTCGACTGCCCGAACACGGCGACATTCCGGGTATCGAGTTTTACCTTGGCGCGTATGTAGTCACCTGGTCGCGCGACCAACACCAAAGGAATGCCCGGCGGCAGCAGGCCACCCAGATCTTCGGGCTGCTGGCTGCCAATGGTAATGATATCGTCCCCGAGGAATGTCCACGGCTGGTTGTCGCCGCCTCGTGTTGTCGACTGGTAATAGAAGAGCCCGAGCTGATAGTTTAATCGGTCACTCGTATCGGAGGCGTAACGCAGCTCCTGCGAGAACGAGTCACCGGCGCTCACCCCCTGGTACTGGTAGATGACATCCAATTGCGACAAGTCCACGTCGCGGGTAGCAGTGCCATCAGATTCGCCCCATGCGGTGATGGATTTCAGCGCCCCTGCCGGCTGGTCGTGGTCGACTACAAGGGATATTGAGTCCGTTGTCACTTTGAAGTCGCCATCGAGATCGGTGGCAATTTCATAGTCATAGGGATCATTCTTGTCGATTGGCAGGCCGCGCGCTGCCAGCTCGGCGTTGACAGATGCGCTTTGTACCGCATCCGCACCGCAGCAAGCGGTATTGCGATCCACGCGGCTGCCGGTCAGCAGGAAGGCGAGCGTATCTGACGGCTCATACAGCAGTTTGCCGATCACGTACCAGTCATCGGCGCCGTTCAGATCTTCGCCGCCACTGTTGTCAAAGTAGCCATCCTGCCGATGCATATTACCGGTGAGGCGGTAGGCGACGGTGTCGGACAATGGGCCGCTGGCTAGCCGCCGTCAACCTGCCCAGGTCGTAGTCCCCCACCGTCGATTCCACATATCCTTCAAAGGCGTCGGGGTTGGGGCGTTTGGTGAAAATGCTGATGGCTCCGGCGTTGGTGTTCTTGCCGTACAGCGTGCCCTGGGGTCCGTTCAGCACTTCTATACGCTCAATATCGTTGAGGTCCGACATGCCAAGTCCGGAGCGACTGAGATAGACATCGTCGATAAAAAGGCCAACCGACGGCTCCAGCGCGATATCCGATTGCGATGTGCCGATACCGCGGATCCTGAACGCCGCGGTGAATGGTGTTATGTTGGTGCTGATGTTCAAACTTGGCGTCAGTATGGCGATGTCATTGGCGCTTTCAATGCCCGCTTCCTGTATGACCTCGGCGCTGAAGGCGTTCACCATGATCGGAACGTCCTGCAAACTCTCGCACACGCCTGGTGGCGGTAACGATCACCTCCTCCAGCGCGGCGGGTTGTGCATTTGCCGACAGTGATATGCCTGCGCCGGTTACCGCCAACAGCGCCCCCAATGCACCACTGAGTAGGGCTTTCCTCACCGCGCGTTACCACCATGGGTGGCCAGCAGGACGATCAAAAGCAGGATGATCCCGGTCATGATCACTGTATCGAGAATACTGAGGGTATGGTCTTCTTCAAGGAGTGAGGAGAGCGTGTAAAAGGTAGGGAAAAGAAACAACAGCAGCAGCATATTGGATACTGTGAACTGCAGCGGCAGCTCCGGGTGAGCAGGGTTCAGGAAAGTTTGGTACAGGGCGATGCAGAGCAGGGTGTAGGGCAACACCAGGAACATCACCTGGGTGATGCCGCCGAACGCATTTGCCAGGGCGATGCCGTATTCCCGCTTTCTATGCGACTGCCAGAGGATGACGTACTCACTCATACCGGCGAACAGGGCCAGTATCAGGGCCGTCAGTATCGGGTTGAAATGCAGTTCACTCAACATGGTATGCGCGAACAGGGAAACCTGGTGTCCGCCAATGAATGCTCCCATTGCGCCGGTAAAAAACAGCAGGGCGATCAACCTGAGGGAAGTGGGCCTGATATTTTCATACACGCTGTCCAGGCGCTGCTCTATGTCGCTACTGGACATGTCCAGATTTTCCCTTACCTCCTCCTCCTCCTCGGCATAACTGCTGACCAGTTTGTAGACATACACGCCGAAGATGCATAAGAGAATGAGGCTGACGAAGACGAGGTCAATGGCATCGAAGGTGTCCTTTTCCTGCCCCGAGGAGCTGAAGGTCAGCATGACCAGGCCCAGTATCAGCCCCATGGACGCGCCCGCGATGAGTATCTGGGTACCGGCTTCCGTGATCGGTACAGGCATCAGGTACTTCCCGTACTTATCCTTGGGCAGGAAGTAGGAATAGAGGCTGAATACCAGCGCGTTGTTGTAGATGGTGATGAGCGCGATCACGAATGCGGTTAACGGACTTACCGGTATGATAAAGGCGATGACCACCAGTTCCGGAGTGGTGGAGAGAATCTCCGCCACGGTGCCGGCGGTGTAATGATTCCAGTGCAGGCGGGCCGCCAGTCGCTCCGTTGCGGTCACCAGTATCTCGCAGGCCGCCATGAGGACGACCAAACCTCCGGTCAGTTGTAGCATGGCGAGCAGTAACGGCGGGCTTGCCGGGAAGGTCGAGACTACGAAAAACTGTGCGCCACTGAGCGCGAAGCCGATGGCCAGACGTACGAGCCAGGGAGGTGCGGCGGGAAAACGGTAGATTGTGCCCAGCTTGGAGATAGAGAGCCGGTCCGGGTCTATACCGCTTTCTCTAAGCGCCTCGTCGACGTAGGGCGCGGTCTCGGGCAGACCCGCTGTGGCGACTTTACTCTTGTGTCGACTATCTGACATGGCTAAGGGGCCTGTGCATCGATTATGCGCAATTCGTCAATCGATCAGCAGAGTAACCAATCCCACGACTGGACACCAGTTGCAGACCTGGCGCGGGTACTCTCGCCCTTGGTGGAGCGGCCCTGTCACCTTTTCCCCAGTGATTGGCACCAAAGCCTGTGTGTTCTACCACCCTGTCGCATTACAATCGTCTGCCACCTGACCCCGGCTTCACAGGAAACCTGCCCATGTCACTGGATTTTGACAGCGCCCGCCTGCCCAATCCCCACCTGCGGCCCGAGCACGAGGCCTGGCGCACCCAGCTGCGCCGCTTTATCGACACCGAAATCATGCCCCACGCCGAGAGCTGGGACGAGGCCGGCCACATTCCCATAGAGCTGTGGCCGAAGGCGGCGGCGGTGGGGCTTTTGGGCCTGGGCTACCCGGAGGAGTTCGGCGGTACCAACGAGGGCATCGACGCCTGGCACAAATGGATTGCCAATGAGGAGCTGGCGCGCATCGGCGTGGGCGGTATCACCGCCAGCCTGATGGTGCACGGCATCGGCCTGCCGCCGGTGCTCAACTGGGGCAGCCAGGCGCTCAAGGAGTTGGTGGCGCCGCCGGTGCTGGCGGGACAGAAGCACATCGCCCTGGGCATCACCGAGCCGGGCGGCGGCTCCGACGTGGCCCAGTTGGCCACTACCGCGGTGCGCGACGGCGATCACTTCGTGGTCAACGGCTCCAAAACCTATATCACCGGCGGCATGCGTGCCAACTGGGTGTCCACCGCCGTGCGCACCGGCGGGCCGGGGGCGGGCGGCGTGTCGATGCTGCTGATACCCACCGATGCGGCGGGTTTCAGCCGCACCGCGCTGGACAAGAAACAGGGCTGGTGGGCATCCGACACCGCCACCCTGTACTTCGACAATGTGCGGGTGCCCGTCACCAACCTCATCGGCGAGGAGAACAAGGGCTTCCTGGTGATCATGACCAATTTCAATGGCGAGCGCATGGGCATGGCGACCAGCATGGAGGCCCTCGGCCGGGTCTGCCTGGAAGAGGCGGTGGCCTGGGCCCGGGAGCGCAGGACCTTTGGCAAGCGCCTGGCGGACCACCAGGTGATCCGGCATAAAATTGCCCAGATGAAACAGAAATTGAATGCCACCCAGGCGTACATCAGAATCTGCTTCGAATCTATCGAGGCGGGCTGCGCCAACCCGGGCGATATCGCCCTGCTCAAGGTGCAGGCCAGCGAGACCATGGAGTTCTGCGCCCGCGAGGCCATGCAGATTCTCGGCGGTATCGGCTATATGCGCGGCAGCCGGGTGGAGCGCATCTACCGGGAAGTGCGGGTGAACGCCATCGGCGGCGGCTCGGAGGAGATCATGCGCGATCTCGCGGCGCGGCAGTACGGGCTTTGACGGAAAAGGACGATAAAACGATGAGCATCAGCGAACAGGAACTGAACGATTTTCGCGCCCAGGTCAGCGCCTGGATGCGGGACAACCAGCCCGCCGACCCGGGCTTCCTGCTGCCCCAGACGTTTATGGAAGTGGGCGATGAGCGCCAGCTGGAATTCCTGCGGGAGTGGCAGCACAAGGTCTGGTCCGCCGGCTACCTGGGGATGGCCTGGCCGAAGCAGTACGGCGGCGGCGGTATGCCGCGGGTGTTCCAGGCGATCGCCGACCAGGAGATGCGCCGCCACGGGGTGCCGATCTGTTTCAATGTCATCGGCCTGGGCTGGGCCGGCCCGCTGATCATCGACATCGGCACCGAAGCCGTGAAAGCCCGTTACCTCAAGGGCATCCTCAGTGCCGAGGATATCTGGTGCCAGGGTTTCTCCGAGCCCGACCACGGCTCTGACCTGGGCAATGCCCAGACCCGCGCGGTGCGCGACGGCGACGAGTACGTGATCAACGGCCAGAAGATCTGGACCACCATGGGCAATTTTGCCAAGTACATGATTTTGCTGGCCCGCACCAATCCGGATGCGGCCCGCAAGTATGACGGCCTGTCCTATTTCCTGGCGCCGATGCATGTACCGGGCATCGAGGCGCGGCCGATCCGCAAGATCACCGGCGAATACGGCTTTACCGAGACCTTTTTCACCGACGCCCGTATCCCCGCGGATTGCCTGATGGGGGAGGAGGGACAGGGCTGGAAGATCGCCATGCAAACCCTGCAGTACGAGCGCGGCGCCGAGGCCGGGGCCGCCGGGGGCCTGATGATGGTGCGGGTCACCATCGACGACCTCGTCGAGCAGATCCGGGACGTGTCGCCGCGACGGTGCACCGGTGCTGCAGGACCCGGTGATGCGCGACCAGCTGGTGCGGCTGATCATGGAGGAGAAGGCGCTGGCCCTGGGTGACAAGCGGGCGCACATTACAGCACTGACCACCGATTACCCCCACTCGCTGCCCCTGTCCCACAAGCTGCGCGGGACCGAGATGTCCCGGCGCATGCGCCAGTTCGCCATCAACCTGCAGGGCGCCGCCGGCGCGCTCTATGTCGGCGATGCGCAGGCGCGCCAGGGCGGCTTCTGGCAGCGGGCGTATTTCAACAGTTTCTCCGCGACCATCGGCGGTGGCACCAGCCAGGTGCAGACCAATATCGTCGCTGAACATATCCTCGGCCTGCCGAAGTAGGGAGTATCGCAATGTCAGTCATAGGTAATACCGCGCTGAGCTTCAGTGAAGAGCAGGCCATGCTGCTGGATGTCGCCCGGGAATTCTGTAAAAACAAATCACCCATCGCGGTGGTGCGCTCGCAGCTGGAGACCGATAGCGGCTACGACCCGGCCCTGTGGGACGAGATGGTCGGCCTGGGCTGGGCCGGTATCGCCCTGCCCGAAGCCTGTGGCGGCTCCGGTATGGGGGTGGCCACGGTGGTGCCGGTGGTCGAGGCCATGGGTCGCGCCATGCTGGGAACACCGCTGGTCAGCACCACACTGGCGGCGCAGCTGCTGCTGCGCGCCGCGGGCGCGGGCCGGATGGATGCCGCCCTGGCCGCGATTGCGGCGGGCGCCACAGCTACCGTC
Source organism: uncultured Gammaproteobacteria bacterium (assembly GCA_963700715.1). Taxonomy (GTDB): domain Bacteria; phylum Pseudomonadota; class Gammaproteobacteria; order Pseudomonadales; family Halieaceae; genus JARRPM01. The sequence goes on from CAVOYP010000010.1 coordinate 481,417, forward strand.
GCCCTGCTCGAAAATGCCGACTGGGGCGACACGCGGATTGGCTGCACCCTCGGCGCCGACGGCGCCCTGCGCGGCAGCAAGCGGTTCGTGGCGGATGCCGCCGCGGCCCGGCTGTTCGTGGTGGTGGCGGACTACCGGGGCGTACCGGCGCTGGCGCTGGTCAGGGCGGAGCAGCTGGCTGCCGGCGCCATCGTGCCGGACACCCTGATCGACCAGACCAAGCGCAGTGCCAGCGTCGATTTCAGCGGCGTGGTGGTAGCGGATGAAAGCATCATTGCGGGCGAGGGCGTGATTGCGGCCTTGCGCGACCTGCACCTGCTCGGTGCCCTGCTCACTGCCACGGAAGCCACCGGGAGCGCCGGGAGGTGCCTGGATACCATCGTCGATTACCTGAAAACCCGCAAGCAGTTCGGCAAACTGATCGGATCCTACCAGGCGCTGAAGCACCCGACGGTGGATATCCTCACCGCGGTGGACTCAGCCCGGTCCTTCATCTACCACGCCGCCACGCTGGTCGGAGAAGGCCCGCTGGACAAGGATGCCGAAATCGCCTGTCGTATGGCCAAGGCCCACGCCACCGACACCCTGCTCTACGCGGGTGATCGCGCGGTGCAATTCCACGGCGGCATGGGGTTCACCTACGAGTGCGATGCACAGCTTTACATCCGTCGCGCCCAGTGGAGCCAGCAGCAGTACGGCGATGCCCAGCACCACCGCAAGCGCCTGGCGAACCTGTTGCTGGACTGAGAGCCGCCGAGCGCCTATTGTCTACAGCTAATCCATACGGGATTCGGGGCAGAACCCGCATGCGGCCACGGGGTGTCCTGTCACTGCCCCAATAACCGTTAGGTAAATTGGTTGGCTCCGCATAAACTGAATCAGTCCTGTTTCCGGCGCTTTTTCACCAGGTGAATGATTGATTCCTGCTTCACTTCGCTAATGCCGCTGACTACCAAAACGACATGGTGATCGATTTTGACTGGAACGAACTTCTGAAATGAATCTGCTTTCTGTGAACTTGCCGATGGTAGCGCTGCTACCCTTTTTTATGGCGCCAATAGCCGCCTATGCCGCGTGCTTTAATCGTTTTGCGGCCGCCTGGATCGCAGGGTTGACCACCCTATCGGCATTACTGTTGTTGGTGCCGGCCATGTCCTTGCCCTTTTCCGGAGAAACCCTTTCACAAACATGGCAATGGGTCCCGTCCATTGGTTTGTACTTTTCATTCCGCCTCGACGGCCTGGCGTTGTTGTTTGCCCTTTTGATTCTGATGATCGGTTTACTGATCATCATCTACGCCCGCTATTATCTGAACAAACAGGACTCAATGGGCCGTTTCTTTGCCTATCTGATGATGTTTATGGGATCAATGCTCGGCATTGTTCTGTCAGAAAACTTGCTGCAACTGGTGGTCTTCTGGGAACTGACTTCACTCACTTCTTTTCTCCTGATAAGTTACTGGCAACATCGACAAGATGCCCGCCAGGGGGCACGAATGGCATTGGCGATTACCGGTGCCGGCGGTTTGGCCTTACTGGGTGGTGTGTTGATGTTAGGCAATATGGTGGGTAGCTACCAGCTGAGTGATGTGCTGGCAGCAGGGGAGATAATTCGGGGGCATGACCTGTATCTGCCCATGTTGGTTCTGGTGCTATTGGGTGCATTTACCAAATCGGCTCAGTTCCCATTTCACTTCTGGCTACCACATGCGATGGCTGCGCCTACACCGGTTTCTGCCTATTTGCACTCTGCCACCATGGTCAAGGCAGGCATCTTTTTACTTGCACGCCTTTTCCCCGCCTTGTCTGGCACTACGGAATGGATCTGGTTGGTGAGTTCAGCGGGCATGATGACTTTGCTGATCGGCGCTTACGTTGCCTTATTCAAACATGATCTCAAAGGACTTTTGGCCTACTCCACCCTAAGTCACCTGGGCTTGATTACACTGCTGTTTGGGTTCAGCAGCGAGTTGGCGTTGGTCGCTGCTATTTTCCATATCATCAACCACGCCACCTTCAAATGTTCTTTGTTTATGGTCGCGGGCATTATTGATCATGAATCCGGCACACGCGATATGCGCAAGCTCAACGGCTTATTCAGGATGATGCCGCACACAGCGATGCTGGCAATGGTGGCAGCCGCAGCCATGGCAGGAGTGCCTTTGCTAAACGGCTTTCTGAGTAAGGAAATGTTCTTTGAGCAAGCCTTGAATGCGGCGAATTCGACGCTCGCCGTGTGGGCCATTCCGGTGCTTGTCACCATCGCAGCAACTTTCTCTGTAGCGTACTCACTGCGATTTATTCATGATGTGTTCTTCAACGGAGAGCCCATCGATTTGCCCAAAACACCGCACGAACCACCGCGATTTATGAAGATTCCCGTTGACATTCTGGTGGTGGTCTGTCTTTTTGTTGGCGTCGCGCCAAACGTATTGATTGGACCGATTCTGGATGTTGCTGTGTCGGCAAGCTTGCAGGCGCCAGTTCCAGAATTCAGTTTGGCAATCTGGCACGGCTTCAATGCGCCATTAATGATGAGTTTCATTGCCCTTGTGATGGGAGTGCTGCTCTACAGCCAACGCCAGAAGTTGTTTGACTGGCATGAACGTAATTTATATCGTATTGATGGTAAGCTCATCTTCGATTGGTTACTGAATGCAATAATACGTTTCACCCGGAAAATCACTGCACTATTTGACCGCGGCGCCTTGCAACCGGCTGTCTCTTGGGTCATAGCAACCGCATTGGTCCTGGGGTTTTCCGGGTTCGCAGGGTACTCTTCCGCGTTATTGGGCGATCGCGAATTGACGCCTGTAGATGGCGTCACAGTCATCATGGCCATTATGCTGATCGTCGCATCGATACTGACAGCCGCATTACACCATAGACGTCTGATCGCTCTGATCAATATTGGTGTGGTTGGGCTAATTATAGCGTTGGGATTTGTCCAGTTTTCTGCCCCCGATCTGGCACTCACCCAGTTATCTGTCGAAGTGGTAACCATAGTCCTGTTGTTATTGGCGTTGTTTTTCTTGCCGCAGCACACACCGCAGGAGCGCAATTATGCGCGACTCGTTCGTGATGCCGTACTTTCTATCGCCTCAGGAGTTGCCGTCTTTATCTTAAGCATGGCGGTATTGAGCCGAGACTATGTACCGATATCGGATTTTTTCCTGGAAAATGCGAAACCGGGCGGAGGAGGCGCCAATGTGGTCAATGTCATTCTGGTCGACTTCCGTGGCTTTGACACTCTGGGTGAAATTGTCGTTTTGGCGCTGGCGGGCCTATGCGTCTTTGCGATGCTAAAAGGGCTGTCGCTCGCTGCTCCGAGTCATGACATCAGCGGTATCAAGTGGAGCCATGATCCGCATCCTCCGATTATGCAGACCATTACCCGTTTGCTATTTCCGTTAACGCTCATGGTGGCGGTTTTTGTATTTCTGCGCGGCCACAACTTACCCGGCGGCGGATTTATTGCAGGCTTGATTGCCGCGGTGGCTTTGATCTCGCAGTATCTGGCAAATGGTATCTATTGGACCAACGAACGTCTCACAACGGATATGCATAAACTCATCGCGATCGGCTTGTTGGTCGCCGTTGTCACAGGGCTGGTGGCTGTCGGCTTGGGCTATCCGTTCCTAACCTCCGCTTTCACCTATTTAACCTGGCCGATTGTTGGACGATTTGAAATCGCTAGTGCCATTGCCTTTGATTTAGGTGTCTTCCTGGTTGTTGTGGGTACCACAGTGATGATTTTGGTTGAGCTTGGCAAGCTCGGTCATAACGCCCATGTCGTTACAACGAAGGAGTTACGGTGATGGAGTGGTTGGTAGCCACTGTAATAGCAGTCATGACTGGTTGCGGCGTAATTTTAACCTTACGTGCACGCACGTTTCCGGTGGTTCTAGGCGTCACATTACTGGCCTATGCGGTCAATGTATTCTTGTTCTCTATGGGACGTTTGCGATCAGGAGTGCCTGCCGTCATTGATCCGGACGCAGTCGGCTATGCCGATCCGTTACCTCAGGCGCTGGTGTTGACCGCCATTGTGATTGCCTTTGGTATGACCGCTTTTGTGATTGTCCTGGCGCTCAAGGCACGTGGTGAATTGGGCAACGATCATGTGGATGGATTGCATCAACCTGATGACGAACGCTCAGCCAGGAATCATCGATCGCTGCTGGATGATCAATCTGGAGTGGAATCGTGAGTCTATTGGCCGCGTTGCCTGTCTTATTACCTTTAGTGGGCGGAATTTTGCTGCTCTTTTTACGGCAAGCTGGCCTTGATAGGCAACGTTTCGTTCACCTGCTTTTAGTTATTTCACTATTGATTGTCAGCTCAATTGCATTTTTCTCCGCGAGTCAAGGTGGTCACCAGATCATGCTGCTGGGCAACTGGCAGACACCGTTCGGTATAGCAATTGTGCTCGACAGAATGTCTTCTATCATGTTGTTGTTAACCGCAATATTGGCTTTAGGCGCGTTATGGTATGCCATTGAGACGGATGTCGACCGGCAGGGAGAACATTTCCATGTGGTATTCCAATTACAGTTATTTGGCTTAAATGGCGCATTTCTGACCGGAGACTTGTTTAACCTGTTTGTATTCTTTGAAATCCTTCTGCTGGCTTCCTATGGCTTGCTACTGCATGGTGGTGGTCGATTACGCACGCGCGCAGGTTTACATTATGTCGTGATCAATCTGGTTGGTTCGACGCTGTTCCTGTTTTCTGTCGGAGCCCTCTACGGCATGCTGGGTACATTGAATATCGCGGATATGTCGGTCGCCATACAAAACGTCCCCGCAGAAGATCGTGGCGTTATCGCCGCAGCAGGTTTATTACTGCTGGTAGTCTTCGGCATCAAGGCCGCCATGTTTCCACTGTATTTCTGGTTACCAGGCGCTTACGGATACACTTCTGCGCCTGTTGCAGCCCTTTTTGCGATCATGACCAAAGTTGGTCTTTATGCAATTATTCGGGTGCATGGCACCGTTTTTGGCGAAGAGGCAGGTGCCCTGGCGTTCATGCATAGCAACTGGGTGCTGGCAGCAGGCATGATTACTTCGATTCTGGCCGCTTCAGGTGTAATGGCCTCCCGCGAGTTGCGACGACAAGTCGCATACCTCGTGCTGGCTTCAGTGGCGATCCTGCTGATTGCAATAGGTTTAAACAGCCAGGCGGCACTGTCCGCAGCGATTTACTATTTGGTGCATTCCACCGTGGTGGGTGCTGCTTTATTTCTGCTGGCAGATATCATTCTGCGCGCACGAGGCAAGTGTGGCGATAACCTTATCAAAACAACGCCAGTCGCCCAACCAATTCTCGTTGGCTCAGTGTATATGCTGCTGGGCATTGCGGTAACCGGCATGCCGCCCTTGTCGGGCTTTTTCGGTAAAATTATGATTTTGAATGCGGCTTTTCTCCATCCATGGTTTGTGTCTGTTTTGCTAGTGGTGTTGTTATCTGGATTGTTGATGATTATCTCTGTAGCGCGCGCTGGCTCTGTGCTTTTTTACAACGTTGAAGAGCTGCAACCCCATCAGGCTCGCCCGGAGTTAAATCGCATGGCCTTTATAGCAGTAGTCTGCCTATCAATGGTAAGCCCGCTGCTGGTTGCTTTCGCCAAACCTGTATCCACCGTGGCGGACATGACAGCAAAGCAGTTAAATGACACGCGAAGCTATGCTAATGCCGTATTGAGTGCGCGCCCAGTGGATAAGAGAGAATGATGTCACCACGGCGAATATTTCCCCATCCCTTGCTGTCACTTGTTCTATGGCTAATCTGGTTGTTGCTGAATAATACGATGGCGATGGGCCATGTCGTTTTGGGCGGTTTACTCGCTATTTTAATCCCATGGATCACCTCGTCTTTTTGGCCTGAGAAAATAGTGATAAAGCACCCCTTGTTACTGATCAGGTATATTCTGGTTGTGCTCTTTGAAATCATGGTCGCCAATATTGTCATCGCCAAACTGATATTGGGGCGAAACAAAGCCTTAAACCCGGGGTTCATTTCTTATGAGCTACAACTCAAATCCCCTATTGGCATTGGTTTACTGGCCAATACGATTTCGTTGACACCCGGTACAGTGAGCTGTGATTTGTCAGACGACAGACGTTTTTTGTTGATTCACTCACTGCATGTCGAGGATGTCGCCAGCATTAGAGCTGGTATTTATCTTAAATTTGAGCGACCGCTGGAGGAGATTTTTGTCTCATGTTAAACACGGTGATCCCAATTGCCTTCGTTCTGGTTTCAGTTGCCTCGATACTCAGCTTTAGTCGTTTGGTTATGGGGCCTGATATGCCCGATCGTATTCTGGCTTTGGATACTCTCTACATCAATTCCATTGCTCTGCTTATCCTGCTCGGAATCTATTCAAATAGCGCTTTATATTTTGAAGCCGCTTTGTTGATTGCCGTTATGGGCTTTATCGGAACCCTGGCGCTTAGTAAGTATCTGATGCGCGGCGATATTATGGAGTAGGACGCTACAATGGTTGACTCGATTCTGGCTTTCTTGATTTTGGTGGGTGCATTTTTCACCCTCGTTGGTTCGATTGGTTTGTTTAAACTACCGGATTTTTATATGCGACTGCACGGTCCAACCAAGGCCAGTACATTAGGTGTTGGAGCCATTCTGATCGCTTCTTCCATTTACTTCAGTTTCATAGCTGACGGTGTGAGTTTGCACGAAATTCTGGTCACGTTTTTCTTGTTTATCACTGCACCAATCAGCGCCCATTTAATGGCGAAAGCTGCAATTCATACCAGGGTCAAACAAGTCGGCCGTACCCGACATATAGGTGTATTCACTGAAGATCTTGCGGCAGGATTGAAAGCTGGCAGTCCGGATCGAGCACGCCCGAGCTCATGACCTTGATGTAGTCTTCGAGCCGGTTCTCGGCGGCACGCCGATAGTCGAAAGGGCCCTCCACGGTGCCTTCCCGGGTAAAGAAGTACCACTTGCCGTGCTGCTGGGTGAAGCGCTCGGACCGGAATTTGGTATAGACAGTCGCATCGTCCTTGCGTCGCGCGTTGCTCAAGACCCCTCCGGTTCAAATGCCATTTCGGAAGAGTTTACCCGCCCCTGCGGGCCGCACCACCCGCTTTCTTTCCCCAAAAGGGGTATCCCCGGCCGGCGCTCGCGGAATATGACAGGCGGAGCGCCTGAACACGACGCTACATAACAGCGAACGCCAGCAGTACCAGGAAACTGAAGGCCACCAGGGTAACAATACTATCAATCCACAGAATACACAGGGATTTACCCAGTGCGCTCATCACGCCAGAGCCATAAGTGCGCATCAGCGCAATCGGCAGGTAGAGTGGCAACAGCAACAGCAGGTAATTGCCGGTCAGGTGCTCCCCGAGCAAGCCCTGCGCGGCCACGCCCACCAGGTAGAGCACGTAGGCGCAGCTGTGGAAATGCAGGGAGAACACCAGGTGCTGCAGGTAGTGATAAGGAGAATGCAGGTAGCAGAGCTTCAGCAGCAGGGCGAAAAACGGCAGCAATAGAAACATCATCTGCGGAAGGTATTCCAGCAGTGACTGCATCAGGGCGGCCGGATTGTCCTGCAGCCGCTGCGCGTTGTTTTCCAGGCGACGGTCGAGGTCCTTGAGCCATGGGGGGCTGTCCTCGCCGGCGGGATTTTTTCCGGCCGCTGCCAGGTTAGGCTGGTCTTCAGCGATGCCCGTGTCAGCGCCAATCACCAAACCCTGGACGATTACCACATGGCTGTCGCCACTGGCGAGCGCCGTCACGACGAGAATCAGGACGAAGCTGATGATGAGGTAGAGTCGAAAGGGCGGTACGTAGCGGGCCCGGCGACCGGCGATGTATTCAGCGGTCAGGAAGCCCGGCCGAAACAGCAGGGGCACCAGGGTGCGCCAGAGGCGGGAGTCCCAGCTGAAAAGCTCGTCGGCCAGTTCGCCAGCCAATTGCCCGAAGGTGAGATCGGCGCCACGTTCGCGCTGACCGCAGTGGCCGCAGTATTCGCCCGCCAGCGGCGCATCGCAGTTGCGGCAATTGCCCCGTGATTCGGTCATATCGCGTCTTCCGAAGGTAGTGGCGTAACCGATGCGCGCCCTAACGGCATACGATACTAGGGTTTATACCAGATCGGTGAACTCCAGGCCCGCTCCTGGATCGCAGGCGCCGCGTGGGCGCTGGGCGGGATGCCCAGGCGCAGCGCATCGTAACTGCTCCAGCGACAGCTCGGGTTCTGCAGCACCCGCACATAGTAGAAGGATGGCAGGCTGGCATCGAACTGCGGGTCGCGCCACAGCACCTTCAGTTCCGCCGCGCCCTTGCCTGCGGACACCTGGCAGTTGGACAAATCCACGGCGGCGCCGTTGTCCGGGCAGCTGCCGGTCTGCGGATCGGGCGTGAGACCGTCCGTGCAGGCGATATCCACCACCTGCTCGTGGCTCTCCCCGGCGGCGTCCAGCCAGCCCTTGACCATCTGCACCCGCTGCAGGGGTGCGCTCTCCGGATCGGCCATGGCCCAGACCAGGAAGGCCGGCGCGCCGGCGCCACTGGCAGGGGCCAGTTCGCCACCCATCGGAACCCCGCCGGCGTAGGCCGCGGTGACAGGGTCGATGCTGGCGGGCAGGTCATCCGCGAAGTTCCAGCCGGCAAAAAAGCGCAACTGGATGCGGGTGCCGCTGGTGCCGTAGGTTTCTTTCGCCTGCATGGCCCGGAACAGGGCGTCCCGGGTGTTTTCGCTCGCCCACACGGCGGCCAGGCCGCCGGGGCTGTAGGCAGTCAGCTGGGAGCGGTACACCGGCACGCCGGGCTCGAGGTGTGCCTGGCGCCGGATGGCGGGCCCGCTGATCGCCGCGGACGCGCCGCGAAAATCCCACTCCTCCGTATCCCCCGGGTTGGCGTTGTGGGAGTCGGTGGCGGCGACGAAGCCGGTGCGGAACGGGTTGACGCCGTTTTTGCGTTCCAGCTGCAGGCCGATTTTCAGGCCCTCGCGGACAAAGCCGGTGGCAAAGGCGCAGCCGGTTTCCTGGCCCGGTCGGCAGGGCGTAAACACCTGCTCGAAGCCGCACTCCTCATCCGTGGCAGTGGCGCCGAGGGCGCATTCGCTGGCGCCCTTGATCTGGTAGATTTCGGTGAGGGGTTCGTAGCGCGCTCGCAGCGCCCAGTCCGCGGGGGTATAGGGGTCGCCATAGCGGGTGGTGGTGCCGTAGGGCAGGCCCCAGGCCCGATTGGTGTTGTGCGGGATGGTGAGAAACTCGCAGTCGCCGGCGCAGCCCCGTTCCAGCGCTCTCCACAGGTCGAGCTCGGTAGGCGCATCCCAGACGGAGACGGCGAGGTCCGGCAACTGGTCGCCGCGGAAAAAGACGTTGCGGTGGTACTTGCCGAAGTCGGGCAGGGTCGGGGAGTATTCGTAGGCCTTGATGGTGGTGAATGCGCCCGGTTCGTTGTGCCGGTCGGCCAACGCCATGAAGTCCGCCCAGTCGGCTTTGGCATCCGCGATGCACTGCTCCACGCCGACCGCGCGGCAATAGGGGCTGTTCGCGCGCTCGAGCTTCGTGGTGCCGCCGTTACCGGATTTGCGCAGGAACTTGAAGGTCGCCATGTTGGGTGTGCGGGAAACCCAGCAATTCAACTGTAGTTTCAGGGGCAGGCCGCTCTGCCCGCAGTGGCGGCGGGATCCAAAGCCCTCGGCGTGGTCGGTGATGGCGACGAAATCCAGGGGCCGCTGACAGTTGCATGACTTCCATGCCGCCGCTGAGGAGCTTCTCACCCCGGGCGAAGCGGTAGGCGTCATCGATGGTCAGGCGGTTGCCGAACAGGACCGCGTCAAATGACTGGTCCGTGTGCAGGTGCAGTTCGCCGAAGTACAGGTTGCGATTGGCGTTGGGCTGCGGGGCCGAATCTGACAGGCGCTCGAGGCGCTGTGGCGGGATCACGACCGCGCTTTCATCCTGCAGCGCAAGGTCTCGTTCCAGCGCTGCCCCGGTGAACGGCTCCCGCTGTCCCTGGAACCAGAACCAGGCGACCAGCGCGCCGCCGATGGCGACCACGGCGACCAGGACGAGAGCTGTCTTCAGTATTTTCATGGCCGTGTCGCGCACCTTGGCTTCGATAGGGGGGAGTGTAGCCCAGGCGGGCGCAAATTTGCCAAAGCTATGCCCGTTGAAGCGCGCTAAACTGGCCCGCATCCAGTACAGAGGCAGAATAAGAGAGCGTACCTCCGTGTCGATGAACACTGACCAACACAGGCGGGGGCCAGCTCCCCGCATGCCCGACACCTACCTGGTGATCGGCGCCGTGGCGCTGTGCGCCTATGCCCTGGGCTTTTTCCTGCCGCCGGGCGTGTTCTCCCTGGTGGACGCGTTGCGTGACGGCGCGACGGTGCAGGTCATCGATCCCGACAGTTTCCGCTTCGTCGAGGGCAGCCTGGGCCTGCCGCTGTTTTCCAGCGATGGCTCCCCGGCGCTGTTCAACGCCCTGTACGAAGGCATGGTCTCCGGCAGTCGCAGCGGCGGAGCGGTTGGCATCATGGCCTTTATTTTGCTGACCGGCGGTGCGTTCGGCGTGGTGCTGGCCACCGGGTCGGTGAACCGCGGCCTGGGCCGCCTGATCTCCGGAGGCAGCACAGATGGACGGGTGCTGCTGGGCAGCCTGTTCCTGGTGTTTTCCCTGGGCGGCGCCGTATTCGGCATGAGCGAGGAGGCCATTCCCTTCGTCATCATGCTGCTGCCGGTTTTGCAGCGCCTGGGATACGACAACGTCACTACCCTGCTGGTGACCTTCATCGCCACCCAGATCGGCTTTGCCACTTCCTGGATGAATCCCTTCAGTGTCGCCATCGCCCAGGGGATCGCCCAGCTGCCGCTGCTGAGCGGCCTGCCCCTGCGCCTGGGGATGTGGTCGGTGTTTACCCTGTTCGGCATCGCCTTCACCCTGCGCTACTCGGCGCGCACCCGCAGCCGGGATGTGAGCGTTGAGCCGATACCGGCCGCGCACTCCGCCGGGCTCGGCTGGGCGGACCGGCTGGTACTGGTCGCCCTGGCGGGCACCATTATCTGGATAGTCTGGGGCGTGGTGTTCGCCGGTTACTTCCTGCCGGAAATCGCCACCCAGTTCGTGATTCTCGGCATTGTCGCGGGCTTGATCGGCAGCGTGTTTCGCCTCGACGGGATGCATGCCAACGGGGCGGTCCAGGCGTTCCGCCAGGGTGCGATGGACCTGTTGCCGGCGGCCCTGGTCGTGGGCTTTGCCCGCGGCATCGTCTATCTTCTGGGCGGCGATGACCCGACCCAACCCAGCCTGCTGAACACGCTGCTGTTTTATGGCAGCGAATCGATCGACGGGCTGCCCGCCTGGCTCGCGGCCTGGGGCATGCTCTGCTTCCAGTCGATCTTCAATTTCTTTGTCACCTCGGGCTCCGGCCAGGCGGCACTGACCATGCCGCTGATGGCGCCCCTGTCCGACCTGATCGGCGTCACCCGCCAGGTGGCGGTGCTCGCCTTCCAGCTCGGCGACGGGCTCACCAATATGGTCGTGCCGACCTCCGCGTCGCTGATGGGCTGCCTGGGCGCCGCGCGGCTCGACTGGCTGCAATGGCTGCGGACGGCCCGCTGGTTCTTCCTGGGGCTTGCACTGCTGGCGAGCCTGTTCGTGGTGCTGGCGACGGTGTTCGGCTACCATTGAGCGGTAGCGTCCAGGTCGGTTCCCTTTTGCCAGGCAATGGTCAGTGAGCATTTATGATGACGATAGTTCTGTTGATAGCGGGCCTGGCTTTACTGGTCTTAGGCGCCGAGTTTCTGGTCAAGGGTGCTTCGAGAGTGGCGGCGGCGTTTGGGGTGTCGCCGTTGGTTATTGGCTTGACGATTGTTGCCTTCGGCACCAGCGCGCCGGAAATGGCGGTCAGTGTCGGCGCCGCATGGTCCGGCCAGGCCGATCTGTCGCTCGGCAATGTGGTTGGCAGCAATATATTCAACGTGCTGTTTATTCTTGGCCTGTCTGCACTGGTCACGCCGCTGATTGTCAATCAGCAACTGGTGCGGCTGGACGTACCATTAATGATCGTTGCATCTTTTCTGGTCTTGGCCTTTGGTCTTGACGGGAAAATCGGTCGTACCGAGGGTGTTGTCCTGTTCTCGGCCATTATTGCCTATACGGTTTTCCTGATCGTACAAAGTCGCAAGGAAACCAACCTTGCGGTGAAGGCCGAATACGAGCAGGAGTACGCGGCCAAAGATACCAACGGCGCGATTCATTATCTGCGCGACGGTGCGTTTATTCTCGGCGGCCTGGTCTTGCTGGTACTGGGTTCCCAGTGGCTGGTAGACAGTGCAATTACCATCGCCCAGTATTTTGGTGTGAGCGAGTTGATTATCGGTTTAACGATAGTCGCCGCGGGAACGTCGTTGCCGGAGCTGGCGACATCGGTCATTGCCTCGATTCGCGGTGAGCGCGATATAGCGGTAGGCAATGTGGTTGGGAGCAATATTTTCAATTTACTGTCAGTTCTGGGTTTCTCCAGTATCGTGTCCCCGGATGGTATCGAAGTGTCCGCCGCGGCTATCAGTTTTGATATTCCGGTAATGATAGGTGTTGCGCTGGCATGCCTGCCGATCTTTTTTACCGGTTATTTGATTTCACGCTGGAATGGAGCCCTGTTTTTATTCTATTACCTGGCTTATACCCTGTATCTGGTATTGGCGTCGCTTGAGCACGACGCACTGTACTCGTTTTCCACCGCGATGAAATTTCTTGTTCCCCTCACATTGCTGACGCTGGTTTTTCTCGCCTTGCGTTATCGCAGCAACAGGCGGCTATCCGGAGGATAGCGGGGAAAATAGCCGCTAAATTTTCGCCGCGAGGTAACTCGCCTGGTTGATGGCCGTCTTGGCGTCCAGCTCGGCGGCCTCCCAGGCCCCGCCCACCAGGCTGAGCTGCGCCCCGCTGCCCTGCAGCTCGTCGTACAGCGCACGCAGCGGCAACTGGCCGGCGCAGACGATCACAGTATCCACCTCCAGCAGCCGCTGCTGGCCGTTGACGCTGATATGCAGGCCGGCGTCGTCGATCTTCCGGTATTCCACCGCGTTCAGCATCTGCACATTGCGCCGTGCCAGCGACAGCCGGTGGGTCCAGCCGGTGGTCTTGCCGAGGCCGCGGCCCACCGGCGTGTTCTTGCGTTGCAGCAGTGTGACCTCGCGGTCAGCCTTCTCCACTACCGGCACCACGCCGGTGACGCCGCCGCGGGGATGCCGCTCGAAGTCGATGCCCCATTCCCGGGCGAAGACATCCCGGTCCAGCGCTGCCGAGACGCCCTTGTGCAGGATCAGCTCCGCCACGTCGAAGCCGATGCCACCGGCGCCCATGATCGCCACTTTTTTGCCCACAGGCCTGCTGCCTTTGATGGCGTCGACATAGCTGATGACCTTGGGGTGGTCGATACCCTCCACCTGCGGCACACGCGGTTCGATGCCCGTGGCGATGACGATGTGGTCGTAGCCGCCCGCCAGCAGCTGCGCCGCTTCGACCCGCGTGTTCAGGTGCAGCTCAATCCCGTGCAGTTCGATCATGCGGCGGTAGTAGCGCAGCGTCTCCGCGAACTCCTCCTTGCCCGGTATCCGCCGGGCGAGATTGAACTGGCCGCCGATTTCCGCCGCGGCGTCGAACAGGGTGACGCTGTGGCCGCGCTGGGCCGCCACGGTGGCATAGCCCAGGCCCGCCGGGCCGGCGCCGACCACGGCGATGCGCCTGGGCCTGTCGGTCCTGGTGTATTCGAGCAGGGTCTCGTGGCAGGCCCGCGGGTTCACCAGGCAGCTCACCTCGCGGCCGGTAAAGGTGTGGTCCAGGCAGGCCTGGTTGCAGGCGATGCAGGTGTTGATCTCGTCCTCGCGCCCCTCCAGCGCCTTGATGACGAAGTCCGCATCGGCCAGCATCGGCCGTGCCATCGACACCAGGTCCGCGTCGCCCCGGGCCAGCACCGCTTCGGCCACATCCGGCATGTTGATGCGATTGCTGGTGATGGTGGGAATGCCCAGCTCCCGGCGCAGGCGGCCGGTCACGCCGGTGAAGGCGGCGCGGGGCACCCGGGTGGAGATGGTCGGCACCGCCGCCTCGTGCCAGGTGAAGTGGGTGCTGATGATATTGGCGCCGGCTCGCTCCACCGCCTGCCCGAGTTGCACCACCTCGTCCCATGACATGCCGCCCTCCAGCATGTCCATGGCCGCGATGCGGAAGATGACGATGAATCGCTCACCGACCGCAGCCCGGATACGGCGCACCACCTCCAGCGGAAAGCGCATGCGGTTCTCGTAGCTGCCGCCCCAGCGGTCGTCGCGGCGATTGGTCTTCTCCACCAGGAAAGTGCTGAGCAGGTAGCCCGCGGAGCCGATGATTTCCACCCCGTCGTATCCCGCCTCCTGCGCCCGGCGCGCGCAGTTGGCGAAATCCGCCAGTTGCTTCTCGATGCCTTCCTCGTCGAGGGCTGTCGGGGTCACGGGGCTAATGCGCGACTTCACCGCGGAGGGGGCAACGGAATTGGGCGTGGACGCCAGCGGGCCGGCGTGCAGGATCTGCAGGCAGATTTTTACGGCGGGATCCGCCGCGTGCACCGCGTCCGTGACAACGCGGTGCTGCGCCGCCTCCCGGGCGGTTTGCAGTTTGGCGCCAAAGCCGCCCTCGCTGTTGGGCGAGATGCCGCCGGTGATGATCATGCCCACGCCGCCCCGGGCGCGCTCGGCAAAATAGGCGGCCATGCGCTCGAAACCGTTTTCCGCTTCCTCCAGCCCCGTGTGCATCGAGCCCATGATGGCCCGGTTCCTGAGGGTGGTGAATCCCAGGTCGAGGGGGGCGAACAGGTGGGGATAGCGTTCGTTGCCTGTCATATTGCTGCCTTGCGCTGTCCGCTAGGACGGCGTGTACCAGATCGGTGAGGTCCAGCCGCGCTCCTGTTGCTTCATCGGCACATCACTGCTCATTTTGACGCCGAAGCGCACTTGATCATAGGCGGTCCAGCGCGGTGTGGGAATTTCTATGACGCGAGCGTAGTAAAAGGCGCGCTGCGAGACCTCGAAGTCAGGATCCTTCCATACTGTGGTGAGTTCCGCCGTGCCGATGGTGTCAGTCCACGTGGCGGTCGCAAGGTCGACCGTATCGCCGACCGGGGGCAGCTTCCCATCCTTACCTGGTTGGCGGTTGCCTGACCATACGACGTCGTAGATTTTCTCCTGTGCCTTGCCGCTGGCGTCGACCCAGCCCTTGACGATCTGGATGCGATCGAGATTGGCGCCCATCGGATCCTTGAGCGCGGCTACCAGGAAGGTCGGCGCTTTGGAGGCCGGCGCCTGCGGCAGGTCGCCGCCCATCGGTACGCCCTTGGCGTATCCCGCCTCGGCGAGTGAGTGCGACATCGCGTCCGCGGGCGCGTAGTCATAGCCGCCAAAGAAGCGCACCGTCATGCGCGACCCGGAAGTTGCGTAGACCTCCCTGCGCTGCATCGCGTCCCACAGCGACTCGCGTGTGTTCTCGGTCGCCCACACGGCCGCGTAACCCGCCGACAGGTATTGCCAGGTGTAGCGCTGTTTGCCAGCGCTTCCTCCCCCCAGGTTCGACGCCTGCGCCCAACGGTCAGCGCTTGGTTCCTGCGACGGCATTTTACCGAAGAAGTTGTCTGCACCGATCGATGGCAGCGAGTTGTGCGCATCCAGGCTGCCGATGAGGCCGAACTTGAACGGGTTGGCGCCGAGCGTGCCCTGGTGCTCGATGCCGCGCTTCAGGCCCTCGCGCACATAGTTGGTCGGCATCATATCCCTGGTGAGGGGAGCGGTTAGCGGCAGGTTGCCGTAATCCCAGCCTGCGATACCGTAGTCAATGAACTCGTCGTTTGGCGCCAACAGCGGATGGCTTTCCGACGCGCCCTTGCTCTGGACGATCTCGTGGATCGGCTCCCAGCGCGTGCGGCGTTGAGCGTAGTCGCGCGTCAGTGGTGCGCCGGTGAATGTGTTGGCAGCGAACATGCGCCCGTTGCTGAGATTGGCGTTGTGCGGTATCGCCATGATCTTGCCGCCGGTCTTCTGTTCATAGCTCTCCATCCAGGTCCAGAGCTTCTCCGGGTCTTCGCTGTTCCACGACGAGAACGGGAACACCTGGTCGGCGGCGCCCTTGCCGTCACGAAACAGTACGTTGCGGTGCAGGTTGTCTCCGCCCGGCAATGGCGTCCACTCGTAGCCGATGATAGTGGTGAAGTTGCCGGGGTCGTTGTACTCATCCGCTGTCGCTGTGTACTGCTGCCAGACCGACATCATCGCCGGACCAACCACCTTCGGGTTCGTCAGCACGGCTGGCAGCGAGTTGCTCGATTGCGCGGCAATTATCTCGGTCGTTGCCTGGGACCCCTCAGCTGCCCCCGCCTGCATCATCTTACGCCAGCGCAGCAGGGTCGCGTCAGCCATGAAGGCCGGGTTGCCCGCATACACCTGCGTGAGCAGCCCCAGCCCCTCGGCGTGGTCGGAGATGACGACGAAATCGAGCGGTCGTGGGACCTTGAACGGGATGCCGGTTGTGGAGACGACCTCCTCGCCGCGCGCGATGCGATAGGTCTGCTCCGGGGTAAAGCGGTTGCCCGCCCCGAAGGCATCGCCGGAATTCGCGCTGTGCAGGTGGGTGTCACCGAAAAAGGGGCGTGTGGGATACTTGCTGCCCGCGTAGGGAGAATAGGCCCTCGCTGCCGGCGCCGGCTCGCCGACCTTCATGCGGCCGACATCGCCGTAGTGATCATCAATCACGCCCTTGGCTGGAATATCGCCTGCGGGTGCAGCGAGCCGGACCGACGGCGACTCGGCCTGGGCCGCAGATATCGCGGTGGCGACAGCCAAACCTGCGGCGGCCGCCGCAACGTGGCTCCAGAATACCCTGCTGCCCCTGCGTGGGGCATGTAAAAGGTCGGCATTGCGCATGCAGGCTCCTTAGTGTTGATAGGCGGATAGCGCTTTCGGACAATCACGTTGAAAACGTTGGCGCAGTATAGGAAACATAAACGTATAGTGTCGACCAGATTGTCTACCCTGGTTCGCTGGCCGGGCGTGTGAAATCGACAACGACTGGTAGTGGGCAGGCGCGCCGACATATTGATGGCATTGAATCCGATGCCGCGCAGTATGCTAGTGATTGCCTACAGGCAAGTTACTGCAGCAGGCCTGATCCAGCAGCCCGCGGTTTGTTGTTACTCAGCGACAGCGGGAGCGAATCGCTCAGCGTACCTCTATCCACAGCAGGATCATTGACTGCCGTCTGGACGGTTTTTCAGACGGCCACCTCGATTTCGATCAGCACCGCGTCCACGGCCACCTGGTTGCCGGCCTCGGCCATGACTTCCCGCACGGTGCCGGCCGCGTCCGCCACGATTTCGTAGTGCATTTTCATCGCCTCCAGCACGGCCAGGGTCTGGCCCGCCTCGACCACATCCCCGGGAGCCACCCGCACCTCCAGCAACAGGCCGTGCATCGGCGCGGTGATCCTGCCGCCGCCGGCGCTGCGTTCCAGGGCGCCGTCCAGCCGGATCAGGTCGCAGTAGCTGGCGGCACGGCCCTCGATGGAGACGTACAGCTTGCCGGGATGCGGCATGTGGAAGCGCGCCACCTGCTGCAGTTTATCGATGCCCAGGTGGGCCGTACTTGCCTGCATGGACAGCAGCTCGACCAGGCAGGATTGCCTGGCGTCAAATACCTGGTAGGCGCCGCGGCCGAGGCTCATCACCGCCAGGTCGTGCACGGTGTCGCCGTGCCGGTACTGCTTGCGCGCCAGCAGCGCGCCGGCACTGGACCAGTCCCGCAGCTCGGGGGCGACCAGTACGCTGCTCTGGTACAGCGCCTGGTGCTCCAGCGCCAGTTCGATGACCGCCGCCGCCGCGCTGTCGGCAAAGCGGGGGACGGCGGCGACGATGCCGCCCTCCCCGAACTCCTCGGCGATAAAAGCGGTGGTGGCGAGGCCGGCGGCGAAGGTCTCCTGCTGCAGGCAGGCCACCAGGAAATCCCGGTTGTGGCAGGGCCCGAACAGCACCGTCGCCTGCAGCGCCTCGATCAGGCGCAGGCGGGCGATGTCGCGGCTGGGCCCGCTGGCGATGATCTTGGCGACCATGGGATCGTAAAAGGGCGAGAGCTGCTGGCCGCTGACAATGCCGCTGTCCACCCGTACGCCGGCGCCCGAGGGCGGTGACCACAGGTCTACCGGGCCGCAGGTGGGCAGGAAATCCTGGGCCGGGTCCTCGGTGTACAGGCGCACTTCGATGGCGTGGCCGCTCAGGGTGATGTCCTCCTGCGCCAGCCCCAGCGGTTCGCCCTGGGCCACCTGGATTTGCAGCGCCACCAGGTCGAGGCCGGTGATCAGCTCGGTCACCGGGTGCTCCACCTGCAGGCGGGTGTTCATTTCCAGGAAGTAGAAATGGCCGCTTTCATCCAGCAGGAATTCCACCGTGCCGGCGCCGCGGTAGTGGATGCTCGCGCGCGGCCGCCACGGCCGCATCGCCCATGCGCGCGCGCAGGAAATCGGTCATCACCGGGCAGGGCGCTTCCTCCACCACTTTCTGGTGGCGCCGCTGCACCGAGCAGTCGCGCTCCCCCAGGTGGATGGTGTTGCCATGGCTGTCGGCGAACACCTGCACTTCCACGTGGCGCGGGCGGATGATGGCTTTTTCCAGGATCAGTTCACCGCAGCCGAAGGCGGACTCCGCCTCGGCCCGGGCCAGTCGGATGGCATTGGGCAACTCCCCGAGTCGTGTACCAGGCGCATGCCGCGCCCGCCGCCGCCGGCGGCGGCCTTCACCATCAGCGGCGTCCCGATGTTCGCGCCCCTGGCCAGCAGTACCGCATCGCTCTGGTCCTCCCCCTCGTAGCCGGGCACACAGGGAACGCCCGCCGCGATCATGCGGCGCTTGGCCTCGGCCTTGTTGCCCATCAGCTGGATCGCCTCGGGACCCGGGCCGATAAAGACCAGGCCAGCGTCGCTCGCAGGCGCGGGCGAAGGCGGCGTTCTCACTGAGGAAACCGTAACCGGGGTGAATGGCGCCGGCGCCGCTGGCCCTGGCGGCCCGCAGGATGTTGTCCGGCACCAGGTAGGACTCGTTGACCGGGCCGGGGCCGATGCAGATTGCCTCGTCGGCCAGCTGCACATGGGGCGCGCCGGCGTCGGCCTCGGAGTAGACCGCCACCGTGCGGTAGCCCTGCGCCTTCGCGGTGCGGATGACCCGGCAGGCGATCTCGCCGCGGTTGGCCACCAGGATGCTGGTAAATCGTGTCATCGGCTGCTCCGGAGTTATTCAGTGGCCCACTGGGGTTTGCGCTTTTCCACGAAGGCGGCGACACCTTCGCGGCCCTCGGCGCTGAGCATGCAATCGGCGAAACCGCGGGCGGCGAAATCCAGCGCCTGTGGCCGCGGCAGGCGGGTGGTCTCGAACACAATGCCCTTGGTTACCGCGTTGGCCCCCGGCGCACACAGGGCGATCTGCTCGAGCACCGCGGCGCACTTCGCCTCCATATCGGCGGCGTCCTCGGCGAGGATGTGGCCGATACCGCAGCGCACGGCCTCCTCACCCTGGAAGCGGGCGCCGGTCAGCATCAGGCGCCGCGCCTGGGTCAGGCCGACGCGCTCGGTGACAAACGGCGCGATCTGCGCCGGGGGGATGCCCAGGCTGGTTTCGCTCAGGCGAAAGCGGGCGTCCCGGGTGACGATGGTGACATCGCCCACGCAGGCCAGGCCCAGGCCGCCGCCGATGGCGGCGCCCTCCACCAGGATGATCACTACCTGGGGCTGCTCGTTGAGCTTGAGCATCAGGTCGCCGAAGCTGCGGTTGCCGCGGGCGATATCGTCCCTGTCGGGTTCGCCCCCCTGCAGGTCGGCCCTGAAGCCCTTGATATCGCCGCCGGCGCAGAAGACGCCGCCCCTGCCGCGCAGGATGATCGTGCGCAGGCTGCGGTCATCGCGGATGGCGTCCAGCACCGCGCCCAGTTCCGTCCACCATGGCGGCGGACAGGGCGTTTTTCGCCTCCGGCCGGTTGAGCCAGACGGTGAGGACGCTGCCCTTGGGTTCCAGGACCAGCGCCGTGGTGGGCGGTAATACTGTCATGCGTGTTGCCTCCGAAAAAGGGCCGCTCACATCCGCGCAATGCCGAAGCTGTTGGGACGCACGCTGCGGTGGCGGGTTTCCCACACGGTTTCCAGCAGGAAGGCCAGGGTCTTGCGCGTGTCCCGCGGGTCGATCATGCCGTCGTCCAGCAGGTGGCCGGAGGTGTAGAACGCGCTGGACTGGCTGTCGAAGATATTGGCGAGGTAGGCCTCCTGCTGGGCCAGGGCTTTCTCATCGGCCTCCTGGCCCAGCGGCGGCGGCCTTGCCGCGGGCCACCATCGACATGGTCCTGGCCGCCTGCTCGCCGCCCATCACGCCGGTGCGGGCATTGGGGAAGGTGTAGAGGAAATCCGGCTCGTAGGCACGGCCGCACATGCCGTAGTTGCCGGCGCCGAAGCTGGCCCCGGTCATCAGGGTGATGCGTGGCACTTCCAGGTTGCGCACGGCCTGGATCATCTTGGAGCCGTGCTTGATCATGCCCGCCTGCTCTGAGCTGGTGCCCACGATGTAGCCGGTGGTGTTCTGCAGGAACACCACGGGGATGTTGGCCTGGTCGCACAGCTGCAGGAACTGGGTGGCCTTGGTGGCGCCGGCGGGGTCGATGGGGCCGTTGTTGCCGATGATGCCGCAGGGCAGGCCGACGATGTCCGCCTGGATGCAGACGGTGGCGGCGCCATAGCGGGGCTTGAAGTCCATGAAGTCGGAACCGTCCACCACCCGGGCCACCAGCTCGCGCATGTCGTAGGGATTGCGGTAGTCGCAGGGAATCACGCCGGCGAGTTCGTCCGCGTCGTAGAGCGGGCTCGCCGTAGGCGCGCCGGCTGGGCACGGCGCAGTCCTTGTTCCACTGCAGGCGGTGCAGCAGCTCGCGGCACATCTGCACCGCCTGGCCGTCGTTTTCGGCCAGGTATTCCGCCAGGCCGGAGACCGTGGCGTGCATCTCGGCGCCGCCCAGTTCCTCCTCGGTGGCGATCTCCCCGGTGGCGGCCTTGAGCAGGGGCGGCCCGGCCAGGAAGGCGCGGCCGTTGCCCTTCACCGCGATCACGTAGTCGGAGAGGCCCGGCATGTAGGCGCCGCCGGCGGTGGAGGAGCCGTGCAGGATGGAGATCACCGGAATACCGTCCTTGCTCAGCCTGGCCAGGTTGCCGAACAGCGCGCCGCCGTTGGCAGAAGCCCTCCACCGTGTAGTTGAGCAGGTCGCCGCCGGCGCTCTCGACCAGGTGCACGAAGGGCAGTTTCTGCTGCAGGGCGATGTCCTCGGCGCGGCGTGAGCCGGTAACCGCCGGCCTGGGTCAGCGAGCCCGCCTGGATGCCGCTGTCATCCACCACCACCACGCAGCGCACGCCGCTGATGAAGCCGATGCCGGCGATGATGGTACTGCCGGGAATCGATTTTTCCGGGTCCGGCGTGTCCAGCAGGTAGCCGGCGATGTTGCCGATGGCCATGAAGGGCATGCCCGGGTCCAGCAGGCGGGCGAGGCGTTCCCTGGGCGTCAGCTGGCCGCGCTCCTCGAAGCGCGGCCGGCGCTGCTCCGAGATCATCGCCCCGCGGGCATTGAGCCGCTGCAGGTGCTCGTATATGGGCCAGCATCTCCTCGCGGTTCCTGCGGAAGCTGTCGGCTTTGGGGTTGATCCTGGAATTGAACACGGTCATCGGAGCGTCTCCGCAATGGCGGCGGTTACCGGGATCGGGCAGGACAGCAGCAGCTGGGCGTAGCCCTTGCCCTGGGGGTCGTTGCGAATGCTGGCCACGCCGCCGCCGCCCAGCACGTCGTGCAGCAGGAAATTGATGGCGTGTGAGCCGGGCAGCAGGAAGCGCTCGACATTGCCGGGGCCGGTGTCTGCCAGGAAATGCGCGAACCGCTGCGTGACCACCTGCTCGGTGAGCGCCTGGCAGATATAGGGCAGGTACTCGGGGCGGCGCGCGATGATGCCGATGTTGGCCTTGTCGCCCTTGTCGCCGCTGCGACCCCAGGCCAGGGCGACCAGCGGCACCTCCAGCGTGAGGCCGGCGGCCACCGGCGCCGGCGGCGCGGGCCGCACGATCTCGTTGGTGTCCGGGGTGCGACCGTGGACTTCATCGCAGGGCATCTGGGCGCCGTTCACCATCACGCGAACGGGGACCTTGTCCCTGGCAATGGTGAAGGAGAACAGGCGCACCACCGGGGAGGGCTTGGGCCGGCCCCCGGCAAAACCCGACAGGCCCGGCGGGGTGGCCAGGCCCAGGCCCACCGCTTCCTTGAGCAGGATGCCGATCCCCATGGCATCCGGGTGCTTGGCGGCCAGCTTCATCGCCACTTCCCGGCTCCCCTGCAGCTGCGCGAAATTGCCGTACTGGCTCTCGGCGCCGATCAGCTCGATGCTGGTTTCGCTGAAATCCGCCAGCCCGAACGCCCTGAATACATTGCGCGAAGCCTCGAACACCGCCTCGCCCAGGGCCCGGGCCTTGCGGTCGGCATCGATACCGTAGAAGGTCATGTAGGTGCCGCCGCGGAACTGGTCCGCGTAGGTGGCGCTGACCTTGTAGGTATCCGGCGCCGGGCGGCCGGTGGCGCCGTACACCCTTACCCGGTTCGCGCCCACCTGCTCGATCCGGGCGGTGGAGAAATCGCAGACCACGTCCGGCAGCATATAGGCCTGGGGGTCGCCGATCTCGTACAGCATCTGCTCGCTGACGGTGCCGACGTTGACCAGGCCGCCGGTGCCCTCGGGCTTGGTGCAGACGAAGCTGCCGTCGGGCGAGATCTCGGCGACCGGGTAGCCGATGTTCGCCATGCCCGGCACCTGCTCCCAGTCGGTGAAATTGCCGCCGGTGGCCTGGGGGCCGCACTCGAGGATATGGCCGGCCAGGGAGCCCATGGCCAGCCGGTCCAGGTCGTCCCGGCCCCAGCCGAAGGCGTGGATGCAGGCCCCCAGGGTCACCGCGCTGTCGACGCAGCGCCCGGTCACCACGATATCGGCGCCCGCCTCCAGCGCCCGGGCGATGGGAAAGGCGCCCAGGTAGGCGTTGATGCTCTGCAGTTTGCTCACGGCGGGGAAGGGCTCGCCGGAGAACATCTCGGTGGTGCCTGCCGCCGCCAGTTCCGCCGCCGCGCCCATCAGGTCGTCCCCGACCACGCAGGCAACGCTCAGATCCAGGCCCTGCTCCTTCACCAGGGCGCGCAGGGCGTCGGCGCAGGCCAGGGGATTGACCCCGCCGGCGTTGGAGATCACCTTGATGCCGCGCGCGGCGATCTTTGCCAGGTGGGGTTTCATCGCCGCGCTGACAAAATCCACGGCATAGCCCTTGCTGTCGTCCTGGGCCCTGGCCCGGGCCATGAATGGACATGGTGATCTCGGCCAGGTAGTCATAGACGATGTAGTCCAGCCCCGGCACCTCCAGCAGCTGCGGCGTGGCGCGGGCGGCGTCGCCCCAGAAGCCGCTGGCGCCGCCGATGCGCAATAGCTTGTCAGTCATGTTGGGGTTCCCCAGCCACAGGATCAGGAGACGCAATCTTACGCAGTCGCGCCGCATCTTTCACGGAAATTGGCGCCATCCCATACGGAGATGGCGCCCCCTCCTCGTTCTTCGCCGACTGCAGCCTGCGCGGCTGGGCTATACTGGCCCTCGCGACAGAGTGGGTTCTCGGGGCAGTGGTGAGCAAAGTTTCGGACAAAGACAGGAAGAGTTGGGTTGCGGTCGAGGGCAGCGCCTATCCCCTGGGGGCGACCTGGATCGCCCGGGAGAAGGCCTACAACTTCGCCCTCTATTCAAAGCACGCCACCAGCGTCGCCCTGCTGTTATTCACCCCGGACGATGCAAGCACCCCGGTGCTCAGGGTGGATCTCGATTACAGGGTCAACAAGTCCGGGCGCATCTGGCATTGTCGCCTGTCGCAGCAGGACCTGCGCGGCGCGCGCCACTACGCCTACTGCGTCGATGGCCCGAGCGGCGGCAGCGGCTACGATCTGCACGCCTTCGATGCGGACAAGCTGCTGCTGGATCCCTACGCGAAGCAGGTCTTTTTCCCCGCGGCATTTGATCGCGAGGCCGCCAAGCGCCCGGGCTCGAATATGGGCAGGGCGCCACTGGGTGTGCTCATCGAGGAGCATGCGGAATTTGACTGGGGTGACCAGCGGGCGCCGTTTCACGAGCACGACCTGGTGATCTACGAAATGCACGTCCGCGGTTTCACCCGCCACCCCAACAGCGGCGTTGCGGCCCGCGCAGCGCGGTACCTATCTCGGGGTGATCGACAAGATCCCCTATCTGCAGGAACTGGGGATCACCGCGGTGGAATTGTTGCCGGTACACCAGTTCGATCCGCAGGAGGGCAATTACTGGGGTTACATGACGCTGAATTTTTTCGCACCCCACGCCCAGTACGCCAGCCACCCGGACCGGGCGCTGGGAGAATTCCGGCAGATGGTGCAAAGCCCTGCACGCGGCGGGTATCGAGGTGCTGCTGGACGTGGTTTTCAACCACACCGCCGAAGGCGACCAGCTCGGCCCCTGCTACAGCTACAAGGGCATCGACAACAGCACCTATTACATTACCAGCGGCGATCCGGCGCGATCCCTACCGGAACTTCTCCGGCACCGGCAATACGCTGCACTGCCCAGAATCGCTATGTCAGCCGCATGCTGCTGGACAGCCTGCGCTCCTGGGTGCAGCTGGGCCATGTCGACGGTTTCAGGTTCGACCTCGCCTCGGTATTCAACCGGGACACGGACGGTTCGGTCGCCATCGACGACTCGCCGATGGTGTCCGCCATCCGCGCCGATCCGGTGCTGGGCGAGGTTCGCCTGATTGCCGAGCCCTGGGACGCGGCGGGGCTGTACCAGCTCGGCGGGACCTTTCCCGGCAGGCGCTGGTTTCAGTGGAACGGGCAAGTTTCGGGATGACCTGCGCCGTTTCGTCAAGGGCGACCCGGGCCTCGTGCCCGCGGTGATGCGCCGCCTCTACGGCAGTGACGACGCTTTTCCCGACGACCTCCCCAATGCCTGCCATCCCTACCAGAGCGTCAATTATGTGAACTCCCACGACGGCTTCACCCTGTACGACCAGGTGGCCTACAACGAGCGGCACAACGAGGCCAATGGCGAGGGCAATCGCGATGGCCATGCGGACAATTACAGCTGGAACTGCGGCTGGGAGGGCGATGAGGGCGCGCCGCCGGAGGTCATCCGCCTGCGCCGGCAGCAGGCGAAAAACTTCTGTTGCATGGTGATGCTGGCCAACGGCACACCCATGTTCTGCGCCGGCGATGAATTCCTCAACACCCAGTTCGGCAATAACAACCCCTACTGCCAGGACAACGAAATTTCCTGGCTGGACTGGCGGCGGCTGGAACAGAACCGGGATTTCTTCCGCTTCTTCAGCAGGATGATCGCTTTCCGCAAGAGCCACCCGACCCTTGCGCGCAGCCGGTTCTGGCGCGAGGACGTGCGCTGGCACGGCACCGGAGCCGACATCGACATGTCCTTCGAGTCGCGGCAGCTGGCGTTCTACCTGGATGGCGCGGCGGAGGACGACGCCGACCTGTATGTGATGATCAACGCCGGGTGGCAGGATGCGACCTTCAGCCTGCAGCAGCCCGAGCCGCGCGGCTGGCAGCTTGTGGTCGATACCAGCCGCGACAGCCCCGACGATTTTCTCGATCCCGGGCAGGCGCTGCCCCTGCGGTCAAAAAAGCTCCGGGTGGCGGCCCGCTCCGTGGTGGTGCTGGTGCGGCCATGGCGGCAAGCGTAAGTTCTGTACAGTTCTTCGCCTTCAGTTGACAGCAAACAGGTCGGCCCTGGGGTACCATAGAGCCCCTCACCGGTCCTGCAGTCGCCCCGCGGTTCGCCGCGCCGCCTGGCAGGACTCTTGCAACTGAGTCCGGACGCTACCGATGCAGAACAAATGGATAGGGCGCCTGCTGCCCTTGCTGATCCTGGCCGCCGCGGCGGCCATTGCCTTTGCATTGGTCAGGAGCCGCCCCGAACTGCCGCAGCGCGAAAGCCTGCCAAAGGTTCCCCTGGTGGAGGTGATGACCGCGCAGCCCGGCCCGGTGACGGTGGCAGTTCACTCCCGCGGGACGGTCGCGGCCAGCATGAATATCGAGCTGGTCACCGAGGTGTCCGGCAAAGTCACCTGGGTGGCGCCGGAGTTTGTGGCCGGTGGCGCGGTCGCGAAAGGCATGACCCTGTTGCGCATCGATCCCATCGACTACGAAGTGGCCCGCTCGGTGGCGCAGGCCGACCTGGCCAGCGCGAAGTTGTCCCTGGCGGAAGTGCAGGTGGTGGTGAAGCGGGCCGCGATAGAGGAGGCCGAGGCCCGGGTGCGCGCGGCGCAGGACCGATTGCGCCAGGCGGAAGCGGACCTCGCGAATACGGTTATCGTGGCGCCGTTCGACGCTGTCATCGATAGCCGGCAGGTCGACCTCGGCCAGTTTGTGCAGGCGGGTTCGCCGCTGATGCGGCTGCTGGGCACCGAGCTGGTGGAGGTCAGGTTGCCCCTGCTGGCCGCGGATGTGCCGTTCACCCGCCATGGCCAGATGGCTGACGGCAGCTGGCCCCAGGCCACGCTCAGCGCCCGCTTCGGGGATATCGAACGCAGCTGGCCGGCGCGGCTTGCGCGCCTGGAACAGCGGGTGGATGCGCAGACCCGGGTGTTCTACCTGGTGGCCCAGGTGGAGGCGCCCTACGACGGCAGCCGCCACCCCTGGCCCCTGTCGGTGGGGCTCTTTGTCGAGGCCGAGATCCGGGGTATCGAGATTCCCGCTGCCACCCGCATACCGCGCTCCGCGCTTTACGACGGCGACTCGGTGTATGTGCTGGAGCAGGGCAACATGCGCAGGCGAGCGGTGACGGTGCTGCGCCGGGAGCAGGACAGCGTCATTGTCGGCGCGGGCCTGGCCGCCGGGGACCAGCTGATCCTGTCGCGCCTGGATATCATGGCGGACGGCATGCCCGCGGCAGCGGCGGCGCCTTAGGAGAGGACGCTGACATGTACCCGATGCGCGAGAGCGGAATTATCGCCTGGATGGCAGGCAACCCGGTGGCCGCCAACCTGTTGATGCTGGTGGTGATGGTGGGCGGCCTGGCCTCAGTCGACGGCATCACCAAGGAAGTCTTCCCCAGCTTTCCCTCGGAGATCCTGACCATCACCGTGCCCTACCCGGGCAGTTCGCCGGAGGAGGTGGAAGAGGGCATCGTGCGCAAGATCGAGGAGGCGATCCAGGACGTGGCCGGGGTGGACGAGATTTTCTCGGTGGCGCAGGAGGGCGTGGGGGTAGTGACCGTGGTGCTGGAGCCGGGCACGCCCATGGCCAAGGCCTTCAGCCAGGTCAAGGCCAGGGTCGACTCGATTGCGGCCTTTCCCCTCAACGCGGAGGAACCCATCGTCGAGGAGATACTCTCGCGCACCCGGGCGATGCGGCTGACCCTGTATGGCGCGCTGGATGAGCACCAGCTCAAGGAACTGGCCCAGCGCTTGCGCGATGAGGTCCTGTTGCTGCCCGGAATCACCCAGGTGGATATCAGCGGGGTGCGCGATAACGAGATTTCCATCGAAGTGTCCGACTCGGCCCTGCGCCGCTACGGCCTGACATTCAACGACGTGGTCAGGGCGGTGCAGCTGCGCTCGCGCGACCTGCCCGGCGGCAAGCTGCGCACCGACACCGGGTCGATCACCCTGCGCTCCGTCGGCCAGGCCTATACCGGCGAGGACTTTTCCCGCCTGACCCTGCTCAGCAGGGACGACGGCACCAGGATTTCCCTGGGTGATGTCGCCACGGTGCAGGACACGTTTACCGACCAGCCCGTGCTGAGCCGGCTCAATGGCCAGCCCAGCCTCACCCTGGAGGTCGACCGGGTGGGCGAGCAGGATGTGCTGGCGATAACCCGGCAGCTGCGCGAGTTCGTGGAGCGCAAGCAATCCGAGTTGCCCCCCGGCGTACAGTTCGTGGGCTGGTCCGACCGCAGCCTGATTCTCAAGGGGCGCATCGAACTCATGCTCAAGAGCGCGGTCCAGGGCGCGATCCTGGTGATGATCACCCTGGCCCTGTTCCTGGACCTGTCGCTGGCGTTCTGGGTGATGCTCGGCGTGCCTTTCTCGATACTGGGAACCCTGCTGGTCATCAACCTGTTTGGCATGCCCGTCTCCATCAACGTCATTTCCGTATTCGGTTTCATCCTCGTGCTCGGGATGCTGGTGGATGACGGGATTGTCACCGCGGAGAGCGCCTACACCCAGCTGGAGCAGGAAGGCCAGGGCGTGGAGAGCATTATCCGGGGGGTCAGGCGCGTCGCGGTGGCGACGGTGTTCGGGGCGATGACCACGATGATTGCGTTTATACCGGCCTGGTTCCTGACCGAGGGCGTGGGCCGGATTTTTTCGCAGATTGCACCCATCGTGGTGCTGTGCCTGGGGTTTTCGCTGCTGGAAACCAAGCTGATCCTGCCGGCGCACCTGCGCCATCTGCGCGTCAACGCTCGACAGCACAGGCCCGGCTCGCTGGCGGGTCGCGTTGCCGCCCTGCAGCTGGCCTGTGTGCAGGGCCTGCAGCGCTTTGCCGACACCCGTTATCGCCCCTTGCTGGAGTTGGCGGTACGCAACCGCTACACCGCCCTGGCCATCTTCCTGGGAGGGCTCCTCATCTGCCTGGCGCTGGTACCGGCGGGCATCGTGCGCTTCGTCTTCTTCCCCACCGTGCCCTCGGACCAGATCGATATCAGCCTGAAAATGCCCCAGGGCACGCCCTGGCAGCAGACCCATGCCTACGCCCTGCGCATCGAGGAGGCCGCCAGGGCCATGGACGCGCGCTACCGGGAGCAGACCGGTTC
>CAVOYP010000011.1:0-96487 GCA_963700715.1 uncultured Gammaproteobacteria bacterium
CGATTTTTGTATGCTTGCCCCCAAAAACCCTGGCATTGATTTTGGCCCATTTTTTTAAGGTAACTATTTTATACACATATAAGTGATCCCCGGGTTTTCGTATGCTTGCCCTCAAAAACCCTGGCATCGATTTTTGCTCATTTTTATCTAGGTACCTATATGATATACATATAAGTGATCCCCGGGTTTTTGTATGCTTGCCCTCAAAAACCCTGGAATCGATTTTTGCCCATTTTTATCTAGGTACCTATATGATATACATATAAGTGATCCCCGGGTTTTTGTATGCTTGCCCTCAAAAACCCTGGCATCGATTTTTGCCCATTTTTATCTAGGTACCTATATGATATACATATAAGTGATCCCCGGGTTTTCGTATGCTTGCTCTCGAAAACCCGGGCATCGATTTTTTCCCATTATTTAGGTAACTATATAATATATTTGTATGGAATTTTTATTTTAATGTTTTTAATAATCATCACTTTTTTCCTGTTGGATGTTTTGACATATAGTTTATGTATTTGTTAAGGATAATAGGTTGCCGTTTCTCGATAATTTGTAACAAGGTTTGTCAATTGTGTTTGGTATACAGTTTGTTGTTGCTCATCACCTTTTTCCACTGCTTGGGCATAGCGTCTTCGCATTACAACAAAAGCATCTCTGGCCTGAAAAATGCGTCTCAAGAAGTCAGTTGTAATGATTCCACAACTCAGAATAAGTTGAAAGGCCTTTTCAAGGCTGTTTGGACAACGAGGATTATTTGCCCATTTTTTAAAGGTAACTATATTATATACGTATAAGTGATCCCCGGGTTTTTGTATGCTTGCCCTCAAAAACCCTGGCATTGATTTTTGCCTATTTTTTAAGGTAACTATTTTATATACATATAAGTGATCCCCGGGTTTTCGTATGCTTGCCCTCAAAAACCCTGGCATCGATTTTTGCTCATTTTTTTAGGTAACTATATTATATACATATAAGTGATCCCCGGGTTTTTGTATGCTTGCCCTCAAAAACCCTGGCATTGATTTTGGCCCATTTTTGTAAGGTAACTATTTTATATACATATAAGTGATCCCCGGGTTTTCGTATGCTTGCCCTCAAAAACCCTGGCATCGATTTTTGCTCATTTTTATCTAGGTACCTATATGATATACATATAAGTGATCCCCGGGTTTTCGTATGCTTGCTCTCGAAAACCCTGGCATCGATTTTTTCCCATTAATTAGGTAACTATATTATATATTTGTATGGAATTTTTATTTTAATGTTTTTAATAATCATCACTTTTTTTCCTGTTGGATGTTTTGAAATATAGTTTATGTATTTGTTAAGGATAATAGGTTGCCGTTTCTCGATAATTTGTAACAAGGTTTGTCAATTGTGTTTGGTATACAGTTTGTTGTTGCTCATCACCATTTTCCACTGCTTGGGCATAGCGTCTTCGCATTACAACAAAAGCATCTCTGGCCTGAAAAATGCGTCTCAAGAAGTCAGTTGTAATGATTCCACGACTGAGAATAAGTTGAAAGGCCTTTTCAAGGCTGTTTGGACAACGAGGATTATTGTGACCAAGAGCCTGTCTCATTAAGGTTTCTTCATTGGCATCCTCACTGGTTACTTCAATCTCAACTGCATTGAGCTCACAGCCTGCTCTGTCTTCTCTTCTGGCTGCAGCACAAAGGTTGTTCCATTTCATGCAGTCGGTGTTCCTCACAACTATACGTAATAGCCCAGGCCCGTCCACAGGTGCAGCACGTGTCCTCGCTCGCCGCCGCCAGGGCCTGCACGGTCGGCAGGGCCTGCATGAAGCGCTCGAAGTAGGGGATGACGGTCTTGACCTGGGTCTGCTGCAGCATGATCTCCGACACCCAGACCCGGTAGGGGCTGGTATCGCGCTGCCAGGGCAGGTCCTTGCGGCCGTGCAGGTCGAACCAGGCGAGGACGCGCTCGGCGAATTCGGGCAGGGGGGCTGGTGGTGCAGCGGGCATAAGGGGTCGATCGGGGCTGGCTGTGAGCACGACAGGGTAATGTTGAAACGGTAATACCGCCAGTGAATTAAGGCGCGCATTCTTTTACAATGGCCTGCTTTTTCGGGGGATTGCCCCTGTACACGCCAAAGCAGGTGGAGAGACCGATGGCTGAGCGCAAGGCCACAGTAGAGAGAAACACGCTGGAGACCCAGATCACCGTAACGGTGAACCTGGACGGTTCCGGCCAGACCCAGTTTGAGACCGGCGTGCCCTTCCTCGAGCATATGCTGGACCAGGTTGCGCGCCACGGCATGGTGGATCTGGCGGTGAAGGCCGTGGGCGACCTGCACATCGACGACCACCACACGGTCGAGGATATCGGCATCACCCTGGGCCAGGCCTTCGCCAGAGCCGTGGGCGACAAGAAGGGCATTTTCCGCTATGGCCACGCCTACGTGCCGCTGGACGAGGCCCTGTCGCGGGTGGTGATCGACTTCTCCGGCCGGCCGGGCCTGGAGTACCACGTGCCTTTCACCCGCGCGCGCGGTGGGCGGCTTCGACGTGGACCTGTTTCTCGAGTTTTTCCAGGGCTTCGTCAACCACGCCCAGGTCACCCTGCACATCGACAACCTGCGCGGCGACAACAGCCACCACCAGGCTGAAACCGTGTTCAAGGCCTTTGGCCGCGCCCTGCGCATGGCCCTGGCGGAGGATCCGCGCATGGCGGGCGTAACGCCCTCCACCAAGGGTGTGCTCTAGGCCGCGCAGATGAGTGGTGTAGGTCGCCGTCATCGATTACGGCATGGGCAATCTTCACTCGGTGGCCAGCGCGCTGGCGCACGCCGGGGCGCAGCAGGTGCTCGTTACCCATGACGCCGGGGTTATTCGCCAGGCCGACCGCGTGGTGTTCCCCGGCGTGGGCGCCATTCGCGACTGCATGGCGGAAATCCGCCGGCTCAAATGCGATGAACTGCTGGCGGAAGCACTGGCGGACCGGCACAAGCCGGTGCTGGCCATTTGCGTCGGCATGCAGGCGCTGATGAGCCACTCCGAGGAAAATGGCGGGGTGCCCTGTCTCGACATCATCCCCGGGGAAGTCCGCTACTTCGGCAACCCGCTGGTGGATGCGCAAGGCCGGCGCCTGAAAGTCCCCCACATGGGCTGGAACCAGGTGCACCAGCAGCGCGATCACCCGCTGTGGCAGGGTATCCCCGACCTCACCCGGTTTTATTTCGTGCACAGCTACTATGTCGATGCGGTGGACCGGGAGCTGGTGGCCGCCAGCGTCAATTACGGCGTGGATTTTGATGCGCGCCCTGGCCAGGGACAACCTGTTCGCGGTGCAGTTTCACCCGGAGAAAAGCCATACTGCGGGGCTGCGGCTGTTGCGCAATTTTCTGGAGTGGAACGGCCGATGCTGATTATTCCCGCGATCGATCTCAAGGACGGCCAGTGCGTGCGCCTGCGCCAGGGCCTGATGGACGGACAGCACGGTGTTCTCCGATGACCCGGTGGCGATGGCCCGGCGCTGGGTGGAGGCCGGCTGCCGCCGCCTGCACCTGGTGGACCTCAATGGCGCCTTTGCCGGCGAGCCGGTCAACGGCGAGGTGGTCGGGGCAATTGCCGCCGCCTACCCGGGTCTGCCCATCCAGATCGGCGGCGGCATCCGCAACCTGGAGACCATCGAGCATTACGTCCGCGCCGGGGTGAGCTATGTGATCATCGGCACCCGGGCGGTGAAGGAGCCGGCGTTTGTGGCCGAGGCCTGCGCCGCCTTTCCCGGCCGTATCATCGTCGGGCTGGATGCGAAGGACGGCCTGGTGGCCACCGATGGCTGGGCGCAAGTGTCCACCCTGCGTGCCACCGACCTGGCGCGCCGCTTCGAATCCGACGGGGTGATCCGCCATCGTCTACACCGACATCGCCCGGGACGGCATGATGCAGGGCGTCAATGTGGAGGCCACCCTGGAGATGGCCAGGGCGTCGAGCATCCCGGTCATCGCCTCCGGCGGCATCACCAACCTGGACGATATCCGGGCACTCCGGGCGGTGGCGGCCCAGGGTATCTGCGGAGCAATCACCGGCCGTGCCATCTACGAGGGTACGCTGGACGTCGCCGAGGCCCAGCGGCTGTGTGACCGCCCCGGCGACGGCGAGGCCTGAAGGTGGGGCTCGCCAAGCGCATTATCCCCTGCCTGGACGTTGAAAACGGCCGGGTGGTGAAGGGCGTCAACTTCGTGGATATCCGCGATGCGGGCGACCCGGTGGAAATCGCCATCCGCTACAACGAGCAGGGCGCCGATGAAATCACCTTCCTCGACATCACCGCCAGCCACGAGGGCCGGGACACCACGGTACACACGGTGGAAAAGATCGCGGAGGAAGTGTTCATCCCCCTCACGGTAGGCGGGGGCATCCGCAGCGCTGCAGGATATTCGCACCATGCTCAATGCCGGTGCCGACAAGGTGAGTATCAATACCGCGGCGATTCACAACCCGGAGCTGGTGCGCGAAGCCGCCGAGCGGTTTGGTTCCCAGTGTATCGTGGTGGCGATCGACGCCAAGCGGGTGGCGGATGTGAACGGGCGGCCCCGCTGGGAGATATTCACCCACGGCGGGCGCAGGGAAACGGGTATCGACGCGGTGGCCTGGGCGGTGCGCATGGCCGAGCTGGGGGCGGGTGAGATCCTGCTCACCAGCATGGACCGGGACGGCACCAAAAACGGCTTCGAGCTGGGGGTGACCCGGGCGATCACCGATGCGGTGGAGATACCGGTCATCGCCTCGGGGGGCGTGGGCAGCCTGGATCACCTGGTCGATGGTATTTTGCTGGGGGGTGCCGATGCGGTGCTGGCGGCCAGCATTTTCCACTTCGGCGAGTTCACCGTGCCCGAGGCCAAGGCCTACATGGCTGCGCGCGGAATCGAAGTGCGCCTGTAGGGACCCCCAGGGCTACCCCGCGGCCTTGGTGCGCAGCCCGAGGATATTGATGCCCTTGAGCAGGGTCAACGCCTCGTAAAGCTGGTTGTCGCTGGTCAGCAACTCGGTGGATGCCCTGGCGGAAGAGGCTCGCGACTTCCTGGCCTCACTCTCCCCGTTGCCGTTGCCGAGGTGGCCCGCCAGGTCGGCTTCTATGATTTGCTCCGAGTCCTCCAGGGCGGTGAACTGGGCGCGCTCCACGAGGATGTCGGGCACGATGCCCTCTGCCTGGATAGAGCGCCCCTTGGGTGTGAAGTAGAGCGCGGTAGTCAGTTTGATCGCCCGTGATTCCGACAGGGGCAGGATGGTCTGTACCGATCCCTTGCCGAAGCTGTCGGAGCCCATGATCACGGCCCGGCCGCGGTCCTGCAGGGCGCCAGCGACGATTTCCGAGGCGCTCGCCGAGCCCGCGTTGATCAGTACCACCATGGGCGTATCGTTGGTCACGTCGCCTGGCTGGGCGTCGAATTCCATGTTCGAGTTGGGCAGGCGGCCCTCGGTGTAGACCACTGGCCCGCCATCGAGGAACAGGTCCGCCACACTGACGCTGGCCCCCAGCACGCCACCCGGATTGTTGCGCAAATCCAGCACCAGGCCCTTGAGCTCGCCCGAGTCCCGCAATTTTTGCAGCGCCTTGGCCACATCCTCACCGCTGTCGACCTGGAACTGGGCGATGCGGATATAACCGTAACCCGGCTCCAGCCAGCGGCCACGCACGCTAGCCATTTTGATGGTGTCGCGCACCAGGGTAACGGTGAAAGGCTGGCTCTCGCCGGGCCTGCCGATGGTCAGTTCAATCTTGCTGCCCTTGGGCCCGCGCATGGTTTCTATGGCCTCGTTCAGGCCCATGCCCTGGACCGGCACATTGTCCAGTTTGAGAATGACGTCGCCGCTGCGCAAGTCGGCCGCGGCGGCCGGGGAGCCGTCGATCGGGGCGATGATGGTGATGAAGCCGTTCTCCAGGCCCACTTCCAGGCCCAGGCCGCTGAACTCACCGGAGGTGCCCTCCTGCAAGTCGGAAAATTGATCCTTGGTCATGTAGACGGAATGCGGGTCCAGTCCGCTCAACATGCCCTGTATGGCGTATTCGAGCAGGGTGCTGTCGTCGATTTCCTCGACATATCCGGCGCGTATCTGGCTGAACACGTCGGCGAAGGTGCGCAGCTCGTCCAGCGGCAGCCTGGCCTCGGGCTCGGGCTCGTTAGCGGCCAGGCGCGGGGTCAGCGCCAGCGCAATGACCGCTGCCGCAGCCGCCAAAATGGACTTCAGGGGGAGGGTACAGCGCATGCTTACCGCCGCAACGGCCAGGAGCCGATAAAATCAAGGGTCGCGTAGTTTAACCCATTCGGACTGCGGTTACGAAAGCCATAGAGTGGCACAAAGCACGTTTTAGTCCTTGCACCAGCGCGCGGGATCGACCGGTTTACCCTGGTGGCGAATTTCGAAGTACAGGCCCGACTCCTCCTGCCCGCCGGTATTGCCCGCCGTGCTGATCGGGGTGCCCGCACCCACCCATTCGCCCACCTCCCGCAACAGGCTCTGGTTGTTTGCGTACAGGCTCATGTAGCCGTCGCCGTGATCGATGATCAGCAACAGGCCCGACCCGCGCAGCCAGTCGGCATAGACCACGCGACCGTGGTGAATGGCCTTGTACGCTCTCCCCCTCCCTGGCCGGGATGCTGACGCCCTGCCAGCGCATTTTGCCTTCGTTGCGCGGCCGCCCGAAGGTATTGCACGCTTACCGGCCAGCGGCCAGGGCATTTTGCCCTGGGCGGACTCGAACGGCTGGTAGTCTTCGGGAACCTCCAGTTTCGCCAGCGCTTTTTCAATCGCCGCCAGCAGGCTTTCGAGCTCCTTGCGATCCTGCTCCATCTGCTTGAGCTGTTCGGCCTTGGAGTCGATACCCTGGCTGAGCTCGCGCCACCGCCTGCTCGCGGCTGGCCTGGGTTTCTTCCAGTTGCAGCTGCTGCTCCTTGAGCGTGGCCTGCTGGCCCTCCAGTTGCTCCAGGGTGTCGGCGATGCGCTGTTCCAGTTCCTGCAGCTGGCGCAGGGTTTCTCGATAGTCCTCGACCAGTTTGTTGCGGGCCTGGAAAAAGTAGCGGTAGTAGGCCAGGACCCGCGCCACGGTATGGGGGCTTTCCTGGTTCAGCAGCACCCGCAACTGGCTCTGCTGTCCCAGCTGCCAGGCGGTTTTCAGTTCCAGGGCTATGCGGGTCTGCTGGGTGGCGCGCGCCTGTTCCAGCACCGCGCGCTGTTGCTGCAGGCCTGACAATTCCTCGCCGCTGGCGCTGATGGCGCGCTCGTTGTCCGCCATGGCAGCCTGCAGGCGCCCGAGTTCCACCTCGGCCTCCCGCAGTTGCTGCTGCAGGCTGTCCATGCGCGCACTGTCCGAGGTAATTTCTTCGCTGATGCGCGCCATTTCCCGCTGCAGCTTTTCGAGCCGTTCGCGCGCCTCCTGCTGCTGCGCGTCCTGCGGCTGGTCGCCCTGCGGCTGGGCCAGGGTCGCGCCGGGCGGGCCGCACAGCAGCAGGCCAAGCAGCGCGAGCCGGTGCAGGGCGCGTTGCCGGGGCACGGCTGTCAGCCGGCGATGCGGGCCAGGTTGGCCCCGGACATTTCCGGCGGCTGCGGCAGCCCCATCATGGCCAGCAGGGTCGGCGCTATGTCTGCGAGTCTGCCGCCGGCGGGATCCAGTTGCAGCCGGCGCCTGCCGATGTATACCAGCGGCACCAGATCGGTGGTGTGCTGGGTGTGCTGCTGGCCGGATTCATAATCGAGCATCTGCTCGCAATTGCCGTGGTCGGCGGTCACCAGCGCCTCGGCACCTACCTCCAGCACGGCCTGCTCCACCCGGCCCAGGCACTCGTCCAGGGCTTCCACCGCCTTGATGGCCGCCGCCAGGATACCGGTGTGACCCACCATGTCGCCATTGGCATAGTTGCAGACGATCAGGTCGTATTTGCCCGAGCGGATGGCCGCGACCAGTTTATCGGTCAGCTCCGGCGCGCTCATCTCAGGCTGCAGGTCGTAGGTTGCGACCGGGGGGGATTTGACCAGCACCCGATCTTCACCCGCGAAGGGCTCCTCGCGGCCGCCACTGAAGAAAAAGGTCACGTGGGCGTATTTTTCGGTCTCGGCGATACGCAACTGGGTCCTGCCCTGTTGCGCGAGATAGTCGCCGAGTACGTTTTCCAGGTTCTGGGCCTTGAAGGCGCAGCTGGTGTGGATGTCGGCGGCGTATTCGGTGGTCATCACGAAATCTGTCAGCCTGGGCACCACGCGCCGGGCAAAGCGATTGAACCCGGGCTCGATAAAGGCGCGGGTCAGTTCACGGGCGCGGTCGGAGCGGAAGTTCATAAACAGAATGCAGTCCCCGTCCGCGACCAGGGCGGGCGCCTGGTCTGGCGCTTGGATCACAGTGGGCAGCACGAATTCGTCGTTCTCGCCGCGGGCATAGGCGGCCTGCAGCCCCGCCAGCGCGGTGGCGGCGTTGTGGCCGGTGCCTTCGGTGAGCAGTTCGTAAGCCCGCTCGATGCGATCCCAGTTATTGTCCCGGTCCATGGCGTAGTAGCGGCCGGTAATGGACGCCACCCGGCCACAGCCGAGTTCGGCGAACAGAGCCCCGGCCTGCTCCAGCGAGGGGCCCGCGCTGCGCGGCGGTGTATCCCGGCCGTCGAGGAATGCGTGCAGGTAGACCTCCTGCGCGCCTCGTTTAGCGGCCAGGCGAACCGCGGCGAAGATCTGCTGCTCGTGGCTGTGGACACCGCCGGCGGACAACAGGCCGAAGATATGTACCGCGCCGCCGGCGGCGATCGTCCGGTCGATGGCGCTGCAGTAAGCCGGGTTGCGGTCGAAGCTGCCATCGGCGATGGCCTGGTCGATCAGGGTGATGTTCTGGTACACGATGCGGCCTGACCCCAGGCTCATGTGGCCCACCTCCGAATTGCCCATCTGGCCGGCGGGCAGGCCGACGTCCAGGCCGGAGCCGGAGATCAGGGTGTGTGGCGCCTGCTGCCAGAGCCGGTCCCAGACCGGGGTCCTGCCCAGGGCAATCGCATTGTCGCGGCTGTCTTCCCGGTGGCCCCAGCCGTCCAGGATGATCAAAACGGTGGTTTTCCTCTCGCCTCTGCCCATCTTTCGTCCCGTTCCTGCCGGCCTCGGCCGGTATCCCTGCAGCGCGGCATTTTAGCCTGTCCGACGGGCAAGCGCATTGCCTATCTGGATGCATGGCTGGACCCACCAGGGCGCTAAGCTGATGGCGATCCTGATATGGATTGTCAAAGGCCGGTGAAAGGTAGAGCATTGGGCTGACCAGGGCCGGGCAGGCTGGAGCCATGACGCACTTCGGCAACATTCACCCCTACCGAACGGGCATACTGATCGCGCTGGCGGCTGTTGCGCTTGCGGGCAGCATATGGCTGTTCCGGGACGGCGGCTCCGAATCCGCCACGCCCGTAGCGCTGGAACAGCGCGCACAAATCTGGACGTGTTCCATGCACCCCCAGGTGCGCCTGCCACAGCCGGGTGTATGCCCCATTTGCTCGATGCCGCTGGTTCCGGTAAAGCCCACCACAGGCAGTCATGCCGCTTCAGAACCGATGCTGGAACTGTCCGAGCACGCCCGCGCCATGGCCAGCGTGGAGACGGTAACGGTCGAGCGGCGCATCATGAGCCACGACATTCGCGCCGTCGGCAAGGTGCAATACAACGAGACTGCGCTCGCCAACATCACGTCCCGGGTAGAGGGGTATGTGGAAAACCTGTTCGTGGACTACACCGGCATTGAAGTGAAATCCGGGGATCACCTGGTGGAGATCTACAGCCCGGATTTGCTGGTGGCGCAGCAGGATGTGCTGTTCGCGCTGGCAGGCCGGCAGAACGCCGGCCTCATCGAGTCCGCCAGGCGCAAATTGCTGCTGCTGGGATTGACGCAGGCGCAGGTCGACGACCTGGTGCGCAACAAGAAGGTCAGTGACCGCATTACGCTATTCTCGCCCATACAGGGCACGGTGGTGGAAAAGCTGGTGGTGCGCAAGGCGATGGTGCGTCCGGGGGACGTGCTGTACCGGCTGGCTAACCTCGACTCGGTCTGGGTTTATCTCGATATCTACGAATCAGAACTGCCCTGGGTGCAGTACGGCCAGATCGCCGAGATCCGGTCCGAGGCCCTGCCAGGCGAGACCTTATCCGGCCGCGTCTGGTTCATCAGCCCGGTGCTGAACGACGACACCCGCACCGTGAAAGTGTTGCTCAACATCAATAACACCGAGCGCAAGCTGAAGCCGGGCATGTACGTCGGTGCGGTGATTCGCGCCGAGCTCCTGGCCGACGGCACTTCCGCCCCTACCGGCGTCGAGGGCCAGTGGAGCTGTCCCATGCACCCGCTGGCGGTGTTGCCGCAGGCCGGCAAATGCCCGATCTGTAGCATGAACCTGGAGCAGATTCCGGGCACGCCGGCGAGTGAGTCGCAGCAACATGACCATAGCCTGCTCGCTGTCCCTGTATCGGCGGTGCTGGACAGTGGCGTGCGCACGCTGGTGTATGTCGAACGCGGAACAAGGTCGTTTTGTGCCGGTTGAGGTGACCCTGGGCCCGCGCGCGGGCGATATGTACCCGGTGCTGAGCGGGTTGCACGGCGGCGAGCGCGTCGCGGTGCGGGGCAATTTCCTGCTCGACAGCCAGGCCCAGATACAGGGCCTGAAAAGCCTGTTTCATACGCCAGCGCAGGCGGCTGTGCCGGGTCACCAACACGACGCGGCGCCGCCTCCCGCGCCTGCCGCACACCAGCACTGAGTCATGGTCAACAAGCTGATCCACTGGTGCCTGCGGAACGGCTTCCTCGTCTTCATTGGCGTGGCGGCAATCATGGGCGGCGGCTACTACGCGCTGACGCACACCCTGGCCGATGCCCTGCCCGATATCGGTGAGAAGCAGGTAATCGTCTTCGCCGACTGGCCCGGCCGCTCGCCGCAGGATGTAGACGACCAGGTCACCTATCCGCTCACCACCAGCCTTACCGGCACCCCCGGGGTGAAAACCATCCGCAGCATGTCCGGCTTCGGTTTTGCGATGGTGTTTGTCATCTTCAGGGACGACGTCGATTTTTACTGGGCCAGATCGCGCGTGGTGGAACGGATCAGCGTGGCGCAGCAGCGCTTGCCGAAGGGCGTCGTGCCTGTCATCGGGCCGGATGCAACGGCCCTGGGACAGGTTTACTGGTATACGGTCGAAGGGGAAGGCTTCGACCTGGCGGAACTGCGCAGCATCCAGGACTGGTACCTGCGCTACCAGATCAACTCCGTGGAAGGCGTCAGCGAAGTCGCCAGCGTCGGCGGCTTCGTGAAGCAGTACCAGATCGATGTACACCCCGACAAACTGCGCGCTCACCGCGTTACGCTGCTGGATGTGACCACTGCAGTGCAAAAAGCCAACATCGATGTCGGCGCCAAGGTGATCGAGAAGAACGGCATCGAGTTCTTCATTCGCGGAGTCGGCTTTATCAAGTCGGTGGAAGATCTGGAAAATGTTGTCATCCGCCAGGAAGCGGGCACACCCATACAGGTAAAGCATGTCGCCACCGTCACCCTGGGCCCGGATTTCCGCCGCGGCGCCCTTGACAAGGGTGGCGTGGAGGCGGTCGGCGGGGTGGTGGTGATGCGCTACGGCGAGAATCCGCGCGCGGTGATCGACCGGGTCAAGGCCAAGCTGCGGCAACTGGAGCCGGGCCTGCCGCAGAAGACACTGCCCGATGGCCGCCTGTCGCAGGTGCGCGTCGTGCCGTTCTACGATCGCTCCGACATCGTCAATGAAACAATCGATACGCTGCAGCAGGCGCTGGTCGAGGAAATGCTGATGGCCGCCGCGGTGATCGTCATCTTCATGCTGCACCTGCGCAGCACCGTGTCGGTGCTCGTCACACTGCCGCTGTCGCTGTGCCTGTGCTTCATCCTGATGTACGTGTTCGGGGTGGACGCGAATATCATGTCCCTGGCCGGCCTGGCCATCGCCATCGGCGACGTGGGCGACATGGGCATCATCATGACGGAGAACATCTACCGCCATGTCGCCCGCGGCGATCCTGGACAAGAGTCATTTCCAGCGAGTTTACGAGGGCGCCAGCGAAGTGGGCGGCGCTATCGTCACGGCGGTATCCAACACGCTGGTATCATTCATCCCGGTGTTTTTCCTCACCGACCAGGAAGGCAAGCTGTTCGCGCCGCTGGCATTCACCAAGACATTCGCCATCGGGTCCAGCGTGATCCTGGCGCTCACCGTGGTGCCGTTACTCTGCTACCTGCTGTTCCGCCCGGTGAACTGGCCGCTGCGCACCACCTGGTGGCTGGCAGGCGCCCTGGGTACCGCCGCCGCTCTTGCGGTACATCTCATTTTCGACTGGTCCGGCGCCACCGGGCTCTACAGCGGCTGGCCCATGGCTGTTGTCAGCGGCGTGATCGTGGCGTTGGCAATCGTTCGCATGACTCGCGAACGCTGCCTGCCACTGGAACAGAACATTGTCTCGCAACGGGTGTCCCGGGTTTACGAACCCACCTTGCGCTGGGTATTGACGCATAAGACGCCCTTTCTCGTCATGCCGATGGCGATCCTGTTTCTGGGGCTCACGGTTTGGCTGGGCATTGGCACCCTGCTGAAACCGGTGGAGTGGCTGGCGAAACGCTGGGTACCGAGCGAGCCGCGTCTGGAGCTGGACCAGTTGCGCTGGCAGACGCTGCGCAACTCGGATCAGTCCACTGTAGGGCGTATGCTCTGGCGCGAGTCTACCGCCGCGGAGCGGGCCAATGATGCCGCGGCCGGCCTGGAGCTTGTGCGGGAACGCCGCATCCTGCCTGGCATCGGGCGCGAGTTCATGCCGCCGCTGGATGAAGGCTCTTTTCTCTATATGCCGTCGCTGCTGCCCCAGGCCGGCCTTGGAGCCGCGATCGAGGTTAACGCGAAACAGGATCTTGCGATTGCCAGTGTGCCGGAAGTCGAAAGCGTGGTCGGCAAGATCGGCCGATCCGAGTCCGCGCTCGACCCGGCACCAATTGGCATGATGGAGAGCATCGTTATCCTCAAGCCCGAGACAGAGTGGCGCCAGGTACCGGTGGCGCGGTGGTTCTCCGGATGGCCCGGCTGGTTGAAGGCGCCGCTGGCCTGGGCATGGCCCGAGCAGCGCCGCATCACCAAGGGCGAAATCCTCGCCGAACTCCAGGACAAGGTCGCGATCCCGGGCGTACTGCCGACCTGGCTGCAGCCGATACAAACACGGCTGGTTATGCTGCAGACAGGCTTTCGCGCCATGATGGGGGTAAAGATCTACGGCGGCGACCTGCGGGAAATAGAGCGCATTGGCCTTGCGATCGAACAGGTGCTGAACCAGGTGCCAGGCGCCATCGATGTCGTCGCCGACCGCATCGTC
The DNA here is from genome assembly GCA_963700715.1 of uncultured Gammaproteobacteria bacterium. Classification (GTDB taxonomy): domain Bacteria; phylum Pseudomonadota; class Gammaproteobacteria; order Pseudomonadales; family Halieaceae; genus JARRPM01. The sequence continues at coordinate 13,366 of CAVOYP010000011.1, forward strand.
GGCAAACCCTACCTGGAATTCGAGATCGACCGCGATCGCATCGCGCGCTACGGAGTCAACATTCGCGACGTGCAGGATGTGATCGAGGTGGCCATCGGCGGGATGAACCTGATGGAATCCGTGGAGGGGCGCGAGCGCTATCCGGTGCGGGTGCGCTACCTGCGCGAATTTCGCGAGGATATCCCGGAGCTGGAGAAGATCCTCGTGCCCACCAGCAGCGGCGCGCATGTGCCGCTCGCACAGGTAGTGACCATACGCAGTGTGCTGGGCCCGCAGGAAATCAAGGGCGAGCGTGGCCTGCTGGTCGGCTACGTGACGATGAACACGCGCGACCGGGACGAGGTAAGCGTGGTGGAGGACGCCGAGCGCGCGTTGCAAGCCGCGCTGCAGGAAGGTCGGCTGCAGTTGCCCGCCGGCTACTACTGGGAATGGAGCGGCCAGTTCGAAAACCAGGTGCGCGCCATGGCCAGGATGCAGATTCTGGTGCCGGTCGTGCCTGGCGATCATGTTCGTGATGCTGTACCTGGGATTCCGGCGCTGGTGGGTCGCGCCCATCATCTTTTTCAATATTGTGGTCTGCGCCGCCGGCGGCTTCATCATGCTGGCGCTGTGGGGCGCGAACCTCTCCGTGGCGGTATGGGTGGGTTTCCTGGTGCTGTTCGGCGTGATCGATGATGATGGCGTGGTCATGGCCACCTACCTGGAAGGCATTTTCGACGAGGCCCGGTTCGAGTCCGTCAACGACATTCAGGATGCCGTCGTCGCCGCCGGGCTGAAACGCATCCGCCCCGCCCTGATGACCATCTCCACTACCGTGTTCGGCCTGATGCCCATTTTCTGGGCCACCGGTCGCGGTTCCGACGTGATGCAACCCATGGCCATACCCTCCATCGGCGGCATGGTGGTGAACATCTGCATTGGCATATTCGTCGTGCCGTGTGTGTTTTGCGCGGTGGAAGAATGGAAGTGGAGGCGCGCGCGGCGCTGAACAGGGCCCTGCGGCGTTACAACCCCAGATACTCCCTGCTGATGGTGAAAATATCCGCCTGCCGCACAAAGGGCGGTATGCGTCCGAGCGCCTCGCTATTGCCGAACAGCGGCACCGCAGCGCCGGTGTGCTCTTCCATGTTGAAATTGTTGGTCGCGTAGTTGACCGCCATGTTGCCGCCTTCCGGCGTGCGGATGCGCGCCAGTTTGCCGGGCGTGAAAATGGGGATGGGGAATTCCGCGAACAGGCTTTCATCGGGAACGAGCTGCGCCGCCTGGGCGTGATCGGCTGTCACCATGACCAGCGTATTGGGGTGTTTCTGCGCGAATTCCAACGCGCTCGCCAGCGCCTCCTCAAGCTGCTCGAGCTCGCCGATCGACCCACAGGGCTTGCGTTCGTGCGCCTGCTTGTCGATGGAGGCGGATTCGATCATCAGGAAGAAACCCTTCTGGTTGTCGTGGCTCAGGTGCCTCAGCGCCGCGTCGGTCATCTGGCGCAAGCTGGGCGTCTGGCCATAGGCGGGATTGGGTTCGCAGAGCATTGTCTCGGGCAGGGTCACGCTGCCGAGGTAAGGGTGCAGGCGGTTGAGCAGGCTGGGCCGGGGCGACTCGGCCTCCCGGCCGCCCTCCCCCGCAGTCGCACCGGCAGATCGTCCGGGGCGAACAGCCCCAGCAGCTTTTTGTCCGCCCTGGCCGAGGCAAGTTGCGAGCCTGAGGTAACAAGCTCGAAGCCGTTGCGGCGGGCCAGGTCGGCCACGCTGGCGGTCTCGCCTTCGGCCGCGGGCGCGAAGCGATCGGCGCCGCCGCCGAGCAGCACATCGAGCGGTGACTGCGCCAGCTGCTCGGCGATGGAGCCCCTGCCGCCGGCGCTTTTCAGGTCAGCCGGGCACTCGCCCAGCGGGATATCGCGATAGCGGATATCCAGCATGGTGCCGGGATCCTCGCACAGGCGCAGGCTGATATGGGCGGCGAAGGACGCGGGCGTGGCGTCGGTGACGCTGGAGGTAGTCGCAATTCCGGTGCGCAGGCCGGCGGCGGCCGCCAGTTCGACTATGGTGGTGAGGTCGCGGTCGTCGCCGGCGCTGGTGCCGATGCGCCCGATGCTGGTGACAGCGCCAGTCGCCATGGTAGTGGCGGTGTTGGCGGAGTCGGCCACGTACACCGGCTTACCGCCCACACTGTCTTCGATGGTCTGGATATGTACTGCGGAACGCAGTGGCATGTCATCCAGCAACAGCCTGCCGGCGGAGCCCTTCAGGTAGTTGCGGGCGATCGTGATCTGCTGCTCATCCATGCCGTCGCCGATGATCAGGATGACATTGCGCGGTTCGCTTGTGGCAGCGGTGTCAACCGGGCCATCGACTGCGGTGCCCCTGGCCAGTCCCGGGAGGATGAGCAGCAACAGGCCGCCCACCAGCAGGCGGTGCGATGGACGGTTTTGCTTCAGTATTGTCATGGCAGGATCAGGGTTTCCGGCGGTTCAAAACAGGCGTATTGATACAATGGCGGGCGGGGCCATGCACGCCATTGTCCGCCCTCAGCCAACAGGCCGGCTGGCCGCGGGCCCGGCAATCGACATCGCCTTTTGATAGGCTGGCCTGGCCCCAATGCGCTCCACATAGGCTTTGGTGTTGGGCAGCGTGGCGTCGATGGTGCGCGCGCCCAGCATGGCCAGCGAGGTCAGGTTGAACATCGACATGATGTCGGCGCAACTGAACGCTGGTCCGCCGAGGTACTCCGACTCCCCGAGGCGCTGCTCGAGTGCGCGATAGATGCCCTCCTCACGGCGCTGCGTGGTGGCCATCATGGGGTTTTCCGCCCCCGGCGCAGCGCCCATGGTCTGGAAGGCGAGCTTGATGAACAAGACCGACTGCAGGTTGTTGTTGAACTGCATCCAGAACAGGTAGTGCGGGTAGTCCGCATCGTCCGGCTTCACGGACAGGCGGCCGCCGCCATGGCGCTGCGAGATGTACTCCACAATGGCGGTTGACTCGGCCATTACCAGGTCGCCGTCGGTAATGATCGGCGCTGTGCCGGCGGGGTGCAGGGCGCGATATTCGGCGGGAGCCAGGAAGTCCGGGCCGCGGTCGTACCATTTCAGTTGATAGGGCAGGTTGAGCTCCTCCAGCAACCAGACGATTCGGTCCGATTGTGAAACACCGAGGTGGTGAACAGTGATCATGGGCTTCTCCTGATTACGCGGCGCCCCAATGTGAGGGAATCTCCCAGTCGGGTCAATCCCTGCCACGACACAGCTCGATTCAGGGGCTGGTTGCACCCGGCGCCAGCCTGTATACTTGCCGCCTTTTTGAGCAACCTGACCCGCAAGCGGGCAGGCCCTTGCAACCGGCGCTTTTTTGTTACTAACCCGTTGTTACTAACCCAAAGTGTCACCAGGACATCGATTGCTTTTTTATGGCGTTATTTCTGGAGTTTCTGGCCCAAGAGTGGATCCTGGTACTGGCCCTTCTGGTGGTTATAGTCATGCTGGTATGGCATGAGACCCGCAAAGCCGGCCCGTCGGTCACACCGCAGCAGGCGATCAACCTGATCAACAGCGAGCAGGGCGTGTTTGTGGACCTGCGGGACAACGCCGATTACCGCCAGGGACATATTATCGACACCCTGCATATTCCCTCGGCCAAGCTGGAGGAGCGAGTGGCGGAGCTGGCGAAATACAAGGACAAACCGGTCGTGCTGGTATGCAAGATGGGCCAGCAGTCCGGCGCGGCCAGCAAGCAGCTCAAGGCGGCCGGCTTCACCCGGGTCTACCGGATGACCGGCGGCATGATGGAATGGAGCAACCTGCAGTTGCCCGTCACCAGCAAGTCCTGAGTCGCCATGAGTGCCCAGGTTGTCATGTACTCAACCCGGTTCTGCCCCTACTGCGTGCGCGCCCGGGCGCTACTGGAGGGCAAGGGAGTCAGCTACACCGATATCGGCGTGGACGGCAGGCCCGAATTGCGCACACAGATGGTCGAGCGCAGCGGCAGGTATACGGTGCCGCAGATCTGGATCGGCGAACAGCATGTGGGCGGGTATGACGATATCGCCCTGCTGGATCGCCAGGGCCGGCTCGACCAGTTACTTTCAGCGGCGCCCTGAGCGCCGCGATATTTACCCAACCCAACGGAGGACGGCTCGATGGCCGAGGAACAAGCAGCAGGCAGCCAGGCACAGACGCAACAACAGTTTGCGTTGCAGCGCATATACACCAAGGACATCTCCCTGGAATCCCCCGCCGCGCCGGCGGTGTTCAAGAAACAGTGGCAGCCGCAGGTCAGTGTTGACCTGGGTACCAAGAGCGAGAGGATCGATGAGGGCGGGAATTACGAAGTGGTCCTCACCATCACCATTACCGCCAAGGTCGAGGGCGAAACCGCCTTCCTGATCGAGGTGCAGCAGGCCGGGATCTTCTTCATTACCGGTTTCGGCGCGGATGACCTGCGCCGTATCGTCGCCACGGCGGCGCCCAATATCCTGTTCCCGTACGCCCGCGAGTGTATCGATAACCTGTGTGTGAAGAGCGGTTTTCCGCCCGTCATGCTGGCGCCGATCAACTTCGACGCCATGTACCAGCAGGCGCTGGCCCAGGCGCAGGCCGGGCAGAAAGCCGCGGAGCCCGCCACGCACTGAGCGCACAGGCACCGGCTTACTCGTCGGGCAGGTGCACCTCCTTCAGCTTGCGCGTCAGGGTGTTGCGGCCCCAGCCCAGCAACTCGGCGGCGTCGCGTTTGCGACCCTGGGTATGCTGCAGGGCGACGTCGATCATTACCTGCTCGAATGCGGGCAGCGCCTCACGCAGGATCTGCTCCTTGCCCTGGAGCAATTGGTTGCGGGCCCAGCGGGATAACATGTCGCGCCAGTCGGACTCACCCTGGGGGCTGGCTCGCACCGAGGCCTTGCCGAGCTCCGGCGGCAGGTCCCGCAGGTGTATCTCGCGGCCACTGGCCATCACCGTAATCCAGCGGCAGGTATTTTCCAGCTGGCGGACATTGCCGGGCCAGTCCAGGCCGCAGAGGAACTCCAGGGTTTGCGGTAACAGGATCTTGGTGTCGCCGCCCAATTCCTCCGCCGCGCGTTGCAGGAAATATTGCATCAGGCGGGGAATGTCCTCGCGTCGTTCCGACAGCTTGGGTATGTGGATGCGGATGACGTTCAGGCGGTGGAACAGGTCCTCCCGGAATTCGCCCCGCTCCACCAGCGCTTCCAGGTCCTGGTGGGTGGCCGCGATGATGCGCACGTTGGCGTGTACCGGCAGGTGGCCTCCCACCCGGTAGAACTGCCCGTCCGCAAGCACCCGCAGCAGGCGGGTCTGGGTTTCAGCCGGCATGTCGCCGATCTCGTCCAGGAACAGGGTGCCGCCATCCGCCTGCTCGAAGCGGCCCGTGCGCCGGGTGTTGGCGCCGGTGAATGCTCCCTTCTCGTGGCCGAACAATTCCGACTCCAGCAGGTCCTTGGGAATCGCCGCCATATTCAGGGCGATGAAGGGGTTCTGGGAGCGCGGGCTGTGGCGGTGCAGCGCCCGTGCCACCAACTCCTTGCCGGTGCCGGATTCGCCATTGATCAGGACCGTGATATTGCTGTGGGCGAGCCTGCCTATGGCGCGAAATACCTCTTGCATCGCCGGGGCTTCGCCAATGATTTCGGTCTCCGGCACCTGCTCCGGGGCGGGAGAGTCCCCTCGCTTCTCCCGGGCCTGGCTGAGCGCCCGCTCGGTGATCGCCACCACCTCGTCGATGTCGAAGGGTTTGGGCAGGTACTCGAAGGCCCCGCGCTGGTAGGAGGCCACGGCGCTGTCGAGGTCCGAGTGCGCGGTGGTAATGATGACCGGCAACTCCGGGTGCTCTTCGGTGATCATCGACAGCAATTGCAGGCCGTCAGTGCCGGGCATGCGGATATCGCTGATGATGACGTCGGGCTGCTCGGTTTTCATGCGCTGCAGCATGTGGTCGCCATCGGCGAAGCTTTCGTTATCGATTCCGGCCTGGTTGAGGGCGCGCTCCAGCACCCAGCGGATGGAGCTGTCGTCGTCCACAACCCAGACCTTTGAATGTCTAGCCATCTTATTTTCCTATTGGTAAATACAGTGTGAAGCGAGTGTTTCCTGGCTGGCTTTCGCACTCCAGCAAGCCGCCGTGGTGGTTGATCACCGACTGGGCGATGGCGAGCCCGAGGCCCGTACCCTCCGCCCTGCCAGTGACCATCGGCACAAATAGGGCGTGTTCAATCTCCCGGGGAACACCCGGGCCGTTGTCGATAATGTCGACCTGGCAGACCAGCCTGTGCAATTGTGCGCCGATGGTGAACTGGCGGCGCGAGCGGGTGCGCAGGGTGATCACGCAGGCCTGGGCGTCTGTTGCCGCCTGCAGGGCGTTGCGCATGATATTCAGGACGACCTGGATCATCTGGGTGCGGTCGCCGGGTATCTCCGGCAGGCTGGGGTCGTAGTCCCGGATGAAGCTGACTGTGTTGTCCGACTCTGCCAGGATCAGGTTGCGCACATGCTCGAGCACTTCGTGGATATTGAGGGGCTCCAGCTGCAGCTGCTGGGCCGGCCCCAGCAGGCGGTCAACCAGGTCGCGCAAGCGGTCAGCCTCGCGGATGATGACCCGGGTGTACTCCGCCAGGTCCTCATTGGGAAGCTCTCTTGCCAGCAACTGCGCGGCGCCGCGCACACCACCCAGGGGGTTCTTGATTTCATGGGCCAACCCGCGGATGACTGCCCGCGTGGTTTCCTGGGCGTGCAACAGACCCTCCTCCCGGCTGATTTTCAGCAGGCGATCGACCGGCAAGAGCTCCACCAACAGGCGGGGGTCGTGCTCGCTCTCCACCGGGGTGATGATGAGATCGACGTGGATTTCATGCCCCGTGTGCAGGGTCAGCGGCATGCCGCGCCGCGTCAGGGGGTTTTTACTGCGCATGACCTGGTTCAGATTGGCCAGCCACTCTCCCGGGTCCAGCACCAGCTGCCGGGCGTGCACTCCCAGACAGCGTGCCGCCGAAGTCTTCAGCAGGGCCTCGCCCGCCGCGTTCAGGCTGGTGATCCGCAGGTCGCCATCCAGCCCCAGTACCCCGGTGCTGATGTTGTCCAGAATGTCCTGGCCCTGCTCCATTATCGCCCCATATTTGAGCGCTCCCGCGCCATCATCCCTATAGCCAGCAAAAATAGCGCCAAAAGATGGGCTCAGCTGAAATAAAGCCACGTCAACTGGCATTACTGGGCTTTAGGGTAAGTAAGTGCCCACATATTGGCTGTTCTCCCGGGCGAGGTGGTGCCCGGGGGCCGGCAGCAAGGCAGGTGAAACCCGGTTCGCGACAGTGCGCACCATTATGGTGCGGTAGTGCGCGAAGGGTCCAGCTTTTATTGTGTTGGGCTAACGGGGAGTGGGTCGCGGCGGGGGTCCTGGCCGTACCCTGTTGGGGGAGTTGACCGAGGGGCGCAGGACATAAACCCGAACCGCTGCGGACTCCGCCAGCCGCTCGCCCTTGCTGTCGACGACAGCTACGGTGAGGTCATGGGCGCCGCGGAAGACATTGGTGAGGGCCCAGGTGCCGCCCGCCTGGGGCTCGCCGGAGGGGGTGCCGTCTATATACAGCTGCAGCAGCGCCCCCGACTGCAGGGCTGGTTCAACCGCTGCGCTGACCGAGAAGTTGCCGGGGCCCATCGCAATGGTGGTTTCGTTGTCAGGGGACGTGATGGCCACGCTGTAGGCCACCGCGGCTTCTTCTTGCGCCGCGGCGTCGGGTTCAGGCTCCAGGGGCTCTATGACAGCGGGCGCCGGGGTGCGGTTGGTCTGCCGCACCTCGATCTGTTCCGACGGCCCGCTGCTCGGGGGCGTATCGGAAAAAGTCACATTGCCTTGTTCGTCGACGGATCTGAAAATTTGCGCGGCGGCGAGCTGCGGCAGCAAAACCAGCAGGCACAGCATCAGGTTTCTCATGGCTGTCAGCATAATTCCCCCATCCGGAATGCACACCCTAGCAGATAATACCGGATATAAAAAAGCCCGCTTGAAAAAGCGGGCTTTTTTCGCTGCAAGGGCCGGGGCGCTTACAGGGAGTAGTACATCTCGAACTCGATGGGGTGAGTCGTCATGTTCAGGCGCTGGATCTCGCCGCGCTTCAGCTCGATGTAAGCGTCGATCATCGCGTCGGAGAATACGCCGCCGGCGGTGAGGAAGCCGCGGTCCGCCTCCAGGGCATCCAGTGACATTTCCAGGCTGGACGAGACCGTGGGGATGAGCTTGCCTTCCTCGGGGGGCAGGTCATACAGGTCCTTGTCGGCGGGCTCGCCCGGGTGGATCTTGTTCTGGATACCGTCCAGGCCAGCCATCATCATGGCCGCGAAGGCCAGGTAGGGGTTGCCGGTGGGATCGGGGAAGCGAACCTCGACCCGCTTGCCCCTGGGGTTGGGCTCGTACGGGATCCGGATCGAGGCGGAGCGGTTGCGGGCCGAGTAGGCCAGCATCACCGGCGCTTCGAAACCCGGTACCAGGCGCTTGTAGGAGTTGGTGGACGGGTTGGTGAACGCGTTCAGGGCCCGGGCGTGCTTGATGATGCCGCCGATATAAAACAGGGCGGTCTCCGACAGGCCGGCGTAGCCGTCTCCGGCAAACAGGTTCTTGCCGTCTTTGGCGATGGACTGGTGCACGTGCATACCGGAACCGTTGTCACCCACGATCGGCTTGGGCATGAAGGTAGCGGTCTTGCCGTAGGCGTGGGCCACGTTGTGAACGCAGTACTTGAGGATCTGCACCTCGTCGGCCTTCTTGATCATGGTATTGAAGCGGACGCCGATCTCGCACTGGCCGGCAGTGGCCACCTCGTGGTGATGCACCTCGATATCGAGGCCCATCTGCTCCATGGCGGTACACATGGCCGCACGGATATCGTGCAGGGAATCTACCGGCGGTACCGGGAAGTAACCTCCCTTCACGCCAGGGCGGTGCCCGGTGTTGCCTTCATCGTATTCGTGGTTCGAGGACCAGGCCGCTTCCTGGGAGGAAATCTTGCAGACGGCGCCGCTCATGTCGATCTGCCACTTGACGTCGTCGAAGATAAAAAACTCGGGCTCCGGGCCGAAGAAGGCGGTGTCGCCGATACCGGTCGACTTCAGGTACTCTTCGGCGCGCTGGGCGACGGAGCGCGGGTCGCGGTCGTAGCCAAGCATGGTGGTGGGCTCGAGCACGTTGCAGCGCAGGATGACGGTTGCGTCGTCGGTAAAGGGGTCGAGCACGGCACTGCTGTCGTCCGGCATCAGCACCATGTCGGAGTCGTTGATGCCTTTCCAGCCCGCGATGGAGGAGCCGTCAAACATCTTGCCGATCTCAAAAAACTCCTCTTTGAGGACTTCTTTCGAGGGGATGGTGACGTGCTGCTCTTTGCCGCGGGTATCGGTAAAGCGCAGGTCCACCCAGCGCGCTTCGTTCTCTTTTATCAGGTTCAGAGTTTTCTCTGACATCGCAAATTCCTCCATGGGATAGTAATCGGGCCAGCCGGACTGGCCTGTGTTCTCTGCTCTGGTCGCAGCGGGCAGTGACCAGATGGTCAAGGCAGTTTCAGTAAGAGCAAGAGCTGTGCCAACAAAGAGCTGATGCTAACTGGCTAAAAACAAAAGCATTTTCATCAGTGAATATCTTGATCGCTGCACCGGTGCACCCAAAAAGTGCGTTGATGCACTATCTTGGTGCGCGTCATGGCGACAGAATCCAGCAACACGCCTGGGCTGTAGAAAACCCTGCCTTGCACCCCTGTAACAGTCGACGCGACGTTATGATGCCTGTGAAAATTAATGTCAAGCATTTCTCCCAAATCGCCACCGGGAGCAAGCCTGTGCTTGCACACTAAGGTATAATCCGCGCCTTTTTTGTATGGGCAGCGCCGCCCAGAGGTAACCCCTTGATCGACAAGCTTCGCAATATCGCCATCATCGCCCACGTAGACCATGGCAAAACCACCCTGGTGGACTGCCTGCTGCAGCAATCGGGCACCCTGGACCGACGCTCCGAGGGGTCCGAGCGCATCATGGACTCCAACGACCAGGAGCGTGAGCGCGGTATTACCATCCTGGCCAAGAACACGGCCATCGAATGGAATGGCTACCATATCAACATCGTGGACACCCCCGGCCATGCCGATTTTGGCGGTGAGGTCGAGCGGGTATTGTCGATGGTGGACTCGGTGCTGCTGCTGGTGGACGCCGTTGACGGCCCCATGCCGCAGACCCGGTTTGTGACCTCCAAGGCCTTCGAGCAGGGCCTGAACCCGATTGTGGTAATCAACAAGATCGACCGCCCCGGGGCGCGCCCGGATTGGGTGGTGGACCAGGTGTTCGACCTGTTCGACCGCCTGGGCGCGACCGAGCAGCAGCTGGACTTCCCGGTGATCTACACCTCCGCTATCCAGGGCATCGCCGGGCTCGAGCACGAGAAAATGGCGACTGACATGCAGCCCCTGTTCGAGACCGTGGTGGAAAAAGTGCCGGCGCCAAAGGTGAACTCCGACGGGCCCCTGCAGATGCAGATCAGTGCGCTGGACTACAGCAGTTACGTGGGCGTAATCGGCATCGGGCGCATCACCCGTGGCAAGCTCGCGCCCAATACCCAGGTCATGGTGGTGGATCCGCAGGGCGCCACCCGCAAGGGCAGGGTATTGCAGGTGATGGGTTACCTCGGGCTGGAGCGGCTGGATATCGACTCCGCCGAGGCCGGTGACATCGTCTGCATCACCGGTATCGAGGGGCTGAATATCTCCGACACCCTGTGCGACCCAACGGCAGTGGAGGCCCTGCCACCGCTGTCGGTGGATGAGCCCACGGTGAGCATGACCTTCCAGGTCAACGATTCGCCCTTCGCCGGTCGCGAGGGCAAGTATGTCACCTCGCGCAACATCAAGGAGCGGCTCGAACGGGAGCTGATCCACAACGTCGCGTTGCGGGTGGAGCCGGGTGATAGCCCCGACAAGTTCAAGGTGTCCGGTCGGGGTGAATTGCACCTGTCCGTGCTGATCGAGAACATGCGCCGCGAGGGTTTCGAGCTGGGCGTATCCCGGCCGGAAGTAATCCAGAAGGAAATCGACGGCAAGATGCACGAGCCCTTCGAACAGCTGGTGATTGACTGCGAGGAGCAGCACCAGGGCGCGGTGATGGAGGAACTGGGGCTGCGCCGGGCGGAGCTGGAAAATATGGTGCCCGACGGCAAGGGCCGGATCCGGCTGGAATTCATGGTTCCCGCCAGGGGCCTGATCGGCTTTCGCTCCATGTTTCTCACCATGACTTCCGGCTCCGGCATCATGACCCACGTGTTCGACCATTACGGCCCGGTCAAGCATGCCGAAATCGCCGGGCGAGCCAACGGCGTACTGGTGTCCATGGTCAAGGGCAAGACCCTGGGCTACTCAATATTCAACCTGCAGGACCGGGGGCGTATGTTCATCCAGCCCAACGTGGACGTGTACGAGGGCCAGATCATCGGCCTGCACAGCCGCAATAACGATCTTGCGGTCAATCCCACCAAGGGCAAGCAGCTCACCAACATCCGGGCATCCGGTACCGACGAGGCGCTGACCCTTACACCGCCTGTGCGCCACACCCTGGAACAGGCGCTGGAATTCATCGAGGAGGATGAGCTGGTGGAAGTGACCCCCCAGAGCATTCGCCTGCGCAAGAAACTGTTGCAGGAGCACGAGCGGCGCCGGGCCGATCGCGGCTAGGGTGAAGGCGCTGCTGCAGCGGGTAAGCCGCGCCAGTGTCACCGTGGGTGGTGAGCTCGTGGGAGAAATTGGTGGCGGCCTGCTGGTATTACTGGGCCTGGATCGGGGCGATGATCCGCCCACCGCTGACCGGATGCTGGACAGGATCCTGGGCTACCGCCTGTTTGCCGACGCGGAGGGTCGCATGAACCGGAGCGTTGCCGACGTCAACGGGGGCGTGCTGCTGGTATCCCAGTTCACGCTGTCGGCGGATACCGCCAGGGGCCTGCGGCCCAGCTTCTCCAGGGCGCTGGCGCCGGCGCAGGCGGAGCCACTGTACGATTATATGCTGCAGGGTCTGCGGCGACGGCATGCAACGGTTGCCGCGGGCGTGTTCGGCGCGGATATGCAGGTTAGCCTCACCAATGACGGGCCCGTTACTATCCTGCTCGAATCAGGCTGAACCCACGTACACCATCTGCACGTGCGGTATGCCGTCCTCGCTGGATACATCGCCGTCGGCGACAAACCCCAGGTCCGTGTAGTAAGCCTCGAGGTAGGCCTGTGCGTTGATGCGGATGCCCTGGCCCGGCCAGCGGCCGAGGTTATGGCTGATGCCGCGCCGCACCAGTTCCCTGCCTAGCTGCCTGCCGCGCGCGTGTGCGCTGACGACGACGCGACCCAGAGCGCTTTCCGGGTAGTGCGCGGCGGGAGCGAGGCAGCGCTGGTAGGCCACCAGTCTGCCCTCCTGCCAGCACAGCATATGTATGGCGCCCTGGTCGAGGTTGTCGAGGTCGAGGTAGGCGCAGTTCTGTTCAACCGCAAACACCTCCTGCCGCAAGCGCAGGGCGGCGTAGAGCCGGGAGGTATCCAGCCCGGCAAAATCACAGGTCTGCCAAAGGTAATCCATCGGATGCCGCTTCCTTCTGACAAAAGTCGGGCGAGTCGTTCTCCGCCGCCGGTTTAGTTGCTAATATAGGTCCGAAACAGCGGCGGGAAAAGAAAATCACCCTCTCCCGAGCTGCAATAACAGGGTGCAATTCCCGGTAAGCTGGCTGCGCCGGCATGTATCGGACAGGGGTTTGGCGATGTTGGCCGATGTGGAACTCGAGCAGGATTTTACAGTACTTACCCGCCAGTATCGCGAGCTGATCGATTCGCTGCTTGCCGTGGTCGCGATCCCGGGTACGCCGGTGGAAGTGGCGCCGATCGCCGAGGGCAATTTCCGCGGCTACGACGGCAACCAGTTCTACGTGGTACAGCGCGGGTCCATCGGCGCCTACTACAAGGGCAAAGCCGTTTTCTCCCTGGAGGAAGGCGATATTCTGCTGCCGGATGTCGCTGGCAGCAGTGACATCCAGAGCGCGGTCCACTATCGCAGCATCGCCGGTGCGAGGCTGCACAGCTACCCGGCCCTGGAGTTCATGCGGCGCGTGTTCAGTGAACCTACGGCCGTCCGCCTGTGGAGCCGGGTCCTGGTAACTTATGCCGGGCTGATGCTGCGTATCACCGCTGCCTGCGTGCCCGAAGAGGCGCCGGCTACTCCCGGCTACGAGGATTACGCACCGGGAGACATAATAATCCGCCAGGGCGACCGGGCGGATTATGTCTTCAATATGTCCAGCGGCGTGGCCGAGGTCCTGGTAGATGATGTTACCGTCGGGCGGATTGGCGAGGGCGAGATATTCGGCGCCATGGCGGCGCTCACCCACGCTGATCGCAGTGCCACCGTGCGCGCCAAGACCGCGTGCTCGGTGGTAAAGGTCCCCAAGGAACAGTTTACCGAACTCATCAAGAGTAACCCGGCCACCATCCATAGCCTGCTCGTCGACATGGCTAACTCCATTGTCAATCTCAACGAGCAGCTGGTGGGTCTTCGCGGCAGCAGCCCCGGTGTGACCTGAACCGGTGCTGGCGGCGCCAGCACTGCGGCAACATTCTTTACCTCCGGGCAGCATCCCCCAGTTAATTTAACCAGGACAGGCCAGTACCTAATGTCTGAAGTTCCCCAAATTGATAGTGACGGCATCGAGCAGGTGTCGCTGAAGCAGTATGCGGAAAAGGCTTACCTGGACTATTCCATGTACGTCATCCTCGACCGCGCCCTGCCCCATGTAGGCGACGGTCTGAAACCGGTGCAACGCCGCATTGTCTACGCCATGAGCGAGCTGGGCCTTAAAGCCAGCGCCAAGTACAAGAAGTCGGCGCGCACGGTCGGCGATGTCATCGGCAAATTCCACCCTCACGGCGACAGCGCTGCCTACGAGGCCATGGTGCTGATGGCGCAGGACTTCAGCTATCGCTATCCGCTGGTGGACGGCCAGGGCAACTGGGGTTCGCCGGACGACCCGAAATCGTTCGCGGCGATGCGTTACACCGAATCGCGCCTGACGGCGTATGCGGAGGTGCTGCTGGCGGAGCTGGGCCAGGGCACCGTCGACTGGGCTCCCAACTTCGATGGCACCATGGACGAGCCGCGGGTACTGCCCGCCCAGGTGCCGAATGTGCTGCTCAACGGCACCACGGGTATTGCAGTGGGCATGGCAACCGACATTCCCCCGCACAACCTGCGGGAGGTGGTTGCTGCGGCCGTGCGTCTGCTGGAGGCGCCCAAGTCCACGGCGGCCGAGTTGTGCGAGCATGTGCTGGCGCCCGATTTTCCCACCGAGGCGGAAATCATCACGCCCCGGGCGGAGATCGTGGCGATGTACGAGACCGGCCGCGGCAGCCTGCGCATGCGCGCAGTCTGGGAACGCGAGGGCGGCGATGTGGTGATCACTGCCCTTCCCTACCAGGTATCGGGCTCGCGGGTGCTGGAGCAGATTGCCCAGCAGATGCAGGCGAAAAAGCTGCCGATGGTGGCGGACCTGCGGGACGAGTCTGATCATGAGGATCCCACCCGCCTGGTCATTGTGCCGCGCTCTAATCGGATCGATGTCGATGGCCTGATGCACCACCTCTTTGCAACCACCGACCTCGAGCGCAGTTACCGGATAAACCTGAACATGATCGGCACAGACGGTCGGCCCGGGGTAAAACCGCTCGATCGCATCCTGCGGGAGTGGCTGTCGTTCCGCACCGAAACTGTACGGCGCCGGCTCGAATATCGCCTCGAGCGGGTGTTGAATCGCCTGCATATTCTCGAAGGCTATCTCGTCGCCTTCCTCAACATCGACGAAGTGATTCATATCATCCGCACCCAGGACAAACCCAAGCCGGCACTGATGCAACGGTTCGGCCTGAGTGATACCCAGGCCGAGGCGGTGCTGGAACTCAAGTTGCGCAACCTTGCCAGGCTCGAGGAGATCAGTATTCGGGGCGAGCAGGATGAGTTGGCGACCGAGCGCGACGAACTGCAGAAGATTCTGGGCAGCGCCGCCCGCCTCAAGACCCTGATCAGGAATGAACTGCTGGCCGTGGCCGCAAAGTACGGCGATGCGCGCCGTTCGCCCCTGGTCCTGCGGGAGGAAGCCAAAGCCTTCAGCGAGCTGGAGATGGTGGGTGCTGACCCGGTAACCGTGGTGATCTCGGAGAAAGGCTGGATTCGCGGTGCCAGGGGCCACGATATCGATCCCGCCGCCCTCAGCTACAAGTCCGGCGACAGCTTCAAGCTGGCGGTGCACGGGCGCAGCAACCAGCCCGTGGTGATCCTCGACTCCACCGGCCGGGCCTATACCGTGGCCTCCCACAACCTTCCATCCGCCCGGGGCCAGGGCGAGCCGCTTACCGGGCGCATCAATCCCCCCTCCGGCGCCAGCTTTGAAGGCATGATGATGGGGGCCGAGGACCAGCTGTTTCTGTTGGCCAGTGACGCCGGCTACGGTTTCGTCGCCAGGCTGGGTGATCTGCAGACCAAGAATCGCGCGGGCAAGGCGGCCATCAGCCTGCCCGCGGGAGGGCGGGTACTGCAACCGGCGTCGATTGCGGCCGTCGAGGGTGCCTGGGTGGCCGCCGCCAGCAACGAGGGGCGCCTGCTGGTGTTTCCGCTGGCGGACTTGCCGCAACTGGCCCGGGGCAAGGGCAACAAGATCATCGCAATCCCCTCCGCCCGGGTGTTGAGCCGCGACGAGTTCGTGGTGGGGGTGCAGGTGATCACCGAGCAGGACAGCCTGGTGGTGGACGCGGGCAAGCGCCATATCACGCTGAAATTCTCCGAGATGGAACACTACCGCGGCGAGCGCGGCCGGCGCGGCAACAAGCTGCCGCGGGGCTTCCAGAAAGTGGACTCTATTCGCGTGGAGCGTTGATCAGGCGCGGGCGGCAGGGTCGAGCAGGCGCCTGAGAATCAGCCGCAACTGCCGCTCCAGCAGGTCCTGGTAGGGTTCGGCAAACTCCTCCAGCATGGCGAAATCCATCACTTCGGTCGCCTGGTGTTGCAGCCGGCTGGCCACGTCCGGGTCTTCACAGACGACGGGTGACAGCAGTATCCGCGGCGGCCGGTTGGCACAGATGGTCTCGAGTTCGTCGAGGGTGTGCTGGATATACAGTCCCGGGTAGATATCCCCCCGGTCACCCGCGCCGAGCTCACTCTGCGAGATCGCCATCGCGATGGACAGTGTCCTGCGAATCTGCTGTTCGATCTTGCGGCAGGCGCTCTGGATCAACCACGCACAGGAAGCTGCGCGGAAGGCGGCGCTGCCGGCGCTGTTGGGACCGCTGAAATAGATGGCCAGGCCAAACTGGCGGGCTACCTGCAGTTCCCCCGCGTAGAAATTCGCTGCCGCCAGCACCAGCTGGTGCAGCCTGTGGGTGTAGCGGTGCAGCGCTTTCTCGTCCAGGGTGTCGACGTAATCCACCAGGCTGGTCAGGTGCAGGTAGAGAACTGCGGTGGTGCGATAATTCTCGTCCCGCGGCCTGGTTTCGCTGCGGGTGCGCAGCAGGTCCATGGGCAGGGCGCTGATGTTGCGGCTGAGCAATGCCACCTCGTTGGCGGGCGTGGCCTCTACAGCCTGGTCTTCCATCGCTATCGACTTTGCCAGGTCACCCAGTCGGTTGGCCAGGCGCTGGCTGAAGTGCCGGCTGGTGATATAGACGGCCAGGCTGAGCAGTATCGCCAGGCCCAGCAGGCTGAGCACGAACTGCAGCCTGGCGGCGCGGGCAGCGTCGGTGCTTATGGTGATAACCACGCGACCGGCGATGTTCGATTCCACCCGCACGGGTGCGCTGTATTGCTCGAGATTGCGGCCCAGTGCCTTCCCCGCTTGCCCGAGCGCCTTGCCCTCCACGTCGAACAGGGCCACCTCTTCCGCCGATGTGGCTTCGAGGAAGCGCTGCAGTGCAGCTGCGACGCTCAGCAGATCGCCGGTTTCAAGCGCCGCGCTGATACGGGTGGCGATCTGGTGGGCGAGAGCCGAGCCGTAGTGCTGCTGCTGCTGCAATAGCATGTGGCGGCTGGAGATGGTCGCCAGGGTGACCAGGGCGAGACTGACCAGCAGGCACATACCGGCGGTGGCGAGCGCAAGCTGTTGGCCCAGGCTAGTGTTGCTAAGAGGATTCTTCACGCGTGGCTGCAGGCTACCGTACCGGGACGCGCGCCAGTATAAACCAGAGCGGGCATGGGGCCAGACTTTTGTGTCAACTGCCGCTTGCTTCCCAGCGCTCGCCGCCTGCGGGTAGAATACGCGCCTTTCCAACAATGCTGGACGCCCAGGTGAACGACATACTGTTGCTCAGTATTTCCGGTGAGGACCAGCCGGGCCTCACCGCCGGGATCACCGCAATCCTGGCGGCGCATTCGGTCAATGTGCTGGATATCGGCCAGGCGGTCATTCATGCCACGCTGTCCATGGGTGTGCTGGTGGAGGTTCCCGGCGACTGCGATGCCGCGGGCATGAGCCAGGCGCTGACGAGCTTTGCCCAAGGGCGCGGCATGCAGGCGCGGATCACCCCGGTCCTCGCGGACAGCTACGCCCGCTGGGTGCAGGCCCAGGGCAGGGCGCGCTACATCATCACGCTGCTGGCGCGCAAGATCACCGCCGACCAGTTGTCCCGGGTCACCGCGGTCGTGTCCCGGCACGACCTCAATATCGACGGCATCAGCCGCCTGTCCGGGCGCATCCCCTTGGGGGAGTTACCCCCGCTCAGCAAGGCCTGCGTGGAATTCTCGGTGCGGGGCCCGCTGCAGGACCCTGACCTGTTCCGCCGCGACCTGCTGGAGGTCGCCAGCGCGCTCGAGGTCGACCTGGCATTCCAGCAGGACACGATGTACCGCCGCAACCGCCGCCTGGTGGTGTTCGATATGGACTCCACCCTGATCGAGGCGGAAGTTATCGATGAACTGGCACGCCTGGCCGGGGTCGGTGACCAGGTCAGCGCGATTACCGAGCGGGCGATGCGGGGAGAGATCGATTTCAGCGAGAGCTTCCGGGCCCGGATTGCATTGCTGCGGGGCCTTAAAGAGGAGGCGCTGGGACAGGTGGCGGCCGCGCTGAAGATCACCGAGGGCGCTGAGCACCTGATCGCCACGCTGCGCACCCTGGGCTACAAGACCGCCATACTTTCGGGCGGATTTACCTACTTTGCCCGCCACCTGCAGGCGCGGCTCGGGATCGACTATGTCCATGCCAACGAGCTCGATGTCGCCGGCGGCGAGGTGACCGGCAGGGTCGTCGGTGCCATCGTGGACGGGCCGCGCAAGGCCCAGTTGCTGCGGCAGTTGGCCAGCGAGCAGGGCATCGACCTGCAGCAGGTGATCGCGGTCGGGGATGGGGCCAACGACCTGCCGATGCTCAGCATCGCGGGCCTGGGCATAGCCTTCAGGGCGAAGCCGCTGGTCAAGCAGTCCGCCGACCAGTCGATATCTACACTTGGCCTGGATGCGATTCTCTATCTGCTGGGACTTTCCGATCGCCACCAGAACCACGCCGCGAACAGCCGGTAGCGGTCAGATATTGGTCCACACCGAATCGAAGCCGGCGCTATCGCGCGGGCGACTCTTGTCCTCCGCCAGCACTTGCTCCAGCTGTTTTACATAGCGGAACTCGAATTGCGCGAAGGCACCGGTGACCGCCACCGGGCGCATCAGCTGTATGAAGAACTCCTCGCCGTGGCGCAGCAACACGAGTTTCTGACGCTCCCGGAAACCGGCCCGGGGCGTGAGCAGGGTGGGCGCCTGGCCCACCAGTTTTATTCCCGGTAGCAGCAGCACTCGCACCGGCTCAGTCCGTTCGCCTTTTTTCTGGGCTTGCAGGCAGGCCCCGTAGGGCTTGGCGCCGGGGCTGAGCAACTCCAGTCCGATCAGGGTCCTGTTGTTATCCAGCCGGCTCATCCAGCGGATCGCCGCAACCGCCCAGCGCGGGCTTTCGTCCTCGCGCACGCAGACGACATCTCCGGCTCTGATATTGGCGGGCAGTTGCGCGCCCCACTCGAGGCAGTAGCCGCCGGGGCTGGCGTCAAACATGGTTACCCTGTGCGTCTGGTAGCGTTGCCGGGCGTCCAGTTCCTCCGACTCATCCTGCCCCTCCAGGGCGGCCAGGGTTTTGTGGTCAACCTGCACTTCGTGTGCCAGCGCGTCGTCGCCGTGGGCGTAGGAATCCCGGGTAAAATCCTCTTCCGGGTTGGCCCGTTGCCAGAGGTCGCTGCTGGACTGGCGTTCCTGGAAGGGATTGCCGCCCAGGCGGTCAAGCGGCGGAGGGATATACTCCGGGCCGTACAGTACCTGCTCGAAGGCCTGCTCTCCCGCCAGGTGGTAGTGACAGGCGCTCAAACCGATGCCGACCCAGATGGGTTTGCCGGCCTGCTTGCGGCTGAAGTTGCGCATGCTCATTTTGCTGAAGCAGGTGAGCAGGTGATCGAGCAGGGCCGGGCTTACGACGGTGTCCCTGTCGAACACCACGCCCTGTTTGTCGGCAGTGGCGGCCAGCTTCCTGAGGTGCTGGATCAGCGGTTGGGTATCGATATAGCGGGTGCGTGGGCCTGGGGGCTCGCGATAGAGCTGGCTGTACATCGCCGGCAGGTCGCCGTCGAGGTCAGTCAGGAACTGGTCGTTCTGCCCGGCCGTGCGGCTTAGCTGCAGCAGTGCGCACCATTCCTGCAGGCCGCGGTAGATGGCTGTGAGGTCGGCCTGGCGCAACTGGTTTGGTTTGCAGCAACCGAGCATCAGCACCTGCAGGTAAGCGGTGGCGATGGTGCCGCTGCCGGACAGTTCGTCTTCGACATGCAGCTGGTCCAGCTGCTGCCCTTCCGCCAGGGCGTAGAGCTGGTGCAGCCCCAGCCAGCTGCGCAATTGGGCCGGCCGGTACAGCTGGAATGTCTGCAGCAGGCGGGCGCCGGCAAATCGGACAGCGCGGTGGATGGATTCGCAGGCGAGCCGCGCGGCATTGACCTGGCGAATGTTCTGCCGGCGCTGGATCGCATGCACGGCCACTATGGTGTAACCGATCCCGGCCAGCTCGTGCAGGTCGTCTGCCAGTTCAGCCATCTGGTGCGGCTCTTCCGGCAGGACCAGGGGCTGTTTGAGGAAGCGTCGCGCCAGGCTCGCAGTTGCCACCAGCAGCGCCGGCCGCAATTCCTCCAGGATGGCGAAGCGCAGCTCGGGGGCGATCTCCACCTGGTTTAGTTGGCCCAGCGCCGCGAGCAATTGTTGTGCGACCAGGCTCGAACTGGTCACCGGCAGGTCTTGGGCCCACTGTTGCGCCGCGTCAGCCGTCAGGGGGAAAAAGTCGAAGTGCTGCAGCTCCTGTCGCGGAATCCGCAGTTTTATCGGCGTCTCGCTGCTCATCTGGCAAGGACCCTTGTCGTTATCTGGCATGTTGGGACCATCGTTATCAGAGTATCGTACAAATCAACAGGCCCGCCAACGTGAATATCCCCTATCTGCCATTGGCTTCCCGCCTGAGTTATCATTGGCGCCTTTTCCGGCATATACGAGTGCGCCATGGCTACGTTTTCCACCAATGATTTTCGCTCCGGCCTCAGGGTTATCCTCGATGGCGAGCCCTGTACCATCCTCGAAAATGAGTTTGTAAAGCCGGGCAAGGGCCAGGCCTTCAACCGGGTCAGGCTGCGCAACCTGAAGACCGGCAGGGTGTGGGAGCGCACTTTCCGCTCGGGCGAGACCCTGGAAGGCGCCGACGTGGTGGATCGCACCATGGAGTATCTCTACAGCGATGGTGAGTTCTGGTACTTCATGGAGCCCGACACCTTCGAGCAGCACCAGGCCGATGCCAAGGCCGTGGCCGGCGCCCTCAACTGGCTCAAGGAACAGGATCCATACGAGGTTACCCTGTATAACGGCGTTCCGCTGTCGGTGTCGCCGCCGAACTTCGTGGAGCTGGAAATCGTCGAGACCGATCCCGGCCTGAAGGGCGATACCGCCCAGGGCGGCAGCAAGCCCGCCAGGTTGAGTACCGGCGCCGTGGTGAAAGTGCCGCTGTTCATCAACCGGGGCGAAGTGATCCGGGTCGATACGCGCAGCGGCGAATACCAGAACCGCGTTTCCAAGTAAGCCCGGCTCCGCGCATGGAATGGCAGCCGGGAGCGACTCTCGGGCTGCTGCGCGCGCGGGCTGCCCTGCTGGCGCAGATTCGCCAGTTCTTCGCCATTCGCGAGGTACTGGAGGTGGAAACGCCGCTGCTGTGCGCCTGTGGCATCACCGACCCCGCCATCGAGCCCCTGGTAGTGGAGCGCGGCGTGTCCCTTGCCGGGCCGCGTTATCTGCAGACCTCCCCCGAGTACGCCATGAAGCGGCTGCTGGCCAGCCACGGCCAGCCCATATTCCAGCTCACCAGGGCCTTTCGCGATGGCGAAGCCGGCGCTCGCCACAACCCCGAATTCACCCTGCTGGAATGGTACCGCCCGGGGTTCGACCACCACGCGCTGATGGCCGAGGTCGCGCAGCTGGTGCGCCACTGTCTGGGCGAGCGCCCGCTGCACAGCTACAGCTATCGCCAGCTGTTCCTGGAGCTGCTGGGTGTGGACCCCTTTACCGCGACGCCGGCTGAACTGGAGTCGGTGGCGCGCAGCCGGATCGACGCCGGGACCATCGCCGGCGAGCGCGATCTCTGGCTCGACCTGTTGATGAGCCACCTCATCGAGCCGCGGCTGGCCGGGCTCGGCATGTGCTTCGTCTGGGACTACCCCGCCTCCCAGGCTGCCCTGGCGCGGGTTGAAGATTGCGCCGGGGTGATGGTGGGGCACCGTTTCGAGTTGTACGTCGACGGCATGGAACTGGCCAATGGCTATTTCGAACTGCAGGACCCGCAGGAACAGCGGCGGCGCTTCGAGCGCGACAATGCCCTGCGGCGGGAACACGGCCTGCCCGAACGCCCGCTGGACGCGCGCCTGCTGGCGGCCCTTGATCACGGCCTGCCTGACTGCAGCGGGGTGGCGCTGGGGGTGGACCGGCTGTTGATGCTGGCCACCGGCGTTGCGGATATTCGCCGGGTGCTGGCCTTTGACTGGGAGCGGGCCTGATCCGCTTGCGCTTTGGCGCTATGCGGGCCGCGCCGCGCCCCTGAAGAACTCCGCGGTTGCCCCGTTGGCGGGGTAGAAAGCCTCGATCCGCAACTCATCCGTGGTGATGTCCTGGGGCGTGCCGAAGGTGGATATAACCGAAAACAGGCTGAGTTCAAGACCCCCGATACTGAGTTCCAGCGGGAGCACCGGCAGCAGGGACTGCGCGAGGGGATCGCTGTGCGCCAGCGGACCGGCCAGATCGACAATCCGCTGGAAACGCGCCTGCAGTTCTGGATCGCCCGAGGCGAGGGCTTCGCGCTGCAGGCGGCGGACGAACGCGGGCGCCGCCTGTTCCCAGTTGTCAATATATTGGCGCAGACCCAGGGGATGCACGGTGATCAGCGCGAGGTTGAACTCTCCCTCGTCGCCTATCCGTTGCAGCATATCGGCGGGTTCTCCGCCGAGACTCAACAGCAGGTCCGCCGCCCGGTTTTTCTTCCTTATGTTCCAGCAGCGGTCCACGACCACCGCCGGCAGCGGCTCATGGTGTTCCAGAACATGGTTCAGTGCATCCAGCACGGGTGCCATTAGCGGATCTTCGAGTCGGCTTTCGCTGTAGACCGGGGCAAAGCCGGCGGACTGGAACAGGGCGTTGCGCTCCCGCAGTGGCACATCCAGTGCATCGGAGAGGCGCACCACCATTTCACGGCTGGGTTGGCTGCGCCCGGTCTCCAGCCAGCTTACATGGCGCTGTGAAACGTTGGCCGCCAGTGCCAGGTCAAGTTGCGACAGCTTCCTGAACTGGCGCCATTGGCGGCAGATTGATGGGAAGCCCGGTGCCGTAGTTGCTTGTAGGGTGGCCATCGAGTCTCTCCTGAATGCGCTTATGTTCGGGCTGCAGTGGACACGCATTCAATTACCTCGGAGGTAATTGTCGCAAAACAGTCAAAGTTGGAGAATAGATTCAAACCAATCGAAAGGAGCTTGCCATGAGCAGACGTACCCTGGCCATCATGATCCTCATACCCTTCACCGTGCTGACCGCTTACGCAGTGCAAAAGGTCGGCTACATCGGAATTTTTGACTATCACCGCCACAGTCCCGCGGGGTGGCAGGTGATCGCCGACCTGGTGATCGCCCTGGTGCTGGTATTGACCTGGCTGGTGCCGGAGGCGCGCAAGGCGGGCCGCAATCCCTGGCCCTGGGTAGTAGCCACGTTGTTTCTGGGCTCCTTCGGGCCGCTGCTTTACCTGGTGTTTGCACAGCGCCCAGCGCCGCAACAATAGGGCAGTACAACGAGTTGGCGGACGCATCCGCGATGCCGCCCCAGCAGCGGCACCCTGCGCAATCGCAGGGCCGGCCGCTGACACGGATGTTACCGCTCAGCGGCGGATTCCGCGTCTTTCTTCAACCTTTGAACGACCCTGTACCACCTTTCCATGTTCTCGCGGCTGGAATCCTTCAGTTCCAGGCCTACCCAGTAACCGGCCCTGTCCGCGGCCTCCCTCACCCACTTCGCCTCACCGACCAGTTCCAGGTTTTCCTTCCAGTCATCCAGCGGTACGGCGATATTGAGCGTGCTGCCCCCGGCAATGGCAATCGGCACGGCGATGCGCAGGCCACCCATCGAGACATCCAGTGTCTCGCATCGAACGATGGTATTGTCTGCCTCTGAACGACTCCCCCTTTCGACCACTTCGACGTAGATCGCCTGTTCAAAACTGAAGCGCTCGTGTTGGCGTCGATCAATGGTGTCAGCTGTCATGCCATTGCCCCGTCGTTATTCACCCTGCCTGTCTCCGGCAATTGCTTCAAACTCAGTCTTGCGCAGGAAAAAACCGTGCGCAACCAGAAATGTCGGAAAAGAGTAATTCGACGCGCGGCCCGCAGGGATGCCGCCGTCCACCGGAACCGGCAATGGCAAAACGGGTCGGGGAGCTGCGCGATTCTACTTCCCCGACCTATGCGGAATGTCCCTGGTGCAAGATGGCCGGCCCGTAACCCGCCAGGAATTCCGGTGGCATTCGCCGCGGCCGGCCGCTGCTCAGCTCGATACAGGCGAAGCGCATGCCCGCCCGCAACAGGGTGGCGCCGTCCCCAAGGCGAATCACCTGGAAGCGGCGCTGCATGGTCAGCCTGCGGTCGGAGCTGATGATCCAGGTGCCTGCCACCACCTCATCCCCTTCCCGCGAGGCCTGCAGGTAATCGTATTCGCTGTGGGTAATGACCATCGCCCGGTCCAGCGCCCGGTAGCTCTCCAGGTCCAGGCCCAGGCTGACCGAGTGCGCCCAGGCGACCTGCTCGCACCACTTCACGTACACCGTGTTGTTGGTGTGCCTGAGTCCGTCGATATCTTCCGGCTGCACCCGGGTGTAAACGGTGTGGGGGTCGGGGAAATCCCAGAGCGCGGCAAGGTCGATCACGCTACCTTCCCTGTAGTCGCCGGCAGTTGCGCGGGCCTCACGGCCGCTGCGTGTCCATGGGCTGGTGGATTGTGGCTCAAGCAGGCGTGCTCCCTTTAGTGGCTGGTCAGAATGCCGCAAAAGCCCGGGAGCGTACATAGCCTGCCCGAGAGGCCCCGCGGATACTTACTCCGCCGCGCTGATGACGTAACATAGGCCCGGAATCTCCAGGTCGGGTCTACCGGCATGATCGAGGCTATGCAGGTAAACCTGAACAGGGAGCGCAGGGCGCTGTATTACGGGCTCAGCGCGGTGCTGCTGTGGTCCACGGTGGCCACGGCGTTCAAGCTGGCGCTGCGCGAGCTGGACGTGTGGCAGCTGGTGGCCTGGTCGGTGTGCTTTTCCTGCCTGGCCCTGTTCGCGATCCTGTGGTGGCAGGGGCGCCTGGCGCTGTTGCCCCGGTATGCCCGTGAAACCCCGGTTTACTTCCTGCTGATGGGCCTGGTGAACCCGGTGGCCTATTACCTGGTGTTGTTGCGGGCCTACGAGTTGCTGCCGGCGCAGCAGGCGCAGGCGATCAACTATACCTGGGCGATTACCCTGGCGCTGCTGGCGGTACCGCTGCTGGGCCACCGGCTGAACCGGCGCGATGCGCTTGCCCTGTTGCTGGGTTACGGCGGGGTGCTGGTGATCGCCACCCGCGGCCAGGTCCTGCAGCTGGAGTTTGACAGTCTCGAAGGGGTCGCCCTGGCGCTGCTGAGCACCCTGGTCTGGGCAACGTACTGGCTGGTGTCTACCCGCAACCAGCGCGATCCCGTCGCCTGCCTGTGCCTCAACTTCGCGGTGGCGGCCCCAATAGCGCTGGCCCTGTGCGCGCTGTTCTCGAGCCTCGCAGTTCCCGGTTGGCGCGCCCTGGCGGGCGCCGCCTATGTCGGCCTGTTTGAAATGGGGCTGACCTTCGCCCTGTGGTCCACCGCGCTGCGCCTGTCCAGCGGCGTGTCCCGCATCGGCAACCTGATCTTCCTGTCGCCCCTGGTCTCGCTGGTGTTTATCGCCACGATCCTGGGGGAGCCAATCCATCCCGCCACCCTGGTGGGCCTGGCGCTGATCATTCCCGCGGTACTGTTGCAGCAGCGCGGCAATCCCACTCCCCCGGTATAGGTTCGCACATGGAACCGAGCGCCGGCAGGGAACTGCCACCGCATTACTACCGGGATAACTTCCTGGCCCTGTGCGCCACGGTGGAAGCGCAGTATGCCGACCTGCTGGCGCCCGGCGAGCAGCTGTTCCTGCAGTGCTTTCGCGATCTGCCCTTCGCCGCGCAGTGCCTGTATGTGCGGCTGGTGTCCCGGGTGGGGCCCTGGTTCCGGGAGAGCAGGCTGGCCTACCCCGAGCTGGGCGCGATCGCGCCCCTGGTCGACAGCCTGCTCGACGCCGGCCTGGCCCGGCCTGCCGGGGCCCTGCCTGTGGCGGACCTGGGCGCCATGTATACCCGGCCGGAACTGCTGCGGGCCTTCGGGCCGCTGCCGGGGTCGGCGCCGCAGGGAAAGGCCGCTCTGCTCACGGCCATCGAGTCGCTGGCCCTGGATGAGGGCGAGCTGCTGGCGCGCCTGGCCGCGATGGACGGCGCGCGCATCATCGCGCCCTGCGGTGCGCGGGAAGTGGAGGTGTTGCAGCTGCTGTTTTTCGGCAATCGGCGCCAGGGCCTCACCGACTTCGTGCTCAGCGAGCTGGGCGTTGCCCGCTACTATCCCTACCCTCTCGACCGCCGCTATCGCCTGTTCCCGCAGCGGGAGGCGGTGGAGGAATACCTCGCCCTGGCGGCGCTCAGTGACGGCTGGTACGAACTGCGCGAGAGCCCGGAGCCGACCGCGCTGCCGGCGCTCGCGGCGGGCCTGTTGTCGCTGGAAGTGCGTTTTGCCTCCAGCGAGGGGCGCTGGTACCGGGTGTGCAACGGGCTGGGTCGCGACCTCGAACGCCTTGGCGAGCTCGACCTGGCGGCGCAGTTGTATGGGCTCAGCCGCCGTCACCCGGCCCGCGAGCGGCGGCTGCGGCTCATGGAGCGCCAGCAGGACTGGGCCGGCGCGGCGCAGCTGTGCGCGCAGATACTGGCAGAACCCTGGTGCGAGGAAGAGCGCGACGCGGCGCAGCGGGTGCTGCCCCGCGTGCTGCGCCGCCTGGGTGAAAAGCCGCCGCCGCGGCGCCGGGATGACTTCACCCGCCTGTCACTCGCCATCCCCCGGGAGGAGGCGCCGGTGGAGTTGCTGGCGGCGCGCGCGCTGTTGTCCCGCTGGCCGGCGGTGCACTACGTCGAGAATACGCTGATGAACGCCCTGTTCGGGCTGGCCTTCTGGGAGCAGATTTTCTCTCCCGTCGCCGGCGCGTTCCACAACCCGTTCCAGAGCGCCCCCGCTGACATGTTCAGCCCCGCCTTCCGGGAGCGTCGCCGCGACGCCATCGCCGCGCGGCTGGCGGCGCTGCGCGGGGCGGACATCGGCCGCGAGTTACGGGATGCCTGCAAACGCTACGCCTCATTCCAGTGCCGCTGGGTCGACTGGCGCCGGCTGGACCAGGCCCTGCTGGTGGCGGCGACACGGATTATCCCCGGTGCACACCTGTTGGCGGTGTGGGAGCGCATGCTGTTCGATCCGGGGGAAAATCGCCGCGGCTTTCCCGACCTGGTGGCGCTGGGGGATACGCCGGGCGATTACTGCCTGATCGAGGTGAAGGGGCCGGGAGACGCGCTGCAGGACAGCCAGAAGCGCTGGCTGCGCTTCTTCGAGAAAGAGGGCATACCGGCGGCGGTTGCCTGGGTCTCCTGGGAGGAAGCGGGGGAAGAGATGCAGGAAGCGGCCCGGGATGCTCGTGCGGGCGCCGCCGGCGATGCTTGAGCTTGCCGTGAGTGTGGGCGAACTGGTGGCCTTCTGCCATCGCGCCGGCGATATCGACCACCGCTTCCGGCCATCGCCCACGGGCGAACAGGGTGT
Organism: uncultured Gammaproteobacteria bacterium; assembly: GCA_963700715.1. Taxonomy (GTDB): domain Bacteria; phylum Pseudomonadota; class Gammaproteobacteria; order Pseudomonadales; family Halieaceae; genus JARRPM01. The sequence goes on from CAVOYP010000011.1 coordinate 40,829, forward strand.
GGCGGGGCACCAGCTGGTGTACCGGCGCCGGGGCGCGGGCTACCGCAGCGAATACCCGGTGGAGTACTGCCACCGGGAGGGTGAGGTATGCCTGCGCCTGCGGGGCCGGGCCGATGGCTACGATGCCGGCGCCGGCCTGGTGGAGGAGATCAAGACCTGCCGTATCAGGCCCGCGCTGATTCCCGCCAGCGTGAGCCGCACGCACCTCGCCCAGGCCCGGATCTACGCCGCCCTGATCGCGATCGAGCAGGACCTGGCGCAGCTGGAGGTGCGACTCACCTGGCTCAATATCGACAGCGGCGAGGAAACGCCCCTGTCACAGACCTACTCCCGGGCCGAACTCGAGGCCTTCCTGGGGGCCTCGCTGGCGAATTTTTCCGGCTGGCTGGCCACCCTGGCCGGGCTGCGCCGGCAGCGGGACCTGGGTCTGGGTGCGCTGGCGTTTCCCCACGGGGAGTTTCGCCGCGGCCAGCGCGAAATCGCCGAGCTGGTTTACAAGTGCATCGACCAGGGAGGTGAACTGCTGCTGGAAGCCCCCACCGGTATCGGCAAGACCGCGGCGGTGCTCTACCCGGCGCTGAAGGCCCTGGCCACCGGCAAGCACGATCGCATCGCCTACATCACCGCCAAGACCGTGGGGCGTCGCACCGCCGAGGAGACCCTCGAGACCTTCCGCCAGGCGGGCCTGGACACTACCGCCCTCAGCCTGACCGCAAAGGAGCGCATCTGCTTTTCACCCGGCAAGGCCTGCCACGCCGAGGACTGCCGCTACGCCCTGGGCTACTACGACCGCCTGCCCCGCGCACTGGCGGCGGCGATCCACTCCCGGGCCCTGCGCCAGGCCGACATCGAGGCGCTGGCCCGCCAGTTCGAGGTATGTCCCTACCAACTGGCGCTGGACCTGTTGCCCTGGGTCGACCTGGTGATTGCCGACCTGCACTATGTGTACAGCCTCACCGCCACCCTGGGCAACCAGATGCAACAGGACGGCCGGCGCTGGACCGTGCTATTGGATGAGGCCCACAACCTGCCGGAGCGGGCCCGGCGCATGTACCGGGCGAGCCTGGCCAAGGCCGACCTGATGGCGGTGCGCAGGCGGCCCGCGCCGGGCCTGGGCGCCGCGCTGGATCGCATCAATCGCGCGCTGCTGGCGCTGCAGCGGCAGCAGTGGCGGGAACCGGATTACGACAGCCGGCCGGACATCCCGGGGGATCTGCGGCAGGCGCTGGAGGATTTCGTCGCCCGCGCCGGGGAGCTGACGGCGCAGGATCCGGCGGCGCTGCATCGCCACAGCGCGTTGCTGGACTTTTACTTCGGGGTGCTGCAATTCCTGCGGCTGGCGGACAACTGGGGTGAGGAGTTTCGCTTTGAGCTCAGCCGGGGCGAGGGCCGCCAGGGCCTGAAGGTGACCCTCAACTGCCTCGATCCCGCCCGCCTGTTGGGGGAACGCCAGGCCCGGCTGCATTCGCTGACGGCGTTCTCCGCCACCCTGTCGCCCCCGGACTGGACCCGCCAGGCCCTGGGCCTGGCCGCGGAGGCGGTGTTCCGGCGGGAAGCCTCGCCCTTCGACCAGGGCCAGCTGGAAGTTTTCCTGGCGACCGGGGTGGATACCCGTTACAGCCGCCGCCAGCAGTCCCTGCCGGAGCTGGCCGCAATCCTTATGGCCTGGCTGCGGCGGGAGAGCGGCAACTGCATCGTTTACTTTCCGTCCTACCGCTACCTGCAGGATTGCATGGGGCAGCTGCGCGCCCTGGGGCTGGAGCAATTGCGCTCCTGCCTCTGGGTGCAGCAGCGGGAGCAGGCGGACGCGGATCGCGACAGCCTGCTCACGCTGCTGGAAGAGCGCCGCGATGTGGCCGCCTTTTGCATCCTCGGGGGCATCTTCGGCGAGGGCATCGACCTGCCGGGTGAACGTCTCACCAGCGTGGTGATCGTCGGGGTGGGGCTGCCCCAGTTCAATCGCGAGACCGAGCAACTGCGCGCATGGTTCCAACAGCAGTATGGCGCGGGCTTCGAATACGCCTACCTCTATCCCGGCATGCAGAAGGTGGACCAGGCCCTGGGCCGGGTCATCCGCGGCAGCGGCGACCGGGGCCGGGCCCTGCTGGTGGACAGCCGCTACGGCGAGCGCCAGTACCGGGACCTGTTGCCGCCCTGGTGGCGTTACCAGCCCTGGCCCGGGGCTCCTAGCGGTTCTGGAAGCGGTAGCCGGGCTTGGCGAAGGCCAGTTGCACCGTGCCGATGATGCGCTCGCGGAAACCGCCCTCGCAGTAGGCGAGGTAGAACTCCCACATGCGGACGAAGGTCTGGTCGAATCCCAGCTGCCGGACAGCGGCCTGGGCCGCCAGGAATCGCTCCCGCCAGTGAGCCAGGGTTAGGGCGTAATCCCGGGTGATATCACGCAGGTGGACCATTTGCATATCGGTGTCCCGGGCCAGGTGGTCGGCGATCACCGCCACCGAGGGCAGGCTGCCGCCGGGAAAGATGTAGCGCTGGATAAAGTCCACCGACTTGTGCGCCGCCTCGTAGCGCTGGTCGGCTATGGTGATCGCCTGGATCACCATCTTCCCGTTCGGCTTGAGCAGCTGGCTGCAGCGGCTGAAATAGCTGCTGTAGAAGTCGTGGCCGACCGCCTCGATCATTTCCACTGAAACCAGCTTGTCGAAGCTGCCCTCCAGCTTGCGATAGTCCTCGCACAGCACGGTGACCCGATCCTCCAGGCCGGCGGCGCGCACCCGGGCGCGGGCGTACTCGTACTGCTCCTTCGAGATCGTGGTGGTGGTGACTCTACAGCCATAGTTGCTGGCGGCATGGATCGCCAGGCCGCCCCAGCCGGTGCCGATCTCCAGCAGGTGGTCGCCGCTGCCCAACTCCAGTTGCCGGCAGAGCTCGTCCAGCTTCGCCACGGAGGCCTCGTCGAGCCCCGTGCGGTCGGTCTCGAACAGGGCGGCCGAATACATCATCGTGGGGTCGAGGAACAGGCGAAAGAAATCATTGCCCAGGTCGTAATGGGCCGAGATGTTCTTGCGCGACCCGCTGTGGGTATTGCGCTTGAGCGCGTGGGAAAGCTTCAGTCCCAGGCGAACCAGCCAGGATTGCCGGGCTTCAAGCATCTCCAGGGTGGGCAGGTTGGCGCTGAACAGTCGCATCACCGCCACCAGGTTGGGGGAGGTCCACAGTCCCTGCATATAAGCCTCGCCGCTGGCAATACTGCCCCCGGAGAGCATCATCCGGTAGAGGCCGCGGTCGTGCACGTGCACTTCCGCGTGCGGTTGCGCCGGGTCGCCGGTGGTGCCGAAGTGGAAGGCCTCGCCGCCATCGTGGATGACCAGGCTGCCAAACTGAATATTGGCCAAAAGCCGCAGGCAGACGCGCCGTGCAAGTGTCTGGAGGGTGGGAAGCCGGTTGTCTTCCCTGGGCAGGCTGAGGCTGCTGGCAGTAAGTTCACTGGAATTGCTCATGTCAGGCTCCGGAGGGTTTGCTGGTTGGGTGAGGATAAAACGGTGCGCCTTTTATGAACAGGCGCAGGGCTTGCCAGTAAATGGCGAGGGCTATCCGGGCGGTCATCAGCGGGTAGCGCCAGAGGGTGCGGTTGAGGTTGCTCGAGGTCATTTCCCGGGCGGACAGGGACAGGCTCGCGTCAAATACCTTGTCGCCCCCCTCGCTGTTGGCCAGGTGCAGCACCAGGCGCTGGTCCGGGGTGCTGCTGCGCCAGTGGTAGCGCATCGCCATGGGGTTGAAGGGCGATACGTGGAACTGCTTGTCGAATTCGGTGCGCAGCCAGCGGCCCTGGCCGGGCCCGGGCAGCACGTAGCTGTGGCGTTCATTCCACGGGGTGTTGTTGACCTCCGCCACCAGGTATTCCAGGCGGGATTCGTCCTCGCTGAAGCAGTAGTAGCAGGCGATGGGGTTCATAATGATGCCGAAGTAGCGCAGGTTCGCCAGCAGGTAGATGGGGCCGCGATGAGTCTCGCCGGTTTCCTCCAGGATCCGTCGCCGCACCTCCTGCTGTAGCGGCAGGCGGGGGTCACCGAGGAAATCGCTGCGCCTGAATTGGGCCGGCGCCCAGCCCCGGGCCGACCACAGCAGGTTGCGATCGAACAGCCCCGGCAGCTCGTCCAGGCAGATGTAGGGCATGAACACCCGGTAGCTGAACTCATGTGACCGCGGGTGCAGGCGTCGGTGCCTGACTACGCCCTCGTACAGCCTGGATCTCACGCAGCGGCCCGTTTCTGCTGGCCCAGGGCGTTGGCGACCCGCAGGGCGCTCACCACCCCGTCCTCGTGAAAGCCGTTGTGCCAATAGGCGCCGCAGAACCAGGTATTGCGCTGGCCGTTGATCTCTCCCCAGCGCTGCTGGGCGGCGATGCCGGCGATGGAAAAGACCGGGTGGTCATAGCTGAACCGCCCCAGGATTTTCACCGGGTTGATAGCGGCGCTGTTGTTGAGTGTCACGCAAAACGTCTCCGGCGCGCTTATACCCTGCAGTATGTTCATGTTGTAAGTTACCACCGCGCGCTCCTGACCGCCGCCCAGGGAGTAATTCCAGCTGGACCAGGTCTTGCGGTTGCGCGGCAGCAGGCGGGTGTCAGTATGCAGCACCACGTCGTTGGATTGGTAGGGCAGGGCGCCGAGCACGTCACGCTCCGCCGGGCTGGGCTCGTCCAGCAGCGCCAGGGCCTGGTCGGAATGGGTGGCCAGCACCACCTGGTCAAAGGGCAGCCTGCGGCCGTCCGCCATCGCGAGCACCACCTGGCCAGGGGCCCGCAGCACCCGCGTCACGGCGCAGCCGGTGAATATACGCTGGGCGAAGCGCTGGCACAGGGGGCGCAGGTACTCCCTGGAGCCCCCCTCGATGACCCGCCACTGGGGGCGGTCCTGCACTGACAGCAGGCCGTGATTGCGAAAGAAGCGCAGGAAAAAGCTCAGCGGGAAGTCGAGGATGGTGGCGCAATCGGCTGACCAGATGGCTGAGCCCATGGCGGTGAGGTACTGCCGCGAGAATGCCTCGCCGTAGCGGTTGCGCTCCAGGTATTCCCCCAGGGTCTGGCTGTCGCTGACCCGGCCGGCGTCCAGGTCGGCCACCGACTCTTTGTTGAACCGCAGGATATCCCGCACCATGGAGATAAAGCGCCAGGACAGCAGGTTGCCACGCTGGGCGAACAGGGTGTCGAGGTTGGTGCCGGAGTACTCCAGCCCGCTGCGCTCATCGCGCACGCTGAAACCCATGGACGTGGCTTTGCTGCTGACGCCCAGGCTGTCCATCAGGGCGATGAAATTGGGGTAGGTCCAGTCGTTGAACACGATAAAACCGGTGTCGATGGCATAGCGACGGGTGCCAAGCTTCACATCCACCGTGGCGGTGTGACCGCCGACCTGCCGGCCCGCCTCAAACACCGATACCTCGTGGGAGGTGCTCAGGTAGTGGGCACAGCTGAGGCCCGAGATGCCCGATCCAATAACAGCAATTCGCACTATGCCGGTCTCCATGGCAAAATGGCACGGGCCGCGGCAAGCGCGGCCAGCCTGGGTGATAGTTACCGATTTTACGATCAAAGCCCCGGATCGGATCTTTTTGGAGTTTATTCGAAAACCGGGTGATCCGCCCCCTCCTGGGAGGCGTATACCCCTTCCAACCACCCAAGACGAGAGCAAAGCGCACGTGGTAGACAGTTCCGGTTTTACAGGGAGCGACTCACAGGACCTGGTGGGGCGGCGTACCGACGAGTGGAGCGAGTGCCTCGTCCTGATCGCCACCAGGCAGGACCGGGCGGCGTTCACCCGGTTTTTCCGGCATTTCGCCCCCCTGATCAAGGCCTTTGCCCTGTCCGGGTCGAGGCTGTCGGCCTCAGTGGCCGATGAGCTGGTGCAGGAGGTCATGCTCAAGGTGTGGCAGAAGGCCGGGGGCTTCAACCCGGAGAAAGCGGCTGCCAGCACCTGGGTGTATACGATAGCCCGCAACTGTCGGACCGACATGTTCCGGCGCCTGCAGAAATTCGATACCCCCCTGGCCGAGGAGGACGTATTCCCCGACCAGGAGAGCGAGGAACCGTTTGCCCTGCTGCAGGGCAGGCGCAGCGAGGAGCGCGTGCGGGAGTTGATGAAGTCGCTCCCGGGGGACCAGATGCAGATTCTGGCGAAGGTGTATATGGAAGGGAAATCACATGCGGAAGCGGCTGCGGAGCTGGACCTGCCCCTGGGCACGGTCAAGTCCCGTGTGAGGCTGGCTATCCAGAAACTTCAGATTCAAATAGAACGGTAGAAAGTTATGGCTAAATTTCACCCTGAGCTCGACCTGCTGACCGAACATGCGGCGGGTAACCTGCCGCTGGCCCAGGCGGCCTGTGTCTCGGTTCATCTGCACTACTGCGAGCAGTGCCGGCGCACCTCGGCCCAGCTGCAGACGCTGGGGGCGACGCTGTTCGACGGGCTGCCCGGCGAACCCGTGGGGGACACCCTGCTCAACATGGTACTGGCGCGGCTGGATGACGCCCCGCCCCTGAGCTATGCCAGCAGCTCCGAGTGGTCAGCCGGCCGGACCCCACCGATCCTGCAGCGGCTCATGAGCGGTGACCTGTCGGACCTGGTGTGGAAAAAAGTGACCAAGACGCTGCGCATCAGCTACCTGAAAACCGGTGATCCCAATTATGAGTTTGCCCTGTACCACATCAAGGCGGGCGGCAGGATTCCGGAGCACACCCACCGCGGTCCGGAAATGACCCTGGTGCTCGAGGGCGGCTTCTCCGATGCGGACGGCAGCTATCACCAGGGCGATTTCCTGTTGCGGCAGCCCGGTGACGTTCATGCCCCCACGGCGGTGCAATCAGAAGACTGCATCTGCCTGGCGGTACTGGATTCCCCGCTGAAGTTCACCGGCTGGACCTATCGCTGGATGAATCCCTTCCTGCAGTTGCAGGCCACCTGAGCCCCTTCTATTATCCCGCCCCGCCCCCACTCCCGGGGGGGTGGCGGCGTTAAACACCCCTCACCCTATACTCAGCCGGCTCCGGTGTGGGCGCATTCACGCCAAGCGCCCTCTGTGCTACAGTCTGCCGCCGCCCGCCTCCCGCAAAGGCAGGTCGCGGTGGCTTTGCCGCTGACACTGCCCGCAGCGACCCGCGGTAGCAGCGCTGCTCGAAACAGCTGGCCAAACTAAAAAATACTCGGTTACGGGGGTAAACATCGCAATGCGCATCGCCATTCCCAAGGAAAGTCACCCGGGCGAAAACCGGGTTCCCATTACCCCTGAATCCGCCAAGAAGCTGTGCCGCATGGGCGCGGAGCTGGTCGTGGAGGCGGGCCTGGGCACCGGATCCGGCTTTACCGACGCTGAATACGTGGAGGCGGGAGCGACCGTCTCCGCCGATCGCGATGGCATGTTCCGCAGTGCAGACGTGCTGCTGCGGCTGCGCAAGCCGGCGCTGGATGAAGTCAGGCTGATGCAGCGCGGCTGTATCCACATCAGCTACCTCGACCCGTTCAATGAGCGCGAACTGGTCCTCGCGCTCAAGGAAGCGGGGGTGACCGCCATCAGCATGGAAATGATCCCCCGCACCACCCGCAGCCAGAAGATGGATGCCCTGAGTTCCCAGGCCAACCTGGCCGGGTATGTGATGGTGTTGCTGGCCGCCTCCCACCTGCCCCGTATCTTCCCGATGATGATGACCCCTGCCGGCACCCTGAAACCGGCCAATGTGTTTGTCATCGGCGCCGGTGTGGCCGGCCTCCAGGCCATTGCCACCGCCAAGCGCCTGGGCGCCCGGGTCACCGCCTTCGACACCCGTCCCGTGGTAGCCGAGCAGGTGCGCTCGCTGGGCGCCAAGTTCCTCGAGATCGACCTGGGTGAAACCGGCCAGACCGCCGCCGGCTATGCCCTGGAGCTGACACCCGAGCAGATCGCCAAGCAGCGCCAGGCCCAGAAAGACGTGATCGCCAAGTCCGACGTGGTGATCACCACCGCCCAGGTGTTCGGCCGCAAGCCGCCGGTGCTGGTTACCCGGGACATGGTGGAGGGCATGGCCCCGGGCTCGGTGATCGTCGATATGGCGGCGGAGACCGGTGGCAACGTCGAGGGCTCGGTGCCCGATGCGATCGTTACAGTTGGCGGGGTTACCATCATCGGCAAGGCTAACCTGGCCGGGGAAGTGGCGCGTCATGCCAGCCAGATGTATTCGGCCAACCTGTTCAACCTGGTGGAGGACAACTGGAACCAGGAGCAGAAGCAGTTCGTGGTGGATTTTGAGGATGACATCCTGCCCGGATGCATCATTACCCACGGCGGCGAAGTGGTGAACGAGACCATCAAGAAAATTATCGAAGGGGGTGCGTAGCATGATTTCGGCAACAGTTTTCCTGACATTTATCCTTATGCTGACCATCTTCCTGGGCTTTGAGCTGATCAATAAGGTGCCGGCGACCCTGCACACCCCATTGATGTCCGGCGCCAACGCCATATCCGGAATCACCCTGGTGGGTGCCCTCAGCCTGGCCGGAACCGGTCGCCATGACCTGGCCAACTGGATGAGCGTCGCCGCGGTGGCCCTGGCCACCATCAACGTGGTGGGTGGCTATCTGGTGACCGACCGCATGCTCGCCATGTTCAGGAAGAAGGGGAGCTGAGCGCCATGGACAACCTGATTCAGTACAGTTATATCGTGGCGGCCGCCCTGTTTATCTACGGCCTGAAACAGCTCGGTTCTCCCGCCACCGCCCGCCGGGGCAATGGCCTTTCCGCCATCGCCATGCTGCTGGCGGTAGTGGCCGGGCTGCTGGACCAGGGCATCGTCGAGTACCAGTGGATCCTGCTGGGTGTCGTGGTGGGCACGGTCATCGGCGCCGCCGCCGCCCGCCTGGTGCAGATGACCGCCATGCCCGAGATGGTCGCCCTGTTCAACGGCTTCGGCGGCCTCGCCAGCCTGCTGGTGGGCTGGGCGGCCCTGGCTCCCGGATCCGCCACCTTCACCCTGGTCACCATCATCCTGTCGATCCTGATCGGCGGCGTTACCTTCACCGGGAGCCTGATCGCCTATGGCAAGCTCAGTGAACGCATTGGCAGCGGCGCCGTGCTGTTCAGCGGCCAGCAGGTGGTCAACAGCCTGATCGTGCTGGGCATCCTGGCCGGTTCCGTAATGTTCTGCCTGCAGCCTGCGAACCACTTCTGGTTGTACCTGGTGGTGGCCCTGTCACTGGTATTCGGCGTGATGGCGGTCATACCCATCGGCGGGGCCGATATGCCGGTGGTGATTTCCCTGTTGAACTCCTACTCCGGCCTCGCGGCCTGCGCCGCGGGTTTTGCCGTAAACAACAATATCCTGATCGTGGCCGGCGCACTGGTCGGCGCCTCCGGTATCATCCTCACCCAGATCATGTGCAAGGCGATGAACCGCTCCCTCGCCAACGTCCTGTTCAGCGGCTTTGGCAGCGGCAAGGTTGAACAGACCGCCGTCGAGGGCGAAATCAAGCCGATCAGCGCCGAGGATGCCTACTATATCCTGGAGGCCGCCAGCAACGTGGCGATCATCCCCGGCTACGGCATGGCGGTGGCGCAGGCCCAGCACGTGGTCAAGGAACTGGCTGAACTGCTCGAGCGCAACGGCGCCGAGGTGAATTTCGGGATCCACCCGGTGGCGGGCCGGATGCCGGGCCATATGAACGTGCTGCTGGCGGAGGCCGATGTGCCTTACGAGCAGTTGCTCGAGATGGACGATATCAATCCCCGCATGGAAAACGTCGACGTCGCCATCGTGATCGGCGCCAACGACGTGGTCAACCCGGCGGCCCGGGAGAACGAGGGCTCGCCCATCTACGGCATGCCCGTGATCAACGTCGACAAGGCCAGGACTGTCTTTGTGCTCAAGCGCTCCATGGCCTCGGGCTTTGCCGGGATCGAGAACCCGCTGTTCTACAAGGACAACACGCGGATGCTGTTCGGCGACGCCAAGGAGTCCATCGGCAACCTGGTCCGCGAATTCAGCGTGTAGTCGATCTTTGCACAGGCAGCGCCGGCCCTCGTGCCGGCGTTGTCGTTTCCGGGGGCCGGTTCAGGATGTCGTGCCGTGAGCCGCTTGTCGCGCGCATTGTCGGCGCTATGAGCCGGATCAATGATTTAAGTCGCTGGACAGGCTAGCCTCAAGCTTTAAGCTGGGGCAAAGCCCACCACAGGAGTGATTATGGCCGCCAGGAAACCCCGAACCACCAGCAAGCCGGCGCCCGCCGCCAGCAAGGCCCCCCGCAGGAAAAAACCCGCCGCCGCCCCAAAGCCTGTACGCAAAGCCACGGCCAAGGCAGGACCCGGTTACACCCGGGCCGCCTGGGAGCGCCCGGCGCCTCCCGCGGCCCTGCGACCCGAGGAGCGACCACCCCTGCTCAAGGCCCTCTACGCCGAGCACCGCCATATCGCCAGCGTCATGCAGTTGTTCAGCGAACAGCTCAAGGCCATAGCGGCGGGGGAACTGGTGGATACCCATGTGGTATACGAGATCATGGATTACATGGTCACCTGGCCGGATCGCTTCCACCATCCGCGGGAGGATCTCATCTACGGCCGGGTCGCGGAGCTTGATGCCGGCGCGGCCGATAACGTGGATAGCCTGCAACGCGACCACGACTATATGGCCAAAAAGGGGCAGGAAGTGCTGCGTAACATCCAGCAGTGGCGCGACGGCGAGGTATCCGGTGAGGTCCTGGTAAAGAGTGGCCGCGCCTATGTCGACCACATGTACGAGCATATGAACTCCGAGGAAAAGCTGGTTTTTCCCCAGATTGAGGGCGTGCTCAGCGCCGAGGACTGGCGCGAACTGGCGCAGGATGACCAGTTGCGACCGGTTTCAGACCCGGTATTCGGGCAGCGGGTCCAGCGCGAATTCCGCAATATGGCGCGCAAGTTGCGCAGCGGCGTGCGCCGGGGCGTGGAGCGGGGCACCCTGGTGGAGTGGCTGAGCATCGAGGCCGTGATGGAGTCGCTCGAGGTTTTGTCCATGGCCTACGAGTCCGCGCGCGGCAGCGCCGGTGAACACCTGCGCATCGCCTGGGATGAGGGATTGGAAATGTTCCGGGAATCCGCGGCGACTGCGCCCCTGCGCTGCGCCGCCAATAATGCCCGGCTGGGATTGCGCCTTATCCAGGACATCGCCGACATTTCCCGTGAAGCCCTGGGGGATATCTCCCGGGTCAACCAGGAGCGAAAAGACCGGATTCGCCTGCTGGATAGTTAGGCTGTTCTGCCTCCGGTTCGCGAAACTGCAGGCTGGCCAGGCGCTGGTAGAGTTCGCAGCTTTGCATCAGCTGGGCGTGGGTGCCGGTGGCAATCAGCCTTCCCTGGTCGAGTACGGCGATCCTGTCAGCGTGCAGAATGGTGGACAGGCGGTGGGCGATGATCACAGTGGTGCGGTTTTTCATCAGCTGGTGCAGCGCCTGCTGTACCTGGTGCTCGCTCTCGCTGTCGAGCGCGCTGGTGGCTTCATCCAGTAACAGGATCTGCGGGTCGTTCAGTATTGCCCGGGCCAGAGCGATGCGCTGGCGCTGGCCTCCCGAGAGGCGCACGCCCTGCTCGCCCAGGTGGCTGCCGTAGGCGTCCGGCAGGCGCTCGATAAACTCGTCAGCATGGGCGGCGCGGGCCGCGGCGACAATCTCGTCATCCGAGGCGTCCGGCCGGCCGTAGCGAATGTTGTAGCGCACATCGCCGGTAAACAGGGCGGGTTGTTGCGGCACCAGTGCGATATGGCTGCGCAATTGCTGCAGGCCCAGCTCGCGAATGTCCTCACCGTCCAGCGTAATCCGCCCCTGCTGGGGGTCGTAAAAGCGCTGCAGTAATTCAAACACAGTGGACTTGCCCGCCCCGGACGGCCCCACCAGGGCGAGGCTCCTGCCCGCCTCGATGGTGAGTGAAAAATCCCGCAACGCCGCCTGGGCCGGTCGGGTGGGGTAGTGGAAGGTGACAGCCTCCAGTTTCAGCTGGGGACGCTGGCGCCGGGCGGGCAGCTCCCGGGGACCGGGGTCGTGTATCAGGCTGCGGGTGTTGAGCAGTTCGATCAGGCGCTCGGCGGCGCCGGCGGCCCGCTGCAGTTCCCCCCACACCTCGGACACCGTGGCTATGCCGCTGCCCACCATGATCGCGTAGAACACGAACGCGCCCAGTTCGCCGCCGGTCATGCGGCCACTGATCACATCCTGGCCCCCCTCCCACAGCATGCCGGCCATCCCCGCGAACAGCAGCAGGATGGCGCCGCCCATCAGCAGGGCGCGCTGCCAGACCCGCCGCTGGGCGATGGCGAAGGCCCGTTCAACCTCCCGGGTAAACGCCGCCGACTCGAACCGCTCCTGGGTATAGCTCTGCACCACCCGGATGTGCTGGATGACCTCTCCCGCATAGCTGCCCACGCTCGCAATGCTGTCCTGGCTCTGGTTGGACAGGCGCCTGACCCTGCGTCCGAAGAACAGTATGGGCAGCAGTATCAGCGGCACCCCGACGGCGATAATCAGGCTGAGCTTGAGATTGGTGACGAACATCAGGACCAGTGCCCCCACCAGGGTCAGGCTGCTGCGCAGGGCCATGCTGAAGGAGGAGCCGATGATGGTCTGCAACAGGGTGGTGTCGGTGGTCAGGCGCGACATGATCTCGCCGCTGCGGTTGAGCTCGAAAAACCCCGGGTGCAGACGCACGATATTGTCGAACACTGCCTTGCGCAGGTCGGCACTCACTCGCTCGCCGAGCCAGGAAACCAGGTAAAAGCGCACAAAAGTGCCCACGGCGATGGCGGCGGCGATCGCGATCAGCAGGCTTACCGCCAGCAGCAGGTCGGCGCTGTCGCGGTTGCCAAAGCCGCGGTCGATCAGCACCTGCAGGCCCCAGCCCATGGACAGGGTGGCGGCGGCGGTGAACAGCAGGGCAAGGCTCGCGCCCGCGAGGCGCAGCTTGTAGGGCTTCAGGAAGCCTATGATCGGCAGCAGTGAGGGCAGTGTTGAAAGTTTTGCCTTGGCTACCACCGGCTATTGCGTCGCGGCGTTTCTGTTGCGGGTGACCAAACGGCCGAAAAAGACGCCCAGCTCGAACAGCATCCACATGGGTATGGCCAGCAGCGACTGCGAAAGAATATCGGGCGGGGTCAACAGCATGCCGACGACGAAACAGCCTACGATGATATAGGGGCGCTTCTGAGCAAGCTGCTGTGGGGTGGTGATGCCGGTCCAGATCAGCAGCACCGCGGCGATGGGAATTTCGAACGCCAGGCCGAAGGCAAAGAACAGTGTGAGCACGAAATCCAGGTAGCTGTTGATATCGGTCATGATGGCGATATCGGCGGGACCGCTGCTGGTAAAGAAAGCGAATATCAGCGGGAATACCAGGTAGTAGGCAAAGGCCGCCCCCAGGTAGAACAGGAATATGCTCGATACCAGCAGCGGCACTGCGATCCGCTTTTCATGCCTGTACATGCCCGGTGCGATGAAGCTCCAGGCCTGGTAAAGCACATAGGGTATGGCCAGGAACACGGAGGCTACCAGGGTTAGCTTGAACGGGGTCAGGAAGGGCGATGCTACCTCGGTGGCGATCATGGTGGCACCCTCCGGCAGCAGTTTGCGCAGCGGATCCGAGACGAAGGTGTAGATTTCGTTGGCGAAGGGGAACAGGCCGATGAAGACCACCAGCACCGCCAGCAGCGCGCGCAACAGGCGGTCGCGCAACTCGGTGAGGTGGGCGACCAGCGGCAGCGGCTGGTCGGTGCTGTCGGGTTCAGCTGATGGTTCGGTCATTCTGCGCTTTTGTCCGCTGCCGCTAGCGGTTGCGCTGGGGGCTCGCCTGGTGGGTTGAGGTCCACGGCGGGTTTTGTCAGGCTGGCAGTAACGCTGCCGACGCCCTGGCCCAGCTGGTCGGCCTGGGCCTTGAGCTGCTCGCCGGTCCTGCGCAGATCCTGCATCACGGCATCGTTGTGCAGCTCCTGCTGCACTTCCCGTTTGATGTCGTTAAAGCCGCGCCTGAGGCGGTTGAGCCAGCCGTGGGCGGTACGGATAGTTTCGGGCAGGCGCTCCGGCCCGATGACCAGCAGCGCCACTATGCCGACCAGTACCAGCTCGCTGAAACCGATATCGAACATTCAGGCCTTACTTGTCCTTGTTCGCGGGCGCCGCGGTGTCATTGGCGGCTCCGCGTCGGCTGGCTTGTCGCCCGCGGTATCGTCCTGCATGCTCTTGCGAAAGCCCTTCACCGCACTGCCCAGGTCGCTGCCCAGGGTGCGCAGCCGCTTGGTACCGAACAGCATGATGACGATCGCGAGGATGATCAACAGCTGCCATACACTTATCCCACCGATTCCCATTTCATTCTCCCGTGTGTAATGTCCGGGGCGCTATTTTGCGCGCCCGGCTTTTTCCTCGAGCCCCGACCTGCCCAGGCGTGCGCGCAGGCAGTCGGTGACTTCATTGATGTCCACGTCCAGGTGGGACAGCATCACCATGCTGTGAAACCACAGATCCGCCACCTCGCCGATGAGCTCGGCCCGGCCCTCGTCTCCCCGGGCGTCCTTGGCGGCGAGGATTACCTCGGTGGCTTCCTCGCCGACCTTTTCCAGTATCTTGTTCAGCCCCTGCTGATGCAGGCTCGCCACGTAGGACGATGTCGGGTCGGCGCCCTTGCGCTGCTCGAGGGTGGCGGCCAGCTGCTCCAGGATATCGCTCATGGTGTTTTCCCGTAGATGTCGCCCGGGGAGCGCACGACCGCATCGGTCACCTGCCAGCCATCGGGCTCCCACTTGCGGTAGAAGCAGCTGCGCCGGCCCGTGTGGCAGGCGATCCCCCCCAGCTGTTCCACCTTCAGCAGCACGGTATCCGCGTCGCAGTCGATGCGCAGCTCCTTCAGTTTCTGCACGTGGCCGGACTCCTCGCCCTTGCGCCACAGGCCGTGGCGGGAGCGCGACCAGTAAACCGCCCTGCCCTCGCTGACCGTGAGCTCCAGGGCCTCGCGGTTCATCCAGGCCAGCATCAGCACCTCACCGGTCTGCCAGTCCTGGGCGATGGCGGGAACGAGGCCCTGGTCGTTCCACCGTATATCCTGGGCAAGTGCGGTCATGCGTGGTACTCTCCGAGGTCGCCCATTATGGCACAGGGCCGGTTGTGCGCGCATGGATTCAACTGTCCCGGGGCCACAGCAGGGCCAGCGCGGTTGCCGCCAGCAGCCAGCTGGCCGGCGGCGCCGCCGCCAGCTGCTGCCAGCCCCCGGGCAGCACGCCGATGGCCGCCCCCAGGCAGGCCAGTGCCGCCAGCAGCTGGCGGCGCTGGCGGCGGGTTCGCTCGCCACTGCGCCGGCGCTGTTGTTCCAGCTGCTGCTGCGGTCGGGCCGGGCGCGGGTCGCCCTCCCGGGATTGCTGCAGGCTGTCCAGCACCACATCCGGCAGCTGGGGTAATTGTTCCAGCCAGGAGGGCGCCTGTCGCTGCAGGCGGCGCAGGAAGGACTGGGGCGAGTAGCGCTCCTGCACCCAGTCTTCGAGGAAGGGCTTGGCGGTGTCCCACAGGTTGAGTTCGGGATACAGCTGCCGCCCCAGGCCCTCGATGTTGAGCAGGGTTTTCTGCAGCAGCACCAGCGAGGGCTGTATGTGCATATCGAAGCGCCCGGCGGTGCGGAACAGGTATATCAGCAGCTGGCCGAAGGAGATCTCGCCGATCGGCCGTTCAAACACCGGCTCGCACACAGCCCGCATCGCGGCCTCGAAATCCTGCACCCGGGTCTGCGGCGGGACCCAGCCGCACTCCACGTGGAGCTGGGCCACTTCGCGGTAATTGCGCTGGAAGATACTGAGCAGGTTGCGGGCCAGGTAGTATTGGTCCGAGTCGCTGAGGCTGCCGATAATGGCGCAGTCGACGGCGATGTAGGTGGGGTCCGCCGGGTCGGTGGTGTCGATGAAGATGTTGCCCGGGTGCATGTCGGCGTGGAAAAAGCTGTCGCGAAACACCTGGGTGAAAAAGATCTCCACGCCGCGTTCGGCCAGCAGTTTCAGGTCGGTACCCCGGGCCTGCAGGGTGGCCATATCGGTGACCGCGACACCCGAGATGCGCTCCATGACGAACACATTGCGGCAGGTGTAGTCCCAGTAGACCTGCGGTACGTACAGCAGCTTGCTGTTCTCGAAATTGCGGCGCAACTGACAGGCGTTGGCTGCCTCCCTGCCCAGGTCCAGTTCATCGAGGATGATCAGCTCGTAGTCGCTGATCACTTCCACCGGGCGCAGGCGCCGGCCTTCGGGAACATGCCGGGCCACGAGCCTCGCGAGGGTGAACATCAGGGCCAGGTCCTGGCGGATCACAGGCTCGATGTCCGGGCGAATCACCTTGACCACCACGTCCTCGCCGCTGTGGAGAGTGGCCGCGTGGACCTGGGCCACCGACGCCGACGCCATGGGCTTGGCCTCGAAGCTGGCAAACAGCTCTGTCACCGGCTTGCCCAGGCCCTTTTCGATAATGGCTATGGCCTGCTGTTCGGGGAAGGGAGGTACCTTGTCCTGGAGCTTGGCCAGCTCATCGGCAATATCAGTGGGCAGCAGGTCGCGCCGGGTGGACAGCATCTGCCCCAGCTTGATGAAAACCGGACCCAGTTCCTCCAGGGTCCGGCGCAGGCGCACGCCCCGGGGCAGGTCCGGCGCCGGGTGCAGGCGCCAGGGCAGCAACCTCAGAACCATACGGGGCAGGGGCCCCAGTCGCCCGCCGTCGATAAATTCGTCCAGCCGGTAGCGACCGACAGTGCGGTAAATGGTGACCAGGCGGGCGATGCGTGACATCAGCGCTCGCGCAGTTTCTGCAGGCGTTTGCGCAGGCGCTGGGTGCGCGACTGCAGGCGCTCCACCTGCAGGCCCAGCTGTTGCACATCGCGATAGAAATCCTCCAGCTCGAGCCGCGGCGGGCTCAGGCGCGCCTCCTCGTGGATGAACTCCTCCAGTTGCCGCTCCAGGCCGGTGGAGGCCTGCCGGCCCCAGCCGTACGCGCCGCGCAGCAATTGCGCCAACTGGTGGCCGGCCACGTCTCCCAGGGCATCCACCAGCGGCGCTTCCCAGTCGATTTCCAGCGCGCTGATGATTCGCTGCAGCTCGATCAGCGGCGCGCTGTCGCCCTCCAGTTCGATGCGCCCGTTGATCAGCGCCGCGGTCGGATCCTGTGCGGTGGCAAGCTCGGCAAAATCAGAGGCGACCCCGCGCATGCTGGTGGTCACGGGACCATCGTAAACACCCATGAGACGCACCTTGCCAGCGCCCGGCTGCAAGTAAGCGTCCACCCTGGGGGCGGTGCAATGCAGTGCGAACACACAGCCCGCCAGCTTGTCCAGCTCGGCCCTGCCGCCGGGCGCCAGTTCGAGTGCCCGGTTGACCACCTGCTCGGCGGCCCCCAGCACGGCGGTCATCACGGCGGGATCGAGCGCGGGATTCATTTCAGGCCTTGACGCCCTTGTGGAGTGCGACGACACCTCCGGTCATGTTGTGGTATTCGCAACGGGTGAAGCCCGCGTCCTCCATCATGTCCTTGAGGGTTTCCTGGTCGGGATGCATGCGAATGGACTCCGCCAGGTACTGGTAACTGTCGGCGTCATTGGCTACCAGCCGGCCCATCAGTGGCAGTACCCGGAAGGAATACGCGTCGTAAGCCCTGCTCAGCAGGGGGTTGGCAGGTTTGGAGAACTCCAGCACCAGCAGGCGCCCGCCGGGCTTGAGTACCCGCAGCATCGAGCGCAGTGCCGCATCCTTGTCGGTCACATTGCGCAGGCCGAAGGCGATGGTCACGCAGTCGAAACTGGCGTCGGGAAAGGGCAGGCACTGGGCGTCGGCCTGGACAAACTCCAGGTTGTCGATACGGCCGTGGTCCAGCAGCTTGTCCCGGCCCACCTTGAGCATGGAGTCGTTGATATCGGCCAGTACCACCCGGCCCGCCGGACCGACGATGTCGGCGAAGCGGGCGGCCAGGTCGCCGGTGCCGCCGGCGATGTCCAGCACTGAATGGCCTGTGCGCACCCCACTGAGCTCAATGGTGAAGCGTTTCCAGACACGGTGAATGCCCGCGGACATCAGGTCGTTCATCAGGTCGTAGCGCGCGGCTACTGAATGGAATACATCGGCCACCATGCCCGCCTTGGCATCGGTTTCCACTTCCTTGAAGCCGAAGTGAGTCCTGTCTTTGTCGCCCATGGGTATTGCACCCCCTCCTCATCGAGCGGCGTATTGTAGCGCGATGCGGCCCCGCGGTCAGGCCGGATTGGTGTCGGGCGGTTTGGTGGTCAGGGCTGGAACTGGATGACCTGGACGTCCGGATCCCTGCCGGCCCCGGCCCGATCGAGTCGGTCGAGGTAGTCCTGCCAGTGCTCAGCCTGCCGGGTACAGAGCTCGTACAGGTAATCCCAGGAGTACAGGCCGGTGTCATGGCCATCGTCGAACACCAGCTGCAGCGCATAGCGACCCACCGGCTTGATGGCCTTGATGCCGACATTCAGCTTGCCGGTCTGCAGGGTTTCCTGGCCGGAGCCGTGGCCGCGCACCTCCGCCGAGGGGGAATAAACGCGCAGGTACTCACAGCTCAGGCGGTAGCGCTCTCCCCCGGCATATTCCAGTTCCAGTTCACGGGAGCGCTGGTGCAGCCTGATGCCCCGGGGCCTGATATCGGATGCGTCGCTGGGCATGGGCTAGAGGATGAAGCGGGACAGATCCTCGTCCGCGCTCAGGGCCTGGAGTTGGCTGTCGACATAGGCGGCGTCCACTCGCAGCGGCTCGCGGCTCAGGCCGGCGTCCGCCGCGGTGAACGAACTTTCTTCCAGCAGCCTCTCCATCACAGTGTGCAGCCGGCGCGCGCCGATATTTTCGGTTTTTTCATTCACCTGCCAGGCGGTCTCGGCGATGCGGCGCAAGCCGTCCGCGGTGAATTCGACCTGCAACCCCTCGGTCGCCAGCAGGGCCTGGTACTGCTCGGTGAGGGAGGCATTGGGTTCGGTGAGGATGCGCTCGAAATCATCCGCTGTGAGGGCGGACAGTTCCACCCGTATCGGCAGCCGGCCCTGCAGTTCCGGAATCAGGTCTGAGGGCCGCGCCAGGTGAAAAGCGCCGGAGGCGATGAAGAGGATGTGATCTGTCTTGATCATGCCGTGCTTGGTGCTCACCGTGGAGCCCTCGATCAGCGGCAACAGGTCGCGTTGCACACCCTCGCGTGATACGTCGGCGCCGGCGCCCTCGCTGCGTTTGGCCACCTTGTCGATTTCGTCTATGAAGACGATGCCGTTCTGTTCCGCCGCGGTGACCGCCTGCTGCTTGAGCTCGTCCTCATTGACCAGCTTGGCCGCCTCCTCCTCGCAGAGTGCCGCGAAGGCCGCCTTGATGGGCATTTTCCGGGTTTTCTGCTGCTGCCGCGACAGGTTGGAAAACATGCTCTGCAGCTGGTTGGTCATCTCCTCCATGCCCGGAGGCGCCATGATTTCCACTGCCGAGGCGCGCGAGCTGATGTTGACCTCGATCTCTTTCTGGTCGAGTTCACCCTCTCGCAGTTTCTTGCGCAGCAGCTGGCGGGTGCCGGATCCGGAATCCGGCTCGGCGTTGCGGGCGGGTGGCAGCAGGATATCGAGAATCCTCTCCTCCGCCATCTCCTCGGCGCGAAAACGCACCCGGAGCATCTCCTGTTCCCGCAGCATTTTTACCGACACATCCACCAGGTCGCGCACGATGGAGTCGACATCGCGCCCCACGTAACCGACCTCGGTGAACTTGGTGGCTTCCACCTTGACGAAGGGGGCATTGGCCAGTTTCGCCAGGCGGCGGGCGATTTCGGTCTTGCCCACGCCGGTCGGCCCGATCATGAGGATATTCTTGGGGGTGATTTCCGCCCGCAACTCCTCGGGCAATTGCATGCGGCGCCAGCGGTTGCGCAGGGCAATCGCCACGGCCCGCTTGGCATCCTGCTGGCCGATGATGTGTTTGTCGAGCTCGTGCACGATCTCGCGGGGTGTCATATCGGACATGCCTAGAAATCCAGTTGTTCGATGGTGCGGTTGTGGTTGGTGTAGATGCAGATATCGCCGGCGATGCCCAATCCCTTCTCGACGATGCTGCGGGCGTCAAGCTCGGTGTTATCGAGCAGCGCCCTGGCCGCGGCCTGGGCAAAGGGGCCGCCGGAACCGATTGCAATCAGGTTGTCCTCCGGCTCGATCACATCGCCGTTACCGGTGATGATGAGGGATGTATTGCGGTCGGCCACCGCCAGCAGTGCCTCGAGCCGGCGCAGGGAGCGCTCGGTACGCCAGGCCTTGGCCAGCTCCACCGCGGCCCGCAACAGGTTGCCCTGGTGCCGGTCGAGTTGCGCCTCGAACAACTCGAACAGGGTGAAGGCGTCGGCGGTGCCCCCGGCAAAGCCGGCTAGTACCTGGTTCTTGTGCAGCCGTCGCACCTTGCGCGCATTGCCTTTCATGACGGTATTGCCCATCGACACCTGGCCGTCGCCGCCGATCACGACGCTATTGCCGCGGCGCACCGAGAGAATGGTCGTACCCCTGAACTGTTCCACGCTGGTTCTCCTGCTGGCGTTGATCGGATATGGGGAGCCGGCCGCGGAAAATCAAGCTCCGCCGGCGATATTCAGGGCGCCGTGCGCTTGAGCAACAGCGAGTCGATGTCCTGTGCCGCCATCAGGCCCTTGGCACGGGTCATCTCGGTGTGGGAGTTGTAGGGGCCGAGATAGACCCGGAACCAGTGGCCGGTGTCGCTGTCGCTCTCCTCGACCTTGGGTTGCAGCCCCAGCAGCAGGAGCTCGGCACGGCGCCGTTCGGCGTCCTCCCGTTGGCGGAACGAGCCCGCCTGCAGCAGGTAGGATTCCGCGCTAGAGCCGGCGGGTGGGCTCGCCACACCTGCCGGCTCTACCGCGTCCTCCAGGGTCTGTTGCGGCAGCATGGTGTAGAAATCAAAGCGCGGCTTGGGCGGCTCGGCGGGTACGCTCGCCACGGGCGCGGCTTCTGGCTCGGGAGCGGGCGCATCGGCCGGGGGCAGCGCATACAGGTACGCCAGGAAGCAGAGAAAGATCCCGCTCAGCAGGCCGGCGAAATAACTGCGCACCCCGCTGCCTGGGCGCGAATCCGTTGCGACCCGCGCCGATTCACCCCGGCGCGGCTGCATCTTTTTCCTGCCCGCTGGCGCCTTTGCGCCCGCTGGCCTGCCCTTGGCGAAGTCTCTTGCCATGGTTTACATCGTCTCCGGGGCGCTCACGCCCAGCAGGCCCAGGCCATTGGCGATGACCTGGCGCACGGCCTGGCACAGCGCCACCCGGGCGTGGCGCAGGCCCGGCTCATCGACCAGTACCTTGTGGGCGTTGTAGCAGGTGTGGAAATCGCCGGCCAGTTCCCGCAGGTAGGTTGCCACGCCATGGGGTTCGCTGGCGGTGGCGGCATTGGCCACGATCTCGGGGTAGCGGTCCAGCTGGCGCATAAGCGCTTTTTCATGCTCCTGCGACAATTCTCCCAGGTGATCCAGGGCGGTTCGCAGGCTCCAGTCCCAGCCCTGTTCCGAGAGTTTGCGCATGACGCTGCAGGCCCTGGCATGGGCGTACTGGATGTAATAGACCGGGTTGTCGTTGCTCTGGGACAGGGCGAGGTTGATATCGAAGGTCAATTGGGAGCTCGCCGAGCGCGCCGCCAGGAAGAAACGGGTCGCGTCCCGTCCCACCTCGTCGATCAGGTCCCGCAGGGTAACGTAGCTGCCCGCCCGCTTGGACAATTTGACCTCTTCCCCGTCCCGCATCACCGTCACCATCTGGTGCAGGACGTAATCGGGCCAACCGGCGGGAATGCCGCACTCCAGTGCCTGCAATCCGGCCCGCACCCGGGTGACCGTGCTGTGGTGGTCGGCGCCCTGCTCGTTGATGACTCGCGCAAAGCCCCGGTTCCACTTGTTCAGGTGATAGGCCACATCCGGCACGAAATAGGTATAGCCTCCGTCGCTCTTGCGCATGACCCGGTCCTTGTCATCGCCGAACCGGGTCGTGCGCAGCCACAGCGCGCCGTCCTGCTCGAAGGTGTGCCCGCGGGCGACCAGGCGCTGGACCGCCGCTTCCACTTCGCCGTCCTCATACAGCGATGACTCCAGGAAGTAATTGTCGAAGTAGACCGCGAAGGCCTGCAGGTCCAGATCCTGCTCGCGCCGCAGGTAGGCCACTGCGAAATCGCGTATCCTCTCCAGGTTGTCCGGGTCGGCTGCCCCGCTGACATGGCGGTCCGTGGCATCGATGCGGTCGCCGCGCAGGTAAGCCCTGGCGACATCCTGAATGTAGTCCCCGCGGTAGCCGTCGGCAGGCCAGCCGGGATCTTCCGGCCCCAGGCCCCTGCAGCGGGCCTGCACTGACAGGGCGAGGTTGCTGATCTGCTGGCCCGCGTCGTTGTAGTAGAACTCCCGCGTCACATCCCAGCCGGTGGCGACCAGCAGGCGGCAGATGCAATCACCTACAGCCGCCCCGCGGCCGTGCCCGACATGCAGGGGGCCGGTCGGGTTGGCTGACACGAATTCCACCTGGACTTTGCGGCCCGCCCCGGTGTTGGAGGTGCCATAAGTTCCCGCCTGTTCCAGGACCTGCTGGATAACCGCCTGGCTGCTGGCACCGGAAAGGAAGAAGTTGATGAAGCCCGGCCCCGCGATCTCTGTGCGCGCGAGAAAGTCCGCTTCCGGCAGGGCCGCGCAGATCTGCGCGGCCAGGTCCCGGGGTTTTTGTCCCGCCGCCTTGGCCAGGCCGAGGGCGACATTGCTGGCCAGATCGCCGTGTGCGGGGTCGCGGCTGCGTTCGATCTGCACCTGGATGGGAATATCGCCGGGCAATTGACCCTGTGCCACCAGCGCGTCCAGCGCCTGCAGGATAAGCCGGGTAAGTTGTTCCTTCATCGCGCGGGGAGACACCTGGGTTACTTCATTGGATGGCCGGGCGGCGACGCCCGTCGGCCGGTCATTATCCTTATAAGTCCGCACCGTGGCTAGAGCGTGACTCCCCGCTGCGCCCCGGCGTCAGTAGAGGTCCTGGGGATCGATATCGATGGACCATTTGAGGCCCCGGCGGGCGGGAATTGCCTCCGCCTGCGCGACCAGGAGGTCGGCAGCGAGCTGTGCGACCCGTCGATCCTCTGCCAGCAGGATCAGCTGGTAGCGGAATTTCCCCGCCCGCCGCTGCATGGGCGAGGGCAGGGGGCCGATCAACCGGGCGCCGGTGGTCAGGCCCGGCTGGACCCGGTTCCGCAGCGCCTGCAGGAACGCCTCACCGCAGGCGGGATCGCCGCAATCGGTGCGCACGATCACCAGCTGTCCCGCGGGCGGCATGCCCGCCGCCTGGCGGCCGACCAGCATGGTCCTGGCCTGGGCGGCATAGTCCACGCTCAGCATGGCCTGCAGCGCGGGGTGATCCGGGTAGTGGGTTTGCAGCAGCACTTCGCCGGGCAGTTCCGCTCGCCCGGCCCGCCCGGCCACCTGGGTCAACAGTTGGGCCATGCGCTCCTCGCCGCGAAAGTCGGCGCTGAACAGCAGGGCGTCGGCGTCGATGACTGCCACCAGCCCCACCGCGGGGAAATGATGGCCCTTGGTGAGCATCTGCGTTCCCAGCAGGATTCCCGGCTCGCCGCGGTTGATCTGGGCCACCAGGTCGCGCATGGCATGACGGGCCTGCATTGAATCGCTGTCGACCCGGAACACCGGCCATTGGCCGAAACGCTGGCGCAGGAAGTCTTCGGTCTGCTCGGTGCCGAGCCCGGCGGTCAGCAGGTTGCCGCTATGGCACCGGGGGCACTGCCGCGGCAGCACCTCGACGGCGCCGCAGTGGTGGCAGCGCAACCGGCCGGGACGGCGGTGTACCGTGAGCCTGGCGTCGCAGGAGTGGCATTCCGCCACCCAGCCGCAATCGTGGCACTGGAGCGTGGGGGCATAGCCGCGGCGGTTCAGGAACAACAGCACCTGCTGTCGCGCCGCCAGCCGCTGCTCGATGGCGTCGAGCAGGGTGCCACTCAGCCCTGCCTGCAGCGCCTGGCGGCGCAGATCGATTGTGCTCAGAGTCGGCAGCACGCTGGCGCCGGCCCGCTGGCGCAGTCGGTGCAGCTGGTAGCGGCCGGTAGTCACGTTATGGATACTCTCCAGGGAGGGCGTGGCACTGCCCAGGACTACCAGGCACCCCTCCAACTGGCCGCGCTTCACCGCCACATCCCGGGCGGAGTAGCGAAAGCCGTCCTGCTGCTTGTAGGAGCCGTCGTGCTCCTCGTCGACGATAACCAGGCCCGGGGCTTGCAGGGGGGTGAAGATGGCGGATCGGGTGCCGATGACGATATGGGCGCTACCGTCCCGGGCCGCCTCCCAGGAGCGGTAGCGCTCGGCATTCCCAAGGCCGGAGTGGAGCACAGCGATCTGTGCGTCGAAGCGTCGCTTGAAGCGCTCCAGGGTCTGCGGGGTCAGGCCGATTTCGGGTATCAATACCAGCGCCTGCCTGCCCCTGGCCAGGCAGTCGGCGATCAGCTGCAGGTAGACCTCGGTTTTGCCGGCGCCCGTGACGCCCTCGAGCAGGTGGCAACTGAAGCCCTCCCCGGCGGCCCGCAGGGCGGCCAGGGCGGTGGCCTGCTCCGGGTTCAGCGCCAGGCCCGGGCGGCTGGCGGCGGTGGCGGGCGAGAGCGGCAGGGTGCATTTTTCCACCAGGCCTTTCGCACCCAGCTCGCGCAATACTGCGGCTGAAATACCTCGCTCGGTGAAGAGCGCGCTGGCCGCAGCCGGGACCGACTGCAGCAGGGCCAGGGCCTCGGCCTGGCGCGGCGACCGCGCCAGCGCACCGGGCGGCAGGCCCGATCCCCGGGCCGTCAGTCGCCAGCCGGGGACCCCGGCCGGCTGGTGTCGCTTCCCCTCCCTAAGGGCAGGTGCAAAGGCTGCGGCGAAAACCTCCCCGGGCGGGTGGTGATAGTAGCGGGCCGCCCAGTCACACAGTTGCACCAGGCTTGCAGGGATCAGGGGTTCGGTATCCAGTGCAGCCTCCGCGCGTTTGAGCGTTGCAGGAGGCAGCTCGCTGTCCCGGCTGGTCGCGACCAGGTAGGCGGTGACGCGGCGGGGGCCGAAGGGCACCAGCAGCCGCTGGCCCGGCCGCAATGCGAAGGCCTCGGCATCCCCCATCCCCACGGGAGGCAGGTAGTCGAACAGGCGACGCAGCGGCGACGGAATGGCGAGGCGCAGAACGGGCATCTTGCCCCTTATCGGGCTGGCTGGGGGTTGCGGGGCGCCAGTGTACCAAAACAGGCGGGTGAGTTGCGGCCCGGCTCCGCCCCGGTGCGCGTTCACCGGTGCCTATTGCTTCTGTTCCCCTGTCTGGTAATATGCCCCGCTATTTTTTGGTGCGGTGCCCGGCAAGGACCGGGTGGCGGCGCCGTTGACGAGGAGCTCCATAGTATGAAAGCAGATATCCATCCGAAGTACGCGGCCGTTACCGCAACCTGCAGTTGTGGCAACAAGGTAGAGACCCGTTCGACCCTGTGCGAGGACCTGCACATCGACGTGTGCTCTGAGTGCCACCCGTTTTTCACCGGCAAGCAGAAGGTAATGGACACCGGCGGTCGTGTGGACCGGTTCAACAAGCGGTTCGCCAGCCGCGGCACCAAGCGCTAGCCGCCAGGGCGCAGGGCGCCTGCACAATGATCGAGCAAAGCCAGGCCCGGGGCCTGGCTTTTTTATGGGCGCTTCGCCCGCAGGGGTGGCCGCCCGGGTTCCTGCGATGAAGGTTCCTGCGATAAAGGTCCCTTGTTACTGGCCGCCCTTTTCTATATTCTTTGCAACCTTTTTCCGCAAGTGAAACAAATGCCCAAGGATTTCAAGCAGGCGGCGCTGGATTATCACTCGAGCCCGGTTCCGGGCAAGATCAGCGTGGAGCTCAGCAAACCGGCTGAAACCCAGCAGGACCTGGCCCTCGCCTACAGCCCGGGTGTGGCCGAGCCCTGCCGTGAAATCGCCAGCGACCGGGAAAATGCCTACCGTTACACGGGCAAGGGCAACCTGGTTGCAGTCATCAGCAATGGCACCGCCGTGCTCGGTCTTGGCAACCTGGGCGCGCTGGCCAGCAAACCCGTCATGGAGGGCAAGGCGCTGCTGTTCAAGCGTTTTGCCGGCATCAACGCCATTGATATCGAGGTGAATACCGAGGACTCTGCCGAATTCATCAACACGGTGGCACTCATTGCCGATACTTTCGGCGGCATCAACCTCGAGGATATCAAGGCGCCGGAGTGCTTTGAGATAGAGGCGGCGCTGTCGCGACGCTGTGATATACCCATATTCCACGACGACCAGCACGGTACCGCGATTGTCACTGCCGCGGGCCTTTTGAATGCGCTCGAAGTGCAGGGCAAGCGGCTGGAGGACGCGGTCATCACCTGCCTGGGGGCGGGAGCAGCCGCTGTGGCCTGCATGCGCCTGCTGGTCAGTCTCGGCGCCAGGCGCAGCAATATTTACATGCTTGACCGGCGCGGCGTGGTTTATGCCGGCCGGGAAGACGTCAACGAGTACAAACTGGAGTTCGCCAACCAGACCAGCAAGCGCAGCCTGGCTGACGCCGTCGACGGTGCGGACGTGTTTATCGGCCTCTCAGGGGCGGATTTGCTGAGTCCGCAGATGCTCCTGTCGATGGCGGCTCGCCCGATCGTCTTTGCCTGCTCGAATCCCGACCCGGAAATCAGGCCCGAGATTGCGCTGGCAACTCGCGATGACGTGATTATCGCCACTGGGCGTTCGGACTATCCCAACCAGGTCAACAATGTACTGGGATTCCCTTTCATATTCCGGGGCGCGCTGGATGTGCGCGCCTCGTGCATCAACGAAGCGATGAAAATCGCGGCGGTCTATGCCTTGAGCGAGCTGGCGCGAGAAGCAGTTCCCGCCGAGGTTCTGGCAGCCTGCGCTCTGGAGTCGCTGTCCTTCGGGCCCGGCTATATTATTCCCAAGCCAATGGACAACAGGCTGCTGGTTCGCCTGGCATCGGCAGTGGCCCGGGCAGCGGTGGAAAGTGGGGTGGCCCGCCTGCCCTACCCTGACACCTACCCCTCTCTACCGTCCCCGTCAGCCCGCGCGCACCGCGCGGGCGGCTAGAAAATTTCCTTTACCAGCTCCTCGCTGGCCTGGTTGTCGGATCCGGGGCCGCCATCCCGGCCCCGGCTACCCGGCAGGGTGTCCTTGAGAAAATATTCGAAGCTCCCGTCGTCGATCCTGACGCTGACAATTCCCGGCGGCACGGAGCGCCGTATTTCGGGCTTTTCGCGCAGGGCCTCACGCATAAACCCGATCCATATGGGAAGTGCGGCGGTGCCACCGAACTCCCGTCGGCCCAGTGGTGTGTAGTTGTCAAAACCGACCCAGGTCGTGGTGACCACCTCGGGGTTGTAACCCGAAAACCACACGTCCATGGGGCCGTTGGTGGTTCCGGTCTTGCCGGCGATATCGCTGCGCTTCAACTCCAGGGCCTTGCGGCCGGTGCCTTTGGTGATGACATCTTTCAGGATGCTGTCGATGATGAAGTTGACCCCGGCATCCATGATGCGCGGCGCCGGCGGGAGGCCGGCAGCCCCGGCGCTTTCACCTGCCAGTATTTCCTCCATGCTGAGCTCCTGGGTTGCCTCAGCCGGCGCCTCTTCGCAGCTGCGGCAGGCTGTCAGTGGCGCGGCCCGGTAAAGTTCCTGTCCTTCCATATCCACCACCCTGTCGATCAGGTAGGGTTCAACCCTGAAGCCCCCGTTGGCAATTACCGCATAAGCCCCGGCGACATCCAGTACGCTCATCACCTGGGTGCCCAGCGCCAATGACAGGTTGCGGGGGTATTCCGAGGTATCGAAGCCGAAGCGGGCCAAGTAGTCGAGCAGCTTGTCCACGCCCAGTTGTTGCAACAGCCGGATCGACACCAGGTTGCGGGATTTGGTCAGGGCCCAGCGCAGCCTCGTTGGGCCGTAGAACTTGCCCTCGTCGTTTTCAGGGCGCCACATGCCGTCCTCGGCGGAGACATCTTCCAGCACGATTGGCGCATCGTTGATGATGCTGGCGGCGGTGAAACCCGATTCAAGGGCGGCGCTGTAAAGGAAGGGCTTGAAGCTCGATCCCGGCTGGCGCAGCGCCTGGGTGGCCCGGTTGAATTTGCTCAATTCGAAGCCGAGTCCGCCAACGACGCTGATAATGGCGCCATCATCAGCGCGCAGCGAAACCAGTGCGGCCTGCACGTCAGGCACCTGGCTCAAGTGCCAGCTGCCATCCTCCGCGCGCCTGACGCGAATCAGGTCACCGATGGCCAGGAACTCGGCGGGGTTGGCCGGCCTGCTCCCCACCGCACTCTCGTTCAGGTAGGGGGAGGCCTGGCGCAGGCCATTTTCCCACAGCACCGTATCGCGGGTCCCGTCTGCAAACAAAATGGCGACCCGGTCCGCCGCGACCTCGGTGACCACCACGGGCAGGAGATCGGCGATGACCTGGCTGGCTGCGAGTGCATCGAGCCAGACCTGGTCGGCATCGGTTTCCCCTGGTGGCAGTCTCTGCTCGGGCCCGCGGTAGCCGTGGCGGTCGTCATAGGCTAGCAGGCCATCTATCACGGCGCGGCGCGCTACCTGCTGCAGCCTGCTGTCGATAGTGGTATAGACGTGGTAGCCATCGGTGTAGGCGGCGCTACCGAACCGATCCAGCATTTCCTGGCGGGCCATTTCCGCAGCGTAGTGGGCCGCGAAACTGAGCTGTTCGCCGTGGTGAGTCGCGTTATCGGGTTGCGCCACGGCCGCGCTGTACTGGGCCTGGTCGATGTAACCGAGATCGAGCATACGACCGAGGATCCAGTTGCGCCGCTCGGTGCTCGCGGCGGGGCCGCTGATCGGGTTGTTGCGGGAGGGCGCCTTGGGAATGGCCGCCAGCATGGCGTGCTGGGCGAGGTCGAGCTCCTTGATGCTCTTGCCGTAGTAGACCTGCGCCGCAGCCTCAAAACCGTAGGCGCGGTGGCCGAGGAAGACCCGGTTGAAATACAGCTCGAAAATCTCGCGCTTGTCCAGGGTCCGCTCGATCTCGATAGCCAGCAGTATCTCGTTGAACTTGCGCATGAAGGTGCGCTCGAAGCTCAGGAAATAGTTGCGCGCGACCTGCATGGTCAGGGTGCTGCCGCCGGAGCCCTTTTCTCCCGTCAGGGCCAGCTCGGAGACAGCCCGCAGCAGCCCGGTGATATCAATACCCGAGTGGCGAAAGTAGTTCGCGTCCTCGGCCGCCAGCAGGGCCTGGATGAACTGTGGCGGGATCTCGTCAAAAGGCAGTGGAGAGCGCTTCTGCTCGCCAAACTGGCCGATCAAATGGCCGTCCCGGGTATAAACCCGCATCGGGGTCTGCAGTTTCACATCCCGCAGGGTGTCGACGTCGGGCAGGTTCGGGCTCAGGTACAAGTAGATCCCGGCGAAGAGCCAAAAGGCACCAAAAAGTCCAAATAATGTGAGGCGTAAAAGCGCTCGAAGGATTCGCATTTATCCCTTTACAAACAGTGGGTTGTATTAATTGTATGGAGAGAACGGCCTGCGGTATTGGTAATTATATGCTTTTTTTCGGTTTGGATATATTTTGGAGTGTGCTATATCTAACAATTAATGTAGCTACACATAAAAATATCCTAAGTTAGTGATACTGATAGGGAAAACACGTGTTCGGGCGAATAGGGAAACGAAAAACTACGCCGGTTCTCGGGCTGGACGTAAGCTCGACGACCGTCAAGCTGCTTGAATTGAGCTTCACCGGGGATCGCTATCGCGTAGAGAGTTATGCGGTCAGCTCCTTGCCCCAGGACGCGGTTATCGAGAAAAACGTCAATGACGTTGATGGTGTGGCCAATGCCATCCGCAGCGTTGTGGCGCAGTCCCGGACCAAACTCAAGACCGTGGCCGCCGCAGTGGCCGGCTCGTCCGTTATCACTAAATTGATCGATATGCCGCAGGGCCTGAGCGAGGACGAGATGGAAACCCAGCTCACCCTCGAGGCCGACCAGTACATTCCCTACCCGCTGGAGGAAGTCTCCATCGACTTCGAGGTTCAGGGCCCCTCCCCCGAACGCGACAACATGGTAGAGGTATTACTGGCAGCCTGCCGCCGGGAGACTATCGACACGCGGGTGGAGGCCATTGAAAGCGCCGAACTGATTCCCCGCATCATGGACGTCGAGGCGTACGCCATGGAGCGGGCATTTTCACTCATCCGCCACCAGCTGGACCTGGAGGAAGAGAGCACGGTTGCGGTAGTGGACATCGGCGCGACCATGACGACCCTGAGTGTGCTCAACAATGGGCAGACGATCTACACCCGGGAGCAATTGTTTGGCGGCAAGCAGCTGACGGATGAGATCATGCGCCGCTATGGCCTGCCCCTCGAGGAAGCAGGCCTTGCCAAGAAGCAGGGTGGTCTCCCGGACGATTACGAGCCCGAGGTACTGGAACCCTTCAAGGATGCGGTAGTGCAGCAGGTCGCCCGTTCTTTACAGTTCTTCTTTTCGTCCAGCCAGTACAACGACGTTGATTACATTATTCTCGCCGGCGGCGTGTCCTCCATGGAGGGACTCGCCGAGCTGGTGCAGGAGAAGTTGGGCACGCCGGCGACGGTGGCGAATCCGTTTGCCAATATGTCGGTATCCCCCAAGGTCAATGCCGTGGCCCTCAGCAGCGATGCGCCGGCGATGATGATCGCCTGTGGCCTGGCCTTACGGAGCTTTAACTAATGGCACAGATTAACCTACTGCCATGGCGCGAGGAGCGGCGCCAGGAGCTCAAGAAGGATTTCCTGATTACCGTGGGGCTGGTACTTGCCCTCGGCCTTGGCCTGGTGGCGCTGGGCGATCGCATCGTCGATGGGCAGATCCAGCATCAGAAGGCCCGCAACCAGTACCTGACGGACAATATCAAGGTGCTGGACGAGCAGGTGGCGGAGATCCAGGAGCTGCAGAAGAAGCGCAACCAGCTGCTCGACCGGATGCGCGTAATCCAGGAGTTGCAGGGCAACAGACCCATTATCGTGCGGGTGCTGGACCAGCTCGTTCGCACCGTACCCGACGGGGTGTTCTACACCAGCCTGCAAACCAAGGACCAAACCATATCGATTCGCGGTATAGCCGAGTCCAATAACAGGGTATCCAGCCTGATGCGGCGCCTTGACGCGTCGGATTGGCTGGCCAACCCCAACCTGGACTCCGTAAAAGCGGCGCCCGAATTCGGCGATCAGGCCAATACTTTCAGCTTGACGGTGCAGATACGGGCACCCGATGCGGAAATCAAGTCAGGGGAGGGTTGAGCGATGGCACTTGAAGATATCACACGCTCACTGCGCGAATTCGACATCGCCAGTCTCGACTTCGAAAACGTCGGCTCATGGCCGGTTGCGGTAAAGGTAGCCATCTGGGGCTTGCTGCTGATCGCTGTGCTCGTGGGCGGCTACTACTATCACATCAAGGATCTCCAGGCCCAGTTGGCACAAGTGGAAGGGCAGGAGCTTGAGCTTAAAAAGGACTTTGAGAAAAAGGCGTTCCAGGCCGCCAACCTCGAGGCCTATCGCCAGCAGATGGTGGAGATGGAGGAGTCCTTTGGCGCCCTTGTAAGCCAGCTGCCCAGTGATACCGAGGTGCCTGGCCTGCTCGAGGACATCACCAACAAGGGGCTGCTGAACGGGCTGGAAATCGCCAGCATCCAACTGCAAAAGGAAGCTGCGCGGGAATTCTATGTCGAGTTGCCGATTGCCATCAGCGCCTCGGGCTCCTATCACGACCTGGGCGCTTTTATCAGTGGCATGGCGGGGTTGCCGCGCATCGTTACGCTGCATGATTTCACCATTACCGCGAAAGGCGATGACGCCAACAATCTGGGTATGAGTATCATCGCGAAGACTTACCGCTACAAGGATGGGGAAGCCTAGCTATGACCAGCTTTTCCCGCACGCTTTGCGCAATATTGTCCATGGGTGTCCTGTTATCCGCCTGCGCGCGCGAGAATTTTTCTGATCTCGACGAGTTCATGGCGTCCAAGCGTGATCGACCCGGTGGGGTCATAGCACCCATACCGACTTTTAAAGCCTACGAGGCATTCTCCTATAGCGCGACCACCTTGCGCAGCCCGTTCGATCGCCCCGTCGAGGTTCGTGAGATCGCCCAGTTGCAGGCGATCAGTGCGATCAAGCCCGATGAGTCGAGGGCCAAGGAGTTCCTTGAGCAGTTTACGTTCGACTCACTGACCATGGTGGGGACACTGGAGCGAGATGGTGTCAGCTGGACCCTTATCGGTGATCCCCAGGGGGGAGTGCATCGGGTGAAAGTGGGTAATTTCCTGGGCCGCCATCACGGCAAAATTGTCGAAATGACCGATACCTACGTGGCGGTGGTGGAAATCGTGAGTGACGGTACCAAGGATGGATGGGTGGAGCGCCCCCGTACAATCAAGCTAAGTGGCGTATAAGCCAGGACCATGGGTGGTTGCCATGTCAAGTAAAATACAAAATCTGGGGAAGAAGGCCGTGGGGAAAACAACAGAGCGCATGGGGAAAGGCCTGCGGGGGCTGTCGTTGGGCTGGTGGTGAGCTTGATGGCGGGGGCGGCGAATGCCGCCTCGACCGTCAGGAACATCGAATTCAGTTCGCGACCCGAGAGCAAATTCGAAATCCGCGTCGACTTCGATGAATTACCGCCGGAATTCAAGACCTACACTATAGAGAAGCCCGCGCGCATTGCCATCGACTTCCCCGACACCAGGAGCGCGCTGGAGCAGAAGCGCTTCTCGCTCCCCTATGGTAATGCCACAGGTGTGGTAGTGCTCGAGTCCGGCGACCGGACTCGCCTGGTGGTAAACCTGGTGAAAGTGGTGCCTTTCGAGACCCGCGTGGATGGCAACAGCCTGTTTGTCGTCGTTGGCCAGGAATCGGGCGGCGATTACATCAAGCCTGTCGCTGAGCGCTACAGGGTGGCAACAAGCATAGAACCCGTGGCAGATGTCGTCTCTGAAATCACCGACCTGCAGTTCCAGCGCACCGGGGAGGGCGAAGGCCGCCTTACACTGCAGCTGACCGACCCCTCAGTCGACGTCAACGTATTCAGCGAGGGCGGCGATATCAAGGTAGAGTTCGTTGACACCAGCGTTCCCGAGCGCCTGATGCGCCGCTACGATGTCACTGATTTTGCCACGCCCGTAACCAGTGTCGATGTCAACACCAGCGCGCGAGGTGCGACGCTGACGCTGAAGAATACGGGTGATTACGATTATCTTGCCTACCAGACGGACAATACCTATGTGCTAAGCGTCAAGCCGCTGTCCAAGAAAGAGGTAGAGGAGCGCAAGAACGAATTTACCTATGTCGGTGACCGGATCTCGCTCAACTTCCAGGATATTGAGATGCGCGCGGTCCTGCAGCTGATTGCCGATTTTACCGAGCTCAACCTGGTGGCCAGCGACACTGTGCAGGGCCGTATTACCCTGCGCCTGCAGAACGTACCCTGGGACCAGGCGCTGGAACTGGTGCTCAAGACCAAGGGCCTGGACAAGCGCCAGGTCGGTAACGTGCTGATGGTCGCTCCCGCTGCGGAAATTGCCGAACGCGAGCGCCAGCAGATCGAGGCGAACAAGCAGATTGCCGAGCTGGCACCGCTGGCAGTCGGAGTTCGTCCGCATTCGCTATGCCAATGCCGCGAACGTGGTAGAGCTTGTTCCAGGCCGGGTCGGAGGAGGGCGGTAGCCTGATATCCCCCAGGGGCTCGGTGATAGTTGAGCCCCGTACCAACTCGCTGATCATCACCGACACCGCACCCAAGCTGGCAGAGATTCGCGACCTGATCGAGCTGGTCGATATTCCGGTCCGACAGGTGATGATCGAGGCGCGCATTGTGATCGCCCAGTCTGACGCGACCAAGAATCTCGGTATCGAGTGGGGTGGCGCCTACCTGAACACCAACAATGACAATATCACTTCCGTGTCCGGCGACACCGACAATGTGGTCAATCTCAACCAGTCAGTGATCAACGGCACCCAGCCGCAGGTGGATTACCCGGGCGCACTGCTGGTCGATCTGGGTGTGCATCCAGGAGTAGCGGCTTTGCCATCGGTTTTACCAGCGGTGATCTGTTCCTGACGGCGGAGCTGTCAGCTCTGGAGGCGGCCGGTGAAGGTGAGGTGGTCTCCCAGCCCAAGGTTATTACCGGCGACAAGCAGGAGGCGTCGATCAAGTCCGGTACCGAGATTCCTTACCAGGAATCGTCCGCCAGCGGCGAAACGACCACGTCGTTCAAGGACGCGGTGCTGTCGCTGGAGGTCACGCCCAATATTACGCCCGGATGACCGCATCATGCTGGATCTGCAGGTCAACCAGGATTCGGTGGGCGAATTGGTACCCAGTGGCCAGGGTGGCTTTATTCCCTCCATCGATACGACTCAGCTCACCACGCAGGTACTGGTCGGCAATGGGGAGACCGTGGTACTGGGCGGTGTGTTCAAGACCGAGGATATCGAGTCGGTTAACAAGGTACCGTTCTTTGGTGACATACCCTATATCGGCGCTTTCTTCCGAAGTGAGACCAACACGCACAAGAAGACAGAGACGCTGATCTTCATCACGCCGCGCATCTTGGCTGACACCCTGCTTGACTAGGGTCGTCTCGACGCAACATGCCCGCCCTCGCATAGAGTCTTTCTGGTCGGCCCCATGGGGGCCGGCAAGACCACTATTGGCAAGTATCTGGCCCAACAGCTGAAGCTGCGCTTTGCCGATACCGATACGGAAATAGAGGAGCGCACCGGCGCCGATATTCCCTGGATTTTCGATGTTGAGGGGGAGGAGGGTTCCGCGACCGGGAGCAGCAGGTCGTCGCGGAGATGACCCAGTGGGACGATATCGTGCTGGCGACCGGCGGCGGTGTGGTGTTGCGCCCCGAGAATCGCCAGTGCCCTGGCTGCGACGGGGCTTTGTTGTCTATCTTTACGCCACTGTGGACGAACAGGTGCGGCGTACCCGCCGCGACCGGCGCCGTCCCCTGCTGCAAACAGGAGATCCCGAAGCAGGTGCTGCGCAGCCTCATGGCGAGCGCGATCCGCTGTACCGCGAGATCGCCGATCACATCATCGAAACGGATGGCTGCAGCCCGCGGACAGTCGCCCAGCGCCTGGTGCGGGAGCTGCAGTAAAGACAGGGGCGGTGCCCTGGCGGTATCATCGCCTCCTCCCGAGTGTAAGCCGAGGTTCCCAGGTGTCTTTGTTGATGCATACATTGCATGTCGAGCTGGGGGAGCGCAGCTACCCCGTCTACATCGGCCGCGACCTGCTGGCCGATCCCCAGCTGCTGGCCGGCCACATCGCCGGTTCCCAGGTGGTGATCGTCAGCAATGAAACCGTCGCCCCGCTCTACGTGGAGCGGGTCAGGTCCGCGCTGGGCACCCGGCTTACAGGTGACCGAGGTGGTTCTGCCGGATGGCGAGCAGTACAAAACCCTGGAGACTCTGGGTGAGATTTTCGACCAGGTAATGGCGGCCAACCACAATCGCAGCACCACCTTTGTTGCCCTCGGCGGAGGGGTGGTGGGCGATATCACCGGGTTTGCGGCCGCCTGCTACCAGCGGGGTGTCAATTTCATGCAGCTGCCCACCACGCTGCTGGCCCAGGTGGATTCGTCGGTAGGCGGCAAGACCGCGGTGAACCACCCCTTGGGCAAGAACATGATCGGCGCCTTTTACCAGCCGCGGGCGGTGCTGATCGATACCAATACCCTGCAGACGCTGCCCGCCCGGGAGTTCGCGGCCGGCTTGGCCGAGGTGATCAAGTACGGGCTGATCGGCGATGAGCCATTCTATCGCTGGTTGCAGGAGCATATGCCCGCTGACTAGCCCGGGAGGAGGCGGCCCTGGCTGAAGCGATCGAGCGCAGTTGCAGCAACAAGGCGCAGGTGGTGTCCGCCGATGAACGCGAAGGCGGGATCAGGGCCATTCTGAACCTCGGCCACACCTTCGGGCACGCCATTGAAACGGCCCAGGGCTACGGCCAGTGGCTGCACGGCGAGGCGGTGGCTATGGGTATGCTGCTGGCGCTGGAACTGTCGGCCCGGCGCGGCTGGATTGCTGCGGCGGAAGTGGCGGGTCTGCGCTCGCTGTTGCTGGCATCGGGGTTGCCGGTGCACCCTCCGGCGGATATGGCTGCCCGGCGTTTTCCTGGAATTGATGTCGCGCGACAAGAAAGTGGTGACGGGCGCCTGCGCCTGGTGCTGCTGGAGGACATCGGCAGGGCATGCATCGTCGATGACGTTACGGAGCGGGAACTGGTCGAACTGCTGGAGAGCCATACTCCGGGCGGCTGAGATGGGTCCCCCGCGAGTTTGTCCGCCGCGGGGCGGCTGTGTAGAATGGCGTCCCTTTGCAAGGCCCGGGTCCCATGAGTGAACTGAAGAACGACCGTTTCCTGCGCGCCCTGCTGCGCCAACCCGTGGATCGCACCCCGGTCTGGATGATGCGCCAGGCCGGGCGCTACCTGCCGGAGTACCGCGCAACCCGCGAGCGGGCCGGGTCCTTCCTGGACCTGTGCAAGAATGCGGAACTGGCCTGCGAAGTGACCCTGCAGCCCCTGCGCCGCTACCCGATGGACGCGGCCATCCTGTTTTCCGACATCCTGACGGTGCCCGACGCGCTGGGTCTGGGCCTGTATTTCGAGGAGGGCGAGGGGCCGCGCTTTCGCAAGACCGTGCGCAGTGAGGCGGACCTGGCGGCATTCAAACCGATCGTGGCGGAGGACGACCTGGGCTACGTGATGGCGGCGGTGCGCACTATCCGCCGGGAGCTGAACGGTGCGGTGCCGCTGATCGGCTTTTCCGGCAGCCCCTGGACCCTGGCCACCTATATGGTGGAGGGCGGCTCGTCCAGGGACTTCGCCCGGGTCAAGACCATGGCCTACGACCAGCCGGAACTGATGCACCGGTTGCTGACCCTGCTGGCGGATGCCGTGGCTGATTACCTGTCGGCCCAGGTGCGGGCGGGCGCCCAGGCGGTGCAGATATTCGATACCTGGGGCGGCAGCCTGAGTGCCGCGGGTTACCGGGAGTTTTCCCTGGACTATATGCAGCGGGTGATAAGCCGCCTGCCGGCTGAGGCGGACGGCCGCACGGTGCCGGTGATCGTCTTTACCAAGGGCGGCGGCCAGTGGCTGGACACCATCGCCGATTGCGGCGCCCAGGCAGTGGGCATCGACTGGACGACGGATATCGGCAGCGCCCGGCGCCTGGTCGGTGACAGGGTGGCGCTGCAGGGCAATATGGACCCCAGCATGCTGTTGGCCTCGCCGGCGCGGATCCGGGAGGAGGTCGCGGCCATACTCGCCGCCTACGGCCATGGCAGCGGCCATGTGTTCAACCTCGGCCACGGCATCACGCCGGGGGTCAATCCCGACCATGTCACGGCCTTTGTCGAGGCAGTGCAGGAGCTGTCCCCGCAGTATCACTCTTGACCGGTGGCGCTGACCGGGGCCTGACCGGGACCGCTAACGCGGCTGGCGCCGCCGCGTCCTGAAAGGCTTCAGCCGGTTTTTTGGCCGCCGCCTCGTCGCAGCAGAAATCGTGATCCATCTCCAGTGCCGGCTGGTCGGAAGCCGGCCGGCCGACGATCTTCGCCGGCACCCCGGCCACCGTGGTGTGGGCCGGGACATCTTCCAGCACGACGCTGCCGGCACCGACCTTGGCGCCCTCGCCCACGCGGATATTGCCGAGGATCTTGGCGCCGGCACTGATCAGCACCCCGTCGCCAATTTTCGGGTGGCGGTCGCCCTCGACCTTGCCGGTGCCGCCCAGGGTCACCGACTGCAGGATGGACACGTTGTTGCCCACCACCGCTGTTTCCCCGATCACGAGACCCGTGGCGTGGTCGAGCATGATGCCGCTGCCCATGCGGGCGGCCGGGTGAATATCCACCCCGAAGGTCGGTGGACATGCGGTTCTGGAAGAACAGCGCCAGCGACTCACGCCCCCGCCGCCACAGCCAGTGGGCCACCCGCTGGGTCTGCAGGGCATGGAACCCCTTGAAGTACAGGAAGGGGATGTACAGCTCGTGGCAGGCTGAGTCACGGTCCAGCACTGCCTGCAGGTCGGCACGCACCGCCGCGCGTATCGCCGGATCGCTCTGGAAGGCTTCCAGTATGACGTCCCGCAGCAGCAGTGAGGAGGCGGTCGGGCTGTCCAGCTGGTTGGCCAGGTGAAAACTGAGGGCGTCCTCCAGCTTGGCGTGGTTGAGAATCGTCGCATGCAGGAAACTGGCCAGCATCGGCTCCTCACTGGCATGCCGGACCGTTTCCTGGCGAATACGCTCCCACAGGGGGTCGTCAATCGG
Organism: uncultured Gammaproteobacteria bacterium; assembly: GCA_963700715.1. Taxonomy (GTDB): domain Bacteria; phylum Pseudomonadota; class Gammaproteobacteria; order Pseudomonadales; family Halieaceae; genus JARRPM01. Next base: position 79,151 of record CAVOYP010000011.1, read on the forward strand.
AGTCGTCATAAAATACCTCGGTATCGATATGGCACTTTAGCCCAGATGGCCTGCATCGTCACGCGGTGGCAGGCCGCGGGTGCGCCCGGTATAGGCCCACAGGGCGTGGCCGCTGGTTCGATACTTGCGCTCGAACAGGGTGAGGTCGGCGGCCCCGGGCGGCACGCGGGCCACCCTGCCCGGGAACCCGGCCAGGTGCATCGCCACGCCAAACTCCTCGACATAGAGCTGCCAGTTGCTGCGCAGCTCGATATGGCCGGGTGCGGCCCCCGCCGGCCGGGTGGCAGCGGCCAGTTGTCGCAACCAGTAAAAGCCGGCACTGCCATGCACCCGGCGCTGCAGGTGTTTGGCCTTCGGCCAGGGGTTGGGATAGAGCAGGTAGTGGTGATCGACCCCAATGTCCCGCTCCGACAACAGCCGCCACAGGTCTTCGCATTCGGCCTGCAGCAGCAGGTATTGGCCGGCGGGATCGCTGCGGGTGCCGCGCGAGGCGGTGGCCTGACTTGTCGATCCCAACCACGAGATGCCCGGGGTGGCGGCGGGCGAGCCAGGCGGTGCTGTGGCCGGTGCCGCAGAAGGAGTCCAGTACCAGCGGGCGCGGCCTTGCCGCCAGCTCTGCCAGCAGCAGCTCGAAAGCGGCGAGGTTGTGGGGCGCCACCGGCTTGCGTGGGCTCGCAGCGAGATGCCGGCGCACGGTGGCGGCCAGCTTCGGGTGCAGGTGCGACTGGTTGCTGCTGGGCCGGCGTGACAGTGACTGCAAGAGTGGATCCTTCCTGCGCGGGCCGGGTTGCGGGGGTGGGGTGCCAGGTGCCGGGCAATGAGGGCGCCGCATTTGCTGTTGGTCACTGCCGCTGCGATGATAACTCGCGACAATAGCGACATCCACACCACGGGGAAGGCAGCACCATGCGCCAGGATTTGCGACCCTATTGGGTCAAGAAGAGTTACCTGAATTTCCGGCACTGGTATGCCGAGTATTTCCTGCGTCCTGAATGCCTGTCGCTGGGGCCTTACCACACCATCATGAAGCCCTGGTATGTGCACATTTCCGGCACCAACATAACGATCGGGCGCTGCTTCACCGCGATCGCTGAACCCGGCCAGCGGGTCGAAATCGGCGTGTGGGGTCGCAAGGACGGCGAGGGCCGGGTTCGTATCGGCGACTGCGTCCTGATGAGCCCCGGCTCGCGTATCAGCGCCAGCGACGAGGTCACTATCGGCAACGGCGTGATGATGGCCAACGGCAGCTATGTCACCGACTCCGACTGGCACACGATCTATGACAGGACGGTGCGCGATGAGCGGGTGACGCCGGTGGCGATCGGCGACAATGTGTGGCTGGGCGACCACGCCACGGTGCTCAAGGGCGTCACTATCGGCGACGAACAGCGTGGTGGCGGCCCGGGCGGTGGTGACCAGGGATGTTCCCGCCAATGTGGTGGTGGCGGGCAATCCGGCGAAGGTGGTCAAGGAGCTGGACCCGGCGCGGGGATTCGTCACCCGCATGGATTATTTCAGGGACCCGGCGGGACTGGAGCAGTTTTTTGATGCAGTCGATCGCGAGGTGCTGGCGGGCAACAGCTTGTGGCGCTGGTTGTGGTCGGTGGTGTACCCGGGCTCGCGCCGGTGACGCCCTACAATACCCGCAATGGCTCCTCCTGCAGCGCCGACATCTGTTCGCGCAGCTCCAGGATATGGTCGGACCAGTAGCGCTCGGTGTTGAACCAGGTGAAGCTGCGGGGAAAGGCGGGGTCGTTCCAGCGCCGCGCCAGCCAGGCCGCGTAGTGGGTCAGGCGCAGGGTGCGCAGCGCCTCCAGCCAGCGCAACTGGCGCGGATCGAAATCGCAGAATTCTGCAGTAACCCTCGATCAGTTCCGCCAGTTGCAACTCGCGGTAGGGCCGCTCGCCGCTGAGGAACATCCACAGGTCCTGTATCGCCGGCGCCGTGCAGCAATCGTCGAGATCGACGAAGTGGGCCGTATCGTCGCGCCACAGGATGTTGCCCACATGGCAGTCCCCGTGCACGCGAATCATATCGCTGGCTTTCACCTCGGCGTAAATGGCGGTCACGGTCTGCAGCAGGTCACTGGTCAGGGTGCTGTAGGCGGGTACCAGGGACTTGGGAATGAAACCCTCCAGCAGGAACTCCCGGCTCTGGGCCAGCATGCGCTCGACGCTGATCTGCTGGCGATGCCTGAACTTGCCGGCCCTGCCCACCGCATGGATGCGCCCCAGGGTCCTGCCCAGCACCAGCAGGTTATCGAAATTATCCAGCTCCGGCGGGTGGCCGCCGCGGCGCTGGAACAGGGCGAAGCGAAACCCCTCGAACTCGTGCAGGGTCCTGCCCGCGCTATCCACCATCGGTGCCACCACGGAAATGTCCGCCGCCTGCAGTTCCAGGCTGAAGCGCGTGTTCCTCCAGGATCTGGGCATCGCTCCAGCGCTCGGGCCGATAAAATTTCGCGATCAGGGGCGTGCCGTCTTCAATGCCGACCTGGTACACCCGGTTTTCATAGCTGTTCAGCGCCAGCAGGCGCGCATCGCTGAGATAGCCGGCCGATTCCACGGCGTCGATCACCATGTCGGGTCCCAGGCGGTCGTAGGGATGTTCATTCATTCTTATCACCTGACTCCATCAACAGGGCGGCGCTCTTGATCTGGGCAAACAGCCGGTCGCCCACCTGCAGCTGCAGGCGGCCGGCGGACTTTCGGGTGATGCGCGCCAGCAGGTACTGGGCGCCCAGGGCGAGCCGCAGCATCACCCTGGCCTCGCCGTCCGCTTCGAGCTGGGTCAGCGTGACGGGTAGAATGTTAAGGATACTGCTGTCCAGCGGTCGTTGCCGGCACACGCTGACGTCGCGCGCGGGGATCCGCAGCCGTCGGCTCTGCCCCGGGGCCTGCTGCTGCCCCACCAGCAGGATCTCCCCCTCTACCTCGAGCTCGGTGAGGCCGTACTCGGGGTCGTGGCGCAGCACGGTGCCCAGGACGATGGCGGCGGCCTGCTCTTCGCGCGACAGCCGGGTGTCCAGCCTGCCGCACAGGTCCAGCAACGGGCCGCGGTCGACGAGCCTGCCCTGTTCCAGCAGTACCAGGTGATCGGCCAGCTGGCTCACCTCCTCGATGTCATGGCTGACATACAGCATGGGCAGGTCGAGTTGCCGGGCCAGCTGTTGCAGGCAGGCCAGGCACTGGTGGGCAGCGGCATGGTCGAGATTGGCCACGGGCTCATCGAGCAGCAGCAGCTGCGGCGCTGACAGCAGGGCGCGGCCGATGGCCACGCGCTGCTTCTGGCCCGCGGACAGGCCCGCAGGCTCGCGCTGCAGCAGGTCCCCAAGCGCCAGGGCGCTGATCACCTGTGGCATTGACGCACCACTGTCGTCGGCCCGGCGCGAGGCAGCAAAGTCGAGGTTCTGCTGCACGTTCAGGTGCGGGAACAGGCGCGCATCCTGGAACACGTAGGCCACGCGGCGTTGCCAGGGCGGTACAAACGCATCCGGCGCCAGCCAGCGTTCGCCGCGAAAGCTGACCAGGCTGCCGGCAGCGGCCTGGCGCAGGCCGGCCACGCAGTCGAGCAGGGTGCTCTTGCCGCTGCCGCTGGGGCCGTAGATGGCGGTGACACCGGTGCCGGGCAACTGGCAGTCGAGCTGCAGGCGGAAGTCATTCTCGCCCGGGCAGTCCAGGCGCAGGTGGAGGCCGTTCATGCCTGTACCCGCCAGCTTTCCTGCCGGTCGCGGCGATAGAGCAGGAACAGCAGGACCAGGGAAAACATCACCAGGCCCCCGGCCAGGCGGTGGGCTTCGGCGAACTGCAGGGATTCCACATAGTCGTACAGGGCGATCGACAGCACCTGGGTTTCCCCGGGAATGTTGCCGCCAATCATCAGCACCACGCCGAACTCCCCCACGGTGTGGGCAAAGCCCAGGCTGGCGGCGGTAACAAAGCTGCGCCGCGTCAGTGGCAGGACCACCGAGCGAAACTGGTCAAACGGGCCCGCGCCCAGGGTCGCGGCGACATTCAGCAGGTTCTGCGGCACGCGCTGGAAGGCGGCCTGCAGCGGCTGCACGACGAAGGGCAGGGAGTACACCACCGAGCCGATCACCAGGGCACTGAAGCTGAAGGCCAGGCGGGTGCCGGTGAGTCGCTCCCAGGCGGAGCCCAGGGCGGTGTCGGGCGCAAACAGCAGCAGCAGGTAAAAGCCCAGCACGGTGGGCGGCAGGATGAGCGGCATTGCCACCAGGGCTTCCACCAGTGCCGACCAGTTCGCTTTTTGGCGGGAGAGCCACCAGGCCAGCGGTGTGCCCAGCAGCAGCAACAGCACTGTGGTGATGGTGGCCAGGGCGATGGTCAGGTAAATCGCATCCAGCTCGGCGGCACTCAAGGGCAAGGTTCGTAGCCCGCATCCAGGATAAGTGTGCGCACCGTATCACTTCTGATCCAGTTGAGGTAGCGGGCCAGGGCGGGGTTGGCGGCGACCGGGGTGAGGGCGATGGCGAACTGGTCCAGCGGCTCGTGCCAGGCCGCGGGAACCAGCGTCGCCCGGGGCGCGATCGAGCTGGGCAGCAGCGCCAGCTCGGTCGCGCCGCTGCGCCAGAACTGGTAGGCCTGGACCACGTTCGCGCCGCGCACCAGCTTGCGAGCGCGGCCCGCGGCAAACTCCGGCCGCGCCAGGACCGCCATGGCCGCCTCCCCGTAGGGGGCGGTGGCGGGGTTGGCGATGGCCACCCCCAGGGCCGGGTCGCCCAGTTGCGCCAGTTCGCCATTGCCGCCCGCCAGCACCAGCCTGCCACGGGCGTAGCAGAATGGCTCCCCGGCAGCGTTCCCGCCCGCGGCTTGCGCCAGTTTCCAGGCGGATTCCCGGTCGGCGGAAAAAAACAGGTCAAAGGGCGCACCGTGCACGATCTGGGTGTGCAGCACGCCGCTGGATCCCGAGCTGAGAACCACCTGCAAACCGGTCTCCTGCTCGAACAACTCACTGGCCTGTTGCAGTGTGGCGCGGAAATTGGCCGCCACCGCTATGCGCAGCGGTGCCCCCGAGTCAGCCCCGGCGGCGGATCCGCAGCCCGGCAGCAGCAACAGGAACAGCAGGAGGTAGCGCATCGGGGATTCCGCTGAGTGGGAGTTTGGCCATCCCGACTCAGGCCTGCGGGGCCGGGGTTCGCGCCAGGCACCACAGCTCGATGTGGCTGGCGCCGGCATCGCGCAGGGCCGCTGCCATGGCGGTCGCGGTAGCGCCGGTAGTCATGACATCGTCGATAATGGCGACCCGCAGGTTGTCATAGCGACTTCCCACTGTAAAGGCGGCGCGCAGGTTGGCGGCGCGCGCGGCGGCGCCCATGCCCGACTGGGCGGCGGTGTGGCGACTGCGGCGGATGGAGCGTTGATCCAGCCTGGCCTGGCACAGCGCCGGCGCCTGGGCGCGCAGCTGGCCGGCCAGTAGCCCGGACTGGTTGAAGCCCCGCCGCAGCAGGCGTCGCCAGTGCAGGGGCACGGGTACCAGCGCGTCCACTGCGGGGACCTGGTCAAGCTGCCGCAGCCAGAGCCAGGCCAGCAGGGGGGTCAACCGCCTCTCCCCCTGAAATTTCCAGCGCCGGATCAGGTAGGCCAGCCGCTCGCAGTACAGCCACGGGGCGATTGCCCGCTGGAACGGCGGCGGCGCCTGCAGGCACTGGCCGCACACGGTGCCGGTCGCGGCTCCCCCAGGCAGCGGAATCGCGCAGCGATAACAACAGCTGAAATTGGCCTGCAACTCGCGCTCACAGGGGTCGCACAGGGGCATGGGGCGATGGCTGCGCAGGCCGCACAGGCAGCAGTGCGCAGGGAACAGGCCTTCGAGTACGAGGGTCAGGGCATTGTTAACCATCAGTCTTGTCCCCGGTTGACAGGCCATTGCCCGGCGCTATCATGAAACACCTTCCCCAGCCCGCTCTCCCAGGTGTTATATGTCTCCAACCGCCACCGCTGCGCCCGCCGTACTCGACCCCCAGCAGGGCGATATCCGGCATGACTGGTCCCGTCAGGAAGTGGAGGCCCTCCTCGCCCTGCCGTTCAACGACCTGTTGTTTCGCGCGCACAGTATCCATCGCCGCTATTTTGACCCGAACCAGGTCCAGGTAAGCACGTTGCTTTCCATCAAAACCGGCGCCTGCCCTGAGGACTGCGCCTACTGCCCCCAGAGCACCCGCTACGACACGGGGCTGGAGGCTGAGAAGTTGATGGAGGTGGAGAAGGTGCTGGAGCAGGCGCGGGCCGCCCGGGACAGCGGCGCCACCCGGTTCTGCATGGGCGCCGCCTGGCGTTCACCCAAACAGCGGGATATGCCCTACGTGGTCGCCATGGTAAAGGGCGTGCGCGAACTGGGGCTGGAGAGCTGCATGACCCTGGGCATGTTGAGCGCGGACCAGGCGCGGGAACTGGCGCAGGCCGGGCTCGACTATTACAACCACAATCTCGATACCTCCCCGGAGTTCTACGGCGAGATTATCACCACGCGCACCTACCAGGACCGCCTGGAGACCCTGGCCCATGTGCGCGAGGCCGGTATGAAAGTCTGTAGCGGCGGCATCGTGGGCATGGGCGAGCAGGCAGGTGACCGGGCCGGCCTGTTGCAGCAGCTGGCCAACCTGCCGCAGCATCCTGAGAGCGTGCCGGTGAACATGCTGGTGCGGGTGAAGGGCACACCGCTGGCGGACCAGGTGGACCTGGACCCCTTCGAGTTCCTGCGCACCATCGCCGTGGCGCGCATCCTGATGCCGGCCTCGCACGTCCGCCTCTCCGCGGGGCGGGAAGAAATGAACGAGCAAATGCATGCCCTGGCCTACTTTGCCGGTGCGAACTCCATCTTCTACGGCGACAAACTGCTGACCACGCCCAACCCCCGGTCCAACAAGGACATGGCGCTGTTTGCGCGGCTGGGTATCGAACCCGAGCAGCGGCAGGTGGAGCGGGCGCCCACGGCGCCCCACCCGCAGTTCTACGACGCCAGCGCGCAGGGCGCTCGCTAGTTCGCAGCCGTGGGCGTTCTCGCCGATCGCCTGGGCGCCGGCCTTGCGCTGCGCCGGCAGCAGAACCTCTACCGCCGGCGCCTGACCCTGGACTGCGCCCAGGGGCCTATCGTCCAGCTGGGCGACAGGCAGTATCTCAACTTCTGCAGCAACGATTATCTCGGCCTGGCAGCCCATCCCCGGGTGGTCGCGGCTTTCCAGCGGGCGGCTGCCGACTACGGCGTGGGCAGTGGCGCCTCCCACCTGGTCTGCGGCCACAGCGCCCTGCACCAGCAGCTGGAGGAGGCGCTGGCGGAGTTCACCGGCCGGCCCCGCGCCCTGCTCTTTTCCAGTGGTTATATGGCCAACACCGGTATTCTCACCAGCCTGCTGCAGCGCGGCGACCAGGTGCTGGAGGATCGACTCAACCACGCGTCCCTGCTCGACGGGGGCTTGCACAGTGGCGCTCGTTTCCAGCGCTTTGCGCACTGCGACCCCGCCGCGCTGGAGCACAAGCTCGCCCGGACCGACGGCGTGCAGCTGGTGGTGACCGACGGCGTGTTCAGCATGGATGGCGACACCGCGCCGCTGGGGGAACTGGCCGCCGCCTGTGCCAGGCACGATGCCTGGCTGATGGTGGACGATGCCCATGGCTTCGGGGTTCTGGGTGAGCGCGGGGCCGGCAGCACCGAGGCCGCAGGCCTGGATCACGCGGCGGTGCCAGTGCTGATGGCCACCCTGGGCAAGGCGCTGGGCACTGCCGGCGCATTTGTGGCCGGCAGTGAACTGCTGATCGAGACGCTGATCCAGCAGGCCCGCAGCTACATCTACACCACCGCACTGCCGCCGGCGGTAGCGGGCGCCAGCCTGGAATCCCTGCGCCTGGTACAGGAGGAATCCTGGCGCCGGGAGCACCTCGGCCATTTGATCCGCCGCTTTCGCCGCGGCGCCGGGGAGCTGGGGCTGCCGCTGCTGGCGTCGGACAGCGCCATCCAGCCCCTGCCGGTGGGGGATGCGGCGGCGGCGCTGGCGCTGAGTGAGCAGCTGAGGCAACGCGGGCTGCTGATCAGTGCAATACGGCCGCCCACCGTCCCGGCGGGCACCTCCCGCCTGCGTATCACCCTCAGCGCCGCCCATACCGACGCGCAGGTGGACCAGCTGCTGGAGCAGCTTGCCGCCTGCTGGGCCGGGGCGTAAGCCTGGGATGCGGCTCGAACCCGAGTACCTGAGCGCAACCGGCGGGGCGCAGCAGGAGCTGGTGCTGCTGCACGGCTGGGGCAGCGATCGCGACATCTGGCGACCGCTGCTCGCATGCCTGCGGCCTTGGGCAAATATCACCCTGCTGGACCTGCCGGGTTGCGCCCCGGGCCTTGCCTGCGGCGAGTCGATAGAACGAGAAGCTGTGCTGGAGGCCGTCCTTGCCGCCGCTCCCGCGCGCGCCGTGTACCTGGGCTGGTCCCTCGGCGGCCAATTGGCGCTGGCGCTGGCAGCGCATCACCCACAGCGGGTGGCGGCGGTGGTGACCGTGTGCAGCAACCCGCGCTTTGTGGCGGAACCCGGCTGGCCGGGCATGCAACCCGCCGCGTTTGCGAGTTTCAGGGCCGCCTGCCGGGCGCAGCCCGCGGCCGCCCTGCGCCGCTTCGACAGCCTGCAGGTGCAGGGAGCGGCACGGCCCCGGGCCCTGCTGCGGCAGTTGCAGGTCCCGCGCAGGCAAGCACCCGGTGAAGAGTTGATGACGGGCCTCGATTGGCTTGCGCAGCTCGACCAGCGGCAGTTGCTGCAGACCCTGCCGCAACCCCAGCTGCACTTGTTGGCCGAGCATGACGGTCTGGTGCCCGCGGAACTTCAGCAAGCGCTCGAAGGATTGCTGCAGGGGCCGGCGAACGCCCGGGTGCAGCTGCTCAGGGGTGCCTGCCACCTGGCGCCGCTGGCAAGCGCAACTGAACTTGCGGCAGCAACTCGCGAGTTTCTGGCCGCCGCAGACCTGCTGGGTGAAGTGTCCCTGCACGGAGCAGGGCCCGACAAGAAAGACGTCGCGTCTTCCTTTAGTCGCGCCGCGGCTTCCTACGATTCGGTGGCGCAACTGCAGCGCGATGTCGGTGAGCGCCTGCTGGCGCGCCTGCCCGCGGGCGACCCGGCCGCCGCCGTGGTGCTCGACCTGGGCTGCGGCACCGGATATTTCCGCGCCGGGCTGAGGGCACGCTATGGATGCTGCACCTATGTCGGCCTGGACCTGGCCCCGGGTATGGTCGAGTATGCCCGGGGCCGGGCCGCTGACGAGGACCTCTGGTTGGTGGGCGACGCCGAAGCATTGCCATTGGCGCCCGGCTCGGTGGACCTGGCTTTCAGTAGCCTGGCCATCCAGTGGTGCCAGCGCCCCGAGCTGTTTTTTACCGAGCTGGCGCGAGTGCTGAAGCCCGGTGGCCGCTGCGTGTTCACCACGCTGGGGCCCGAGACCCTGCGCGAGTTGCGCCTGTCATGGGCCGCCGTGGATCAACGCCAACACGTGAACAAATTCCTGCCGCCCGGCGACCTGCTCGCCGCGGCCGCCGGGGTGCGGGGCATCGACCTCAGCCTTGAGCGCGAGCGCTACTGTATGCACTACCGGCGGGTGGCGGACCTGCTGGCGGAACTCAAGGCCCTGGGCGCCCACAATATGAACCGCGACCGGCCGGCGGGACTGACCAGCCGCAGGGCCCTGCAGGGTATGGTACAGGCCTATGAAGCCTGGCGGGCGGGGGGATTGCTGCCTGCGACCTATGACGTGATTTTCGGCGAGGTGACCAGGCGATGAGCCGCACATGGTTTGTAACGGGTACCGATACGGGCGTGGGTAAGACGGCTGTCAGTTGCGCGCTGCTGGCCGCTGCCGCGCGGGCCGGCCTGCGCACCGCCGCGATCAAGCCGGTCGCGGCAGGTTGCGACGCTTCGGGCCGCAACGAGGACGCCCTGCTGTTGCTGCAGTGGATGACGGAGCCCCTGGCCTACGAGCAGGTGAACCCCGTCGCCCTGAGTGCCGCCATTGCGCCCCATATTGCGGCGCAGCAGGAGGGGCGATCACTCCAGGCCAGTCGCCTGGCAGGACTGTGCCGGGGGGTGATGCTGGCCGGTGCGGACTTCGTGCTGATTGAGGGAGCCGGGGGCTGGCGTGTGCCGATCAGCGCGCGTGAGACCCTGGCGGACGTCGCCGTGCAATTGCAGGCGGGGGTCATCCTGGTGGTGGGTATGCGCCTTGGCTGCATCAATCACGCCCTGTTGACCGCCGAGGCCATCGCCAGGGACGGGTTGCGCCTGGCCGGCTGGGTGGCCAACCAACCCGGGGAGATAATGCCCAGCTACGCAGAAAACCTGGACAGCTTGCGACGCCTGCTGCCGGCGCCCCTGCTGGGGGAGGTGCCGTGCCTGCTGCCATTTGACGTAGAGCAGGCCTCCAGGGGCTTGTCTTTGGAGGCACTTACAGGTATGTAAGTGCTTACCATAATAAATATTGATCCAGGTCTATATAGCTGTTTTCTGATCCGGGTTGGCTGCTCCCGGCCAAAAATATATTTGACTGCTCGCCAGAAAAGCCCAGAATGTGGGCGCTGAACACATGGCTCTTCCCGCACGCTGCTGCGAAGCCCGGAGAGCAAGGCCAACCGAGAGGTAATTATCATGCCCGCTTACAAAGCGCCCCTGCGCGACATCAGCTTCGTTATGAATGAGTTGCTCGAGTCCGAGAAGCTCTACCAGACACTTCCCGGCTATGAGGATGCCACCGCGGATCTGATGGGCGCCATCATCGAGGAGGGCGCGAAATTCGCCGAGAACGTCCTGTCCCCCCTCAACCAGAGCGGCGACGAGGAAGGCTGTCACTGGAGTGAGGCGGGCGTGACCACCCCAAAGGGATTCGCCGAGGCGTATCAGCAGTACGTGGAGAATGGTTGGCCGTCGCTGAGTGCGAGCACCGCGGTCGGTGGCCAGGGCATGCCCAACCTGGTTGGCATCGTCATCAATGAATTGGCCGGCACGGCGAACTGGTCCTGGCTGATGTACCCGGGCCTCAGCCACGGCGCGGTGAAGACCATCGAAGAGCACGGCGACGACGAGCAGAAAAGGAAGTACCTGACCCGGCTGGTTGAGGGCGCGTGGACCGGCACAATGTGCCTGACCGAAGCCCATTGCGGCAGCGACCTCGGCCTGTTGCGTACCAAGGCAGAGCCCCGGGCCGATGGCAGCTATGCCATAACGGGCACCAAGATATTCATCAGCGCCGGCGAGCACGACATGGCGGAGAACATAGTGCATATCGTGCTGGCGCGGCTGCCGGATGCGCCCCAGGGCACCAAGGGCATTTCCCTGTTCATCGTACCCAAGTTCAAGGTCAATGATGACGGCAGCCTGGGCGAACGCAACGCCGTCAATTGCGCGTCGATCGAGAAGAAGATGGGCATCAAGGCCTCGGCCACCTGTGTGATGAACTTCGATGGCGCGACCGGCTACCTCATCGGGCCACCCAACAGGGGCCTGAACTGCATGTTCACGTTTATGAACACCGCCCGTATCGGCACGGCCATCCAGGGCCTTGCCCATGCCCAGCTGTCCTATACCGGCGCCCTCACCTACGCGCGGGAGCGTTTGGCCATGCGCAGCCTGACCGGGCCCAAGAACGAAAAGGGACCGGCGGACCCCATCATCGTCCATCCCGATGTGCGCCGCATGCTGCTCACCCAGAAGGCCTTTACCGAGGGTGGTCGCGCCTTCATCTATTTCCTGGCGCAGCAGGGCGACGTGGTTGAAGGTGGTGACAAGGAGCGCTCGAAAGCCGCGGACGACCTGATGGCGCTGCTCACGCCAATCGCCAAGGCGTTTGTCACCGAGACCGGTTTCGAGGCTGCCAACCTGGGTGTGCAGATCTACGGCGGCCACGGGTTTATCAGGGAGTGGGGGATGGAGCAGATAGTGCGCGATGCACGCATCTCCATGCTCTACGAGGGCACGACCGGCATCCAGGCGCTGGACCTGCTGGGTCGCAAGGTCATTGGCAGCGGCGGCAAACTGCTGCTGGGCTTCACCGCGCTGATCGACGAGTTTTGTGCCGCCAACGATGGCCCCGAGGACGCGGAGTTCGTCAGTGTGCTCAAGGCCTACAAGGACGAGTGGCTGGCACTGTCGATGAAAATCGGCGAATCCGCCATGAAAAACCCCGATGAGGCCGGCGCCGCTGCCGTGGATTACATGATGTACAGCGGGTATGTCTGCCTGGCGTACTTCTGGGCGCGGATGGCGGTTCTGGCCCGGCACAAGATCGCCGAGGCTGACGGGGATGTGGCCTTCTACGAGGCCAAGGTGATGACCGCCCGGTTCTACTTCGACCGGCTGCTGCCGCGCACCATGTCTCACAAAAACATGATCCTCTCCGGCGCCAGCAACCTTATGCAGATGCCAGTTGAGATGTTTGCGCTGTAGAATACGCGTTGCTGCTCGGGAACCTCCGCACCGGGCGACTTTCAGAAACTGGATATGCCCGAAGAGAACGACAAGAGCTACCAAAATCGCCTGCATCCCGAGGACCAGGCGCGGGTGGATGAATTCATCAGGCGCGGTGTAAATTCGGTTGAGCGCAAGCCCTTCCGGCCGATGCGCCTGCTGTTGATCCTGATTGCGATCGTGACCGGCCTGAGTATCTTCAGCCAGTTGCTCGCCCGCTGGGCCGGCATCTACTAGGCGCCGCCATCCAAACGCAGTGCCGGGGCATTGGTTCTGGCGATCTGTTTTGGTATAGTGGCGCCCCCTCAAATCATCGGTGTGTGGCGCAGTCTGGTAGCGCACTTCCTTCGGGAGGAAGGGGTCGGAGGTTCGAATCCTCTCACACCGACCAAATCTTGACGGTGCATTCCGGTCACATAGGTTGCACTCTATTCCGGGGACATGGGTAACACTTTTGGAGCAAAGGGGTTAACACCTACCGCCCCTTTCTGGATCGCCCCGACAGTTCCCCGGAAAGTTGTAGACCAGGAGTTGCCAGGTGTCGGAAATCAGGATCGAACCTTCCCAAGATACTTCAGGGTACTCCTACGACACTATTCCCTATCCAAGCTACCCGTTCGACGCAACACACCCCGACCACATCTATACGTTGGCCAAGCTTTTCAAGATCGAGGCTAAATTGCCGGACGAAGCGGCGATTCTGGAGCTTGGGGGGGCCAGCGGCGGCAATCTCATTCCAATGGCGGCCCAACTGCCAAACGCCAGGTTCGTGGGTGTTGATCTTTCAGCGCGACAGATTGCCGAAGGGCAGGCGACTATTGAGCGGCTGGGTTTAAAGAATATCCAATTGTTGGCCCAAGACTTTCACGATATCGATGATTCATTTGGGAAATTCGATTACATCCTGTGCCACGGTGTATTTTCCTGGGTGACGCCCGCCGCACAAAACCGCATTTTGGAGTTGTGTTATGAGCGCCTGGCGCCTAACGGTATCGCCTACATCAGCTACAATGCTTACCCCGGTTGGTTCATGCGTGGCATGATTCGCAAGATGATGTTGTATCACACCAAGCACTTGCTCAATCCAACCGAGAAAATCAGACAGGCGCGGGCGTTAATCTCTTTCCTCGTCGACAGCACCCAGGGACAGACAACTCCCTATGCTCGAGTGCTTAAGGAAGAACTTGAAATGCTTTCCAGGAAATCCGACGCCTATTTATTTCATGAGCATCTGGAAGAAAACAACCACCCGATGTTCTTCTATCAGTTTATGGAACTCGCTGCCGCCAATAAGCTGCAGTTTATGGGTGAATCAAATTTAGCCACTATGGTCACCAGCAATCTCCCCGCCAAAGCGGCCGAGGCACTCACCAAGCTAACCAGCAACTTGCATCATCGCAGCCAGTACACGGATTTTGTTACCAATCGTATGTTCCGGCAATCGCTGTTGTGCCATGCCAATGTTCCAGTCAATCGCCACCTTGATGAACAGAGGATTGCAGGGGCAAGATTTGCGGGTGCCATACAAGTTACAACCACGGATCATGATCTGAGCAACGAAGTCGAGATGAATTTCAAGTTCGCCAATGGTCGTCAGCTGCAGGTTAAAAGCTCGGTTCACAAGGCCTTGCTACTAACGCTCGCCGAGGCATGGCCAGTTTCTTTGACCGCGACCGAAATAGCTGAACAAGCGAACAAGCGTCTTTCGGAGCTGTTCACTGTGGGTGAACACGAGGATTCACTTACAGAGCAAATTGTGGCGACCAATATATTGCAAATGCTCGCCCGCGGTGACGTTGATATCCGTTTCGTGCCGGACCGATTCGCTGTAGATGTACCTGAAAAACCCGGAACGTCGGAACTGGCTCGCCTGCAGGCTGCTTCCGATGGTCCGATAACAACGCTGCGGCACCGCACGGTCAACTTCGATCCACCGATACGCCTGCTCATACAAAGTGTCGATGGGACGAAGACCAGGGCAGATTTGATTCAGGCCGTAGCCAACCTGGCGGCGACCGGCCAACTGACCATCAGCGTCAAGGGGGAAAAGCCGGTCGACATGGAGACCGTCAGTAGCGCCACCGTCAACATGCTGCTCGAACAACTCCGCAAAGCCGCGCTCCTCCTGCCACCGAAAGCCTAGTGCCATGTACTATCCCAACACCGAATAGGCTCTTGATCAACGGTGCACTCTGTGCTCCGGGTCGTCGGTGAAGATCGACTTCCGGTGCGTGCCGCCGGGCACCAGGGCCACGCCGACTACCACCGTCACCATCGCCACGATCACCGCGTACCACAGTCCCGCATAGATGCTGCCGGTCTGGGCCGAGATCGCAAAGGCGGTGGCGGGCAGCAGCCCCCCGAACCAGCCGGCGCCGATATGGTATGGCAGTGACAGCCCCGAATAGCGGATCCGGGTGGGGAACAGTTCCACCAGCATCGCGGCGATCGGGCCATAGACCATGGTCGCCAGGATGAGGAGATAGGTCAGGACCGCAATGATCGTGAGCTTCTGCGCAGTGAAAATGTCGAGCATGTGTCTTGCGCTTGCAACCGACGGGTTGCTGGTGGCAACCAGCGGATAGCCGGCCGCCTGCAAGGCCTGGTTCAGCGAACTTTCGAATGCCACCCTGGCTGCCTTCAGCTCGTCCCCGCTCAGCTTGCCTGCGTCATAGGAGTCAATCAGCGTTGCACCGACCTTGATCTGCGCGATCATCCCTGGCTCCCCTGTAGCCGTCGAATAGTTGACCGAGGAGCGCGCCAGCTGGTTCTTGGCGATGTCGCAGGACGAGTTGAACCGGGCCGCGCCGGTGGGGTTGAACTGGAATGAACAGTCGCCCGGCGCGGCGGTGACCACCACCGGTGTCTGCTGGGCCGCATGGAGCGCGGGGTTTGCGGTGTGGGTCAGAAACTTGAATACGGGAAAGTACGTCAGCGCGGCGATCAGGCATCCCGCCAGAATGATCGGCTTCCTGCCGATCCGGTCGGACAGGGCGCCGAAGAACAGAAAACCGCCGGTGCCGAGGATCAACGACCAGGCGATCAGAACGTTGGTTGTAAAGCTGTCGACCCTCACCACGTTCTGCAGGAAGAACAGGGCATAGAACTGGCCCGAGTACCAGACAACCGCCATACCGGCGGTGAGGCCGAACAGCGCAATCAGCGCGATCCTTGCGTTCCTCCACTGGCCGAAAGCCTCGCGCAGCGGGGCCTTGGATTGCGCACCCTCCTCCTTCATCTTCCTGAAGGCCGGGCTCTCGTTCATCTGCAGTCGGATGTAAAGTGAGATGGCCAGCAGGAATACCGAGCCCAGGAATGGAATGCGCCAGCCCCAGGCGTGAAACGCTTTCATCATGGCGGGGCTGCCATCGGCATTCAGCATGGCCTGGCCGGCCGCATCCAGTATCGGTTGATCGGGGTAGTTGGCGTTGACGAAACCCTGCACTGAGAGGATGACGAGCAGCGACAGCAGCAGCCCGAGCGTCGCCGTGGTCTGGATAAAGGCCGTGTAGTAGCCGCGGCGGTTGATCGGCGCGTGTTCGGCGACATAGACAACTGCGCCGCCGTATTCGCCACCCAGGGCCAGCCCCTGCAGCATGCGCAGCACGATCAGCAGGATCGGGGCCGCGACGCCCCAGCTGTAATAGCTGGGCAACAGGCCCACCAGGAAGGTGGAAACGCCCATGATCAGGATCGTCATCAGGAAGGTGTACTTGCGTCCGACCAGGTCGCCAAGCGAGCCGAATACCAGCGCCCCGAGAGGCCGCACGAGGAACCCGGCCGCAAAGGCGAGCAGCGCAAACACGTTGCGTGTGCTCTCGGGGAAAGGAGTGAAGAACTGCGCCCCGATGATTGCGGCGAGCGAACCGTAGAGGTAGAAGTCATACCACTCAAAGATGGTACCTGCGGAGGACGCGAGTATGACCTTCTTCTCCTCCCGCGTCATCGGGCGGGCGCGGTTTATGTCCACGCTGTCCAATGGATTTTCAGTCATTCGATATTCCCCCGCGTGCGGCCGACTGGGGCCGAGTGCTCCTGATTTTTTATCGGGCAGGTTTCACTGACTCGGAACAAATCACCTCTGCCACTTACTGCCAGCATACCCGCTACTTCGCTTCCTGGGAACGCGGACTCACCGAAAGCACCACGGGCTGAATCCGCCAATACCTTCCGAGGATCAGTGACTTGCCAGCCATCACCGAACAGAACCTCTGTCACATGATGAAATAGCTCGACAATCGTCCGAGGAAATGTCTTGGCATGAATACCCGGATCCGGTACTTTTCTGCTTGATACCCAATGTAGCGCTAGCGAGTTCAATCCAGAATAGCCAGCATCTTTCACGATCCACTTATTCGAGGCTGACGCGAGATGCCATTGAAAATTATCGGTGCGGGTTTCGGCCGAACTGGCACCATGTCGATGAAGGCGGCACTGGAGCAGTTGGGTTACCCCTGTTATCACATGGTTGAATGCTTTCCAAAAGGGCCTGCGCACTGGAAGCTATGGGAACAAGCAGGAACCGGTGCGCCGGATTGGGATACTATTTTCGAGGGCTTTACCGCAACAGTGGATTTTCCCGCCTGCACCAGCTATGCCGCACTGGCGGAATACTATCCTGACGCAAAAATCGTGCTTACCGTGCGGGATCCGGAGAAGTGGTTTGCCTCTGTCCAGAGCACAATTTTTGGAAAAGAATGGCTAGAGTTCCTGCCCGGTACCGAAGCAGGTGCTTACATGAAAACGACAATCAATGACTACTTTGATGGACGTATGCATGATCATGATCACCTTGTTCGTCGATTCAATGAACATGTTGCCAGCGTCAGGCAAACCATTGAGCCGGGGCGCCTGCTGGTCTTCGAAGTAGCCGATGGTTGGGAGCCGC
>CAVOYP010000012.1:0-31014 GCA_963700715.1 uncultured Gammaproteobacteria bacterium
CATGCCCATAAAGCGCTTGCCGGTGGGCAGGATCACCTCCCCCTTTGGCGCCAGGGTCTGCATGTCGAAGATCGTCAGGACGTCCAGGCGGTCGCCCAGGCTGCCGCGGGAGTGGAACGTCTGCGTGGCGTAGATTTCGCCGCGCCCGGGGCCCTGGGCGATATTGCCGATCAGCGACACGTTGAAGGTGCCTTTCACCTGCGCCGCCAGTTTATCGGCTGCAGTATCGATCACGTACACCTTGCCGTCACTCATGTGAAAGAAGCTGGCGTCGTGCACCAGGAACCAGCTCGGGGGGTAGGTCGCCGGCAGGGTCTGAATCACCCCGGTGGGCTCGATCGGCAGCGGCGGCGGCTGACCCTGCTGGGCAAGGGCGGCACCGGCGAGAAGTGTTCCTGCCGCTGCTGCCAACAAGCACCGGCCTTTACGCGCAATCATCATGGCTAAGCTTCCTGTTTCCGTCGCACCAACTATAGGGCCTGCGCAGCAGCGGCGCCAGCTCAGCCCCTGGCGATATAGAGTGACTGGATGTTGGTGTATTCCTCCAGTCCATAGCGCCCGAACTCCACGCCAACGCCCGACTCCTTGACCCCGCCAAACGGCATATCGGGCTGGATCATCGCGTGGCCGTTAACCCAAGCGGTGCCGCACTCGAGCCGGCTCGCCAGGGCGGTGGCGCGGGCGACATCGCGGGACCAGACCGAGCCGCCAAGGCCGTTATTGCTGTCGTTGGCGCGGCGCAATGCGTCTTCCACATCGCTGAACTTGAGTACCGGCAGGATAGGGCCAAACGGCTCCTCTGCCACCAGCCGGGTGTCATCGGCAATATCCGCCACGATGGTGACCGGAAAGAAATACCCTGGGCCCTGCACCGGCTCTCCACCGGTGAGAAAGCGGGCACCGCTGGCCTTTGCCTCGCTGGCTATCGCACAGACCTTGTCGAACTGGGTTTTGTTCTGGATGGGCCCGAAGTCCATACCCTCGATGCTGCCATCGCCGGTTTTCACGCTGCGGGCGATAGCGGCGAGGGCGTCGCACATCTCGTCGTAGATATCCTCGTGCACATACAGCCGCTTCAGGGCGGCGCAGGTCTGGCCGTTATTGAACAGGGCGGTTGCAAATATTTTCGGCGCCGCCGCCGCGACATCGGTGTCAGGCAGAACGATGGCGGCATCATTGCCGCCCAGCTCCAGCGTGATGCGCTTGAGGTTGCCCGCAGCGCTCTGCATGATCTTCTTGCCGGTGGCGGTGGAGCCGGTGAATACGATCTTGTTGATATCCGGGTGGCTGGACATGGCGGCGCCCAGGCTGCCGTCGCCGGTGACGATATTGATGACCCCCGGGGGCAGGATCTCGTTCATGATCTCCACGGCCCGCAGGGTTGTCAGGGGCGTGAACTCGGAGGGCTTGATCACCACGGTATTGCCGCTGCGCAGGGCCGGCATGACATGCCAGATCGCAATCATCAGCGGGAAGTTCCAGGGGGTGATCGAGCCGATGACGCCCAGGGGCTTGCGGTGAACCTCGATCCGGGCCTGGTCGTTGTCCTGGATCACCTCCACCGGCAGTTCCAGGTCGGCGGTGGCATGGGCCCACATCAGGGTGCCGCCGATTTCAAACGCTCCTCCCATGCCGGCAAAGCCGACACCGGGCTTGCCCTGTTCCAGGGTCAGGAGTCTGGTCAGTTCCTCACTGTGGGCGCCCAGGGCGTCGGCGATGGCGTGAACCAGGCGCGAACGCTCCGCATCCGGGGTGGCGCTCCATGCGGGGAAAGCCCGGCGGGCCGCGGCCACCGCCTGGTTGAGGTGCTCGGCGGTGGCTTTCGGGGCCTGGGCCACCACTTGCTCCGTGGCGGGGTTGAGCACCGGGAAGGTCTCAGCGGTGGTGACTTTCTTACCGTCGATTATCAGGTTATAGGCGGGCATTGTTCGTCTCTCCTCAGGTTGCCACGTCGTATTAAAGCACAAAATTCGCCGGCCATTTGGCTTGCCAGCGAAGTCTGCGATGGGATCAGGGGGAGGCGCCGGCGGACGCCGCCGCGACGCGCTGCCCCGGCAGCGGGGATAGCAGGTCA
Source organism: uncultured Gammaproteobacteria bacterium (assembly GCA_963700715.1). Classification (GTDB taxonomy): domain Bacteria; phylum Pseudomonadota; class Gammaproteobacteria; order Pseudomonadales; family Halieaceae; genus JARRPM01. The sequence goes on from CAVOYP010000012.1 coordinate 2,075, forward strand.
GAAGCGATAGGAAACCGTAGCGCCATACCAGCGGGGAGGAGCATACACTTCCTGACTTATCCCCAGCAGCCCGAGATCCAGGTTATAGAGTCGGTATTGCTCGTCACCCGCATTTTGTACCCAGCCCGCAAATTCCCAGGCCTCATCTGCTGTTGTGTAGCTCAAACGGGCATTCCAGACCAGATAGGCGTCCTCTTCGGATATCTGGGAGTTGGTCGCTTCGATATACTGCTCGTCATTCCACACGCCGTCCACCTGGGCCGCCATCGAGCCTCCCGGCATATCCCACTGGTAGCGCGCGAGGCCGTTGATGCTCCACTTGGGCGCATTCGGGAATTCAGCCTCATTGAGCCCACCAAAGGGATCGGGCACGGCGTCCACCGAGGAATCAATGTAGGCGACTCCCAATAGCAGGTCCAAACCCTCGGCGGGAAACACTGTCAGCTCGAGTTCGCCGCCCCAGGAATCCGCATCCGAGTTGGTCACCTGCGGGGTCAGTTCCAGCAGTGAAAAGGCCTGGTAGTCGTTGTAGTCATAATAATAAACCGCTGAATTGAGGCGCGCCCAGTCGTTCTGCGACTTGATACCCAGTTCGTATGAGTAGAGGACTTCCTGCTGATGCTTCAAATTGGCCGGATCGACCAGTGCCACCACCCCCAGCGGATCGATGGACCAGTTACCGCCCTTGATGCCACGATTCCATGAGCCGTAGACCAGGGTGCCACTATCCATGGTGTAGTTGAGCTGCAGGCGCGCCGCGTAATCGTCATACTCGATTTCATCGATATCATCGATGGGAACATTTGCGATATTGAATACCTCGGTGGGCGCGATACCCGCACCTGACTCGGCATACACCTGGGACAGGTCGATATTCTTGGAGTCGTCGGACCAGCGCAGCCCGGCGATAAGTGTCCACTGGTCGGCCAGGTCGTACTCCGCCTGCCCGAACACGGACCAGTTCGAGGAATCCAGCTTGGAGCTCGTCGTCTGGATGGCCGAATCCGTCGTCGCGCCGAAACCCTCCAGGATGGTCACACCCTGCACCGACTGATCGGTCTCGGTCGTCATATCCAGGTAGTACAGGCCGGTTTGCCAGCGCAATCGCCCCTCATTTCCGGAAAGGCGCAGCTCCTGGGCAAAATTCGTAAAGTCGGTCGGCGTGTTGTAGGGAAAGAAAAACAGGCCGCCACCGGCATCCTCCAGATACCTCTTCTCCAGATCCAGGTAGTGAGTGATGGAGACGAGTTCGGTGGATTCGCTGAGACTCCAGGTCACGTGTACCGAGGTAGTTAGTGGCTTCCCGGCTGTAACTGCCCTCCAGGGTGGACGCGTGCTTCCAGCCATCGGTCAACCGTCCAGGGGCCTCTACACCCAGGCCGGTATTCGGATCGAAGCCCGCAAAATTTATAGAGTAGGTTCCAGAAGGGACATCGTCATCATCGGCGTACGCAATGCGGATATCGAGCAGAAGGTCCTCGGTAATATCCCACTCGGTGGAGCCACGGATGGTATACCCATTGGCGCCGTTCGAATCGCGGATGCCGGGGGTGACGGATTCCACATAACCATCGTTTTCCTCCCAGCGGCCCGCCAGCCTGCCGCGCCACTTGTCGGTGAGTGAGCCGCCGATCGCCCCCTCGACCGCGCGCTGGTCGTAGTCACCCAGGGTCCCCTCGGCATAGCCATTGAATTCCTTATCGGTGGCGCCATTGGTAATGTACTGGACCAGACCGCCGGTGGTGTTGCGACCGAATAGAGTGCCCTGGGGGCCACGCAGCACTTCCACCCGTTTGATGTCGAATAGTTGGCCATTGATCGCATTCATACTCGGGATATAGGCTCCGTCCACGTAGACCGCGACTGGCGCTTCCAGGTTATCCTGGAAATTGTTCTGCGAGATCCCGCGCAGGTTGATAATAGTGAAGGCCGGGCTGAATGTTTGCAGCTGCATTGCTGGCACTTGCTGGGCAATATCTACGGTTCTGGTCATACCGAGCGCCCGCAGCTGGTTACCCGAGAAGGCGGTAACCGAAATTCCCACTTCCTGCAGGTTCTCCTCCCGCTTCTGTGCAGTCACCACCGTCTCTTCCAGTACGCTTGCCCGGGCGGATAACGCCAGGGTAGTCGCGCAAAGGGCGGCCACCGGGTACCTGAAGGCCTTCGTGAATGTCTGAGATGAAGCAAATGTTTTTGAACGTCATATCGTACTCCCGAAATTACCCTGAAATTGGCTTATTATTAACGCTTTCCGCCCTTGGAAGAAGCTTTACCCAGCGAGCTGCCTGGCAGCCCGCTCCCCCTCATGCACGGCACCTTCCCACATCTGGGCGCCCAACAGCTCGGCATGGGCGAAGGCTATTCGCCCATGCTTCTGCCGAATGACGTCGGAGGGCGCCGGCTTGCCGTCCTTGCCAAAGAAAAACCCCGGGGGCGTTACCACATAAGCGTGGCCCTGTCGGTTGATGATGATGCCGGCAATATCCCGGTCCGCATCGAAGCCTCCGGCAGCAAACATTTTGGTGAATTGCTCCCGCACCTTTCTCTCTACATCGGCGTAGCTCATGTTGAACATTTTCATGCGCGCGGCGACCGTCTGCTGTTCCACCGGAAGGCCGGGTATGCAGAAGGAGTTGTACATCGTCAGAACAGTGGGCTTTTCAGGATCAAGCGGCATGGGCTCCTTGCCATCGAGCACCATCTGCCGGCGCAGGGTGGTAAACCAGCCCAGGTCGTCGTCGAACCAGCGAATGGAGCCGATACCGAGTTTGTCCATAAACTTCCAGTTCCGGACTGCAACATTGACCAACATCATCGGGGAATGCATGAACTGGTCCATCGCTTCTTTATGTGCCTCGGGCAGATCCGCTACCACCCGTTTATTGACGTGCTGCTGCGCAGCCATAACCACCTTGTCGGCAGTCAACCGCTGAATTTCGCCCTCCTTCAGGTAGGTGACATCCACCCCGGTGGCCCTCTCTGCGGGTCCCTGATGCTTCACATGGATCACGGTGGCACCCAGCCGCAGGCGAACCGGGCTGCCCGCTTTATCTATCACGGAAAAGTCCACTGGATTGGACAGCACATCATTGATTGACTCAGTCTTACCGTAGACACCCGGAATCAGCTTCAGCACGATATGTCGCAGTATTCCGGTATTGCCACCCGGGAAACTGGCAAGCCAGACATTATCGGTAGGGTCCCCATAGCCGAACTGGCGGCCGTACTGCACCACGCCCGGCTGCAGGAAGTTAAATGCCTGATAGGCGGAAACCACATCGACGCCCAGTCCGCAGCCCATGGCGGCGGCGAAGGGATTCAGGTAAGCCTCTACCTTGGGGTTATCGATGCCCATTTCCTGCTTGAGGAAATCACTGTAGGTCATCGAGTCCAGCCAGCGGTCCCAGTCTTCCCGTTCGGGCGGCTGCCGGTACACCTCCATCCAGATCAGATCGTTCCTGGTCTTTTCGTCCAGCGGTGTATCCGCAAAGCGGTTGGACCACGGATTCTTCGCAATGCCATGGCCGTCGAAATACCAGCCCAGGTCGGTCCCCTCCCAGGTCAGGTGCATGGGGGAGTAGTTGTCCATTGGAATTTTCACCGCGGAGTTGGTTGCTTCCTGCCACTTGAACTCCTCGGGCAAATCGAGCTCACCCCAAATCTCGGCGTACATACCCAGCTTCCTGGCCTGGTCCAGTGGCCAGACCGCGCCGGTTGAGCCCTGTGGACCCCAGAGTTTGTAGCCATCCACCTCGAACTCATTCTGCCGGGCTTCACCGCCAAACATCTGGTGATTTTCGAGAATCAGTATCCTGGCTGCAGGTTGCTCTTTCAAAAATGTATACGCCGCGGCACAACCCGCAAAGCCGGAGCCCACCACCACCAGATCGTAGTGCTCGCCGGTTGGCTTTGCCGCGCCAATACTCCCCGCCAGGTCGCCATTGCGCACGAAGGCATGGGCGGCATTGACTTCACGCCAGGTATCGCCGTTCGCCACGGCGTAATCGCCTGCTCCCCCCGGTCCGGTCCAGGCCTCATCCAGCCCGGTCAGGGGCAGAGGCACGCTGTGCCCAAGTTTTAACTGGTATGCTTGCGCGCCAACCCCCTGGGCGAGTAGACCAGGGGCGTGGGCCGTTAGCAGGGCAATGCCACTGCCGATAAGGGTGCCGCCCACGAAATCCCGCCGGGTGATTTCGGGAAATACCTTGGATGAAATATCTTTGTTCTCTGCCATGCGAATTCCTGTCTATTTCTCGACGTCAAACCGCCCAATGACGTACATGTCACCTGCACTCCACCAGCGGCCGTCCAGCTTCTCCCAGAGGAAAAGTATCTTGAAGGAAAAAGGTTCTTCGGCGGGATCCTTGGGCGTGACGTAAAAATTAGCCCAGTCCCAGCCCATATTGCCGCTGACCTTGGTATTCACCGACTCAATACGCACATTCCCGAACTTTGTGACCTCCTCGTACACGGGTCGCAATTCGGCCCGGCCGCGATGGGTATTGCCCTCATTGTCCACAGAAATGACATCCTCACTGTAGAACTGCTCGATAATCGGGTTGGGATCGCCGTCGGCAAAGGCTTTCTCCTTCAGGTCGTACTGCGCTCGTATCGCCGCCTTGAATGCGTCCAGTTCACTGGAATCAGCGGCACTGGCGGCGCTGGCGAACACGGGCAGCATCCCCAAAACGACCAGCAGCGCTGCCTTTCGGATGAGTCTCATGCTGTTGTCCTCGAATAATGAGTCGTGCGACAAAATTTAGGTCTTTGTGTTTAGTTTGTCAAGTGACTTATAATTGGCACAAGATTACTGGAGGAAGTCCTAAGTGGTGACGAAGAAATTACCCAGTCCCGCGGCCAGGGGCGGTGTCAGGCGCGGCACCGCGACCCGGAAGGCTGGCCGGGAGACCGCCGCCCGCCTGGTAGCAGCGGCCCGCGAGTTGCTGGAGACGGAGAACTACGAGCGGTTCTCGATGCGCAGCGTGGCAGAGCGGGCTGGCGTGAGCCTTGCAAACCTGCAGTATTACTTTCCCAGGCGCGAAGATCTGGCAAAGGCGCTATTCAGTGATATTGCCGCTCGCTACACAGCGGCATACGAGGAGTGCCTGGCCCGGGCGCCCGAGGATCCGGTAGAGCGTTTTCGGCTCGTCCTGCGCTGGAACATGGAGGATATCGGCAAGAAATCGACCCGCCAGTTCTTTATCCAGTTCTGGGCCCTGCTCGGCTCACTGGATGATTTCACAGGACGTTACCTGCGGGAGGTGTATTCCGTCGATATCGGGCAACTCGGGGAGCACATAAGCGCAATCCACGCGGGAATGGATGAACGGGAGGTCAGGCAACGGGCAACGCTCATCGCCGCAATGATCGAGGGACTGATGGTGGTGACCGGTGATTTTGGGGATGCAGGCGGCAATTCCAGCACACTCCAGGCAGCAGCTCTCGCCACCGCACTGGAAATCGCCTGTAGACCCCCCGAAATCGGGCGGGCGAAGCCCCGAACCCGGGTTGGAAGACCCGTCTGAAAATGCCGGGCAGCAACGACTCCTCGACAGATATCGTCGTTGCCGGCGGCGGGCCGGCCGGCGGCGCCGTTGCCATTGGCCTGCGCAAACTCGGCTACCGGGTGGCGCTGGTGCACGCCCCGCGGCCCTGGCAGACCTGCGAGGGAATTTCGGCACGCACCTGCGAAGGCTTGCGCAGCGCCGGCATGTCGCAGGCACTCGCCACCGTACCCGCTGCCAGCCAACGCCATGTGTGCTGGAACGGCGAGTCCAGCGGCGCCAACACCGAACACCTGGTACTGCGCCAGGGCTTTGACGCCGCGCTCCTTGCCGATGTGTCCGAGGCAGGCGTGGAACTGCTGCCGGGACGTGTGCGCCAGCCGACAGAACCCCAGAGTAACGGCCTGCGTATTCATATCGACACTCCCGGCCGCGCGGCAAAAATCCTGCACTGTCGTTTCTTCGTCGATGCACGCGGCCGCAGCTCGTCGGGCTCGGGCGCCAGCCAGTGGCGGGGACCAGAAACAGTGTCATTGCTGCAGCTGCGCCAGGGCTCGCCCGCCCCGGCCGCCAGCGGTGTGTGCAGTTTCGCCGACGGCTGGGCCTGGCTTGCGTCGACCGCTGACGGCCTGCGCTTTGTCCAGCTCACTGTCACCGCCGATGACAACCGCCTGCCCAAGCGCGGCGAACTCGATAGCTGGTTTGAACGCCAGCTGGCACAACTGCAGGCGACAGCCGGGCTGGACCTCGCGGGCAAACCACTGGGTGACGTGATTGCCAGAGGCAGCACCTCCGTCCTGCAGGGGGAGCTGGTCACGTCCAGCACCCTGCGGGTGGGAGACGCGGCGATGGCGGTCGATCCCCTCTCAGGCAATGGTATTTTCCAGTCTCTCTCATCCGCATTGATCGCCCCGGCCGTCATCAATACCCTGCTGCGTTATCCGGCCGAGCGAGCGCTGGCAGCGCAGTTCTACCAGGATCGCGTGCGCCATACGTTTCTGCGTTTCGCCCGCATGGGGCGGGATTTTTACCGCCTGGAAACACGCTGGCCGGCGGCGCCGTTCTGGCTGCAACGACAGGGATGGCCGGACCAGCAGCCCTCCCACGCCGATACGGCGCCGACGCTGCTGGGCATCGAATCCAGGCCCGTGGTGGCCGCTGACCGAATCTGCGCGCGGGACGTGGCGATAACCAGTGACCAACCGCTGGGGGTATGGCATGTGGGCGGGGTTGAGCTGGCGCCGTTGTTGCAGGACTTGCCGGGTCCAACAGAGCAGCGCCGTCTTCTGCTGGCATCCCGGCTGGCGACGTGCTGCGCCGGTGATTCGGGCAAACAGGCGACGCTGCAAGCCTGGTTGCGCCGCTACCGGATACTTTAACCCTTAACATAGCCGCCGCTCCGGGCCGCGGTAGCTGGCCTGTGCTGCCAGCCATGCGCGCAACTGCGCGGCCGAGCTGCCGGGGTTGGCGCCGAGAAATCCGGCCGCGCGGGCCGTGACATGGGCGCAGCCGACACTGGCCCCCGCCACAGTGCTCGCCCCGGCTCGCACATGGCCGCCGAAATCCGCCTGGCTGGTATCGAGGAAGGAGAGCTCGCCCGGCGCGCAGCGGGCATCCCCGGTGGCGCGAATCACACCGGCATAAGCGGCGGGAAACACCGGCTCGCCCCGGGCGGGCGTCGCGGCAACCAGTATCATTCCCTGCGCCAGCGCGCGCTCACAGGCGTTGCGCAGTGACGGGCGATCCTCGCGCAGGCCGAAGCTCATGTTGACCAGTTGCGCCCGCTGTTGAACCAGCCAGTCCAGGGCCGCCGCCACCTGCGCAGCGCCGCAGACTCAGGGTGTGGCGGAACACCTGGGCATTCAAGAGCCGGCTGTCGGGGGCACCCTGCAACAGGATAGCGGCCAGCGCCGTGCCGTGCCCCAACTGGTCGGGAGCAGCATCGGCCTGCCGCACCTCGCCGTCGTCCGCGGCAACAAAGCAGCGACTGGCGGCCACGGATGCCAACTGCAGGCCGGCGATGCCGCTGTCTATCAGGCCGAGCAGCCAGCCTAGGCATCGCCACTGCCCCCGGCAGCTGCGCTCAGCCGCAGTTTGCCGCCCTCGATCGCCAACACGTAGCCGCAATTATCCAGGGCCGACTGGCGGTGGCTGATCACCAGACGCGTGCACTCACCGAACAACGCGTCCACTGCCTGCAGTACCTCGCGCTCGACCTCGATGTCCACCGCCGAGGTAGCCTCGTCGAGGATGACCAGCAGGGGCTGCTGCAACAGGGCCCGGGCGATGGCGATACGCTGTTTTTCGCCACCGGACAGGCGCGTGCCCCGCTCACCGACCGGCGTGTCGAGGCCCTCGGGCAATCGCGCCACCAGGGTATCGAGCTGGGCGCGCCGCACCGCCTGGCGCACCTCCTCGTCGGAAGCGTCGGGCCGCGCGTAGCGGATATTGTCCAGCACGCTGCCGCGGAACAGCACGATGTCCTGGGCCACCAGGGCGATGCGCCGGCGCCAGTCGCCCAGGCCGAACTCACGAATATCGACACCATCGACCAGGATGCGCCCCGCGTCGGGTTCGTAGTGACGCAGCAGCAGATCGACCAGGGTTGTCTTGCCGCTGCCGGACGGGCTGTATATACCCACGCTGCAACCCGCCGGGAGGCTGACCGTGGCCTGTTGCAGGATGTCCTGCTCACTGCCCGGATAGCGGAAGCTGACTGCTTCGAGCGCCAGCGCGCCGCGCATGCCGGCGTCCGGGACCCGCCGGCCGCCAGGCTTCACATCGGGTGCCGCCTCCACCAGGTAGCGCACCCGCTCCAGGCAGACCTGGACCCGGAACAGCGCCATGTAAAGACCCAGCAGGCCCTGCACCGGCCCCACCGCCATGCCGAGGTAGGTGCTGAAGGCGATCAGTGAGCCCAGCGCCATCTGCCCCTGGATGACCCAGTAGCCGCCGATGGCGAACACCAGCGCACGCGCTGCGGACGTGAGGGTGTTGGGCACCGCGGCGGTGGCGAACTCAATCAACTGCAGGTGCAGCAGGTCACCGAGATAGAGCCGGTTGAGCACGCCCAGGCGATTCGCCTCCCGGGACTCCGCCGCCACGGCCTGGATAAACTTCATCGCCGGCACCGTCTCCACCAGGAAGGCGGTGACATCGCTGCTGCGCTCGCGCAGGCGTCGGGTCTGCTGCTGCACCCGGGGACGCATATGCCTAAGGTAGAGCCAGTGCAGCGGCACCAGCGCCACCAGCACGAGCGTGAGCTGCCAGCTGAGCAGCAACATAAAGACCAGCGTTCCCAGCAGCCCGAGCAGCGCGCTGACGGCGGCAAAGAGGCTGTCCACGGCGAAGCGCTGGATCTCGGCCACATCACCGTCCAGCCGCGTCAGGATGTCGCCGCCGCGATTGCGCGCATAGAACGCCGGGGACAGGGTTTGCAGGTGACGATAGACCGATTCGCGCAGGTCGAACAGGATGTGGCCGGACAGGCGGGTGTAGAAGTAGCGGTTGGCGCCGGACAGCCCGGTCGCCACCAGGCCGGCGAGGAAGATCAGGCCCACCAGCACCAGCATGGTGTCTAACTGGCGCGCCAGCAGGCCGTCATCGATCAATAACTTGGTGAGGTAGGGTTGCACCAGCACCAGCAGGGAGGTGGTAACCGACAGGGCCAGCAGCGCCAGCAGGGCGCCGCTGCGTGGGCGCACGAAGCCGAACAGCCATGCCATCGCCGCGCGATCCACCGCGCGGGGAGCAGCGACGGGCACGGCGCTGCCGGTCACGGAGGGCTAGCGCGCGCGGCTGAAGACCCGGGAGTTGGCGAGCGACATATCCCCGTCCTGCAGCGGAATATTGCCCAGTTTCTCCAGCGTATCGGGGTCATACACGGCGATGTCGTTGAACGTGCCGGCCAGGTATATCTCGCTGCCGTCGGTGGCGAAATTGATGCAGTAGTAGCTGTGCTCCAGGTCAACCGACTTCAGCTTCTTCTGCGCCGCGACATCAAATTTCTGCAGCTGGGTCAGCACCCCGAAGAACTGGTTGGGATCCGAGGGACGGGCCATGCCCGAAAACAGCACCACTTCCAGCGGGCCGAATACCTTGGTCTCCACCGCCCCGGTCGCCAGGTCCACGCGCTCGAAGCCCCACACCCAGTTGGCGGTTGCCATGTCCTGCGAGGCATCCTTGAACTGGGCCGCGGAGTACATACGCACGAGTTCGTTGCTGATGTCACCCAAAGGCCACACGGTGAGCGAATCCCGCTGGCTCTCCAGCGGGTCATTGCGACTCTGGCTGGCCAGCGCCACCGAGGTGGCGCCGGTCTGCATGTTCATGGCGTAGATGTCGCGCCCACCCATATACAGTGTGCCGTCCTTGCCAGCCGCCATGATGGTGATCTGGCGCGGCGCCGGAAAGGTCCGCACAGGTTTCGCATCCAGCCCCGCGGCGGTATCGAACACCGCGATCCGGGTATCCTGCACCTCGTAGCGATCGATCAACAGGCGGGTCGGATTCTGGTGGGTATACAGCTCTTTGCCGTCGGGGCTGACCGCGATGGAGCCAATGGACTTGACGCGCTCATCGCCCTGGGACTGGCGCGCGGAAAAGCGAATCTCGCAAGTGTCCACGTCGACCCCGTAAATATTCTCGAAGCGGTTGGTCAGCACGTAGGCGGTGCGGTTGTCCGGTGACATGGCCACCGAGCCCGGACCGTAGTCGCCGGGCAGGTCGCAGGAGTTCACCACCTTGCGCTGCTTCAGGTCGATCAGGTTCAGCCTGTTGGGACGGTTCATCACCACCATGAAATCGCTCGGACCGGCAGCGACCTCAGCCGGCTCATCGACTTTCTCGGCGCAACCCAGGATGGGTGCGGCGGCGAGCAGGGCAAATACCGCCGCCCGGCCTGCCCCGGCGGCCTTGCCATATAAACGATTGTCTTTAAACATGGTCAGTCCGCCTCAGGTATCGTCTTCGGGGTATACAGCGTCGAGCTTGCGCCAGTCCCTGGCTGCCGACGGCGCTTCGCCGGCCCAGTCGGGATAGGTCACCATCAGGTCGGGCACCTGGGCCGGCCACCAGCAGGGATCGGCGCAACCGTAGAGGTCCGCCTCCATCGGCTGGCACAGGCCGGCGATGCCACCGAACATATCCACTTCCCAGCCGGGATCCGTGGTGGCGGTGCAACCCGCGACAGTTTGCATGGCGACGACCTCATCGACCTCTCCCTGCCTGGAGGCCCGGTCGATCAGCTGCGCTTTTTCATTCAGTGGCTTCAGGTGCTTCATCAGCTTACCCTCCGGGTTGAGATATAGTCTTCAAAGAAACGCGGGTTGCCCCGGCTGATGCGCGTATATGCCTCGATGCCGAAATCAACCCAGTCCCGCATCAGGTCGCAGTAGTGGTACACGGGATGCGATGGATCGTTGTAGCGCTGGTAACTCTCGTGATAACAGCCGCCGGAGCACAGGTTGCGTATGCGGCAGGTAGCGCAGCCGGTGTCACTCCGGTCAAGGCGCCTGTTGAGAAAGCCCTCCAGGGCCGGCACATCCAGCCCGCCCTGCACCGTGCCGAATGTCGGTAACTCCGAGCCGGTAAAACGGTGGCAGAGATTGACGCCGCCGTCCTTGTCCACCGCCACCATGGAATAGCCCGCACCACAGGGCAGGGCCTTCTTGCTGCCCTCATGGATGTCGGTTAGCAGCTGGTGCAGATTGGAAAAACCGATGGTTCGGTGTTGCAGCGCCGCGTCGATATAGTGGCGGCCGAGCTCTTTCATGGCAGCGAATACCGCTACCAACTCCTCCTCGGAGAGATTGAAAGCATCGCGGTCACCGGCCGTGACCGGTGCGAAGCCGACCTCCGCGAACCCCAGTTCGTTGAACAGGTGATCCCAGATGGCCCTGACGTCCGTCACCCCTCGGGTCAGGGTGACCCTGGCGCCCACCGGCCGCGAGCGATAGCGGGACAGCAGCAGCCCGACCTTGCGCGCCACGGTTTCATACGTGCCCTGGCCACCCACGGTGATGCGGTTGCGATCGTGGATCGCCTTGGGCCCGTCGATGCTGACGGCGATGCCGAAACGATGACTGTCCAGGTAATCGATGGTCTTTTCATTCAGCAGGGTGGCATTGGTGGTCAGGGAAAAATTCACCCGCTTGCCGGCAGCGCCAAAGCGTCGCTCGGCGTGGTCCACCACCTGCCGAATCAGGCCGAGGTTGGACAGGGGCTCACCCCCGAAAAACACGATGTTATACAGCGGCTGGTCCGGCGACTGCTTGAGCAACATCTCGATCGATGCCAGCGCCGTATCCAGCCCCATTTTTTCACCCGCCGAGGGCGTTGCCAGGTCTTCCTTGTAGCAGTAGGTGCAGCTGAGGTTGCAACCGGTGTTGACGTTCAGCACCACGGTGGTCAGCGGCAGCGCACCGACGGTGGGGAAAACGGCGGCCGTGCCCGCGCCGTTGCGGGTGACGATATCCAGGCTCTGCAGGTCGCACAGTACGCCGCTGAGCGCCGGGCCATCGAGGCGCCCTGCCAGGCGCCGCCCCAGTTCCGCCTCACTATCGCTACCGCCCCGGCGCAGCTCCTCGATGACCGCGCTGGAGGCAGTGTCCGCTTCGAACAGGCTGCTGCTGGGGATGTGGAACAGGAGCCGACGCGAGTCGACCGTCACCTCGTGGAAATTGTGCTCGTTTAGCTCAAGCGCACTGCCCATGGTTGCGGCCTCAGCGGATCGGTGGATTGTTCCAGCGCTGAACGGTCACCATCAGGTGTCCCTCGCCCTGGATTGTCTGGCCATCCTGGTCAATTCCCGCTTTGACCGTGAGGTTGCCCGCGTTGTTGGTCTGGAACCTGCGCTCCGGGTTCGGACCCGCAAACGAGGGTGCAAACACCCCGTCGTCCGAGCCCATCTGGCCGGCAAAGCGCATATCCTCATCCGCGACCGCCTGTTCGTTGCGGGGCGCCACCGACCATTGGGCAGGTACCCGGCCGATGCGCAGGTCATCCGCCGTGCCAGCCTCGCCGTCCGCACCGTTGCTCCAGGCGATGGCGTCGAATATGGCCTGCACCGAGGGTTGTGATCCGCCGTTGTCACCAACCCGACCCACGGCATAGGCAGGCTCTACCTGCAGCCGGTCGATGTCCTTGTACACGGTAAGCGCCTGCGCCAGCTCTGATTCACCCACGTTGATCGCCCGCATGCCGACCGGCGCCGCGCCATCGGCTGCCACCCGCAGCAGGATGTTGCCGGCACCGCGAGAGACCTCCTCCAGGATTTTCAGGCCTGGCCCGAGATCCACGGCACCGGCCAGGTTGAACCCGACGACGGTCACCAGACCCATGCTACCGGCGCGGATAATTCCGGGCTGAACCGCCAGCACCTTGCTCGCACCGGTTTCCCGCACCGCCCGCATGCGCAGGCCCCACTCGTTGCTCTCGCGCTGAAACATGCGCCCGGTAAGCTCGGTGCCATCCTCCGAGGATGCCATCACCTGGCGATACCGCACATCGCCGAGCTGCAGCGTGGCGCGCCATTCGTAACCGGTATAGACAATCGCGCTGCCGCTGCCGGAGAGTGCCTCACCGTCCACAAACTGGCCGCTGAACTCCACCGAGTAGCGGTCGCCATCCTGCGCGCCGGTCACCATCACACCGCTGAAGTCGCCCCGCCCCGGCATATAGCCAACCACCCGCCAGCGCCCGCCAAAGCCGGCCTTTGGCGCATCACGCCACTGCTCCCACGCAGCGCTCTGCAGTGGGTAGTTCTGCGCCAGGACAGGCACCACTTCCTTGAGGGCCTGCCCCAGCCAGTCCCGGTCGCGCCCCATCAGCTGGTACTCCGTGGTGGGAAACTGGCCCAGGTGAAAATGTACGAGGTTGCGCCACTCCTCCTCGCTGCGCCGCTGCAGGGCCACCCGGGCACCGGTATGGCAGCGGGCGCACATGGTCCTGAACTGCTCACTCTCATGCTGCTCGATGGTGTTGAGCTCCTGCTCCAGGATCAGGCGATGGGGGGCGCTCTCACTGGGCGCCAGCCCCTGGGTGTCCGCAAAGTACTTGACCAGGCGGCGCAGGGTCGCGTCGCTGTCGCCGCCCGCCGGGTCGACCAGTTGGGCCTTGTGGGCGATCTGCATGCGCACCAGGGTCATCTGCCAGCCCTCGGGGGTTTTGCGCTGGTCGCTGATGCGAGACCACCGCTCCTCCCCGTCCCTGGCATGACAGCCGCTGCAACTGGCGGCGATGATCTCCTGCGGGGAGCTCACCGTCACCGCGGGGGTCTCCGCGGCTGCGATGGCCTGCCACGCTCCCAGCGATGCCAACAGGGCGGCTGCCCTGGCTATTCTGCCGATATTCAGCACTTTCTGTTCTCCTTGGGCCGTCGACGGCCGGCAACGGGATCTCTGCCTGTCTCCACTCACTGCACTGCGCTCTCTGGCGCCGCGGCCGTGGGTGCTTTTGCGCCCACAGCCAGTTCATCAATCATCTGCTCGCGCATCAGGAACTTCTGCATCTTGCCTGTCACCGTCATGGGAAAGTCCTCCACAAACCGGATGTGGTGCGGGATCTTGAAGTGGGTGATCTTGTCGCGGCAGTACAACTTGAGGTCCTCGGCGCTGAGGGCCGCTCCCTCACGCAACCTGATCCAGGCGCAGACCTGTTCACCGTAGCGCGCATCCGGTATGCCGAACACCTGCACTTCCTGGATGCCGGGATGGGTATAGAGAAACTCCTCTACCTCCCGGGGATAGATGTTCTCGCCGCCACGGATAATCATGTCCTTGATGCGGCCGGTCACCTGGGTATAACCCTCGGCGTCCATGATGCCGATATCGCCGGAGTGCAGCCAGCCCTCGCTGTCGATGGTATCGGCGGTGCGCTCCGGGTCATCCCAGTAGCCCTGCATCACCGAGTAGCCGCGACAGCAGATCTCCCCCTTCTCGCCGATGGGAACTACCGCACCCGCCGGATCGACGATCTTGATCTCGCAATGGGGAGCGGGGCGGCCGACCGTGCCGACTCGCTTCTCGATCGAATCCTCGATGCAGGTCATGTGATTTACCGGGCTGGTCTCGGTCTGGCCGTAGGCGATCAGCACCTCGCTCATATGCATCTGCTGCAAGACCTTTTGCATGACCTCGACCGGGCAGGGTGCCCCCGCCATGATGCCGGTGCGCAGGCTGCGAAGATCGAAATCCTGGAAGCTCGGGTGTTCCAGCTCCGCGATAAACATGGTGGGGACCCCGTGCAGCGCGGTGCAGCGCTCCTCCGCCACCGCAGCCAGGGTGGCGCCGGGCTCGAAGGCCTCTCCCGGGAACACCGCGGTGCTGCCATGGGTGATGCAGGCCAGGCTGGCCATCACCATACCGAAGCAGTGATAGAGCGGCACCGGGATACAGAGCCGGTCGCGCTCCGTGAGGCGCATGCCGTCCCCCACACACTTGCCGTTGTTGAGGATGTTGCGGTGCGTCAGGGTGGCGCCCTTGGGGTTGCCCGTGGTGCCGCTGGTGAACTGGATGTTGATGGCGTCGGACGGTGACAGCCGGGCAGCGATTTCGCCCAGGCGCACGCGTTCAGCCTCGCCGCCAAGAGCGCATACAGCGCCGAAATTGAACATTCCCGGACTCTTTGCCGCGCCCATGCGAATCACGGTCCGCAGCCGCGGCAGTTTGGCTGAGCGCAATTCCCCGGGCGCACTGGAGGCGAGTTCCGGGGCCAGTTGCGCGAGCATTCCCAGGTAATCGCTGGTCTTGAACTGCTCCGCGGTGACCAGGGCCGTGCACTGCACCTTGTTGAGGGCATATTCGAGTTCATAGAGCCGGTAGGCGGGGTTGATGCAAACCATGATCGCGCCGATTTTGGCGGTGGCGTACTGGGTCAGGCACCACTCGTAGCAATTCGGGGCCCAGATGCCGACGCGATCCCCGCTGTGGATGCCCAGCGCCAGCAACCCGCAGGCGAGCCTGTCGACTTCCCGCTGGTACTCGCGGTAGGTCCAGCGGATGCCCTGGTGGCGCACCACCAGCGCCTCAACCTCAGGGAAGCGCGCGGCTGTGCTGTCGAAGGCCTGCCCGATGGTTGCGTCCAGCAGTGGTTCACTGCTGGATCCCGCCGCCTGGCTATGGGTCAATGCTCCGCTCATGGGTTTCCCGTTGTCGTTATGCCCAAAATCGTCTGCCCTGCTCTTATCTCGATCAACGCTGCTGGATCAGTGTGCCTGCCATTCCCGTTCGCGCAACTCTACCCGCCGGATCTTGCCACTGACTGTCTTGGGCAATTCCTCGACAAACTCGATCCGGCGAGGATATTTGTAGGGCGCGGTTACTGACTTCACATGCTCCTGCAGCTCCTGCGCCAGCTTCTCGCCCGGCTGAAACCCGGGGGCCACCACGACGAAGGCCTTCACCACTTCGCCGCGCTGTTGGTCGGGGCTGGACACCACCGCGGATTCAGCTACCGCGGGGTGCTCGATCAGGGCGCTTTCGACCTCAAAGGGGCCGATGCGATAACCCGCTGACAGGATCACGTCGTCGGCGCGACTGATGAACCAGTAGTAGCCGTCCTCGTCCACCCTGGCGCGGTCGCCGGTGATATACCAGTCGCCGCGAAAGCTCTCCGCGGTCTTCTCCGCCTCCCCCTTGTAACCCAGGAACAGGCCCAGCGGCGGCTCGGGCTTTACCCGCACGGCAAGATCACCCTCGACGCCCGCCGGCAGTATCTCCCCGCTTGAGTCCACCACCCGCAGGTCGATGCCGGGAGCGGGCTTACCCATGGAACCAAAGCGACTTTCAAGGCCCGGGTAGTTGCCACACAGCAACACGGTTTCCGTCTGGCCATAGCCATCCTTGATGGTAATGCCAGTCGAGCGCTTCCAGGTTTCGATGATTTCCGGATTCAGCGGCTCGCCGGCGCCGACACAGTGACGCAGCGCGGCAAACCTGAACTGCGCGAGGTTTTCCAGCACGAACATGCGGTAGATAGTGGGCGCGCCGCAGAAAGTCGTCACCGGGTATTGCTCGAGCAACTGCAGGGTGCGGGCAGCCCTGAAGCCGTGGGTATGGTGAACGAACAGCGCAGCCCCCTGGTACCAGGGCCCGAAGTAGCTGCTCCAGGCCGCCTTGGCCCAGCCCGTATCGGAGCAGTTCCAGTGCAGGTCATCAGGCTTCAGATCGAGCCAGTAGCGGCCGGTGGTCTGGTGAGCCAGGGCGTAGCTGTGCGCGTGCAGGCACATCTTCGGGTAGCCCGTGGTGCCCGAGGTGAAATAGCACATGGCCTCGTCCGTGGCCATGCTGTCTACCGTGTCGAACGCGGGGCTCTGCGTAGCAAAGCCCTGCCCGTAGTCGATCCAGCCTTCGCGCGCACCATCCACCAGCAGGCGCACGGCCAGGCTGGGGCACTGCCCAATCGCCTGGTCGACCTTGGCGGCATTGGCCTGGTCGGTAACGATACAGGTGGCCCTGGCGGCGTTGACGCGATAGGCAATGTCCTGCGATGAGAGCTGGGCGGTGCCGGGGCTGATCACGGCGCCCATGCGCAGGGCGGCGGTAAACACCTCCCACCAGGCGAGCTGGCGGCCGAGGATCATGACGATGTAGTCGCCGCGGCGGACGCCGGCGGCCCGCAACAGGTTGGCGACACGGCAGGAGGCGGCGGAAACATCGGCGAAGGTGCGCCGCTCCTCCCGGCCCTCGTCGTCCACCCACAGCAGCGCGAGTTTCTCCGGGCTCGCGCTCCGCCCAGCGATCAACCACGTCCCGGGCAAAGTTGAAGCGCTCGGGACGAGGCCACTTGAAACTGCTGTAGTCGCTCCGGTAGTCGCGTTCAGCCATGGACTATTCGCTCCGGGTCAAACGATGACAGCGCTGTCAGCCCCCGAAGTTGTACTGCAGGGAAACGCCCCACCACTGGGGACGACCGTAGTACTGCTCGGTCATGCCGAAATTGGCGAGCCCTGAGAGGTCAAAGGTTTGCACCAGGTATTCCTCATCCGTCACGTTGTCGACGAACGCCCGCGCCAGCCACTTCCGGTCCTCGGTGGCATAACTGACAGACACATTACTGACAGTATAGGAATCCGCATCAGAAGGCTCCAGGCCGGTCAGGGCGAAGACGCGATCATCGATAAACACCGTGTCACCCTGCAGCGCGACATAGCCTCCGAACATGGGCCACTCATAGCGGATCATCGCGTTGAGATTCCACTCGGGGGACACCACCGAGGGGCTGGTGCCGCCGCCAGGCAGGTCGACATCAACGTCGTTATATGCGGCCCCCAGCAAAATATCGAGACCATCGATAGGGCTGCTGGTCAACTCGAGTTCCGCACCCTGGCTCTCAGCATCCGAATTGACCGTGAAGGTCTGGATTCCGAAGATAAAGAAGGCCTGGTAGTCCTGGTAATCATAGTAATAGGCGGCGCCATTCAGGCGCGCCAGCCCGTCGAATATGGTCGATTTGAATCCAACTTCATATGCGTAAAGCTTCTCCGGGTCATAAGACATGATCTCATCGGTATAGTCGTCCCCCGTGAATGCCAGGGGTATGATGGGAGCGTTGTAGCCGCCACCGCGTATACCCAGGTTCCAAGTGGTATAGAGCAGAAGGTCATCGCTGAAGCTCCAGTTAAGCCCCGCCCTGCCTGACCACTCTTCGTCCTTGCGACTGTCTTTGTAGTAGCCAGCCAGTTCCTGGTTCGCCAGATTCCTGGAGGCGTCAAAATTGCGACTGTCGGGCGCCAGAAAATCCACGCCAATGTCAGAATATTCAAAATCCTTCTCGTCCTGGATATAGCGTGCGCCCAGGATCAGGTTGACCGTGTCTGTCAGCTTGTAGTCGATCTCGCCAAACCCGGAGTAGGAATCGAGTTCAGAGGTATAGGGATTGTAGAGGCCGGCGATAGCACCGGGTATAGCAGACCCGCCGGTAAGGCTGAATGCATCGGATTGATAGCCGTTGCTATCGTCGATATCCAGGCCAAGGTAGTACAAACCCGCGACCCAGGTGAAGTTGTCAGTGGCCCCATCCAGCCGGAGTTCCTGGGAAGTCTGCTCGGCATCGGTGGTGAGAAAGAACTGGAAGAACGACACAGGGGAGGCGTCGGTATCTTCTATGTAACTGCGCTCGGTGGTGGAGTAGTCGGTAATCGATGTCAGGTTGATATCGCCAAAGGACCACTTGACGGTACCGGTATAACCGTCCGTTTCCAATTCGTTGAAACCGGGGCGATCATAGCTGCCGGAATACACATCGCCGCCACTGCCCGCATAGCCATCCAGAACCGGGTTGGGCACCCCGGGCGTGAGCTTGCCGTCATCAACCGAGGAGACGTAATAGAAAAAGCCGGTATCGATGTTTTCCTCGCCGTGGCGAACGTTAAACAGAATCTCGAGGTCCTCCATGGGAGTAAACAGAACATGGGCCCGGTAAGACTCGTCATTGGCGTTGTTGAGTTCGCCCTGTCCGGGGTAGAAGTTGTCAATATAACCGTCGGCGTTATTGATAACCCCCGCGAACCGCGCGGACACCAGGTCATTGCCACCACCGATGGCGCCCTCTACACCGTACTTGTCGTAGTCGCCGACCGTGCCCATGACATAGCCGTCCAGTTCCTTGGTCGGCTTCTTGGTAATGAAATGAACCAGGCCGCCCGTGGCGTTGCGCCCGAACAGGGTGCCCTGCGGGCCGCGCAGGATCTCCACCCGCTCCATGTCGTATAACATAAAGCCCGCGCCGGACATCTGGCTGATATATACCTCGTCTATATACAGTGCTACCGGGCTTTCCACGTTGGTCGCGAAATCATTGGCGACAACCCCGCGCACCGCAACCGAATAGTTGGCCTCTCCGTTGGGCTGGATCGTCTGCACACCCGGGGCCATTGCGGTTACCTGCTGGGCATTGGTCCAGCCCAGCTGCGACAGCTGATCGCCGGTAAACGCGGAGATGGCAATGCCCACGTCCTGGATACTCTCTTCCCGCTTCTGGGCGGTTACCGTGACTTCCTCGAGCACGGCGGCGCTGAGCCCGGAAGCGATAAATGACAGGGGTATGGCGATGGCAACTGCGGTCACGAGGGGCTTTGACTTGAACATGGGCTGTATTCTCCGTGTTTTTTTAACTTACCAGGTGGATCAACCGGATCTTGCTCGAAGATCTTATCCCAGGCAAGCCTGAAAAAATACTAGCCCGTCACCCGCGGGCGTCACAATTGCCCAAAGGGAGCATGACCTTATACTAAAGTAGTAAAACCGCGCGGATTTTAGCGGGCAGCCGCTAATCCCTTGGTACAATTTATCTATTCCCGGGTTCTATTATCCTGTTCTGCAACAGTGCCCATGCTGCAGCCGCGGCCCGTGCCTGCTCGAGCTGTCGCCAAACCCGGGACCAAGGACAAAAAGGAGGCTGAAATGACCGTGGCCGTGAACGCGCTGAGTGCAATCAGGCCCGCAACCCGGGAATTTCTCGCCGCCGAACACAGGAATTTTATCGACGGCCAGTGGTGCGCGGCCACCAGCGGCAGAACCCTGGCCGTGGTCGATCCAGCCACGGGCCAGACCATCAGCCGGGTTGCCGACAGTGACGCCACAGATGTAAACCTGGCGGTCGAGGCCGCGCGCAGGGCCTTCGACAGGCGCTCCTGGCAACAGATGAAGCCCGCGGTGAGGGAACGCCTGCTGCACCGACTGGCGGACCTGATGGAGGCGCATAGCGCGGTCCTGGCGGAACTCGAGTCAGTGGATAACGGCAAGAGCGTGGCGGTAGCGGCCGCGGTGGACCTGCCCTGCGCCGTTGACTGTATGCGGTTCATGGCGGGGATGCCGTCGAAACTCACCGGCAGCACCCTCAGGCCCTCGGTGCCTTTCCTCCCGGAAAGCGAGCTGTTTGCCTATGCCAATGCGGTACCGGTCGGAGTCGTGGGAGCGATCGTGCCCTGGAATTTCCCCACCCTGCTGCTGACCTGGAAAATCGCCCCCGCCCTGGCAGCGGGCTGTACCGTGGTGCTCAAACCCGCCGAGGAGACACCACTCACCGCGCTCTATGTGGCGAAACTGGCCGCGGAGGCGGGCTTTCCCCCGGGCGTGCTCAACGTCGTGACCGGTTACGGGCACACTGCAGGAGCCGCCATCTCCGGTCACCACGGAATCGACAAGGTGACCTTCACCGGGTCGACCGAAGTCGGCCGATTGATCCTGCAGGCCGCCACCGGCAACCTGAAGAAGGTGACCCTGGAGCTGGGCGGAAAATCCCCCGCCATCGTCCTGCCCGATGCCGACCTGGATATCGCCATTCCCGGCGCCGCCAGTGGCATCTTCTTCAACCACGGCCAGGTCTGCACGGCGGGCTCGAGGTTGTTTGTCCACAAGTCCAGGTTCGACCAGGTGGTTGAGGGGGTCGCCAACATCGCCCGCAATATGAAAGTCGGGCGCGGGCTCGACCCGGGCACCGAGATCGGCCCCCTGGTCTCGAAAATCCAGCAGGAACGGGTCTGTGCCTATATCGCCTCGGGCCGGGAGAGTGGCGCCGAGGTTGTCGCCGGTGGCGACTGCCCCGCCGGCGACGGCTTCTTCGTCAACCCGACGGTATTCGTCAAGACCCGCCCGGATATGAAAATCGTGCGCGAGGAAATATTCGGCCCGGTACTGGTGGCGAGCCCCTATGATGACATCGAGGAGGTTATCGCGCAGGCGAACGACACGCCCTACGGACTGGGCGCCAGCATCTGGTCCAGGGACGTCTCCACGATCCACAGGATCGCCCCGCGGATCCGGGCCGGCACCGTATGGGTCAACTGCCACAATGTCATCGACGCCGCACTCCCTTTCGGTGGCTTCAAGCAGTCCGGCTGGGGCCGGGAAAACGGTGTCGAGGCGGTCAGGGCCTATACCGAAACCCAGACGATCGTGATCTCCCTGTAGCGAACTCTTTCCAGGTCCGGGCCGGCCATGCCGCCCGTTTCGCCGGCAGCCCAAGTCGACTATGATCGACCGATGGCTGCCGGCATTTCTTCCCTTAACTCCGCTATTGCTGACACCAGCGGCGCCATCGATGAGCTTTTTTCCAGCCTGCCACTGGACACGTCGGAGTTCGTGCTGCTGTTGCATGGCCCCAATCATACCGGCGCCGCACTGGAGGCCGCACTGGCGCGGCACCCCGGCAAACGCTTTTTTGGCTGCTCCACATCGGGGGAGATAAGCCCCGCTGGCTACCTTGAGAACACGATCTCGGCCATCAGTTTTGACCGCAGTGCCTTCAGCTGCGTGGCGCGCAAGATCGAGGGCCTGCAGGACTTCGGCTTCCAGCAGGCCAGGGATCTCGTACTGTCCATGCAGTGGGAGCTGCGCGAACAATCCCCGCAATCAAACGCATTGAATACGTTCGCCGTGCTGCTGATAGACAGTCTCAGCCAGGCGGAGGAATTCGTCGCCGCTGCCCTGGGGAACGAGCTGGGTACGATTCACCTGGTCGGGGGGTCCAGTGGCGATAACTGGCAGCTCATACGCACGCCAGTCCTGTACCAGGGCGCCTTCTGCGACGACAGCGCGGTGCTGCTGTTGGTCCATAGCGCCCTCGAGTTCAGGCACTACAACTTCCACAACTTTGTTCCCGGCGACAAGCGCGGTGTCATTACAGCGGCCACACCGGCGCGCCGGCTTGTTCATGAGATCAACGGTGAGGTTGCGGTCACAGAGTACGCCCGGCTGTGCTCGCTGGAGCCCGGTCACCCTGGACCAGGAAACACTCGCTCTGCACCCGGCCATCATTACCGTGGGCGATCGCGCCTACCCACGCGGCTTCATGCAAATCCTCGAGGACGGCTCGCTGCAGTGCGCCTGCGCCATTGACGAGGGCGTGGTATTCCGGGTCGCCAAACAGGTGGACTACGTGGCGCAATTGCGGCAAGCCTGCGAACGCATGCGCCACGACCTTGGCGAGCGACTGATGGTGCTGGGGTTCGAGTGTGCGGCTCGCCGCCAGGTGGTGATGCGCTACCGGCTGCAGGAAGCTGTTTTCGAGCAGTTCAGGGCCTGCAATATCTGGGGGTTTTCCTGCATGGGAGAGCAGTCGAATTCACTCAATATGAATAACTCATTCAACTGCCTCGCATTTCGCCTGGAGCCATGAGGATGGACGCCGACCCCTTGCCAGACTCGCTGCCCCCGGTGGTGCGGGAGCGCCTGTGGGAGCTCGAGCGGGAAGTGGCCAGACTGCGTAAAACCAACCAGGTACTGCTGGATCGGGTTGAACACCGGATCAACGTCGAGGGAGGCGCTTTCGCCGCGTTCCAGGCGGCCAGTAACCTGGAGAAAACCGTGGCGGACAGGACCACCGAGCTGCGCCAGGTCAACGAGCGCCTGGAGCACGAACTCGACCTGCGCCGCAGCTTTGAGACCGCCCTGCTTAAAGCCAAGGCGCAGGCCGAGGAAGCAACCGCCAGTCGCACCCGCTTTGTGGCCGCGGCCAGCCACGACCTGCGCCAGCCCTTGAATGCCGCGGTGCTTTACCTCGAGACAATCGACAGGCGGCGCCTGGCCGCCACGGACGCTGACAGTTTGCGAGGGGTCGGGCTGGCGCTCGATACGCTGAACAGCCTGCTGGGCACCCTGCTCGATATCTCCCGCCTGGACAGCGGGGGCCTTCACCCCGAACCCGGCAACTTTTGCCTGCAGCGGCTGTTCGAACGCCTTGCGGTGGAGTACCGCTCGATTGCCGAGACCCGGGGCCTTGCCCTCGCAGTGAAAGCCACGAGGCTGGACGTACACAGCGATGCGATGCTGCTGGAGACGGTACTGCGCAACCTGCTCAGCAACGCCATCAAGTACACCGACAGCGGCCGCATCCTGATGGCAGCGCGGCGGCGCGGAAATTGCGTCAGTATCGAGGTCTGGGATACCGGAACAGGCATTCACCCCGTCCACATGGACAAGATCTTCGAGGAATTCTGGCGCGCACCCGGCGCATCCGGCGGCGCCAAGGGCAGCATGGGGCTCGGCCTGTCCATCGTCCGGCGGATTTGCCGCCTGCTGGGCACGGACATCAGGGTGCGATCGACTCCCGGCAAGGGCAGCGTCTTTTCCCTCGAGCTGCCAGCGGGTGACGCCACGCAGGCCGTCGCTCAACCCCGCCTCGAGCAGGTGCAACAGCCCACTATGGGCTTCAATGGAAGCCTGGTGGTGGTAGTGGATGACAACCAGGAAGTGCTGCGCAGCATGGCCCGCTTGCTGCAGAGCTGGGACTGCCAGGTAATCGCGACCACCGCGGTGGAGGAAGCGCTGACGACGATTATCGACGGGGATAGTGCCCCGCGCCTGTTACTGACCGACTTCCACCTGGGCGATGGCAGCAACGGGATTGCGGCGATCGATGCTATCAACGCTGAACTCGCCTCGCCCGCACCCGCCATCATGATCAGCTCCGATAATTCGGCGTCCCTGCGGGAGACACTCGACCAGCTCGGTATTCCGCTGTTGACCAAGCCGGTCGACCCCGCCCGCCTGCGCGCGGCAATGCAGCATCTGCTGGCCAGGCCCTAGGAGCCTGTCAGACTCAGGGCTGATCTACTGCTTGTGCCCGGCCAGCACGGCCTGGACCCGGTTATCCACCCCCAGCTTGCGCAGGATCGCAGAAACATGGGCCTTGACCGTGATTTCGCCGATCGCCAGTTCGCGCGCGATGGCCTTGTTGGACATGCCCTTTTCCAGCAGCGCGAGCACGGCCAGTTGGCGCGGGGTGAGGTCCTCGCCCCTGCGACCCGCGCCTTTCTCCCCGCCGAGTTCGCCGGATACCTCATTGACGACCGGTCTCGATCAGGGCCTGGGATGGGACGTAGACCCCGCCGCTCCTGACCAGCTGCAGCGCATGCCTTGTCACATCCGTAGCGGAAGACTTCGGCAAATAGCCGGAGACGCCGAGCCTGAAGGCTTCGCGCACCAGTGCGGGATCATCGCGCGCCGAGCAGATAATGACTGGCGTGGCCGGGCTGGCGTTGCGCAACCGGCGCAAACCCTCAAGGCCGTCGGCGTCGGGCAGGGAGAGATCGAGCAGCACCAGGTCGATGCTCCCGTCCTCGAGGCAAGCCAGGGCCGATGCGATATCCTCGCACTCCAGTACCTGCACATCGTCGAAGGCGGCGCACACCAGGTTGCGCAGCGCATCGCGGTAGAGTGGGTGATCGTCAGCGACCAGAACTCGATAGGGCGTCATACAAACACAACCCGGCTCAATGCTGCGCCGCCTTCACTGCGCCACCAGGACCGTACTCCGAACGGATCAACAAATCGTGGTAATTGCGCCTGTCGATCACCGCCCTGGCGGATCGGTCACTGACCGAAACTACCCAGGTGACGCCCAGTGCCAGCGGCAGGGTAAAAAGGGCCGGATAGTCATAGGGAAACAGCGCCTGCCCGAAGCCCAGTACCGATACCCACACCTGGGGACCGACAATGATCAGTGCCACCGAGCTGACCAGCCCCACCAGGGCGCCAGCGATAGCACCGCGAGTGGTAAGACCGCTCCAGAACAGGGACAGGAATAAAACGGGAAAGTTGACCGAGGCCGCCACCACCATCGGCATCGTGGCGATAAAGGCCACGTTTTCATCCTGGAACAGAATGCCGAGAATCACCGCGATGATACCGATGCAGACGGTGGTGATCCTGGTCAGCTTCAACTCGGTGCGGATGTCCGGTTCGCCCCCGCGGATAACCTGGGCGTAAAGGTCGTGCGAAATCGCGGCAGCGCCTGACACCGTGAGGCCGGCCACCACCGCCAGGATGGTGGCAAAGGTCACCGCCGACATGAAACCGGTGAGCAGGTCGCCGCCCACCGCTGTCGCCAGGTGAATGGCCGCCATATTGCTGCCGCCGATGAGCTGGCCATCAGGCCCGAAAAATTCCGGCCTGTCGTAGACCATGGCCACCGCACCGAAGCCAACCAGGACCAGGGCGAGGTAGAAATAGCCCATGAAGAGCGAGGCATAAAAAGCGGACTTCTTGGCTTCGAGCATATTGGGCACCGTGAACAGGCGCATCAGGATGTGGGGCAGGCCCAGCGTCCCGAAAACCATGGACACCAGGATGGTCGCTATCTGCACCGGGTCCTTGAACAATACCCCGGCCGCAAGGATAGCTTCTCCCCTGGGGTGGTTCAGCGCGGCATTGTGCAGCAGGACGTCGAGACTGAAGTCGCTGGCCCGCATCACCAGGAAGGCTGTCAGGGTAACCCCTGTGATCAGTAGCACCGCCTTGATGATCTGCACCCAGGTGGTCGCCAGCATACCGCCGAAGGTGACGTAGGCCAGTACCAGGACACTCACAAGCACCACCGCAAGCTCATAGGGCAGGCCGAACAGCAACTCGATCAGCTTGCCCGCCCCCACCATCTGCGCAATAAGGTAGAGAATCACCACCACAATACTGCTGACCAGTACGACAATGCGGATGGCACTGCGCTCCAGGCGCTGGGATACGACGTCGATAAACGTATAGCTGCCCATGTTGCGCACCCGCTTGGCGAGCAGAAACAGCATCAGGGGCCAGGCAGAGAACGCGCCAAGGGCCAGCACCAGGCCATCGAAACCACCGAGAAACATGAGCCCGACAATACCGAGGAAGGACGCGGCAGACATAAAGTCGCCGGCGATCGCCGTGCCATTTTGCAGACCGGTGATTGCGCCACCGGCGGTGTAGAAATCCCTGCTACTGCGGGTGCGCCGGGAGGCCCAGTAACTGATGCCCAGGGTAGCGGCGACAAATAACAGAAACATCAGGATCGCGGTGGGATTGAGCGGCTGCCGCTGGATCTCCCCGTCAATGCCGCCTGCGGCCAGTGCCTGCCGCACGGGCATCAGCAGGCTTGCCAGCAGGACCGGGACGCGCGCCACTCGATGGCCGCCAGGGCGCACTACCGTACTACCCCCCGCTCCCCGGGCTATCACCCCGGTTCAACACCAGGAACAGCAGTTCCAGAATAATGAACACGACGATCAGGCCCGCGAACATCAGCAGCGACCCGGTCACCCGGGAATCGCCAAGTCTTTCGCCAAGGAAGCTGCCCAGGGGCAGGTAATTGAGTACATAGGCGAAATACAGCACCAGTACCAGCAGCGCAAATCCAAGGCGCTGGCGGGTTTTGCGGCGTATTGCCTCAAGTCGCTGTTGCTCGGTCACCTGCTCATTCCTTTTTACGCTTCAATTGCCAGCACGCCCGAGATTGGTATCGTATCGTATAGCATGCGTTTGCTGTGTGCCATCAGGGTCCGGTCTGCCCGGCAGGGGCCTGGGTTCCCGGAATACTGTTGCGATAATAAGCCAGCAATGGCCGCCCGCGCGCCGTGGCACGAATGCGCCCATCCGCGCCAAGTTCGGCCACCCGTCGCTTCAACAACAGGTAAATGGCATCGCCGAATTCCCGATCCTCCCGACCCGGTGGCGCCATCACCGGTGCGCCGGCACTGCGCAACGTTTCTCCCAGTGCCAGTGCCTGCTGTTGCAGATGTTTCGGGTCGATACCGTCGGCATCCGCCTCCAACAATACCGCTGCCAGCAGGGATATGGGCAGGATGGGAATCAGGCGCTCGATCTGTGCCCGCAGGGTCTCCCCGAGCCGGGTGATACCGGCGCGCCGCAGATCCGTACCCGCGTCGGCCAGGACAATTCCCGAGGCAAGCTCCCAACTGGCGAGGGACAACGGAGCCCCAAAGTGTGCTACCACCTTGCCGTAGGGCCTGGTCAGGCCGATCATTCGCGGCATCACCCGGACCATAAAACGCAGGAATGCAAACAGCGCATACCATCTGCCCTTGTCGCGAAAGCCCTCCTCCTGATAAGCCAGCAGGGTTTTGTCTTCCGGAATCCGGTCATAATTCAGGCCTACCGGCACAAAGACGATATCCCGGCAATTCTCCTGCCCGCTGGCCTTGAGCAGATAGCTGAGCAGGCCGAGCTTGAGCGGTTGCATTTTCCCGTCGCGACTCAGCCCGCCCTCGAGAAACAGCCCCTGGGGCACGCAGCGGGAGGCTGCCAGGTAGACATAGCGCTGCACCAGGGTGCGATAGAGCGGATCGCCGCTGCCGTCCCTGCGTACGATATAGAAACCAATGGCATGCAGCAGGTAACTGAACGGCCAGGGACGCGCCCACTCACCGGCGGAATAGGATATAGCGGCGCGGCGGGATGCCAGGTAGATAAGTATGAAAGGATCGAGATTTGAGCGATGGTTCGACACCAGCACCACGCAGCAGTCGCGGCCGATCTTTCCCAGGGCATCCCGGTCGATAAATTCGGCGCGAATCCAGTACAGCACTCTCAGGTACCAACGCGCCAGCCAGTAACCGATACGGAAATACAGCAGCGCGTTGAAGAATGGGACGATTTCACAGGCATCGCGGTATGCCCGCGCCCGCAGGGCGGCCTGGGACTCGCCGGTCTGTGCGGCCAGCGCAGCGATGGTTTGCGTTACCACCGCGTCGTTCAGGAGACGGCCCAGCCAGTCGGCCCGCCCGGCCAGCGCGTAGTCGGAGATACCGAACTCGAGCTGTTGATTCGAGGCTCCGCGCCGAGCGCATCAGTCGAGCTCCCGCAGCACCTGCCGCAGCCGATGCAGCGGCTCGACATCGCGCAACATTCCCAGGGGAGTCGAGAAATGGCCGCGCCGATAACTGAAGCGGTTCGCTGCGGGCACCTTCCAGAAGTCCAGCTGGTGGTTGGCCGCGCTCTCGAGAGTGACATTGTCACGGCTGCCGGTGACACTGACGATACTTTCCGCTGGCATCGAGGGCGCTGCGAGCGGATCCAGGCGCAGCAGCCACTGCTGCGCGAGTTCGCGCCGCCAACCCGCACCGCGCAGCGCGGCCGACAGATTCCAGATATCCGACAGGGTGCTGTCCAGGGCGGTCTGCGCAATATGCTGGGTGTGGATAACGGCAAACAGCGCATCCGGGCGCAACGACCGGGGCCAGTGGCTGGACCGCATGGCGATGGACTTGGCGGTCTGCGCCCCCAGGCTGCTGCCTCCAATCGCCACCGGGCCCGAACTGGTGCTGCGACTCCAGTCGATCAGCACCGCCCACTCCCGGTGCTGGGCCCCCAGGAAGTCGAACATCCCGGTGGGGGCGGTGGATAACAATTGCTCACCGCCAAAATGTCCGGGCAAAACCCGGCGGCCATGCCAGGGCGCCTCGGGGCGCACCACCCTGATTCCCAGGGCCGTCAGCCCGGCCACCTCGTCCACCAGGTTGTGGTAGTGGTCGAACTCGACACAAATGCCATGGCCGAAGATCAGTGTCGGCGGATTGGCCACGCCGGGTGGTTCATGCACCCGGGCGTACACAGTATCAGCCATCTGCGGGGACGGTGATTCGAAGCGCAACCAGTGATCGCGGCCTGAGGGTACCGGTATGCCGCGCGAGCACTCGACCCGGGGCAGGGTGGCGGGGAGTTCAAA
>CAVOYP010000013.1:0-100431 GCA_963700715.1 uncultured Gammaproteobacteria bacterium
GTCATCCAGAGGTGCTTCTATAGGACGCATCGCGGGAGACTTGAGATAGCGCGCAAAAAATTCGTTGAACGTGCTCCAGTTGCCGGGATCCTCATACCAGTCATTTTGCAGACCGAAGGCGGGGTCGTTCAGGGCCATCTCGTAATAGGTCTCGTTCCAGGATTCCCGCGTATCGAGAAAGCTGCCCCAGTATTGAGTGAAGACGTTCAACCAGGATGCAAAGGGCTCGAAGTACTGCAGTGTATTATTGACTAGCCCCTTGCCCTCCAATTCAGGCAACGGCTGTTCAATCAGAAAATTAAAATACACGAGGCTCTGGAAAATATTGTCATATATTTCCGGATACTCGGGCTTCCTCAAAAGCGCCCAGGGCATCGCTGTTTCGGCCCAGGATACAAAATCGAAATACTCTTCCAGGCTTTGCGCAGGATTGGTACTACGATCCGGATTGATCTGCCTGGCTTGTTCGATAGAGGCTGACAGCATGGATTTCAGGTCCGGATCCGCCTCGACGAGCGCCACCAATTTGCTCGTCGCCGGCCCGTAATTAACCGCGCCTCTAGAATCCCCCTTGACACCTTCTGCGAGCAACGCCGCAATCAACAATACCACCAATATGGCAATCTGATTCAACCGGGGCCGGGCTCCGCGATTTTCCGTATTCATATTGAATGTCCCTGTCTGTGAATCAAGCAACCTATGCCCCACAAGCATAGTAGAAAATTCGCAAAGGTACACTGTTCAGGCGGCCCGCGCAGCACTACACTCTCAGCGGCAAGAACCTCAGCACTGGATGAAACTGTAGAAGCGTACAAATAACGACTTCTGGCGACCGGCCGCAACGAGTAAGAAGCGGCATTAAAGCCCAGTGTAGCCCAAACGGCCGTTATGCGTCGTTAGCGGACGTCCTCCTAGGGGAAACCAGCAAACCCAGATCGGGCCGCTTTGTGCCAACTCCGGCCGCACAAATCGCGCTATCTATAAATTTCTGCACCGCCCTTTGGCTCAGCCTTGCTTATCTGCTCCACAACTCCTCTAAATTCTTCGGTGAAGTAGTCACTGCGCTGTTGCCAATACCAATCGAACCCCGGCGTAGTAACGGATGCCGCTATTGTAGCAGTCATTGCTTTGTACATGGCTGCGTCCAGGGTTCCCTCGACACCGGCAAAGTAGACATTTTGATAAGCCAGCATCACGCTATGGATGCACATTATGAACTGCATTGCTTCATCTTTAGATAAAGATGTGGGATCAATCATTCCTTTTCTAAAAACTTCCGCTGCTTGCCCATTCGTTCCAATTTCGTTGTACCAGGTCTGGAGTGCAACGGTAGCATTGTATGCAGTGCTGGCTCGCATCTCTTTGGTAGTATCTGAAATTTGAAGTCCAACAAACACTAGTGACAAAATGATGGCTACGTTTCCGATAATTCCGGCCAGATTGGCCCACTCTTGTAATGTTTGTTTCATTTCAGCGACCCTCGTAGTTATTGGCTACCAAGGGTAGCTCAGCAGGTTGCGAATGTCGCTTCTGCGTCGTTAAGAGTTAAGAGACAAAAATCACTTGTCGAAAACTCACCTCTGTACTTCCGCTTTTCTACTCAACAGCGGTCATAGCGAGGTCTGGAGGCGGAAACTTCACTAATCGCCTACAAGCGGCCATAAGGTCTCTATATATGCAGTGCAGCCTTAAACCCAAAATCAGGGCATGAGACTGTAGTTTCAGTAGAGACGTGTGCCCAGAGAGCTTAATATGCTTTGCCGTCATGAATCATTTTCAATGAGGTTTGAAGCATGATCCAACAGAATATCTGCCGACTGGCCCTGGCTGCAATTGCCACTGTCGCCTGTACAGCAGCGCTGGCCATACCCCCGCCGCCTTCCGCGCCGGATCTACAAGACCTCGCCAATTCGAGTTACCAGGGGCTGGTTGATGTCGAAGGCGCCATTACACTCGAGGATGGCCAATGGCAGGGGGAGCCTTGGGTCGAGGGTGGTGCAAGCGCACCATCCGCACAGCTGGTCGGGACCCTGGTCGCGCAGGGTGACCTTGATCACGACGGGCGCACGGAAAGTGTCAACTTTGTCAACTACAGCACAGGTGGTACAGGCCAGTTGCTTCACTTGGCGGTCACCCGCTTTGATGAAAAGGGTGTAGACAATGTCGCAACCGCGTTCCTTGGCGATCGTGTCATGGTTCGGGACCTCAGGATTGAAGACGGCAAAATCGTGGCCGATCTGATTCAGGCGGGCCCTGATGACGGCGCATGCTGCCCGGGGGATGTTGTCACGCGTACTTGGCGTCTGCAGGGTGGCGAGTTGCAGGAAGTACTATCGTACAAGGAACCGGAGCGCCTTTCGGCCAATACGCTGGTCGGAAGTGAGTGGGTGTTGAGCCGGTGGAGTTTTGACGAAACTGTGGAGGAGGGAATCGCGATCACACTGTCGCATGCGGATGGAAAATTCACTGGCCGTTCGGCCTGCAATCGATATTTCGCCGGAGTCAGCGACGTTGGTGACGTTGCCGGTGGTATCGAGGTCGCGGGAATCGGTGGAACGCGAATGGCCTGTACTGAGGAGCGTCTCACCCAGGCGGAAGGCCGCTATCTCAAGGCCCTTCAGGTGGTCAACCGGATTTCATTCATGGGTGGAGAGTTGGTGCTGTCCTGGGGAGAGGGTTCCGAATTTGGATCGCTGTTCTTCAGGCCGGCGAGTCGTCTAAAAAGTATGTGAAAGCGCCGCCGAAGCTCCCCGGTGTCGCATGGTCCCTGCCGGGATGGCACCACGCAAGTCGCATTCGACCCGGCGGACTTCACTGCGCGATTGGTGACACTGAAGCCAGAATCCTCTAAGGACCGCAATGAGGTGCGGGCATAGCAGATCGTCCAGGGTGCCTCTGCTTCAGCGGACGGATTCTGTCTAATGTGCGTCGGCCGGACGGATTGGACGGCACCTGAGGCACATAACCGAAGGCAGAGGCGCCCTGTTCCGAATTTCTGCACAAATACATTTCCTACCCCTATCAATCTGATTCAATTAGAAATCATCGTCGTCATCCATCGTGACAGGGTGGAGCCGGCCCAGTGCGGTAAAGTACAGGGCGCAGCGCAGCGGTTCGGCCGTGATTTCACCCAGGGCCTGGCGATAGCGCAGCAGCTGCTCGCGGTGGATTTGTGCCTGCCGGACCAGGAAGGCCTCAATCGGCTCTGCGGGCTCGGGCCGGCTGGTCTTGTAATCGACCAGCCAGCGGATGCCAGTTTGCGCATCGATGAAGCTGCGGTCTATTACCAGGTCCGCCGGCCGACCCGTCGCCGTATCCATCGACGTCAACACCCATTCGCTGCGCGCCTCCAGGTGGTCCCCGCGCAGCAGCCAGCGCCCAGCAGGGTCTTGCAGGGTAGTGCCCAGCGCCTGCTCCACCCCGGCCTGGGCCAGCTCCAGGGCCTCTCCCCACAAACCGAGACGGGCAAGCGCCGCGCGCCAGCGCCGCTGCTGCTGGCGGTCTGTTTCCCGAGGCAGCTCCCCCAACCGCGACAGCTCGTCCAGGGCCTGGTGCACTACCGTGCCCACGCACCGTTCCAGGAAGTTATCGGGGCGCGGGGTTATGTTGGCGCCTGCGGTGACCGGCAGCGGCGCCTCGTTGCAGGGCGCAGCAGCTAACGCCAGGCGCTGCAGTTTTTTCCCGGCAGCGCGAGCGCCGACAGGAACAGTTGAGGAGCTTGCTTCATGCAGCTGCGCCTGTTCCGGACAGCGTGCCAGATCGGGCTGAGCAGGCTGTTCGCGGGTGGCGCCAACAGTTGCCCGGTGCCCTGGTCCAGCCCGAGACTGGCGCTGAGACAGAGGTGGCGGATGGCCCTGGTGGCACCCACGTAGAGCAGCCGCGTGGCCTCCAGCCGGGTTTTGTCCCTGCGCAATTTGTCCAGGTAGTTATACAGCGTAGGGGCGCCCTTCTCGCTGTGATCGTCTGCCGCCAGCAGGAAGCGGCGTTCGCGGTCCGGCCCGCTGTGCTCATCCCACAGCAACAACTCGCGACCCTCACTGCGGGGCACCTTGGCCAGCTGGGGAATGAATACGCAGTCGAACTCCAGGCCTTTCGCCTTGTGCAGGGTCATCAGCTGCACCCTGCTGTCGGCCTCGCCGGCGTTGCTGAATTGCTGCTCCAGGCGGCGAGCGAGCCATCTGACATCGAGGCCCATACCGTCCCGCTCTGCTTGCTCCAGCAACTGGAAAAAGCTCTCCGCGTCCGCCAGGGCAGCCTCGTCGGGGGCGGTGGCCGGCCCGCCCAGGTCCAGCCAGGCCAGCTCGACCCAGGCGCGCAGTCCCAAGCGGTCCCGCTTCTGGCGCACCCTGCGCAACACCGGCAGTAGCGCCTCGACCCTGGCTCGACCGTCGGGGCTGAGTGCCCGACGCAAAGCCTGATCCTCCAGTGCTGACCACAGGGGGGTGAAGCGGGGATGCTCGCCCCAGCGCCCGATATGCAGCAGGTCGGCCAGGCACAGGCCACACCAGGGGGCCCGCAACAGCGCCATCCAGGCGAGGCGGTCGGCATCACTGGCCAGGGCCCGGCACAGGGTGAGCAGGTCCGCCACCAGGGCAGAGCCGGCCAGGTTGTCCATGGCCTGGGCGCTGTAGGGAATACCCCGCTGTTGCAGGCCGGCTATCACCGGTTGCAGCTGGCCGCGGCTGCGGCCGAGAACGGCAATGTTGGCGCTGCCCCGCTCGGCGAGGATCGCGGCGATCTGCTGACAGACAAAGGCGGCTTCATCGGCAACGGCGTCGTCGCCATGGAAGGCGTGAACAGTCACCGCCGGTGCGGTGGCCATGGGGCGCACCGCCGTGGCAGGGGTATAGCTCACCCGCCCGCGGTTGATGTCATCCCAGGCAGGGAACGCCGCGCTGAAGCTGGCGTTCACCCAATCGACTATGCCCGCGTCCGAGCGAAAATTGCAGCGCAATTGCAGGTGTTCCAGCGCGACGCCATTGAAGCCCTCCAGCCGGGCCTTGAGGAACAGGCCGACATTTGCGCCGCGAAAGCCGTAGATGGATTGCATGGCGTCACCCACGATCATCAGCGTGCGCGGCGCGCCCGGGTTAACCGCATTGTGCTGGCCCCAGCCCCGGGTGAGGGCATGCACCAGTTCGTACTGGTTGATGGCGGTATCCTGGAATTCATCCACCAGAATGTGCTCGATCTGGTAATCCAGCCGCAGCGCCAGCTCGGTTGGCGCCTCCTCGTCACCCAGCGCCTGCAGCGCTGACAGGGCCACCTGGTTGTGATCCACCGCGCCCTCCTGCTGGAACACCAGCAGCAGTTCGGCTGCCAGCAGCGGCAGCAAGCGGGAGAGGTGAACCAGCAGGCGCCAGGAGTCGCTGCCGGCGTTGACCTCCGGCAGGCTGGCGGTGTCGCCCAATTGCTGTTCGAGGCCGTCGAGTTGTGCCAGCTGCGCCAACAGCTCTTTCAGTTGCGCCTTGCGCCGGGTGGCGCTGGCGGAGCCGGCCGGGAAACCCATGTTTTTGTCCAGCCGCTGGCGCCAGCCGCCCGCAGCGGTGAGGAGCATTCGGCGCAGCCGCTGCCAGGCACCGAGGTCCGCCGGTTCACTGCCGGGAAAGAGCTCGGCGCCGCCTCCCCGAGGTTCGCCGCCGCGTACTGCAAGAGATCGAGCAATTCGGCCTGATAAGCGTCCAGGCGATCGCCCAGGTCGCGCAGCTCGGCGCGCACCAGGCCCTCCACCGTCGCCACCAGGTAGGCTTCCGATTCCTCCGGTTGGCGATGCACCCCGACGTAGCGACGCCACTGCTCGCGCCGGGCGAGCATTGCCACCAGCAGGCTGTGCAGTTGCTCCCAGTTGTTGTCGAAGTGCAGCATCAGTGCCGCCAGGTCCTGTGCCACCGGGTGGTTCTCCTCGACCCGCGCGAACAACTCCGTGACTGCCCTTGCGTAGAGCTCCGAGGCGTCATCCAGCAGCCTGGCCTGGCCGCCGAATTCGCTCAGCACCGGCATCTGCCGGGTCAGCCCACCGCAGAAGCTGTCGATGGTCTTGATGTTGAGCCGGGAGATATCCCGCACCAGGTGCCAGTCGCCCCGGGCATCGGCCGCCAGCGCCTCTTCTGCCAGCTCGCGGGTGACCTGCTGGTGCATGCTGGTGCAGGGATCACCGCGCAGGGCTGCCTGCAGCGCGTCGACCACCCGCGAGCGCATCTCGGCCGCCGCCTTGCGCGTAAAGGTAATGGCGAGCACCTGTTCGGGCCGCGCGACCCGCGACAGCAGGCGCAGGTAGCGCTGGATCAGCAATTCGGTTTTGCCGGAACCGGCGGGCGCGCTGACGCAGAAGCTGGCGGCAGGATCGAGCGCGCGGGCGCGTTGCGCAGCGTCGACGATGCTCATTGCACCTCTTCCTCTTCGTCAACAGGGCTGCCGATCCGGCACAGAGGCTGCAATCCACACCAGTTGCAGCTTGACCTGGTAAGCGGGTCGACCCCAGCCCGCCCCGCGATAAACTCCGCGGCAAGGCGTTCCAGGTTGCTGCGCCAGTACTCGTTCAGCGCTTCCCAATCGGCGTCATCGATGTACTCACGGGCCGCCTTGCCCAGCTCGGTTGAGATGCCCGGTGCGGCTGCGATGCGACCAAGTCCAACAAACCTGGCATCCCGCGGCCGCACCTGGGCGAATGCCAGCGCCGCCGCCGCACCAGGGGCGGCAATGGCATACAACAGCAACTGGGGTTTTGCCGGCCGCTCTCCCAGCCAGTCCTTTACCTTCCCGACTGCGGATTTGTAGTCGATTATCACCAGGGAGCCGTCGGGTAACTGGTCAATCCGGTCCACCCGCAGGCGCAGCGGCAGGCCGCCCAGGTCGAGGCAAATATCCTGTTCCCGCTGCAGCACCAGGAATTCACCCCGCTGCCGCTCCAGCGCCAGCCATTCCCGCAGAAGACTGGCCATCCGCTGCGCTTCCAGTCGCCAGTAGGCGGGCCCCAGCAGGCGCCGGCGGCGGGCGGGAAACGCCGCGATAGCGTGTTGCGCCGCCTCCTCCACCACGACTGCCTCCTCTGCGGCCCCCATTGCAAGTAGCGACCGCTGGTCGATCAGCCGCGCCCAGAGGGCGTTCAGCGCCTCATGCAGGAGCGCGCCGCGGTCTGCGGCGGACAGGGCAAGATTGGCAGCGGGCAGGGGCTCAACCCCGAGGCGCCGTTTCGCGAAGGCCCGGAACGGACACTGGGACTGATCCTCCAGCAGCGCGCTGCCGCCGCTGATCGAGCTTAGTTCGGCCTGCTCCAGTGCTGGCGCCAGTTGGTCGTCGAGGGTCTCCAGCAGCCGGCCTGCGCGCTGCCGGGCCCACGCCGGGTCGATCGCCGCAACGGCCTCCGCCTGCGCCGGCGTGAAGTCCTCCAGCAGGGCGCTCGGCAGCTGGGGCACATCGTCCAGCAGGCGGCAGTAACTGGCGTGCAGTACACCCGTGGAGCGGGTGAACTGGTCCATCAACGCGACGGCGAAGTTCCATTCCCGCTGCGCGCTGGCATGGGGCATATTCAGGCGCCGCTGCAGCAGCTGCGGGATAAACGGGTTGGGCCTGGCGGCAGCGGGCCAGCGATCCGCCTGCATGCCGCACAGCCAGAGCTGGTCAAAGCCGAGACCGGCCGCCTCCAGCGGCCCCAGCACCTGCACATTGCAGTCGGCGGTGGCGGGCTGCGACATCTTGTTCCTGCAGCTGCTGCGCAGCAGCAGAAGCGCAGCGCCGAAATCCAGGGGCTGGCACACAGCATCGTAGGCTCGATATTCGTCGAGCGTGCGATACCACAGCTCCAGCTGCTGGTATTCCAGCGAGTCCAGCGGTCCACTCCCCGGCCAGCCCCACACGGACAGTATCTGGCAGAACTGCTCTGCCCAGCGGGAGGGCAGCGCCGGCCTGCGCAGCTCGCGCATACCGGCCAGCGCCAGCAGGTACTTGCCCAGCAGCAAGCCCCTGCTCTGCCCCAGCGTAACTTCGCTGGCGGCATGGCGCAGCTCGGCGATCTCCACCTCCTCGCGGCCGGCCTCATAGAGGCGGTTGATGAAGCAATTCGCCAGCGCCGTGCCCGCATCGGGCAGGTGCAGGAAGCGCGAGTGCAGCAGGGCCTCGACATCCCCGATTGCAGCGCGCGGTCCCGCAGCCAGCGCCAGTGCGGCGAGGGCATCGCGCACCAGCGGCGCCCGATCGAGGGCAATGCCGGTGGAAAAATTGACCGGCAGGCTGGTGTAACTTCCTCCCAGGCAACCGAATTCCCGGCGCAGCAGGAATTCCAGCGCTGCCCGTTCAGCGGCCATGTCGCCAAGTACGATGCCGATGGATGCGGCCGGCTGCTGTCGGCTGGTCGCCGCCGCCCACCGGGCCACCGCCTGCAGCTCCGCGCGCTTGTCAGTAAAGCCATAGAGCCGCCGCCGGGCTGGTGCGCCGCCGGGCGCGATCTCCTGCACCTCCCCGGCCAAGGCGTTAACTGCGGCCCGGTACAGCGGCGCAATATCATCAAACTCCAGCAGCGCCACCCGGGAGGGCGCCAGTTGGCCGGCGCAGCGGGCGAGCTGGGCAATACAATCCAGCGCGGTTGCCTGACCCGCAACCTTGAGCCGCCGCTCGAACAGGTCCAGCCAGCGCAGGAAGCTGCCACAGTCGACCTCCAGGTTGAATTGCTGGCGTATGGTGGGGGCGCGGGTGTCTACCTGCCAGCGCAGGAGAGCATTGCGCGCATCGCTGGCCACTTCGGCGGCGGCGGCCGGGCGCAGCAGGTGGTACTGCCCGCTCTCGCGCTCGTCCTCCGCGATAACCTGCTGCCACAACTGCATGGCCTGTGCTTCATTGATTTGTATGAGGGCGGGCAGGAGGCCGGCGCCGACCGCCTGCTGCCACTGTCGCTCCAGCCAGCTCTCCAGCGGAAGTACCGGGATGGGTTCCCACACCCTGGCCCCGGCGGCGACGCAACGGGCGTCCCATTCGGACTTGATACGCCGGGCCAGGCGCTGGTTGGGGGTGAGCAGGACGAAACCGTCCTTGATCAGCGGCTCCAGCGGCCCGATATCGTAAAGGCTGCGGGTCAATGCCGGCTCCCGGGCAGGGGGGATGGTGCACGGGGAGCTCTGCCTACCCTTCGGGCTCGCGGTGCTATAGAATTCGGCCCCCGGCGCCGGGCCCAGGCCCCGGTGCCAGGCGCAATCCGGTGCAAGGGGAACGTGACAGTCTGTATCAGGTAATCACCGATGAGTAACATCCAGGTCCACAACATCAATGTCGACTCGCAGCAGGTTCTGGTTACGCCGGAACAGCTGAAGCGCGCCCTGCCCATGTCGACCCAGGTCCACGATATGGTGGCGGACAGCCGCAAGGTAATCCAGGACATCCTCGATCGCAAGGATCACCGCTTGTTCGTGGTAGTGGGCCCCTGCTCGATCCACGACCCGGTGGCAGCCATGGATTACGCCCGGCGCCTGAAAGGGCTCGCGGCGGAACTGGCCGATACGCTGTATATCGTTATGCGTGTCTATTTCGAGAAGCCCCGCACCACGGTGGGCTGGAAAGGCCTGATCAACGATCCCCATATGGATGACTCGTTCAAGATTGAAGAGGGTCTGCATATCGGCAGGCAATTGTTGCTGGATATTCTGGAACTGGGGCTGCCCACTTCAACCGAGGCGCTGGACCCGATCTCGCCCCAGTACCTGCAGGATCTCATCAGCTGGAGCGCCATCGGCGCCAGGACCACTGAATCCCAGACCCACCGGGAAATGGCCAGCGGCCTGTCCTCGCCTGTGGGTTTCAAGAATGGTACCGATGGCGGCCTCACGGTGGCCACCAATGCCCTCAACTCCGTGGCTAAACCGCACCGCTTCCTGGGCATCAACAGCGCGGGCCAGGTCTCCGTATTCACCACCCGGGGCAACCGCTACGGCCACATCGTGCTGCGCGGTGGCAGCGGCGGCCCCAATTACGACTCGGTGCATATCCGGCTGTGCGAGCAGGCGCTGGACAAGGCCGGCGTACCCCGCAATATCATGGTCGACTGCAGTCACGCCAATTCCAACAAGCAGCCGGAGCTGCAGCCGCTGGTGGTGGAGAACGTGGCGAACCAGATCCTCGAGGGCAACAAATCGATCGTCGCCCTGATGATCGAGAGCCATATCAACGCGGGCAGCCAATCTATTCCCGCGAACCTTGAAGAGCTGGCCTACGGCGTGTCGGTGACGGATGGCTGCATCGACTGGGAGACGACGGCGCAGTGCCTGCGCGCCATGCGCGACAAGATCAGGACGATTCTGCCCGGGCGCCTGCAATAAACTTCGGGTGCGCTGCGCGAGAGCGTACTCAGTAGTAGGCCTGGCTTTTATCGCTGTGGTCGGTCATGTCGCGCACACCGCGCAGCTGTGGTAACTGTTCCAGCAGGGTTTTTTCCACACCACTTTTCAGCGTTACATCCACGGCGCTGCAGCCCTGGCAGCCGCCGCCGAAACGCAGCACGGCATAGAAATCCTCTGTCACCTCGACCAGGCTGACCTCGCCGCCATGTGCAGCCAGCGAGGGATTGATCTCGTTGTACAGCACATAATTGATGCGGTCCTCCAGCGGGCTGTCGCTGTCCACTCTCGGCATTTTAGCGTTGGGCGCCTTGATGGTGAGCTGCCCCCCCATCCGGTCCTTGGAGTAATCCACCAGGGCGTCCTCCAGGAAGGGCAGGCTGCGGGCGTCGAACCAGGCCTTGAAGGCCTTGTAGTCGCGCTCCTCGTCGCCCTCCCGCACGTCGCCTTCGCGGCAGTAGGCAATGCAGGTTTCCGCCTTGGAGGTGCCGGGCTGGTTAATGAATACCCTGACACCCAGTGCATCCGCCTGTTTTGACAGCAATTCAGCGAGGTAATCCTGGGCCGATTCGGTGATGGTGACCATCGAAAATTCCTATCCGAGTAAATTACTCAGGTATTCTACCAAACTTGTTCACAAAAACGCGAGCACCACCTGCTGGCACCGACCCAATCTGCTAGACTAGCCCGCTTTTTTGGCAGGAACCTTTTATCCGGCGCAGCCTGCTGCCGCGCCCGGACAGAGACCCACGATGGCTGACAAACCGCAAACACGCTCATCCCTGGAGCAGGCACTGCAGACCCGTATCCTGGTGCTGGACGGCGCCATGGGTACCATGATCCAGGCCGAGGGGCTACAGGATGCGGACTACCGGGGTGAACGCTTTGTCGACCACCCCTACGATCTCAAGGGCAACAACGACCTGCTGAGCCTGACCCGCCCGGATATCATCGCCGGAATCCACCGGCGCTATCTCGATGCGGGCGCCGATATCATCGAGACCAATACTTTCAACAGCACCGCCATAGCCCAGGACGATTACAAACTCGGGTTCCTGGCGGCGGAGCTCAACCTTGCGGCCGCCCGCATCGCCCGCAAGGTTGCCGATGAGGTGACGGCACTCAACCCGCAGCAGCCGCGCTACGTTGCCGGCGTTCTCGGGCCAACACCAAAGACGGCCACCATCTCGCCGGATGTGAATGACCCCGGCGCCCGTGCGGTCACTTTCGACCAGTTGCGCCAGGACTACCTCGTGGCCGCGCGCGCCCTGCTGGAAGGTGGCGTCGATTTCCTCATGATCGAGACCATCTTCGACACTTTGAATGCCAAGGCGGCGATAT
This sequence comes from uncultured Gammaproteobacteria bacterium, assembly GCA_963700715.1. Taxonomy (GTDB): domain Bacteria; phylum Pseudomonadota; class Gammaproteobacteria; order Pseudomonadales; family Halieaceae; genus JARRPM01. Next base: position 11,664 of record CAVOYP010000013.1, read on the forward strand.
TCGCGGTCAGGGAGTTGTTCGAGGAGCTGGGGCGGGAATGGCCACTGATGATCTCGGTGACCTTTCCCGATATCAGCGGCCGGGTGCTGTCAGGCCAGAACCCGGAGGCGTTCTGGAATGCGGTCGCGCACGCCCGCCCCCTTATCGTGGGCAGCAATTGTGGCCGACGCTTCAAGGAGATACGCCCCTTTATCGAGGAGCTCTCGACGGTTGCGGACTGCTACTTCAGCGCGCACCTTAACGCGGGTTTGCCCAACGCTTTCGGCGAATTCGATGAAACCCCGGCCATAATGTATGAGGACTTTCGCGGCTTCGCCGAGCGCGGTTTCCTGAACCTGGCCGGTGGCTGCTGCGGCACCACGCCGGCCCACATCCAGGCGATCGCCGACGCCGTGCGGGATATCCCCCCGCGCAGGCTGCCCCAGCCACGCCCGGCCTGTCGACTCAGCGGCCTGGAGCCCTTCAACATCACTGCAGACAGCCTTTTCGTAAATGTGGGTGAGCGCTGCAATGTGACAGGCTCCGCCAAATTCAAGCGGCTGATCCTTGAGGGTGACTACGAGGCCGCGCTGGATGTTGCGCGCACCCAGGTGGCAGACGGTGCCCAGGTCATCGATATCAATATGGACGAGGGCATGCTGGATGCCAAGTCGGCCATGGTCACCTTCCTCAACCTGATAGCCTCGGAGCCGGATATCTCCCGGGTACCCGTAATGGTTGACTCCTCCAAGTGGGAGATCATCGAGGCCGGCCTGAAATGTATCCAGGGCAAGGCAGTGGTGAATTCCATCAGCCTTAAATCCGGTGAAGCCGAGTTTCTTGCCCAGGCCCGCCTGTGCCAGCGCTATGGCGCGGCGGTCGTGGTGATGGCATTTGATGAACAGGGCCAGGCGGACAACCTGCAGCGGCGCAAGGACATCTGCAAGCGCTGCTACGACCTGCTGCTTGGCAAACTGGACTTCAATCCGAATGACATTATCTTCGACCCGAATATATTCGCGGTTGCCACCGGGATCGAGGAGCACAACAACTACGCGGTGGAGTTCATCGAGGCGACCCGTTACATCAAGGCCGAACTACCCGGTGCGCTTGTCTCCGGCGGTGTGTCCAACGTGTCCTTTTCCTTCCGCGGCAACGACGCCGTGCGCGAGGCAATTCACTCGGTGTTTCTCTACCATGCGATCCGCGCCGGCATGGATATGGGCATCGTCAATGCGGGTCAACTCGCGCTCTATGACAGCTTGGCCCCAGACCTGCGCGAGGCCGTGGAGGACGTGATCCTCAACCGGCGCAACGACGCCACCGAGCGCCTGTTGAGCCTGGCAGAAAACTACCGCTCCAGTGGGGCCGGGGAGGCCAGGGTCGAGGATCTCAGTTGGCGGGAACAGCCCGTTGCCAAGCGCCTGGAATACGCCCTGGTAAAGGGGATAAATACCTGGGTGGTCGAGGACGCGGAAGAGGCTCGCCACCACTATGCGCGCCCTATCGAGGTGATCGAGGGGCCGCTGATGGACGGCATGAACGTGGTGGGCGACCTGTTTGGCGAGGGTAAAATGTTCCTGCCCCAGGTGGTTAAGAGCGCCCGGGTGATGAAGCAGGCCGTCGCCTATCTGCAGCCATTCATCGAAGCCCAGAAAACGGGCGGCAACAACACCAATGGCAAGATCCTGATGGCCACGGTGAAAGGCGACGTGCACGACATAGGTAAGAACATCGTGGGCGTCGTGCTGCAGTGCAATAATTTCGAAGTGATCGACCTCGGGGTGATGGTGCACTGCGAGGAGATCCTGCGGGTTGCGCGGGAGGAGAAGGTGGACATCATAGGCCTCAGCGGCCTGATCACGCCCTCACTGGATGAGATGGTGCACGTGGCCAGCGAAATGGAGCGACTGGGGTTCAGCGTGCCGCTGATGATCGGTGGCGCCACCACGTCAAAGGCGCATACCGCGGTAAAAATCGACCCCCACTACAGCCGGGATGTGGTGGTTTACGTGCCAGATGCATCGCGCAGTGTTGCGGTGGCTACCCAGCTAGTCAGCAACGGCAAGCAGGCTTTTGTCGAGGCCCGCCGGGAAGAGTACGAGCAGGTGCGCGAGCGCGTGGCCAATCGCCAGCCCAAGGCCCGGCAGCTCACCTATGCCGAGGCAGTGGCCAACGGCCTGCAGCTCGACTGGAGCAATTACACGCCGCCCCGCCCCGCTTTCACGGGCACCCGCGTGTTCGACGATTTCCCGCTGCAGCAGCTGGTGGACACCATCGACTGGACGCCGTTTTTCCTCACCTGGGAGCTGGCCGGCAAGTACCCGGATATCCTTCAGGACGAGGTCGTGGGCGCCCAGGCCACCGAGTTGTTTGGCGATGCCCAGGCCATGTTGCGGCGCATTATCGCTGAAAAGCTGCTGACGGCGCGGGCCACGATAGGTTTCTGGCCCGCGGCGCGCTCCGGGGCGGATGATATCGACGTGTACGCAGATGAGTCCCGCAGCCGGGTGATTGCCACGCTGCACCATCTGCGCCAGCAGCTGGAAAAGCCCAACGGCAAGCCGAACCTCAGCCTGGCGGATTTCATCGCCCCCCTCGGCAGCGGCGCCAGTGATTATATCGGCGGCTTCTGCGTTACCACCGGCCATGGCGTAAAGGAGCTGGCGGCGCAATTCGAAGCGCAGCACGACGACTACAACAGTATTATGCTCAAAGCCCTCGCAGACCGGCTGGCGGAATCCTTTGCGGAGCATCTGCACCGCCTGGTGCGAACCGAGTTATGGGGCTACGCCCGCGATGAGCGATTGAGCAACGATGACCTTATCAGGGAGCGCTATCGGGGTATCCGGCCCGCGCCCGGCTATCCCGCCTGCCCGGACCACACCGAAAAGGCGACCCTGTTCAGGCTGCTCGATGCAAGCAATACCTGTGGCGTTGAGCTTTCTGAAAGTTATGCCATGAGCCCGGCGGCAGCTGTGAGCGGGTTCTACTACTCACACCCCGAGGCCGACTACTTCGCCGTTGGCAAGATCGGCCGGGACCAGGTGGGAGATATAGCGCGGCGCAAGGGCGAGACCCTGGCGACCATGGAGCGCTGGCTGCGCCCTGTACTTGGCTATTGAGGAGGAGTCTCGAAATGGCTGGCAAAAAGGAGAACCCCGCCGGGTCGGGCAATGAGACCCAGGCGGAAAACGCTGCCCAAAACCGACTCAATCCCCTGCAGGTGGTCAGCAGTGTGCTTGCCGCCAGCCTCGGGGTGCAGAGCAGCAAAAACCGGGAGCGGGATTTCAAGCAGGGTCGGGCCGGCGTATTTATCGCTGCCGGCATTATTTTTACCCTGCTGTTTATCGGCACCGTTCTAACGGTGGTGCAGCTGGTGCTGAAAAATACAGGGAACTGAAGCCTCTCAGGCCGGGAAACGCCTCTGCCTCAGGATGGCATGCCCTGTAACCAGATGCACAGTGTCAACACAATAACGCCAATTATGGCGGTAACGGCGATCGCATCCGCTATGCCGTCTGCTTCGCGCTCGATGTTGGTCTCGTCTGACATGGTCTTCTCCGTGAGAGGTTTTTAACCTGGGCGATTATAGCAGCATTGGCGCTATTCCCAAGCATCCGCCACGGGCTCGGCAAAGCGGCATTTACCACGCAAACCCAGGTTCTAACCTTATAAATATTCTTACTAATTCGCGCCTGATTTTTCTGGTAATGTAGCCATCCCGCCCCACCGGGGGAGGTCGGGAGCCATACCAGCAGGACCTTTGATGTACGTCTACGACCAATACGACCAGACCATTGTTGACCAGCGGGTCCACCAGTTCCGCGACCAGACCCGGCGGTATCTCGCCGGAAAAATACCAGAAGCCGAGTTCCGGCCGCTGCGCCTGCAAAACGGACTTTACATCCAGCGTTTGGCGCCCATGTTGCGGATTGCCGTGCCCTACGGCCTGTTGAGCAGCAGGCAGCTGCGCAAGCTCGCCGTGATCAGCCGCGAGTTCGATAAAGGCTATGCCCACATCAGCACCCGCCAGAACGTACAGCTGAACTGGCCCAGGCTCGAGGAAGTGCCGGACATACTGGCCGAACTGGCCAGTGTGCAGATGCACGCGATCCAGACCAGCGGCAATTGCATCCGCAACACAACCACTGACCAGTACGCAGGGGTGGCTACAGACGAGTTGGAGGACCCGCGCCCCTGGTGCGAGATCATCCGGCAATGGTCTACCCTGCACCCTGAGTTCGCGTTCCTGCCGCGCAAATTCAAGATCGCGGTCTGTGGCAGTAGCCAGGACAGGGCCGCGATCCACGCCCATGATATCGGCATCGAATTGCTGGCCAATGCCAGCGGGGAAGTCGGCTTCAGGATCCTGGCCGGAGGCGGCCTTGGACGCACGCCTGTGATCGGCTCCGTTGTATGTGATTGGCTGGAGAAAAAACACCTTCTTACCTACCTTGAAGCCATCCTGCGCGTGTATAACCTGAATGGCCGCAGGGACAACAAGTACAAGGCCCGTATCAAGATCCTGGTGAAGGCCATGGGAGTGGATGCATTTCGGGAGGCAGTGGAGCAGGAGTGGGCCCTGGTGAAGGACGGCCCCACCACCCTCACCGAAGCAGAGATGATGCGGGCGAAGTCGTTTTTCACGGAACCGGCCTATGTTGCCTTCGATGACGCGACTGCCCGCGCAGGGCTTGCGGACAAGTGTGGTGCGGATCCGATTTTCGGCAACTGGGTCAAGCGCAATACCGTCGATCACAGGGTTCCCGGGTACCGGATTGTTAATCTCTCCCTAAAGGCCACCGGCTTCGCGCCCGGAGACATCACCGATACCCAACTGGAACTGGTCGCAGACCTGGCAGATCAGTATTCCTTTGGCGAGTGTCGAACCACCCACCAGCAGAACATGGTGCTGGCGGATGTGCAGATGGAGCAGCTGTATTCCCTGTGGCAACAACTGCAAAAGGCCGGGCTGGCAACGCCCAACCACGGTTATCTCACCGACATGATCTGCTGCCCCGGCGGGGACTACTGCTCCCTCGCCAATGCCAAGTCCATACCGGTGGCGGAGGCAATCCAGGCCCGCTTCGACGACCTCGATTACCTTTACGACCTGGGCCCTATCGAACTGAATATCAGCGGCTGCATGAACGCCTGTGGCCACCATCATATCGGCCATATCGGCATCCTGGGCGTGGACAAGAAGGGAGAGGAGTTCTACCAGGTGTGCCTGGGGGGAAGCCAGGCAAAGGATGCATCGATCGGCAAGATCCTGGGCCCCTCGTTCAGGCAGGATGATATGCCCGAGGTCATCGACAAATTGCTCTCCACGTACGTCGACCTGCGAGAGGAGGATGAAATTTTCCTGGAGACCTACCGTCGCGTCGGCATCGAACCTTTCAAGGAGCGGGTCTATGCCAAAGCTGATTAAAGCGAGCCATGTCGTCGAGGACAGTTGGCAGCCTGTGGACGCCGACACGGCATGCCCGGGCAGGCAGCAGATCCTGAGCCTGGACCAGTGGCTGCGGCTGACCGACAAGAGCGGGCGCGCCGTGATGCTCGAGCCCGGGCAGGCCCCGGCGCCCCTGTTCGATCACCTGGAGCAGATTCCGCTGATCGCTATCAATTTTCCTGTGTTCACCGACGGCCGCGGGTTCTCCTACGGCCGTGAATTGCGCGAACACGGCTTCGCCGGTGAGTTGCGCGCCTGTGGCCACTTTATCCGCGACCAGATGAGCTACCTGCACGCTGCGGTTTCGACGCTTTCCAGATGGCGGACGAATCCCTGCTGGAGGAGGCGCTGGCGAGCCTGCAGGATTTCAGCGAGCACTACCAGGCAGCCATCGACCAGCCACTGCCGCTGTTTCGCCGGCGGGAATAAACCATTCAGGACGGTTCCTGTTGCGGACTCCGTTGGTTACACTCGCCAAACACCCAGCAGGGAGCGACCCGAATGGATGCCAGCAGTATCACTTTTTCCTTTTTCCTGATTTTCAGCGGGGCGGCTCTATTTGCCTCGCTCGCCCTCTACACCCGCCAACCACTGATAATCGCCTATATTGCCCTGGGTGCCTGCATTGGCCCCTACGGCATGTCCCTGGTGACCGATCTCAACCTGCTGTCAGATATCGGCCATATCGGCATTATCTTCCTGCTGTTCCTGCTGGGCCTGGATATGCAGCCCCAGGCGTTGTGGTCAACCTTGCGCAAATCCATGGTGGTGGCCGTATTCAGTTCCGCGATATTTCTGGGACTGGGCTTTGGCGTCGCTCGCCTGTTCGACTTCAACACAGCCGACGCACTGATAATCGGTGCCGCCATGATGTTTTCCTCGACCATTATCGGCATCAAGTTACTGCCAACGACGGTGTTGCACCATCGGCATATCGGCGAGTTGATGATTGGCCTGCTGCTGCTGCAGGACCTGCTGGCCATCATGGTGCTGATGCTGCTGTTGAGCTCTGCAGCGGGCGGCTCGGACAACGTGGGTATCGAACTCGCCTATTCCCTGCTGAGCCTGCCCCTGCTGTTCGGCGGTGCTCTGCTGGTAGTCCGCTACGTATTGTTGCCCTTGATTACCCGCTTTGACCGCTTCCATGAATACATCTTCCTGCTGGCCATCGGCTGGTGCCTGGGTCTGGCCGAGGCCGCCGTGTGGTTCGGGCTGTCCGAGGAAATCGGTGCCTTCATTGCCGGCGTTACCATCGCTACCAGCCCCATCGCCCAGTACATCGCGGTCAACCTGAAGCCACTGCGGGATTTTTTCCTTATCCTGTTCTTTTTCGCCGTGGGCGCGCGCTTCGATCTGGCCCTGCTTAACCAGGTGCTCGCGCCCGCCCTGGTGCTGGCGGTGCTGGTGCTGGGCCTCAAACCGGTGGTTTTCCGCTTCCTGCTCAAGGGTGTCAGTGAAAAGCGAGCCCTCGCCTGGGATCTCGGCTTTCGTCTCGGCCAGGCCAGCGAGTTCTCGCTGCTGATTGCCTACGTGGCGGTGGCGGGCGCCCTGATCTCGGAGCAGGCTTCGCTGTTGATCCAGGCCACCACGATCATCACCCTGCTGGTGTCCTCTTATATCGTGGTGCTCAACTACCCTACTCCCATCGCTATTTCTGACCGCTTGCGACGGGATTAGGTTCGCTGCCTTCATTTTCCCCTTTCCAGAACAAAAAAAACCGGCACAAGGCCGGTTTTTTTGCCTGGGAACCCGCCGCTAGAGCTTGGCTTCAAGCTCGGGCAGGGCGACAAAGAGGTCGGCAACCAGGCCGTAGTCCGCCACCTGGAAAATCGGCGCATCTTCATCCTTGTTGATGGCCACGATGACCTTGGAGTCCTTCATACCGGCCAGGTGCTGGATAGCACCGGAGATGCCGACGGCGATGTAGAGATCCGGAGCGACGATCTTGCCGGTCTGGCCGACCTGCATATCGTTGGGCACAAAACCGGCATCTACCGCAGCGCGGGAAGCGCCGATGGCTGCACCCAGTTTGTCCGCGATACCCTCAAGCAGTTTGAAGTTCTCGCCATTTTGCATGCCGCGACCGCCGGAAATAACGACTTTCGCTGAAGTCAGTTCGGGACGATCGGATACCGCGACCTCTTCCCCGACAAAAGATGAAATTCCCGCATCGTGCACTGCGGTGATCGCCTCAATTGTGGCGGAGCCGCCTTCGGCAGGTGCGGCATCATACGCAGTGGTACGTACCGTGATGACTTTCTTCGCATCAGTGCTCTTGACCGTAGCGATGACGTTGCCCGCGTAGATCGGCCGCTTGAAGGTGTCTGCGGACTCCACCGAGGTGATTTCGGAGATCTGCGCGACATCCAGCAGCGCCGCTACCCGCGGCATCGTATTCTTGCAACCGGTGGTAGCCGGAGCAATGATTGTGTCGTAGGCGGCGGCAACTTCTGCTATCAACAGGCTGACGTTCTCCGCCAGCTGGTGGGCATAGGCCGCATTGTCAGCCAACAGTACCTTGCCCATTCCGGGGACCCTGGCGGCCTGTTCCGCTGCACCGCGACAGCCTTCGCCTGCCACCAGGATATCGATGCCTGCGCCGAGAACCTGGGCGGCCGCAACGGTGTTGAGGGTAGCGACTTTAAGGCTACTGTTGTCGTGTTCTGCAATAACCAGTGTGCTCATGAGATTACCTTCGCCTCGTTCTTCAGTTTATCGACCAGTTGGGTCACGTCCGCCACCTTGATGCCGGCTTTGCGCTCGGCCGGTGGCTCAACCTTGATCTGGGTCAGGTGCGACGTTACCGCCACACCCAGGTCTGCCGGTGTATACACGTCGAGCTGCTTCTTCTTGGCTTTCATGATGTTGGGCAGGGACGCATAGCGTGGCTCGTTGAGCCGCAGGTCAGTCGTGACGATAGCCGGAAGACTGAGGCTGACGGTTTGCAAGCCACCATCCACTTCGCGGGTGACGTTGATCTTGTCACCGTCAATGGAGATTTTCGAAGCAAAGGTCCCCTGGGGCATTTTGGCCAGGGCGCCCAGCATCTGCCCTGTCTGGTTGTTGTCCCCATCGATGGACTGCTTGCCCAGGATGACAAGCTGGGGCTGCTCCTTGTCCACAACCGCCTTGAGCAGCTTGGCTACTACCAGCGGCTCCACCGCACCCTCGGTCTCGACCTGAATACCGCGGTCCGCGCCCAGCGCCAGTGCGGTGCGGATCTGCTCCTGGCAGGATTTGTCGCCTACCGACACGGCGATAATTTCTGTAGCGGTACCCGCTTCCTTGAGCCGGACCGCCTCCTCGACGGCAATTTCGCAGAACGGATTGATGGCCATCTTGACGTTGTTCAGGTCAACATTACTACCATCGGCTTTGGCGCGAACCTTGACGTTGTAGTCAACGACGCGCTTTACAGCAACAAGAACCTTCATGGATTCTTCCTTGTTTTTCAGGTGGGTAATCAAGCCGCGGTGAGAAAAAACAGGCCGCGTCAGCGTAATTTCGGCTGGGTATGATGCCGACTAAAGCACCATGGGTCAATAGCGTATCCCGGCCGGGAGCAGCTCCCATGCGCTGGATCAATAGGCCCTGCGAGCGCCGTCGAATATGGTTTTTTATCCTTAAAAATTATATACTTGCGACCCTTCTATACGCCGTTCCCTGATACCGTTCGGCGCCCCCCCGACCAGTTGGACAAGAGGACCGGATTGTGGAACGAGAATCGATGGAGTTTGATGTTGTGATCGTCGGCGCGGGACCTGCAGGTCTGTCCGCCGCCTGCCGCATCATGCAACTGGCCAGGGAAAAGGAACAGGAAGTCACCGTATGCGTGGTTGAGAAAGGCTCGGAGGTCGGCGCCCACATTCTGTCCGGCGCAGTACTGGAGCCGCGAGCCCTGCAGGAACTGTTTCCAGACTGGAAGGAATTGGGGGCTCCGATCAAGACCAAGGTGAAAGAGGACAAATTCTTTTTCTACCTCGGTGCCAACAGCGCCATGAAACTGCCCAACTTTTTTATTCCCAAGCCTACCCATAACGAGGGCAACTATATCGTCTCCATGGGCAATGTGTGTCGCTGGCTGGCACAACAGGCCGAGGGCCTGGGGGTCGAAGTGTACCCGGGCTTCGCTGCCGCAGAGGTGCTCTACCACGAGGATGGCCGGGTCAAGGGGATAGCCACCGGTGATATGGGTGTCAGTGCCGGCGGTGAGCACAAGGACAGCTACACGCCCGGCATGGAACTGCATGCCAGGTACACGCTGTTCGCTGAAGGCTGCCGCGGCCACCTCGGCAAGCAGCTGATCAGCAAATTTTCGCTCGATGCTGGCAGGACCCCGCAGCATTATGGCATCGGCATCAAGGAAGTCTGGGAGATCGACCCGAAAAAGCATGAGGAAGGGCTGGTTGTCCACGGCCTGGGCTGGCCCCTGCAGGAAACGGGTTCAGGTGGTGGCGCCTTCATGTACCACGCCGAAAATAACCAGGTTTACCTTGGACTGATCGCCGACCTTAACTACAGCAATCCGCATATGAGCCCCTTCCAGGAATTCCAGCGCTGGAAGCACCATCCGGAGACCGTCAAATACCTCGAGGGGGGTACTCGCATCGTCTACGGCGCCAGGGCCATCACCAAGGGTGGCCTGAACTCGCTGCCAAAGATGAACTTTCCTGGCGGGCTGCTGATAGGCTGCGACGCAGGTACCCTGAACAGCGTCAAGATCAAGGGCAATCACACGGCCATGAAGAGTGGCATGCTGGCGGCCGAAACGGTCGTCGAGGCTCTGGCGCAGGGCGAGGCCGCACCGGCGGACCTGGTCTCCTATGCCAGCAGGCTGGAGGCCTCCTGGCTCTACGAGGAACTCTACACTACCCGCAACTTCTCCGGCTTCATGCACAAGTTCGGTATCCTGTTGGGTTCCGCCATGGTCTGGCTCGATCAGAATATCTTTGGCGGCAGGCTGCCGTTTACCTTGAAGGACGAGAAGGCGGACTACGCTGCACTGAAACCGGCTGCGCAGTGCAAAAAAGTCGACTACCCCAAACCGGACAACAAGATCAGCTTTGACCGATTGACCTCAGTATTCCTGTCCAATACCAATCACGAGGAAGACCAGCCCTGCCACCTGACATTAATAGACGCGTCGATTCCCCTGGCAAAAAATCTACCCTTGTACGACGAGCCGGCGCAGCGCTACTGCCCCGCTGGTGTCTATGAAATAGTGGAGGATGACAAGGGCAAGCGCTTCCAGATCAATGCTCAGAACTGTGTGCACTGCAAAACCTGCGATATCAAGGACCCGTCCCAGAATATTGTCTGGGTGACTCCAGAGGGTCTGGGCGGGCCCAACTACCCGAACATGTAGCCGACCCTGGTTGGCCTCGGGCCGATGACCTTACTGTTGCGGCGCCAGCGCGAAGCGGTAGCTGCCGCTGGACACCGTGGGCACTCCGTCCACTTCCCGGGCCATATCGGCCAGTCGATACCAGGCGGCTCTGGAGAACAATGCGCTCAGCCCATGGTCCAGTTGCAATACCGGGACGTGCCCCAGGCTGGGGTCCAGCCGTAGCGGGTGCTCGTCACCAACCTGCAGGATCGTACCTGTATTGAGAGTCGCGTGCAGTAGGGAACCGCCAGCCTCTTCCCCCTGGCTGATATCCGTCACCAGCAGTGGGTGCAATTCAACTTCGATACGCCACTTTTCCGCCGGTGTAACGAGATAGTACTCGCCGTTGTCTTCGCGCCGCAGGATGCTGGCGAAGAGCCGGACCAGGGACTCGCGCTGGATTACACCTCCGTCGTGGTGCCAGGTGCCGTCGGCGGTGATGCGGATGGGGATGTCTCCGGACAGGGCCGGGTGCCACAGGTGCAGAGGTGGCGATGTAAAGTTTCTCCGCCCGACCTGCCCTTCTACTTCCATCAGCCGCAGTCCCCGATCAGCCGCACGTTGATGACGCCGTCAAGGGCGCGCATGGCGTCGAGGATGTCATCACTGACGTGAGTGTCGATATCGATCAGGTTGTACGCCAGCTCACCGCGACTCTTGTTCAACATATCGATCACATTGATATTCTCGTCGGCGAGAATCGCGAGTACGCTGCCAAGGATCCTGGGCACATTGTCATTGCTGACCGACAGCCGGCATCCCCTTACCCGCTCAAGCTCGAGGGTCGGGAAGTTTACCGAGTTGCGGATATTGCCATTTTCGAGGAAATCCCGCAGTTGGTCGGCAACCATAATCGCGCAGTTATCCTCAGCTTCGTCGGTGCTGGCGCCTATGTGTGGCATGAGGATGACGTTGTTGCGGCCGATGAGGGCCGGCGAGGGAAAATCGGCAATGTATTTGCGCAGGCTTCGGCCATCCAGTGCCCGCACCAGGTCATCCTCATTGACGATCTCCTGACGGGCGAAGTTCAACAGGCAGGCATCGGGTTTCATAGCCCCGAGTAATTCGGCATTGACCAGGCCCCGGGTCGAGTCCAGCACGGGCAGGTGCAGAGTAATGTAGTCGGAGCGGGCGAACAGGGCCGACAGCGTTTCGGCCCTGCGCACCTTGCTGGATAAGCGCCATGCCGCCTCGACGGACAGGGCCGGATCATACCCCACCACTTCCATACCCATCGTAAGGGCCATCTCGGCCACCATTGACCCGATCGCGCCGAGTCCGACCACACCGAGTGTTTTGCCTACCAGCTCATTGCCCTTGAACTGTTTCTTCTGCGCCTCAAGAATGCGGTGCATCTCCGCCTTGTCGGTCAAGCCCGCGAGGGTATCCACATAACGGATTCCCTCTATGATCCCCCGGGAGCCGAGCAACATGGCCGTGGCCACCAGTTCCTTCACCGCATTGGCATTGGCGCCGGGGGAGTTGAATACGGGTATACCGCGGCGACTGCACTCCGCCACCGGAATGTTATTCACGCCAGCCCCGGCTCGCCCTATGGCCAGCACGGAACCGGCTATCTCCTCCGCCTTCAACGAGTGGCTCCGCAGCAGGATCGCATCGGGGCTGGTGAACTCACTGGCGATCTCGTAGGCGTCGCGCGGCAGTCGATCAAGCCCCTTGACTGAAATCTGGTTCAGAGTAAGTACTTTTCTGGCCATGGTCGTCTCGGCAATCCTAGAGTACGGAAATCTCTGCGTTTGCGCGCAGGCTCTGTTGAAACTCGGTATCCAATAAACTGGCGCCTTCTACACTGGACTGTCTGCGCAGTGCCAGCAGTGCCTGCTGTTCAAGGCTTTCCAGGCGGCCAGGATTAACCCTTTCCAGAAGGATCACCTGGACATCACCGGCGGGAGTCATAACAAAATCGGCCAATATCTCGCCCTGTGCAGGGGCAGGCATCTCAAATGCCAGGCCGATGACCTCTCGAGGGAGAGCGGTATTACGCCTGCTCGCACCCGGCTCCGCATGCCACTCGTAACCTCCACTGCCAGCGAGCTGTTCAAGGGTTGCGCCCGCAGCCAGCTCCCCTACCAGACGCTCCGCCTCGGCGGCGGCAAGGGCACGCGCGGCCTGGTCCCTCAGGATAGTGACGATCTCCTCGCGCACTTCAGCAAGGGCCCTGACCTGGGGTGCATTGTGCTTGTGCGCACGCAGTACCACGAACTTGTCATCAGCCAACTCGATGACGTCGCTATTGTGCCCCTGGTCGATCACTTCTTCAGAAAATGCCGCTGACAACAGTGCGGGTGCTGCGAAAAGGCCGTCTGCCTGGTCACGGGCAACAGGTTCGCTGCGGGCAACTTCCAGCTTCAGCTCCCTGGCAGGACCAGCCAGGTCTTCTGCATTGAAAACCAGGTCCTTGAGCGCTTCGACCGCAAGCAATAAATCCTCGCGCGCCTTGCTGAGTTGCAGGTCCTGCTCAAGGCGCGGCCGCAATTCCTCCAGCTGGGGTGCCTTGCCCTCCTTGCGCTCGGTAACGACAATGAGATGGGTGCCTGCATCGGTCTGGATCGGCGCGGAGACCTCGTTAAGACCGAGGGTTGCAATCGCCTCCTCCATTGCCTCGGGAAACGCGTCACCGCTGGAAAACCCAAGGTCACCGCCGCTCGCTGCCGACCCGACATCGTCGGAAAACTCCGCCGCGACGTTACTGAACGCCACGCCCGCCGAAAGTTTTTCCCGAGCAGCGGCTATACGTTCCTGCAGCGCCGCATCATCTTCACCGTCGCGACTTTCAAACAGAATATGCGAAACCCGGTTCTCTGTTTTGTACTGACCGTTTTCCACCTCCAGTTGGTAGGCTTCAAGTATCGCGCTCTCTTCAACCGGCTGCATAAACATCTGCGGAGTCAGTTCAATATAGTCGAGTTCGACACTCTCGGGGGTGCGAAACTCGTCCTGGTGACCGGCGTAGTACTCCTCGATCTGGGCATCATTCACGCTCAGGCCCTCGAGAAACTTCGCCAGGGGTATGGTGAGGTAGTTGAGATCGCGCTGTTCGGCGTCAAACCTGGCGTTCAATCCCAATTCAAGCGGGGTGACAAACTCGGTTCCGCCCAGGCCACTGCGCAACTGCGAGAGCGTGACATCTTCCTGCAGGGAGTTTTTAAAATACCCTGGGGTAAAACCTGCACTCGAAAGCAGACTACGGTAAAGCTCAGGGGAAAACACGCCCTCTATCTGAAACTGCTCCATACTGCCAATGAGGCTGCCGAGCTCTTTGTTGGATACAGACAAATTCAAGTCAGTGGCAGACTGCATGAGGAGCTTGCGGTCGATGAGCGAGTTAAGGACCTGGCTCTTGAGGGCGTCATCCTCCAGCATTGCCGGATCAAAGTTGTCCCCCATCGCGGCTATCAGTCGGCGCTGTTGAGTATTGAGTGCCTGTTCCAACTCCTGTGGCGTAATCTCCTCGCCGTTGACTTCAGCCACACCGCCACCCCCGCCCCCTAACAGAATCGACTCTATGCCGAATATTGAAAAGGAGATGACGATCAACCAGACAATGACTTTTACGACTGGTCCCTGGACTTTACTGCGTATGTCTTGAAGCATGGATACCTACTCTGGGAAACTAAAAAAAAAGCGCACCTGTACGTGCGCCTTTCCATCTACCGAGGGTCTCACGTTGGTAGCGCGCAAATTATACGCTGCCAGCGATTGCGGAAACTCCGCGATGAACTCCTCGCACCAATCAGGTGTTAACAGCATCCTTAAGGGCCTTGCCGGCCTTGAACCCGGGCACGGAACTTGCCTTGATTTGAATAGTGGCGCCGGTCTGCGGGTTACGGCCAGTGCGTGCACTGCGGTGTTTGACAGAGAAAGTCCCGAAACCAACCAGCGACACCTGCTCGCCTTTCTTCAGTGCTTCTGTAATGCTATCGATGACCGCATCGAGTGCGCGGCCGGCAGAGGCTTTGGGCAGATCCGCTGCAGTCGCGATGGCGTCAATCAGTTCAGTCTTGTTCACACGTATTCCCCTTATCAGATAATAAAAATGGCTCTGGTTGCAACGCCCCGAAGTAAATGTCTAAGGTGTTAACTCCGGGACAATGTATGTCGGGCGTACCGCCCAGCCTGAAAATATAACATGGATAATAAACCGGCGGGGTGCGGATTTGCTCCGGAACCCCTGAAAAAGCATCAGTCTAATGTACGCGCGACTTTATACCAGACGCCCGATAGCGGTCAACATCGGAGCGATAGGTTAGTGGGTATTTATCCTGTTTTTTTCATCCTGCTCGAGATCAGCGCCTGTCCCGACCGAGCCGGCGCGAAAATCCTCGTCACTCAATGGTTGGGGCATCGACTCCAATGCGATGGCAAGCACCTCGTCGATCCATTTGACGGCACGGATGTTCAGATGCTCCTTGATATTATCGGGCACTTCTTTAAGGTCGCGCTCGTTTTCTTTCGGAATGATTACGGTTTTGATACCGCCGCGCCTCGCGGCGAGCAGCTTTTCTTTCAAGCCGCCGATGGGGAGTACTTCGCCGCGCAGGGTGATTTCACCGGTCATCGCCACGTCCGCGCGCACTGGAATATTGGTTAGGACCGAGACCAGGGCCGTACACATACCGACGCCGGCGCTAGGTCCATCCTTGGGCGTCGCGCCCTCCGGCACATGAAAGTGAACATCATGCTTTTCGTGGTACCCAGCGGGAATTCCCAGCGTCTGGGAGCGACTGCGAACCACTGTCGACGCCGCCTGTATAGACTCCTGCATGACATCGCCCAGGGAACCGGTCTTGACGTAGCGACCCTTGCCAGGGAGGGCTACCGCTTCTATCGTCAGCAACTCACCGCCAACAGACGTCCACGCCAGCCCGGTTACCTGCCCGATCTTGTTCTCTTCCTCTGCAATGCCATAGTTGTATTTCCTGACCCCCAGGAGGTCCGGCAGCATTTGTGCCGTCACGGTGATGCCGCCGGAGGCTTCACCGAGGGTGATCGCCTTGACCATCTTCCTGCAGACCTTGGCGATCTCCCGCTCGAGGGAGCGCACGCCAGCTTCACGGGTGTAGTAGCGGATAATATCGAGAATTGCGTCGCTACCGATCGCCAGTTCTCCCTGCTTCAGGCCGTTGAGGCCGATCTGCTTGGGGCTGAGGTAACGCTGGGCTATGTTGAGTTTTTCGTCCTCGGTATAGCCCGGTATGCGGATGACCTCCATGCGATCGAGCAACGGGCCCGGAATATTCATGGTATTTGAGGTGCAGACAAACATGACATCCGAGAGATCGTAGTCCACCTCGAGGTAATGGTCATTAAACGCATGGTTCTGTTCGGGATCGAGCACTTCGAGCATCGCCGAGGCAGGGTCACCCCTGTGGTCCATTCCCATCTTGTCAATTTCATCGAGCAGGAAAAGCGGATTCTTTACGCCCGCCTTGGCCATTTTCTGCAGCAGCTTGCCGGGCATCGAACCGATGTAGGTGCGTCGATGGCCGCGAATTTCCGCCTCGTCACGCACACCGCCGAGGGCCATGCGCACAAACTTCCGGTTGGTGGAGCGCGCTATAGATTCACCCAGCGAGGTCTTGCCGACACCGGGCGGACCCACCAGGCACAAAACAGGGCCCTTTACTTTACGTACCCGCTTTTGCACCGCGAGGTACTCGAGGATGCGGTCCTTGACCTCATCCAGACCGTAGTGATCTTCGTTCAGTATCGCCGCGGCATTCTTCAGGTCGTGCTTCACCTTGCTGCGCTTCGACCAGGGAACCGAGACCATCCAGTCGATATAGCTGCGCACCACCGATGCCTCGGCCGACATGGGTGACATCATCTTTAGTTTGCCGAGCTCTGCCAGGGCCTTGTTACGGGCCTCCTCCGGCATCTGCGCCCGGTCTATGCGCAGCTGCAATTCGTCGAGTTCGCTGGGAGCCTCATCCAGTTCTCCCAATTCCTTCTGGATAGCTTTCATCTGCTCGTTGAGGTAATACTCGCGCTGGCTCTTCTCCATCTGCTTCTTGACCCGGCCGCGGATGCGCTTCTCGACCTGGAACAGGTCGATCTCAGCCTCCATCAGGCCGAGGAGGTGCTCGAGGCGGGGGCGTATCCCGGTAATCTCCAGGATTCGCTGCTTCTCCTCGAGATCGACACTCATATGTGCGGCAATGGTATCTGCCAGTCGGCCCGGCTCGTCGATACCGGTCAGTGAGGTCAAGACCTCCGCTGGCACCTTCTTGCTGAGGTTGACGTACTTCTCAAACTGGGTGATGGTCGAGCGCAGCAGGCCCTCGGCTTCCTTCTCCGGAATCTCGTCACTGATGACCTCCCGCACGCCGGCAATGGCGAACCTGCCCTCGTCCTCTACGCTATCCAGCACCGCGCGGTAGCCGCCCTCCACCAGCACCTTTATGGTGCCATCGGGCAGCTTCAGCAGCTGCAGGATATTGGACACCGTGCCCATCTGGTAGATATCATCGGCGCCCGGATCATCATCCGCGGCGTTGCGCTGGGCCACCAGCAATATCTGCTTGTCGTTGGCCATCGCGTACTCGAGTGCCTCGATGGACTTCTCCCGCCCCACGAACAGGGGCAGCACCATGTGGGGATAGACCACCACATCGCGCAGGGGTAACAGGGGAAGTTCGATGACAGAGGATGAACCCATATACGTCTCCGGGTTTAGCAGGAATTCAGGCGCTACGGTATGTAGGATGGGGGCAGTTTTGCCAAATACAAGCGCCCTACCCTACTTCCGCTTCAAAAAACGCGCCGCCAATAGCCTGCCCGGCAGTCAATCCTGCCGGGATTAGTCCTCGGTCGCTGCGAGCCTCGGGGTGGGCTCGTTGTTCTGGTATACCAGCAGGGGCTCAGAATCTCCGCGAATAACGGATTCATCGATGACCACCTTGGTGACATTGCTCTGCGACGGGATATTGTACATTGAATCGAGTAACACTCCCTCGAGGATAGAGCGCAGACCCCGGGCACCGGTTTTGCGCTCCATGGCCTTTTCAGCGATGGCACGTAGACCATCCTCGCGAAAATCGACCTCCACCCCTTCCATCTCGAACAACTTGCTGTACTGCTTGGTCAGAGCGTTCTTGGGTTCGGTTAGAATCTGGACCAGCGCCTCCACATCCAGCTCTTCCAGTGTGGCGATGACCGGCAAGCGCCCCACGAACTCTGGAATCAGCCCGTATTGCACCAGGTCCTCAGGCTCAAGATCGAACAGCAGCTCGCCCACATTGCGACGCTCGTTCTTGCCCTTCACCTCGGCGGAAAACCCGATGCCCCCCTTCTCCGAGCGGTTCCTGATGACCTTGTCGAGGCCGGCGAATGCACCGCCACAGATGAACAGGATCTTGGACGTGTCCACCTGCAGGAATTCCTGCTGCGGATGCTTGCGTCCGCCCTGTGGGGGCACGGACGCCACGGTGCCCTCGATCAGTTTGAGCAGCGCCTGCTGTACGCCCTCACCGGAGACATCGCGGGTGATTGACGGGTTGTCGGACTTGCGGGAAATCTTGTCGATTTCGTCGATATAGACAATGCCCACCTGGGCTTTTTCAACATCGTAATCGCACTTCTGCAGTAATTTCTGGATGATATTTTCAACATCCTCGCCAACATAGCCCGCCTCGGTCAACGTCGTGGCATCGGCAATCGTGAAAGGTACGTCGAGCAGGCGAGCGAGGGTCTCGGCAAGCAGAGTCTTGCCGCTGCCGGTAGGACCCACCAACAGGATATTGCTCTTGCCCAGTTCCACGTCCTGGCTGCGGCCCTGACTGTGGCGGAGCCGCTTATAGTGATTGTAGACGGCGACGGAAAGTACTTTTTTGGCGCGTTTCTGGCCGATGACATACTCATCCAGTATCGCGTTGATTTCCCTGGGTACGGGGAGGTGGTCTCCGGCAGCGTCATTGCTGTTTTCCTGGACTTCCTCGCGAATAATGTCATTGCAAAGGTCCACGCATTCATCACAGATGAACACGGAAGGCCCGGCTATGAGCTTGCGGACCTCATGCTGGCTTTTGCCGCAGAAAGAGCAGTAAAGCAGCTTGCCGCCGTCGCTGGAGTTGGAGGTTTTTTCGCTCATTCGGCCGCCCTACGCCTTATAGATGTACGCCTCATCACCGTGTGTCCTACGATGAAGTCTTTTGCGGCCATTTGCAAGCCCTCAAGGGGTGCAAAAGCCGGTTAAACCGCTCATTTCGCGGCACCCATCACAGGCCGGCCGCGGTTGGGTCGCGGGATGCGTCAGGCTACTTCCCCGGCACGATGTTACTGCGCTTGGCCAGAACTTCGTCGATCAGGCCGTATTCGAGGCTCTGCGTGGCGTTCATGAAGCGATCGCGCTCGGTATCCCTCTCGATCACTTCGAGGCTTTGCCCGGTGTGCTCCGCCATCAGCTCATTGAGGCGCTTGCGAATGATGAGGATTTCCTTGGCCTGGATTTCAATGTCCGTGGCCTGGCCCTGGGCACCGCCGCTGGGCTGGTGAATCATGGTGCGGGCATTGGGCAGGCAGTACCGCTTGCCCTTCGTGCCTCCGCAGAGCAGGAATGCCCCCATAGATGCCGCCTGACCGATGCACATGGTACTCACATCGGGTTTTATAAACTGCATGGTGTCGTAAATGGACAGCCCTGCGGTCACCGAGCCGCCGGGGGAATTGATGTACAGGTGGATGTCCTTGTCAGGGTTCTCGGACTCGAGAAACAATAACTGGGCAACGATCAGGTTGGCCATGTGATCCTCGACCGGGCCAACCATGAAAATCACCCGCTCCTTCAACAACCGGGAGTAGATATCGTACGAGCGTTCACCGCGCGCAGTCTGCTCAACTACCATGGGAATCAGTCCCAGGCTCTCCGTGGTGTTCCTGTATTGCCCGTTGAACTGAGATGACATGCGTCTCTTCCCCTGGTTAAGGTCGATCAATTATGTGCAGTCGGCGACCGACTACCTCGGTGGTCAAGCCTCTCGCTGCCCCTGGGCAAGCGCCTCCTGGTAACTACAAGGCTTTTCTATTACATGGGCATTGCCCAGTAACTTTTCAACCATCTGATCCTCAAGCACCCTGGATTGCACCGATGCCAGTTGGTCCTGGTTGGAGTAGTACCAGTTGATCACCTCTTCAGGATCCTGGTAGGTTGACGCCATCTCCTCAATGATCTCGCGCACTTTGCCAGCGTCTACCTTGAGAGCGAACTTTTCCACAAGTTCAGCCAGGACCAGGCCGAGCTTGACCCGCCGCTCGGCATTTTCCTTGAACATATCATCCGGCAAGAGAGCCTTGAGATCCATATTCTGCCCACCCGCCCCGCCGAACTGCTGGAACATCTGGTTGCGCATCGCCTCGATTTCACGCCTGACCAGAGCCTTCGGCACCTCCAGCGACTGGTGCGCCTGGGCTAGAGCATCCATGACCTGCTGCTTGACCTTGCCCTGCACGGCGTTTTTGAGTTCGCGCGCCATATTCTGTCGAACTTCGCTGCGAAACTTTTCCAGCCCGCCCTCCTCGACACCGTACTTGGCAAACAACTCTTCGTTCAGCTCGGCGGGGACCAACTCCTGCACCTTGTTCAGCTTGACCCTGAACTCAACGGCGGCACCTTTCAGCTCCTCGCTGTGATAGTCGTCGGGGAAGCTCAACCGCAGGGTTTTCTCCTCACCGGCCACCATACCGACTATGCCGCTTTCGAATCCTGGAATCATACGGCCTGAACCCAGCCCCAGATCACTGCCGGTCGCGCTGCCACCGGCAAATTCCACACCGTCGCGAGTGCCGTGGTAATCAATATTGACCTGGTCGCCCTCGGCAGCGGCCCTGTCTACCGATTCCCAGCTGCCCTGCTGTTTGCGGAACACCTCGATAATATTATCCACGTCGGAATCAGTAACCTCGGCTACGGGTCTCTCGACGCTGAAGTCCTTGATCTCCAGCACTTCCACCTCTGGAAATACTTCGAAGGTGGCTACATATTCCAGATCCTTCCCCGCTTCAAGGTTTCTGGGCTCGATGCTGGGTTGGCCGGCAGGTCGGAGCTTTTCCTGGATCACCGCCTCCTGAAAAGACTGGCTCATCACCTCGCCCAGCACTTCCTGGCGCACCCCGGCGCCGAAGCGCTGGCGCATAACTTTCATGGGTACCTTGCCGGGACGAAAGCCCGCCAGGCGGACATTGCCCGCGGCCTTCTGCAGCCTGTTATTGACCTCGGACTCAATGCGTTCCGCCGGTACGCCAACAGTCAAACGACGCTCCAGGCCTGAAGTCGTCTCGATAGAAACCTGCATGGTATTTCCTCTGCTACAATCCGAAAGGTGTTAAACGCCGGTGGCGTTCACTCAGTTTGGGCAGCCCCGCGAGCCGAACAGGGCCACGCAGACTGTCACTTTACTACTGGTGCGGAAGGAGAGACTCGAACTCTCACGCCTTGCGGCACTGGAACCTAAATCCAGCGCGTATACCAATTTCGCCACTTCCGCAGTATACCCACGCCTCTGGTGCCGGCCGATATCGAGTTAGAATATCTATTACATTATCTTGATAACCAATTGATTATTGGCAAGTAATGTCGCACCTCAACCGATTTTTGAGGCAGTCACAAGGGCGCAGATTCTGCCACAAAGCCCTGGCCGGTTCAACCACTTAACCGCGGGGTTTCGCCAGCAGCAGAACCACTGGCAGCGAGGCCTGCGGGACCTGCAGTTCGCCGCTCCAACCGCGCGGCAACAACACCGCCTGCTCGGCGCGGTACTGGCTTCCCGCCAGTTCGAGGACCCCTGTCACGACCAGCAGCAGGGTATAGCTCGGCCCGGAATCCACCTGCCAGCGCATGCCGGGGTTTATAGCCAACCGCCACACCTCGAAATCGGGAAACTCCACGATCTGTTCGACCTTGACGCCCGAGGGGGCGGCATGCTCCCGCTGGGAGCAAATGGCGGGCCCCCCGAGCAGCATTCGGGCTACGGCCTCACGGCTGTCCCAGTGGTCCTGTGTGAGAACTTTTTGGGCGAAGGAAATAATCTTCCGCTCGTAGGAGGGCGTCTGGAATTCCACCACGCGGACACCGTGCTGCAGAGCGTGCGGCAATAGCGGAGGTATCCGAAACACATCACCTTCCCGCAGGGGATGAAGCTGGGTAAACGCCTCCATCCTTTCCCGCAATAGTAGCTCATGGCCCTGTTGTACCGCGTCCGGGGTCCCTCCCTCTTCGAGCAGTTCATCCAGCTCCCGCCGCAATGTCTCGTAGGCGAGGACAGATTCGAGATAGGCAGCCCTGAAATCCTCATGGTCCGGGTACCGGGCTATCCGCTGGGGGTCAAAGCCGCAGCGAACATAAGCAGTCCCATCGGGCCACGCCTGGCGGTCTATGCGGGTGACTACGTAGGCCTCGTGCTTGGTTTCGTGCAGCTCAAAGTAGAGATCACCCAGCACCGGCTGGGGTAAGGGGTCGAGGATTTTCAATAACAGCAACGGCACACCCGGTTGGCCCAGCGCCGCCGAAGGCAGGACCGCCTGCAGCCAGGGAATCGGGGTGCGCGCATTCCCGCTTGCGAACATGCACACACCCCGCCGCTCCACCCCGGTATACCAGATCTCCCGGCCCCACGGCTTGTCGATGTAATGGGGGTGGAGGCTGAGCGGTGTCGATGGCTCGAAACTGAGCAAGCGGTGCTGGGCGACCCAGCGCAGATACTGCTGGCGCGGGGCGAGCCCGTCCCCTGTCAGCACCTGGTCCGTGACCGCGACGTGCAGGGTCGCACCATGGGCACAGTAAATTGCCGTGAGCTGCAGCGGTTCGTCGGCTTCGAGCCAGT
Organism: uncultured Gammaproteobacteria bacterium; assembly: GCA_963700715.1. Classification (GTDB taxonomy): domain Bacteria; phylum Pseudomonadota; class Gammaproteobacteria; order Pseudomonadales; family Halieaceae; genus JARRPM01. Next base: position 34,321 of record CAVOYP010000013.1, read on the forward strand.
AACGCTGGAGCGGGAACTCTACAACCAGCAGCGCCTCGTCACCCGCAATCGCGTTGCGCCAGTGCCGGTAACAACGCAGTGGCTCCCCGCGCTCGCGGGTGAAACCGGCAGGGTCGGCACTGGTGTGGGTCACCTCCGCCACTAATCTGTCAGGCAGGCCGGGTCGAAGCGATATTCCCCCAGCAGCCAGCCCGAGACTTCCCGCGCCGCTGGACCCGGCAACGCTGCGTAGCTGTTTGCCAACTCGCGGCAGCGGGCCTCGCCCATACCCGACAGGCCCTGTTGCTGGAACTCCCTGCGATCGAGCTGCAGCTGCCGCCAGGTGGCAGGGCCGATTGCCTGTTCTACCCAACCCGTACCGGCGCTGCCCGGTTGGTAGAGCTCCGCCAGACCTGCCAGTGCCGGCAGTGAGAGCAGCCCCTGGTTCATCGGGTTGCACAAGTGACCACTGAGCAGGGCCCGTGGCAGGCCGTTGCGCTGCGACAGGCGCTCCAGATAGAGGAAATTACTTCGAACCGCGCCGTCGTTTACCGGATAGTTGTCCCAGAGCAGCACCGGACGCTGCAGGTGGGCATGAATCCGCTCGATATCTGTGGCGGAAATTACCTCGGAGCAAACCCGGTTACCGGTCCAGAAAATGTCGACCCCGGGAGGTAGCTCCCTGCCAAGCCGGGGCCAGTAGTCGACCGGCATGCTGCCGAAAAACCGCTCCAGCACCGGATCGAACGAATAGTAGGTGGGGCACACAAGCAACCTCACTCGCGGCAGCCAGGACACCACGTCGCTGACAATTTCGGCCTGGCGACTGGCAAGATCGTCGAGATCGCCGGGCATATCGTCGAACAGAATCGCCAGCAGCGGGGCTTCGAGTTCACCCAAGCGCGCAACCTTGTCCCTGAGCTCGTTGCGCTGGTCGCGGCCGTATTGCCGGTAGAGTTCAAACGGCGACAGGCCGACACCCCAGTGGATGCCACGGCGCCGGTAAGCGGCAGATAACCCTGACAGCTGCGCCCACTCCCCGGGCGGCCAATCGCCCTGCCACTGCTTACGCAGGAAGGGATCGGACTTCGGGCAGTACAGGCAGGTGTTCAATCCTGTCTCAGCCAGGTAGCTGGCATAAGCCAGCCGGGTGGCGAAAGGCCAGGGGCGCCCATAGAAGCCCTCAACGATACCCGTAAGGAACTCTCTGGGGGGTTCGGAGCTCACCATTTATCGCCGAATGCACTTAAAACGCATTTAAATATTTCAAATGAGACTAAAAAAAACAGTTATGCGCCATGGCAAATTCAATTTCATGGGCGATACTAAAGGCGTGATTGTCTGTCCCCTGGAACAACCAGGCAGTCGCAGGGGCAAACCCAATGCCCCTTGAGGGAAGAAATTCCTTTATGTTTCACTCCTAATGGTCTTCTTGGGTCCCTTTCGGGACCCATTTTTTTGGGCCAATTATATTAAAATCAATAAGTTAAGAAGCACATCTCGAAAAATTCTCGAATAATGTGCTACATGGTATGGGTTGGGCGATCAGAGGAAAGCGAGCCCGCAAGATGATTTTCAATTTTCGCATTAGCCGCGGCATCCTGCTCACTGAATTGGACACCTATGCCCGCCGTGCGATTGCCCTGCGCACCGCGCGGCGTGACCCAGACCACCTTTCCCGCTATGGGTATCTTTTCCGGTTCATCCATCAGGGTTAGCAGCATGAACACCTCGTCACCAATATCGTAAGTCTTATTGGTGGGGACGAAGAGCCCGCCGTACTGAAGGAAAGGCATATAAGCCGAATACAGGACCGCCTTGTCCTTGATGGTCAGGGAGAGGATACCGTTGCGGCTGTTGTGTCTTTCGTCGTTCATTGATCGATGGCCTATGGACATATGCCGATGTTATCACCAAGCCCGCCATCGCCCAATACTCGTTGTAGTTTTGCCAGCAACGACTCGAGCACCAACTGCTGGTTCGGATTGGAGCCACCATTGATGGCCCGCTGAATGCCGCGCATTTCATCCAGCAACTCAAATGCCGCCCTGGCCTGTGCAGTCACCAGCGCTGCGCGATCGAGCCCGCGCAGCAATGCCTGGATACCGTCGACCAGTTGCCCCATTGCCCGCGGCAGCTCCTCATCGGCCAGGATAGCAGTAAGGGCCGCTCCCCTTGATTCGCCTGATAACAGGCCTTGCATCGCCTGCCTGGCAAGCTGCAGGCGCTCGCCGGAGCGGTCTTCATGTAACTGCGCCGCCAACAGCGGTAGCTCGCCTGCCAGGTTCAGCAGTCGCTCGCTTTCGGCACGGGTTCCGCAAATTCTATCGAGCCAGTCCAGGCTCTGTGATCTGGATGGAACAGCGGGCCGCAGAAACTGGCAGCGGGAGCGCACGGTGGCGGGCAGCCCGTGCAGGCGGTGGCATACCAGGATCAGGTAGGTATTGGCGCCAGGCTCCTCGAGTACTTTGAGCAACGCGTTGGCCGCGCTGATATTCATGCTCTCGGCCGGGCCGATCACGATAACCTTGCGCAGGCCGAAACTGGCCGTCCTGCCAATAAATTCAACCACCTGCCGTATCTGGTCGATCTTGATAACCTTGCTCGTGCCTTCGGGTTCCAGCCAACGAAAATCGCCGTGGCTCCCGCTGGCGCTGAGTTCACAGGAATGGCACTTGCCGCAATTGAGTCCCCCAACGGGTGCCGCGCACAGCAGCAGGCGGGCAAGCGCCAGGGCAAGGGTGGTTTTGCCGGTGTATCGCGGGCCGGTGAGCAGCAGCGCATGGGCCAGTTGCTCCTGCGCCAGTTGCTGATTGAGGCGCGACCAGGTCTGCGCCTGCCATGGCATCGGCGCGCTGACTTCCGCTATATTTGACGGATTGGTCATGGCGCAGGCTGCCGCAAGCCCCGGCTGGCCGCGAGCTCCTCGCACACATACCGCAGTTGCAGCTGCACTTGGTCCAGAGGTCGGCTCGCGTCGATGACGCGGTAACGCCCGCCGCTGCGCGCGGCCAACTCCAGGTAGGTGGCACGCACCCGCTCAAAGAAAGCAAGTTCCTCCAACTCGAAACGATCCAATTCTCCCCGCGCCCGCACCCGCGCCATGCCGGTATCCGCTGGGGCATCAAGTAACACGGTGCAATCCGGTCGCAGAGATCCCTGCACCAGCGTTTCCAGCGTGGTGACCAGCTGGCGGTCGAGTCCGCGGCCACCACACTGGTAGGCAAAGGTGGCATCGGTAAAGCGGTCGCACAGTACCCAGTGGCCCGCAGCGAGCGCCGGTTCGATACGGGTGCTGATGTGCTGTGCCCTCGCGGCAAAAACCAGCAGCAGCTCCGCCATGGGGTCGAGCGGTACCTCCCCCACAGCCAGCAACAGGCGCCGGATCTCCTCACCCAGCGCGCTGCCGCCGGGCTCGCGGGTTACCAGCACATCCACGCCATGGGCCTTCAACTGCTGTTCGATAAAAGCGATGTTGGTGGATTTGCCCACGCCCTCTCCGCCCTCCACGGTGATAAACAGGCCCCTGGTTGTCATACGCTAGGGTTGCCTCGGGGTTGAGCGATAGTCGGTCCTGCGTTGCAGTTGGTATTTGCGCACGGCCGGCTCGTGCTCGCCGAGGGTGGCGCTGAACTGCGTGCCCACCATCGCCCCGGGCGACAAAGTAGAGCTCTCTCCAGATGCGGGATGCAGGGCCGCTGAATGGCCGCCCGCCCCGGAAGTGCGATGGGCGTGGGCGGCAGGCCGTCATGGCGGTAGGTGTTGTAGCGTTGCTGTCATCTTCCAAGTGCTCGCGCCGCAGATTGCCGTCGAACTCTTCCCCCGCGCCGTATATGACGGTGGGGTCCGTCTGCAGGCGCATGCCTGGCCTGCAAGCGCCGGATAAATACGCCGGCGATCTGCTCGCGCTCCTCGGGGAGACCGGTTTCCCGCTCGATGATTGAGGCCATGATCAACGCCTCGTAGGGAGTTTCGTAGGGTAAGTCCGCCTCCGCTCGCAGCCATTCCTGCTCCAGCACTGCCACCATTCTCTCATGGGCACGCTGCAGCAACTGCCAGATCCGTGGTGCCGCGCTCGAACAGATAGGTGTCTGGAAAGAATAGCCCCTCGGCCGGAGTGTGAGGTTCAACCAACTCCGGTAATCGGGGATCGTCCGGCCCTCCAGGGAACATGCCCCAACTGCTCCTGGCTCGACAGGAGCGCCAGCGCCTGCGCCAGGTGTTATGCCTTCGGGTAACGTCACCTGGTACTGAATGACCTTGCCGCTGACCAACAGCGTCCAGCAGTCCCTGGCGGTGATCGCGGGCGGCAGTCGATACTCGCCCGGCTTGATCTGCAGGTCGGCTCCAGTCCAGCGGCCATAAGCAATGAGCATACGCGGATAAAGCACCAGACCCCTTCACGGTGCAGCCGTTCGGCGACGGCTACTCAGCGAATCCCCGGGACCGACAGTCGATGTAAACGCCCTTCCCGGTACAGGCAGCGGTTGCTTCCAGCGTCGCTCCAGCTCCGGGTATGCCAGCGACGGCGCCCAGCAACACGAGAAGAAGCAGCAGTACCAGCCTGCGGATCATCGCCAGCTCTCCCGTAGGCCGATACAGCGCCTCGCAGACTGGAGTGGTGATTCCAGCGCCGTGCCGGCAGCGTGCGACCGGTCGCAGGCCCATTAGGCTGTTGCTGTAGAATACCTCATCGGCACTCTTCCAGTCTGGTCGATGGTGAGGGCTTGCTTCGCGCACCACTCAGCCCCAGCGCCGGCGCCCAGTCGCTCGATGACAAGCTGGCGTCGGGTGCCCTCAATCCCACAATGCGTCGACCGGGGGTCAGAAGCTCGCCACCCCGGACAACAAACAGGTTGCCGGCAACAACGGAGACCACCCTACCCCGCTGGTCCAGCATCACCGCCTCGTCCAAACCCGACTCGCGATACTCACGCGCCGCCAACACCTGCTCGAGCCGGTTGAGGTGTTTGATACCAGCGAGCGCCGGCTGCAAGGCCCAGCGCATCGTGGCGAGACCCAGGGCAGCTGGAACTGCCATGGCCGACGGCGCTTCGCCGAGGTTGGTAATGACGGGCAATGACGCGTGGTACAGGTTCAGCCGGAGGAGCATAGCCCCGTGGACCCGCGCCCCTGCTCAGGGTGATACGCAGCGCAGACCAGGGCCAGCCGCGCTCACCGGCAGCAGCGGCGGCCTGGCGCAACTGGCCTAGAACAGCAAGTTCGCATTCGGGAAAGCCCAGGGTCGTACAACCGCGGCGCAGACGCGCCAGGTGCAGCTCTATATAGAGCGCGCGGGAGCCGTGCAGCAGAAGGGTTTCAAATAAACCGTCACCGAAATCGAGACCACGATCGGGCAGTGGCAGCGCAGATCGCTGCGTTCCATCGACCCATAGTACAGTCTCCCCGGACACGGGTTAACCGCTCACTCCAGCCTTGGCAAATAGCAGGGAGCCGTTGGTTCCGCCAAAACCGAAAGAATTGGACAAGGACACTGTGATGGGCCGTTCCTGCGCTGTATTGGGAACGTAGTTCAGGTTGCAGCCCTCGTCGGGGTTGTCCAGGTTGATGGTCGGCGGTGCTACCTGGTCACGCAGCGCCAGATATGGAAAAAATAGCTTCAACAGCACCGGCGGCTCCCAGCAGGTGACCAATCATTGACTTGGTGGAGCTCACCGCGACCTGCGCGGCGGCGTTACCCAGCACAGTTTCTATGGCCCGGCTTTCGGCCACATCACCGGCGTGGTGGATGTGCCATGGGCATTGATATAATTGACCTTGTCAACCGCAATGCCGGCATCCGTGATGGCATTCGCATTGCAGCCGCCGCACCGCTGCCGTCTTCGGGCGGCAGGGTCATGTGATAGGCGTCGCCACTCATGCCAAAGCCGATGACTTCCGCGTAAATCTTCGCACCCGCGCGCTTTGCCGATTCGTACTCCTCAAGCACGCAGTACGCCTGCACCGTCGCCCAGTACAAAACCGTCGCGGTCCCGGTCCCAGGGCCGGGAAGCCGCCTCAGGGTCGTCATTGCGCGTGGATAGCGCGCGCGCGGCGGCAAACCCGCCAAGACCTACCGGTGTCGTTGCCATTTCCGCACCGCCGACCAGCATCGCGTCGGCATCTCCCATGCGCAATGAGTCTGCGCACCAAGACCTATATTGTGGGTTCCGGTGGTACAGGCGGTAACGATCGCAAGGTTGGGACCCTGCAGGTTGATACATCACTGACAGGTTGCCGGCGATCATATTGATGATAGAGCCGGGCACAAAAAACGGTGATATCTTGCGCGGACCCGAAGTTCTTATAATTTCCGCGTTTTTTTCAATCTGGCCGATGCCGCCGATACCGGACCCAATGGCACAACCGACCCGAGGGGCCATTTTCCTCGGTGACTTCAAGCCCGCTGTCGCGCATGGCCTGGATGCCCGCCGCCATTCCGAACTGGACAAAAAGATCCATCTTGCGAGCGTCCTTGGCTGGGCAGGTACTGCTCGACATCGAAGTTCTTCACACTGGCGCTGAAGCGAGTGCTGTAGGCGGAAACGTCAAAACTATCTATGAGAGCAACGCCACTCTTGCCCGCCAGAATGTTCTGCCAGGTCTCGACCACTGTGTTGCCCAGTGGACTGAGCATTCCCATGCCGGTCACAACGACTCTTCTGCCAATCAACACATTGACTCCTTATTGCCGTCACCCATGCTTCAAACGGCGGTCAGGTCTGAAACTCAGGGAAGCATAAATGAGAAAAGCCGCTCTATCAAAAAATAGAAACGGCTTTTGGGGAAGCGCTAAAAAGGATTATCAGGCGAGGTTCTGCGTGATGTAATCGATCGCCAGCTTCACAGTGGTGATTTTTTCAGCTTCCTCGTCGGGAATTTCGGTCTCAAACTCTTCTTCCAGAGCCATGACCAGTTCGACAGTGTCCAGGGAATCAGCTCCCAGGTCCTCTACAAAAGAGGCTTCAGCCTGCACTTCTTCTTCTTTTACGCCGAGTTGCTCTGCAACGATTTTCTTAACGCGTTCTTCAATGCTGCTCATGATTATTCTCTGCTCCTGAGATTAGTGCTGAATCAAACCCGCCAGAGAGGCTTGAGGCGGCAGTTTAATCTGTTTTTCCAGCGAGTTTAAAATTTTTTTTGCTACGTCGCCAAAGGCTGCCCTTTATTCTGTTTTTTCAATAAGTTAAGCCATGTACATCCCACCATTTATATGAATCGTCTCGCCGGTAATATAAGCCGCCGCGTCGCTGCAAATAAAGCCTACCAGCGCGGCGATCTCCTCTGCCGAGCCGAACCTTCCCAAGGGGATCTGGCCCAGCATCAGGTCGCGATGCTCCTGCGCCAACTCCCTGGTCATATCGGTGTCGATAAACCCGGGGGCGACACAGTTGACAGTGACGGAACGCGAACCCAACTCACGCGCAAGGGCGCGGGAAAATCCCTCTGCACCGGCCTTGGTGGCCGCGTAATTGGCCTGACCGACATTGCCCATGGAGCCCACCACCGAAGTGATATTGACTATCCTGCCCCAGCGCGCTTTGGTCATCCCGCGCAGGCAGGCTTTGCTCACCCGGTAGAGCGCCGAGAGGTTGGTTTCGATTACCTCATTCCACTCATCGGGTTTCATTCGCATGAGAATGTTGTCGCGGGTGATCCCGGCGTTATTGACCAGTACCAGCGGCGCGGCAAATTGCTCGGTGATCGCCTTTACCACCGTCGCCACGCTGTCTTCGCTGGCCACATTCAGGTTCATGCCGCATCCGGCGTTACCGGACTCGCGCAGGTAGGCGGTGATGTTCGCCGCGCCAGCGTCGCTGGTGGCAGTGCCGACAACGATATAACCCGCTGCAGCCAGGTGCTGGGCGATGGCCTTGCCAATGCCACGACTCGCACCTGTAACCAGGGCGACCTTGCTCTCTTCTGACATGGACCTTCCCCCTGCTAGTGTTGATTCAGTGCGGCCAATGTGGCCAGCAGTTCATCGGGCTCCTCCAGGGAGAAGCTTTGCAGTGACTTGTCGATACGACGGCTCAGCCCGCTGAGTACCTTGCCGGGACCGCATTCAACGATACTCGTGACACCGGTCCCCGCGATCGTCTCCACACAGCGGGTCCACTGGACGGGGCTGTATATCTGCTCCACCAGCAAGGATCTTATTTTTTGCGGATCGCTCTCTGTTGCGGCGTGGACATTGTGCACCACCGGTATTTCAGGCCTGCGGACCACGATACCTGCCAACACCTGTGCCAATTTCTCTCCGGCGGGTTTCATCAGCTGAGTATGGAAAGGTGCGCTCACTGGCAGGGGCATCGCGCGCTTCGCGCCGGCTTCCTTCAACAGGCTGATCGCCTGATCGACTGCCGCGGTATGGCCAGCTATCACGACCTGCCCCGGAGAATTGAAATTCACTGCCGCCACCACGCGACCGGAACGGGTTGATGCTTCCCCACAAACCTGGTTGATAGCGTCATCCTCCATACCGATGATTGCCGCCATCGCCCCCTCCCCCACCGGTACAGCAGTCTGCATGAATTCACCGCGCTGCCTCACCAGTCTTACCGCATCGGCAAAATCCAGCGCACCAGCGCACACCAGGGCTGAGAACTCACCGAGGCTGTGCCCGGCCATAATGCCGGGAGGTGGGCCGCCCTGCTCAAGCCACGCCCGCCACAAAGCGACGCTGGATGTGAGCAGCACGGGCTGCGTCGTTGCCGTAAGATTCAGCGCCTCCTGCTCACCAGTTTGCACAAGGGTCCACATGTCATATCCCAGTGCCTGCGAGGCTTCGGCGAAGGTATCGCGCACCGCCTGGAACCTTTCATGGGCCGCTGCCAACATGCCCGTCTTCTGGGAGCCCTGCCCGGGAAATACGAAAGCAATCGACTGGCCTGACATCGTCTACTCCTGCCTGCTGGAGGTAACCCCGGCGCCCTTCTGGTCTGCGCCAGGAACTGCAGGCCGAATAGGGGCATGTGCGCCGGGAAGGAAGTGTAGCCCACAATAAACCCCCGGCGCAGGATCGCCTGTGGGGGAGGTTGGTGTGGTTTGGTACCAGCCCTGGAAGAGAGCCCCGGTAAATTTCTGGGGCAGGGCCGAACGGCACCTGCCAAGGGCAGCAAGTTGGGGGAGCATGCGCCCCCGTTCACCTGGTTGTGCGATGGCCAAACCGCAACTGCAAACGGTGGGACAGGGCAAACCAGGTGCTATCAGTCTTCGCTACCGCTGCTGATCACTTTTTTGCCGCGATAAAAACCGTCGGCTGTGATGTGGTGGCGACGGTGTGTCTCACCGGAGGTCTGGTCTACCGAGAGGGTTGGACCGGACAACGCATCGTGCGATCGGCGCATGCCGCGGCGCGACCGCGTTTTCTTGCTTTTCTGGACAGCCATGACTGACTCCTAGGTTTTGCTGCCGGGCTTCAATTGCGCCAGCACGTTAAACGGATTTGGCTTATCTCCCGCAACCGGCTCCAATTCAGGCGCCTGCCCGGCGTTAAACTTTGCCAATGTCTGTTGGCATTCTTCGGTGCTGTGATAACTGAAGGGTGGCAATGCCAGTATCAGTTCTTCCTCAACCACACCCCAAAGACTGCAAGCCTCTTCTTCGACAACCAGGGGATCCAGGTGACGCGGAAGCTGGGCAGCCTGCTCATCAGTCCATACCACCGCCAGCGTGTTATCACAGGCAAGCGATATGGGCAGTGGTTCCAGGCAGCGCTGGCAGGTGACTATCACGCCGGCGGTGACCGCCAGGTGGATAATATGCCTGTTCTCCTCGTCCCGGGTGAACGATAATTCCGCCTCGATCGAGCCGTCGTCGTCAGCGAGAAGCGAACGAAAACGCTGCAAATCAAGTGGTTTCAAGGTTCCCCTGATACTCACGCCACGCGCGGTGGCCTTGCGGACATCCAGCGTGCTCGGGAGGGGCTCACTCAACATAGGCGCGCATCATAGGGGCGGTTTCCCCCTTTGTCAAAAATATCTTTAAAATACAAACAGTTCAGCTATGTAGCTCACCCAATTACCTGAAGCAACAGGCAGCCCGGACATGGATATCATTCTCGCCTCCACCTCGCCCTACCGCCAGCGCCTGCTGCAGCGCCTGCAACTCCCCTTCCGCTGCCTGCCACCGGATGTGGATGAGCAAGGGCTGGCGGCGGAGAGCCCCGCTGCCATGGCGTCCCGCCTGGCAGTGGCCAAAGCCAGGTCCGTGGCGCAGGCCCATCCCGAGGCGCTGGTCATCGGCAGTGACCAGGTGGCGGCGCTGGACTCACCGGATCCTGGCGCTCCCCGCATCCTGGGCAAGCCCGGCAATCACACGGCAGCTCGCGCCCAGCTGCTGGCAAGCGCCGGGCAGGTGGTCAGCTTTTATACGGGCGTCGCCGTGTGCATCGCCGCGACCGGCTTCGAACAGTTCCACGTGGAACCTTTTAGGGTGTATTTCCGCGAACTTGACGACAAAAGCATAGAAAATTACCTGTCCAGGGAACAGCCCTATGACTGTGCAGGAAGCTTCAAATGCGAAGGCCTGGGCATTGCCCTGTTTGAGCGACTCGAGGGCCGGGACCCCACCAGTCTTGAAGGGCTGCCCTTGATTGCCCTCACCGATCTGCTGGCAGCAGCGGGCTACCCTGTACTCGGCGGGAACGCACACCAGGCGCGGGTTTAACGGCGGATCAGCCGCCGAAGGCGGAAAGCTCCAGCAATTCCTGGAGTGAGTCGATAACTGCCATGGGGCCGAAACTGGCGAGCCGATCACTGCTGTGGGCGCCGAAGCTGACGCCGACCGAACGCACGCCCGCCTGCCGCGCCATGTCCATATCGTACTCACTGTCCCCTATCATCACCGCATCCCCCGGAGACTTGCCACGGGCGACCATGATTTCATGCAGCATCCGGGGATGGGGCTTCGAGTGGGTTTCGTCGGCACAACGGGTCGAATCGAAATAGTCCACCAGGCCCAGAGAGGCCAGAACCCGGTCCAGCCCACGCCGGCTCTTTCCCGTGGCGACAGCCAGCTCGATACCCCGTGCCCGCAAACCGTCGAGCGTCGCGATCGCTCCCTCGTAGAGTCGCGCAGGGCCCCGCTCGGGAGCGGCAAAGTGGCGGGAGTAGGCCAGCGCCAGGTGGGTATGTTCGGCGCGGTCCAGGGCCGGGAACAGTTGCGCCAGGGCCTGGGGCAAGCCAAGCCCTACTATGTTGCGCACTGCCGTGGCCGGCGGCGGCTCAAACCCCTGCTCGGAAGCCGCGTCCTGCATCGCGCTCACAATGTGCTCTATCGAGTCACACAGTGTGCCATCCCAATCAAATATAGCTATCATTATCAATTAGTTACGGAGTTTAATTAAAATGTTTTCGAGATCAGGGTCCAGGGCCGCTTCCAGCATGAGCGGACCCGACTCCGGCAGCAAGAGGCGCAGGGAGCGGGCGTGCAGGAACAGGCGCTGCAGTCCCAGCGCCCGGGTAAGGGCCGCAGAGCGCTCGTCGCTGTACTTGTCATCCCCCAGCAGGGGAAAACCCGCATGGCGGGCATGTACCCGGATCTGGTGGGTCCGCCCGGTGACCGGCTTTGCCTCCACCAGGGTCGCGCCGTCAAATCGCTCAACCACAGTGAACTCGGTGACAGACCGTTTTCCCTCCCGTGCGACCCGCACCATGCGCTCTCCTGACTGCAGGACGTTCTTTTCAAGCGGCGCCTCTACCACGCGCAGGCTTGCCGGCCACTTCCCTGCCACGAGGGCCAGGTAGCGCTTGTCTACCCTGTCTTCCCGCAGCTGCCGGTGCAATTCCCGCAACATGGCCGGCCGCCGGGCAATCATGATGAGCCCGGACGTGTCCCGGTCCAGCCGGTGTACCAGTTCCAGGTAGCGATCCGCCGGCCGCAACTGGCGCAGGCTCTCGATCAGGCCGAAGCTCAGGCCGCTGCCGCCATGGACCGCTAAACCAGAGGGTTTATTGATAACCAGCAGGCTGTCGTCCTCGTACACCATCCTCAGCCCGATCTGCTGCACCCAGTAGCGCGGTAGCGGGGTCGGCTCCGATGGGGATGGCCGGCGCAGTGGGGGTATGCGGACGCTGTCGCCCGCCGCCAGGCGGTAATCCGCCTTCACCCTACCCTTGTTGACCCTGATCTCTCCCTTGCGCAGGGCCCGGTACAGTCGGGTTTTCGGCACGCCCTTGAGCTCCCGCACCAGAAAATTGTCGAGACGCTGCCCTGCCGAGTCTTCGCCGACGCTCAGGTTATGCACGCCGCGGGTGTCAGGGCGATCTTCAAGCTCAGGCATAAGTGGCCGAAATCATTTAATTTTCTTCCATATGCTGGTATAGTCCAGCCCGTGTGGCCGCACCACCCGCCGCGGAAAAGGATCGGCGCTGGTGACTTGCAACCCCCTGGCGAACGCTTGGACCTGCCAAAGAGAGGCACGGTTCCGCCAGTCTGGTCACACACCGACCAACGGATGTCACCACCCTGTCCAGTAGAGGGCGCGAGCCGAAAGTGCTCTGCCGCCAGCCCGGCCAAACGGCTGGCTTTGGGCCAGGGTGACGACAGTTTAATAAACCCGCAGCAGATACTGCCGGGACACAGAATCAGATATTCAGACAGTACAGCGTCGTCGCAGGTCTCAGGTGCTGCGACACTAGCAAAAAGGCGAAGGCAGTACCACAAGACTTTCCCTTGAACGCTGTAGCGACCGCAGCCCTGCTGCAGGTTGGCGTAGACCAAGCACCTGAGCGCCAGGAACGGCGTGAGCACAGCGCGATCCACGAGTGGATCGCGCCCCTGCTCTCCAACGCTGGTTCCTGTTCGCCACCCTCCGGGGCTGGCCGCATAGCTGATTCCTGCCCCGCCAGGCCTGTTGTTTCAAGGCTAATGGCAAACTATGAAAAAAATGTTAATCAATGCAACTCAACCTGAGGAGTTGCGCGTAGCGCTGGTCGACGGTCAGCGCCTGTACGACCTGGATATCGAAAATCGCACCCGACTCCAGAAAAAATCCAATATCTACAAAGGCAAGATCACCCGGGTCGAACCCAGCCTGGAAGCGGCCTTTGTCGAATTTGGCGCCGACCGCCACGGTTTCCTGCCTCTCAAGGAAATTGCCCGGGAGTACTTCTACCGCAAACCACCCGGTGACAGCGAGGGCCGCCTCAAGATCAGGGACGTGGTCAAGGAAGGCACCGAGATCATCGTCCAGGTAGACAAGGAGGAACGGGGCAACAAGGGCGCTGCCCTGACCACCTTTATCAGCCTCGCGGGGCGCTACATGGTGCTGATGCCCAACAACCCCAAAGCCGGCGGTATCTCCCGCCGCATCGATGGGGACGATCGCTCCGAGTTGCGTGAAGCGCTCGATGCCCTGGAAATCCCCGACGGCATGGGCGTCATCATCCGCACCGCCGGGGTGGGCCGCTCCGCCGAAGAATTGCAGTGGGACCTGAACTACCTGCTGCAGTTGTGGGAGGCCATCACCACCGCCAACGCCGAGGTCAAGGCCCCTGAACTGCTGTTCCAGGAGAGCAACGTCATCATCAGGGCGGTGCGCGACTACCTGCGGGAGGATGTCGACCAGGTATTGATCGATTCCGCAGACGCGTTCAGGCAGGCCACCGATTTCGTCACCCAGGTCATGCCCCAGTACAAAAGCCGGATACGCCTTTACCAGGACAGTGTGCCGCTGTTCAACCGCTTCCAGATAGAGAGCCAGATCGAAACAGCGTTCCAGCGCGAAGTCCGGCTGCCTTCCGGCGGGTCGATCGTCATCGACCCCACCGAGGCACTGATCTCCATCGACATCAACTCCGCGAGGGCTACCCGTGGCGGCGATATCGAGGAAACTGCACTGCAGACCAACCTCGAAGCAGCAGATGAAATTGCCCGGCAGTTGCGCCTGCGTGACATGGGCGGCCTGGTGGTAATCGATTTCATCGACATGCTCTCTGCCCGCAACCAGCGCGCGGTGGAAAACCGCGTGAGGGACGCCCTTGAGATAGACCGGGCCCGGGTACAGGTCGGGCGTATCTCCCGCTTTGGTTTGCTGGAAATGTCGCGCCAGCGCCTGCGCCCGTCACTGGGAGAGACCAGCGCCATCGTCTGCCCGCGGTGCAACGGCCAGGGCAGCATCCGTGACACCAAGTCACTGGCGCTATCCATACTGCGCCTGCTGGAAGAAGAGGCCATCAAGGAGCGCAGTGCCGAAGTGCGCGCAATCGTGCCGGTGGACGTGGCCGCCTACCTGCTCAACGAGAAGCGCGCGGCACTCACCGAGATCGAGCAGGTCAGCAAGACCCGCGTCCTGGTCATACCCAACCCCAATATGGAGACTCCCCACTTTGAGGTGAATCGGCTGCGCGATGACGAGGTCGATGGCGAGCACGAAGTCAGCTACGCCATAGCCATCGCCGTGCCGGAAGCAGACGCTATCAGTGACAGCCATAGTGCGGACATTCCCGTGCAGAGGGCCGCGGTCCAGGGCGTTACCCCGCCAGCGCCACCCATACCAGCATCCTCTCCCGCGCCCCTGGCCGTGGCCGAGCAAGCGGTGGCGCCCACCCCGGCGACAGCACCCGCCCCGAAAAAGGGATTGCTCGCCCGGTTGTGGTCGGGACTGGTCGGCGCCGCGCCGGAGCCAGCTGTGGAGGTTGTTGTAACCAAGCCGGCAGCTGCAGAAAAACCCGCGCCACGCCAGGGCAGGAAACCCCAGGGCGATCGCAACCGGCGCCGGGGCGGTGGCAGGGACCAGGGAGAGCAGCGTGCGCGCAGCCAGGAGGGTCGCAATCAGGAAAATCGCAGCCAGGAGGGTCGCAAGCAGGAGTCGAGGCCGGAGGAAGCTCGCGAGCCAGCAAAGCGCCAGCGCTCCGAAGAAGGCGGGCGCAGTGGCCAGGGTCGGCGCCGCGGGGGCCGCGATGGACAGAGGCGCCGGCCTGAGGCCGTCGAGGAAGCCGCCAATGAGGCCCTTGATGCCGTAGCCGATGAACCGCAGGAGACTGCGGACAACCAGGTCGATACGGACGGCAGGGATAAGCCGCGTAAGCGCCCCAGCGATATGAAGCGTGGCGAACCCCAGCGCAGGCGCCGCAGTCGAAGTCGCAGGCCAGATGTTGAAACTGGTGCGGGTGTCGCGGTGGAAGCTGGAGAGGAACTGCAAGCCCTGGGGGAAGTGCTCGTAGGCGAGATTACACAGGAGGCGATGGTCGAGTCCGACAGTGACGGCCCTGCTGCGGTTATGGCAACTGAACCGACAGAACAGCGGCTTGCACTGGAACAGGCCGAACTCCCGCTGGACGCTGCAGCAGAGCCGGTGGCAGCCCGGGTGCCGGCCGAGGTATCGAGCCCGAGGCCCGGGCCAAGCCCTCGCGTCTCTGCACCCACCGCCGAAATCACCACCAACATTGCGGTGCAGGCAGCGCCGAAGGCCATCGGAATCACCGCAACGGGCCGGGCAATCAACGATCCAAGGGTCCAGGCGCGACCGGTTGGCCCGGTGGAAATTACCACCGCCCGGCGTCCCCTGTTTGGGGATTTCGTGGCGCCGCCGGTGGTGCCAAAAGAGAGGATTGTGCAGCGCGCAGGCAATGACCCGCGTGGGCCAGTACTACAGGAACAGCACTACGCTGAAGCCTCCGGGCAGTCCTGAACAATACGGCCACAAGGGGCCTCCGCCCCTTGTGTCGCTATTGCATAACTGTATAATCTCGCCTGCCCCGCTTTGGGGCTAGCGTAAAATCTGGTTTTTCGGTGGGCTGGCTGAGCGGTCGAAAGCGGCGGTCTTGAAAACCGTTGAGGGTTTATCCCCTCCCGGGGTTCGAATCCCTGGCCCACCGCCATTACGCATGCAGGAACCCCGGTAGGGGAAGTGGCAGCAGACAGGCCAGAAACTACCAGTCAGAACTTACCCGGAGTACCCTGCATGAACAGACTGTCCGCCATTGTTATTCTCGTGGCGCTGGGCTTGTCTCAACACACACAGGCCCAGGTAAATGTAATTGCAGGCCTGGGCGCCACGACCTGCGGCAGGTGGATTGAAAGCCGAGCCCTGAATGACAAGGGCGTGGACAATTTCCTGGTCGCGTGGGTGCAGGGATTTTTGAGCGGCATGAACGCCAAGGCCGGAATTGGGCACACGATTCCGGGCGAGCCGAGGCTGCTGGCATCCATTGACAGCTTCTGTCAAAAAAATCCGGAAGAGCCGGTTTATGCTGCTTCACTGAGCCTGTACAGCGAGATATCAAAGCAGCAATAGCCAGGCTGTACCAGCTTAAAGGTTCTCCCGCCACAGGCGATGCCAGAACTGCACTAGCGGCTCGTTGGCACCGATGTGGATGATGTCCCTGCCAGCAGCTAGTCCCTTGTGGCACTCTACCGCGACGGGCAGGTCTTCAAACTCAAACGCCCGGCCACCGAAATCATAAGCGGCGCGGGCGTCCTCCATCTTATCCTTGTGCAGGAAAACGCCACTGTAGTGCACGATGCTGCTGTCCACGCTATCGCCTGGCTCGGTGCGAATAATCTGTGCGTCCTCCGGATTGGTAATCACCACCGTCCCGGGAAACAGGGCATGGCTGACTGCACCGGGTACTGCATCAGGCCACTCGGACTGATCCTTGCCTTTAAGTTTCTCGGTACCTTTCATTGCGAATGACCAGCGGCTGTGCCTGTCGTTGTAGGTATCGTAAACAGCATTCGGGCGCAACCATTGAGCGACAGAGTCACGGTGAAGTGTGGCGAAGTGATAACTCTCATAACTCAAAGCCGCAATAATTTTCCAGTTGGCTTTTACTTCAAAGCGCCGGGTTTCCAGCGAATGCATCTGGTCGAAGCGAAAGCCGACGAACTGATCCTGGATATCGACAAGATGATTGTCGACGACCTGTTGCGGGATATCTGCGCTCAGGCCGATGACGATAAGACCGGAGCGATCAGAAATCGGCAGGGCTTTGAGCGTGGAGTGTCTGTCGGCTTTGCCAAAGCAGGCGTCCTGTGGTCGCGACCTTAGCTCGCCGTCAAGGGAATAGGTCCAGCCGTGAAACCGACAGGTCAGCTTGTGGCTGATACCGCACCCGTGGGCGACTCTTGCGCCACGGTGCGCACAGGCGTTTACGAACGCGCGCAAGCAGCCGTCGACATTGCGCGTCACCAGGACCGGAATGCCCATAACATCCGCAGTCATGTAACTGCCCGGCTCGTTTACCTCCCCGGCAAAACCGATTACCTGGGGCGTTTCGAGGAAAAAACGGCGCTTTTCCTCCTCGAATCGTTGCGATGACAAAAATTCAGCGACTGACTCCGTGGCCATTTCCGCCGCCTGGTCAGAGGTGTTGGTATCGAGTCGATCAAGCAGGCGCCTGATCAGCGCAACAGTGTCATCGCGGTTCATCAGAAAAACTCGCCGGGGTCGGTCGGTGTCTGCAGAGATAGGCCGCCGTCAACAGTAAGTACCTGGCCGGTGACCCAATGCATTGTGAAAAGCTTCAGGACGCAGTCGGCAATATCTGCCGATGTCCCGAGGCGCGGCCCCAAGGGTGTGCGCTGTTCGACAGCAGCCAGATAGCCGGGGATCGACTCCGTGCCGGCGATAAGATCCGTTTGCGTCAAGCCTGGCGCAATACCGTTGACACGGATGTCGTATTCGCCAAATTCCCGTGCTGCTGTTGCTGTAAGGTTGGCAAGCCCCGCCTTGGAAACATTGTAAGGCGCAATAAACTTCTCCGGCTTGAACGATGACAATGAACAGCAGGTGATGATACTGCCGCCACTGCCCGATTTCTGCATCAGTCGCGCGCTTTCCCGCAGTGAAATGAAAGCTCCGCGCAAGTTAATGCCCATTACCTTATCCCACTGCGCTGTGCTCATGTCGAGCAGCGACCCATATGTACTTACTCCCGCATTGATAAAGGCGAAATGCAAGCCGTCGAATGCTGCCGATACCGCTGCAAAAGCGGCCTCTTGTGCTGCCTCATCAGCCACGTCGCAGCTGATATTGAGATCGCCGATACCATGCCCCTCGCCGCGGGCCAGCACTGCTACCCTGCAACCTGCCGCGCGCAGTTGTCGAGCCACTTCAGCGCCAATACCACGCGATCCGCCGGTAACCACAGCGCACTTTCCGTAGAATAAATTGTTCATGCTATGCCTGAATAGGACGGGTACTTGGCCGTCAGGGGGTATTTTGTAACAATAGCGCTCGACTTGTCACAGGGTATGCCCATGGACCGAATACAGCAACTGGTTCAATCCCGCCCTGGGTTTGGCGAGATGGAACCTGCAGGCCGGGGTGAGGCCATTGAAATTCACCATAATATCTGGAGTTCAGCAGGCACATCCAACGCCTACATGGTAGTGACAGATGCCGGTCGAGTCATTATCAATACCGGAATGGGGTTTGAAGCCCTGACTCACAAGCGCCAGTTTGACGCGATCTATCCCGGGCCCACCCCGTACATCATATTGACGCAAGGCCATGTTGATCACGTCGGCGGCGTCAACCACTTCCGTGCGCCTGAAACAAAGGTGATCGCACAGAGGAACAATGCCGCCTGCCAGCATGACGATGAGCGCATCCAGACTGTTCGTACATCACAAGCCTACATCTGGTTCCAGAAGACGATCGACAGGGCGATCGAGGTGGCGAAGGAGCATCCGGAGATTTTCCTGCAGGCAAAGCCGGTTCCGGATATCACCTTTGAAGATACTCACCTGCTTTCATGTGGCTCTACAGATATCGAGGTGCATGCCACCCCGGGCGGTGAGACGATCGATAGCTGCGTGGTCTGGCTTCCCCGAGAAAAAATTCTATTCAGCGGCAACCTGTTTGGCCCTCTATTCCCCCACTTTCCCAATCTCAATACCCTGCGTGGCGACCGTTACCGTTTTATTGAACCTTACCTGAATTCCTTGGGCAGGGTACGGGCCCTGAATCCCGAGATGCTGATTACCGGGCATTTTGCGCCAGTGATGGGCAAGGAACTTATTCGCGAGTGCCTCGATCGACTCGAGGCGGCGGTGGATTTTGTGCACCGTGAGACACTCCGGGGGATGAACGCAGGCAAAGATGTTTTCACCCTGATGCGCGAAGTCGTCGTGCCCGAGGATATTGCGGTCGGCGAGGGATACGGCAAGGTCTCCTGGGCTGTCCGCACTATCTGGGAGAGTTACATGGGATGGTTCAAGGCACAAGCCACCAGCGAGTTGTATGCCACGCAACCGAAAGACCTTTATGCAGACCTGGTGGAGTTGGCCGGAATCGATGCTGTAGTGCAGCGAGGGCGCCGTAAACTCGATAGCGGTGACATCGAGGCAGCGGTGTTGCTGGCTGAAGTTGCGTTGGCTGCAAATCCTTCTCATCGCCAGGCGCAGTCATTATCCCTGGCAGCGCATGAAGCGCAATTGGCCCGGTGCGGTGGCGCCAATTTCTGGGAAGCGGGCTGGCTGGAACAACAGATAAAGACATTGCGCAAGGACATTGCCGAGCGCGCATAGAAGTTGGTGAAGCCAATGAATGAAAGTATTGTCATCAGTGACCTCGCCAATCCCGTACTCACCGATCCGCAACGAGAAGCGCTGGCACTAACCAGGGAATTGCATGTCAGTTTCGATGTGGCGGGCATACTGGCTGAAGCAACAGGCAAGCTGGCTCTCGACGATTTTGGGCCGGAAGATTTCCGGCGTCGCCTGCAGTTGCTGTGTGATGAATGGGGCAGCGACGATGGCCTGACCAATATCGGAAGGTTGTCGTTGCGCAATAAGTTGGTGCAGTACTCCCGCAATCGTCTGCTGATTCACGACACGCTGAAACACCATCCTGAAATCCACGATGAAGTCATTGACCGACCCATTATCGTGTGCGGCCTGCCGCGCTCAGGAACCACGCACCTGGTCAATCTGCTGGCAGCCGACGCGAGATTGCGTTCATTACCGCTGTGGGAGTCTTATGAGCCCGTTCCTTCACCCTTCGAAAAGCCGCGGGATGACGGCGTGGACCCACGCTACCAGCGCTGCCTGAAGCAATGGGAAACGACGCAGCTGATGATGCCTCTGTTGGCAGCCATGCATCCCATGAACCCGGACCATATCCATGAAGAGCTGGAGCTTATGGGGCCTGACTTCGCCTCGTACAATTTCGAGTGGCTTTCAATGTCACCGCGCTGGCGCGATGATTACTTTCAACATGACCAGACACCCCATTACAGGTACATGAAATCGGTGCTGAAGCTCCTGCAGTGGCAGGACAGGCTGGCGGGAAATGTGAAACAGCGTTGGGTATTGAAATGCCCCCAACACCTGGAGCAGCTGCCAGTCCTGTGCCAGATATTCCCTGATGCCACGCTGGCGGTAACGCACCGGGATCCGGTTGCGGTTATCCAGTCGGCCATCACCATGCTCGCTTACGGGCAACGCATTAATCGCAGAAAGGTGCTGATGCCTGAACTGCTCGGCTACTGGACAGATCGGATCGAACGGCTGTTGCGATCTTGCGTCAGGGACCGCGCAGTGTGGCCGGCCAGGCAGTCGGTAGATATAGCATTCCACGAACTGACCGCAGACGACCTGGGGGCGGTCGGGAAGATTTATAACCTGGCCAGGCTGCCGATGACCACGGCTGCCCGCTCCCAACACCAGGTTTTCCTCGAGCAAAACCGCGAGAACTATGGCAGAGTCCGTTACGATCTGGAAAACCAGTTCGGAGTGAGAACTGACCAGCTCAGGGAGCGTTTCGATTTCTATTTTGAGGCATTTCCCTTTCTGCAACGCAAAGGGTAGAAGCCGGGCACGGGCGTGATACATGCGGGCGCTCCCGATCGCTGCGGGGACGAACACAAGCAGAGGTAGTTGCATGGATAAGCAGGACAGCGTCACCCGTTCGCATTCCCCCTCCTGGAGCGAAGCTGAGCTGTGCGCGCTTGTCACCCAGGTGCAGCAGGATCTGCACCCGGGTGAGACGTCCGCTCCCGCCAATGTCGACATGTCCAGTTCGCTCGACCGGGACCTGGGTTTTGACAGCCTGGGACGAATGGAGCTGCTGTTGCGGATCGAAGCCGCCACCGGACTGGGCCTGCCGGATGACACCCTGGAGACAGCAGAGAAGGTGGCTGACCTGTGGCAGGCGGTGCAAAGAGGTCGCGCGCGTCCGGCGCTCGAACATGCGACGCCGCGCGCTCGAGCGGCCGAAATTGCAGCGGTTTCACACCAGGGCGATGCGGGGTCGAGCGAGGCCCGAACGCTGCTCGAGGTGCTCGATCAGCATGTGGCTGCGCACCCGGACCAGGTGCAGATTGTCTACCTGGCCGACGAGACCGAGACCAGCATCAGTTACCGCCAACTGCAGCAACGCTCTGTGGCGCTGGCGACAGGCCTGCAGCGTTCGGGTTTGCAGCCTGGCCAGACGGTGGCCATCATGCTGCCAACTTCCCCTGACTATTTCTTCACTTACCTGGGCATACTGCGCGCCGGCGGCATTCCCGTGCCTATCTACCCGCCGGCGCGCCCGTCCCAGCTCGAGGATCATGTCAGCCGCCATACCGGCATCCTGGCCAATGCGCGGGCAGCCCTGCTGATCAGCGTCCCGGAGGCGAGCAAGGTAGCCCGCCTGCTCCAGGCCCGGGTGCCCGGCCTGCGGACGGTCCGTACGCCCGGAGAACTGATGGCGTCAGGCGAGGGACAGGCGTTTACGTCGGTCACGGTGAGGGGCGAGGATATCGCCTTCATCCAGTACACCTCGGGCAGCACAGGCCAACCCAAGGGCGTGGCGCTCACCCACGCCAACCTGCTGGCCAATATCCGGGCCATGGCCGCCGCCATCGGGGCATCCCGGGAAGACGTGTTTGTCAGCTGGCTGCCGCTGTACCACGACATGGGCCTGATTGGCGCGTGGCTGGGCAGTTTCACCGTGGGCTTCCGCCTGGTCGTCATGTCGCCGCTGGCGTTTCTGGCCCGCCCCCGGCGCTGGCTGGAGACGATCTCGATCCACGGAGGCACACTGTCGGCAGGCCCCAATTTCGCCTACGAGCTCTGCCTCAACCGGATCAACGAGTCCGCGCTGGCGGGGCTGGACCTGAGCAGCTGGCGGCTGGCCTTCAACGGGGCCGAGGCAGTGAGCCCGGACACCGTCACCCGTTTCACCGAGCGCTTTGCGGCCTGCGGCCTGCGAGCCACGGCAATGACCCCGGTATACGGTCTGGCTGAAGCCTCGGTGGGCCTGCTGTTTCCACCGCTCGGGCGCGGCCCGCGCATCGACGCTATCGAACGCGAAACCTTTGAGTCACAGCGCCGTGCGGTACCGAGCCAGGAGGCCTCTTCGTTGCGGTTCGTGGCCTGCGGGCGAGCGCTGCCCGGGCACGAGATCCGCATCGTGGACGATGCCGGTGCCACGGTGCCTGAACGGGTCGAGGGGCGGCTGCAGTTTCGCGGGCCATCGGCCACCACGGGCTACTGGCGCGCACCGGAGCTGACGGCACGGCTGTTCGCCGACAGCGGGGGCGAGTGGCTCAACACCGGTGACCGGGCTTACCTGGCCGAGGGGGATGTTTTCGTCACCGGACGGCTCAAGGACATCGTGATCCGGGGTGGCCGCAACCTGTATCCGCAGGAAATCGAGGAGGCCGTGGGTGCAGTCAAGGGTGTGCGCAAGGGCTGCGTGGCAGTCTTCGGCAGGCGCGATGAACGCAGCGGTACCGAGCGCCTGGTGGTGCTGGCCGAGGTCAGCCCACGGCATCGGGATACTGACGCCCTGCGCGAAGCGGTGTCCCACGCGGTAGTGGCCGCCATCGGTGAACCGGCGGACGAAATCCTGCTGGCCCCGCCCCACACGGTGCTGAAGACCTCCAGCGGCAAGGTGCGGCGCTCGGCCTGCCGGGCCCTGGTCGAACAGGGCGGCCTCGACAAGGCGGGCAGCAGTGTCAGGGCGCAGTGGCTGAAACTGGCCGCTGGCGCCCTGGTTCTGCGCCTGCGCCACGGCCTGCAGATCCTTGCTGACAGCCTGTTCAGCGTACGCGCCCAGATCCTGTTCTGGTTGCTGGCTCCCGTCACCTGGTTGGTCACCCTGCTGTTGCCGACGCCAGCCATGGCGTGGCGCTTCTGCCGCCAGGCCGCACGCCTTTTGTTGCGCCTGGCGGGCGTGACCCTGGATGTGCAGGGCCTGGCTCAAATCCCCAGCGATGGGCGCTGTGTGCTGGTGAGCAACCACGCGAGCTACCTGGACGGACTGGTGCTGGTGGCTGCCCTGGAACAACCGCTCGCCTTCGTAGCCAAGCGCGAGCTGGAACGGCAGTGGGTGGCCGGGCCTTTCCTGAAGCGCCTGGGGGCGGCCTTTGTGGATCGCTTCGACCCCCGACGCAGTGTGGCCGATGCCCAGCAGATGACCGAGCTGGCGCAGTCCGGGCGCGGCCTGGTGGTGTTTCCCGAGGGCACCTTCGTGGCAAACCCCGGGTTGCTGCCTTTCAGGCTCGGCGGGTTCCTCGCAGCGGCGCACGCCGGGGTGCCGGTCATCCCGGTAAGCCTGGGGGGTACGCGACAACTCCTCGGCGCCGGGCACTGGTGGCCACGAAAAGCGGCGCTGTCGGTGCGTATCGGCGCCCCTGTCCCGGTCGCGCCGCAGCTGGAGCCGTTCGCTGCCGCTGTGCAGATGCGGGATCAGGCACGCCGGGTGATCGCACTCGGGCTGCTCACCACTGAAGCCTGAACGCCCCCCTGCCCCGCAGTGTGTCAGCCCGGCTTGGCCCGCGCCTCCTGGTTGGCGGCGCTGGCAGCCGCGATGCCGCGCGGCACGTTGACCAGGGCCAGCAGCAGCAGGCCTCCCACAAAAAACAGTCCGGTGGAGACAATGGCCAGGCGGTGATTGCCGTCGGTCAACCAGGTGACCAGCCCGTAGGTCATGGGGCCGAGGATGGCTGACAGGCGGACCGCAAACATCCACAGGCCGTAGAACTCGGCGCGCTGCCGCTCGGGGGCGAGCACGCCGACCAGCGCCCGGCCGGCCGACTGGCTGCTGCCCATGCACAGCCCGGCAATCACCGCGGCCGCCCAGAACAGGCCCGGCCCGGTGGCCAGGGCGGCCAATGCAGTCATCAGAATCCAGCCCGCCAGGGTGATGCCCAGCGCCGGTCGGTGACCGATGCGATCCTGCACGTAGCCCCAGGCAAAGGCGCCCAGTGCCGCGGCGATATTGACCAGGAAGATCAGCGCCATCGTCTGGGCCTGCTCGAATCCCAGCTCCTGCTCGGCGTACACTGCCGCCAGTGCGATGATCACCGCTATCCCGGCCTGGTAGGCCACCGAGCAGGCCAGCAATGCGCTGAAATCGCGATAGGAGCGCGCCTCGTGCCAGGTGCGGCCAAGCCGGGCCAGCGATGCCCGCAGGCCGACCTCCCCGGTGTACGGGCGTTGGGGCGTTGCGCGCTCCTTGAGCAGGCCGAAAGTCACCAGGGCCGCGAGACCATAGATGGCGGCGGTGATCAGCATGGTCACCGGCACAAAATGCGCAGCGGGCAGGCCCTGTCCCTGGGCCCGGGTCACATACCACAGGCAGAGCCCAAGGGTCAGCATGCCGCCCAGGTAGCCCAGGCTCCAGCCCCAGCCGGATACGCTGCCGATCCTGTCCCCGCGGGCAAGTTCCGGCAGGAAGGCCGCGACCAGTGACTCGCCGTAGGTATAACAGACATTGGACAGCACGATGGCCACCAGGGCCCAGGCGACATCGCCCGTCCCCGCCCCGGCCAGCGCGGCGGTGCCCAGCACGCATCCCAGGGTGGAGAGCGCCAGCAGCCGCTTCTTGGCGGCGCGCAGGTCGGCATAGGCGCCAATTGCGGGCATGGTGAACATCACAATCAGGCTGGAGACCGCCAGCGCGCTGGTCCAGGCCAGGGTGGCCCAGGCCTCGCCGCCGGCCACACCGCCCACGAAGTAGGCGCTGAAAACCGCGGTCAGTACCACCGTGGTATAGCCTGAATTGGCGAAATCGTACATCGCCCAGCCAAAGACCTCGCGCTTGCGCACTCCGGGGGCGAGATTGCTCTGGGGAAACAGGTTCATGGCCACAGGCGCATCGGTCCGGAAAGAGAGGCCAGTATACGCCAGTCGCGTTTTTGACCATCCCGGTGATGAGGTCAACGCAAATTTACGCTTGGATCTGGGATATTTCGCCCTTATCATCTGTCAAAGTGGTTGCCGCACATTGGGTGCGCGGATCTATGGAGTAAATGATGGACAACAAGAGTTTGCACTACATGCACACTGCGGGCCTCGAATCGGCCCTCAGCACCAACAAGGTGCTGAAAAACACTTATATGCTGCTCGGCATGACCCTGCTTTTCAGCGCCCTGACCGCAGGGCTCTCGATGGCGGTGGGAATAGGCCACGGGACAGCGCTTGTCCTGATGCTGGTCGGCTTCGGCCTGCTGTTCGTCGTCCATAAAACCGCCGACAGCAGCAAGGGCCTGCTGGCCATATTCGCCTTCACCGGCGTGATGGGAGCGTCGATCGGGCCGATGCTGAACCACTACCTTTCCCTGCCCAACGGGCCCCAGCTGGTGATGCAGGCACTGGGCGGTACTGCTCTGGTATTCTTCGGGCTGTCGGCTTATGCCCTTAGCACCCGCAAGGATTTCTCCTACATGGGCGGGTTCCTGATGGTGGGCCTGCTGGTGGCGGTGGTCGCGATGATTGCCAACATCTTCCTCAACATTCCCGCCCTTTCGCTGACGATCTCGGCGGCGGTCGTGATGATCATGTCGGCCCTGATCCTGTTCGATACCAGTCGCATCGTCAATGGCGGTGAGACCAACTACATCAGGGCTACCGTATCGCTCTACCTCAGCATCTACAACCTGTTCATCCACCTGCTGAGTCTGCTGGGCGCGTTCGGCGGCGATGACTGATAACAGGCGGGCAGGCCCCAAACCCCGGCTTGAGCCGGGGTTTTTTTATTCAGGCCGGCTGTGATCTACGCGCTGGTCGTGATGTCCTCCCCCGCCTCCGGCCAGGCAGCGCTGAGCGCAGCCCGTTTCGCCCAAGGCGTGCTCGCGCGCGGCCACTGTATCCGGCGGGTGTTCTTCCTCGATGCGGGCACCGCCAATGGCTCAACGGCGGCGACCTTTCCCCAGGACGAGGTGGATCGGCTGCAGCCCTGGGTCGAACTTGCCGAACGGCACGGGGTGGAACTGATCCTGTGTATCACCTCGGCACTGCGCTACGGGATGCTGGATAACACCGAGGCCGGGCGCCACGGCAAGGCGGCGGCGACCATCCATCCCGCGTTCACGATCTCGGGGCTGGGGCAACTGGTGGATGCAGCCGCCTCCGCTGATCGCCTGGTCACGTTCGGAGGCTGAAGATTAGCGCTCACGAGGGAAAGCGGGTCCTGATCCTGGCAAGGCACTCGCCCTATGGCAGCAGTATCGCCCGGGCGTCGCTGGATGTAGCGCTGGCCGCGGCGGCATTCGAGCTGCCCATCAGCCTGCTGTTTGCCGGCGACGGTGTATTGCAGCTGCAAGCCGGGCAGGAGTGCGCAGGCATCGGCGTCAGGAACCTGGGGCGCCTGCTGGCCTCGCTGCCCCTGTACGATATCGACTACGCATACGCGGATGCCGAGGCGGCTGCGCGCTACGGCCTGGATCTTGCCGCCGCGCCCCTTCCGGTGCGCGCGCTGGACGCCAGGGCGATAGCGGAGCTGATTCGCAGCCACGACCACCTTCTGGCATTCTGACGATGACCCTGCATACCCTGAACGCCTCGCCCGTGTCTGCCGCATTTGCCGACTGCCTGCGACTGCTGGCGCCCGGCGATGCCCTGCTGCTGCTGGGAGACGGCGTTTACGCTGCAATGGAAGGCAGCCCAGCACGACAGGCTCTCGATGCCAGCCCTGCACGGGTTTATGTCCTGCAGCCGGATGCCGCGGCTGCCGGTGTACTGGGGCACATCGGCGGCGCGGAGCTCGTTGATATAGACGGCTTCGTGGCGCTTTCCGAGCATTATGCGCGCCAGATGGCCTGGTACTGAGGGTATGTTGCCGCCGATGGCGTTTGACCGTGAGGGCTTCCTGCGCCGACTGGAGGACTGGAGCCCCGAGGTGGCGGAACAGATCGCGGCAGCAGAGCAGGTGGAATTGTCGCAAGCCCATTGGGAAGTCATTCACCTGCTGCGTGAGTACTACCGGGAATTTGACAGCTCTCCCGCCATGCGCGCCCTGGTGAAGTACTGTGGCCTCAAGCTGGGCGCCGACAAGGGTCGCAGCATCTACCTGCTGTCGCTGTTCCCCGGTTCGCCGGCCAAGCTCGGCAGCAAAATCGCCGGCCTGCCCAAGCCCGACAACTGCCTCTAGGAAGGCGGCACCGTGCCGCCACGAGACTCGCCTGATGCCGCTATCCGCCGTGAACCCCGGTCGTTACCAGCAATTACTCGACGCCAAGGTCGCCCGGGTCAGCACCCTGTTGGCCCCCTACTCTCCGCCCGCGCCGGTGGTATACCCCAGCGCGCCCACAGGCTTTCGCATGCGGGCCGAGTTTCGCATTTGGCACGAGGCTGACGAGCTCAACTACGTCATGTTCCGGCGCGATGATCCTGCGACCCCGATCAGCATCGACGACTTTCCCATCGGCTGCGACCACATCCGGCAACTGATGCCGGTGCTGCGTGCGGCGCTCAAGGCAGAAGACATCCTGCGACGCAAACTATTCCAGGTAGAATTCCTGTCCACCCTGGCGGGTGAGACGCTGGTCACCCTGGTCTACCACCGCAAGTTACTGCCGGATTGGGAAGCCGCCGCCGCCAGGCTGGCACAAGAGCTGCAGGTTGCGGTGGTTGGCAGGAGCCGGAAACAGAAGATCGTGCTTGGCGCGAGCTTCGTGTGCGAATCACTCAGGGTCGAAGGCAGGATCTATTGCTACCGCCAGTACGAGCAGGCTTTTACCCAACCCAATGCGGGGGTGAATATCGCCATGCTCACCTGGGCCTGCGAGCGCGCGGCGGCAGCCCCCGGGAATCTGCTGGAACTGTATTGCGGCAACGGCAATTTCACTCTGCCGCTGGCCGCGCATTTTGACCAGGTCATCGCCACGGAACTGGCCAAGGCATCGGTGCGGGCCGCGCGGGAGAACCTGGACGCCAACGGCATCGACAACGTGCGGATCATCCGCCTCTCAGCGCAGGAGGTAGCCCAGGCGATGCGGGGTGAAAGGGAGTTTCGCCGCCTGGCGGAGTTACCCCAGCCGCTGGGCAGCTACGACTTGCGCACACTCCTGGTGGACCCGCCCCGCGCCGGCCTCGATGAGCATACGCTGGCGATGGCCAGCGAGTTCGAGGCGATCATCTATATATCCTGCAACCCCCAGACCCTGGCCGACAACCTGCTGCTGCTAAGCCAGACCCACTGGATCGAGCACCTCGCCCTGTTCGACCAGTTTCCCTATACCGAGCACATGGAGTGTGGAGTTTTCCTGCGACGAAGGTAGCTGATACCAATATTCTCCACCTGCGAGATGGGGCGCCGTGGAGTCTGCGCAGCACCAGCTCTGGATTCAGCAGCGAATCCCGAAAGCCAGCAGCCCTCGCCCGAGCACCTCGTCCAACCGCTCCGCGTCGGCGGCGTTGATCTCGATATGGCGCAGCTTCAGGGTCCGGTACAGTTCCCGCCTGTGGAGCTTCCCGGCCAGGGCCTGGGCGGGGATGTCCGCGTCCCAGCAGTCGATATAGACATTGCCCTCCGGCACATAGAAATCTGCCAGTACCAGCTCTTCGGTAGGGAGCGCGCGCTGGAAGGCATGGGCAAGCTGGGCCAGGTAAAGCCAGTTACAAACCTTTACCTCCAGCTCAGAGCCCAGCATATGGCCGTCGATACCGACGCAGGGCCGATCGGCTGCGCTGGTCGCAAACAGGTCGGGCTCCGGGTCGATGGCATGCACCACCGGCTGGCTCTGGTCGGACTGGCGAGTCAGTTCCCGATGAATCACCGGGTTGTCGATAATCTCGTGGGGCCAGGTCACGTAGAACGCGCCGCTGTTATCGCTCTCCTCCTGCAGTCCTCCCAGCGCTCTGCCCCTGTCGGTCAGTTCCCAGCCGATAATGCTGTGGCGCTGCAAGCCCATCTCCGCCAGCGCCCGGTTGATCTGCCGCGCGTGCAGACGCGGGTAATAACGGCGCATGGAGGCGGCGTTGATGCGCTGGTTGGACTCTATCGCCGCCAGCAGAGGGTGGTGTGCCAGGCCTTCCGGCCAGACGATATAGCGGCCGTAGCGGCGGCTCTGCTGGTAGTTACCGCCCTCGTACTCCCCTTTGGGAGTGAGTAGCCAGGACTCGCCGGCCCGCTCGATCCAGCCGTAATCGCGCAGCGTGGCAAACAGCTGCTGTGCCGGAATATTCAGCTTGCGGGCCAGTGCAGTGGTTGAAAGCCTGCTCTCTTCGAGTTCCGTACCGTCGCGCTCGTCCACTTTCGTCTGCCGCCCCGAACCCTACTGCGCCGGCACCAGCTCGCGGTAACGCCCCGCGAGCGCGGCGTAGACCTGGTCGGCGAAATCCTCGGCATTGTGATCCAGGGCAGCCACAAGCTCGGAGAGATGCTCATTATCCTCCCTGCCACCCCAGTGTTTGCGGTAACTGCCGTCCTTGTAACCGTGGTCCTGGCGGAAAAAGTTGAGCACATTCTTGCCGACATAGGCGCTGTAAAGGCCATCGAAATCCAGCCCGGTGGCTAGCATGAGATCCCAGAAGCGGGAGGGAGAAAAGCCCCTGGTCTGCAGGCAGTGCAGGGCCAGTTCCTCGGCCGCCTCGCGCACTCCCAGGCCGGAGGGTCGATGCCCCTGCAGGTCGACCAGAATATCGTCGGCAATATGCTCGACTGTTTTCCCGCGACTGAACAGGGCGGACAGCCCGAAGTGCCAGATATCGACAACCTCCAGACGCACTTGCTCCATCTCGGGCTGCTGCCTCTTCCACCACTTGTAGCCATAGTGCTCAATGAGTTCGCCGCACTCGATCCACGCCGCGCGATACCAGGCGAAATCCTGGTCCACCCAGTTCTCATGCACCCTGGCATTCATTCGGTGCTGCATGGCCAGCATATTCACCAGTGCCTGTTTCAATGAACTCTCCTTTCGAGGGGATCCGCTTGATTGTGGCCCGGAAAATCCGGGTGGGCCGCGAATCATTATGATAAACAGCGCGCCGAAAGATAGATAGGGAGGCTGGGGTGGCCCGGCATAAAACAGTTGATCCATCAACCATAAATATTTAGTCTGGACGCCAGGAAGTAACGGGTTGCACGCATGGAAGAGTCCGTAAAAACCACGCTCCGTAAACGCCGTCTTGGCGCTATCGCGCTGCTGGCAGTCCTGGCCGCTGCAGGCTCTGCAGCCTGGTACTACTGGCAGGCGCGCTGGTATGCAACGACAGACAATGCCTACCTCACCGGCAACCTGGTAGAGGTGAGTGCGCAAATCAACGGTAATGTTGTATGGATCGGCCCCGAGCAGAACCAGGCGGTTGCACGCGGCCAGGAACTGCTGCGCATGGCCGATGGAGACGAGGTAGAAACGCTCATGCTGCGTAAAGGTCAGTTGGCACTGGCCGTACAGGACGTGCGCACCCTGCGCGCCGAGGTCGACCGCCTGGAAGCGGAACAGCGACTCGCGGCCATAACCCACGACCTGGCCCAACAGGAGTACGCCCGTCGCCAGCAGCTGTTTCCGAAAAACATGGTTTCGAAAGAGGAGCTCGACACCGCCGGGACAAGGTCTGCGGAAACACTGGTGGCGCTGGAGACCGCGCGCCTCGCGCTGGAAAAAGCGCGGGTACGCGCCGGCACCCGGGAACTTACCGAGCATCCCATGGTAATGGTGGCAGCGGCCCGCTTGCGCGCGGCGTTTCGCGACTGGCGCAAAACCCGGGTGATCTCGCCGGTGGATGGTGAAATCGCCCGGCGTCGAGTCCAGGCCGGTCAGCGCATAGCCGCCGGAACGCCGCTATTCACCATTGTCGAGCGTCACGGCGCGTGGATCGAGGCTAACTTCAAGGAGCCCCAGTTGCGCCATATCCGACCCGGCCAACCGGTGGAGATCCGGACCGACCTTTACGGGGACGATCTGAGCATGCGGGGAACGGTAGAAAGCATCGGCACGGGGACCGGCTCGGTATTTTCCTTGCTACCTCCCCAGAACGCCACTGGTAACTGGATCAAGATAGTGCAGCGGGTGCCGGTGCGTATTGCGCTGGAACAGGCATTTGATAGACAGCATCCCCTGCCCTTTGGCGCCTCCCTGCAAGTTAAAGTCGATACCCATGAGCGTCGCGCCCCGCCGATGGCGACTGCCAAACCAGGCGCGCCGGTGGCAGATGCCGACATCTACCACTACCAGGACGAAGGCGCGGAGGCGCTTGTCGCGCGGATAATTGCCGATAACCTGAAGTGACCCCGACGAGCCGCACTTGAGCACTGCCGAATCCGAACCCCGCCTGCGCGGCCTGCCACTGGCTCTCGCCACTCTCGCCGTGGCCATGGCCAGTTTCATGAATATTCTCGACACCACCATCGCCATCGTCGCCCTGCCGACAATTTCAGGTAACCTGGCCGCTACCCCATCCCAGGGCAGCTGGGTGATTACAGTCTACAGTGTCTGCCTGGCGGTGATACTGCCGTTGTCAGGCTGGATTACCCGCCGCTACGGCGAGGTCCGGGTCTTTATCATTGCCGTTGTCCTGTTTTCACTGACCTCATGGCTGTGCGCCATCGCCACCAGCTTTAACGAGTTACTGCTCTTTCGTGCCCTGCAGGGATTTTCCGGCGGCCTGCTGTTACCCCTGTCACAGGCTTTACTCTTGCGCATTTATCCGCCTGAACAGCACGGCCTGGCACTCGGTATCTGGGGCATCACCAGCGCCGTGGCCCCGGTGCTGGGGCCCCTCATCGGTGGTTATATCACTGACAATTTCGGCTGGCCGTGGATTTTCCTGATCAACGCGCCTGTCGGTCTGTTCTGCGCGGTTGTGTGCTGGAATTTGTTGCGCCGATTCGAAAGTGAAACCCGCCGGGAACCCGTGGATATTATCGGCCTGGTCTTGCTGATGGTGGGCGTGATCTGCTTTCAGCTCGCGCTGGACAGGGGTCATGAACTGGACTGGCTGGACTCCACGCAGATAACCGCAATGCTGGTTGTTTCCGTTATCTGTTTCTTCGTGTTCCTGGCCTGGGAGAGCGGCGAGGCCCACCCCGTGGTAGACCTTTCACTGTTCACCCATCGAAACTTTGTCACCGGCACCCTGCTTATCTCGGTGTTTTTTCTCTGCTATGTGACGGCCACCGTGCTCTATCCGATCTGGTTACAGACCACTATGGGTTATACCGCGACCTGGGCTGGCCTGGTGATGGCGCCCTTCGGGCTTGCGCCGCTGATACTCATGCCCGTGATAGGCCAGCGGATGCGGCAATGGGACGCAAGACCAACTGTCATGTTCGGTATTGTTATTTTCGCACTGGCCTTCTACCTGCAGTCCCTGACCAGCACCGAAACTTCGGCCGGTTTCGTCGCCGCTGTGCGTTTACTGATGGGGGCCGCCATGCCGTTTGTATGGATGCCCCTGATGATATTGACCCTGGTAGGTCTCCCGGCAGAAAAAATGGCGTCCGCTACCGGTATATTCAACTTTGTGCGCATGCTGGCATCCAGTCTGGGAACGGCCGCAGGGGTCACACTGTGGGACGACAGAACGATTTTCCACCACAGCCGCATCGCGGAATCGATTTCCGTGGACTCGCCCCAGTATCAACACGCCAGTGAACTGCTTGCACAGCGATTTCCCGATCCTGGTGCGGTGCTGGCTGCACTGGAGCAGGCGGTCTACGTACAAGCGCGCACCCTCGCCCTGGATGATATTTTTTACGTCAGTGCAATGATGGTTTTACCGCTGGCACTGGTCGCCTGGTTGCTTCCGGCAAACAGTGCCAACATGGAGAGCAGGCAGTGATCGACCTGGTCAACCACGAGGCCCGCCATCTGGCATTGCTGCACCGGCACATGATAAAGCAACTGGAGCACGAGCTGGCGCCGCTGCATCTGGGTCCTGGACGCTACCTCTACCTGTTCAGTCTGTATATTCGCGACGGCCGCAAGCAGCAGGAGCTGGCGGACTTGGTGGGAGTCGATAAAGCTGCGGCCACCCGTGCCCTGTCGCGGCTGGAACATAATGGCTATATCCGCCGCCGGAAGGATGACCGGGACGGCCGCGCCATACGTGTCTACCTGACACCCATGGGGCGGAAGTTGCGCCCTCGGCTGGAGGCTGCAGCCATCGCTGCAGTCGAGTCTATGACCAGAACACTTGAAGCCGGCGAACGCGCGGAGCTGCGCCGGCTTTTGGCAAAAATGGCGTTGCCAGTGGTGCTTCAAATCTCCCAGCCGTGCTCAGGGGATTGAGCGGAAAATGGCTAGTCCACATCAAACGAGTAATAGAGGTCCATCGAGTTTTCCAGCCGGCTGACCACCTCCAGCCAGAGCCGGGTCTGCAGGTAGAGGCGCGCGGTCAGCACGTTGATCGGTTCGTAAATTCCCAGGCCATAGGACAGGTACAGGCGCTCGCCGATATACCCACCGACGGTGGCGGCGGTATCTGACTCGTTACTACCCTCCGAGCCGAAGGCGAGATTGCTGATACCCGGAATGCGGTTGAGCTCGGTGATGACGGCCGAGCGGTTGACCAGGCCGGTCCCCAGGGACAGGGCCATGGCGACGCCATCAGCATCGGCACCGCTGTCCAACCCCCTGCCCCGCACCAGGTAGGACATGGCCTCGCCATGGGACATCAGCGGGTCGGAAAAAACCTCCAGCTTCGCCTGTTTGAGGCTGCCCTGCAGTTGCAGGCCGACCACTACCCTGTCGCCGGGAATCTCGCGCTGTGCACGCAGATCGAGGTCCGGGTTGTCAGGTGTGCCGGCGAAGCTGATGGTGCCGCGCTGGATGCGCAGCCGCTGCTGGTAGGCGCGCAATTCGCCGCCTATCACGTTCAGGTTACCGAACACCTGCAGCGGTTTGCGCGGCTCCTGGGTCAACTGCAGTTCGCCGCCTAAGGTAGCGTTCACCATATCGCCGACAATCCGGAACTTGTCCTCTATCAACAGGCCGATATTCATGCGTGTATCGAGCGCGAGCCGTGAATCGGCTGCGGTGGCAGCCAGGTCCACCTCTACCACGTCATCGGATAATTTGACACCTTCCTCAGGCAACTCCTGGTGCAGCAGCGAACCTTCGTGAACTGCGATATCACCTTTCAGATCGAGCAGGTCCTCTGTCAGCGTTATGTCCAGTCGCGGTGAGACCAGCATCTGGGTGGCGGGCGGCAGCAGGATCTCGTGGTGGTCGCCCTCGATAGCCAGCGCCAGTCGCCACGGCTGGCGCAGCAGCGTCCCCGAGACAGCCAATGGCCCGCCGCCCAGCTTACCCCGGCCCTGCACGACGACCTCCTCTCCGCGGGCGCCGAACTGCAGCTCGACCTGTTCGAGCACCGTGGGGTTGTCCACCAGGACAAAGCGACCATCCGACAAGGTGATACTGCCCTCGGCCCGCGGCTGCACTGTGGTTCCCGCCAGGCGCAGGCTGCCATTGAGGTGACCCTCCAGCACCGAGATGCCGGGCGCCAGGGGCGCCAGGCTGGCAAGCTGGAAGTCGGCAGCGTCGAGTGTGGCGGACAGGGGTTCGCCCGGGCCGGCACCCAGGTGGAGGTCAAGGCCGACGACCTTGCTATCGCCTGCATAGACGCCCGCATCAAGGAAGAGTCCCGCGGCGTCCTTGCGTACGCTGGCCGCTATTTTCTGCCAGGACACGCTGCCGGATTCTCCGGCACCGAAATGGCGGGTGAGCTGCAGGTCACTCGCCTGGAGATCGCCCTCAAGCACCGCAGTTTGCCCGGGTGCCCAGGCCGCGGCAAACTGCCCCGCTAACGTGCCCTTCAGTTCCAGGTACTGCGGCAGGAACGCGGCCAAAGGTGACAGGTCGCCCTCCAACGTGAGGCTCGTGCGTCCCTGCCCTGCCAGCAGCGTGTCACCCGGACAGAGCCGGGACTGACCGGAACTCCAGCAGTGTGGAGCCAGGCGCAAGCGGGCGGGCGACGGGGCGAATTCAAGCTTAACGGGTTGCCCCAGATCCCAGGCGCCCTGGCGGGTCTGCAAGGTCGTGGCGGCCAGTTCCCCCGTCCATACGCCGCCCGATCCCGCCCTGGCGCTCACTTCGAGCAGGCCCTGCACGTCTCCCCGGCTGCGCAGCGAGGTCGCCAGCTTGGTCGCATCTCCGCTGGCTGCAAGCAGCGCACTGTCGAACGCGAGCCCGGCCACCGCGAGGTCTGCGATGCCTAGCTCCAGGTGGAACTTGTGCGCAAGGTCCGGCCGGTAGTTGCCCTTTACGCTGGCGCTGCCGATTTTCAGTCCCTGCCATTCCAGCTGCTGCAGGGTTCCGTCAACCGAAAAGTACTCCCAGCCCGGCATGAGTGAAGCCTGCAGTGAGAGGGCGCCTTGGCTGCCAGGCTGCCACAGGCCCAGGTCGTCCATCTCAATATCGAGGCGTGCGGGCATGGCCTCGTCCGTGGCGGAGCGCAGTTGCATGCGGGTGCCATTGAGTTCGGCGCGCAACTCGGTGGGCTGCAGTCGCAGCAGGCTATCGATACCGGCGTAGCCCTCCAGGCGGACGGGTAACTTGTTGAGCGTACCCCGAAGGTCGGCGCCCACAAGGGACACTACCCATTCTCCACCTGCAAGTTCGCCCTTCACCTGCAGCTTGCCTTCGATCCGCCCACCGCCATAGTCACTCAGGGGCACCAGGTCGAGGCCACTGGTCTCCAGCATTGCCGAACCTCTGAGACCCTGCGCGTAGTCGAGTGCGCCTGAGCCCTGCAGGCTATTGGTTCCTGCGCTGTCCTGCAGGCGCAGGTCCTCCAGCTCGATGCGTCCGCGTGAATGACTGCCCTCCAGGCGCAGGTTCAGGGACTCGTATCCCAGGCCACTCACGGTTGCCCCCAGCTGGTACTGCTGCCGCTCGAGGGTTCCGCTGGCCTCGAGTTCAAGCGGGGAAGAAAAGCGAGTGCCGGTGAGCGGCTCGGGCAGTTCCACCAGGTCCGCCAGCGACAGGGTCTGCGCCCAGTCCGCACTGGCTACAAGCCGGAACGACGGTTGCGGCGCCAGGACACCGAGCGACCCGCTGGCCAGCACGCTTATGGTATCGCCGAGGTGGCCCTGCCAGTCCAGGCTGTGCAAGTCGCCTTCGGCCGTGAAAGACAGCTTGCGCTCGAGCAGGTCCGGCCATCCGGCGATGTCGGGCAGTACACCATCGGCGGCCAGCGTGAGCGGCCAGCTGGCGGAAAAGTCGATATCGCCGCGCAGCTTCCAGTGCCCCAGGGCTGCGGCGCTGATGTCGAGCCTGTCCAGCCGCAATGCAGTGTGCCGCCAGCTGCCACTGAGGCGCAGCTGGTTGAGTGCGCCCACTGTGCCATACAAATCCCAGGCTCCCGCCTCCAGCACCAGTTCATCCACCACCAGTTCAAACGGCAGGCGGATCAGCGGCAGCCGGAACTGCTCTGGCGGGTCGACGCCGCCACGCAGCGACAGCGAGGCGCCCTGGACCAGCGCCCGGCTCACCCTGATGGTGGAGTCGCTTATCTGGGCGGCGCCCTCGAGGCTGTCCTGGCGCCACTCGCCGTCCTGCCACACTACACGCAGTGCACCCACTCGCAGATTCACTACCTCCAGCGGCAGTGGAAACTCGAACAGCGAATCATCCTGGGCACTCTCGGGCAGGTCGGGCGCATCCTCTGGTCCTGGAAGTAACCTCACCTCCAACTGCCGCGCATAGAGTTGCTGGAAACACAGCCTGCTTTGCCACAGGCAGTTGGGCGACAACTCCAGCACGATGTCCTGCACCTCCACGGTCACAACCGCGTTGCCCCAGCCCAGGCGTTTGAGATGCAGCTCTTTGGCGATATGCCCACCGCCATACTCCAGTTCGATGGGCAGTATCCGTTCGGCGCTCTCCAGCAGCAGCCGGCTCCCCGTTTCGGTCAGGGGCATGAACAGCAGCGCGAACAGCGAGAGCAACAGCCCCCAGGCCAGAAGGCGCCACAACACCAGCTTCAAAACTCGGCCCCTATATTCAGTACCATGCGCCAGGCAGGGTCGGGATCGCTGACACTGTTGGCGAACTCAAGCCGCACCGCTCCCACCGGGGACATATAGTGAATACCGAAACCCGGTCCCAGCTTCAGGTCGAAGTCGCTGGAGTCAAAAGCGTCTCCGGCGTCCATGAACACGGCGCCGCGCCAGGTCGGTTTGAAGTAGTACTGGTACTCCAACGCCGCGGTTACCAGCCTGTCGCCGCCCACCACCAGGGTTTGCCTGCTGCCATCCTCGCGCAGTACCTTGCGCTCATTGCCGATGGACTGGTAGCCGTAAGCGCGGATGCTCTGGGAACCACCGGCGAAAAACCTGAGTGAGGGAGCCAGGTTTACCCGGTCCTCATCGGCGACGAACACGGCGCCCAGAGCCGAGCGCGCGACGATGCGATGCAGGGGTGCCGGGGTGAAAACATAACTGAAATTGGCGGTCGTTCGCAGCAGGTCGATATCAGAGCCGAAATCCCCGCTGCCACCCTCGAACTGGTAGAGCTGGCTGAATCCACTGCTGGGATCCACCAGGGATCCGCCGCGCTCGCTGCTGGAAACGGTAAAACCGGGTAACAGGTAATCATTCTCGAAACGGGTGTTTTTCAACTCCCAGGACTCCTGCAGCCCACGTCCGGAGAAGCCGTAAACCCACTTACCCTTGCGGGTTTCACGCGACAGGCCCAGCTCCTCCACGCGGCTGTCGGTGCTGCCATACTTGTTGTTCTCGACCCTGGCCGACAGGCGCAGCACATCATCGAGTGGGTGGGACAAGGGAATCGAGTAAGTGAACTCGCCGCTGGGATTCACCTCCGAATAGGAGACGCGGGTCTGCTGGCTGTGGCCGTAGCGATTCAGCAGGGGCGTGCGCCAGACCATGGACACCCGCTCCTGGGTATCCGTACTGTAACCCACACCGACATCGAAACTGTGACGCCGGGCGGGGTGGAGCGTCACCGACAGGGGCACCGTGTGCGCCTGCACCAGGTCAAACCTGGGTTTGATGACTGCACTGGAAAAATATCCGGTCCGTTGCAGCTGCGCCTGGAAAAAAAGCAGCCTCTCCTGGTCGAAATAATCTCCTTCACGCAGCGGCTGGAGTTGTGCCAGCAGATGCGGCGCAAGTTCGGTCGCGCTGTAATCGACCGCGCCAAAAAAGAAGCGCGGCCCCGAATCGTAGTGCAGAAAAATATCCGCACGGCGGCTACCGACGTTGATCGCAACCTTGCTGGCGGTGAAACTGGCATCGAAGTAACCGCGCTCCTGGCCAAGTGTCAGCAACTGGTTTTTGAACCGCTCGTAGTCGCCGTGGTTGAATACCTCCCCCTCGGACAAGGGTGCCCGCTGCAGCAGCTCCCGAAAGGCCTCGTCTGTGGCAGCGGCCCCCTGCAGCTGTAGGCTGACATTGCCTATCAGCACCGGCTCACCTGGCACCACCGTTATCTCCAGTACCCATACCGGCTCCTCGCGCTGGAGCGCGGTGCTGATCGTGGGCTGGTAGTGGCCCAGCGCCTTGAGGCTGTTTGCCACGCGCTCCTCCGCCGTGGCCAGGAAGTTAGCCCGCTGCTGTGCGGTCTGGGGCGGGCTTCCCAGCCAGGCCCGCGCATTTTCCAGCAGCTTGCCCTCCAGGCCCAACAGCTTGTACTCCAGCAACGGTTCAGCGGCCGCTGCAACCGCCGGCAGGAGCCATAGCAACAGGCACAGGCGGCGGACACTAGGCATTGTCAAAGAGCACGACCAGGGTTCAGTTGCAGGCTTTCTGCGCCATGCCCCAGATGTTGTAGCCGGTGAACTTCGGGGTGCCGGGCAGGTACATACTGTCCATGTGGGCGATACGAAAACCGCCCGCACCGAGTAATGCGGGTATGTCCCGGTTCAGGTTGCAGCCACCGAGAACGCTCTTCCAGAAATTATTAAGCCGATCCTGCCATTTGCATACCGCCGGATCCGGCGCCCTGCCATGCTCGCAGAAAATAAGTTTGCCGCCCGGCCGCAAGACCCGGCCCATCCCCTGCAGTGCAGCCACGGGGTCCGGGATCGTGCACAGCGCGTAGGTAACCAGCACCGTGTCAACACTGGCATCCGCCAGGGGAATCTGCTCGCCGGGAAGGCCGATGAATTCGACGGCGAAGTCCACGTGGGCGGCGCGTTCCCGCGCCAGGGCCCAGGATCGCTCCGAGGGGTCCAGGCCGATGAGGCGCTCGACCTTCGCGGGGTCGTAGAAGGGCAGGTTGCGACCGGTGCCGATACCGATCTCCAGCACAACCCCGCTCGCCAGGGGCACGACTTTCTGGCGCTGTTTCATGATCGGCCCGGTGCCGCAGGCACAGTTGATTACATGCGGCAGGATACGCTGGTCGTAAAAACCCATGGCTTTACTCCGGAGGTGACGGCTCGGCATTATAGTCTGATGATGTCGGCAAAAATACGCTAAAGTAAACCCAGGCACGGGAAGCTGGACAGCCATGTTCGAGACACTTGAGGTAGGCAAAAAGATCAGCGCCAGCGACTTCAGCTCGCTGCAACAGCAACTGCGGGATCGCCTGCTGCAGGCGCAGCTCGAACTGGCCGGACGGGACTACCCGGTCATCATCGTGGTGGCCGGCCAGGACGGGGCTGGGAAGGGTTCTCTGGTGCAGCAGCTGAACGAGTGGATGGACCCGCGCTGGATTGAAACCAACACGTTCTGGGAGCACTCCGACGAGGAAGAATCCCGCCCTTATTTCTGGCGCTTCTGGCGCAGCCTGCCGGCACGGGGAAAGATCGGTATCTTCCTCGGGTCCTGGTACACCAGGCCCGCCCAGGCCGCGGTCGACGGCCAGATGGGGCCTGAGGAGTTCGCGCTCTACTGCAAGCAGATCGAGTCTTTCGAGCGCCTGTTGACCGACGATGGTGCCCTGGTCATCAAACTGTGGCTGCATATCAGCCACGAAACCCAGCAGGCGCGCTTGAACAACGACTCGCCCCACCGCAGAACCGGGCCCCGGGGCTCGGACATACCCTACGAATTGCGCGGCAAGTACGAGCGGACCCTTGAGGTTTCCGAACAATTGATCCTGGCCACCGACTCCGGCCACAGCCCCTGGCAACTGCTGGAGGCGCAGGATGCATACTATCGCGACATCACCGCCGGGGAGCTGGTACTTGAGGCCATGCAGTACCGGGCGAGCAGGGCACCTCTGGCGGCGGCGCCGCACATTCCCGCCACAGAACTGGTCACGGGGGCGCAGCCCACGGTGCTTGACAGCGTGGACCTCACCTTGTCTCTCAAGGGCGAAGCCTACGACCGCCAGCTGGCGAAATACCAGGCGGAATTGGGCGACCTGGCCTGGCGCGCCTACCAGCAGAAGCGCTCGGTGGTGGCGATATTCGAGGGCTGGGATGCCGCCGGCAAGGGCTCCGCCATCCGGCGGGTCACCCGCGCCATAGACCCGCGCCTGTTCCGGCTGGTGCAGTTCGCCGCCCCCACCGATGAGGAGCGCGCCCAACACTACCTGTGGCGTTTCTGGCGGCACTTGCAGCGCGATGGTCGCTGCACCTTGTATGACCGATCCTGGTACGGGCGGGTACTGGTGGAACGGGTCGAACAATACGCCACGCCCGCCGAATGGCAGCGCGCCTACGGCGAAATCAACCGCTTTGAGCGGCAGCTGGTGGAACACGGCGTCATCGTGCTGAAGTTCTGGCTCCATATCTCCAGGGAGGAGCAGGAAAAGCGCTTCATCAGCCGCCAGAACACCGCCCACAAACAGCACAAGCTCAGCGACGAGGACTGGCGCAACCGCGAACGGTGGCACGATTACGAGCTGGCCGTCGACCAGATGGTGAGCCGCACCAGCACCCGCCACGCGCCGTGGACGCTGGTGGCGGGAAATGACAAGGGGTATGCCCGGGTGCAGATTCTCGAGACCTTCTGCCACACCATCAGCCAGGCGCTGGGGTCCTAGGCCGTGCGCGCCATGCTGCTGACAGCGCCGGGGCAGCCGCTCCAGCTGCAGGATCTGCCCAAACCCCAACCCGCCGCGGGCCAGCTGCTGCTGAAAGTGACCGCCTGTGGTATCTGCAGGACCGACCTGCACGTAGTCGATGGTGAGCTGACCCACCCCAAGCTGCCACTGGTGCCCGGCCACCAGATCGTGGGCCGGGTCGAGGCGCTCGGCCCGGGTGTCGCCGGCTTCGCGCTGGGTCAGCGGGTCGGTGTACCCTGGCTGGGAGGCAGCTGCGGCAGTTGCTGGTACTGCCGGCACGAGAAGGAGAATTTGTGTGACGCCGCCCGCTACACCGGCTACCAGATCAACGGCGGGTTCGCCGAGTACACCGTGGCCGATGCCGCCTACTGCTTTGAACTGCCCGAGTGCTACGACGACCTGCAGGCGGCCCCCCTGCTGTGCGCGGGACTGATCGGCTACCGCGCCTACCGCCTGCTTGAAGCGGCCACCAGTATCGGCCTCTATGGCTTCGGTGCGGCGGCGCATATCCTGGCCCAGGTGGCCCGCCACCGGGGCCAGCGCCTGTACGCGTTTACCCGCCCGGGAGACACCACGGCACAGGCCTTTGCCCGGGAACTGGGCGCGGTCTGGGCCGGCGACTCCCACCAGGCGGCGCCGGAGCCACTGGATGGTGCAATTATCTTCGCCCCGGAAGGGGAACTGGTGCCGCTCGCCCTGGCCGCCGTGCGCAAGGGCGGGCGCGTGGTCTGCGCCGGTATCCACATGTCAGAGATTCCGGCATTTTCCTACGACCTGCTCTGGGGCGAGCGGGAGATCTGCTCAGTGGCGAACCTCACCCGCCGCGACGGCCTGGAGTTCCTGCCCCTGGCCGCTGCCATTCCGGTGACCACCACGGTCCACAGGTATCCGCTGGAGCGCGCAAACGAAGCCCTGGACGACCTGCGCCATGGGCGTTTCAACGGCGCGGCGGTACTGGTGCCCTGAACCAGCGTCCTAACCCCGCCCAAGAAAAGGTCCGCCCGTCGACGGTTGTGTGTTGCTCATGCAGGG
This sequence comes from uncultured Gammaproteobacteria bacterium, assembly GCA_963700715.1. Taxonomy (GTDB): domain Bacteria; phylum Pseudomonadota; class Gammaproteobacteria; order Pseudomonadales; family Halieaceae; genus JARRPM01. The sequence continues at coordinate 76,419 of CAVOYP010000013.1, forward strand.
CCGTCCGCTTTTACGCTGCGGTGATTGGTGCCCCGCTCTGCAATTTGCAGGCGTCATTCAGGAGGTTTTTCCTCGTGGTTGGTCGTTGGTTTTATGGGGGGGCGATAGGCCTGGCCATAAACCCGTATCCCGGAAAAGAGATGCGCCCATCCTGTGGTCGTGTATTCGTACCGAATCACCTCGTCAGGAATCCCGTTACTTGTTGCGTCCCAATTACGGACGATTAGCTTCCCTTCGGCATCGTACCCCCAGCTCTCAGTGCTGCTGTCTTCGAAAATCACCTCTTGTATCAGGTTTCCGTTCAGGTCATACAGGTTTTCCAGATCATCATATTGGCCACTTTCCGAAGCTATAGCGTGACGCTTAATCTGGCCATTGGTGTGGTATTGCCAGGTTTCAGTAATGGTCTCATCCCCTCCCAACGGGTCTCCCACTCTCGATATGACCCGGCCAGATTCATCGTACTGCCAAGTATCCACCTCGTAGACAGTGTTATCGACGAGATTTGTTGCCGTGCGAGTAACTAGCCGGCCACTTTCATCGTATTCCCAGGTTCCGGCCATCCGGTAACAGATATAGTCACACCATTCGGTTAGCTGCTCGGATCGAATCAGTTTGCCCTCGGCGTCGTACTGCCACACTTCGGGTAACCACGGCAAGTTGCCATCCTGGCGTGTTATATTGCCGTCTGAGTTATATATCCATATCTCGGTTTCATTTCCATTGTACTTCTCATGGCGAACGACATTGCCCAGCGCATTGAAACTCCAGTCGTTGAAGCCTTCACCGTCGCTTGCAATAACCCGCTCCAGGCGACCGAGTTCGTCGAACGTGTAACGAAAATCGACAACAGCAATATAGGTGTCTCCGACAGATGATTTCTGCGTCATATTGCCGTCGTCGTCGTAACGGAATGTCCAGACTCTCGGGGTCTCGACTCTGACGAGATTGCCCATGACATCATATTCCCAGGTGTCAATTCCGTGTTGGCCAAAGGCCGAGGCATTCAGCTCGTGCCTTGTCACTTTGCCCTGCTCATCGTATTGCCAGATTTCGTAGGCATCACCGTACTGCGTATTCTCGTGCCTGGTAATATTACCCTTGGCATCGTAGTACAGGGTCTCGACCGTTTCTGATTCGCCCCGTTGACTCACCCGAAGAAATTTCAACCCTACAGGGTCGGCGTCAATGCCCAGCGTAGCGTAAAGACTAGCTAAACAGGCAGATGGCTCGGCCATACCGTGGGGTGTGCTGAAGCGATGCTGTCGCCTGGCCATTCCCAACACATGACGGAAGGTGGGATCGGTCTCAAAAGTCAGCCACGGCTGGTATGGCAATGAAAAATCGAAAATGCCGGATCTGGCCTCGACACTGTCCCAGGGTTTACGAAGATCGAGCGCTATTCGATACAACAGGGAGGCTACCCCGGCCCTGATGACAATCCCATTGTCAGGCTCGCCATCGTCGTCGAGGCTATGTAAAAGGACGGCGAGGTTGACAACTGTGTGGTAGGGATCACTCTCGTCCTGCAGGCCCCAGGTGATATTTATTCCCGTCAGCACGGGAGAACCCGCCAGGTCAAAGGGCGTCACCTGTGCACGCCCGGTGACTTCACCCAGTAAGGTATTGCCTATCATGAACCGTACGGTTTCGCCTTCCTCGTACTGAAAACTGCCGTCGAGCCCCGTTACACCCTGTTGTGTTGGTGTCTCATAGGTCACACCGGCAACAGCAGTACCGCCAACCAGATAGCCGGTTTCACCCGCTATCGGTTGAAATACCGCTGTGCTGGGGGCTATCGCGTTATCCGGATACGTTTTATCCCACCACTCCACGGCGGCCTTGGCTATCTGAAAGCGGCAGTGTTGAAAATCAGAGTCTGGTGAGCAAGGCCCATCCCAGCGGACAAAGCGCCATCCCGGACGGGGCACGGCCTCGTAATTGACGAAGTAGTCCCCGTTGACTTCGTTCTCGGTGCAGGCTGTGTCTCTCGCCTGGAATTGCTCGAGGGTGCATCCGCGGCCGGAGTTGTTGGCGTCGACAATGTCGCCCTCCCCCACGATAGCGAGCGGGTGTTTGCAAGCCTAGGAGTGCGATTGCAACCAGCAACGCGCTGGCTAAATTGGCGATGATTCTCGTGTTCAACGACACACCCCTCACCGATTAAAAACCCTTACCAGATCAACGACTACGCCAGTCTCTCGCTGTGCGCCATGATCCATGGCAATAACTCTGCAAGTATTATGGGTTTGCCGGTTTTGAACGCAGGTGACCAGAAAGGTGGTGATTGGATGTACAGGAGACAGAATTTTTTCGGTCTTGGCAGTTAACGACTGCGAAGCAGACATTCGATGCTTCATCGAACTCATCGATCTGCGTATGAAAATTCGTGCAGAGATAAACTCCTTTTTTGCACTAATACGAACTATATGTACTTCTTTAGCAGTTCTAGCAAGACGAGACTGCGCCCAAGCACTCGGTAATATATCTGAACCTGAAACTACTGAAACAAATTACCCCACCCCTTAGTCTCATATTCCCGGACGAGCTCGGGCGAGGGGTTGTTGCGATCGCAGCGAAACTCATAGCGGATACTATTGCCGTCAGGAGAATATTGCCAGGTACTCAGTTCGCCGGCCGGATAGGTCACCCACCCGAAAGAGGATCAAGTTGCCATCTGGAGTCGTATTCATAACTTGTGGTTTGCACAATACCTGGTCGGAATTTGGTCGTGATTTCCACCCGTGTTAGTTTTTCATTTGCAGCGTAAAAATACTGATACGATTCCATGTTCCTATCAAGTCGCGTTAGATTACCTCTGTCGTCATATGACAAAAGGTAAGTGTCGGTTTCAACTGGTACTGCCTCCAGCTTGTCGTCCAGTGTTCAACCTGAGAAAGTTTCCTTTCTGCATCGTAAAGATAACGATAAACAACTTCTGGACTACCGTCACCGGTACTATCTTGATCATAATAGGTCATATCACCATTGTCGTCGTAGCGCCAATTCCGTGTCAGGGTGTTAGCGACGGTCGAAGCAAAAGATTCCACGTATTTGGTAAGATTGCCGTCGGCGTCGTAATTCCAAACGCGTAACCCCTCTTGGCCCTGAGGGTAATTCGCCTTCGAATCGAGTCAGGTGGCCTTGTGAGTCATATTCAAAAGTATCGGTGCTGTCGATGATACCGTCGTCGTCTCCATCAAATTCAATGCGCGTCAGGTTACCGCCAGTGTAGATTTCCCGCGTAATCGATCTACCCTCGAAAGTCCCCAAAGGAATCTCGCGCCGCCCCTCTCTTGACCAGAGTGGCATTGCCCTCAGAGTCGTACAGCCAATATTCGACGTAATCTGTTACACCATCAGCGTTTGAGTCCAACTCAATCGTGGTGGATTGCCATTTTGATCATACTTTCGAACAACAACTTCATCCCGGAATACCGTCCCCGTTATTACTGTCGATTGATTGGCGTATGACATTACCTTCGGCATCGTATCTGTCGCGTGAAAACCTCATCCACCGTGCCGTCGCTCGAAGATGTCTTTACGCGCGTCGTGTTGCCATCGGCGTCATACTGATATTGTACGCTTGAATTTGCGTCTGCTGAGCTACAAGTCCCAATACCACTCCTGGCTAACGGCGGCAGTTCGGGCGTTGACCTCCAGACTCTGATAAAGGTGTTGAAGTGCTGGTGCCGGGTTAACGATCCGATGTGCTTTACTGAAGCGTTGCTCGTTGTTCGCTCTCCAAATGGCGTGACGTAATGCTGGCTCGTTGAGAAACGTCTGCCCACTCCTGATCCAGATTCAAATTCACTCCGTTCGAAAAGTGCGGCTACGTCGGTTCTGATTTCAATGCCATTTGTCGGATCGGCGTCGGCGTCCAGGCTCTGTAAGAAAACCACCATGTTGACCAGCTTATAGAACGGATCGTTTCGAGAACCCGGAAACGGGCCGTATTCGGACGTTATCTCTTCGTCGATGTAGATCGACCCGCTTGGCGTGGGCGGCCCCACCTGCGTACCACCGAATCCGTAGCGATCAAGCGCCCACTCGATGTTTAACCCCGTAACAACCGGCGAGCCGGCCAGGTCAAACGGGGTCATCTGCGCCTGCCCTATGACTTCACCCAGCAAGGTGTCGCCTATGATGAATCGAACGGTTTCGCCATCTCCGTAGTGAAAATCTCCTGCAGGGCCGGTCACGCCCTGGTGAGTTGGGGTCTTATACGTCACGCCAGATGCAACGAGGCCGACCAAGCATCCGGTATTGCCGCTGATCGGCTGTTCCGGCCCAAACGACCACTGGCAGTTCATCATGCGCAAGTCGGCGAACATGTCGGCGGTCTTCGCGACATTTTCCGGAGACGAGGCGAACTCCGCCAGGATCCTCGCCCGGGAAACGCCGTTGGATAGATGATTTGTCCAGAAACCAACCCCTTCCTGTTCGCCGGCACGCCCTAGCACGTTTCGATACAACTGTTCTACATACTGCTGGTCACTGAGCGTGCCGTAAGTGGTAGTGAATTCAGGTGATTTGTAAAAGCCCCCGGCAATTGCTGGCAGCGACTGACCGGCTTCGTAAACACCGATCCAATAATTCAGTCCACCGATGTCAGGTTTGCGGTCAAACGCTGCGGAGTAAAGACGGGCGATGGATTTGGCATCTTCGACTCCAGCCGTGACCGCAAGGGCGCTGGCTGGGACTAAAAACAGAAGTAGAATCAGAACCTTGCGGAATCGAGACACGGACCACCCCTTTGCCATCAACCAGCCATAACCATAAACAAATCATGGTTATATGCAATGACGTGGGTCAAGCCTGCACGAGATCGGTATGCCCGTCTTTATCGGCGCTTCGTCATCCTAAAAGGGGCATCTGCGGCTGGAATCCAGTTTGCGCGAATGGCCCAAAAGACACAGCCGCCACTTTAACCAGCTGGCTGCCACTGCCGGATCTGGTGGCGCTGTCAGGCCAAGACTTCCTGCAGGAAATTCTGCAGTGACGACCAGGAGCGGTGGTCCGCCGCCGCGCTGTAGATCGCGCCCAGGGCGGGGTCGTTCGCCTGCGGGTTGGTGAAGGCGTGCACCGTGTTGCCATAGGCGTGTATCTGCCAGTCGGCGCCGGCCGCGGTAAGCTCACTGGCCAGTTCCAGCATCGCCGGGGGCTGGACCATCGGGTCGTCGTAACCGTGCAGGCAGAGCACCCGCGCGGTGATTTTGTTGCCAGCCGTATTGCCCGGTGCCATGAACAGGCCGTGAAAGCTGGCGACACCCGCCACATCGCTGCCGGTGCGGGCCAGATCGAGTACGCACAGGCCGCCAAAACAGAAGCCGATGGCCGCGACCTTGAGCGGGTCCACTTGCCGCTGCTCCCGCAACACCGTCACCGCCCTGAGAATGCGCTGCTGCAAGCGCTGGCGATCCTGCAGCAACGGGGTCATCAGTGCACTGTTCTCTTCCGTGGAATTGCCGCGCACCCCCTTGCCGTACATATCGATAGCGAAACCGACGTAACCCTGCTCGGCCAGCGCGATGGCCTTGGCCTCCTCGAATTCCGTGCGCCCGCCCCAGGCGTGGCTGACCGCAACCGCAGGCCTGGGCCCGGCGAGGCTGTCATCCCAGGCCAGGAAACCCTCGAGGGTGAGATTGTCATGCTGGTATTCGATAAGGCGAGTCTGTATTGGCATAGCGCGGGTGCTCCCTGTTCAGTGTGGATCTGCTAAGGTTTTAGTGCTGCTGTGTTGGTAGGCGTCCGGGTCCAGGCGGTGCATCTCCGCCTCGATCCAGCGCTCTATCTCATCCATGAGTTCACCCGGCTCCCGCCCTTCGGCGCTCACCGGCTGGCCGATCGAGACATCGATAACGCCCGGGATAAAAGAAAAGGAGCGCCGCGGCCAGCAGCGCGCGGACGTTACCGCGATCGGTATCACGTAGGCGCCGGTGGCCACTGCGAGGCGCGTGGCCCCTGCCTTGTAGCTGCCCCGGGTGCCCCGCTCGGTGCGAGTGCCCTCGGGAAACATGATCATCCACTTGCCCTGGTCCATCAACACCCTGCCCTGCTCGGCCACCTTGGCCCAGGCCTCCTTGCCCTTGCTCCGGTCGATGTGGATCATATTGAGCGCGCCGATGCTCCAGCCGAAAAAAGGTATGCGCAACAGTTCCTTCTTGAACACATAGGCCAGCGGGTGCGACGTCATACTGGGGAAGAAAAATGTCTCCCAGGTGGACTGGTGCTTCGGGCACAGGATAACCCGCCGCATATCGCTGGCACGTGGCAGGTTCTCCTCACCATGCAGGCGGTACTTTACCCCGCCTATGAGGCGGGCCGCTTCCACCACACCCCTGAGCCAGGGCACCGCAAACCACCACCAGACTTTTTTGTCGTCGAGGAACAGGGATGCAGTGAGCAGGGCGATTCCGCAGGGAATCAGCGTGAGCACAAGCCAGGCAAAAACCAGGGTTGAGCGAAGGGCGTTCATGCGTTGCTTCCAGTGCTACAGGACCTGGCATTAAACCAGATTGCAGGCCCGGTAGAAAACCTTGCACATGTATTCCGGATCAAAGATGCGTAATATTGTCTGCGGGCAAAACACTGGGAGAAACCGATGAAGATGATATCCAGGCCGGGGCTGCATGCGCTCGGCGACGGCGCTTACGCATGGCTGGCGCCCAATGGCAGCTGGGGCTGGAGCAATGCGGGCCTGATCGTCGACGGGGAGGAGTCCCTGCTGGTAGACACCCTGTTCGACCTCGCGCTCACCGGGGAAATGCTTGGCGCAATGCGCCGGGCGGAGCCCCGGGCCGGTAAAATCGACACCCTGGTCAATACCCATGCCAACGGCGACCATTGCCACGGCAATGAACTGGTGGCGGGCGCCCGGATTATCGCCTCCACCGCCTCGGCGGCGGAGATGAATGAGCTGCCGCCCGAGGCCATGGCGGCCATCATGGAGATGGCGGCCAGCATGGGTAAGGTGGGCGAGTACTTTCTCCACTGCTTCGGCCAGTTCAAGTTTTCCGGCATCACCCACACCCCACCAAACTGCACCTTCGATGGTCACCTCGACCTGCGCGTCGGCGATAAACCGGTACACCTGATCGAGGTGGGCCCGGCCCATACCCGGGGCGACGTGCTGGTGCATTCGCCCCGGGACCGCGCCGTCTTCACCGGGGACATCCTGTTCATAGAGGGTACACCGATCATGTGGCAGGGCCCGGTTGCCAACTGGATCAAAGCCTGCCGCCTGATCGAAGCGATGGATGTCGACCATATCGTCCCCGGCCACGGCCCGATCACCGACAAGAAGGGCGTCGCCGGCGTGCGCCAGTACCTTGAGTATGTCCGCGATCAGGCCCGGCTGCGTTTCGACGCCGGCATGAGCGCCTTCGAGGCCGCCCGCGACATAGAGCTGCGGGAGTACTCTGCCTGGTCTGACCCTGAGCGAATCGCGGTCAACGTCGATTCACTCTACCGAGAATTCAGTGACACCACCGCAGCGACCGACGTGTTCGAACTGTTCACCCGCATGGCGGAACTCGCCGGCTTTGGCCCCGGCAGCCAGCTGCCGCAGGGGCACGCCTGAGCGCGGTGAACCACGCCACAGCCCGCTGGTTGCTCGCTGCAGCGCTGTCATTCGGCTGCCTGTCACCGCAGGCGGCGGATGACGACATCCGCCACCTGCGGCTCCAGGATGGCCGCAGGCTGGAGATATTGATCAGCTCACAGTTCAAGCCGGCAGTGCGCGACGAGTTGCTTGAGTGGGTGGACTACATTGCCGCCGCGCTACGCCAGGTCTACGGACATTGGCCCATGCGACGCTGGCAGGTAAGTATTTCACCCACCTCCGCCAGCAGCATCGATCCCATCCCCTGGGCACAGGTGCGGCGCGAAAATACGGTCCGGGTCGAGTTTTTTACCGCGGCCTCCGCCACGGCAGAGGAATTACGGCGGAACTGGACCGGCTACCATGAACTGGCCCACCTGCTGATACCCTATCAGGGTTGGGGTGACAGCTGGTTCAGTGAAGGCCTGGCGAGTTACTACCAGAACATACTGCAGGCCCGGGCCGGGCTCATCACTGAGCAGGAAATGTGGCAGCAACTCTACCAGGGATTCCAGCGCGGCCTGGCGGAAACCGCCTTCGACGGCCAGCCCCTGCACCGGGTGAGCGACAGGCTGCGAGAGGACGGCGGATTCATGCGCGTTTACTGGAGCGGTGCCTGGTACTTCCTGGCCGCCGACACTCGCCTGCGGCTCCAGTCCGGAGGTGGGCTCAGCCTGGATAAGGCGCTGCAACAGCTAAACCTGTGCTGCGCCGAGGATCGACTTTCCGTTTCCCAGTTGGTGGCCCTGCTGGATGAACTGAATCGCGTGGCGCTGTTCCGCAACCTCTATGATGAGGTAGCGGTCTCCACAACCGTACCGCCCTTTGCAGCGATTTTTGCGAGCCTGGGTATCGATATCGTCGACGGGCAGGTCAGGTTGCAGGAAACTGGCCCGGGCGCCCTCCTGCGCAAGGCAATCACCAACGCTCCCGGGGCAAGCCTGTAATTGTTGCGAGGTGGCGTTATACTGAGCCGTTTGGATCCCTGTCCCTGGAGCAGGTAATCTTGAAAAAACCTGTATCAAAAGAGGACGTAAGGGCGGAGTTGCGCCGCGAAACGGAGCGTTTCCTCAGCGGCGGGGGCGAGGTGGCGGAGATTCCACCGGGTGTCAGCGGAAAGAATCCCGATGACGCTCCCCTGTTCCTGAACCGCAGGCTGTTCACCGAGCCGCCCACGCCGCGCACTCCCGTCCCGGAAGTCGTAGCGGCCATTGACGCCAGGCGAGCGCTGAACCTGCGGCGTCAACCCCTGCGCAAGCGCAGCCGGTTGCCCCAGCCCAGGCGCAAGATCATCTACGATGATTTCGGCGAGCCCCTGCGCCAGGTGTGGGTGGAGGAGGACTGAGCGAGTGAGCCAGCAGGCGGCAGGCTCCGTATTACAGCTGGCTACACGCGGACTAGGGACAGATGATTACACTGCACGAGAAAATCGAGGTAAACCGTCCGGTTGAGGAGGCCTTCGCCTACCTCGCCGACTTTCGCACCAGCGAGCAATGGGACAGCACGGTCATATCCGCCACCAAACTCAGCAGCGGCCCCATAGGCAAAGGCACCCGGTTTGAAGTGCTCTGCCGGCAACCCCTGGGCAGCCTCGCCTTCGCATACACCCTGACTCACCATGAGCCGGGCAGACTGCTGAAGTTGCACGGCAGCGGCCGCTTCTTTGATGTGGATGATGAAATACGTTTCGCTGAGACCACCAACGGCACGCTAATAGATTACCGGGCCACATTCACCTTCAAGGGGCGCCTGGACGCCCTGGCTGACCGCTTCCGCACTGGCCTGCAACGGATGGGTTACAACTCGGTGCAGGGCCTCAAGCGCGCGCTGGAAGACAACTTTCCCGTGCCAGAACTGTCGGCCTCGGGGCGCCGGGGGCAACGGCTGGTCATCCCGGCGATCGCCGATTTCACCCGCTTCGGCTACACCAGGGCCAGGAAGCGCTGGCTGCCCGTGTCCCGCTGGATGGGTAACAAGCATGTCGTGATTACCGGTGCCAGCGCGGGGCTTGGCCTGGCCGCGGCGCAGCGATTGGCTGAACTCGGGGCGGAACTCACCCTGGTCATCCGCAACGAAAGCAGGGCTCTTGCACTGAAACAAGCCATCAAACGCGAGACCGGCAACAGCCGCATACATATCGAGATCGCCGATCTCAGCCTGATGGCAGATGTGGATCGACTGGTCAGGCGCATGCAGCAAAGCGGCAAGCCGATAGACGTGCTGGTCAACAATGCCGGCGCCCTGTTCAACCCGAGGGAGGAGACCTCCGAGGGCCTGGAGCGCAGCTTTGCCCTGCTGCTGTTGAGCCCTTTCCGCCTGACCGAGGGCCTGAAGCCATTGCTGGCCAGGGCCGGCCAGGCCCGGGTTATCAACGTGGTTTCGGGGGGAATGTACAGCCAGCGGCTCGATCTGGAACGCCTGGAGGCGCCGCCGGACGGCTACTCAGGCAGCGTGGCCTATGCCAGGGCCAAGCGGGGACTGATGATTGTCACCCAGCTGTGGGCGCAGGCCTGGAAGGGAGACAATATCGTGGTCAATGCCATGCACCCCGGCTGGGCCAGGACACCGGGCGTGGAATCCGCCCTGCCGACCTTCAATCGCCTGACCGGGCCGCTGCTGCGCACACCTGAACAGGGCGCCGACACGATCGTCTGGCTGGCCACTGCCACCGAAGCGGCCAGGGTCAGTGGCGCATTGTTTCTCGATCGCGTACCACGCACGACCCACCTGATGGCCTCAACCCGGGAAACACCGCAGGAACGCGGCGCCCTGATGGAGGCGTTGAGGACCTACCGGGCAGGGCCATCGGATCCCCTGCTGCAGACCGCGGTCGGCTGAACGCGGCCTTGCCCGGCCGGGGCTCAGGGTTCGTAGTGGTCGCTGGTCATCAGGCTGTCGCTGAAGCGGCTCCTGCCAGCCTCCTCCTCTGCTGCACCAGGCCCGTCGCTGTAGGGACGACGCTGTGGCTCGGTCGCGGCCTGGCCGAAGCCGTGCCGGATGTCTTCCACATCGAAGCCGATATCCGCCCCAAGATCCATACTGGACGTGGTGAGCCCGGCTGGCGGTGACACCACGTGGGTGTCATCCATATCGACGCCGGACCAGCTGGCAAGCCTGGGCAATTCGGGTTCCGGGGCCGTGAGCGCCGTGAAGTCCTCCGGCTCAGGCCTGCGGGCGCGCGGGTCCCTCAAGCTGGGTGCCGGAGCCGACCCGGTCGCTTGCGGCGCCGGCGCAGTGTCCCGACCGATGGCATCAGGCGGTGGCGCGCTGCGAATGAATTCAAGGTTTTGCAGGGCCGCATCCGATGCCCGCCGGTTGTACTGCGGCCTGGCCAGCGGCTCCGACCCCAGTTCCGGGTCAGTATCTGCGACCTCCCGCACCGGGACTGCCGCAGGCGCTGGAGCGGGACGGGGCCTCCCGATCCGGTAGACACCGGGACCTGGCTTGTAGGCGCCGGGCTGCAACCTGCGCGCCTGCTCCGCCAGGGTGAAATCAGACGGGGCGCCAGAACCGTCACGGGCCTCGATAGCAGCCGGCTCCATCCTGTTGACCTCGGGTCGGATCACATCGTCCGGGTCATAGGAGCCGCCACCGCTGGCGCTCGCGCCGACCGCCCGACGCAACGGCTCCGCGTACGGTTCAGCGTCGTCGCTGCCGCCGATTCCCGCCGGGTGATCTTCACGCTGCAGCCGCTGCTTGAGCAACGTGTGGGCGCAATCGGACCAGCGGCCAAAATGAACGGATGCTGCCGGATCGGGCATGCGATGCTTGCGAAAATTGCGCATGGCCTCCATGAAGCGCTGCTTGACCGCGCGGTAGTGGTAGATATGGCTGTCGGTCTGCAGTGGGACCAGATCATCTCCGCCGCGAATGATCAGCATCTGCGGCGGCAGCTGGCCCTGCAGGCTGTGCAGGAGGTCGGCCAGGAAACACAGGCGAAACGCCGAGTGCAGGGTGCTCCTGGACTGGGTCTCACAGGGCAAGTAAAGGAAATCGCCGAATTCGGAATAGCCGCTGGTGCGCACCAGCAGGTTGGCCGCCCCTGACAGCGGCCCGAGTGCGAGTTGGCCGTTGACGATGAAATCGACACCCCTGCGCATGGCTTCGAGGGTGGCGCTGCGGCGGTCGGACTCGTCCGCATCCCAGTCGATCAGGCGGACATCCTTGCCCTCGGCGCGCAGGGTGTCGGCCATATCGTCCTGGCGCTCGGTGCTGTCAACGGGTGGCAGGCTGCCGGCGTCCGCAGGGATGCCGTGCTCGGGGTTCTCGAGGGTCAGACGCTCCATCCAGCAGGCGAAGGGCGACTCCCTGAAGAGCACGAAATCTTCCGAAGTGTAGGTTACGGCGTTGTCGACATTATAGCGGTACATAGATTACGGCTCGTTCCCCTGACAGCTGAAAACAGCATAAGCCTGTTTTTCACTTAAGCCGTTTGAGCATTTATATCGGAATGACCGGCAGGTGTCCACGCTGCCGGCCACAAACTCTTCACGGTTTGCGGTAGACAGTGGCGCCGCCGATGATCGTCTGTTCGACTTCCAGCTCGCGCATCCCTATCGGGTCGTCCAGGGGGTTGCCCGACAGCACCACCAGGTCGGCATATTTCCCGGGCTCCAGGGAACCGAGCTCGCCTTCCTGGAACACCTGCCAGGCCGCATCGATGGTCACTGCGCGCAGCGCGTCCAGCGCGCTGATGCGCTGCCCGGGCCCCAGTACATCACCACCGTAGGTGGTGCGGTTGACCTGGCTCCAGACCGCCTGCAGGGGCAGCATGGGGGTCACCGGGGTATCGAGGTGGGAGCTGAAACGCACGCCCTGTTGCTGGGCCCACCTGGCCGGGCTGATCTGCGCGGCCCGCTCCGGACCAATGAAGATATCGCGGTGGCGATCACCCCAGTACCAGGTGTGCGCACTGAAGAAACTCGGGGTGACGCCCAATGCCTTCATCCTCGCCACCTGGTCTTCCCGCGCCATCTGCGAGTGGACCAGGATCATGCGCGGGTCCGCCACCGGATGCGCCTTTTGGGCCGCTTCGAATGCATCCAGGATATCCTCGATGGCCGCGTCGCCATTGCCGTGAATGGCGAGTTGGTAGCCCGCCTTGTGCAGGGCCAGGACCTGGGCGAACAGCTTGTCGCGGGGGATGGCGGGGTAACCGCGATACGTCGCGTCGCCGTGATAGGACGTGTGGTAAGGCTGGCTGAGGTAGCCGGTGAAACCCTGGATGCTGCCGTCCGCCACCAGCTTTACCGCGCCCATCACCATGCGGTCCGTACTGTAGTCGCCGGGCTCGTAATCGCCATTGAGCAGCGCCTCGCCGAACTCACTCTCGGCCGGAAACACCACCAGCCGCTGGGGTACCACGCCGAGCCTGCTGAACACGGACAGCCCCGTGGCGATCTTCTTGCTGGCCCAGCCGGACTGGGCCGTGGTCACCCCGCGGGCGGCATACTCGAGGGCCGCCGCCTTGAACATGCGATAGGCGTCCATGACGCCGATATCCTGCTGCTTGGTCATAATGCCCAGGCGGGCAGTCTCTTCCAACAGGCCATTGGGTTCACGGGATCCCGGTACGCGCCCTATCACGCCACCCTCCGGATCCGGTGTACTGGCATCGATACCCACCGCCGCAAGCGCCAGGCTGTTGCCGACCAGCATGTGACCGGACACATGCGTAGCCACCACCGGATGATCCGTGGAGACGGTGTCCAGCTCGGCACGGGTGGGATGGCGCCGCTCCGCCAGCAAGGTGTCGTCGTAGTTGAACCCCGAGACCCACTGGCCTGCGGGCGTCAACTCGGCACGCTGCCGGAGTGCGGCGAGCAGCTCGTCCATCGTGGTGACCGTACCAACGGGCGGGCTGCCGAGATCCGCAGCAATCACTTTCTGGCCAGACCCGGGGAAGTGCCCATGGGCATCGATGAAACCCGGCATGAGTGTGCGCCCGGCCAGGTCAACTACCTCGGCGCCCTCAGCGGCCAGGGCCATGATCTCCTCGGTACTGCCCACTGCCTCGATGCGGTCCGCCCTTACCGCCAGCGCCTCGACGATACGGTTGCTTGCATCCATGGTCAGCACGGTACCGTTGATGAACAACTGCTGCGCCGGCGGCTCGGGTGGGCGAGTCGCGATGCGCAACAGTACGCCGAAACCAACGACCAGGGCCACGAAGACGGCCAGTATGCTTTTCCAGTTCATAATTCCCCAGGCTGCTCCAGTCGACTCAGGCGCCGGTTCGCGCCAGTGGCCCGATTACCATATCCGCCAGCCGCGCCCGGTGCCAGGCTGCGTCACCCCACAGCAGTTGGCTGTGCTTCTGGCGCTTGAAGTAAAGGTGCACAAAACACTCCCAGGTAAACCCGATGCCACCGTGCAACTGCACCGAGCGACTGGAGGCGAATGCCGCGGCCTCACTGGCGGAAGCCTTGGCCATGTGGGCGTACTGCCCTGCCCTTTCGGGCTCGCTGTCGATGGCGCAGGCCGCGTTGTACACCAGTGACTTGGCCTGGTCGATCTGCAACATCACGTTGACCAGGGGGTGTTTCACCGCCTGGAAGAAACCCAGCGGCCGGTCAAACTGCTGCCGGGTGCCGACGTAATCCACTGTGGTCTGCAACTGCCACTCGGCCGCACCCACCATATCGGCTGCCAGCACCGTCCAGATGGCCGGCAACGCCTGCTCCAGGGCCGCCAGGCCATCGGCGCTGACCTCGTCGGCGGTCACGTCCTCAAAGCTGATATGGGCCTGGTCGCGGGTGAGATCGACGATGGTATCGGGGTGCAGGGTGACGCCCGCAGCGCTCGCGGCAACCCAGTACAGGCCAAGCCCCGACCCGGATCGTGCACTCACCAGCAGGCGGTCCGCTTTGCGCGCGTCCTGCACATACCAGGCCGTGCCATTGAGCTTGCCGCCGGCACAGCTGACATCGCTAGCGCCCGGCGACCAGGAACCGCTGCGACTGGTGATTGCCAGGCTGGCGCTTTTGCCCTCCGCGATCTCCGCCAGCGCCGCCGCGCCGCCGGCACAGGCCGCCAGCACATAGGTGGCGTTGATCGTGCCCAGCAGCGGGCAGGGAAAAGCGGCGCGGCCCAGTTCCTCCGCGAGCCCGGCCACGGCCACCGCCGGCATGCCCACGCCGCCGCAGGCTTCGGGCACCGCCAGCATGGTCCAGCCCAGGTCAACCATCTGCTGCCACAGTTCGCGATCCCACAGGCACTGGCTGCCGCGCTCGGGACGGTGGTCACCCGCCACCAGTGCATGCAGCCGGGATGTCGGAAACTTGTCGGTAAAGAACTTGCGGGCGGAGGCCTTCAGCAGGGCCGCTTCCTCGCCAAAGCCAAAATTATCCGGTTGCGCCATGTCGCTCTCCCTACTTGGATTTCGCCAGGCCGAGCACTCGCTCACCCAGGATATTGCGCTGCACTTCGCTGGTACCGGCGGCGATGGTCATGCCGTAGGAGTTCATGTAGGCCAGCTGCCACTGGCCACCCGCCGGCGCGTTGCCGTCCTCGAGATAGAGCGAGGCGCTGGCCCCTGCGACCTCCAGGGCGAGGGCGGCGGTAGTCTGGCTGATTTCACTGGCCAGCAGCTTGTTCTGCAAGGGCAGCCGCATCGGATGGTCCTGCAGGGCTGGCACCCGCGCGCGGCGCTGGTTCTGCGCCAGCCCCACCTCGCTGATCAGCTGTTGCATCATGCGATCGCGCAGCAGCGGGTCTTCGGCAGCCGGCCGACCGTCGCGCTCGGTTCCGCGGGCGAACTCGATGAGGTTGTGCGCGGTGGTGGCGTGGCTCCCCTTGTTCTTCAGGCCACCCGCACGGGGGGTCTGCAACTCCCCCGCCCCGCGCTCGTGCAACAGCGTGGTCATTGCAACCTGCCAGCCCTTGCCGAGCTCATCCAGGCGGAAACTGTCCTCCACTTCGAGGTTGTCGAATATCACCTCGTTGAAGCCGGTCTCGCCGGTGATCTTGATCAGCGGGCGCACGGTCACACCCCGGCCCAGGGCGGAGCGTATAGGCACGACGAAATAGGACAAGCCGTCATACTTGTGGGACCTGTCGGTGCGCAGCAGCAGGATCATCCATTCGGCGAAATGCGCGAGGGAGGTCCATACCTTATGGCCGTTGATCACCCAGCGGTCGCCCTTGCGCTCGGCAAAGGTCTGCACGCTGGCGAGGTCCGAGCCCGCGCCGGGCTCGCTGAAACCCTGGCACCAGATATCCTCTCCCGAAAACAGGCGCGGCAGCAGGCGCTGCTTCAAGGCCTCCTGGCCGTGGTAGAAGACGGTGGGAGCGGCCATGCCCAGGCCGATGATGTTGGGAAAATACGGCGTGCGGGCCGCGAGCATCTCCTCGTTGGCGACGCGTTGGCAGTCCTTGCGGCCACCGCCGCCTACCTCTCGAGGATAGTCACAACCCACCATGCCCGCATCATAGGCCGCCTTCTGCCAGGCCTGCAGGTAGCCCAGCTGCTCCGTGGTCATGATCTCGAGGGCACTCAGGGGCAGTCGCACCGTTGGGTCCGGCGGACGGTTCGCCGCCAGCCAGCTGCGGCAATGCTGGCGAAATTCCGCCTGTTCGGGGCTATCCTTGCTGGCGCTTGCTGACATGGTGTGCTCTTCCTTTCAGTAATGTGGGGGCTTCTCATCCAGCGGCGTGGTAGTTCCGCCCGCGTGGCCCTGTTCATCCTGGCGCTGCTTGAGCAGCTGCATCTGGCGACGCAACACCAGGATCTCCTGTTGCTGCGCGGCCAGCGCCTGGTTGAGTTGCCGCACGGTATCCTCCTGGTAGGCCAGCTGGGTCTGCACATCGACCAGTTGTTGTTGCAGCTCCTCGATAGTCCCCAAGCCTGGTTCTCCCGTTGCCGTCGCTGTTCTCGTTGGCTGTTTTTGTAGGGTCAGCGGGATAATATACTGCCGACCTCACAGAAAGACACGGCCCCATCATGAGCAAGCCCAAAAACAGCCGGCTGGTTTACTCTACCGACGCGGGCCGCCTGTGCCCCCAGTGCCAGCGCCCGGTGGCGGGCTGCGTTTGCGGCAGGGACCGTCCCGCCGCCGTGGGCGATGGCATCGTGCGCCTGCACCGGGAAACCAAGGGGCGCGGTGGCAAGGCTGTCACCCTGATCAAGGGTCTCGCCCTGCCGGAGGCGCAAATGCGGGAAATCACCCGCGCCCTGAAGCAGAAATGCGGTGTGGGCGGCGCGCTGAAGGACGACCACATCGAAATCCAGGGTGACCAGCGCCCGGCTATCAAGCTGGAACTCGAAAAGCTCGGCTTCACAGTGAAAATCGCCGGCGGCTGAGACCTGCAGGTTCCTGCCCCACGAAAAGCGGCCACAAAAAGTAGCCCTCGGTTCACGCGCGCCGCTTACAGGTCGTAGCCGCGCTCGTCGTGCAGCACCAGGTCCAGGCCCTGGGTTTCCTGATCACCGTCGACCCGCAGACCCACCAACGCTCCCACCAGCTTGAGCAGGATAAAGGTAACCACCGCGGTGTAGACCAGGGTTGATACAACGCCGGTGGCCTGCACCAGCAACTGGCCGCCCATGCTGGAAATTCCACTGGAAAAACCGTTGCCGCTGAAGATCCCCAGTTGGTCGGATGCAAAGACGCCCACCAGCAGGGTGCCAAGGATGCCGCCGACGCCGTGGACAGGAAATACATCGAGGCTGTCATCAACCCGCAACTTGTTCTTGAGATACATGGTGGCGAAGTAACAGACCACACCCGCAGTCAGGCCAATCAGCACCGCCGCGGCCGGCCCCACCGAACCCGAGGCCGGGGTGATAGTGCCAAGACCCGCCACCATGCCAGTCACGGTGCCCAGCATCGAGGGCTTGCCATGGCGCAGCCATTCCATCGTCATCCAGGCCAGGGCCCCGGCCGAGGCCGAGAGATGGGTGACCAGCATGGCCATGGCGGCACTGCCGTTGGCGGCCACCGCCGAACCCGCGTTGAACCCAAACCAGCCTACCCACAGCATACCGGCGCCGGCCACCGTGAGTGTCAGGTTGTGCGGCGGCATCGCCACCGTGCCAAAGCCCCGGCGCGGGCCTATCACCAGCGCTGCGACCAGGGCAGCAACTGCAGCGGTGATATGCACCACGGTGCCGCCGGCAAAATCCTGTAACCCCATACTGCCCAGCCAGCCGCCTCCCCAGACCCAGTGGCAGACCGGGGAGTACACCAGAATCAACCACAGTGTGCTGAACAGCAGCATGGCGGAAAATCGCATGCGCTCGGCGAATGCACCCACGATCAGCGCCGGGGTGATAATCGCAAATGTCATCTGGAAGATGGCGAACAGGGTGGCGGGCACCGTGCCCTTCACCGAATCGATAGCGATACTGGCGAAGAACATATTGCCGAAATCGCCAATCCACTTGCCCTGTTCCACGCCATCGCTGCCGAAGGCGATGGTGTATCCCACCGAAAACCAGACCAGCGACATCAGGCAGGTCAGGGCAAAGCACTGCATCAGCACGGACAGGACATTCTTCGAACGTACCAGGCCGGCATAAAACAGCGACAAACCCGGTATGGTCATAAACAGCACGAGGGCGGTGGATGTGAGAACCCAGGCCGTGTCGGCCCCGTTCAGTTCCTGGGCGCTGGCGCCCGCAGACACCAGCATGCTGGTTCCAAGTAGTGCCAAAGTTCCAATTGATTTCATGCGCGTTTCCTTTATGCCGAGGCGTTTACGCCAGTCTTATTGGTGGGGCAGCCGCAGAGATTAAACGATTGCGGTGTGTTGATGAAGCTAGAGGTTGACCCAACTGTTGAGGGCGCGCAAGCGGAACCGCGTGCCCTGGTATTCCAGCACCACCGAATCAGGAAGAATTTCCTCCACCCTGACGCCGTTGACAGAGCCACCCTGGCGCAGGGTCTTGCCGTTGAGCACCACGCTGGCGCTGGCTGGGTCACCAGAGTAGTCATGGCGCAGGTACATGATGGTGGGAATGGCGTCCTTGGTTTGCTGGGACTGGGCCGACAGGAAGGGCACGTCGCTGTCGGACAGCTGTGCGTCCGCCAGTTCTTCCCGGGCCTCCTGTACCAGTTGATCTAAATCGATGGCCTCCTCCTCGCGCGCGGGCGCGACGCGCCCGGCGTTCGCGGGTTGCCGCAGCGCGGGCTGCGCCTCAGGCTCCGGATCCGGGGCTTCCGCCTGCTGGCGGTATAGCTCTGCCACACTGGCGTCGACCGGGGTCGGTTGCGCCAGCTCGGGTGTCGGGTCGAGGTCGGGCTGGCGCTCTGCAACGGCGGCGGGGTCAGCGGGCCGCGGTGGTTCGGCGGCCGCCTCCATCGGCGGCGGGGATGCCGGTGCCGGCGCAGGCGTTACCAGCGGTGCGGCGGTTTGCGGAGTGCTCTCCACCTTCGGGGCAACGGGCGCCGGCAGCGGCTGCGGCGCACGCTCGAACAACAACCAGCCAATCGCCAGCACGGACAATGCCAGGGCGCACACCAGTGCCCAGGGCAGCCAGCTCATATCGATGGTGCTGCCCTCGACCGGGTGGACACTGGACAAGCCGGGCACCTGCTCGGCCTCCTGGCGGGAGCGGTTCAGTGCGTCAAGAATCAACGACATAACGGGGTCACCTGGTTGATCAACCGTCGCCACCTGGCGCCAGCAGCGAGCGGGCCACGGCGGCCGTGGGGTCAATGCCCAGCACTTCATTCAGCTTGAGCAGGGTCTGCAGGCCCACCACGGCATCATCATCCAGGGCGTGCTCGCGCTGGAACAGGCGCACCCGGGTCTCCAGCGCGGGGCTGAAGCGGCTGCCCGCCAGGGCCTGCGGCTGCCCGTCAAGCTGTGCAAATAGCGCTGCCACCTGCGCCACCACCGGGCTGTCATCACCCAGGCCGACCGGGCCTGCAAAACCCTCGGGCGGGTGCCACAGAAGACGGTAGCCCCCACTCCAGGCTGACCCCAGTTCACCGGGTTCCACCTCGGTTACACCCTCCGCCGTGGCCAGCCAGGCCTTGCGGCCGTTGAAGCCAAGGAACAGGGCGGCGGCGGCAAAACGCTCCGGGGTGACCATATCGAGCACCAGCGGGCGATCAAACTCTGCCAGCTCGTCCCAGGTCCGGGCGCTGCCCGCCACGCAGGCGACACCGTCGTATGCCGGGATGGAACACAGCTGGGGCGGCAGGGGCGCTGCGCTGTACAGCGACCACAGCCGCGCCAGGGCGTCGCTGGGAGCAAGCATCCAGCTTGCCGCTGAGCCAGCCGCGGCGGGGGCGCCTGCCTGGATTGGGGTCTCAGCAGCCCCGGGCAGCGGCTGGCCTTCAGCGGGGGCAGGCGCGGCCGGCGGATCTTCGGGCCCGGGGACAACCTCCGCTTCTACCCCGGCGGCAGGTACGGCCTCCTGCGCCGGCAGCGGTGCCGGCTGCCTGCTGTACCACCACCAGCTCGCAGCCAGGGCGACCAGCAGCGCGCCGATAACGATAAACGGCCAGGATCGACCAGGCTCGTCGCCGCCCGCGGCGGTCTCTTCCCCCATCACTTCCCGGGCGGCGGTGCGCAGCATCGCCAGGTCGGTACGGCCGAGGTTGCGGCCATAGGCACCCAACATCATGCGATCGCACAGGACGTTGATCAGGCGGGGAATACCACGGGTGTAGCGGTGAATACCGCGCACCACGCCGGCGGGAAAGACCTCCTGTGCCGGGTTCATACCCGCCACCTGCAGGCGGTGACGGATATAGGCCGCCGGTTTCCTCCAGGCTCAGGGGCTCCAGGTTGTAGCGCGCGGTAATACGCTGGTTGAGCTGTCGCAGTTCAGGGCGACCCAGCATCTGGGCGAGTTCGGGCTGCCCGATGAGAATGATCTGCAGCAGTTTCTCGCTGTTGGTTTCAAGGTTCGTCAACAGCCGGATCTGCTCGAGTACGTCGAAATCCAGGTGCTGGGCCTCGTCGATCAGCAGGACGGTATTGCGACCCCTGCCATGATTTTCCAGCAGGTAGCGGTGCAGGCTGTCGGTGAGGGATTTCAGGGTGTGCCTGTCGTGATCGTAGCCGATGCCCAGCTCGTCGCAGACCGAGGCCAGCAATTCCATGGCATTGAGGGCAGGATTGAGGATGATGGCAATGTCGGTATCATCCGGCAGCTGTTCCAGCAGGCAGCGGTTGATCGTGGTCTTGCCGGTGCCCACTTCACCGGTGAGCAGGATGAAGCCGCCGCCGGCGCCCACCCCATACAGCAGATGCGCCAGGGCGTCCCGGTGGCGGGGGCTCATGAACAGGTAGCGCGGGTTGACCGCTATTGAAAACGGCGCCTCAGTGAGGCCGAAATATTGGTGGTACATGCAGCCGGTAGCCAGTTGCCAGTGCGGGAAAAGTGCCCCGCATTATGCCCAAGGGCCGCAGCCAATGCTATGCACATCGCCCCGCGCCGGCGGCTGCCGGGTAAAACCGGATGTCAGCTGCCGTCGTTCCCGGTCGCGGCAACCGCGCTGGCTGTGGCTTTGTTGCGCAGCAGCTCGCTTTTTTCAGCAGTGTAATCGCGGCCGGTCTTGCGGGTATCCCGGTCACTCGCCCAGGTTTTGCGCTTGGGCGACTCGGCGGTGCGATTCCCGGAAAACACATTGGTGGCCTCGACCTTCACCTCCTCCTGGGCGGCGCTGGTGGCGCAACCCTTGTCGCTGAAGCTGGTGGCGCCGGTGGCCGGGTCCACGCACATGAATACCCCCGCCGCCGCCAGTTGCGGGAGCATTAACAGGACCAATATCAGAACTCGCATACCCTCTCGCCTGGCGCCCTGGGCGCCCGTAACCCTACAAATTCCAGACTAAGGGTGCCGACCGGCTGCAATCCATGGAAAACTGGCGAAATGTACAGATAAGCCGTGGCGGGCTGGTGCAGCCGTTTCTCAGGCGCGGGCCAGCAATAGCAGGGCCTCGTCACACCAGGCCAGGAACTGCTCGCCCTGGCGTATCCCCAGGGCGAGGGCCAGATAGACGCCCTTGCGCCGGGTGGGCAGGGTTTCAGGATTGGCGTAGTGACGCCGGCGGATTTTCTCGTAGAGGTAGAGGCGCCGCATCATCTCCTCCCGTCGGGCGGTAATCTCGCCTGCCAGGTGGCCGGCATTGCCGCTGTCCAGGTTGTAGAGCTTCACCAGCAGGTCGTCCTTGGCGGCCTGGGTCCGGGTGGTGCTGTAAACCCACTCAGCCAGGGCCTCGCGGCCCGCTTTGGTAAGGCCGTAGACAATCTTGTTGGGTTTACCCCGCTGGCTCACCTCGCGCTTGCTGAGCCAGTGCTTGTCCGAGAGTTTGCGCAACTCCAGGTAGATCTGCTGGTGGGAGGCCTGCCAGAAAAAGCCCAGGGAGGTCTCGAAATCCCGCGCCAGTTCATACCCGGAAAGGTCGTCTTCCAGCAGTGCGGTCATGATTGCGTGGGCCAGCGCCATGGTGCGTTTCCCCCCGGGGCCAGGTTCCCCAACAGCATACTCCGCGAGGGCCCTCATATGCAAAACCATGCATAAAAAAGCTTGGAGCGCAGATGTTTGCATAGTAGATTGCGGGGTCTCGCGGGCTGCGCCTGTTCCCTGTCAACCCAAGCACCCAGGATGAAGTAATGGCACTTCCACAGAATTTGCGCGACGCCCTGTCACTGCCGCTGGTCGCCGCCCCCATGTTTATCGTATCCAACCCGGAGCTGGTCATCGCCCAGTGCAAGGCCGGCATCGTCGGCTCATTTCCCGGCACTTAACGCCCGCCCCGCGGCTGAGCTGGAGGCCTGGCTGCAGCGCATCACCAGCGAACTGGAGGCCTACAACCGGGCCAACCCGGATCGGCCGGCGGCCCCGTTCGCGGTCAACCAGATCGTGCACGGCTCCAATGACCGCCTGCAGCACGACCTGCAGATGTGCGTGAAGTACAAGGTGCCCATCGTCATCACCTCCCTGGGCGCCAAGGAAATCGTCAACGACACGGTGCATTCCTACGGCGGTATCACCCTCCACGACATCATCTCAGACCGGTTTGCCCGCAAGGCGGTGGAAAAAGGCGCTGATGGACTGATCGCGGTGGCGGCCGGGGCCGGCGGGCACGCCGGGCCCACATCGCCGTTTGCGCTGGTCCAGGAGATCCGCGAATGGTTTGACGGCCCGCTGCTGTTGTCCGGCTCGATCGCCACCGGCGACGGCATCCTGGCGGCCCAGGCCATGGGCGCGGACCTGGCCTACATGGGCTCGGCCTTTATTGCCACCACGGAAGCCAATGCCGTACAGGCCTACAAACAGGCCATCGTCGACTACTCATCGGCCGACATCGTCAACAGCAACCTGTTCACCGGCGTCCACGGCAACTACCTGCGACCCTCGATCGCCGCTGCCGGCCTGGACCCTGACAATCTGCCCGACGGCGATATCTCATCCATGAATTTCGGTTCCGGCGGCGACACCAGCGCCAAGGCCTGGAAAGACATCTGGGGTTGCGGCCAGGGCATCGGCGCGGTCAAGGCCGTGGTGCCCACCGCCGAACTGGTGGCGCGCCTGCAGCGCGAATACCAGTCCGCGAGGGCCAGGGTACTGGCGGCCTGAGGATCAGGCTGTCGCCGGCGGCGGCTCAGCGGGCGCCGCATACCACTGCTCCGGCGGTACCACCTTGGCCTGGGGCGGATCGCCCACGTAATTGGGCGACATGATCTGCACGCCATACTCGTTGAACACGTCCTGGATATTGCCGTGCATGGCGCTGTAGATCGCGTTCATCCTATTGGGTTCGTGGCAGTAGGCATTTAGCTGGTACACCACGGTAAAATCTCCCAGCGACCTCTGCAGTACGAAAGGAGCGGGCTCCCGCTGGAGTCCCTCGGTGCGCGCGGCTGCCGCCAGCAGCATCGCCTCCACCTGGCGCCAGGGGACGTCATAACCGATGCCCACCTCCGTATGCAGGATCAGGCCCGGATCCCGCTGGAAGCTGGAGTAATTGACGATGGCGCTGCCCAGCACAATCGAGTTCGGGATATTGATCTCCTCGTTTTTCAGGGAGCGGATACAGGTATTGAGCGTGGTCATTTCGATCACCGTCCCCTCGGACTCCCCTACCCTGATCCGGTCGCCCTCCCGGAACGCCCGGCGATAGGTCAGGCTGTAGCCAGCGATGATATTGGCGATAAAGGACGATGAGCCGAGCGAAAGTATCAGGCCGAAAAATATACTCATGCCCTTGAACGCATCCGAGTCCGAACCCGGAATATAGGGATAGGCAATCACCAGGGCGAATACGATCACCAGCAGCCGGAGAATCCGGTAGGTGGGCATGGCGAGTTCGCGCTCGAAGGTCTCTAGCCGGATCCAGCCCCGGTGCACCCGGTCGAAAAAGGTGCGGATCACCCGCAGGAAAAAGCGCACCACCACGAATAGCACCGCCAGAAACGTGAGGTCGGGCAGTGCCCCGAGCAGGCCCGTGC